>NZ_QGKL01000009.1 GCF_003172895.1 Leucothrix arctica | reverse complement strand
GAAGTAACTGTTGAGGTAACAGACACGGTTGATACCAATACTGTGGGTAGTTACGAAGTCACTTATGTGGCAATAGATGCTGCAGGGAATGTGACAACTCCAGTAACACGTACTGTACTAGTCACCGATCAAACAGCGCCAGTGATTAGCTTAGTTGGTGAAACGCCACTGACTATTGCACACGGCAGTGTGTATACCGATGCAGGTGCAACAGCTACGGATAACGTTGATACTGAAGTAACTGTTGAGGTAACAAACACGGTTGATACCAATACTGTGGGTAGTTACGAAGTCATTTATGCGGCAAAAGATGCTGTAGGGAATGTGGCAATTTCAGTAACACGTACTGTACTTGTCACCGATCAAACAGAGCCAGTGATTAGCTTAGTCGGTGAAACGCCACTGACCATTGCGCATGGCAGTGTGTATAACGATGCAGGTGCAACAGCTACGGATAACGTTGATACTGAAGTAACTGTTGAGGTAACAGACACGGTTGATACCAATACTGTGGGTAGTTACGAAGTCACTTATGCGGCAATAGATGCTGCAGGGAATGTGGCAACTCCAGTAACACGTACTGTACTAGTCACCGATCAAACAGCGCCAACTATTACACTTCTGGGCGAATCTACAGTGACAGTTGGATATGCCTCGTATTATAACGATGAAGGCGTATCGGTTGTTGATGCCGTCGATGAGTACTTAGAAGCAGAAGTTGAAGGCAACTATGTTGATACCTACAACTTAGGAAGTTATACCGTAACTTACAGTGCTAGAGATGCTGCGGGCAATAGTGCCGAGGCCATATCTAGGACTGTAATTGTTGCCGATATACAAGCACCTGAGATTGAGCTTTATGGTGAAACTGAAGTTAACGTAACACTCAATACTGCTTATATCGATGAAGGTTATAATGCATGGGATGATTTAGATTATTCAGTAGAGGTGGTTGTTACTGGGGAAGTTGATACATCAGAATTAGGAGATTATGAGCTAGTTTATAGTGCCTCTGATAATGCAGGAAATATCTCTGAGCTTACTCGAACAGTTTCCGTTATAGATGACCGTTTAGTCCTCAATTTACCAGAAACTTATTACCACTTTTCTGAGCCTAGTTACATTACTGAGATGGTTGTTGGTTTAGCTGCAATTAATCACCGCTCTGGTAATTTAGAAAGAGGTGAGATTGATTATTATGATAATGACTATGTAATTTCGATACCAAGCCGATTAGTGGATGGAGCCTTCGTTAATGAAGATGAGGTTAATTCATTAGTACTTTCAGAAGATGGTAAGTCAGTTGTCATAGAAGATCTTATTGAAATGAGTCTGTCAAATCAGACAGATATTGAAGGTAAGGCATTTGTGCATGGCATGGACTATCGTCAAATGGTAATGCCAGAAAATGCAAAAGAATACACTGCTAATTATCGATTAATCCAAGACTTGTATGTACTTAATTCGCAAGTTTACGACTATGATTTATCTGTTGGATATACAAGTTTTGATGAGCTTATCGTAAATAATTGTGAAAACAATTCTGCTCAAGGCTTTATATACTTAGATAACGGTTGGAGTGTTCGGTTTAACTGTGACGATGCCTCTCAACAATTTGGTGAGTTAATTGGCTATGATCCATTGCAAGCTTATGACTCAACAACGAATGAAGATATCGGTGTTGTGGTTGGTCAGTGGGAACGATTCATTTTGCCAGATTCTGATGTTGAGGCACTAGCGCTATCTCTCGACTCAGAGTATCAATCGATTAGTGAAATTCAGCGTACACCTATCTTTGTTGTGAAGGATGGTGATGTATGGTCTGGGTATAAGCAAAATGCAGATACTCCCTTTACTGAAAGCCTGCAATACCTTAATGATACTGCTTACCAAGCATTACTTGAAGCTTCTGCAAGTACACCGCCACCAGTAATCGAACTGACTGGGCCAGGCGAGATCAATATTAGCCGCGGTGGTATTTATACAGAGTTTGGTGCAACAGCAGTTGATAACGAGGGGGAGGCAGTTACGCCAGTCGTGACAGGAATAGTAGATACTGCAATTAACGGTACTTACATCATTACTTACGAGGCTCAAGATTCTGAAGGTAATGTGTCTGTCCCTGTAAATCGTACGATCTATGTTGTTGAAAATGCAGGACCTACTGTTTTCCTACTAGGCGGTGGATATCTAGATATTCCAGAAGGTGATAGTTTTGTTGATCCAGGAGTTACCGCATTAGATGGTTTTGGCCAGCCTTTACCTGTTGTCGTTGAAGGTACTGTCGATACCGATACAATTGGAGAATATTTCCTAAACTATTATGTTGAAGATGAGCAAAGTAATCAGTCCTCAAGTGTTTATCGCTATGTAAACGTTACAGATAAAACACCACCTGTTATTCAATTGATAGGCGATGCTAGTGTTACCGTTGCTCATGGCAGTACGTATATAGATGAAGGAGTCACTGTTACAGATAACGTAGATGGTGATGATGTTTACTGGTACTCAGATGATTACGTAGATACCTACAGCGTGGGTACTTCTGTAGTTACTTATTATGCTTATGATTACGCAGGTAATTATGCTGAGGAGGTCACACGTACTGTTGAAGTGGTTGATCAAACACCGCCTGAGTTTATGGTGGTTGGCGAAGAGGTTCAGCAAGTTACGTTAAATACTGTTTTCACAGATCTAGGCGTTGCTCCCAGCGACAATGTAGATGACAACGTTGAGTACACAGTTGAAGGTGAAGTGAATACGTCTGTTGCAGGTGATTATGAGTTGATATACACCGCAACTGATAGTGCTGGAAATACTGCTGAATTTACACGTACGGTTACTGTTGTTGATGATCGCTTGGCGCTTAATTTGCCTGAAACGTTCTATAAGTTTTATGTGCCAAATTATATGACTGAAATGACATTGGGGGTTGATGAAGTCTCATGCCGCTCTGGTGATTTAGATAGTGGGGTCATTAATTATTATGAAGATGACTATGTACTACACATACCTAATAGATTTATAGGTGGTGTATTTGTTGAAAATGATGGCGTACAACCGTTGCTAATTGCAGAAGATGGTAAGTCCGTTATTATCGAAAACCTTATTGAACTTAGTTTATCTAATGAGACAGATATTGAAGGTACAACGTTCAAGCATGGTAATGATTATCGTCCGATGACTATGCCAGCAGCTGCAAAAGAGTTCACTGCTAACTATCGTTTGACTCAAGATCTATATGCACTTAGTTCTCAGTACTACAACTATGACAACTCGGTTGATTCTTATGAGCCTTACACTAGCTTTGAGGAGCTTATTTCAGGCCATTGTGAGAATGAGTCAGTATTAAGTGAGATTTATTTACGTAATAGCATTCGTGTTAGCTTTGATTGTAATGATGTGAATGCAGAATCTGGTGATTTGATTGGTTCTGATCCATATGACTCAGAGCTAGGTACTTCTATTGTTGGACAATGGGAGGAAATTGTACTGCCTGACTCAGATGTGAGTGCTCTATTGTTTATAATAGATCCAGATTACCTTTATTCAAATGAAGGAGATACTCAGCACCTATTTACTCTGAAAGACGCTGTCGTATGGAGAGGTTATAAGCAAAACGCAGGTACAGACTTTAAGGATAGTGATCAGTATCTTAATGAAGTAGCTTATCAAGCCTTATTAGAAGCATCAGCAAGTACGCCACCGCCAGTCATAAAGCTTATTGGTCCTAGTGATATATATGTCAGTCGCGGAGGTGCCTATACTGAGTTTGGTGCGACAGCAGTCGACTCTGAAGGTGTTGCAGTGACGCCGGTAGTGAGTGGCACTGTTGATATAGACACCGATGGAACTTACGTCATAACTTATGAAGCTCAAGACTCAGATGGGAATGTATCTATACCTGTAGAGCGTTATGTTTATGTTGAAGATAACGCGACATCCACTGTTTTCCTTTTAGGAGAGCGTTACATAGATATTCCAGAAGGTGGTAGTTTTGTTGACCCAGGTATAACTGCACTTGATGGCTTTGGTCAGCCACTGTCTGTTGTCGTTGAGGGTACAGTTGATGTCAATACAATTGGCGAATACTACTTAAACTACTACACGTTGGATGATCAGGGTAATCAGTCTTATGCTGAATATCGTTATGTTAGTGTTTCGGACAAAACACCACCCGTTATTCAGTTAATTGGTGATAGCACTGTGACTGTCGCTTATGGCGATAGTTACGTCGATCAAGGTGTTACGGTTACGGATAATGTAGATGGCGATGATGTTTATTGGTATGCAAACGAGTATGTTGATACCTACAATGTTGGAACATACTTTGTTGAGTACTATGCCTATGATGACGCAGGAAACGAAGCCGAAGTTATCAAACGAACAGTTGAGGTAGTTGATCAAAAGTCTCCAGAGATTACCTTAAATGGAGAGGCTGTTCAGCAAGTTTCATTGAATACTGCTTATGTAGACCCCGGTGCCGTTGTGTTTGATGTCGTAGATGACTACATTGACCACACGGTAAGTGGTGAGGTGAATACCTCTATCCT
The DNA here is from genome assembly GCF_003172895.1 of Leucothrix arctica. Classification (GTDB taxonomy): domain Bacteria; phylum Pseudomonadota; class Gammaproteobacteria; order Thiotrichales; family Thiotrichaceae; genus Leucothrix; species Leucothrix arctica. Next base: position 166,974 of record NZ_QGKL01000009.1, on the reverse strand, counting down.
TGGTGATTACGAGTTGGTTTACAGCGCTATTGATAGTGCTGGAAATACCGCGACAGCTACTCGAACTGTCTCCGTTATTGACGATCGCTTGGCACTGAATCTGCCTGAAACTTATTACCACTTCTCTCCACCAGCTTATATGACGGAAATGGTGTTTGGGGTGGATATCCTTTCACTTCGTTCAGGAGACTTAGAGCGAGGTATTATCAATTACTATGACGATAGCTATGCGCTTAATATTCCAGATAATCGATTGGTTGATGGTGTGTTCTCTGAGAACTACTATGAGTTTGAAGACAATAGCATGCCATTGGTGCTGTCTGACGATGGTAAATCCGTTGTGGTGGAAGACCTCGTTGAGATCAGTATTTCAAATGAAACTGATATAGAGGGTTCTACTTGGGAGCATGGTTATGACTATCGCCCAATGGTTATGCCATTTGGTGCGAAGGAATACACAGCTAACTACCGTCTTACACAAGATATTTATGTCCTTCAGTCCCAGTACTATGGTTATAACTACAATGATGGTACGTATGGATACCTCACAAGCTTTAATGAGTTAGTATCAGGAAACTGTGTTGAAGGGGCGTCGATTGATAACTTGTCGTTAATTGATGGCTGGACAGCACGCTTTAATTGCGATGATGCGGAGCAGCAATCAGGGGACTTAGTTGGTACCGATACTTGGGATTGGGACTCAGACGAGAGTAGTCAGACTATTGGTCGTTGGGAAAAGGTAACTTTACCTGACTCTAATATTCAGGCAATCGTCCTCACTATTGACCCTGCTTACTTAGGCTCGAATGAAGTTGTTCGTTCACCAATGTTTATTGAACAAGATGGTCAGCTTTACGAAGGCTACAAGCAGACTGCTGGTTCTGCTTTGAAAAGCAGCGAAGTGTATTTAAACGATACTGCTTATCAAGCGCTACTAGAAGCTTCTGCAAGTACACCGCCACCAGTAATTGAGCTGATTGGTCCGAGTGATATGAGCATTAGTTTGGGTGGTGTTTACACCGAGTTTGGTGCTAAAGCCGTCGATGTCAATGGTGTTGATGTAACAGTGAACGAAAGCGGTATGATTGATACTAGCTTGGAGGGGACGTACGTCATTACCTATGAGGCGCAAGATGCTGAAGGGAATGTATCGATTCCAGTCGAACGTCGTGTGTCTGTGGTTGAAAATGCAGACCCGACAGCCTTCTTAGTAGGGGATCGTAACCTAGATGTTTCACCTGGTGAGAGTTTTGTAGACCCTGGCGTTATTGTACTTGATGGTTATGGACAGCCCATGACGGTTATTGTTGAAGGAGAGGTTGATACTAGTACCCCTGGTGAGTACTACATCACATATTATGCCGAAGATGAGCAAGGTCTCTATTACTTTGAAGAATACCGTTATGTGTATGTCGCTGATAGTACACCACCAGTTATTGAGCTAATTGGTGATAGTACAGTAACTGTTGCATATGGCGGCACTTACGTTGACCAAGGTGTCACAGTGACTGACAACATAGACGGTGATGATGTGTATTGGGATGTAGATGATTATGTTGATACTTATAACGTCGGTACTTACGAGGTCACTTACTATGCTTATGATAATGCTGGTAATGAAGCTTTAGAGGTTGTTAGAATTGTTGAAGTAGTTGATGAGACACCTCCTGTTATTACTTTGTTTGGTGAGCCTACTCAGCAAGTAACACTGAACTCTGTATACGTAGATGCTGGTGTAGAGGTAAGTGATAATTTAGACGGGTCTATTGAATTAGTTAAAGAAGGATCTGTTAATACTTCTATTTCAGGTGAGTATATCCTTACTTATACCGCTACGGATGGCAGTGATAACGTTGCAATGGAAACCAGAACTGTCACAGTTGTTGATGTAAGAGTTGCCTTTGACTTACCGGCCACGTTATATAATTACACCAAACCTGACTCTGTCCAGAAGTTGGTTTTAAGTGCTAATAGTATAGCTAAGAAGTCTGGGGTATTTGATTCTGAAGCTGGAGGTACTATTAACTATTCTCCTTCAGCAATGTTTAATATGTCGGGCCGCTTTGAAAATGGAGCTTTTGTAGATGCCGCGGAGTATGACTTAGAATTATCTTTGGATAGTAAAACTTTAATAATCGATGAGACTTTTTCTGTGACACAAACCTCATCAGATTTATCCGGAGAGACCTACCTTTACGGTTCTGACCCAGACAATGATTTGTTGACCATGCCAAGTGGTGCTAAGCAGTTTGATCTAAAAGTATTGCTACTTAAGGATATATATCAAATACATGGTCAGTTTTTTAGTTACTCGGAATTAGTAACAACATATTCTAGCTTGGAAGGTTTTCTGTCTGGTGAGTGCGAAGGCTCCTCTATGAATTGGCATATAGGTAGTACAAACCATTTACAAGAGATTACATTTGAGTGCGGTCAGGAGAGTCAAGCGTCAGGTACTCTAGTTGGTCGAGATAGCACATATAACAACTTACCAGATGTTGGGACTTGGGAGATTGCAAAGTTACCTAATTCTGATATCGAAGCACTTTTTGTCTCTATCGACCCAACTTTTATCTCAGACACAGATAATGCGTCTAATCGACAGCAAATATTTGCTCTCATGGATGGAGAAGTTAAACAGGCAGTTAGATGGTATTCAGAGGCAGTTCTTGATTATGAAGAGGTTTATATAAACAATATAGCTTATGATGCAGTCTTAACTAGTGAAGGCTTGCATGATACACAATAAGTATTTGTTTAAATTTTAATTATACAGAAGCCATTTTCTACTAGTTTGTTGATGCTTTAAGAACACTTCCCCATTTATTCTTGGGGAAGTGTATATCGTCAGCTTTGTATAGACTTTACTTAAGAGAGGTAGAGTTCTATTCTGATTTTAGGAGGCAACTTTCCAATCCCCAGATTTCCCACCTTTCTTCTCAATCACCTGCACCCCCTCAATCCGCATACCCTTATCCACCGCCTTGCACATGTCATAAATAGTCAGTAACGTAACTTGCACAGCAGTCAGCGCTTCCATCTCCACGCCAGTCTGTCCACGCGTCTCAACTGTAGCCGTACAAAGCACTGCTGGTGGCTCATCTTGTATTTCTAAATCTACCCCAACTTTAGTCAGCGCCAACGGGTGACAAAGCGGCACCAAATCAGCCGTTTTCTTAGCCCCCATAATCCCCGCAATACGCGCAATTCCTAAAACATCGCCTTTTTTGTTAGTACCCTGTTTTATATGTTCTAGTGTATTAGATAGCATCTCAATTCGCCCAACACTGACAGCTACACGGTGCGTGACAGATTTATCGCCAACATCGACCATGTGCGCTTCGCCTTGCTGGTTGAAGTGATTTAAAGTATCCATTTTATCTCTCAGTTTTTAGTAGGTTGCATGATAAACTCCGCGCACTTTTTTGTTCAACGGGTTATCGAATAATAACCTAAACTGAGATTTTTATTGTGTTTAGCTATTCTAAAATAACACTATTTATTGCCATGCTTTTAGCGACGATGTCGTCTGCATTTGCATCAAGTAGTGCACCACTCATTCCTCAAGATTTAACAGCATTACCACTAAGCTGGGTTGCTGTTGGTATCTTTGTTATTGCTTACACGCTGGTTATTCTTGAGGATGTGATTCATCTTCGTAAGTCTAAGCCCGTGATTGTTGCTGCAGGTATTATTTGGGTCATCGTTGCGATTGCCTATGCAGGTATTGGTCAGACTGAGCAGGTTGATGCGTTCTTAGGTCATAACATGTTGGAGTATGCATACTTATTGCTATTCCTACTGGTGGCAATGACTTACATCAACACGATGGAAGAGCGTGGTGTATTTGACGCGTTACGTGGTTGGTTGATTTCTAAAGGCTTTACGCTTCGTGGTATTTTTTGGATTACGGGCGTTCTAGCGTTCGTTATTTCACCACTAGCAGATAACCTGACAACAGCGTTGCTAATGGCTGCCGTAGTTATCTCGGTTGCGGGTGGCCGTGCGGCTATTCTTGCGGATGAGACAACTAAGAAATTTGCGGTCCTTGCCTGTGTAAATATCGTTGTTGCGGCCAATGCGGGTGGTGCGTTTAGCCCATTTGGTGACATCACTACATTGATGGTCTGGCAGGCAGGTAAAGTAAGTTTCGGTGGTTTCATCGGTCTACTACCTTCGGCGCTAGTGAACTGGTTAATCCCTGCAATCATTATGTCGTTCTTCCTACCTAACGGGAAGCCAGAACCTAAGAAAGAAGAAACACGCCTTAAGTATGGTGCGTTTGTTGTAGTTGGTTTATTCATCTTCACCATCTTCTTAGCAGTTTCTTACCATAACTTCTTCCACCTTCCTCCAATGCTTGGAATGATGACCGGACTAGGTTTACTTCAACTTTATGGGCATCACCTAAAAAACAGTGAAAAATCGGCTGTTGATGATAACCGAGTAGGCCGCTTTGATATTTACAACCAGTTACAACGCTCAGAGTGGGACACATTGATGTTCTTCTACGGCGTAATATTATGTGTTGGTGGTCTCGGTGCATTGGGTTACTTAGCGCAGGTGTCTGGTTTACTTTATGGCGTATTAGGTGCTTCAACAGCTAACGTATTAGTCGGCGTACTATCAGCGATTGTCGATAACATTCCGGTGATGTTCGCGGTATTAAGTATGAACCCCGACCTATCTCACGGTCAGTGGTTGCTAGTGACATTAACAGCAGGTGTGGGTGGTTCTTTGCTATCTGTTGGTTCTGCTGCGGGTGTGGCGCTAATGGGGCAGGCTCGTGGTATTTATACGTTTATGTCTCACCTAAAGTGGGCATGGGCTGTGGCACTTGGATACGTTGCTAGTATCTATGTGCATATGTATATTTACGACTTAACGTTTTAAGTTGTAGGACTAAACAATGAAGGTGACGATAAGCATACGTGATTCATTACAACGCTTGTTTACGCCTTCTTGTTTATTGTGTGATGCCAGCTGCTCGGAGACGGGTAATGCTGGCATTTCTTTGTGTATGGGTTGTCAACAGGACTTACCTTGGATTTTGCATAGCTGTAACGGCTGTGCGTTACCGATTGAAAGTACCGAACTAGATTATTGTAGTGCTTGCCAACAATCACCATGGCTGAGTGATCAGGTGATTTGTTTTGTGCATTATGCTTCACCTGTTGACTACCTAATAAAGAAAATGAAGTTTGGTCATAAGCTCAGTGCGGCAAAAGTATTGGGTCGGTTAATGGCACAACAAATAGTTCAGGGTGACTTTGAATTACCCGATGCGATACTGCCTGTTCCATTGCATAAGAAGCGACTGAGGTCACGTGGTTTTAACCAGGCGCAAGAGTTGTATCGTGAGATTAATAAGACTGTCGCTATCCCACTTTTGAAGGGTGTAGAAAGAACTATTTATACGGAGGCGCAGACCTTAGTAAAAGGTGATGAGCGCGCTAAGAATCTAAGAGGCGTCTTTTCAGTGAAGTTGGGTTCAACAGTGCCGAAGCATGTTGTCATCTTGGATGATGTAGTAACAACCGGCGCCACCAGTAATGAGTTATCAAAAGTACTGAAAGCAGCCGGTGTTGAGAAAGTGACGGTGTGGGCTGTTGCCCGAGCGACACCGAATTAAGCGTTATTGCACCACTTCAAACATAACCATAATGGATTGTTGTAGTGGGCTTTTATTGTCATCTGAAACCATCAAATAACGGTTACCAGTAAGCTTAGTTAAACCTTCAAAGTTATCAACGTTCCAGCCTTTGGTACTATCAAATATCGCAATATCTTTTACAGCACACAGGTTTTTCTTGTTGCATTTATTAAGCTGTATTTGTCTTAAACTAATAATTAGCGGACTAAAGATTCCGGAGAAGGCGCGTTCCAAGACTAAAATGTCACCATTTTCCAAAACTTCTAAGGCAGTCACCGAGCTTTCTTTCGCGTTATTAGGGGTAAAATTCCATTCTTTACCGTGTTGAGAGTATAAGGTTTGGATTTTTTTTGAGTTTGCCTTGAGTGGTAACTCTGCTGCGGTAATGACGCCATAACGAGGATGTATGGTGACACTCTCTAGTGCTTTATTATTATTACGGTAGCTTTTCTTCTTGGTGAGTTTTTTAGGTATTTTGACGTCTCCAAGGTACTCACCCTTGGTGTTGTAGCGATCTATGCGGCTACTACCTTCAAATGAGATAATGAGCTCTGCGTCATTCTTGTTGCCGTTTTTATGGTTTTTGATACTCAAACCTTCAGGGTCTTTTTTAGAGCCTTTTAATGGTTTTTTGTTTTTCCCAAGTAGTTTTACCGCATTAGTGATTTTTGCTTGCCTCAACATTCCTTGATTAAGCGTTAGCTTAAGTGTGTAAAGGTAACCATCATCAGAGATGCCGTAGAGAGTCTGTGTGTCATTGTCCCAAGCTAGGTCAGAGACTTCCACAACAGGCAGGCCGTTAACTTTGGCGCCGCTGAGGGCAATGCTACCCATGAGTTTAATATCCATGTAGCGATCGCCTGAAAGGCTATCGGGAGGGAAGTTTACACGGTAGGAGTTTGACTCTGCGGTCGTGGCACAACTGGCTAAAACGAGTGTGCTACATAGTAAAATACCTGCACGAATTTGTGACAGGTATTTTAAAGTTGTTTTGCTCATCATATTTTATTTTTACTTTTCAGAAATAGGGCTTAACTGTCCTCTTAACGTTACGATGTTTTTACGAGATTTGCTATCACTAAGATTACTTGGCTCAGGGCTAATTTCTAATATGCCAATAGTTTGCATATGCTCCCACTGATTAGCATTAATCTTGATAATCGTCTGACCTGTTTTAGATACTTCACCCATCATGCGAGGCTCACCACCATTTTTAGGATGGCACCAAAGTTTCAAAACTTTCCCATCTTCAAGTGGGATGTCTTTAACCATGTCCACAGACACGGACAAATCATCATGTGTGATGCGTGTAATGGCAACGGGTGTATTTTCAAAATCTTCAAGTACTGCAGCGTAAGCAACTGCATCTGGACTAGTGGATAGGGGGTTTACAATCATAAAGGTAGTAACGAGTAGCGCTGCTAAAGCATACGCATAGCCGTTTGAAAGCCAACCAAACCATGACTTTTTAGCGACGTTTCTAGCAGGTGCATCGACTTGAATATTTTCTTCAATATTTTTCCATACTTGATCAGATGGTTTCTCACCTGGAAGTAGTTCAGCTAAGTTGCCAAACTTACTCTCATAGGCATTAGTCGTTGCCTCAAGATAAAAGTGCTGATTCTTGAGTGCTTCAAAGCGCAATCGTGCACGACCATGCAATGTGCCAGCGGCATAAGCCATGGCTAATCTTTCAAAGATTTCAGGGTTTTGGTATCTATTTAGCTTAGACATGGTTTAAGAGACTCCAGCCCACGTCGGATCCACGCTTTCACGGTTCCAAGTGGTTTATTTAGTTTTACGGATAATTCTTGGTGTGTATGTCCGTAATAGTATGAAAGCAATATACATTCTCGTTGAGCAGGTTGTAATTGCTTTAGGCACTCGCGTAGCCTTTGCATTTCTTGGCTCAGATCTTCCTGATGGTCAGGCTCTAAATCATCAGACGCAAAATCTAAACCTTCATATTGTACATTCGTTTCAGCGGCTTTTAGTTTCAAGCTACGTAATTTGTCCAATGACGTGTTACGTGTCACGGTTGCCATCCAGGTAAATGCTTTACCTTTTTGTGAGTTATAAGTGCCAGCTTTTTGCCAGATTTTGATGAATGCCTCTTGGAGTACGTCTTCAGCTAACTCAGGTTTTTGAAGCAAGCGTAATGCTAAGCTATAAAGCTTGGGCGAGGCTTCTTGATATAGCTTTTTAAATGCGCGCTGATCTTGCTCTGCGCATAATTCAAGTAATTCAGCGAAGTTATCTTCCATCCGAAATATCCAAGGGAGTAGTTTATTAGTATTGCTAGTATTAACGTAGTGTAATGCTTTTTAGATGCAAAAAAAAAGGCCTCTAACTAAAGAAGCCTTTTTTCAAGCTTACCCTAAAGTAAGCTTTTGGGCTGTTATGAGATTACTCAGCAGCTGGTGTTTCTTCAGTCTTTACTTCTTCTGCAGCAGGCGCCGCATCTTCAGTGCCAACTTCTTTCATGCTTAGACGCATACGACCTTGACGATCGATTTCTAGCAACTTAACACGAACAGTCTGACCTTCTTTCAGGTGAGCATTAACGTCTTCAACACGCTCATCACTGATTTGTGAGATGTGTACTAGACCGTCTTTACCAGGAAGAATTGTTACGAATGCACCGAAGTCCATAATCTTCGCAACTTTACCTTCGTAGATCTTGCCAACTTCAGCTTCAGCAGTGATCGCTTCGATCATAGCCTTCGCCTTGTTACCAGCAACACCGTCAATAGCAGCAATCTGAATAGTACCGTCATCGCTGATATCAATCTGTGCGCCAGTCTGCTCAGTGATGCTACGAATAGTCTCTCCACCTTTACCGATAACTTCACGGATCTTGTCAGGATTGATCTTCATAGTCACATAGCGAGGAGCGTACTCAGAAAGCTCTTCACGCGGCTTAGAGATTGCATTCTCCATCTCATCTAGGATGTGTAGACGAGCACCGTGTGCTTGAGTGAGTGCAGCTTGCATGATCTCTTTAGTGATACCAGTGATCTTGATATCCATCTGAAGTGCATTGATACCTTCGCGTGTACCAGCAACTTTAAAGTCCATGTCGCCAAGGTGATCTTCGTCGCCCAAGATGTCAGTTAAGACAGCGTACTTGTCGCCTTCCTTAACTAGACCCATTGCGATACCAGCAACAGGTGCCTTGATTGGAACACCAGCGTCCATCAATGCAAGCGATGAACCACAAACAGAAGCCATTGAGCTTGAACCGTTTGATTCTGTGATCTCAGAAACAACACGTACTGTGTACGGGAAGTCTTCTTGCTTAGGCATAACCGCTAAAACACCACGCTTAGCTAAACGGCCGTGACCGATTTCGCGACGCTTAGGTGAACCAACAAAACCAGTCTCACCAACACAATAAGGAGGGAAGTTGTAGTGGAATAAGAAGTGATCTTTGTACTCACCGCTAAGTGCGTCAATGATCTGTGCATCACGTGCAGTACCCAGTGTTGTAACAACCAACGCCTGAGTCTCACCACGTGTGAATAGTGCAGAACCGTGTGTACGAGGTAGAACACCAACACGTACTTCGATAGCACGTACAGTTGTAGTGTCACGACCATCAATACGAGGCTCGCCAGCGATTACACGACCACGAACAACTTTCTTCTCAAGACCTTTAAATGCGTCTTTGATAGCGTCAACGGAAGGTGCATCTTCGCCAGAACCTTCTGGAGCCAAAGTCTCAATGATCTTACTAAGTGATGCAGCAACCTTGTCCTGACGGTCCATCTTGTCAGCAGTTTGGAATGCAGCAGCAACGTCAGCTTCACCGATTTCAGCAACTTTACTTTCTAATGCAGTGTCTTTTACTGGAGCAGTCCAGTCCCAAGCTTCGTTACCTACTTCAGTAGCGAACTCTTTGATTGCTGCAACAGCGTTTTGCATTTGCTCGTGACCAAACACAACAGCGCCTAGCATAACTTCTTCAGAAAGCTCTTGAGCTTCTGATTCAACCATTAGTACTGCGTCATCTGTACCCGCAACCATAAGCTCAAGCTTAGATGTTTCTAGTTGAGTCTTAGTTGGGTTAAGTACGTATGCGCCGTCAATGAAACCAACTTTTGCTGCACCAATTGGGCCAGCGAATGGGATACCAGAAGCAGCAAGTGCAGCTGATGTACCAAGCATTGCAGGAATCGCAGGATCAACTTCTGGGTTGATAGATACGATTGTTACAATAACCTGAACTTCATTCATGAAGCCTGCAGGGAAAAGAGGGCGGATAGGACGATCGATCAGACGTGCTGTCAATGTCTCCGCTTCACTTGGACGGCCTTCACGCTTGAAGAAACCACCAGGGATCTTACCAGCAGCGTATACTTTTTCTTGGTAATTAACTGTCAGTGGGAAAAAGTCGCGACCAGAGTCTGCTTTCTTTTTACCAACGACACTTACTAATGCTACCGTGCCGCCCATATCAACTTTTACAGCAGCGCTTGCTTGACGAGCGATCTCGCCCATTTCTAGTTCTACAGTATGCTCACCATACTGGAATGTTGTATTTACAACAGAAAACATAATTTTTCCTTTCTAATTAGAGCCACCGGCAGGCTGTTCAAAAACAGTCGGTGTAAGATTTACTTGTTGCCCAAACGCTTTTGAACAACCTTCCTGCGTGACAATTTATCTTGCGAATGTGGGGTTACAGCTTTCGCTTCTGTTGCTCTTTATTTATAGCTTTTAAGAGCAATGAGGGAGTTCAGTAATAGCCCAATCAAAAACACCGCCGTGAAGCGGTGTTTCTTGGAATCGATTTAGCGACGTAGACCTAGACGCTTGATCAAAACTTGGTAACGGCCAGAATCTTTGCCGTTTAGGTAGTCCAGCAATTTACGACGCTGGTTTACCATTCTTAGCAAACCACGACGTGAGTGGTGGTCATGCTTGTGCTCTTTGAAGTGTTCAGTAAGGTGCTTGATGTTTGCTGTTAGCAAAGCAACCTGAACTTCACAAGAACCAGTATCACCTTCTTTTACTGCGTAGTCAGCAACGATAGCTGCTTTAATTTCTGCATTTAAAGACATTGTCTTTTATTTCCATACATTGATTCACATGTGTGAATCTATTGATAATCCCAATGCCGAGAGTTAATTACGATGAATTAATACCAAGCGAAGGGTCAAGCGGCGCATCATATCACGCTTTGGTAGCCGCGATAAATAGTGATGAACCTTTAATCTGTTCTCATTAGTCGTTTTCCGGCAAGTGTGCCTGACTCATGACGTTGGCCTATTCCTAAAAAGCGCCCATCTGGGTAGTAAAGTCTTATACCTTCAGCTTCAGGAACGTCTTCTCTCTCTACACGAAGTCCATTACGCAAGCGTATAGCTTCCTCTTCTACAAGGTCTATTCTCGGGTAGTGTGGTATCGCTGAATCTATTGGAAGTAGGGTATCGTTGATTTCGCCCTTTTCAGCAAGTGCTTCAAGTTCTTCCAGCGTATAGATTGGTTGACCGGTAAATGGCGTGACTTCTGTGCGACGTAAGTCATTCAGATGCGAGCCACAGCCCATTGCTTCACCAATATCTTCTAATAAGGTACGGATATAAGTACCTTTGCTGCATCTGACATCTAAAGTAATGGTGTCTGCGGTAAATGCTAGCAAGGTTATATTATAGATAGTGACAGTACGAAGTTTGCGTTCGATCGTTATGCCTTGGCGGGCTAATTTATAAAGCGGAACGCCTTCATGTTTCAATGCTGAATACATGGGTGGAGTTTGCTCTATATCGCCGCGAAACTGCTTAAGGATAGATTCAATGTAGGTTTCATCAAGTGCTGGAACATCTCTGTTCTCAACAATGTCGCCTTCTAAGTCGCCAGTGGTACGCGTAACACCCAATTGAGCGGTAGTGACGTAGCGTTTATCTGAACTGAGGAGGAAGGCGGAAACTTTGGTCGCTTCGCCAAAGCAAATAGGAAGTACACCGGTAGCTAAAGGGTCTAGGCTACCAGTGTGTCCTGCTTTCTGTGCTTGGAAAATCCGCTTTGTTTTCTGAAGTGCTATATTTGAACTTAAGCCTAGTGGCTTATCGATCAATACAATCCCATCAAGGGGATTTCCTTTTCTAGGTTTTGGCATTTAGTCTGTAGAGTCTTCTTTTGTGTCAGCAGTAACATCAGATGCTACTGCTTTATCGATGAGGTGAGAAAGCTGGTTAGCTTTTAGCTCAGTATCATCATAAATAAACTTCAAAGAAGGGGTTGCGCGTAATTTCACTGCGCGACCCAATTCACGACGCAAAAAGCCAGCTGCGCGATTTAATGCTATTTCACACTCTTTGCTATCTTCAGCTTGGAGCATGTCAAAATACACTTTTGCCTGCGCTAAATCTTTAGTGACTTTAACATCTAGAATCCCAACCATGCCGACCCGAGGGTCTTTGACATGGTTGCGAATCAATAATGCTAATTCACGTTTGATCTGCTCCGCGATGCGGTCAGTACGGGAATAATCTGCTGGCATTTACTTTTCCAGTGTTCGTTCGATGATAGTACGCGTGTAGATTTCGATTTGGTCGCCTTCTTGGACGTCATCGTAGTTCTTCACACCGATACCACATTCAGTACCCATACGTACGTCATTAACATCTTCTTGATGGCGACGTAGAGACTCTAGCTCGCCTTCGAAGATAACAACGTTGTCACGTAGGACACGAATTGGGTTACCTTTCTTAACAACACCTTCAGTAACCAAACAACCAGCAATCGCACCGAATCCAGAGCCTTTAAAGACACCCTTAACTTCAGCAAGACCTGTCATCTCTTCACGAAGCTCAGGCTTCAATAGGCCACTTAGTGCATCACGTACATCGTCGATTAGCTCATAGATAATGCTGTAGTAGCGAAGTTCGATACCAGCTTCAGAGGCAATACGTCGAGCACTTACATCAGCACGTACGTTGAAGCCCATCACGACTGCATCAGCTGCCTGTGCCAGTGCGATATCAGTTTCACTGATTCCACCTACACCCGACGATACAATCTTAACAACAACTTCATCCGTAGAAAGCTTATTAAGAGAGTCTCTTAGTGCTTCCAAACTACCGTGTACATCAGTCTTAAGCAGAACGTTCAATGCAGACTTTTCACCGTCACGCATCTTAGAGAACATCTCATCAAGCTTAGCTGCTTGTTGAGCGGCAAAACGAGTTTCACGTTCTTTATTGTGACGCTTCTCAGCAATTTCACGTGCTTTACGCTCGTTGCCCATTACCATTACTGGCTCACCAGCAGAAGGTGTGCCTGAAAGACCTAGTATTTCTACCGGAATAGAAGGGCCTACCTCTTCAACAGGTTTGCCGTCTTCATTAATCATTGCACGAATACGACCGTACTCAGCACCCGCAAGTAGCATGTCACCACGCTTCAAAGTACCTTGCTGAACAAGAACGGTAGATACTGCACCACGTCCTTTTTCTAAACGAGATTCAATAACTAGACCTTGTGCAGGACCATCTGTACGTGCTTTTAGCTCTTGTAGTTCAGCGACTAAAAGAATTGCTTCTAGTAGTTCTGGAACGCCTTGACCTGTTTTAGCAGAAACGTTGCAGAAGATATCTTCGCCACCCCAGTCTTCGCCAATTACGCCGAAGTTAGATAGTTCAGTCTTAACCTTTTCAGGATCAGCACCTTCTTTATCAATCTTATTGATTGCTACGATCAAAGGAACCCCTGAAGCACGTGTGTGCTCAATTGCTTCTTTAGTCTGTGGCATAACGCCATCATCAGCTGCAACTACTAAGATAACGATGTCAGTCGCTTTAGCGCCACGAGCACGCATAGCGGTAAATGCCGCGTGACCAGGTGTATCTAGGAATGACACGATACCGTTGTCAGTTTCAACGTGGTAAGCACCAATATGCTGTGTGATTCCACCTGCTTCACCAGATGCAACACGTGTTGTACGGATGTAATCAAGTAATGATGTTTTACCGTGGTCAACATGACCCATGATAGTTACAACCGGAGGACGAGCGTGTAGTTCGAAATCGCCAAGGTTCTCGATCAAGTCAGCAACTTGTGATTCCTCATCGATAGCTTTAACCGGAACACCTTTGTGACCCATCTCCTCAACAATTAATATTGCTGTGTCTTGGTCAAGTGCTTGGTTGATAGTAGCCATTACGCCCATACCCATCATCGCACGGATGATGTCTGCACCTTTAACAGCAAGCTGTAGTGCTAGTTCAGATACAACAATTGTTTCTGGAATTTCAACTTCACGTATAACTGGTGCAGTCGGTTTCTCGAAACCATGCTCTGTAGACTGGTCAACTGTTGGTTCGTTGCGACGTTGTCCACGTCGGCCTTTACCACCTTTACGGTTTGCTCCACCACGACCACCATTACCACCTTTAATATTTAGTGGTGCAGAGTTTGCGCGACCTTGGAATGGTTTTTTCTTAGCCTTTTCAGCAGGTTTTGCAGGTGTAGCTGGTTTTGCAGGTGCCGCCTTAGCTGCAGCAGGCTTAGCCGCTTCAACTGGTTTTACTGGCGTAGGTGCAACAACTGGCTTGGGCTTAACACGAGATGGACGCTTTTTAAATATAGCAGCTGCTTCGGCACGTGCTTTTGCTGCAACAGCGGCGCGACGAAGTTTAGGATCTTTTGGTAAACCATTTGCGTCAAGCTGATCTTCAGGCTTTGACTTGTTTACTGTCAGTGTTGGTTTTGCTGGAGTATCAGTTGTACTCTCAGTCTTGTCATCAGCTTTAACGTCCACTTTTTCCTCAGATACTTTCGCTTTGGCAGGGGTAGCCTCTAATGGCTTTTCCTCTGTAGGTTTTATGTCCGCTGCTGGCGTTGGCTTAGCTTTTTCTGCTGGCTTTTCAGTTTTCTTTTCAACTGGTTTAGTCGCAACAGGTACTTCGACAACTTTTTCTGGGCTAGGAGTAGCTTCTTTAGCGGGAAGGGGGGTATCAACCGCTTTTGGCGCTTCAGCGACAACTTCAGTTTCTTTTATTGCTTCTTTAGCAGGCGCCGCTTTCTTAGCCGCTTTCTCACGACTAGCGATAACAGCTTGCTCACGAACTTTACGCTCTGCTTCCAATTCTTTACCTAACTCTTCAGCGCGGCTAGTGCCAGCGTTTGTTGGCTCAGCGCTTTCAACTGCTGGTGCATCTGTCGCAATAGGTGCGGCAGTTGTATTCTTGCGAAGAATTGTTTTCTTACGACGAACTTCAACATTTACAGTGCGAGAATCTTTACCCGCGCCGCCTAATTTTAGTTCGTTGTTAGAGCGTTTCTTTAAAGTAATCTTTCCTGTCTTTTGAGTATCTTCAACAGTACCAGTACTTGTTCTGATGTGCTCTAGTAAATCTAATTTTTGTCGGTCAGTAATGCTGTCATCTGCGCCTTTAACGTGAATGCCTGCATCCTGCATCTGCTGCAACAAAGTTTCGACTGGAGCTCCGACCATTTCGGATAGTTTCTTTACTGTAATTTCTGACATATTCTATTTCTCCTGTCGCCTTAAACATCTGACTCAGACTGGTTAGAGGCAGTGCCTGTTTTGTCGCTGTCCGAAGCAGTTTCATCAGCAAACCACGGTGCACGAGCGGTCATGATTAACTCAGCCGCTAGTGTTTCGTCGATGCCTTCGATGACGGTTAACTCGTCAGTAGCCTGCTCGGCTAAATCTTCCATGGTACAAATGCCTGAATTCGCTAGTTTATTAGCAAGTTCTTCGTTCATCCCATCCATTTCTAATAGATCTTTTGCTGGTTTACCGTTGCCACCTGATATTGCTAGGGTCAGTAGGGCGTTACGAGCACGACTTCTTAGTTCTTCAATAATGTCTTCATCAAACTCTTCGATTTGGCTCATTTCCTCAACAGGAACATAAGCAACTTCGTCGAGTGTGGTAAAGCCTTCTTCATGCAGAATAATTGCAACTTCTTCGTCAACATCTAACTGTTCAGCGAATAGCTCAATGATTGCTGCTGTTTCTTGAGCCGCTTTACTTTCTGCATCGTCTTCACTCATTACATTGAGCGTCCAGCCTGTTAGCTCACTTGCTAAGCGTACATTTTGTCCGCCTTTACCAATGGCTTGAGATAGCTTCTCAGGATCAACACCAATGTCCATGCTGTTCTGATCTTCATCTACAACAATAGACGTAACCGTCGCAGGCTGCATTGCGTTGATAGTGAAGCGAGCAACGTCATCATCCCAAGGGATAATATCAACACGCTCATTACTTAACTCATTAGTCACTGTCTGGATACGTGAGCCACGCATACCAACGCAAGCACCGATTGGATCCAAGTTTGGCACGTTTGCACGTACTGCAATTTTCGCTCGTGATCCTGGGTCGCGTGCTGCACCCATGATGTCTATCAATTCCTGACCAATTTCTGGCACTTCTAGCTTCAAAAGCTCGATTAGGAATTTATTATCTGTTCTGCTGACGATCATTTGAGGGCCGCGAATATCTTCACGAATCTCTTTTAGCAGACCACGCATACGGTCACCAACACGTGCATTCTCACGAGGAATCATTTCTTCACGAGGGATAATCGCTTCAGCGTTATCACCCATGTCTAAAACGATGCCACGACGATCTGTACGCTTAACAGTACCAAGTACTAGTTGGCCGATACGATCCATAAAGGCTTCAACAACCTTTTCACGCTCAGCTTGACGAACACGCTGTACGATAACCTGCTTAGCAGTTTGCGCTGCAATACGACCAAATTCAACAGAATCAATCTGTTCTTCAATGAAATCACCGATCTCAGCATCTAAGCCTTTGTCCTTAGCATAGCTAAGAAGGATCTGGCGTTCAGTTGATTCGAATTCTGGATCTTCATCGTCGATAACCTGCCAGCGACGGAATGTTTGATACTCTCCAGACTCACGGTCTATCGTAACGCGAACATCGAATTCCATGCCGTAACGCTTGCGAGTAGCTGTAGCAAGTGCCGTTTCTACTGCATCGAAAATAATTTCAGGGTCAACGTTTTTCTCATTTGAGACTGCGTCAACAACATACAATATTTCTTTGCTCATGAGTCCTTCCTTATAAATTTAGTGGGCATCATTTTCATCACCTTATGCCATCACCAATCTGGCCCGATCTATAACATCGAATGGTATTTCAAACGATTCATTGTCAACATCAACTGTGACATGAGTATCGTGAACTGATACCAGAGAGCCTCTAAAATTGCGTCGTCCATCAATAGGTGTACGAGTTCTAACTTTAAGGTCTTCACCAATGTAAGCTTCGTATTGATCTTTCGAGAATAGAACACGGTCTATACCCGGAGATGATACTTCTAATATATAGGCAACAGGGATCAAATCGTCAACATCAAGAGCAGCACCAACTTGGCGACTTACTTGAGTGCAGTTATCGATTGATACGCCGCCTTCATTTTCGATAAAGATACGCAGCAGGGCACTTTCAGTCTGAGGGCGGTATTCATAGCCCCATAATTGAAAGCCTAAGCCCTCAACAACTGATGTGATTAATTGGTCTAATTGTTCTTGCATGTGTGTCTTTATCCCATAAAGCAGATAATAAAAAAGCCCCGATAACGGGGCCTTTTTATTCTTGTGTAAGCACCCAATGTAGCTAAGCGCTTACAACGAATGTTCTTGAAATCGCTCATTCAAAAATTGGTAGCGGGGGTAGGATTCGAACCTACGACCTTCGGGTTATGAGCCCGACGAGCTGCCTGACTGCTCCACCCCGCACCAGAATGAGCGCAGATTATAGTTGGGGAGGTATCTATATGCAAGATGAATTGAATATATATTTTCCCTAGTCATATAAGCTACAAGCTACTCAAAAACTGCTGAATGTGCTGTTTGAAGGGTTGAAGCTTCATTTCGCCACTAATTCGATAGTCTTTCATTTCTTCGCCATTTTTGTCATAAAAAACTACATGAGGAGGGCCAAAGACGTTAAGAGACTTTAGGAGTTCACCGTCTTCTGCGGTCATGTCTGTTACATCAGCTTGTAGTAGTACAGTATCTTCCAGTGACGTCACAATCGACATGTCACTAAACACACTATGTTCCATCTCTCGGCAAGGCAAACACCAGTAAGCATAAAAATCCAACATGACTGCTTTATTGTTTGACTTGGCTTTTTCTATCTGGCTATTTAAGTCCACCAAACTCGTGATTCTTTGAAATTTGAGTCCTTCGGTAGCCTGGCTCTCATTAGTGCTGCTTGCTCCTTGTCCTGTTGATAGTAAGCCTGATAACGGTGAGAAATAGCTTTTACTTCCAGCTGCTGCGCCTACAATTAAAATGACTCCGAATAGTAGTGCAACAACGCCGCTACTTTTCCATAATCGTTTCCAGCCTGTGGATTGCTCATTTAGCGTATCAGTTGCGCCTAAGTAAATAGCGCTACCAATTAATAGCATGCCCGACAGGAGAAGCGTGAATTGAGGTGCGATAACTCTGTCGAGCATCCAAATCGCCAATGCGAGCATCATTACACCAAAGACGTGTTTAACGGTTTCCATCCATGCGCCAGCACGGGGAAGTATGCTACCAGCAGAGAAGCCAATGACTAATAAGGGCGCACCCATACCCATACCTAACATAAAGAGCGATAGGCCACCTAAGACGACATCCTTTGTATCAGCAATATAGGCAAGTGCCGCAATTAGTGGTGCAGTTACGCAAGGGCCAACTATTAGGGCTGATAAAATACCCATAATACCTGCGCCGAATAAGCTACCACTGCGTTGAGTATTGCTAAGGTTATTTAATCGGTTTTGTATGGCGCTAGGCATTTGTAATTCATAGAAACCAAACATTGAGAATGAAAGTACTACGAATAACATAGCGAAAACACTAATCACCCAAGGGTTTTGTAGTGTGGCTGTTAAGTTGGCACCAGTATAGCCCGCGATGACACCTGCAACTGCGTAGGTTAATGCCATGGGGATTACGTAAGCCAGTGATAGCGCAAATGAGCGACCTCTAGTAAGGCTTTCACCTTGACCAGTGATAATACCTGAAAGAATAGGAATCATCGGGAATACGCAAGGCGTGAAGGTCAATAATAATCCACCTAAAAAGAAAGCGCCGACTACAGTCCAGATGCTTTGATTCTTTAGAATATCACCTAACACACTTTGTTCTGAAACAGGTCCCGAAGGAGTAACTTCACTTATTAGTGATGTTTTGACTGAAGTTAAGCTTTCATCCGTGGAGGTATCGGCTGTATCTTCAGGTGATATTAAATCTTTATCGCTAGGTTCGAAACTAGAAAAATCTACGGTCTGTGTTTTTGTTTGTTCTGGGTAGCAGATCCCAGTTAATTTTGAGCAGCCTTGGTATTTAACTTCGATGTCTAATATTTCTTGGTAACCACGAACAGGTACTACTACATCAAAATCTTTTTCGTAGGTAACGACATCACCAAAGTAAACATCATTAAATGCTTTGCCTTCCGGTAAAGATGGCTTACCAAGTTTAATGTCAGCATCTGTGTTAATTATTTTAAAAGCTACTTTATGCTGATAAATATAATGACCGGGTGTCACATTCCATCTGGCATTTATAGTATTGCTATCAGTCGCAATCACATCGAGTGCAAATGCTTCATCTGGATGAAGTGGTTGGCTTGAATCGTTTTCAAGCGCTGTACTTCCAGAAATAGAGCTTATGCCACCAGTGCTTCCTAACCCTAATTGCTGGGCTAGACTAATAGGGCGCTTGCTAACGCTGCTAGTAATACTTTTTTCAATTTGTTGTGTATCGACTTCTGGTAGGTCGACAGTTACTGTGCGCTTTTGCGGAGGATAGCAAAGACCTATGTCAGCACAGCCTTGTGACTTACTTAGTAGAGTAAGTGTCGATGGTGTGATGGCTGCATGAGTAAGCGGTAGATCGAAAGCGACCGTATCTCGGTATATTTGAACCTCACCGAACGTAGGGTCCTGCTTTGTTTTGCCCGCAGGCTTTGAAAATATTCCTATCGTCGAATCGTCAGTCTCGCTTATGAAGTCGATTTTATCTTTATATAGGTAGTAGCCATCTTCAATCGTCCAAGTCGCACGAATGGTGTTGGCGTTAATGACTTCAGTAGATAGCTTGAATGCTTCGCTAGGGCGAAGGAGAGAGTCTTGAGCTGAAGCTGTGACGGCGCAGGTAATTGTTATTATAAGCGCTGAGAATAAGGCTTTTATCATGATCCGCTAGGTCCAGTTACATTTAAAGAATTCAACGTTTGTTATCTGAATTTATAAGATAAAGAAACGTATTGTTACAACCCTGTCTTACGGCGCTAGCGATGACTTGGATGCTAGTCTGTTGTTATTTATTGTTGTAAGAATGGATTATAAAGAATGTGGTATTAAGTAGCTATAGCGAATCAGTCTTTTTGGGATTAGCTACCGGTCTTAAAAATATTGTTATACCGGTAGCTATATAAGGTTTTATGTTAGTCGATTGCTAGGTCGTCTAATGTAAGACCTGCTTCAAGTGCAGCGATTATCCACAGTGGCTTACGGCCACGTCCTGACCAAGTTAGGTTGTCATCTTCAGGGTTTTGGTACTTAGCTGCTGCTTTTTTTGTAGGCTTGGTTTTGGACTTGTCTAGGATTTCTTCTAGACTGTATCCAGATTCTTCGGCTAATTTATGCATTTTCTCACGCAAATCTTTTTTCAAAGATTTATCGCGCTTTTTTATTTCTAATGGAATTTCTTTCATTATATTTAATAAATCGGATTTACTTAACGTGTCGTAATCAATTGTGCTCATCTTAATCTCACCTTAATAATTAATTAATATCATTTACCGATAAACCCGTATTTAAGTCAAGTAATCAAATATAAATTTGATTAAATAAAAGTTTATATTAATTTATTGTCTTTAAGTTGGCCTGAAATCATTTCGTTTGGCTTTTAAAAGGTTGAGCGCTGTTCGTCGGGTAGTCATAAAAAGTGGTGGTCATTGTAAGTTTTCATGTGTAATTATTAAGGCAATAAAAAAAATAATAAAGTGACGATATGAAAGTCAGTAATGTACCAGTAGGGCAGAGTAATACCATTCCTGTGATGACGTTAGTACTGCTTGTAACCCTGAGTCTAATGCTCGCAGGGCTGCAGTTGTTTAATGTAGCTGATTTAGCAGGAATTCAAGTCTACTTACCAATGATTCAGACTGTATTATTGTTAATTGCAGTCACTCTTGGTGTTGTTTTCTACAAGATAAAGACCCAGTCGCTCGAAAGTCAAGATGTTTTGGGTTTAACCCATGGCGCTTCTCAATTGTCATTTAAAAATACAGAAGCTGTATTGGGGGCAACGGTTGGTGGTGTGATTAGGGTTAATCGCCAATATGAAGCGGAGTATCTTAGTGAGGCTGCCTGTACTTTGACTGGCTGGAATGTTGATGATGCGACAGGTCTTTCTATTGAGAGTGTTGTTTCTTTGCAAGGGCTTCGTGCAGAAGGTTCTTTGCGACAAATTATTGCGGACCAGTTTTTAAATGCAGAGAGTGTATTTGATCTTCACGATGTGAAAATGCTGACGAAAAATTCCGACTCCAAATATGTAAGGTTGAAAACTGTGCCAGTGCAGAGTGGTTCTGGTGAAATTGATTATGTCGCGCTAGTTATTCAAGATGTTACTGATGATCGTGCAGCGATGGAGGATCTTTATCAACAGGCTTCAAGAGATTCAATGACGGGTCTTCTTAACCGTAAAAGCTTTCAAGAAAACTTAAAAGAAGTACTTGCTAGTGGCCAAGAAACCAAAGCAGTAAATGTACTATGTTATTTAGATCTAGATCACTTTAAGACGGTTAATGATGTTTGTGGTCATGCTGCTGGTGATGAATTACTCAAGCAAGTCGCTGACTTATTTTCTAGGCGTGTTCGTAGTACTGATAAGCTAGCCAGAACAGGAGGTGATGAATTTGCGATTTTATTAGTTGGTTGCGGTATACAGCGAGCTCAAAAAGTTTTAGAACGTATATTGCAGGACGTACAGGCTTATCGATTTACGTGGAACCAAAATACTTTTCAAGTAGGTGTAAGTATTGGTGTTATAGAATTTGACTCATCGTCACGTGTGACTGATATGGGTAGGTTGATGCTTCAGGCAGATGAAGCTTGTTATATGGCTAAGAAACTTGGTCGTAATCAGTTGTATATTCAAGATGATAAAGAGGTCTCTTCTGAGGCGGAGAAAGAGAAAAGTACCGATTGGGAGGGGATTCTAAATAGTGCGTTAAAGCATGATGGCTTCTCTTTATATGTACAGCCTATCGTTCCTTTGCAGGGTGTTGATGGTAGTGAGGACTGTCAGTATGAAGTGTTGATTCGCATGCCTCATGAGGGCGAAGTGCTATCTCCTGGTAGCTTTATGCCAGCTGCACAACGCTTAGGACTAATGGGGAGTGTTGATCGTTGGGTTGTGGAGAAAGCGGTTAAAAATATCGCTAGTGGTAACTTTACGTCTAACAAAAAACAAATTTTCACTATTAACCTATCTGCAGATAGCGTGAGTGATGATTCATTTACTGACTACCTTCAAGCAGTCTTAACAGATAATACCGTTCCTGCCTCTATGTTGTGCTTCGAGGTTTCTGAGTCTGTAGTGCTTGCTAATTTCATGAAGGCTCAGGTTTTATTTAATGACTTGGTTGAAATTGGCGCGAGTGGTTCGCTAGATGATTTCGGAAGTGGGATTTCATCATTAAGCTATTTAAGAGATTTACCGGTGAGTTACCTAAAGATTGATGGTGCATTTATTCGTAGTATGAGTAAAAACCGTATTGATGCAGCGATGGTTGATGCTGTGAATAAGGTGGGGCAGGTGATGAATCTTAAGACCATTGCTGAGTCTGTTGAAGACGATATCACTAAGCAGTTATTGAAGCGTATGGGTGTTGATTATGCTCAAGGTTATCATTGTGGTAAGCCGCTAGCATTTGAAAATATTTACCTTTCTGAAGCAAGTTAATATCTAGCTTTTGACTAGTCGTACTTGAATTTGAGAAGTCTGTAGTTATTATCTTAGGATTATCTGCAGACTTTTAGGTTTCCTCCGTGCGCACATTTCCCATATTTGCTTTTCTGTTTCTTGTTGTTCCAATTATTGAAATTTTCCTTCTAATACAGGTTGGGTCAGTTATTGGCGCATGGTGGACTATCTTATGTGTGGTTGGGACTGCTGTTGTTGGTGCTTACTTACTTCGCCAGCAAGGTTTGTCTACGCTTGCTCGCTTTCAAAAAAACATGTCTAGTGGTGTCGTGCCTGCTAAAGAGATACTTGAAGGTATCGCTTTATTAATTGGTGGTGCTTTACTAATGACGCCTGGCTTCTTCACAGACATGGTGGGTTTCCTCTGCCTGATTCCTTTCACTAGAACTATTATTGTTAATAAAGTGCTTTCTCGATCATCATTTTTTGTCGGCGGTATGGGTGGGTTTTCTGGCAGCGCTTCTCAGAATCGGTCACCTGATGGCGATATTATTGATGCTGAATATACGCACAAGGCAGATCAAAAAATAGGGAAAGACTAAAATTTTACTTTTCGTCACTTGAAGTTAGAGTATCTCGTCCCTATTATTAGCAGTCATAGACATAGAGTGCTAATTAACACTCTTTTGTTTAACTTAAAAACCTAACAATTTGGAGTGTGAACATGAATATTCGTCCTTTACATGATCGCGTAGTAGTTCGCCGTACAGAAGAAGAACGTACTACAGCAAGCGGTATCATTATCCCTGATAGCGCAACAGAAAAGCCAAACCGCGGTGAAGTAATTGCTGCCGGAAATGGCAAAATCACTGATTCCGGTGATGTGCGTGCGATGGATGTAAAAGTTGGTGATCAGATTCTATTCGGCCAATATGCAGGTACTACCGTTAAAGTTGATGGTGAAGAGCTTCTTATGATGAAAGAAGATGACATCCTTGCGGTAATAGAAGCATAAAATTGACCCCTACTACTTAAAATTAAAGAATTTCTAAGGTATATAGCATGAGTGCAAAAGAAGTACGTTTTGGTGATGATGCGCGTTCACGTATGGTGAATGGTGTAAATATTCTAGCTAACGCTGTAAAGGTAACACTAGGTCCTAAGGGTCGTAATGTTGTTTTGGATAAAGCGTTTGGTGCTCCAACAGTAACTAAAGATGGTGTTTCAGTTGCTAAAGAAATCGAACTAGAAGACAAGTTCGAGAACATGGGCGCACAGATGGTTAAAGAGGTTTCTTCACAAACTTCTGATACTGCTGGTGATGGTACAACTACTGCTACAGTTTTGGCTCAAGCTATCGTTCGCGAAGGCATGAAGTCTGTTGCTGCGGGCATGAACCCAATGGATCTTAAGCGCGGTATCGACAAAGCCGTTATTGTTGCTGTTGAATCATTGAAAGAGCAGTCAAAGCCTTGTACAGATTCTGCTGCAATCGCACAAGTTGGAACGATCTCTGCCAACTCTGATGAGACTATCGGTGGCATCATTGCTGAAGCAATGGATAAGGTTGGTAAAGAAGGTGTTATTACTGTTGAGGAAGGTACTTCTCTACAGGATGAGCTAGGTGTAGTTGAAGGAATGCAGTTTGACCGTGGTTACCTGTCTCCTTACTTCATCAACAATCAACAAAGTATGGCTGCTGAGCAAGAAGCTCCTTTCATCTTGTTGCATGATAAGAAAATTTCAAACATTCGTGACCTGCTACCTACATTGGAAGCTGTTGCAAAGGCAAGTCGTCCATTGTTGATCATTGCTGAAGATATTGAAGGCGAAGCGTTAGCAACTCTAGTTGTTAACAATATGCGTGGTATCGTTAAAGTAACTGCTGTTAAGGCACCTGGTTTTGGTGATCGCCGTAAGGCGATGCTAGAAGATATCGCTGTATTAACTGGCGGTAAGGTAATTTCTGAAGAAGTTGGTTTGAGTCTTGAAGCTGTAACTTTGGAAGATCTTGGTCAAGCTAAGCGTATTACTGTTACTAAAGATGACACAACTATCATTGACGGTGCTGGTGTTGCTGCTGATATTAAGGCTCGCGTTGACCAAATTCGCGGTCAAGCTGAATTGTCTACTTCTGACTATGATACTGAAAAGTTACAAGAGCGTGTTGCTAAGCTTGCCGGTGGTGTTGCAGTAATCAAAGTTGGTGCTGCTACTGAAGTTGAGATGAAAGAGAAGAAAGCGCGCGTTGAAGATGCGCTTCATGCTACTCGTGCAGCTGTTGAAGAAGGTGTTGTACCGGGTGGTGGTGTAGCTTTGGTTCGTGCGCTTAACTCTTTAGCTAAGCTTAAAGGTGAGAATCATGATCAAGATATGGGTATCAGTATCCTACGTCGTGCAATGGAAGAGCCTTTGCGTCAAATCTGCACGAACGCAGGTGACGAGGCTTCTGTTGTCCTGAATGCTGTTAAAGGTGGTGAAGGTAGTTTTGGTTACAACGCACGTACTTCAGAGTATGGCGATATGATTGAAATGGGTATCTTAGATCCAACTAAAGTAACTCGCGCAGCATTGCAAAATGCAGCATCAGTTGCTAGTTTGATTATTACTACTGAAGCGATGATCGCTGATGCTCCTGCTTCAGAAGGTGTAGCTGGTGGCGGAATGCCAGACATGGGTGGAATGGGCGGCATGGGTGGAATGGGCGGCATGATGTAATTGCTGCTCGTCTATCTGATGAGTCAAAGCCAGTTACTTAGGTAGCTGGCTAGTTTTTATGGGTACCGATTAGGGCTATATATAGCTCAATCGGTACTTGAGTTTGTGGCGCGTTAAAAAAATGAAGAATCACCTTGCCGAGTTAATCGATATGCGGCACAATACGCGTCTTATTTAGGAAGTCCGGTTCGGAGATTAGCTTTGCCTAACATTAAATCAGCGAAAAAACGTGTACGTCTTTCAGAAGATCGTCGTATTCACAAGAAACATTACATGACTACAATGCGCACACAGATTAAGCGTGTTATTTCTGCTATAGATGCAGGCGACAAAGAAGCGGCAGTTGCTGCTTATGCTGTTGCAGTTCCTGAGATTGACTCTGGTGTAACTAAGGGTTTGATCCACAAGAATAAAGCAGCTCGTCATAAGAGTCGTTTGAATTCTCGTATTCGCGCACTTTAATTAGTCGTGTGAGTTCAAAAAAAGCCGGCTTCTAGCCGGTTTTTTTGTGCCAGCGATAAACATAAAATTAAACAGTTGGTTATCTCTTTGTATATATTATGTGCCTAAAATAGCATTGAGGTATCATAGAAAAAATGACGTTTGATAAAGGATGTTGCATTCATGTTAGATAGAATGATTGCCCGCTTGTTGGATTGGCTGATCGCCACTTTAATAGTGTGTCTGCTGCTGTGGTTTTTTATTACTCAGCCGTTGCTACCTACAGCAGTATCTAATGACCTGCCTGAGGTTAGTGAAACAAACCTACGAAATCACTTAACAAACTTGAAAAACATTGAGTCTACTAGGGAAGTATCCAAAAGTACTTCGCTGACAGCGGACGATTATATATTTAACTACTTCTCTCGGTTAGGAGAACCTTCGTTACAAGGTTTTGCTACCGCAACAGGAAGATATAATAATGTTCGTCTTAGGTTGGGGCCGAAGACTAAAGAAAGGATTGTAATTGGTGTAAGGTATTTGGTGTTACCAGGAGCCATTAAAAGACAGAGTAATAATAGTGGCCTAGCGGTAATGTTAGAGACGGCGCGACTGTTCTCCAAGGAAGTTGGTGAATTACCTATGTCGGTAGAGTTTGTCGCTTATGGTGACTCAAATGCTGATACTGCAGGTGCAGGTAGTTTTCATCACGCTAAGGCGCTCAGTAACGCAAAGATACCTGTTAGAGTAATGCTTGAGCTTCAAAGTGTCGGTTATTATCGTAAGGTAAGTGACTCACAATCGTACCCATTCTCGTTTATGGCTGTCTTATATCCTGATAAAGGTAACTTTATTGCGCTTTCGAGTCGTTTAAATGATTTCATGAAGCTGCGCTCTGTGAAGCATAGCTTTAGTAGTGTTCCCGACTTATTGGTTGAGTCATTTAGTACGCCTGAGAATATCTCTGTCGTCAGTGGTGTTGACCATATCAATTATTGGCTAAATGACTATTCTGCTATTCAGATAGGGGATTTACTGCCCTTGAGAGTAGAAGGTGGTGAAAATGAGCTGGTGATGGATTATGAGCGAATGTCTCAAGTGGTAAAGGCTCTTTACCAAGTAGCTGTTAGTCAAGAAGTAGCAACAGATAATAAAAATGAAGGTTACTTTAGTGGTGTCGTTGCCGGTATATCCGGTTTCTTCGGAGGATAATGGTCTTTATAAGGTTCTTAAGATCAAAAAAAAGCAGCCTTTAAAGGCTGCTTTTTAATTTCGGCAATTATTAACTACTCAGTTTATTCTTTATGAAGTTAATAGCATCTTCAAGTTCTACGCTTTCAGCGTCGGCAGCAGTACGAGATTTATACTCGAGTTTTTGTTCCTTTAAGCCGCGGTCTGAAATGACGATTCTGTGTGGTATACCAATTAACTCAAGATCAGCAAACATTGCGCCCGGGCGAATATTGCGGTCATCTAGAAGTACTTCGATATTTAGATCACGAAGCTCTTGATATAGCTTATCAGCTACGGCTTTAACTTCAGCGGACTTGTTATAATTCAAAGGCGCTAGGGCGACCTGAAAAGGCGCCATTGCTGCTGGCCAAATAATACCGTTCTCATCGTTATTCTGCTCTATGCAAGAGGCTACGATACGAGATACACCAATACCATAACAACCCATTGTCATTACTTGGCTCTTACCGTTTTCATTTAGTACTTTTGCATTCATTGATTCTGAATACTTGGTGCCTAACTGGAAGATATGGCCTACTTCGATACCACGACGAATCTGCAGTGTGCCTTTGCCGTCTGGGCTCGGGTCACCATTAATTACATTTCTTATATCCTGAAACTCTGGTTCAGGAAGGTCACGCACCCAATTAACACCTTTAAGATGAACGCCTTCCTTATTAGCGCCACAAACAAAGTCTGCCATAGGTTGTGTTGCATAGTCTGCGATAATGCGTAACTCGAGGCCTACAGGTCCAAGTGAGCCAGGTTTACTTCCTGTAACAGCTTCTATTTTTTCTTCAGTAGCAAATGTTAATGGTACGATCACGCCATCAATTTTTTCTGCTTTGATCTCGTTAAGATTATGATCACCACGAATCAATAAAACAACGGTACTATCGTCTTCACCTTCAACAATTAACGTTTTAATTTGTTGAGTAGCAGGGATATCCATTACCTGAGCAAGATCATCGATGGTCTTGATGTTAGGAGTATCAAAGCTTTCCATAGTTTGACTAGCTTCAGGTCTAACTAGTGTACTTGGTAGGGTTGCTGCCTTTTCGATATTAGCGGCATAGTCACTGCTATCTGAAAATGCAATATCATCTTCGCCAGACTCAGCCAGTACATGGAACTCGTGAGAAGCATTACCACCAATTGAGCCATTGTCAGCTTCTACAGGGCGGAAGTTTAATCCAAGTCGAGTAAATACTTTTTGATAAGCCGCAAACATGTCCTCATAGGTTGACTGAAGGCACTCAGGTGTCAAGTGGAATGAGTATGCATCTTTCATTAAAAACTCACGTGAACGCATCACACCAAAGCGAGGGCGAACTTCATCACGGAATTTTGTTTGAATTTGAAAGTAATTAACAGGTAGTTGCTTGTAACTACTTACTTCTGTACGAATGTAGTCAGTTATAACTTCTTCGTGAGTAGGGCCAAAGCAAAATTCACGATTATTGCGGTCTGAAATACGAAGTAACTCTGGGCCATATTCGTCCCAGCGACCAGATTCATGCCATAGGTCAGCAGGCTGTACGGCAGGCATTGAAATTTCTACCGCGCCAGCATTGTTCATTTCTTCTCGAACAACGTTCTCAACCTTTCTCAATACACGAAGTCCTAGTGGTCCCCAAGTGTATAGTCCAGATGCAAGGCGTTTGATCATGCCCGCTTTAAGCATGAGTTGGTGGCTGATTACTTCTGCGTCAGCAGGTGTGTCACGCAGTGTCGAAATAGGGAACTGGGATACTTTCATAAGAGTCTGTAGGCTTCTTAAAGTTGATTTAGCAGAGCAGTATACTGCTAAATCAACGGTGCAGAAAGTGCCCTATATGAATGTATCTATAACGGTGCCTAGTTAGCTTAAATATCTTTACAGTTTTTGTCTAAGTCACTCTGGTACTTATTCATACGTTCGTCTATCTGTGTACTAGACAGAGCAGAAGGTTTTCCTTCAATAACGATATTAACGTTTTTGTTGTTTTGAAGTGTGGTGATATTATTTTTTAAGTTAGTACAGTATTTTATTCTTGCTGCAGACCGATCATTTTTATAAGGGTCATTTACCTTTTTAGTGTTCTTTGCAGGTTTCGCAGTATCTGTCGTTGATTTGTAGGTAGTTGTCGGTTGGACCTTGCCGATATTGGCTTTTATTTTATCACCAATTAACTGAGCTTTTTTTGGGTCTTCTTTTGGAGGGGTGGATGAGTAATGTACTTTACCTTCTTTGTCTGTCCATTTATAAATTTCAGCGCTTAGCGTCTGGCTAAAGCCTATCGTTACAAGGAGAAGAGGCAGTATAATTTTTCTCATTTTCAGTACCATGCTTATTGTAATTATTAATGTCAAAACCGTTGGGGATAGGTAATGACTTATTACTCAAATTTTAGCATGCCTTGAGGTTTAAAGTAGGGCCAGACTTGTCAGTTCGTCGTTTTTGTTGTTTTAAACTAACCACTTATCCATAAAAAAGCCCCCGACGTATCGGAGGCTTTGTTTACTTATATGGTGGTATCTTAAGAGCGGCCAGTCATAAAGTGGATGTAGTCTTGAAGCTTTTTCCATTCACCACGGTCAGCAAGTCCAGCTTGATAAGGCCAAGTTTCGGGCTCATGAAGTCGGTAATCAGGTCCAGCAGCGTCGATGATTTCTTTTAGTGTATCTCTATCACTCTCTTTAAGTTGAGCGTAAGTAGTGATACCCGCTTTGTTTAGCAAGCTTTCAAAGAATGGTCCGATACCTTCAATTTTCTTCAAATCATCTTTATTAGTCACTTCTTCAACAGCAGGTGTTGCTGTTGCAGCTGTGCCAGATAGAAAAGACTGATACTCCGCTAATTTGCCCCAATTTTGGCTGGCACAAAGTTTAGCTTGATGAGGCCAACTTGCCGGCTCTGCAGCACTGATAGAAGCTTTGTCTGAGTCGCTAAGGTAGCTTTTCAGAGTGTCACTATCTGTGCTTTCTAGAGCCTGGAATGAATTAATTCCGTGAGTAGAAAGTAGGGTTGCAGTATCTGCATCGATGCCACTAATGCGCGTCAAATCATCTGTTGAGCTACTTAAGCTTGCTTTCGGCGTTTTAATAGCAGCTTCAAGTTCAGTACTTCGAGGCAAATCAGGAGGAGTAAGTGTTGTACTTTCAACGACATCACCTTTATCAGTGACCTTGTCTTTAAGGGACGAAGCGCTTGTACTCAATGTGTCTACACCTGATGTAACACCATCAACAGCTTTGTCTTTTAGTGAGCCAGCACCAGCGGCAATAGCGCTTAAACCTGCTGTGGCAGCACCAAAACCTTTGCCTAGTCCACTTTTTCCAGCTTCAATACCAGCATCTAGTTTATCTTTGACATCAAGGTCTGGTAAGTCCATGTCTGGAAGGCTATCCATTGCCTTGTCTTTAAGTGATCCAGCACCAGCTGTTATGCCGCCTAAGCCAGATTTAACGGTATCAAGTCCTGCATCGATTCCGCCTTTCCCAAGATCCACTCCTGCATCTAGTTTTCCTTTAAGATCAAGGTCTGGAAGTTCCATGTCTGAAACACTGTCCATTGCTTTATCTTTAAGTGAACCAATGCCACCAGTTACGTTATCTAGGCCGGCTTTAGCAGCGTCAAGGCCGGTATCTAGCTTGCCTTTAAGATCAATATCCGGCAACTCGACATCAGGAATGCTATCGACAGCTTTGTCTTTCATTGCACTAGCGCCAGCCGCAATACCACCTAGTCCAACGGCAGCAGCGCCAAGGCCTTTCTTTAACCCGCCTTTACCCAAGTCCATGCCCGCACTTAGTTTCCCTTTCAGGTCAGGCTCTGGCATGTTTAAGTCGGGTAAATCTATTCTCGGTCTGTTTGCCGCAGCATCAAAATCAAGTTCATCAACGCTTAGATCACTTGTTTCGATTGTTGGAATAGAAGCATCGAGTGTGTCTTTAGTTAATCCATGTTCAGGGTCATAAAGGCGTTCGCGACTACTCGCTGATAGGCCTGAACGTTCCTGAGGTTGCGAAGCTTGCTGGCTAATGTCAGCTGATACACCAGTCGTCATTCCTTTTAGTTCAGCGTTTTCAGCTGTTTCAAGGTTACGACCGCCAAATAGCTTTTTAATAATCCAGCAAAATAACCAACCTAGTAAAAAAGCTGCTAGTAACATCAGCAAGATTTCTAGAGTGGCATCCATAAGTGTGTAATCTGTAGGCATTATTGGATTTCCTTCAGTTTACTAGAACGTTTACGAGAGCTAAGTGCCCAACAAAAAAGGCAACCTAGTAGGAAGGCGCCGCCAAGCATTATTAATAACGCTAGGCTGGCATCCTTTAGTTCGTGTGTCATTGTTACAGCGTGTTCAAACATTTTTTATCCTCAAGCACGATAATCTTTGAAATACATCATGTGGTCGCTTATTTTTTAACGGTTGGTATCAGCTCTACGCGTCGGTTTTGATGGCGGCCAGCTTCTGTTTTGTTACTAGCGATAGGTTGTGTCTCACCCATTGAAGCAACATCTATTTGAGCTGATTTAGCACCAAGCTTAACCATTAAGTCTTTGATCTCGATTGCTCGTTTAAGACCTAAGTTAAGGTTACTCTTTGCTTTACCGATACTATCCGTATGTCCTGTTAGCACAATGCTATTGCTTGGGCTTTGATTTAGCCAAAGTGATACTTCTTCAAAGTACTCTTTAGCAGCACCAGACAAGCGTGGGTTTGCAGAACGGAATGGGAAGTACAAGCGACTCTTCTGAATAGGGATATCCATATCAGCAGGGCTGTCATCCGCACTTTCCACGGTATCAATCGTTACTTCGTCTTTAGCATCACCTTGTTCAGGTGTCGCAGGAGTAGCGGTATCAGTAATATCGGTGGTACTCGGAGTGTCGTTGCTGTCATCCACTAGATCTAAAATACCATCACCATCAGTATCCATAGGCTGATCTAAATCTTTACCTACTTCTTCTTTGTCACTGATGCCATCACCGTCACTGTCCACAGATAATGGGTCACTGCTGAGCTTAGACTCAAGTAATGTTGGAAGGCCATCATCATCATCATCACTGTCTAGCGCGTCGATAGTGCCGTCGTTATCAGTATCAATGGGTTGGCTAATATTAGAGCCGATTTCAATACCATCTGAAATGCCGTCAGCATCACTATCTGGATTCATTGGGTCAGTACCCAGCTTTCCACTTACTTCAGTTGGGTCATCTAAACCATCAGCATCACTATCTACTGATAATGGATCGGTACCGTTTTTCAACTCGTCTACACTTAGTAGCGTGTCGTTATCATCATCATCATCTAATGCATTAATGATGCCGTCACCATCGGTGTCGGTTGGATTCTGTAAGTCAGTACCAAGTTCTTCATTATCTTTTATGCCATCAGAGTCGCTGTCGTCGTTGCTAGGGTCTGTTCCTAGGCTACGCTCATCTTCGTCTGATATTGCATCGTTATCTTGGTCGATAAAGTCTGTTGCGGCAACTTGTTGGTCATCTTCCTTAGGGGTGTTAGCGCCAGCAGCGACAACTATTCCTGTAGCGGCAGCAGTGGTTATCGCTGCGCCCTTAGCACGTTCGGCCGCGCTTGTGAATGTACCATTAGTGCGGCAAAAGCCTTTGATCATGCAGGTGTAGTACCACCAGCTACCAAAAGCCCAAACTGCAGCTAATAGCAACAGTAGCAATGCTTTTTTTATCATGACTTATATTATCTCCTGTGATGTTTCGATCTGCACCCGTCCCGGGGTGGCTATTTAAAGATGTTTTAGAGTCTTTATTGTCGAGTCTCGCGACTTGTATTCCAGTGAATCATACGATATTAACTGATTCAGAAAAACTTAAAGGTATGTATTTGTTGTAATCAACACATGCCATTTATCACTTAGTGGTTGCTATGACAAAAAGGTCCGCTAAATTTACGTGATTAGTTGAAATTTATTCAATTTGTATTCACTCTGCCTTTTTGTGGGTCAAGCTGTAAATCCAAAAGCTTAATATCATTGTCAACATTACCGATGCCGTAAAAATATAAAGACCATAATGCACTTCTACCTTAGCGAGTGCGCCGAGCTTCACGGATACAAGTAAAAGGGCGACGACGAACACATCTAGCATAGACCACTTCCCAAGGGTCTCAATAAGCGAAAGCGACTTGTCTAAGAATGAGCCTGTTTTATATTCAACATTAGTGATCAGCAGCAAGCTAATGATTTTGATGACAGGTATACACAGGCTAAAAATGGCAATAACAAAAAATAGTAACCACTCCTTATCTATATAAAGTGTTTGTATTGTTGATATCAGGGAGATGGTGTTTTCAATAAAATATAGCTTTTGAAGTGTAATCAAAGGTGCAGTGACACCAATGACTAGCGCGACAAGGCTACATAATAGAAGTAAGTTGATTGCAATACCTTGTGCGGTAAATCGTCTTATTAGTGATGAATTTGTCATGCTTGTTTTTTGATGCTCTCTCTATTTAATAGCAAATTTTTCTCTATTCTAGCAAATACAGCACAGTACGGCTCCGTTGCTCTTTATCTGATGAGATTAACGAGACATAAATCTTAATATTACCGCTTGTCGATTCTTTGCATACGCTTAGTTTCGATAATTAATCCTGTTTTCCTACCCAGCATTCAGTTGTGTTATTTCGTCAGGGTGGGAGTGGGACTTTTACATTACCTGCTCTAATCTATTTCCAATAGTTCAATGACTTAGTCAGCATGCTTTTACTGGTGTGGCTACGATATTACGAAATAGGTGCTAGGTTGAAAGTAAATATAAAAAATATATTAATAGGTCTGCTAGTAGTGGGCTTCTTTGGGTTGCTATATGCCATTTTAGGTTCAAAGCCTGAGATGGTTGCGGATAGTAATCTCCGAGTAGTGGAACCACCTCTACGCTCACCAAGTGCAGTATTGCAAAGTGCTAACTTAGGTAAGGTCGATTCAATACCTGCTCCTGAGTTAAACAACGAAGTGCTGTTGTATGAGGGGGAAGAATTTGTAACTGATAATTCAGTTCAAGAAGTTGAGCCTGAATCATTAGTAGAGTCGGCGCCAGTGAATGAGTCGGCGACTTTGGCCGACGTTGCTGAAGAGGACGAGTATTTAAGTCCGATCCCATTATTAGAGACTATTGTCGTTTTGGATGATGATGCTGGGATGCAGTTGGATATGACGGAAGATGAGATAACGCAGTCCGTGAGTGAGTTATCAACAACGGATGTGTCTGTTATTGCTGGATCTGATGAGTTTATAAATCTGAATCTTGTTGAGACCAAGCCTATCGAGATGGTGCTAATAGAAGGTGATGACTTAATTTTGGATGATGTCAACGAAGGGCTTAGTAAATTTACTGCTGTTGTTGATACGTTTGCTGAGAAACCAGCATTAGAGCCTGTAGCTACTATTACTTTCTATTCAGTGAGTGTTACGGCTGATGATGTTGCTGTTTCTTCAGTTGTTATGCCAGACATAGATAGAGAGTTAATAACTGGTAGCGACAAGGTTAGTCTTGAGTATCAGGCGACGATGAAAAAGCTATTTAGCGTGAAGCAGCAAATGGCCGAAGCGGATGCTGAAAATGCGAGATTGAAAGCCAAGTTTAGTTCAGTTGTGGATCAAAATCGTGAGTTGGCAATATTGATTAGAGATATTGATGTAAAGATCAAAACACTTACTGCTTCGAATTGAGTAACTTAGCTACAAAACTCCACGAGGCTTTTTACTGTTTAGCGTAGATCTTATTCTTGGATTCGATTAGAATAGCGAAGGTTTACAAAAACAAAAAACACGGGATGGGCTTTCTATAAGGAAAACCTGTCCCGTGTCGTATGTGGAGTATAGAACACATACAAGAGGGATGGATTCCCTACATTTAGTTCTAGCGATTAGAATCAAATTGTCAACAGCCGTTACGAGCAAACTCTGGATTTAGTCTACTGTGGAGGCAACGTTGAAAAAACGTGCACTTTTAGTCTTGGAAGATGGAAATATCTTTCAGGGCGAGTCAATTGGAAGCGATGGAACAAGCATCGGTGAAGTAGTATTTAATACGTCGATGAGCGGCTATCAAGAGATCCTAACGGATCCTTCTTATGCGCAGCAAATTGTGACGCTTACTTACCCTCACATCGGTAACGTCGGTGTTAATGAAGAAGATGAAGAGTGTGATCGTATCTTCTCAACTGGTTTAGTTGTTAAAGATGTTCCACGTCTTTATAGCAATTTCCGCGGTAAAGAAAGTCTTCCAGATTATCTTGCACGTAAAGGCATTGTTGCTATTGCTGATATTGATACGCGTCGTTTGACTCGTATCTTGCGTGAAAAAGGCGCACAGCGTGGTTGTATCATGGCAGGTGATAACTTGTCAGAAGCAGAGGCGCTAGCAGCCGCTAAAGGTTTTGCAGGTCTGAAAGGTATGGACCTAGCAAAAGAAGTGACTACTGAAAAACAGTATGAGTGGACTGAAGGTAGCTGGCAGTTGCCGCCTGAACCACAGATTACGCTTAAGTCAGGTGAAGGCCGCTTTAATGTTGTTGCTTATGACTTTGGTGTTAAGACCAATATCCTTCGTATGCTTGTTGACCGTGGTTGTAACGTAACAGTCGTACCTGCAAAGACAAGTGCTGCAGATGTATTAGCAATGAAGCCAGACGGTGTATTCCTGTCTAATGGTCCAGGTGATCCAGAGCCTTGTGACTACGCAATTACAGCGATTCAACAAATTCTAGAGAAAAAAGTACCTACCTTCGGTATTTGTTTAGGTCATCAGCTACTTGGTTTAGCAAGTGGTGCAAAGACTGCAAAAATGAAGTTTGGTCATCACGGTGCTAATCACCCTGTTCAAGACTTAGCAACAAACAAAGTACTTATTACTAGTCAAAACCACGGTTTTGCAGTAGATGAGGCATCTTTGCCAGCTACATTGAAAGCAACGCATCGCTCATTATTTGACGATAGCTTGCAAGGTATTGAGCGTACAGATTGTCCAGCATTTAGTTTCCAGGGTCACCCTGAAGCAAGTCCTGGACCTCACGACATTGCCCCAATTTTTGATAAGTTCATTGCGCTCATGGATACACAAGGTTAATTAGTCATGGCTAAACGTACAGATATAAAGAGTATTTTGATCGTCGGCGCAGGTCCAATCGTAATTGGTCAGGCATGTGAATTTGATTATTCTGGCGCACAGGCGTGTAAAGCGCTTCGTGAAGAAGGTTATCGTGTCATCTTGGTTAACTCTAACCCAGCAACGATAATGACTGACCCAGAGATGGCAGATGCGATATACATCGAGCCGATTCAATGGGAGACCGTTGCAAAGATCATTGAAAAAGAACGTCCAGATGCGATCTTGCCAACAATGGGTGGCCAGACAGCACTAAACTGCGCACTTGAACTAGATGCTGAAGGTATTCTAGAAAAGTACAACGTTGAAATGATCGGCGCGAAGAAAGAAGCTATCGAAATGGCTGAAGATCGCGAAAAATTCCGTGTTGCAATGGGAGAGATCGGTCTTAATTCTGCTCGCTCTGGTGTTGCACACACTATGGAAGAAGCGCGTGCTGCTCAAAAAGAATTAGGTTTTCCGACAATCATTCGTCCTTCATTCACTATGGGTGGATCTGGCGGTGGTATTGCTTACAACCGTGAAGAGTTTGAAGAAATCGTCGAGCGCGGTTTGGATATGTCTCCAACAACGGAAATTCTTCTTGAAGAGTCTCTACTGGGTTGGAAAGAATATGAGATGGAAGTGGTACGTGATACTGCTGACAACTGCATCATCATCTGTGCGATTGAAAACATTGATCCAATGGGTATCCATACCGGTGATTCAATTACCGTTGCACCTGCTCAAACATTGACTGATAAAGAATATCAGATCATGCGTAACGCATCGATTGATGTATTGCGTAAGATTGGTGTTGATACCGGTGGATCAAACGTACAGTTCTCGGTAAACCCGAAAGATGGTCGTTTGATTGTTATCGAAATGAATCCTCGTGTATCTCGTTCATCTGCATTGGCATCTAAAGCAACTGGTTTCCCAATTGCTAAGATCGCAGCCAAGCTTGCGGTAGGTTACACACTTGATGAGCTTCGTAATGAAATCACGGGTGGTGCTACACCTGCATCTTTCGAGCCGACGATTGATTACGTTGTCACGAAAATCCCAAGATTTACATTCGAAAAATTCCCTAAAGCAGACAAGCGCCTGACTACACAGATGAAGTCTGTTGGTGAAGTAATGGCGATTGGCCGTACGTTCCAAGAGTCTTTCCAAAAAGCATTGCGTGGTCTAGAGACTGGCATTGATGGTTTGGATGAGCGCTTAGACCTTACTGCTGAATACCCTAAAGATGAGCTACGTCGTGAGCTTACTGAAGCAGGTCCAGAGCGTATTTTGTACGTGGCTGATGGTTTCCGTTTTGGTTTGACTGCTGAAGAGTTATTCGAACTAACGTCAATTGATCCTTGGTTCCTTGATCAGATGCAAGAATTGGTCGAAATGGAGCAGGGGCTTGATGGTAAGTTCCTAGGTGACTTAGATAAAGCAGCGATGTTTGAGCTGAAGCGTAAAGGTTTCTCTGATCGCCGTTTGGCTAAACTAATAAACGTTAGCGAAAAAGCATTCAGCAAACACCGTCGTGACTTAAATGTACGCCCAATCTACAAGCGTGTAGATACTTGTGCTGCTGAGTTCTCAACTGATACTGCTTATATGTATTCTTCATATGATGAAGAGTGTGAGTCAGCACCAACAGACCGTGAGAAAATCATGGTATTAGGTGGTGGTCCAAACCGTATCGGTCAAGGTATTGAGTTTGACTACTGCTGTGTTCACGCGGCATTAGCGATGCGTGAAGATGGTTACGAAACAATCATGGTTAACTGTAACCCTGAGACTGTTTCAACAGATTATGATACTTCAGATCGTCTATATTTCGAGCCGTTAACGCTTGAAGATGTCATGGAAATCGTTGATCTTGAAAAGCCAAAAGGTGTAATTGTACAGTACGGTGGCCAAACACCACTTAAGCTTGCAGAAGCACTAGAAGCTAGCGGCACACCAATTATTGGTACAAGCCCGGATGCAATCGACTTGGCAGAAGATCGTGAGCGCTTCCAGCAAATGATCGAGCGTTTAGGTCTTAAACAGCCACCAAACAGAACAGCACGTAACCCAGAGCAGGCAGTGTTATTAGCTGCTGAAATCGGTTACCCACTAGTTGTTCGTCCATCGTATGTATTAGGTGGCCGTGCGATGGAAATTGTATATAACGAAGAAGATCTACGTTATTACATGCATAACGCTGTTCAAGTTTCAAATGACTCTCCTGTACTACTAGATCGTTTCCTTGATGATGCGATTGAAGTGGACATGGATGCGATTTGTGACGGTCAAAATGTATTGATCGGTGGAATCATGCAGCACATTGAGCAAGCAGGTGTTCACTCTGGTGACTCAGCATGTTCATTACCTCCGTACTCATTGAGCCAAGAAGTTCAAGATGAGATGCGTGATCAGTGTGTGAAAATGGGTAAAGCAATCAACGTAATTGGTTTGATGAATATCCAGTTTGCGATTAAGGGCGATGATATTTACGTTCTTGAAGTAAACCCACGTGCTTCTCGTACAGTGCCGTTTGTTTCTAAAGCGATTGGTCAGCCATTAGCTAAGATTGCAGCACGTTGTATGGCGGGTGTATCACTTGTAGAACAGGGTAAAACGAAGGAAATTATTCCTGAGTATTATTCTGTTAAAGAAGCGGTGTTCCCATTCATCAAGTTCCCTGGTGTAGATACTATTCTTGGCCCTGAGATGAAGTCGACGGGTGAAGTAATGGGTGTTGGCCGTAGTTTTGCTGAAGCATTTGGTAAATCACAACGTGGCGCGAATATTGACTTCCCTAAGAGTGGTGGTAAAGCCTTCATTAGTGTCCGTGAAACTGACCGTAAGCATGTTTTGGATATCGGTAGTCGATTGATTGCTCAAGGTTTTACCTTAATCGCGACACGTGGCACCGCCCGTTTATTAAACGACGCTGGCGTTGAGTGTACGGTGGTCAATAAGGTTCATGAAGGTCGCCCACATATTGTAGATATGATTAAGAATGACGAAGTTCACTTGATTGTTAATACGACAGAAGGTAAAAAGGCTATTAATGACTCGTACGAAATTCGTCGTGAAGCATTGCAGCGTAAGGTGACTTACACTACAACAATCACTGGCGCATGGGCTTTATGCGAGGCGATGGCATTTACAGCCAATGAGCAAGTTTACCGTCTACAAGACCTACATGAAGGGATTAACAAAGCATAATGAATAGAGCTCCCATAACAGCAAAAGGTGCAGAATTACTTTCAGCAGAATTACTGCGTTTAAAGACTGAAGTTCGTCCTCAAATAATTCAAGATATATCTACTGCGCGCGAGCACGGTGATTTGAAAGAAAATGCTGAATATCACGCGGCGCGTGAGCAGCAAAGTTTCACCGAAGGTAGAATCCAAGAGTTGGAGTCAGTATTATCTTCTGGTCAGATTATCGATGTTCAATCGCTAAATGTTCAAGGGCGTGTTGTGTTCGGCGCCAAAGTTGAACTTGAAGATCTTGAGACGGAAGAGATAGTTATTTACCAGATCGTTGGTGATATTGAAGCAGACATTAAGCTAAATAAGATTGCTGTGTCGTCACCAATTGCTCGTGCCTTAATTGGTAAAGAGGAAGGGGATGTTGCTGTTGTGAAAGCTCCAAGTGGTTTGCGCGAGTATGAAATTATCGCGGCAACTTATACAGATTGATATAAGTCGGTCATCGAATAACCTTTTAGGATGAAGGTGCTGTTTGGCACCTTCATAAAATTATAATTATGTCCGAAACTACCATGATTACTCTACTTCGCCACGGTGAAGTGGAGTTGGGTAATGTCTTTTGTGGAAGTACCGATCCAGCTCTAAGTGATACGGGTTGGTCGCAAATGCAAAAGTCGATCGAAGACGAAGAAAGTTGGGATAAAGTTATTTCGTCACCCTTGCAACGTTGTGCTGAGTTTGCAGAATCTTTAGCTGCTCAAGAAGAGTTGGAATTTATTACTGATGAACGTTTTCAAGAAATAGATTTTGGTGACTGGGATGGCACTTCTCCGCAAGATATTTTAGAAGAAGACCCAGATACGTTAAATGCATGGTGGAAATCACCAACAAGAGTTGTTCCACCAAATGGTGAGGCATTTTTGGATTTTCGTAGCCGTGTATTAAAGGCTTTTCATGAAATCTCTGAAAATAACAAAGGCGGTAATGTCCTACTAGTGACTCACGCAGGCGTTATTCGTGTTGTTCTAATGTATATCTTGGGTATGCAGGATGAGAATCTATTTAGACTCAATGTCGACTATGCAAGTATTAGTCGTATTCGTTTATATAGTGATGAAACAGGTGAGTGGGGAACTTTAATCTCTCACACCTAAGTCGTTCTAGCTATTGTTCGAGAGTGTAATCCATTCTCGACAGATGTTTTCTACCGAGAGGTGACTAACTGACTCTTGAGCATTTTTACTAAATTGCTCGCGTAGGTTCTTATCATAAAAGAGCTTATCTATAGAGTCTGTTAGTA
This sequence comes from Leucothrix arctica, assembly GCF_003172895.1. Taxonomy (GTDB): domain Bacteria; phylum Pseudomonadota; class Gammaproteobacteria; order Thiotrichales; family Thiotrichaceae; genus Leucothrix; species Leucothrix arctica. Next base: position 126,370 of record NZ_QGKL01000009.1, on the reverse strand, counting down.
CCTGTTGGTTGTCCATTTCGATTAGTAAGCCGTTTACGCCTTCTTTAACAATCTCCCGTGGTCCTGTTGGGCAATCCGTCGAAATCACTGGGCAAGTTAAAGATAGCGCTTCAATCAAGACCATAGGGAAGCCTTCCGCGCGACTCGATAACGTCATAAACTCCGCATTTTTCATATAAACAAACGGGTTTTTTAATCTACCAAGTAAGTGGACTTTCCCTTCCATGCCTAGCGCTATGACTAGTGCTTCTAGTTCTTCGCGTAACTCACCATCGCCTAAAATAATTAAATCACATTCTTGCTGTGTTTTTGACTTAGCAAATGCAGTGATCATCAGGTCAAAGTGTTTTTGGTAAGTTAAGCGACCGACTGCAATAATAAACTTTCTAGGGTGCTCAAATGGCACTGATGCAAGTTGGCGAAGTTCTTCAAACGGAACAGGGTTGTAAATTCTTCCCACATTAGTCAGTTTGAGTTGGGTACGCAGTGTTTCTGCAATGTCGTCTGACACTGGTGCGACTAATTTTGCTCGTGGATAAATCCAACGTACAAGTTTTTGTTCTGTAGGGCTAAGGAAGTTAAAGTCGATATGTAGTGACGCAATGGTTTTTCTAGATGCGAGAACGGCAGGATAGTTCGCGGACTCCATGAAACCAAAAATATGGTCAAACTTACTTTCTTTAAATAACTGTTTAAGTTTGTAAGCACGCTTTAATAAGTTAAAAGACTTACCAATAAACCCATTTTTACTAGGGCAATTCAGGTCGACTAATTTCCCACCAAATTCATAGTCAATATCATTACCCTCAAACACAATAACGGAGACGTCATAATCCTTAGCAAACCCCTGCGATAGCGTTGCTACAACACGTTCCCCACCGCCGGAGCTAAGCGAGTTGATTATTAGAGCTATTTTTTGCATTAAGTGGGCCTGCGATTTGCTTATGTTTATTTTGGGTTTATAGGAGCTTAATCTAATGTATTTTTGTCAGTGACGCACCTTTTGGCTGATAGATGACACTTATGAATTGATAGAGTGATAAAGTTATTGCGAATCCTTTGCATTTACATTAGCATTAACTCAATCGAAAATTAATGGACTACCCAATATGAAGTTCTTCACGCTTACAGCGATTGCTGGTTTATTGCTTGCTAGTGCAGTTAGTGTTTCTGCAGATGAAAAGGAAGTAAATCTTTATTCGGCACGAAAAGAAAACCTGATTAAGCCTTTACTAGAAAAGTTTACAACCGAAACGGGCGTAAAGGTTAATTTAGTGACTGGTGGCGCTGATACATTATTAAAGCGTTTAAAGTCTGAAGGTGTAAATAGTCCCGCTGACTTATTAATTACTACAGACGCAGGTCGTTTGTATCGTGCTAAAGAAGCAGGTGTGATCCGCGCTGTTGAGTCTGACGTGCTAGATAAAATTGTACCGACTAACTTGCGTGACCCAGAGTCTTATTGGTTTGGTCTGTCTATGCGTGCACGCCCAATCTTTTATGTGAAAGGTAAGGTAGATCCATCTGAGTTATCTACTTATGAAGCATTAAATGATGATAAGTGGGAAGGGCGTGTTTGTATTCGTTCTTCAAGTAATATCTACAATCAGTCTCTTGTGGCGTCAATGATTGCGTCTGATGGTCTTGAAAAGACTCAAGAGTGGGCGAATGGTTTTGTAAAAACGTTTGCTCAACCACCAAAAGGCGGTGATCGTGACCAGATCAAAGCAGCAGCAGCTGGAATTTGTGATGTAGCCATTGCTAATACTTACTACTACGGTGGTATGCTAAATAGTAATGACGAAGAACAAATTGAAGCGGCTAATAAGCTTGCCATTTTTTGGCCAAACCAAGGTGAAAATGATCGTGGTGTCCATGTAAATGTTAGTGGTATTGCGATGACTAAAGCGGCAAAAAATGTTGATAACGCGAAGTTGTTAATGGAGTTTTTAGTTGGAGTAGAAGCTCAGGCCTTCTACGCTCAAGTCAATAATGAGTACCCTGTTAGAGAAGGTGCTGAGAGTACTGAAACCCTGAAAAGTTGGGGTGAATTTAAAGCTGATGAATTAAATCTATCAGTATTAGGTGAAAACAACTCTGATGCAGTAAAATTGATGGATCGCGCTGGCTGGAAGTAATCTGGCAAGCTATATAAGCCCTCCAAAGAGATTTGGAGGGCTTTTGTTTATTTAAAGGTTAGGCTTTTAGTGGGCTCTTTGATGGGTATAAGAACATGGTGGGTTGTCGGTATCGCATTAATCATGGCGTTACCTGTCCTCGTGGTCGCTTCTTTTGTACTTGAGCCTTTTAACGATAATTGGCAGCACCTGCTAGATAACCTTCTAGCTGACTACATAACTAACTCATTACTCCTTATGTTAGGTGTGACTGTTGGTGTGCTTAGTATGGGAATTATCTGCGCTTGGTTAACGTCTACCTGTGAATTCCCAGGGCGTCGTGCTTTGTCTTGGCTATTACTCCTGCCATTGGCAATTCCTGCTTATATTATCGCCTACACCTATACGGGTATTTTAGACTTTGCTGGTCCAGTGCAAAGTCAACTACGTGATTGGTTTGGTTGGCGTTACGGAGACTATTGGTTTCCTGAGATTCGCTCACTAACCGGTGCGATAGCAATGCTATCTCTGGTGCTTTATCCCTATGTTTATATGATGTCTAGGGCTGCTTTTTTGGAGCAGTCGGTTGCTGTTTTAGAAGCGAGTCGAACATTAGGGTGTACACCATTTCAAGGCTTCCAGCGTGTCGCGTTACCTCTAGCAAGACCTGCAATCATTACCGGTTTATCGTTAGCACTAATGGAAACACTGGCCGACTACGGTACGGTGCAATACTTTGGTGTAAATACATTTACCACAGGGATTTTCAAGTCATGGTATGGCTTGGATGACAGTGTCACTGCTGCACAATTATCAACATTGCTGCTGAGTTTTGTCGTCGTTTTGATTTTCATGGAGCGCTATTCAAGACGTCATGCACGTTTTCATAGTACTTCTAATACTGAAAATCGTGGTCAGCGTTATAAGCTAAAAGGGTGGAGTGCTTTTTGGGCAACATTTGCCTGTGTGTTACCCGTATTATTTGGTTTTATTGTGCCTGCTGTGCAGCTTTTATATTGGACATTGAACAATGCCGACTACGCATTAGGTAGTGAATTCTTTTCACTGGTCTTAAATAGTCTTTTATTGGCAATAGCAGCTGCATTTGTTGCAGTGAGTTTGGCATTACTATTGAGTTACGCTAAGCGTCTGTTAAAAACACCCACCGTTAAAGCGAGTGTCGCTGTTGCATCAATAGGTTATGCCGTGCCGGGTACTGTTATTGCAGTTGGTGTGTTATTACCATTCGCATGGATAGATAACACATTGGATGCTTGGATGCGTTCTACGTTTGATGTTTCGACGGGTTTGCTACTTTCAGGGACCATCTTCGCCTTAATATTTGCTTACACAGTGCGTTTTTTATCCGTGTCTGTTCAAGCGGTTGATGCGGGTTTGAGTAAGATAAAACCGTCAATGGATGATGCGGGACGTAGTTTGGGGCTTTCGCCTTTCGGAGTGCTAAGAAAAATACATCTGCCTTTAATGAAAGGAACGGTATTAACTGCGTTGTTGTTGGTGTTTGTGGATGTATTAAAAGAGTTACCTGCAACACTAATACTGAGGCCTTTCAACTTTAATACCTTGGCGGTAAGATCTTATGAAATGGCATCAGATGAGCGCCTTGCAGATGCGGGAGCACCATCGTTGATGATTGTACTGGCCGGAATTATTCCCGTTATATTATTGAGCCGAGCGATTGCTCAAGCACGTCCTCAGGGAGCTAAAAAATGAGCGTACTAACGCTAGATAAAGTGTGTGTCGCTTTCGATAGTAAAAGAGTATTGGAAGATATTTCACTACGTTTGGATGACGGTGAAATTGCCTGTTTGTTAGGGCCTAGTGGTTGCGGAAAAACGACTTTATTACGTTCTATCGCGGGCTTTCAAGTATTGCAATCGGGTGAGATTCATTCAGGCGCTACGGTATTAAGTACTTCTAACTTCACTGCACCGACTGAGAATCGTCAAATTGGAATGGTGTTTCAAGACTTCGCTTTGTTTCCACATTTAACGATTGGGGATAACATTTGTTTTGGTATTCGTCACCAGTCTAAGTCTGATAAGCGTCAGCGTTTAGCTGAGTTGCTTGAGTTGATAGGTCTCGTCGGTTTTGACGGCCGCTACCCTCATGAGCTTTCGGGTGGTCAACAGCAACGAGTTGCACTTGCTAGGGCGATGGCTTCGAAGCCGCGTTTGCTGCTGCTGGATGAGCCATTCTCTAGTATGGATGTTGAGTTGAGAAGTTCATTGGCGAAAGAGATTCGTTCGATTTTGAAGCATGAAGGAATTACTAGTGTCATGGTGACGCATGATCAGCATGAAGCGTTTAATATGGCAGACCGTATTGGAGTATTGAGTGCGGGTAAGTTATTGCAGTGGGACGATGCACAAACGCTTTATCATCAGCCTAAAACAGCCTTTGTGGCGCACTTTGTGGGACGAAGTGATTTTCTTCAGGGTGAAATAGTTGAGCAGGGTGTGAAGACAGCACTTGGCGTTTCACCATTGCGTGAGCAACAAGCTTTTAAACTGGGGCAGCAAGTGAATGCGTTGATTCGCCCTGAATACCTCAAAATTGATAAGCAGTCACCGATAAAAGCAGCGCTTATCTCAAGACAGTTTAGGGGTGGTTTCTATTTGTATGTGCTGCGTTTGACTTCTGGTGAATCTGTGCAGTTATTACTGTCCTCATTGATGCAATATGAGTTAGGCGATACCGTTGGATTGGCCTTATCTGCTGAACATTTAAGTGTCTTTGAAAGTGAGTGAAAAACAAGTCTAAAAAGTATCTTGTCAGGCGTCTATAATAGCCATCAAAATGCGCCTTTTTGTCACAGTTCTGTTATAATTATAGAGATATAATTTAGGAAGAGTCGTCGACAAAAATTATGGCTGAATTCGCGAAAGAAATAATACCAATTAATCTTGTAGATGAGATGCGTAAATCCTATTTGGATTATGCAATGAGCGTTATCGTTGGGCGTGCTTTGCCTGATGTACGTGATGGTCTCAAGCCAGTTCACCGTCGTGTTTTATACGCAATGAGCGTGTTGAATAATGACTGGAACAAGCCTTATAAAAAATCTGCACGTGTTGTCGGTGACGTAATCGGTAAATATCACCCGCATGGTGATACCGCTGTTTACGACACGATGGTTCGAATGGCCCAGCCATTTTCGATGCGTTATACGCTCATCGATGGTCAGGGTAACTTTGGTTCGGTTGACGGTGATTCTCCTGCCGCGATGCGTTACACCGAAGTGCGCATGTCTAAAATTGCACATGAGCTTCAAGCTGACCTAGATAAAGAAACGGTTGATTTCATTGAGAACTATGATGGTTCTGAATCTGAGCCAGCAGTTTTCCCTACACGCCTTCCGAACCTATTAGTTAACGGTTCTTCTGGAATTGCGGTAGGTATGGCGACGAATATTCCGCCACACAACATTACTGAAATCATTAACGGCACACTAGCCTTAGTTGATAACCCAGAAATGGATATTAATGACCTAATGGAATACATTCCAGGTCCTGATTTTCCAACAGCAGGTGTCATTAATGGTGCTGCGGGTATCACGTCTGCTTATCACACAGGTCGAGGTAGTATTCGTATCCGTGGTGTCGCTGATTTCCAGCAAGATAAAAATGGTCGTGACCAAATTGTTGTGACTGAACTTCCTTATCAAGTTAACAAAGCCCGTCTGATTGAAAAGATTGCTGAGCTAGTTAAAGATAAAAAGATGGAAGGGATTTCTGAACTTCGCGATGAGTCTGATAAAGACGGAATGCGCATGGTTGTTGACTTGAAGCGTGGTGAAGTACCTGAAGTGGTATTGAACAACCTTTACAAGCACACTCAAATGCAGGCGAGTTTTGGTATTAATATGGTTGCGCTGATTGATGGCCTACCAAAACTATTAAACCTTAAAGAAATCCTTGCAGCATTTATTCGTCACCGTCGTGAAGTAGTGACTCGTCGTACGATATTCTTGTTAAGAAAAGCGCGTGAACGTGCGCATCTTTTAGAAGGTTTGGCGGTTGCGCTAGGCAGTATTGATGAGATCATTAAGACCATCAAAGCTTCTGCTACGCCAGCAGACGCACGTGTGGCGCTATTAGCTAAAGCATGGTCTCCTGAAATCGTTCTTGAGATGTTATCTCGTGGTAACTCGACGGATGCAAGACCCGAAGATTTACACGTTCGTTTTGGTCTAAAAGATGATGGATATTGGTTGTCTGAAGCTCAGGTAACGGCGATATTAGAGTTACGTTTACACCGTTTAACAGGTCTTGAAAAAGACAAGATTCTTGATGAGTACCGCGAGATATTGGTGCGCATCATCGACTTCTTGGATATCCTTGGAAGTCCTGAGCGTTTGTTAGATGTTATTCGTAATGAGCTCATCGAAACACGTGACCAATACGGTGACGAGCGTCTGACTCAGATCAATGCGATAGGTGAAAACCTAGGCATGCAAGATCTTGTACCTGAAGAAGATGTTGTTGTTACGCTATCTCATTCTGGTTACGCAAAAGCACAATCGGTTGATGTTTATCACGCACAGCGTCGTGGTGGTCGTGGTAAGGCAGCAACTAAGATGAAAGATGAAGACTTCATTGAGAAGTTATTCATTGCGAGTACGCACGATACGATTCTGTGCTTCTCAAGTCGAGGTCGCTTGTACTGGTTGAAAGTTTATCAGCTACCGATGGCTAGTCGTACTTCACGTGGTTTGCCAATGGTTAATTTATTACCGTTGCAAGAGGATGAGCATATCCAAGCGATATTGCCGATTCGTGAATATGAAGATAATCGTTTCATCTTTATGGCTACGCAAAACGGTACCGTTAAGAAGACAGATCTTAAGGCATTCTCAAATCAACGTGCTTCAGGAATCATTGCAATCGACTTGCGTGATGATAACCAACTAGTTGACGTAGCGATTACTGATGGTAATAGCGACGTGATGATGTTTACCAGCAATGGTAAGGCGATTCGCTTCAACGAAAATGACGTGCGTGGCATGGGTCGTACAGCGGCTGGTGTTCGTGGTATCAAGTTGGAAGAGGGTGCGACAGTTAACGCACTGATTATTCTAGATGAAGGTCGTCTATTGATGGCAACAGAGCACGGCTTCGGAAAGCGTACTGAAGTTGACCAATTTACCCCGCAGAAGCGTGGTGGAATGGGTGTCATTGCTATCCAAACGTCTGATCGTAACGGTAATGCTATCGGTGCGGTACAGGTTAAGGATGATGACGAAATCATGATGATTTCTGACGGTGGCACACTGGTTCGTACATCGGTTAAAGATGTGTCAGTGACTGGTCGTAATACACAAGGTGTTACCTTGATTAAGTTGGGTAAGGGCGAATTACTTACTCAGGTTGAGCGTATTGCAAAGATGGCCGGTGAAGATGATGAAGAGCTACTGGACGAAGACGGAAATGTCATCGAAGTGCCTGAGTCGGAAGAAGGTGATGCTGAAGTAACGACTGAAACGTTGCCAGAATCATCCTCTGACACACCTGAGCAACCTTCTGATATTGAAGAATAAGCATCGAGATACCCGAAAGGATTAGTTATGAGTCGTTGTTACAATTTTAGCCCTGGGCCTGCTGCTTTGCCTGAGTCGGTTCTTGAGCAGGCACGTGATGAAATGCTGGATTGGCGTGGCTCTGGCATGTCAGTTATGGAAATGAGTCATCGCGGTAAGGATTTCACCGCGATTTCTGAAAAAGCAGAGGCTGACTTTCGTCAGCTGATGCAAATTCCAGATAATTACAAAGTGTTGTTTATGCAAGGTGGTGCAACGGCTCAAACGGCAATGGTTCCGATGAACTTATTGCGGTCTGGGCAAAGTGCTGACTATATAGATACGGGTATTTGGGCGCAGAAGGCGATTAAAGAAGCGAACAAACTAGGCGCGAATATTCGTATTGCGGCGACTAGTGAATCAGATAACTTCATGAAAGTACCAAGTTTCGACACTTGGGAATGTGATAGTGATGCGGCCTACTTGCACTATGTTTCAAATGAAACGATTGCAGGTGTTGGTTTTAACTGGATACCTGAAACGGGTGGTGTGCCACTCGTTTGCGATATGTCATCAGACATTATGTCACGACCTATTGATGTATCGAAGTTTGGTGTCATCTATGGCGGTGCACAGAAAAATATTGGACCAGCAGGTATTACATTAGCGGTTGTTCGCGATGACCTCATTGGCCATGCTGATCAAGCGATTCCATCGGTGATGGACTACGCTGTTGCAGCTAAAAGTGGCTCTATGTACAACACGCCACCGACTTACAGTTGGTATCTAGCAGGTTTGGTGTTTGAGTGGGCATTAGCAAAAGGTGGCCTAGCGGCTATTGATGCTTTAAACCAAAAGAAAGCAGCTAAGTTGTACGACTATATTGATAACTCATCTTTTTATAGTAATGTGGTTAGCCCAGAAAGTCGTTCGTTAATGAATGTTACTTTTCTATTGGCAGATGACTCATTAGAGAGTGAGTTTATTAAGCAAGCTGTTGATAACCAATTGGTTAATCTAAACGGTCATCGCCTATTAGGCGGTATGCGAGCAAGTATTTACAATGCGATGCCAGAAGCAGGTGTAGATGCACTGATTGCATTTATGAAAGAATTTGAGCGAGCTAAAGTATGAGTGATCAAGGTGACACGCCGAGTGCAAATGCCGGTAAGACAGTTATTGAAAAATTAGGCGGTATTCGCGACCGTATAGATGCAATCGATAACAAAATTCTGTCATTACTCAGTGACCGTGCAGCATGCGCGGAAGAGGTTGGCGAAATTAAGCGCGGCGCGGGTGAGGAGAACATTAAGTTCTATCGTCCAGAGCGAGAAGCACAAATTTTACGTCGTTTAAAAGGTTTGAATAAAGGGCCTTTAGCTGATGAGCGTATTACTGCAATCTTTCGCGAAGTAATCTCTTCTTGCTTGGCACTAGAGCAGCAAATTAATGTTGCTTACCTTGGTCCTAAGGGTACCTTCACTGAGACTGCTGTGCATAAGCACTTTGGTCAAGGAGTAGGTAGTTCACCATTTAATCAAATCACTGATGTGTTCCGTGAAGTTGAAGCAGGTACCGCCGATTATGGTGTTGTACCTATTGAAAACTCTACCGGTGGAATTGTTTCTCACACATTAGATAGATTTGTAAGCTCATCATTAAAAATCTGTGGCGAAATCCACTTGATGATTCATCAGAATTTGATGTGTAAAAATCAAGATATGTCTGGTGTGACTCGAATTTATTCTCACGAACAGTCATTAATGCAATGTCGTGATTGGCTTGCGCGTCACTATCCTGACGTGGTTAAAGTGCCGGTTGCTAGTAATGCTGAAGCGGCACGTTTAGCATCAGAAGATCCTCATTCCGCTGCTATTGGTGGTGAAAATGCGGCTAAACAGTACGCGTTGAATATTGTCTCGCCACACATTCAAGACTCTGCAAACAACATGACTCGTTTTTTGGTCATTGGTAAAGAAGAGATCCCAGCAAGCGGTAATGACAGAACATCTTTATTGATATCGACTAAAAACCGCGCAGGTGCTTTGTACAAGTTGCTTGAACCGCTAGAGCGTCATCACTTAGATATGACTAATATTGAGTCACGTCCTGCGCCAGATACACATTGGGGTTACTTCTTCTTTATGGATATTGATGGTCATGTAAGTGATGCAGATATGCAGCTAGCATTAGCTGAACTTGAAGGCGAAGCTGAGTTAGTGCGTGTATTGGGTTCTTATGCAAAAGCTATTCTGTAATAACTGGATATGATTAATAAACTGGTTATATTTGGGGTGGGTTTGATTGGTGGATCACTAGCGTTAGCGTTACGTGAAGCCAATTACTGCAAAACGGTAGTCGGCTGTAGCCGAAATATTCAAAATTTGGACAAGGCCGTTGAGTTAGGTGTCATTGATAGCTATTCACTTGACCCTGTCGAAGCGGTGAAAGGGGCTGATATGATTTTATTAGCAGTCCCAATGGGTGCAATGGCATCTGTACTCGCCTCGATTCATGGTCACCTTGAGCCTGGTGCAGTAGTTACTGATGCGGGTAGTGCAAAAGGGAGTGTGGTTTTAGCCGCTAAATCGGTATTTGGGACAATCCCAGATTATTTTGTCCCTGCTCACCCTATTGCAGGACGTGAAAAAAGTGGTGTCGAAGCAGCGATTGTTGATCTATATGTCGATCACAAAGTTATCGTTACACCACTGCCTGAAACTAGTGCTGAAGCAGAGTTAAAAGTCACTGAAATGTGGCAGGCTGCTGGGGCAAAAGTTGAAAGTATGGATGTAGAGACGCACGATCAAGTGCTTGCTGCTACCAGTCATTTACCCCATGTTGTAGCGTATTCTCTAGTCGATACCCTGTCAAAATCAGATGCTTCAGATGCTATTTTCCAATATGCGGCTGGTGGCTTTAGAGACTTCACTCGTATAGCTTCAAGCGACCCGACCATGTGGCGCGATATCTGTTTAGAAAATCGTGACGCGATATTGACCTCACTTGAAGAGTTGCAGGAAAACCTGCAAACACTACATGAGCAGATTTCAAGCTCAGATAGTGATGGCATTATGAAAACATTTACACACGCAAAATCCGTTCGTGATGCGTATATGAAGAACCAATCTTAAAAAAGCATAAACATAAAACTATGCTAATCTAGGTACTCATTACCTAATTAAGTGTCATCCGTGTCAGTTATCTTACTGCGAATCTAGCGCTGCTTAAGTTGAGTAGCTGTTAGTTCGTGTAGGGTTTAATTGATTCTGATAGCCTTCAAATATTATGAAATCATTGATCAGGCAGATTTTTTTGTTAATGTGGTTAGGCGGGTTTATTATCGGCTTGCTTAGTATTGCAGATTATTGGGAGTATGAATTTAAAGCGCCTGATGTCGATGCGATGTTAACTAATCGCTTGAATACTGAAACCCTAAAAACGTCACTAGAAGCAGCAATTGCCTCGGAAGACTATGACGAAGCGCGTTCTCTTATCGAGATTGGCCAAAATTATAATCACGCGTTAAATTACCCAGCTTACCAGCAAGTTATTAATCAAAGAGATACTGCTTCTTCACGCTTAACTAAGCAAGTAAGTGGTTTTGCTGGAGGCTTTTTATCAGGTAAAGCTGAAACTGCGGCGGGTGTCGCAGGTGCATTAACTTCCGACTTTACAGTTGTCGGTGATCTACGTGACTTAAACGAGCAGTACTCACGTTATCAGCAAGGCTTACCGGTTAATGAGTTGGTCGCAACATTAGCTGGGGTAGGGGTGGGTTTGACAGCTGCAACGGTCGGTACTCTAGGTGTCGCGGCACCTGTTAAGGTTGGAACATCAACGTTAAAATTGGCTACTAGAATGAATCGATTAACTCGAAGTTTTCGCAATGAGTTAATGACGGTAGGAAGTCGTGTATTCAACTGGAAGGACTTTTTAAAACAAGCAAAAAACGCTGATTTATCGAGTATCTCTCGTATTGCAAAGCAGTCTTATAATCCAGCAGCTGCTCGTCAGATTGGAGTAATCGCGGAGCAAGCAAATGGTATCCGTAAAAATACGTCGATGGCTGACAGTATTCAACTACTAAAATATGTAGAGAATACGCGTGACTTGAATCGTGTACACCGACTCAGTCAACGCTATGGTATTCATACACGAGGCGTACTTCGTTTATTGGGTAAGACAGCGGTAAGAGGCGTTAAAGCATTAAGGATAACCTTAGAGCTTCTTATCAGTATTCTGGCGACTTTCTTTTCTGCTATGTTCTTTGTTGGCACAATCGGTGGTAGTAAAAAACCTACTACGTAATTGTAATAAGTTATGTTAAATAATATGTCCAAGCTGTTTCTTCTATAGTTTTATTTCTAAGATGATATTTTAAGCAAAAAAATAGGGCGCTCTGTGAAGAGTGCCCTATTAGTTTCTAAGCTTTAAGTAGAAGAGGGATGTTATGGAATAGCATCCAACTCTTCATCAATTTCATCATCCTTAGCAGGTGGTAGAAGCGCTTCACGCGTCACACCCATAACTAATAGTGAGCTACTTGCCACATAGATAGATGAGTAAGTACCAATCACGATACCAACAAGCATAGCGATAGAGAAGCCATGAATAATCTCGCCACCAAATATAAACAGTGAAATTACAACAATCAACGTTGTTAATGATGTTACCAATGTTCTTGATAGTGTCTCATTGATTGAAGTATCAATTGATTCTTCGGTATTTACCTTCCTAAGTTTCAAGAAGTTCTCACGAATACGATCAAATACAACAATTGTATCATTCAGTGAGTAACCGATAATCGCTAGAACAGCCGCCAATATGGTCAGATCAAACTCAATACCTGTTATCGAGAAGAAACCAATCGTCACAATGACATCATGTACCAGTGCGATAATGGAGCCAACTGAGAAACGTAATTCAAAACGTAGTGCGATATAGATCAAGATACCAGCCAGAGCCAGTAACATTGCAATACCACCTTGGTCTCGTAGTTCATCACCAATTTGAGGACCTACCGACTCTACACGACGCATTTCAACGTTAGGTTCTACTGCGCGTAAAGCCTCAAGTACGTTGACGCTTACCTCAGCAACCTTATTAGTACCTTCTTGCTCTGGTAGACGAATCAATACGTCCTGAGCAGTACCAAAAGGTTGAACCGCAGCATCAAAACCTGCTTTAGTCAGTGTGTCACGAATATTAGTGATATCCGCTGCTTTTGGATAAGCAACTTGGATAACCGTACCACCCGTGAAATCAACACCAAGGTTAAGGCCACGTGTCAACAGAGAGCCAAGTGAGACTAAGATTAAAAAGGCTGAGAAGACGATCGCAATCTTCCGCTTGGCCATGAAGTTAATATGCTTTTTTAAGAACATTGGCCCTTACCCTATGTTTAGTTTTTCAACACGGCGTTTGCCGTATATCAAGTTGATAAGTACACGTGTACCGAAGATAGCGGTAAACATCGATGACAAAATACCGATTGCTAACGTGATCGCAAAGCCCTTAATTGGGCCTGTTCCCATACCGTAAAGTACGATTGCCGCAATAAAGGTTGTGATGTTCGCATCAGTGATTGTAGAGAAAGCTTTCTCATAACCTGCATAAATAGCACTTTGCGGTGCAGTTCCATCACGCATTTCTTCTTTAATGCGCTCATAGATCAGTACATTGGCATCAACAGCCATACCAACAGTCAGTACGATACCCGCAATACCCGGTAACGTTAGTGTTGCCTGTAGTAATGAAAGTACAGCAACAATAACCACGAGGTTAAGTGTCAATGCAAGGTTCGCCACGATACCAAAGGTACGATAGTAAACAAGCATGAAAATCAGAACTGCAATAAAGCCGTAAATAACTGAGTTGAAACCATCGTTGATGTTATCTGCACCAAGGCTGGGTCCAATTGTACGTTCTTCTACGATGTAGATAGGAGCAGCAAGTGCACCCGCACGCAGTAACAATGCCAAGCTACTAGCTTCTTTCGCAGAGTCTAAGCCAGTAATTTGGAAGTTAGAACTAAGCTGCTCTTGGATACGAGCAACGTTAATCACTTCTTGCTTCTTAACCGTGTTCTTAACAATCTCGCCATCAGCGTCACGACTAATTTCAGTTTTGTTCTCAATGAACACAACACCCATTAGTTTTTGAACATTAGCACCAGTAGCACGCTCAAACATGCGAGCACCTTTACCATCTAGCGTAATACTTACAGCGGGTTGCTGGTTTTGGTCAAATGTAGCTGATGCATCAGTAATGAAGTCACCCGTAAGCATCACTTGACGCTTTAGAAGGATAGGGTTTCCGTCGCGCTCTTTGTAAAGCACATCACCGATAGGTACACGTTTATTTGCTTCAGCGTCAAAGGCATTATTGTCTTCATCAACTAAGCGGAATTCTAGAGTCGCAGTAGCACCCAGAATTTTCTTAGCTTCAGTAGGGTCTTGTACGCCCGGTAATTGGACAACAATACGTTCTAAACCTTGCTGTTGAATTATTGGCTCAGATACACCAATTTCATTCACACGATTACGTAAGGTCGTGATATTTTGCTGGAGTGCTAATTTCTTAACACCTGCAAGGTTATCTACCGTAATCTCAGCCTTTAGCGCAGTACCTTTTTCAACATCTACTTGAGTGAACTCAAGTTGGTTTAGGTATTGCGTATTTAGTTCTTTCAGACCTGCATCTAACGTTGCTTGGTCTTTAAATTTAATGGTCAAGCTGTTATCAGCTTCGCGAGTCACACCAAGATATTTGATGTTCTCTTCACGCAGTTGGACTTTAAATCCTTCCTTGTAGCGCTCTACTGCCTTATCAATTGCTTCGTCCATATCCACTTCCATCAAGAAGTGAACACCACCACGAAGGTCAAGACCTAGGTACATTGGTTCTGCACCAAAGCCTGCTAACCAAGACGGAGTCGTTGGTGCGAGGTTTAATGCAACCGTGTATCTTTTACCTAATGTCGCTTTTACTGGGTCAACCGCTGCAAACTGAGCGCTAGTATCAGCAAAGTGAACCATTAGCTCGTTGTCTAGTGTCTCCACCTTTTTGATTGCGATGTCCGCATCGTTTAGGCTTTTAGTAATATTTTCAACTTCAGAACCAGTAAATGTTTCATTGGTATCAACAAGCGTAATTTGGAGTGCTGGGTTCGATGGGTATAAATTAGGTACGGCGTAAACCATACTAATTACACACACTGCAAGCAGTAGTAAGTACTTCCAGGTTGGATTTTGATTCATTGTTATAATCCGCTTATGCAAAAGCACTGAGAAATATCAGTGCTTCGTGTGATCGTTAATTGAAGAGCTTAAAGGCCTTTCATTGTGCCTTTTGGTAATACAGAAACAATCGCTTGACGCTGTACTTTCAATGTTGTGTTCTCAGAAACAGTAATTTCAACAAGGTTGTCACCTAGGTCAACTACTTTTCCAACAAGACCACCAGCAGCAACAACTTCATCGCCTTTACCGATTGATGAGATTAGCTCTCTATGTTCTTTGGCACGTTTTTGCTGTGGACGAATGATCATGAAATACATGATACCGAAGAAGATCGCCATCATGATGATCATCTGTAGTCCGCCGCCTTGTGGTGCAGCTGCGCCTTCTGCCATTGCATCAGATATAAAAAAGTTCATAGTGTTCTCCAAGGTTAAATAATGTCTGTTATAGATTCGTATAGCCGTATCGGCCTAGCCCAGAATAGCGGCACATTATGCCACATTATTAAGGGATATTTTTAAGCATTTTCCCAGCTGAAATTCAATACTTTTTTGATGGTGTCAGCATCGGTTTTAAGCATCAATAAACGATCAAGTCCAATCGCTATTCCAGCACATTCAGGTAGTCCGGCTTGTATAGCGCTTAAAAAACGCTGATCAATTGGGACTGCCTCGTGATTCATTTGTTGTCTTACAGACGACTCATTCTCGAGTACCGCTGCATTATCCTCATAAGAGGTGAGTTCTTGGTAACCATTTCCGAGCTCTAAGTTACCAACATAAACCTCAAAACGTTTAGCAACGTTATAATCTGCTACTTGCTCTGTCTTTGCCAGTGCACTTTGAGTTGCAGGATAATCGTAGATAAAGCTTATACGGTCGTTAGGCAGTTTTGGTTCAATGCAGTGTGTCAGCAGTAAATCCAAACAACCTTGATGGTCTAGCTCGCCCCGAAATTCAGGCACATACTTGTCTACACAAGCCTTTAAAGTGTCTTCTGCTATTGTATGGGGGTTGAAGCCCAGTTTATCAAGGAATAGAGAAGCATAAGTATGGAAATTGCTGTGTTTTTTCAATGAGGGCAGCAGTTGCGATAATAGCTCGTCTACTTCTGTCATGAGTGTTTGCATGTTGTAATCAAGACGATAGAACTCAAGCATTGTGAATTCTGCGTTGTGATGCTTGGCACTTGGCTCAGCACGCCATACTTTACATATTTGATAAATATCGCCACTGCCCGAAGCGAGTAGTCGTTTCATCGCGTACTCGGGAGAGGTGTGTAAGTAGCGTGTTTGATTCGTCACTAAAGCGAAAGAATCAATATAAGGGTCTGTATTTGCCGCTTGGGAAAGGGCAGGGGTTTCGACTTCAAGCACCTGACGCTGATAAAAAAACTCACGTATGTCACGTAACATCTCTGCACGTGCAAGCCGGCTTTGTTGGTCACCGTCAGGTTGCCATTGCATTTGTCTTAAGATTCTTTCGCGCGAGAAATATAGTCACCAGTACGCGTATCGATCTTAACCCACTCACCATTTTCAACAAATAAAGGTACTTTAATAGAGGCACCTGTTTGTACGATGGCAGGCTTAGTTGCACCTTGAGCGGTGTTACCTTGAACGCCAGGGTCACATTCAGTGATCTGTAGCTCAATAAAGTTTGGCGGTGTAAACGTTAATGGCTCATTATCCCAAAGAGTAACAATGTAACTTTCTTGATCTTTCAGCCAGTTCTTTACATCAGCAATGGCTGTTTCAGATGCTTGAAATTGCTCGAACGATACAGGCTCCATAAAGTGCCAATACTCACCATCTGTGTAAAGGTATTCACAAGTGATTTCCATCACATCAGCGGCTTCAACTTTCTCGCCAGACTTAAATGTTTTGTCGACAACACGGCCAGTTTTAAGGTTGCGAATCTTCACACGGCTAAACGCCTGACCCTTACCCGGCTTAACGAATTCATTTTCGATGATGTTGTAAGGATCGCCATCCATCATGAACTTAAGTCCACTTTTGAATTCGCTGGTGTTGTAACTAGCCATTTAAAGTACTCCTGAAAAATCAATCGCAATATGATAACCGCAAAGTGTGTTTGAACATAAGCTTTTCAAGTATTAAGACTAAGTAATATCAATAAGCATTTCCGTCGGACGGTCAACGCAGCACCCAGCGTTGGTGCTATAGTTGAAGCAACCAATAATAAAAATAGCGGAGGTGACTTATGGGTCAGCTTTCAAGTCCCGAAAAAAAGAAGTTGGACGCAGTACTACTGTCGTCAGTATCCCAAGCGAAAAGCTGGGCGCAAACACTCCCTTTAACCAATATGGGCGAAGTAACGCGTGTTTTGTATCAAAGCTTAGTCGCTATTAATCAGCACCCTTTAGCGCCTTCCGTTCGTATTGATATTACTGAAGTTATTTTGCCTTATGTAAATATGGCGTTGGATAACTTAGATAGACACTTTTCTACACGAGCATTTCCGCTGCCTGAGCGTAGTCAGAAAGTATTCGATTTGAAACAAGCTTTACAGCTTGAGCTTGCTGGCTCTTATCAGTTAGCTGCTTTAGATATGCTAACCCGCGGCAGTATTAATCAAAAGCGCCTAACAATTGCGATAGGGCGTGCCATCAAATATATGGGACGTACCTTAGTCAATAGTTACAGTGTCTATGTAAAAAGTAAGCGAAATATTTGGCATGACGTACATCACCTTTACTTACTGGCTTGCGAAAATAAAATACAAGATAAGACTATCCCTAAAAGTGTGGATGGTGAGTCCGATAGTTTTACCATTGAGGCCTACTACAAGCTGTTCAATTTAGTTGCCCTAGGTGTGCCGAATAGTTTGAGACAGGGAGAGGCTGACCGAGTTGAAAAGTTCTTTTCTAGTGTCGTTAATAGCGTTGCTATTTTAACGGATGCTGATTTGATTTCTGGTGATTATGCTCATATCGCGCTACTGAACAGCGATGAGCCAGCGGCATTAATGCCTGTCAGTGAAGTTCTGAATTCTGCCACTAGCCGTATATTTGATGTATCAAAAGTTGAGGATATCCTACGAGACTTTATAACGATTACGCAGGATGCAAGTTTCGGTCTGCATGATGATCAACCAATGCTTAACCGTGGTTTAGCACAACGTCTACTGACGCGCTTAACGAAGTCGAGTAGTCGTAAAAATAAACGTTTTGATCGAGAAGAAACTGCAGGCGTAGTCATGAGAATGACCGATGTCGTCGCTGTCGTTGCAGCAACTAACCAAGTTGATGAAGACGAAGAGGATGCTTCAAGCGCAGAAGACAATCTCTATGAAAAAATGGCACTCGGTGAGTCACCATCAAGCCCTTGGGTTGATATTGAAGTTGGTAGCTCTTTAGAAGAGTGTGATGCTGAAATAAAGCCATGGTTTATTGATAATAGTAGCTCTAAAGGTTATGGCCTGAGACAGAAAGTCGTTGAGCAATCAGCCGCTCGAGTCGGTGAGCTTATTGCGATTAAAGATCCTGCTGATGATAGTGACCACTGGCAAATCGCCGTTATTCGTTGGATGGACTTTTATAGAGACAAAGGTTTATGTTTCGGTTCTGAGTTGCTGTCACCTAAAGGTGTAACAGTGACTGCGACTGAAGTAACTAATCGTAAAGTTACCCAAAGATTACCGGTTAAAGGTCTGCAGCTTCCTATTGTTCAAGAAATGAGGGATGAGCCGGCGCTTATTTTTCCGGGGCATATTTTTAAGGTAGAAGATGTCTTAACGGTAGAATTAGCAGGGAACAAGATTCAGAGCATTCAGATTACTAAAATAGATGAGTGCTTAGGTAGCTTTGCTTATTGCGAATACATTACTTTAGATCAAACTGAAGATACCCCAGAGCAAGAAAGTGACTTTAGTAGTCTCTGGGATGTTCTCTAATACACAGCTAGTCATCTAACTAGCTTCGATAGTCTGCGAATCAGCTGCGGGGTTTACTAAATCCCGTTAGTTTGATGGCATGACTATATCCCCGTTAGAAATTATGCTGATTGGTTTTACCGATGAGCAGCATCAATTAGTACTCGATGAGTTACTAAGCACAGGTGTGCCCGCTAAACTAAATCTGTTAGATACAGTTAAAAGCGGTGGTCATTCTGAGGTTGATGTAGTCAATGACGTTGCTTTTCTCTATCGCAAGAGTATCGAGCAACCGCTACCACTTTTTAAGTACTTACATAAACGTAACCCTGATTGTATTGCGGTTGAAGTACTGCCGCCTGATCATAAATATTTTGGTGATTCATCTCAGGATTTATTGCAGAGTTGCCGTATTATTTATGCGCCAGAGCGTGAAGAGTTCCAGCTTGCGTTACAGTTTGTACTTCAGTACAGCCTCTTAAAAAGAGATTTTCGGCACTGTAAATCACTACTAAATCTATCAGAGAAACGTGTGTTGAAACTTGTTAATACAAGTACTCATGCTGTTGCTTACTTATCAAAAGGTCAGTTTGTTCATGCCAATATTGCGTTCTTGGCATTATTTGGCGCTGACTCAATAGATGAGCTTTCCCGTTTTCCACTATTAAAGTTAATTGATAAGGAAGAAAAAGGCCTATTAGCAGACTATTTAGCGATGGCGAACAAGAGTGGTGGTCTTGATGTAGGGTTGACGTTATCGATGAAAAAAGTCTCAGGTATTCCGTTTAACTCGACAGTGTCAGTTGCACCAGTGGTTTATCAGGGCCAGCGTTGTTATCAAATGTGGGTAGCACCGACTACTTTATCCCCTAAATTTGATGTCATACCAGTTGCTCAAGCGTTGAATGTTTGGGAGTTACCGGGTGAAGAAAAAGAGGGCGTTGTTAAAAACCCATTTGATAAAGTTATTGGCGTATCTAGTCAGGATGAAGCTGAAAAAAGATTAGATGCTTTACTGAAGGGGATACAACATGATGACGTTGCTAAGTTAGGTTTGAGAGAGCTCTATGACTTAAAAAAAGGCCCTTTAAATAGTACTTGGGTGGTACTTGATGTAAACCCTGAAGAGTTTAATAAGATAAATTTACTATTAGCGCCTATGACCAGCAGTAATAAGTCTAAGCATTCGTTAGAGAACTTTTGGGACCAGCTATTATTTCGTTTGGTTTTTGATGCACTAGTTCATGAAAGACAGTCTAGGCGTTTTTACTATATGGAGCTTAGTGTTAGCGCGATACGCAATGAAGCACTAATGGCACAGCTTGTGACGTTGGCATCTGCTTTAGAGCAAAAAAGTAGTCAGTTAAGAATTGTTTTCGATGCTGCAGTGTCGATGGATGTGATTCCACAGTTAGCTGCCGTTGCAGGATCTCTTCGTGCGCTGAACTGCGGTATCGTCTTGGATAACTTTTCTGTTGAGACAACACCGTTGTATCTTTATCGGAAGTTACAGCCTGACTGTGTTTTCTTCGATAAGTATTGGTTGGAAAGTTTGAAAGAGAAGCAGGACGGATGGGTGTTCTTATCTCGCTTTGTACAGCAGCTAGAGAGCAAGGATGTTTCTGTAATGCTTCCTCAAACGTTGCAGAAAAGACAAGATAGGCTGCTGGTGTTGTCAGGTACTTCCTTTGGTCAGGAAAAAACTACTAAGCACCGTGCTTAGTTCGTAGAATGTAATAGTCGGTTTCATAATAAAAAAAATAATTAAACTAACTTAGGCTAAGACTGCGCAAGCGGTTCTATCATATGACTCAATTATCCACTGCTCTCTCTGCAAATGTCTTTGTGTCTTCTGGCAAGGTTTGGCGATGGCAGTTGGAATTAATTCAAGCACTGGAAACGTCAGGCTCGATAAAAGTATGTCAGGTTATATCGAGTGATAACACCGCATTAATAGCTAACAAGTCTATTACGCTCTTGCATCAATGTGACGCAACCATCTTTCGTTCTCCTTTAGATAGTTTTGATGTTGTTAATGCTGACCTAGTTTTAACAAGTCAATCTGTAGTGGGCGCACCAAATACTATAGATATTTTAATCAATCTATCAGAGTCTTCGTTAGATCCAGAGCTACTTAAAGAGTACAAGCTAGGTGCGATTGAAGCTCATTTTTCTGAAGTAGGTGGACTTGTATCCCAAGAGTTAGCTATTGCAGAGTATTTAGATAAGTCGAGCCAGATCTACATTTCGATTGTAGGTTTTGACTCAGATGGTCATACCCGTATTTTAAGCGAGTTACGTCCTAGTCTTGATACAGGGTCGCTGTGCCGTAACTTAAATCAATATTTTCAGTTGATTGAAGCAGTATGGTTGAGAGTATTGAATAAGGTGTCTGACAAGAAAAGCTCTACTGGTTTGTCTAATAATTCATTGGATAAAGACTCTGAGTTACATACGACCAGTAATGTACTTTCAATCACAGATGTTCCAAGACTGTTTCAGCGCTTTAGTGGTCACGTGGTCGATAAGTTACTGCAAAAATATAGACAAAATGAGCAATGGATTTTGTTATTACAATTTAGAGATAAGGCTGGCGCTGAAGAAATACCGCTGAATTTTAGTGAATATATTGAGCTAGTACCACCTGAAGATGTTTTTTGGGCCGACCCTTTTGTAGTGAGTGAAGACGGCCGCCATTTTGTTTTCTTTGAAGAGCTTCCATTTTACACCGAACGGGGTCACTTATCCTGTATGGAAGTCTTTCAAAACGGTACATACAGCAGTCCCAAAATTATCCTGAAGCAGCCTTACCATTTATCATTTCCGAATGTGTTTAAGCATGAATCAACGTACTACATGATTCCTGAGACCGGTGATAATGGCGCTATTGAGTTATATCACAGTACTGAGTTTCCTTATCAATGGGAGCGAGTGCATACACTGATTGATGAGCTGAATGCTTACGACTCAACACTATTAGAGCACGATGAACGTTGGTGGTTATTTGCAACGGTCGCTGCCGAAAAAGGAATGTCGGGTAACGAGGAGCTACATATTTTTCATGCAGACTCACCGATTAGTACGGAGTGGCAAGCGCATAACGCTAACCCTGTGATTAGTGATGCTTCAACAGCGCGTCCTGCTGGGCAATTTTTCAAAGTTGGTGATGATTGGTTCAGACCTTCGCAGGATTGTGCAGGTTCTTATGGTGCAGGTTTAAATATCAATAAAGTTATAAAACTAGATACGAATGAGTACATAGAGCAGCGGGTGCAAACCAGTCGGCCAGATTGGAAAGATAACTTAACTGCACTGCACACATTAAACTTTAATAACGATGTAGCAGTAGCGGATGCGCTCCGAGTTACTTCAAAAGGTGTTTTCTGATGTCTTCTAAACTACTAACTACTCGCGTCGTTAATAACCCTAAAGAATTCGAAAGTTTAGCGCCAGCTTGGAATGAATTATACGAGGCCTGTGACAATACAACTATTTTTTGCAGTTGGGATTGGTTATTTACTTGGTGGAATACTTTTGGCGGTTGTGATGATCGGGATCTGTTTATTTTGTGTTTCTACGATGGTAAAAAACTGGTCTCTATCGCACCCTTTCAGATAGAAAGAAAGTATCCTCATACTTATATTCAAGGACGAACGCTCCGTTTTATCGCATCTGGTGAGCGTAGAGAGGACTGTATAGCAACCCCTTTTGTGGATCTATTGGTGCTTGAAGGGTATGAGCAACAAACAATTAAAGCGGTTGAAGATGCAGTCAGGCTCAACCAAAAGCGTTGGAGTTTTGCAGAGTTTGATTATTTGCTCGAAGACTCACTAATTTTTAAATGTTTTAAAGATAGTAAGTCGTCAATTAACCAGCAAGTCTACGCTAATGGGTTTCGCTATGAAGTACCGAAAGTGGAGACCAAAGTTGAGTACCTTGAAACTTTGCCTCGACGTTGGCAGAAAGACTATCGAAAGAAAGACCGTTTATTTCAAAAGGATGGTGTTCTGTCGGTTAAGCAGGTTGAGCTAGAAACTTTGGATGCGTTTGTTGATACTTTAAAAGACATGCACAAAGATCGTTGGCAGAACAGGGCTGACTTTTTAGTATTTGAATCTAGCTACTTCAACGACTTCCATCGTTCACTGTTGAAACGACTCATTCCTCAGGGAAAAGCTTATATTCGCACGTTGTATTTGGATGATATTCCGATGAGTTGTTACTACGCGTTCGAAGACAAAGGTCAGGTACATTATTACCAAAGTGCTTTCTATAAAGAAAATGCTAATAGATATATGCCTTTGTTCTATTTGGTCTGCAATGAAATAGGTGCGGCTATGGAGCAGGGTAAGCGATTTGATTTCATGTTTGATAGCAGCGATAGCTCATATAAAGAACAACAATACGCTGCGGCAAAGACACCCATGTATCGCTTAGTTTGGACATCAAACAGGTATCGATTAGGAATATTTAATCTTTATAAGTCAGTAAAACAAAATAAAGTAGCGGATAAGGCAATGGCTTTATTGGCTAGCAAAACAAGCCATTTGGCAAATAGGAAATAAATAATGAAAATCGTACATGTAATAGAGCCAATGTCTCATGGTGTGTTTATTTGGGTTATCGATATGGCTAATAACCTTGCTCAAAATGGCTATGATGTGACGATTCTTCATTCATTGAGAGATGAGACGCCTGAAAACTGGCGTGAGTTATTTGACCCAAAAGTTAAATTGATTCATATACAAATGGGTCGTGCTATTAACCCTATTACTGATATTAAAGCACTGTACAAAATTACACGTGAGCTACGCCGCATCAAGCCTGATGCTATTCATGGTCATTCATCAAAAAGTGGTGTTCTGGCGCGTGTTGCTGGTTTCTTATTGGGGCAAAATAAGCGGACGCTTTATACATCCCACGCGATTCATTACCCGTTGATAGAGCAGCCTGTTAAGCGAATGATTTATAAATCATTAGAGCTTGTGTCTTATTGGATGGGTGGGACGATCATTGCCTGTTCAAAGCGTGAATACGATATCATTCTCAAAGAAATTACTAAGGGTAATACTGACCGTCTAGAGTGTATTAGCAATGGTATTGATCTCGCTCAGGTCGTTGAGAAAGATTACACGCAGAAGTCTGAAAAAATCAAAATTGGTGTACTCGGACGTATATCAAATCAAAAAGCACCATGGGTGTTTGCAGCAATAGCTAAAAAGATTTTGTCTAAGCACGATAACGTTGAGTTTGTTTGGGTAGGTGCTGGTGACGAGGAGTATGAAAAGGTTTTAACAGAATCAGGTGTTTCAATTACCGGTTTTCTTGATCGTGATAGCGCACTAAAAGCTGTTGCGACGTTAGACATCTTTTTACAAACGTCTTTGTACGAGGGCTTATCTCTTGCATTACTAGAGGCTCAAGCAGCGGGTATTCCAGCAGTGGTAAGTAATATCCCTGGTAATGATGAAGTGGTGCAGCACGAACAGTGTGGCTTTGTGGGTGATAATGAAGAAGAACTTGCAGCTTTTACTGAGAAACTTATTCTATCTGCGGCGCTACGTGAAGAGCTAGGGCACGGTGCGCGAAGTTATGTTGAGCAGCACTTTTCTTTTGATGCGATGGGAGATAAGTACAAGTCTCTGTATGACAAAGCTGCTTCTGCTTACCCAAGTAAGAGAGTTTCAGCGAATAGTTAAATCCCTTTCAGTTTCGTGGTGACATAACGCTAATGCTGTGGCCTAATTCAAGCTCTTTTTGATGTTCGAATAGGTGATTATTATGTCAATTGTTACAGGAAGCTTTCCATTCTCGCGCATGCGTCGTATGCGCAAAGATGACTTTTCACGTCGTTTAATGCGTGAGAATGTTGTTACTACAAATGACTTAATTTTACCCGTATTTGTTCTAGAGGGTGAAAATCAGCGTCAAGCGATTCCTTCTATGCCAGGCGTGGAGCGTCTAAGTATCGATCTACTGATTGAGCAGGCGACAGAGGCTTATGCGTTAGGCATTCCCGCTTTGGCTATTTTCCCAGTAGTAGAGGCCGACGGAAAATCAGATGATGCAGCCGAAGCTTACAATCCAAATGGCTTGGTACAGCGTTGCGTCTCAGCACTAAAGCAAGCATTACCTGAGTTAGGCATTATTACTGATGTTGCCTTAGATCCCTATACCTCTCATGGCCAAGATGGTCTTATGGATAAAAGCGGCTATATCCTAAACGACGAAACTGTCGATGCTTTAGTTAAGCAGGCTTTGTCACATGCGGAAGCGGGAGCGGATGTTGTTGCTCCGTCAGACATGATGGATGGGCGTATCGGAAGTGTTCGTGAAGCACTAGAAAATAATGGTTTTACCAATACTCGCATTCTTGCTTATGCCGCTAAATATGCGTCGAGCTTTTATGGCCCGTTCAGAGACGCGGTGGGCTCTTCAGGCAATATCGGTGGTGGCAATAAGTATAGCTATCAAATGGATCCTGCAAACTCAGATGAGGCGCTCTATGAAGTGGCTTTAGATCTAGAAGAGGGTGCGGATATGATTATGGTAAAGCCTGGTATGCCGTACTTAGATATTGTTCGTCGGGTTAAAGATGAATTTAAAGCGCCAACGTATGTCTATCAAGTGAGTGGTGAATACGCGATGTTAAAAGCGGCATCACAAAATGGTTGGATAGATGAAAAAGCCTGTGTCATGGAAGCGTTGTTAAGCATGAAGCGTGCAGGTGCTGATGGTATTCTTAGCTACTTCTCAATGGATGTGGCGCGTTGGTTAAAAGAGGAAAAAATATGACTGATCAATATGCTGTTATAGGGCATCCAATACAACACAGTAAATCCCCTTGGATACATACTGAGTTTGCCAAACAGTGTGGTGAAGCGCTTGAGTACTCTTTACTCGAGTCGCCAATTGATGGTTTTGAAAGCACGGTAAAGCAATTTATCCGTGATGGGGGGAAAGGGCTGAATGTCACGATGCCATTTAAGCAAGAAGCATGGAATATGGCGGATCAGTTATCCGAATATGCCAAGCTTTCAGGTGCAGTGAATACGTTAACGTTTAACGCTGACGGTAGTATTCATGGTGATAATACTGACGGTCCCGGTTTGGTTTATGACCTAACCGAAAACCAGCAGACAAGCCTTGAAGGTAAGCGCATCTTGCTACTTGGCGCGGGTGGTGCAGTACGGGGTGTTATTCGTCCGTTTTTAGACCAAAAGCCTTCGCATGTTCATATCGTTAACAGGACAGCTTCAAAGGCTGAAGATTTGGCACAGCTGTTTGCACAGTATGGCGATATTTCTGGTGGTGGGTATGATGATTTAAGCGAGCAGGGTGCTTTTGACGTTATTGTAAACGGAACAGCTTCTAGCATTACGGGTGATTTACCACCTATTCCTAAATCTGTTTTAGCAGAAAATTGCCATGCATATGACATGATGTATGGTGCTGAGCCAACCGTGTTTGAGCGCTGGTGCTCTGAAAATGGAGCAGGTTCTGTCAGTGGTGGCTTAGGCATGTTGGTTGAGCAGGCAGCAGTCTCGTTTAATATCTGGCGATCAAAAAAACCAGATACAGCACCTGTATTAGATGCATTGATGAAGAGTCTTTAAATAGTCTTTTTATTTATCGATATATCGAAGTAATGCATCATATTTTGGTGCTTTACTTCTTTTCTGAGTGACGAACTCTTTTGCTCCCCAGCTTCCGTACCAGCTGTAAATACGGGGTGCGCTAAAGTGAACGAAGCTTTTTCCGCCCGCCTTATTCCAAGCAGTTAAGTATTCACTGTAAGCAGCGCCCATGCGTTTATCACGGTTCGCAGCATATAACAGTGGATTAGGGTGTTGCTCTGCAGTTCTCGTTTCCCAGTCAACTAAATGTTGTCCGCCCTCATAAGCAACAAGTTCAACGCCAAACTCTTCAGTAATAGCGACCTGCTTTTTTATCTGCTTTATGATTGCAGGCAAGCCATAACGAGAGCTGTTATCCGTGATTTCTTCAAAAATGTCATCCACATTCTTCGCTTCACGCATGGACTCCAAGCTTGCATAAAAATACGGTGCGACTGCAAAGACATCAACGTGTTTGTGTGTGCCGTTGTAAGACAGAAGTTGACTCGTTAAACGATGGTTGGCAGACCATCCTGAAAGAACCCTTACTAGCCTTTCTTTGCTGTTAAAGGCGTTTTCCCAGAGTTTGAAGGTCTCTGTGCTGCGTTTGGCATAAAACTTAATACCGGCGGTTTCAGGGTGCTGATCAAGCTTCTGAGCGATGCCTTGGTTAATCGTATATCTACGATGGATAAAAATATTGTTCCATACCTCATTGCTGTATTCGATATAAACTTTGAGTGAAGGGTTTAAGTGCTTGGCGGTATATTCTGCGAACTGT
Source organism: Leucothrix arctica (assembly GCF_003172895.1). Lineage (GTDB taxonomy): Bacteria > Pseudomonadota > Gammaproteobacteria > Thiotrichales > Thiotrichaceae > Leucothrix > Leucothrix arctica. Next base: position 99,180 of record NZ_QGKL01000009.1, on the reverse strand, counting down.
TTAATGTAGTCGTTGCTAGCTTGATACGGCATAGAAAACCACGCATCAGCCTTGAGTTGATTAGCAAGTGAAACCATCACCTCTACAGGAGTGCCTCGTGTTCCTTCTTTACCTGCCCAAGTAGACTTTTCGGGACGATTTCTATCTTCCCATTGGTTAATAGGGTTACGCGTCATTCCTGCCATATTCATAAAGCGGATAAGGCGAAAGTCTTTCATGAAATTAAGGTAGTCAGGATTAAATAAAATAGCCTGATAGTTATTTTCAAAGGCTAAGTAAGGCGTTTGACACTTACTCGCGTTGTTCACGTGTTGATAAGGGTTACCTTGGCAAATACCACCTGAGGGTAGTATCCGTATATTCCTCAGTGGGTTTGCTAGATTAGTTTTTCGGATGATTACAGATGCATTCAGGATCTTATCTTTTCCAGCTTGAATGCTAATAATATGTTTCCCATTGCTAGTTTTGACTAACTTAGCATCGTTACCATACTGGAGTTCACCTTCACCATCGTAGAGCACTGTGTACTGACCGTTTGCGACTGTGCCTTCAGGAAGTCGGTTTAAAAACTTAGTTCCTGCTACACCCCCTTTCAGGTCTGTCGGCCAGCCATGAGCGTCATAAATAACATCTTTGCTACTTAGCCACGGGTGGGTGTCAGGAAATGGAATGGATGACTTGAAAAGGTCTAAGAACGGAATGCTCGCGTTGTCTTCTCTGATTTCATTGGTATTGCTTCCCAGTAAATATCGAGCGTGTTGTTTTTGCTGTATTAGTTGGGCTTTCTCGGCAGGTGAGGGCGGAGTGTGGGGGATACGGTTAGGTTTTAATATACGGGTATAAGCGTAGTAAGCACCTAAAACTATTGCGGCGATTACAAATAAGGTGAGTATTAATTTGAATAAAGTACGCAACGGTTATACCTGAGATTAGCAGTGATTTACATTATCAGGGTGGTTGCTAGAGATATCAAGAAACAAGCGGCACTCCGTAGAAAACAGAGTGCCGCTGTTAATCAGATTTAGTTGCCTAGTAGCATGCGACCAAAGTTTTGAGGGTTTTTCCAGGCACTGTCATTACGAGAGAACCAAGCCAGCTTGCCATCTCGGTCACTACCAGTGTCATCATCATTCACCTGAACTTCTAGTCCGATGATTGAACCTTGCTGAGGAATAACGCCCAAGGTAGCCCATGGAATAGATGCCTCCAAAGTGTAGCCATTGCTTGTGCGGTTCATCGTTTGCAATATGCCAATGTTAGGACGTCTAGGAGAGCTTTGACTCAAGTTCACCTTGTCGTCACGCCAGCGGAAAATGAAGTGAAAATCATTTTGTCCGTCATAGCTACTATTACGAGAGCCATCAGCATCAACAAATATTTCTATCGAGTCATCACTCCAAGGAGCACTTGAGTCACGAACGAATCGGTCGTCAATAGTATCTACTCGGATGTGAAGGTGGTTTCTATCCCAGCTAGTTTGCCAGTTAGCCGCCAAATCTTGGCCGCCGTTAATATTGCCACCCACGATATTCTTTAATTGATTAGCGTGCGCCTTGTTCCAACCTTGGCCGCGTCGTTGTTTGATAACACCATCATGCTTATTTATAACAGCACGAGACTGTACCTGAGGTGCCCAAGCAATCTGTGGACGAGGTTTAGCCTGTGCAACCGGCTTTCGCGCAGGTGCAATTACTCTTTTAGGAGGCACGGCTTTCCTAGGGGCTGTTACTCGAGCTTGCTGTCTTTTTTGTTGAACAACAGGTGCTCTTTTTGCAACAGAGGTAGGTATGATAACAACAAGCTTTGGCTTAGCTGCTAGCACAGGCTTTCTTACAACTTTAGCCTTAGCTTGTACTGTAGCCTTCTGTCTAGCTCTTTGAGCAAGTACTGCTGCTCTGTTAGTATTTTTGTTGTCAGGTACGATAGAAAAAATTTTCGGATCAGGGTTGCGCGCTGGTTTTTGTAAGCGAGCGATCTGAGCACTAGAGCAATTTTTCCACCAGCAGCGGTTATTCTTTATATAGCCAAGAATTGCGCGGTGCTTTGGTGCTTTTCTATCTGGTTGTGTAATGTACTCTTTTGTTCCCCAGCTTCCCCAACGTTGAGAAGTACGAGGCGCAGAAAAGTTAACGAGTAGTTGGCCACCAGCGTCTTTCCATGCTTTGAAAAAATCACCATAGGCCTTCGCCATTCTCCAGTCGCGATTTGCCTGAATATAGTAATTAGTGGGTGGTTTACGAATATCTTTATTTTTATGATCTACTAAATGCTGGCCGCCTTCATAGGCAACTAAGCTAACACCGTAGTTTTTAGCAACGGCAGCATGAGATGCAACCAACCGTCCAAGGTTTGGAATAGAGTATGGTTGCTTTTTGTCATAGATCATTTTGAAAACGTCATTAGCAGACCGCAGTTTTTTACTCGCAGCTTTTGTTCCGTAAAAATAAGGAGCGATAGCAAGTGCATCGGTATGCTTATAGGCATCCCGGTAGCTAAGTAACATCTTTGTTAACTTGGTATAGCCTGTCCAGCTTCCCATTACTCGAACTAAGCGTTGCGTTCCACCAAACTCTTGTTCAAAAATCTTGAACATTTGAACCGAGCGCATTGAAAAGTAGCGGTAACCGGCTTTGTCTACGTCGATATCCAAATTCATCTTTAGACCCATTTGTTTCACATATTGAGCTTGTGTGAAAATAGGGTTCCAAGCCTCATTGGTATATTCGATGTATGCCTTTAGGTTTGGTTTTAGGTTTTGTCGCACATACTTGGCAAACTGACGCATATAATAATCGTCAGCTGCATGTGGCAGGGTAAACCAAGCATCAGCATTGCTTTGGTTGGCTAGCTCAACCATTACTTCAATTGGGGCGCCTCGCGTACCTTCTTTACCACCCCAAGTGGACTTCTCCATTGTCGGTCGCTGATTCCAGCTAGTAATAGGGTTACGTGTAATTCCAGACATATTCATGAATCGAATAACTTTGAAGTCCTTCATGTAATTCAAATAGTCAGGATTGAAAATTATTCTCGAATAATGCTTCTCGAACGATAAAAACTGACTACCACGACACGACGTTTTGCTGAACACGCGTTTAAGCGGGTTATTGCTACAAATACCACCTGGCATAAGTATGCGAATGTTCTTGATCGGGTTGCGTTCATTCGTTTCAGTAATAAATAAGGTTGCTTGAAGCTCCTTGTCAGCGCCTGCTTTGATCGAGATAACATCGCGATTGGGGGATGCAGAAACTAACTTAGCGTCATTAGCGTACCTAAGCTTACCCTGACCTTCATAGAGTACAGTGTAATTTCCATCAGGAATTGTACCTACTGGAAGATGATTAATGAATCTAGACCCTGCCTGACCGCCATTAAGGCGTGTTGGCCAGCCATTCTTGTCGTAACGAACATCGCCCTTTGTAAGCCATGGTCTAGCTTCTTCAAAAGGAAGGCTGTTACGGAATATATTTACGAATGGAGCGCTCGAATCAAATTCGACAACTTCATTAGTGTTAATGCCAAGAGGGGAGAGAGCATTGTAAGACTTCGCCATTGATGGGGATGACGGTAAAAGTAGCAAGCAGGACAGGCAGAAAAGACCTGCCTTACCTAGCGGCTTTGATATGTTTATCATTTTTATTTACCAGAGCAAGGGGGACTTGTACCTAGAGCAACAATGGGTATACAGCTCGGGACTGTATGAATAAGCGCGACGTAAATCGTGCTCCCCGTATCAAACCATTGTTAACTAAGTCTTCTGACCCGTTTTTATTATTATGCAGCTCAAGTATAACTACTCCCCTTTATCTTTCCTGTGCTTTCAGATTAAAGGTGGGGCACCGTGTGTTTTTTGTAAAATAGTTGCTTGGTATCCTGTTGATTTCCGTCAACAGAATAAATCATAACTTTTTTAGCTAATCGGCTTGACAGATTTACGCTGATCCCTCAGAATTCGCGCTTCTTCGGCAGTTGGGGGCTATAGCTCAGCTGGGAGAGCGCTGCAATGGCATTGCAGAGGTCAGCGGTTCGATCCCGCTTAGCTCCACCAACGCTACTGTTTAGCACGTTATTGAGGTGTTAAGATGGCCGCTAAAGTAGGTCGATTTTTGTTTATTTTAGGCTTGATCATTACCGTTATCGGTTTAATTGCTGGTTTCACGTTAATGTTTAAAGACTATGATGAATTGGCAAAGGTATTTTTAATGATTATACCGATAGGTTTTATTATCGGTTTTGCTGGGTTAACAGCAACATTAATTACTTCGCCAGATAGTAAAAGAGAAAGATTCAACGATTCGTTGTAAGTTGTAAAATTGTCCCTATCGTCTAACGGTTAGGACATCGCCCTTTCACGGCGGTAATCGGGGTTCGAATCCCCGTAGGGACACCACAACTTCTCTTGTTAGAAAGCACTTTACGATGTCCCCATCGTCTAGTGGCCTAGGACACCACCCTTTCACGGTGGTAACCGGGGTTCGAGTCCCCGTGGGGACGCCAGTAGTAAAATGATATTTATTGTCCCTATCGTCTAACGGTTAGGACATCGCCCTTTCACGGCGGTAATCGGGGTTCGAATCCCCGTAGGGACACCATATCATTGTAAGTTTAAAGTTATTAAGGTCCCTATCGTCTAACGGTTAGGACATCGCCCTTTCACGGCGGTAATCGGGGTTCGAATCCCCGTAGGGACACCATCTTAATAATTAGAAAGTCTATATGTGGTCCCTATCGTCTAACGGTTAGGACATCGCCCTTTCACGGCGGTAATCGGGGTTCGAATCCCCGTAGGGACACCATCTTTACTGCATTCGCAGAATTAACTACCTTATTAATTTTTTAGTCTATACCTTATACAGGTAGATGTAGTCTTACGCGTGCGCCAACGAATGGTGACATTAGTAGGGTGATCTTTCCGCCAGCGTTCTGCACTATTTCCGCACTAACCGCTAAGCCAATACCTTGACCTTCAGTCTTGCTATCAGCACGCATGCCTCTTTTTAATAGTTGTGAAGGGTTGTTGTCTGGGAAGCCCATTCCATCATCGTCAATATCAACAATTAAAAAGTTTACATCGAGTGTTGATGTGACTGTTATTTTTGATTCGCAGAATCGGCAGGCGTTATTCAGCAAGTTGCCAAACACTTCCATTATGTCATCGTACTCGACGCGGCACTCTGCAAACTCGTCGATATCAATATCCATATCAAATAGCTTGTCATAATGTACCTTGATCAATGACTCACGCAGTCGGAATACAATAGGGCGTAGCTTTTCGAGTTTTATAATCGCATTGTGATCGCTGACGACGGCACGACGAAGGTGGTAATCAACTAGTGCGCTCATTCGTTGAATCTGCTCGTCTATATGGGCTTGTTGGTTTTCTTTCCCATCCTCACTTGCGCGAATGGATGCACCTTGTAGTGCTGCTAAAGGTGTTTTTAGTGCATGTGCGAGGTTATCAAGTGCATCTCGGTATCGCTTCTTTTGGCCTTTTTCTGAATTTATAAGTGTATTGACTGCACTCTTGATCGGAGTCAATTCGCTTGGGTAGCTGTGTTCTATGCGTTGCTTGTTACCAGACTCGATAAGTTTTATTTCTTTTTCAATGCGTCTAATTGGGGCAAGTACGATGTAGCTACCAACAAATTGAGCGATTAGTACAAAGAGGGTGGTCATTAGCACAAGCCCGCCGATACCTTTTGCTAATTCGTTTTTAACTTTTTTATAGCCTTCAGCAGATTTTGCGATCACGATTCTAAAGCGTTGGTCCTGGTCGTAGCCAAAATCTTGAGAGTAGACAATGTACTCAGTGTCTTTATCGGTGAATTTTTTGTTTCGCGGGTTACGACCCTTGGATTCAATTGGTTTTGTTATTACGACGGTGTGTTCGTCGGTAGGTATTTGTTGTGGGAATTTAAACGTAGAAAAGTCCCGTTTTGCCAATGAATTATACGGTGATATATCATTAATAGGTCTTTCATTGGGGTGTTTGCTAGACCATGAAATGCTTTGAGTCTTTATGTCTTGAATATAAGCATAATACTCTTTTTCTTTGATGTCGTTAAACGGGTCGGTAAATCCAAGGTCTTTTAAGCGATTTCTAAAGTCGGATTCTTTAACGTGTTCGCCTAAAACAAAAAGATCTAGGCTGCCATCGCGCTCAATAGAATCAAGAATCATAGAGGCGTCAGAGTTCATTCTGGCGCCTTGATTACTTAGTGATGAGTGGCTTTTGAAAAAGTAATAAACAAGCCCACTTACAGCAACACCTGTAGCAATAATAACTAACGATGATGCCATTTGGCGCCATCGTAAAGAATTAATCAGATTTGATAGGACCGTCTTGTTTTTCTGCCCAGCTGACATAATTCCGTTATCTTGCATGTATCCCTACATTATTGGTTATTCCTTGGGAGTGTGAAACGGTAGCCTCTGCCACGCAATGTTTCAATAGGTCCCAAAGTGTTGTCTTTATCGAGTTTCATTCTAAGTCGACGAATGAATACTTCAATTACGTTACTGTCACGATCAGAGTCGTCATCGTACATGCTTTCAGTAAGATCAGTCTTAGAAATCACTTCGCCTGCATGTAGCATTAAGTGCTGTAGAACTTTATATTCGTACGCCGTTAATGAAACTTCTTCGTCGTTTAAATAAACGCGTTGCTCTGAAGTGTTTAAGCGAATAGGGCCGCAATCAAATTCGGTTTGTGCCCAACGCCCAGTACGTCTCAGAAGTGCTCTTAGTCGCGCTAGGAGTTCTTCATGATGGCAAGGTTTATCTAGGTAGTCATCTGCGCCTGCTTCAAGTCCTTCTACTCGGTCTTGCCAGCGATTTCTTGCTGTAAGAATAAGCACGGGGTAATCAAGGTTCTTTGTGCGAATGTTCTTGATTATATCCATGCCGCTCACTTCGGGCAAGCCTAAGTCAATAATGGCAATATCGATTGGATATTCTAGGGCGTAATATAGGCCTTGTGAGCCATCTGCTGCAGCATCAACTACGAAGCCTGCTTTCTTAAGAATTCGGGTGAGATCTTCACGAATTTCGGTGTTGTCTTCGACTATTAGCGCTCTCATAATCACCCCTGATGTTGTTAAATTATTAATTTTTAGTCGTATTTTTACTCAGAAGTCTAATATAGATACTATGCCGTATGAATACTAGGTCTATGTATAAAAATTGTAAAATCTTACTTCTGAGTAACTACTGACAGTTTATTTTTAAAATTGTGATAATACCTTCGTGCGTCATCAATCTAACAATGTAGCAATCAGGAAAACCTTCTTTTGGGGATTTGTGGAAGCCAACGCCGCGCCCTTTGTTTGCATATTTTGTTTTAACAAAGTTCACGACTTGTAAAGAGCTAACCTCTCTACCGATTTCAGCTCTATCCAATTTATCATAGATAATACCTGATCCTGCTAGAGCAGTGCCTGATAGTGTCACCAGTGCAGATGCAGCGCTTATTTTCAGTTTTAATATGGCATGAGTTATATTAGCCATGTCCTTTCCCCAATGTATTAGTACTACTGAGCGCTCCTTGGTTCATAAGGTTGCTCAAATCATTTCCATTTAAATAAAATACATCGAAATGTATATTTTTATAGCAATATACTATTTTGAGATTTCATTACAATGCTCGTGCGGTGTTTATATAAGTCCACTCATATAAGCACACAGGAAACGACTTCTTAATTATTGGTTCTTAAGTTTCCCTAAAGCCAAATGGGCGCGCCCTACGCCACATTTGATGTTTGGATCAATTATTGAATTTTTATTCTGAATATAAGCTGAATGAATGGTTTTATAATTATTCGTATGTGTCTTATTTTACGGTGCTATTGGGCTGGTTGGTATCTGAAGTGGCCAGTTATATCCATATCAAACAGTGTATTACTGTACTCTGGTCCATTACTTATGTTGTGAATAATGAGCGGTGTGATGCCGTCGGTTGAAAGTTTATCTGAGACAATACCAATATGAGGCAGGCCTGGGCGGATGTTCCACGTTACTAAATCACCTGGTCGGTAATTTCTTGGGTTATAGCTAATTGGAAGGCTTTGTCCTGCGCGAGCGAAGAATACCTGTAAGTTGAGCACGCGACGGTGGTCAATGTTGGAGTCAGGTTTTCGAAGGCGCCATTGAGTGAAGCTAGGGTAGGCATGGAAGTTAATCGACATGTCGTGATTTACAAGGTGTTGTAAGTCGATATCTAGCTTTCTATAGGCCCGTATAACGACGTCACTACACACGCCGATATTGTCAGGGACATCTCCCCAAGGGAAACCTATAGGCTCATAGCGGCCGTTATAGGTAACCACGTGTTTAGTACGCTCATCTGCAGCATTAGCTAAAAGTTGGCCAAAATGGTTATTAGCTAATGCGGATTGAGAGCTGGCAAGTAAACCTGCCGCTAAGATAATTGCTCTTGATAGGGGGTGCATGGGGATGGCTCCATTAATACTATGTTATTATTTTTTATTAGTGTATTAATTAGCTCCCGAATATCGCTATCGCGACAAACTGAGGCTAGTGCATCGGCTTTATATTCTAGCTCGTTGCAAAGATACTGTATCGCTTCAAGCTTGTTTGAGTCTAGTGAATACTCGGTTCCTCCGACGAATAGCTGTAATGAGTCATCAGTTAAGGTGTAGGCTAGTCTCATGCCAGGGAAGCGTTGATAGTCATGCTCAGCAAGTAGCTCTTCTACGAGCTGATCTTCCATTGATTCAACGAGTTTAGGGTCAGGTCGCTTACCCTCAGTTAGGTACTTTCCAAGCCATGTATCTAAGTCACCCGTTGAGTTCTCAATGCCATCTAGTAGTATTTTACGCAAGGCTGCTAAGTCGCCTTGTTTAATTTCACCAGGGCTTTTCTGAGGCTTTCTTCTAGCATCACTAAAACGTTTTTTGAATGCTGGCGTTTCACCAATATCATCAAGCCATGCCTGAACGAGTTCACCACTAGCGGGTGCTCTAAAGCCAATTGAAAGTGTCATGCATTCACCATCTGCTACGCCATGATGTGGCAGATTCGGCGGTAGATATAACATGTCGCCCGGTTCGAGTGTCCAGTCCTGAGTCGGTTTGAAATTTTTGAGTATCTTAAGCTCCGGTCCTTCCAGTGCTGTTTCATCAAAGTAAGGTGAATCATCGATTGACCAATGTCGCTTGCCTTCAAGTTGAATCAAGAAAACGTCATAATCATCAACGTGAGCACCAACAGAGCCTTTGTCGCTTGCAAAGCTGATCATAAGATCATCAATGCGCCAGTCTGGAATGAAGCGAAATGCTTGTAGATATTCCTGCAATTCAGGAAGATACGTTTCGATGTCATTAACTAACAAGGTCCAATTAGTTTTTGGAAGGCTTGTAAAGTCAGACTCTTTGAAAGGGCCCTGTTTAAGTTGCCACGGTTTTTCACCGTGCTCAATCAAAAGGCGTGCCGGTGCTTCAGTATCAAGGGCTATTCCCGCAAGTTCTCCTGCATCAAAGCCAAGCTCTGGTGTATCAAATGCACCACGAATACATAGTGGTTTTTGTTGCCAATGCTCTTGTAAGAAGCTCTCAATAGAAACTGAACCAAACACGCCTTTAGACATAACTACCTTTAAATACTTTTAGCTTGATCAACTGCATTACCGATGTAATTTGCAGGTGTTAATGTGTGAAGCTGTTGCTTCACTTCTTCTGGTAGCTCAAGTGTGTCAATGAACTCAGCCATGTCAGCTGCGTTTATACGACGACCACGTGTCAGTGCTTTTAGCTTCTCGTACGGCTTTTCGATACCGTGGCGACGCATTACCGTCTGAACGGCTTCACCTAGAACTTCCCAGTTACCATCTAGCTCATTGGCAATACTTTCTTGGTTTAGCTCTAACTTGCTAATACCTTTCAGTGCTGAGTTGTAAGCAATCATGCCGTGACCCATGCCTAGACCAAGCGCACGTAAAACAGTTGAATCTGTTAGGTCGCGCTGTAGTCGAGATACAGGAAGCTTTTGAGAGAGGTGTGTCATCAGTGCATTAGCGATGCCTAAGTTACCTTCGGCATTTTCAAAGTCAATTGGGTTAACTTTGTGAGGCATTGTTGATGATCCAACTTCACCCGCGATAACTTTCTGCTTAAAGTGGCCGAATGAGATATAGCTCCAAACGTCACGGCAGAAGTCGATCATGATGGTGTTGTAACGACACTGCGCGTCAAATAACTCAGCAATATAGTCGTGAGGTTCGATTTGAGTTGTATACGGGTTCCAAGTTAAACCTAGAGACTCAACAAAGTTTTGAGCGAATGCTTGCCAGTCAACTTCTGGGTAAGCGCAAATGTGAGCGTTGTAATTACCAACAGCACCATTGATTTTACCAAGGATGACCGTTGATTTAACTTGTTCGATTTGGCGGCGAAGGCGAGCCACAACGTTTGCCATTTCTTTACCAATAGTACTTGGTGAAGCGGGTTGGCCATGTGTTCTACTTAAAAGTGGATCACTTGCGTGGTTGTGTGCAAGGCCGGTAATAGCCGTTTCAAGCTCTTCTAATTTTGGTACTAGAATATCATCACGTCCACCTTTTAGCATCAGGCCATAAGATAGGTTGTTGATGTCTTCTGAGGTGCACGCAAAGTGAATGAATTCACTGACCGCATTAATCTCAGTATTATCCGCAATCGCTTCTTTTAAGAAGTACTCAACGGCTTTAACGTCATGGTTCGTCGTTCTTTCGATTTCTTTAACACGTGCAGCGTTTTCTTCATTGAAGTTATCAACGATGTTGTTTAGTACAGTCGTTGCTTCTGCTGAAAAAGCAGGTACTTCTTTAATTAGCTCGTGAGCCGCAAGTGCTTGCAACCAACGCACTTCAACTAACACTCTGTGCCGGATTAAACCGTATTCGCTGAAATAAGGGCGAAGGCCCTGAGTGTGACGCTCATAGCGTCCATCAACCGGAGAAAGGGCGGTAAGGCTAGAAAGATTCATGCGGGGTTCCGTGTATTGGATAACAGGTAAAAATAGGGGCATAGTATATGACGAATACCACACCCCTGACAAAGTATCTTATGTTTTAACCGCGTTGCTAAATTAGTGAGGGCGCCTGATTGGGTCAAGAATGCTGTTTACTTGATCAAGTTCTGGATTGGTGTCGGGAAAGTCGAGGGTGTAATGTAATCCACGGCTTTCTTTACGTTCCTGTGCTGAACGAATGATGAGTCGGGCGACTTCTGCAAGATTACGCAATTCGATTAAATCTGCGGTGATGTTAAAGTTGACGTAGTACTCATCAATTTCTTTAAGCAATAACTCAATACGGTTACGCGCTCTGGCAAGGCGTTTAGAGGTGCGCACTATACCTACATAGTCCCACATGAAGCGTCGAACCTCATCCCAGTTATGGTTGATGACAACACGTTCGTCAGAGTCTGTGACTCGACTAGCGTCCCAGCTTGGAATGTCTACTTCTGGGAAAGGTGTGTCGAAGTTCTTTTCAATGTCTTCAGCGCACGCTTTGCCATAAACAATGCATTCTAGTAGGGAGTTGCTAGCCAGTCGGTTTGCACCGTGTAAACCAGTGAAGCTAGTTTCGCCAATGGCATACAAATTGTTAACGTCGGTATGTCCGTTGCTATCTACCATGATTCCGCCACAAGTGTAGTGTGCTGCTGGAACGACAGGGACAGGTTGCTTACTCATGTCATAACCAAAGCTGTAGCAAGTTTCGAAGACATTAGGAAAATGTTTGAGAATAAAGTCTTTTGGTTTATGACTGATATCCAAGAAAACAGAGTCAATACCGAGGCGTTTCATCTCGTGATCAATGGTACGGGCGACGATATCACGCGGAGCTAGTTCGCCTCGTGGGTCATAGTTTTGCATAAAGCGGGTGCCATCAGGAAGGAGTAGTCTTCCACCTTCGCCACGAACCGCTTCAGTAATCAGGTTGGACTTTGCATGAGGGTGGTAAAGACAGGTCGGATGAAATTGCATGAATTCCATATTCGCGACTCGGCAACCAGCTCGCCAGCCCATCGCTATGCCATCACCGCTAGCGCCGTCTGGGTTGCTGGTATAAAGATAAACTTTGCTGGCACCGCCAGTGGCTAGTATTGTGTACTTTGCAGAAAAAGTTGAGACATTTTTCTTTTTACGGTTGAGTACATAAGTACCTAAACAACGGTTTTCCCTTGTCATACCAAGGCGTCGAGTTGTGATTAGGTCAATGGCGATGTGGTGTTCAAATAATGTAATGTTTGTCTTGGCTTTGACTTGAGCGAGTAGGGTTGTTTCTATTGCTTTACCACTGGCGTCATCGGCATGAGCGACTCGTCTATTTGAGTGTCCACCTTCACGAGTAAGGTGAAGGTCACTAGCTTTGTCTGAGTTTGGTGCGTCACTATTGCGCGTGAACGGGACGCCTTTATCAAGTAGCCACTGTATCGCTTCGCCACCATTGCTTACTACGTGTTCGACGGCTTCTTTGTCGCAAAGTCCAGCACCAGCAATTAGTGTGTCAGAGATGTGTGACTCTATGGTGTCTGATTCGTCTATGACCGCTGAAATCCCTCCTTGTGCGTAATAAGTACTGCCTTCTTGAAGCTCATCTTTACTTAGGACAGCGACACTCATTGTATCGGGAAGGCTGACTGCTAAGCTAAGGCCAGCCGCACCACTACCTATTATTAGAACATCATGTTGCATAGCTGATTTACCTTCTTAGTTAAGTGAGCGCTCCAATGTTGCAATTCATTATAGTGGAACTTTCTTTAAAACATAATGGCATTACATTTTCTTGGCGAAGTAGCGCTTGTCAATTAGCACTAGTTCAATTCAGTGTGTATCTGTAGTATGTTCTCGCCTCCGAAGTAAAGGCAGTTTAACTCGCTTAGTTGGTGGCCATTTGTCAGTCATTTGCAAAACAGTTGAACTATCGCCTGATTCAGCTCTCTTAAGGGTAGTTGGGATGGTTTATACTTCACGTGGCAATAATGTTACTATCCATGCAGTCCAAATGGATGGTTTATATAACTAAGGAGTACAGCCCTAATGGGCGTGAACCAAACCGATCTAGAACTGGTCAAACGTGTGCAGGCAGGCGACAAGTCGGCGTTTGATATATTGGTTCTTAAGTACCAGCAAAAGGTCATCAATTTGGTGAACCGCTACGTTCGCGACCCTCACATGTCGATGGATGTAGCGCAAGAAGCGTTTATCAAGGCTTATCGAGGTCTTGGGAATTTTCGTGGTGACAGTGCTTTCTATACATGGCTTTACCGTATAGCGATTAATACAGCCAAAAATTACTTGGTATCTAAGAATCGTCGTATGCCAGATAGCGATATTGATGCGCAAGAAGCGGAGCAATATGGTAGCGCGGATGCGTTACGCGAAGTGGCAACACCAGAAAACGAATTATTAAAAGATGAAATACACGTCACTGTGATGGATGCGATAAGTGCGCTTCCGGAAGATTTACGAGTAGCTATTAGTCTACGGGAGCTAGAGGCGATGAGTTATGAAGAAATTGCAGAAGTGATGGAGTGTCCGATTGGGACTGTTCGTTCGCGAATTTTCCGGGCACGAGAAGCAATAGAAAAGGAGCTAAAGCCTTTGTTATAAGGTTTTAGTCTATTGGGCATAATGGGTTGATTTTATGAGTCATATCACTAAAGAAGAATATTTGTCAGCGTTTCTAGATGGCGAGTCAGGTTCTTTTGAGCAACAACGATTGAGTGATCAGTTGGGTACTGATGATTTGATGCAAGAAAAACTATCGGACTTTGCGTTAATCGGTGAGTCAATGAGAAATCAGGCGCAGCCATTGGTGGCTGGTCCGTCTTTTCTTTCGGGTATTCAAGATGCAATCGCTGAAGATGAGTGTGTTGTAATTACTGACACTGAAGAGCCTCAGGTTAAGGCAGCTGAAGTTATCGATAAGAAGCATTTTTTTCCTCGTCAAGTAGTGGGTTATGCTGTTGCAGCATCAGTTGCTGCTATCGCTGCTGTTAGTTTGCAAAGCTACCTAGCGCCTATTTCATCTGATGTGACGATGGCTAAGGCAACATCATCTGTAGAGCGAGCGAGTACTGCTAAGGTTGCAGTAATGAGTGCTTCTATGGCGGTTGAGCCGAAGCGTTTAGCTGAAAGTATTAGCTATGCGACACCTGATGCTGAGACTCGTGGGTTAATGAATCAGTATGTTGCGCATCACTTGCAATATGCTAGTACCAGTACTTTGATGCCGCGCGTTAGAGCTGTTAGTTATTCAACGGACTTTTAAGTATGAATTGTCGGATTGCCGTAATGCTAGTGTCTGCTTTTCTTGTTTCGCCGGTTGTGGCTGCGGACTCAGGGTCAGATCTTCTAATAAAAATGAATAATGCATTACACCGAATGAATTACAGTGGAACGCTGGTTCATATCAAAGGTAATGGTATAAATACTTTGCGTGTAGATCATGAAGTCATTAATGGTGTTGAAAACGAAACAATTTCTAGTTTAAATGACGGGAAAGATTCGGTTTCATCTCAAAGCCAAGGCTTTAGTCTTGCGATGGTGCCAGACTCTATCGAGCAAATGCGAAATGTGTATTCGTTAGATGTTGGTGCGATGAAGAAAGTCGCAAAGCGTGACTGTCAAATAGTGGTTGCGCGACCAAAAGATAAGATGCGTTACTTGCAAAAATATTGCATAGATAAGTTGACCGGCTTGCCGCTCGCTTATTCTTTAATAGATAATAAGCACCAGACGGTTGAGCGATTTACGTTCACAGAAGTTACTATTTCTGTCGCTGAAGCGGGTAATGCTGTTGATTCTGCAAGTACAATGTCACCACCACAGACATGGATCCCTGATACCCTACCTTCGGGCAAATGGTCTATTTCAGAGTTGCCTAAAGGTTTTCACTTTGGTCAGCATATTGCTTCACAGCAGGCTGAGACACAGAAGGGGCTCAATACAGAGCACTTTGTTTTAACGGATGGTTTGAGTTCGATTTCAGTATTTATTTCGCCAATTACTACCGCTAAGCCGAAACCTATCAGTTCAT
The DNA here is from genome assembly GCF_003172895.1 of Leucothrix arctica. Lineage (GTDB taxonomy): Bacteria > Pseudomonadota > Gammaproteobacteria > Thiotrichales > Thiotrichaceae > Leucothrix > Leucothrix arctica. The sequence goes on along the minus strand of NZ_QGKL01000009.1, from coordinate 84,134 downwards.
TAAGCTCTGGCGCATTGAATGTATTGACCTCGCAGAAGAATAATCACAGAATAACATTAGTTGGTGAAGTACCTCGTGCAACCATGCAGAGCATTCTTTCCAATCTAAAGTACCAAGAGAATCCTTAAGGTATTAATAATTTACGCATAGGGGGCATGATGATTGAAGAAAAAGCTGTTGTGGTTAGTAGCAATGCACAATACGCGTGGATCGCTCCGCTCGAATCATCAAAATGCTCCGGCTGTACTTCTGCGTCATCATGCTCAACATCCTTTCTAAGTAGTATTCTCGAACGAAAAGCTCAACGCACTATACGTATTGATAATTTAGACAACGTTTCTGCGGGTGATAACGTCATTGTAGGTATTCACTCTGTGAACTTGCTTTGGGGAACTATAATCGCTTATCTGTTACCCATACTTTGTTTGATTGTTTTTGCACTAATCGGTCAAGTCTTCTTTAGCGAAGTGGCCAGTATTTTACTTGGTTTTTTTGGTTTGTTTTTTGGCTTAGTTGCTGCGAATAAAACGGCTGCTAATGCATCTGTTTGCGGTAAGTTAGAGCCTGTTATGCTGGGCAAAACTAACGAAAAAGTCATTGAATTTACTCAGGATGTAAATTTACTTAGGTTATAATAGCGCCACTTTACTCGCGCCAAGCGCTATAAAATAATAATTTATATGGCCTAGTCGCAGATACTTCCTTGGAGATTTATTCTAATGCGTATGTGGGCTTCATTTCTTACTACCTTATTACTCTTTCTTTCTTCATTAGCAGCAGCTAATGATTTTCCTGACTTTACTACTCTGGTCAAGCAGCAAAGTGCATCCGTTGTAAATATTAGCACTGAGCGTCGTCTACCTAATCGATCGAAACTTCCTCCCGGAATTGAAATACCTGAGGGTGGTACTGGTAATGAAGCATTAGATGAGTTTTTAAAGCGCTTCTTTGAGTATGGTGAGGAAGAAGACGATAGCGGTAATGATTCACTAGGTTCAGGTTTTATAGTTTCTGCTGATGGCTACATTATTACTAATCATCATGTTGTTGATGGCGCTGATGAAATTATGGTGAATCTAAATGATCGCCGTGAGCTCTCTGCTTCAGTAATTGGAACGGATAAGCGAAGTGATTTGGCGCTGTTAAAAATTGATGCGAAAGATTTACCTGTTGTGACTTTCGGGAGCTCTGAGGATTTGGAGGTTGGCGAGTGGGTAATTGCGATTGGCTCACCGTTCGGGTTTGATCATAGTGTAACTGCAGGTATCGTGTCTGCTAAAGAACGTAATTTACCCGCTGAAAGTTATATTCCCTTTATTCAAACTGATGTTGCAATAAATCCGGGTAATTCTGGTGGTCCACTATTTAACCTTAAGGGTGAAGTAGTCGGTATTAATTCTCAAATTTATAGTCGCACAGGTGGTTTTATGGGGTTGTCATTTTCGATCCCAGTTGATGTGGCTAAGAATGTAATTGATCAGCTTAAAGAGACGGGTGAGGTTCGCCGTGGTTGGTTAGGTGTTTATATTCAAGAAGTGACACGACAATTGGCGACAACCTTTGGTCTAGATCATCCAGTAGGGGCCTTAGTTGCTCAAGTAATGCCCGGTGGGCCTGCTGATGGGGTTTTAAAACCAGGTGATGTGATTTTGGAGTTTGCTGGGAAGTCTGTTGATAGCTCAGCAACACTGCCTTTTCATGTTGGCTCTGCATCCATTGATAAAGATGTTGATGTTTTAGTGAAGCGCAATGGTTCTAACTTATTGGTTAGTCTGAGGTTGGGCGAGCTAAGGCAGCAAGATCTTAAAGAGCAAGAAGAAGAGGTTGAAGAAAAAGAAGAACAAACCTCAGATATCGTAGTAGGCCTAGCAGTAGAAAATATTGATGATGATATTCGCGAGTCTGTTGGTATTGATGAAGGCGGAGTTTTAGTCCAGCGTGTTCTTAGTGACGCGGCGATGTCTGCAGAGGTTGAACGTGGTGATATTATTACGCGTTTCGATGGTCAGCTTGTTGAGGATGTGCAGGGCTTGCTCAAATTAAGTAAGTTAGTAAATACTGATAAGCCGGTCGCTATTTTGGTGATTCGTGATGGTGCTGCACGCTTCTTAGTGTACAAACCTGAAGAGCGCTCCGAAAAATAGTGGCATACGAAAATGAGCTGATAGTGTATTATCGCCAAGGCTGTCACCTCTGTGAGGAGATGGGCGCACATCTACATCAGCACCAATCTGAGTTTAAATATCATTTAAACTGGGTGGACATTGATAAAGATCCTGAGCTAAAACGCATCTATGATGTGGACGTACCTGTTGTACGGTACAAGGGTGAAGTGATTTTTTATCATTTTTTTGACGAAGAACAACTAAGACTATCGTTTGCCAATGGCCCAAGCTAATCAAAATATCCGAAATTTCTCGATCATTGCTCACATTGATCATGGTAAATCAACACTTTCAGATCGCTTCATTCAGCACTGTGAAGGTTTGTCAGAGCGTGAGATGTCAGCTCAAGTACTTGATTCTATGGATCTTGAGCGTGAGCGTGGTATCACAATCAAAGCGCAGAGTGTCTCACTAGATTATAAGGCAAGAAATGGTGAGACTTACCGTCTAAACTTCATCGATACACCGGGGCACGTTGACTTCTCTTATGAAGTATCGCGTTCTCTTTCTGCGTGTGAAGGTGCTTTGTTGGTTGTTGATGCCTCTCAAGGTGTTGAGGCGCAGAGTGTTGCAAACTGTTACACGGCAATCAATCTTGATTTAGAAGTTGTGCCAGTACTTAATAAAATAGATTTGCCGGCTGCTGACCCTGATAGAGTTTGTCAAGAAATTGAAGATATCATTGGTATTGATGCGCTAGATGCTGTGCATTGTAGTGCAAAAACGGGTATCGGTATCGAAGATATATTGGAGGAATTGGTTAAACGTATTCCTCCACCACAAGGTGAGGTAGATGCACCACTGAAAGCGCTAATTATCGATTCTTGGTTTGATAACTACCTAGGTGTTGTTTCGTTAGTACGTGTTATGCAGGGACGTGTTGCGAAGAAGCAAAAAATTCGCGCGATGCATACTAGTATGGATTTTCAGGTTGACCGTGTTGGTATTTTTACGCCAAAAATGAAAGACCGTGATTACTTAGAGGCAGGAGAAGTAGGTTTCATCATTGCTGGCATTAAAGAAATTGATGCCGCTAAAGTGGGTGACACTTTTACTGATGCAAGTAATCCTGCGCAAACGGCATTAGAAGGCTTCCAAGAAGTACAGCCTCGCGTATTTGCCGGTATTTTCCCTGTCAGCTCTGATGACTACGAAGGGCTTCGTGATGCACTGAGTAAACTTAACTTGAATGATGCATCGTTAAGTTATGAGCCTGAGACATCTCAAGCGCTTGGTTTTGGTTTCCGTTGTGGTTTCTTAGGCATGCTCCACATGGAGATTGTTCAAGAGCGTCTTGAGCGTGAGTATGACCTAGATTTGATCACAACTGCGCCTACGGTGATTTATGAGGTTGAGCAGACGGATGGTGAAGTCATTCGAATGCATAACCCATCACAGATGCCACCAATTAACAAAATTTCTGAAATTCGTGAGCCAATTATTAAGGCGAATATTCTGGTACCTCAGGATTACCTTGGTAATGTTATTACGCTTTGTATTGAAAAGCGTGGTGTGCAAACGAATATGCAATATATGGGTACTCAGGTTAATTTGAGCTATGAGATGCCTTTGAGTGAAGTTGTTTTAGACTTTTTTGACCGGCTGAAGTCAGTGAGTCGCGGTTACGCCTCATTTGATTACGAATTAAGTCATTTCTCAGCGGCTAAGCTGGTGCGTGTTGATATTTTGATTAACGGTGATCGAGTGGATGCGTTGGCTGTTATTGTCCATGCTGATTTTGCTCAAGCACGCGGTCGTGATCTTGCCGAGCGAATGAAAGAAATTATTCCAAGACAGATGTTTGATGTTGCTATTCAGGCTTCAATTGGTACCAATATCATTGCTAGAACTAACGTGAGAGCGCTGCGTAAGAACGTTATTGCTAAGTGCTATGGTGGTGATGTGTCGCGTAAAAGAAAGCTGCTAGACAAGCAGAAGAAAGGTAAGAAGCGTATGAAGCAGGTTGGTAACGTGGAAATACCTCAAGAAGCATTTTTAGCCGTACTTAGAGTGGATGATAAGTAACATGGAAATTTTTTACGGTATTGAGTTTTGGTTAGTACTGGCGACAATTGTTTGTGGTTTGATTATGTTTATTTATCGCTGTGTCATGGGACGAAAGCGAGCTGAATATAAAGATCCAATGTTGATTGATTACGCACGTTCATTTCTTCCAGTGTTATTGGTTGTTGTGTTCTTAAGGTCATTTATCATTGAACCATTTCGTATTCCGTCAGGCTCAATGATCCCAACGCTAGAGATTGGTGATTTTGTAGTAGTTAAGAAGTATGCCTACGGGATTAAACTACCCGTTATCAATAAAAAGATATTTGATGTCGGTGAGCCAGAGCGTGGCGATGTAGTGGTATTTAAGTACCCTAACAATCCAAGTATTAATTATATCAAGCGTTTAGTGGGTTTGCCTGGTGATCATATTCAATGGACATCGGACAAAAGATTATTGGTCAATGGTGAGGTTGTTGCTCAGAAGTCTCTAGCAGCCTATCCTTATACATCGTCTGCTGGTGTTAAGTTTGACGTGCCGCATATTACTGAGTCGATGAAGTCAGGTGATGGTGAGCGCGAATATAATATTGTTTACTCTCGTGATACTGCAAATGGTGTCGGTGAGTGGGTCGTTCCTCAGGGGCAGTTCTTCATGATGGGTGATAACCGTGATAATAGTAATGACGGGCGCTTCTGGGGATTTGTTCCAGAGAAGTACCTTGTTGGGCAAGCGTCGCTTGTCTGGTTACATTGGAATTGGCAGAGCGGTGGAGATGGCTTTGAATTCTCTCGTATAGGTACATCACTGAATTAAAGTTGTACAGCCGCCCGTCAACTGTGTTTGACAGGGTGGCTTTCAGGCAAACACAATAGCAATAAGAAAAACTCCTGAAACTCAAAATAAAGATAATAATAAAATGAAAAAATCACAGCATAAACAGCAGGGTGCAACACTCATTTCTTGGTTGATTGGTATTTCTGTCGGTATTTTAATTATCAGTGCGGGTTTAAAAGTCGGCCCGAGTTATTTAGAGTTCAACTCAGTTAGGTCTTTAATGAATAACATTGCAGCTGATGCCGGTTCTGAAAAAGCTAACCGACGTGAGTTAATGGCTAAGGTTGAAAAGCACTTAAACATTAATAACTTGGCAGACCTTGAGAAAGCTTATTACAGCAGTAAAGGCTCTAAAGATAACCCATTTCAAATCGTTAAGCTTAAAAAGAGTAATAAACGTGAATTAACGGTAGAATACGAAGTTAAGAAGACTTGGCTTGGAAATTTATCGTTTTTAATAGACCATAAGTATGCTGTTGAGCTAGGTAGTAGCGGAAAATAAGTAGGTCGGGTGTCTTCAGTCGGCTGTAAATTGGAAAGAGTAATCGATTGTCGAAACAACTAAAAAAATTATTGGGTACTGAGTTCTTAAACAGCTCAGTATTCAAGCGCGCGATGACGCATCGCAGCGTCAGCGGTAAAAATAACAACGAGAGAATGGAGTTTCTCGGTGATAGTGTTTTGGGTGTAGTAATCACTGAAGCGCTGTATCATGGTATGCCCGATGCAACAGAGGGTTACTTGAGTCGTTTACGCGCTTCACTAGTCAATGAGTCTGTACTGGCTGAGATTAGTATTGAGTTAAAGCTAGGTGATCTCTTAAAGCTAGGTTCTGGAGAATTAAAAAGTGGTGGCTTTCGACGCTCATCTATTCTTGCAGATGCCTTAGAGGCACTTATTGCTAGTGTCTTCCTTGATCAAGGAATGGAAGCAGCTAAGGCATTAGTACTTAGCTTGTTTGACGTTCGTTTGAAAAACTTACCTGCTGAAGATGAGCTAAAAGATCCTAAAAGTCGTTTGCAAGAGTTCCTTCAGTCTCGTGGTCATGATATTCCTAGTTACACTCTTCTTTCGACGACTGGCGATGCCCACCGTCAAACATTCACAACTGAGTGTTTTATTGAAAGTCTAAATATTCGTACGCAAGGCGCTTCAACAAGTCGCCGAAAAGCTGAACAAGAATGTGCTGCATCAGCATATCAAAAGGTAATTTCAAAATGAATAAACGATGTGGTTCTGTCTCAATTATCGGCCGTCCTAATGTTGGAAAATCAACGCTACTTAACCTATTAGTTGGTTATAAAATCTCAGCGATTGCTAATAAGCCTCAAACAACTCGAACAAATATTCGTGGGATTGTTACGAAGGATAACTATCAGCTGATTTTTACCGATACGCCTGGGATCCACCAGCAAGCTAAAAACCTACTTAATATGACATTAAATAGTGAGGCAGTAGCCGCGCTTGAGTCGGTTGATGCGGTTGTTATGATTGTAGAAGCGCTTAAGTGGACAGATGAAGATGAGTTGGCGCTAAAGCGTCTTAAGCATATTAAAGTGCCAGTATTTTTGTTGGTCAATAAAGTTGATCGCGTTCAGCAAAAAGAACGTCTTTTCCCGTATTTGGAAAAAGTGGCTGCTAAGTATGATTTTAAAGAAATTATCCCGGCTTCTGCTACGAGTGAAATTAATATAGATCGTTTGCTTGAGGTGCTTGTAGAAGCAGTGCCAGAAGGTGAGTGGTCTTATGATGAAGACAGTATTACTGATCAACCAGTTCGCTCTATATGTGCTGAGTTAATTCGTGAGCAGCTAGTGTTGAATCTGCATCAAGAGTTACCTTACTTCACTGCGGTTAATATCGAACGTTATGAAGAAACTGATCGTCATGTTGAAATTGACGCTGTCCTTTGGGTGGCGCGTGAAAGTCAGAAAGGAATTATCATCGGTAAAAAAGGTGAGACTCTAAAGCGCATTGGAACAGATGCTCGTCGCTCGATTGAAGAATTTGTCGATAAAAAAGTAGTGCTTAAGCAGTGGGTTAAGCTAGAAGAAGATTGGCATAATAATCCACGACACTTGCAAGAGCTTGGGATTATGTCTAACCGCTAATGGCGAGTTCTACTGGCTATATTCTCCGAACACGGCCTTATACCGAGTCAAATGTGATCGTGGACTTATTCACACACGAACAGGGTCGTCTGACCTGTATGGCACGACCTGCAAAGGTTCGAGGGAAAGTACAGAAAGGGCATTTACAAGCATTTCGCCTACTTCAGTTTGAATGGCAGGGGCGTGGCGAAATGGGTAAGCTCACTCAGACAGATGAGCGTTACCGGCACCGCATACCAGCAGGGCACTTACTCTATGGTTTGTATCTCAATGAGTTATTACTCAAGTGCTTAAAGCCACACACATCTTTGGATGGCTTGTATGAGAACTACCAGCGGTGTTTATCATTATTGGTGGACTCTGAAATCCCCATGATTGTATTGATGCGCTTCGAACTTCTTCTGCTTGAAGGTTTGGGGCACATAATCAACTTGTGGCAGTTGGAATCAAGTGATGCTGATATATTGGTGACTGAACGTTATATTTATCGTTTAGGTATCGGTATGTCGCTGTTTAATCGTAATCAACAGCAAATGGGTGGTATCCCTGTATCAGGAGAGCTACTTGTAGCGCTTCGTTCGCCTGAGTTGATGGATATGTCACAATACTCCGAGCTACGCGTTTTTCTAGACCACCTCTGGTTGAGGGTTTTAGGGAAGCCGCTAAATAGTCGAAAGTTGTTAATCTTTTGAAACCACAACAATACTTAGAGTTTTGGTATTCCTTTTAAAAAAAAGAGATAATCATTCTTTTGTATTAGTGGGCTAGTCGATGATTATTGGGATAGGGGTAGATATAGCCAAAGTATCGCGCTTCGAAAAAGTGTTAGAGCGTCACGGCGAACGCTTCGTGGAGCGTATACTGCATCCTAATGAGCAAAATCGATACCAAACGCACGGTCAGCCTTTGTCATTCTTTGCTAAACGTTATGCAGCAAAAGAAGCACTGTCAAAAGCTTTGGGAACAGGGATCGCTAAAGGCGTTAACTTTAATGAAATCGAAGTTCGCCAAGATGAAAATGGTCGCCCATTTCTTGTTTTGCATGAGTCGACACTCGAAGTCGCTAATAAATTGGGCGTGAAAAATCTGTTTCTATCGCTTTCAGATGAGCAGGAATACGCGATCGCAAACGTAGTACTTGAGGGGTAAGTATGGACTATCAGACGATAGAGTCATTAGTTGGTAACACGCCATTAGTGCGCCTACAAAGAATCCCAGGTCACACTAATAACACGCTACTAGTTAAGTTAGAAGGCAATAATCCGGGTGGCTCAGTCAAAGATCGAGCAGCATTGAGTATGATTAAACAAGCTGAGGCTCGCGGTGAAATTAAACCGGGTGATAGCTTGATTGAAGCGACTAGCGGAAATACTGGAATTGCTTTGGCAATGGTTGCGGCAATTCGCGGCTATAAGATGAAGCTCATCATGTCTGAAAGCATGAGTGAGGAACGTCGTGCCTCCATGAAAGCTTATGGCGCAGAAATTATTTCTGTATCTGCCAAAGAAGGCATTGAAGGCGCGCGCGATCTTGCAATGACTATGCAGGCAGCTGGTGAAGGTAAAGTGTTAAATCAGTTTGCAAATACCGATAATCCTTTGAGTCATTTTGAGTCCACAGGGCCAGAAATTTGGCGAGACACCCAAGGTCAAGTGACTCATTTCGTTAGTGCAATGGGAACAACGGGGACCATTATGGGTAATTCTCGTTATCTCAAACAGCAAAATCCAAATGTACAAATTGTTGGTGTGCAGCCTGCAACTGATAAGGATTCTATTCCGGGGATACGCCGTTGGCATAGTGATTACTTACCAGAGATATATGCCCCATCAAGAGTGGATATGTTGTTGGATGTTACACAGCTTGAGTCTGAGATAATGATGCGTCGATTGGCGACAGAAGAAGGTATCTTTTGTGGTGTCTCATCGGGCGGTGGTGTTGTAGCTGCTTTGAAGTTATCTGAGCAGGTGGAAAACGCCACAATCGTAAGTATTATTTGTGATCGAGGCGATCGTTATATTTCAACAGGAGTTTTTCCTTCATGACACGTTTAGCATTAGCTATTGCAGCTGTACCCGATGTAGAAGCAGGGCGCGCAATTTATAATTTGGGCGACCTCGCTGATGAAGGGGTTTATAAGGCCATGGTGCACCTGCATAATCAACAGCGTGGTACTGAGCGTTTGCCACTGTATCAATACCAAATTGTTTCAGCATCTGTTGTGGTAGAGGCTGATAATGGTGAAGTAAGCGTTATCTCTATTTCCGAAGGTACTGAGCATGAGTTGTTAGTGCGCCTTGCTGAGTTGATGGAGACTGCCTCAGAGTTGGTGTCATGGGATGGTGATAATTTTGACCGTCCGGTATTGGCTTACCGATATTTGAAACATGGCATTACTTGCCCAGCAATATTTGATCAATTGTCAATTGATTCAATTGTTCATACAACCTTGAGTACTGAGTTATCTGGCTATCATGAAGCTAGACGATTACCTTTGTCAGAGCTGGCCTCAGTACTAAGTTTGCCGAGTGCCATTGGTTTAGAGCGTATTAATATTTTGGAGTGTTATCAGCACGGAGAGTTGACTGAGCTAAGTCATGCCTGTGATGCGGATGCATTAAATAGCTTCTTGATTAGTAAGCGTTTAGAGCTAACAAAAGGCGAACTAAATAATAGTGAGTATCAGAAAGGTTGTGATACATTGCATGACTACCTGAGTGAATCTAAAAAAACTCACCTTAGCCAATTCGCAATGGCGTGGCTACCGAATAACAACAAGTAAGAAGCTGTATAGATTATGGGTGAAAAGTTAGCGTTACAAGATTATACAGAGAAAGCGTATTTGGACTATTCCATGTACGTTATTTTGGACCGAGCCTTACCAAATATTGGTGATGGGCTTAAGCCTGTTCAGCGACGTATTATTTACGCGATGTCTGAGCTTGGTCTATCGGCTGCCTCTAAGCATAAAAAGTCTGCCCGTACGGTCGGTGACGTGTTGGGTAAATTCCACCCGCATGGCGACAGTGCTTGCTATGAAGCAATGGTATTGATGGCTCAGCCGTTTTCATACCGTTATCCGCTAGTTGACGGTCAGGGTAACTGGGGTTCTTCAGATGACCCGAAGTCTTTCGCAGCGATGCGTTATACCGAGTCACGTCTAACGCCTTACGCTAAAGTATTATTACAAGAGTTGGGTCAAGGGACGGTTGATTGGAATCCAAACTTTGATGGAACTCTGTCTGAGCCAGCGTTATTGCCAGCAAGATTACCTAATATTTTATTGAATGGTGGCTCTGGAATCGCAGTGGGTATGGCGACAGATATTCCACCTCATAACTTACGTGAAGTTGTATCTGCTTGTTTACACCTGTTAGACCATCCTGATGCTGATTTAGAAGAAGTTTGTGAATTCATTCAGGGGCCTGACTATCCAACGGCTGCAGAAATAATAACGCCTCGTGAAGACTTGATGGCGATGTATGAAAAGGGCGGTGGTAGTGTCCGCATGCGTGCACGTTGGGAGAAGGAAGGGAGTGATGTCATCATCACCGATCTTCCCTATCAAACATCGGGTAGTAAAGTACTTGAGCAAATTGCACAACAAATGCGTGCCAAAAAGCTGCCAATGGTTTCTGACTTAAGAGATGAGTCTGATCATGAAAACCCGACTCGTTTAGTGGTGACGCCGCGTTCTAATCGTGTGGATATAGCTCAGCTTATGTTACACCTATTTGCTAGTACTGATCTTGAACGAAGCTACCGCGTCAATATGAACATGATTGGCACGGATGGTCGCCCACGTGTTCGCAATCTTCGTGAAACGTTGGTTGAGTGGTTGTCGTTTAGACGAGATACAGTAACTAAACGTCTAGAGTGGCGTTTAGCGAAAGTGTTAGATCGTTTACATATTTTGGAAGGTTTGTTAGTCGCCTATCTAAATATTGATGAAGTAATCGAGATCATTCGTACAGAAGATGAGCCAAAGCCAGTGATGATGGCTCGCTTTAATATCTCAGAGATTCAAGCGGAAGCTATCCTTAATATTCGCCTACGTAATTTGGCGAAACTGGAAGAGTTTACACTTCGAGCTGAGCAGGATGAGCTTGAAGATGAGCGTGATTACCTTGAGGGTTTACTAGGTTCGCCAGAGCTACTGTCTGACTTAATCCGTACTGAGTTACGAGAAGATGCAGAAACGTATGGTGATGATCGTCGTTCACCACTGAAGCAGCGTGAAGCAGCTCAACAAATTGATCAAGCAGCATTAATGCCGAGTGAGCCGATTACGGTTGTTTTATCTAAAATGGGTTGGATACGAGCGGCAAAAGGTCATGAGATTGATGCTGAATCATTAAGTTATAAAACGGGTGATAGTTTCTGTGACTCTGCTTACGGGCGCTCAAATCAGCAAGTTGTACTGATGGATAGTACCGGACGAAGTTACTCTCTACCTGCTCATGCTTTACCTTCGGCGAGAGGTCAGGGTGACCCATTGAGTAGTCACTTTACGCCACCTGCAAATGCCTTGTTTGAGAAAGCACTGATGTGTCCGGACAAGCAGTATCTATTAATGGCAAGTACCATGGGGTACGGGTTTGTTTGTCAATTTGATGGCTTAATTAGCCGTACCAAAACTGGTAAGGCGATTGTTACCTTAGCTAAGGGTGCTAAATTATTAGATCCAAGTCCAATTGCTTCTGTTGAAAATGGTTATATTGCTGCGGTTACAAGTGCTGGTTATTTGCTAGTTGTTAATGTGGCTGAGATACCTCAATTAGCGCGTGGTAAGGGTAATAAAATTATCAATATCCCAGCAGCGAAGTTGAAGGCTGGCGAAGAGTCGGTTGTGTCAGTGGTTGCCTTGGCTGCAGATGCGAAATTGATTATTCACGTTGGTAAGAAGCATAAAGCAATCTCTGGCGAAGAGCTCCAAGAGTACGTTGCTGAGCGTGGTAAGCGCGGTAAAATGTTACCGAAAGGCTACCAAAATGTAACTCGTTTAGAAGCGCAGACTTAAGTGCTTTTGTTGTTATTACTTAACTAGGAATTTCACGTGGATATTGTTTACATTCGTGACTTGCGGGTTGATGCTTGTATTGGGATTTATGACTGGGAACGTAAGATTCGCCAGCAGATTCGAATTGATTTAGATATGGGGTGGGACAATCGTCCTGCCGCAGAAACGGATGATATTCAATACACCCTAAATTACAAAGAAGCAGCAAAGTTAGTAGAAACTTTCGTAATGAATAGTGAGTTTCAATTAGTTGAAACGTTGGCTGAGCAGATTGCGGCACTACTACTATCAGATATGAAACTGCCTTGGGTGAAAGTCAGTTTGGGTAAGCCAGTAGCGGTCAGTGGCTCCCAAGAAGTCGGCGTAATTATTGAGCGTTTAGCTAAAGGGAGTGCGGAATGACTAAGGTATATGTAGATATTGGTAGTAACATCGACCGTGATACTCATATCTGTGCATGCGTTCAGCAGTTACGTAAGGATTTTCCAGATATCGTTTTTTCAAAAGCTTATGAGTCAAAGGCGGAAGGTTTTGTCGGAGATGATTTTATCAATCTTTCTGCAGGCTTCGATACAGTGATGCCTTATGACGAATTGAGGGCTTACTTGAAGAACTTAGAGCGTAAGCAAAATAGAGTACGCAATGGCGAGAAGTTTGTGTCCCGCACTGTAGACGTAGACATACTCTTATTTGGTGATGAGATATTAAAACCTAAAAGGGATGTGCCTCGCGCAGAGATTCTGAAGTTTCCTTTTGTGCTTTACCCATTAGCTGAAATAGCTGCGGATGTGATACACCCTGAATTGAAGAAAACCATTGCTGAAATAGCTCAAGATTCTGAGCTAGATCGCAGCAGTATTTGGAGTGCAAAGCTGACTTGCCTTTAAGGTAAAATTAGCTGAACTACTGTGTAAATAGAAACAACAAAAATAATAGCCATTAGCACCCCTGCCACAATGAAAGGGGTTGCGCTCTTCTTCGTAAAGTCATCCTCTAAATTTTTCTTTTTCTGTACGCCTACAAAAGCGGCCATGACACTTTTTATCGCATTGAAAAATTCCATGAGGTTAACTCCTAAAGTATTTGACTAAGGTGTAAAGGGAAGTAGTGATCAACCAATAAAATCACAAATAGCACCATCAAATAATTGATTGAGTAGCCAAATGTTTTCATTGGAAGCTTTTCATCATTAGGTTTTCTAAGCATTTCAACGGCGTAATATAGAAAACCAATACCCAGTACTACAGCGCCGACTAAGTAAATAAGTCCACACATGCCGACTAAGTAAGGGACTAAAGTAACGATAAACAAAATGATGGTGTAAAGCAGTATCTGTAAGCGAGTAAACGCGCGGCCATGTGTCACTGGTAGCATCGGTACATCAACTTTAGAGTACTCAGCATGTCTGTGTATCGCTAGCGCCCAAAAGTGTGGTGGTGTCCAAATAAAGATAATCAAAAAGAGTAGCAACGCATCAAGCTCTACTTGATTGGTTATAGATGTCCAGCCCAACACTGGTGGAGCCGCGCCTGCTGCACCACCAATGACGATATTTTGTGGTGTGGCACGTTTAAGATACATGGTGTAAACAACTGCATAACCTATCAACGCAAAGAAGGTTAGCGTTGCGGTCAGCACATTAACCCAAAGCGCCAATATACCTAAGCCTATTACTCCGATAATGACACCGAATATAATTGCTTGCTTAGTGTTTACTTTGCCTTCTGGCATTGGGCGGTTTTTAGTGCGCTTCATGATAGTATCAATACGCTGATCAACGACATGGTTGAAAACAGCGGCTGAGCAAGAAGCTAAAGCGATACCAATTGATGCGAGTATTACCAATTGTATTGGTGGCAACGCATCTGTTGCCATATACATGCCGACAATTGCCGTCAGCATAATGAGTGCAACCACCTTCAATTTACAGAGCTTGAGAAAGTCGTTGAGTGTTGGGAGTGTTGAATTAGTCATTAATTAACCGATCTGAGAGTATTTAAGTATGCGCTTGAAATCTTTCATAATGCGCTTAATGTCTGGAGAGTCACCCGTGTAATACATCATCAGGTTACCTAAAGGGTCAATGACATAGATTGGGTGCTCATCAAACTTAGGGAACTGTTTCAAAAACTCACTAGCTTTCTCGTCTGCAATGGCAATCTTCATCTTAGAATAATTGCTGGTTAGTTCTGCGGTATTTGATGGTGCTTGAGGGTAAACGCTTACGGTCTGTAGTCGTCGCATGTCTTCATTGGTTAAAAGTCGCATACGCTTCATTAGTGCTTGTCTAGCTTCACAGGCTTCACCGCAGTCACTTGGTGTAATGTACAGCAGGGTCCATTTGTTTCTAACTAATGCTTCAACGTCTGCGGGTGACTGGTTGACTAAAACGCCTTCAACAGAAAGATTGACGGGAGGTTTGACAAGTGTGCCGTAGTTAGTGGTTTCAACGCTTAAGCCAAGGCGGTCAGCGTTTAAAAACACCAAGCTGCCAAGTATTATCGGTGCAACAAATACTGCAATGAGACCAATTAGTGTTTTCTTCCCTGAAGCCATAGCCATAAGTTTATTTCCCCTCTCTATTAATTGAGTGATTGATACTAGCGCAGATGCTTTTCAGTTCCTATTGTTAATAGTTTTGTGTCTCTCCGCACTTTGCTGTGTTTTCACGGTCTTTTAAGTAAAATAGGGTCCTGTTGATCTGGCACGCAAAGTGGGTGTCCATAATATTCTAGTCAGGCAGGGTATCTCAATCTCATATGCAACAAACAGGTATAAGGTTTAAGTATTATTAAGACTTGGGTCAAAAAAATGCGACTTTTAGTGGTGTTGTGTATTCGGGATGGGCAGAGTTAATGTAAGTATATCTAAGTTTTTCACGGGGTCTTCATCAAGGGTCATGAGCTTATACCGAAGTTTGTTACCCTACTAAAATAACCATTTTGGCCGCATTATTACTTCGACTAATTGAAGTTTTTTATAAGGGTTTAGTTTTTGTAATAGGTGCTAGTAAATTTTCTAACTTGACTGTAGACTGTGAAAATATTAGAGAATTATTTGCGCAAATTATTGTCTTAATGCTTCTTTTAGCTATAGGTCGTAATTGGTTTACTTCGTCTTTTTATCCGGGTAGGTCGCGCAAGTAATACTCACAAAAGTTTTGAAATCTCAACTTACGAAACTTTCGATATATTAATCCGTATAGAACGGATTTTTTTATGAGTCGATACTGGAGGAGGCTATATGTTGAACAACCGATTCTTCGCGACCTTATTC
This sequence comes from Leucothrix arctica, assembly GCF_003172895.1. Taxonomy (GTDB): domain Bacteria; phylum Pseudomonadota; class Gammaproteobacteria; order Thiotrichales; family Thiotrichaceae; genus Leucothrix; species Leucothrix arctica. The sequence goes on along the minus strand of NZ_QGKL01000009.1, from coordinate 68,720 downwards.
AAAATTTTGATTTTGCCACTGCTTGCAGTGCCAGGGTCAGCATTTGCTGAATATGGTTTGAATCTCCCTAAAGGGGTAACACCAATAAGTCGTGATATATACGGCTTACACATGACCATATTTTGGGTCTGTGTGGGGATAGCGGTTATCGTGTTCGGTGTCATGATCTATTCAATGATCTACCATCGTAAGTCTAAAGGAGCAGTTGCTTCTAACTTCCATGAAAGCACTACCATTGAGTTAATCTGGACCGCAGTGCCGCTGGCTATATTGATAGCGATTGCAGTACCTGCAACTAGGGTTTTGATTGACCTCGAAAATACTGATAAAGCGGACATGACAGTCAAAATTACTGGCTATCAATGGAAGTGGCAGTATGAATATCTCGATAATGGCGTGAGCTTCTTTAGTAACTTAAGTAAGAAGAGTCGTGACGGTATTAAAAATGCTGAAATTCGTAATACAGATGATCACTACCTACAAGACGTAGATAAGCGATTGGTTCTTCCTGTTAACACCCGTGTTCGTTTCTTAATGACTTCTAATGACGTAATTCACTCTTGGTGGGTGCGTGAGTTGGGGGTTAAGCAAGATGCAAACCCTGGTTTCATTAATGACTCATGGGCTTATATAGAAGAAGAGGGTGTTTACCGAGGTAAATGTACTGAGCTTTGCGGTAAAGATCATGGCTTTATGCCCGTCGTCGTTGAAGTGGTGTCTAAAGAAAACTATGCAATATGGGTTGATGAGCAGAAAGCAGAGATAGCCGCTGCTGCCGCTTCGGGTGACCGAGAGTGGAGTATGGATGAGCTAATGACTCGAGGGCAGGAAGTTTATAGTACTAACTGTGCAGCATGTCACGGTACGACAGGTGCCGGTGTGCCAGGTGCGTTCCCAGCAATGGCAGGCAGTGCGATTACTACTCAGCCAGAAAACTTAGAAGCGCATATCGCCATTATTCTAAATGGTCAAGCAGGGACTGCGATGCAAGCATTTGGTAAGCAGTTAAGCGATAGTGATATTGCGGCAGTCGTCACCTATGAGCGTAACGCGTTCGGTAATAATACAGGTGATATCACTCAACCCGCACAGATTAAGTCTGCACGATAAGGAGGCACTGACATGGCAACAACGACAACTGATATTGATGCTGATACGCACCATGATCACGAAGATCATCACCATGGGCCTGAGCCGGGCTTAATGCGTTGGGTCAAAACGACCAATCACAAAGACATTGGCTATCTCTACCTTTGGTTTGCATTTGGAATGCTGCTGATTGGTGGTGCGATGGCGATGGTTATTCGTGCAGAGCTATTTATGCCGGGCCTACAGTTTGTAGAGCCACAGTTCTTTAACCAAATGACGACCATGCACGGTTTGATTATGGTGTTTGGGGCGATCATGCCAGCGTTTGTTGGTTTGGCTAATATCCAGATTCCAACGATGGTTGGAGCGCCAGATATGGCACTGCCTCGTATGAATAACTGGAGCTTCTGGATCTTGCCTTTTGCGGGTGCGATGCTATTAAGCACGATGTTTATGGAGGGTGGTGGACCAGCGTTTGGTTGGACTTTCTACGCACCGTTATCAACAACGTTTGCGCCAGATAGTACTGACTACTTCATCTTCGCGATTCACATGTTAGGTTTCTCATCTATCATGGGTGCAATCAACATCATTGCGACAGTAATGAATATGCGTGCTAGCGGCATGAAGTTGATGGATATGCCGTTGTTCGTATGGACATGGTTTATTACAGCGTTCTTGCTGATTGCAGCGATGCCAGTACTAGCCGGTGCGGTAACAATGATGCTAACTGACCGTAACTTCGGTACTAGTTTCTTTGATGCGGCAGGTGGTGGTGATCCAGTTATGTTCCAGCATATATTCTGGTTCTTTGGTCATCCTGAAGTTTACATCATGATTTTGCCAGCATTTGGTATTGTCTCGCAGATCATCCCGACCTTTGCCCGTAAGCCGCTATTTGGTTATAGCTCAATGGTTTATGCAACAGGTTCTATCGCTATTTTGTCATTTGTCGTTTGGGCGCATCACATGTTCCTAACCGGTATGCCTGTAGCGGGCCAGATGTACTTTATGTATGCGACTATACTGATCTCTGTGCCAACGGGGGTGAAAGTCTTTAACTGGGTTTCAACCATGTGGCGCGGTTCGATGTCATTTGAGATCCCCATGATGTGGGCGGTCGCGTTCGTCATTCTCTTCACTATCGGTGGTTTATCAGGGCTTATGTTGGGAATCGTTCCAGCAGATATTCAATACCATGATACGTACTTCGTTGTTGCTCACTTCCACTATGTATTAGTTAGTGGGGCGCTATTCTCAATTATTGCGGGTGTTTACTACTGGTTACCTAAGTGGTGTGGTCGCATGTTTAATGAGAAATTAGCGACGATTCATTTTTGGTGGGCAGTTATCTCGGTCAACGTTTTGTTCTTCCCAATGCACTTCTTAGGTCTTGCAGGTATGCCTCGTCGTATCCCTGATTATGGTCTTCAGTTTGCGGACTTTAACTTGATCGCAAGTTTAGGTGGTTTCGCATTCGGTCTGTCTTTCTTGCTATTGGCTTACATCGTTGTTGATTGTATTCGTAATGGCAAAGTCGTGAAGGAAGCGCGTGTTTGGGAAAGTGCAAAAGGGTTGGAGTGGACACTTCCAACGCCAGCGCCTTACCACACATTTAACGAAGAGCCATCACGTGAGTTGATTCTTAAAGAGTCTAGTCACACTGGCGATAATCACTAAGTGAGGACTGTAATGTCTGATACTAAACGGAAACAACGCGGTGCAGCGATAACGGCAGTGATTTTCTTTGCTGTTGTTGCTGGCATATTTACGATGACTTTGATGCTTTCAGGACGTTAATGGCCCAGACAAAACCAGTAACAAAAAGTTTTTGGATTAAGTTGGTGATGATACCGCTGGCCATGTTTGGTTTTGCGTTCGCATTAGTCCCGCTCTATGACATCCTCTGTGATGTTACTGGTTTTAATGGTCGGACGACGAATAGTAGTTATCAAAATACGTCAGTCTACGAGGTAGATGAATCCCGCATCGTAACGGTTGGCTTTACAGCGTCTGTTGCTGCTGGTTTCCCAGTGAGCTTCAAGCCTAAAGTCAGTCATATGGATGTTGTTCCTGGGAAGGTCTACACCATGATGTTCTTGGCAGAAAACCGTTCCAACGAGTTTGTTGTGGGTCAAGCGGTGCCAAGTGTTGCGCCAAGTCAGGCTGCAACACATTTCAAAAAATTGGAATGTTTCTGCTTTACTCGTCAAGAGTTTAAGGCGCATGAGCCAGTAGAAATGCCGGTTCGGTTTGTGGTTGAGCCAGACTTGGATGGCAATGTTCAGAACATCACACTTTCGTACAACTTTTTCAGAATAAAACCAGATGCATAACGTATAAGCATTGATGAGTGTAGGAGAAATAAATGCAGTCTAAAGATCAGTATTACGTACCAGAAGGTAGTTATTGGCCAATAGTGGGGTCAGTGGGGATGGCCGCTATGCTTGGTGGTTTTGCGAGCTCGCTGCACGGCGGAATTATGGGTACGGGTATTATGATACTCGGCTTAGTCATAATTTTATTCATGGTGTTTGGTTGGATGGGGCAGGTGGTTCATGAAAGTGAATCTGGTCTCTATAACAAACAAGTAGACAAGTCTTTCCGTATCGGTATGGCTTGGTTTATTTTCTCTGAAGTTATGTTTTTTGCTGCATTCTTCGGCGCGTTATTTTACGCAAGAGAATTCTCCGTGCCTTGGTTGGCCGGTGAAGGCAATAACATGTGGACGGGGAAGTTGCTCTGGCCTGAGTTTAAAGCCGTATGGCCTCTCATTGAAATGCCTAAACCAGAAGCATTCGTTGTTCCAAAGGCTGTTATTCATGCGTGGGAAATCCCTGCACTAAATACGATGCTGTTACTAGCTAGTGGTGCGACGCTAACGTGGGCGCATTGGGCGCTTTATAATGGTAAGCGTGATCAAATTATTTACGGTTTGATGGCTACGATTGCTTTAGGGGTTCTGTTCCTGGGTTTGCAGGTTGCAGAGTACGCCGAAGGTTATGGTCACCTTGACCTAAAGATGACCTCTGGGATTTATGGTAGTACCTTCTATATGCTGACTGGTTTCCACGGGTTGCACGTCACCTTGGGTACCATCATGCTGATCTGTATATTGATGCGCGTTATTCGCGGTCATTTTGATGCAGATAATCATTTCGGATTTGAGGCTGTCGCATGGTACTGGCACTTTGTAGATGTCGTATGGCTTGGTTTGTTCATCTACGTTTACTGGTTCGTCTAAGTTAAATTGCTGTTGTAAAACGCTAAAGTGCTGGTAGAGTTCAGCTTACTTTGGCGTTTTACTTATTGAATAAGATTTTGGGAGCATTATCTTGATAAAAGTTGTGGTGCTGTGCTTCTTTGTATTTATCTTGTATAGCCTTGGTTCTGCAGGGTATTACATGATGAAAGACCCATCGGGTTCACGTCGAATGCTTAAGGCATTAACAATGCGGATTGGAGCGTCAATCTTACTGTTTATGTTTCTGATGTTTTCATATTGGATGGGGTGGATACAGCCAGATGGCGCGCTTTAATTTTGTATTCAAACCAGCACTTATTCCATCGCTAGCTTTCCTTGTTGTTTTTCCTGTGTTGATAATGCTCGGTAACTGGCAGTTAAATCGAGCAGATGAAAAGCGTGGTATTGAGCAGGGCGTTGTTAATGCTATTGCTAAACCGCCGCTGTTGATCAACGAATCAGATCTCAGCACACTTAAAGATGAAGTGTATCGACCAGCGCGGTTGGTGGGGCGATTTGATAATGGTCGTCAGTACCTTTGGGATAATAAAACGAATAAGGGACGGTCAGGTTATCAAGTGTTAACGCCTTTTTTTCTTGATGGTTTGCAGCAGGTCGTCATGATAAATCGTGGTTGGATACCGATTTTAGGGCGTCGCGATGAGTTTCAAGATATTGCTGTCACTGAAGCAGTGGCTAGTATTGATGGAGTGATTAAAACGCCATCCAATGCGATTCAGTTAGCTGAGCGCATTGAAGAAGATGAAATTAATTACCCGTCGGTTATTCAAGCATTTGAACCGTCGGTTTTTGCCACTCAACTAGGTGTAGAGATACTGCCTATTATGATTGAACTGTCACCTGAATCGCCTCAAGGTTATGTTCGGGAGTGGCAGCCGTATTTTGGCAAGATTGGTAAGCATATGGGTTATGCAATGCAGTGGTTTATCATGGCCTTTATTGCATTTTTTTTATATATAAAACTGAATACTAAACGTCGGCAAGATAACCTGACGTAGGTGCTCTTCGTTATACCGAAAACTAATATTTTAACTGGAGGAAGCCATGGCTGGTTCTCACGAAAAATTACCCCGAGTCTTTTGGGTGCAGATCGCTTTAGTCTTGATTGTTGGGTTGTTCTATATCTTTAGTCCATCGCCAAAGTCACATGGTGTCGCTGAGGCAACGCCCGCTCAAAAGCAGATGATAGTTGCGCTAGAGCCTATCGGTAATGTTGAGATCAAAAAAGAAGCTGCGGAGCCTGGTGCTGCAAGAGCAGGTGGCGATACGGTTAAGCGTGTTTGTGCAGTTTGTCACTCCATTGGTTTGGCGAATGCGCCTAAGTTAGAAGCTAGTGCCAAAGCAGATTGGGAAACTAGAATGGCGGGTGATATGAATTCCCTAGTTCAGAGCGCCATAACAGGTAAGGGTGGTATGCCTGCTCGTGGTGGTGATCCAAGTCTGACAGATGAAGAAATGTATGCGGCGGTAGCAGATATGCTTAGTACCGCTGGGATCGAGGTTGCTGCAACCGCTGAAGTGGCTGATACGACAGCTGCAGTTACTGATGTAGAAGCTCCTGTGGTAGAGGTTGCTGCAATTAAGCTTGATACCGTGGTTGCCTCAGCATTGGGTGAGTCTACTTACAAATCATCATGCTTCGCTTGTCACGATACTGGTGCTGCTAATTCACCAATAATTGGAGATAAAATTGCATGGGCGCCTCGCTTAGAAACAGGTGTAGTTGCATTGCATGCCTCGGCTCTAAAGGGTAAAGGCGCTATGCCGGCAAAGGGTGGTAACCCTACACTGTCAGATGAAGAAGTTATTGAGGCTGTTAACTATATTATTGCTAATAGTAAGTAGTTATTGAAATAACTTAATTTGTTAATGCCAAAAGGCCAGTTGTGTAATGCAACTGGCCTTTTTTGTTTGTGGCTTTGTGGGTTGTTGTTGTTGTTGTTGCTCTGGGATAAGTGCTTCAGATCCTGCTAGGGTCGATCTATGTTGTATAGCGGATATTAAGAGGCTTCTGGTATGGCTTGTTTGGGTCGATGCCTTCTGATGGGTGTATGAGGATGAGGTATGTAAGTAGTTGTTTGGCTGGCCTAGGTGTTAGTAAATATCTATAAATAATAGGCAATAAAAAGGCCCCCAAAGTGGAGGCCTAATAAGATCCTTAAATATTACTCACTGACTAGTGGGCCGTTTTCTTCAATGCGATGCTCAGGACGTTCAACTAACTCACGGTAAGCGTGCCAGCTTGCATGTCCGACGATAGGGAATACAACAATCAATCCAATGAAGCCCGTTGCAATGCCAATCAGCATTAGCGTGCCAATCATGGCAGCCCATGTGAACATCTTACGTGGGTTCTTTTTCACAACTCTGATGCTCGTAATGGCGGCACTAACGATGTCTACATTACGATGCATAATCATTGGGATGGAGATAACAGTGACAGCAAACGTAAAGCTGACGATAACTGCTCCAATAAGGAGAAATATTCCAAGAAATAGGATTGTCTGAGGCTCGCTCAATATTTCCATTAAGTTACCTCTGGAAATGTTTAAGTCTTGGAAAAACAAACCTATTAGGAGACCGGTTAGTCGAGTCCACACGGTATGTAGGAAGCCGAGTGCTAGTGCGAAAGTCAGTAGCGTTCCTGTGTTGTTTCTTAATGCAGATAGTGCGTGATGAAGTTTTGGCTCTCGACCAAATTCCATTTCTCGACTCATGTCATACAGACCGATCGCCACAAAGGGACCAACGATCACGAAACCAGTAATTGAACCAAGAATAACACTGGGAGATAGCTCTACAGAAAAGGTCATTATTAAACCAATAGCTGCAATAAAAGCGCCGTACAATAAACTAAGTGTTAGATTGTTTTTAAAGTCATTGTAGCCTTTCTCGAGCCACCTCATAGGTGCCTCGTTATCCACATGATTGACAACGACTTCAGAAAGTCCTTGGTAACCTGTTTGCTCTAATGTAGCCATACATCCTCCAATATATTTAGTGCAGATTTTAGCATATCAGAAAGAGTTGGCTTTTGGTGTGGATGTCCTTAAATAAACACAAAAAGTGGTTGTTTTTTAAGGATTCATTGGATTATGTAATGATATAAGAGTTGTCAGGGACTTATGTAGCCTAAAAGAGTTCAACGAATGTAGTTGGCTAGCTGATTATGACTTGACCTGAATTGCAAGTTGGGCGAGTATACTCCGATTTGCAGCGTGCATTGTTAGCTATCAGCCACGCCTGTTCGAGACGATCGTGCCTTCCACGCGTCTCCGCCGAATGACAATTATCGGCACAGTTACTTAAGATCTGGGAGTAGATTAAAATGGCAGATACCGGAGTGGATAAGAAGCGTAGACGTTTTCTTATTGGTGCTACCTCAGCCGTCGGCGCTGTAGGCGTTGGCGCGATTGCAGTTCCTTTCATTGGCTCATTAACACCTAGTGCACGTGCTTTAGCGGCCGGCGCACCTGTTGAAGTAGATATCGACAAGGTGGAAGCGGGGCAACTGATTCGTGTTATTTGGCGAGGTAAACCAGTTTGGGTGGTTAACCGTACTGACGAAATGCTTACTGCATTACCGACGGTAAATCCAAAACTTAAAGATCCAACGTCACTGGCTTCTATTCAGCCGGAGTACGCAACTAACGAAAATCGTTCCCGCAAAGATCAGTATTTGATAATGGTAGGTATTTGTACTCACCTTGGTTGCTCTCCAACGTACCGTCCAGAAGTTGCGGCAGCTGATCTTGGTGCTGACTGGGTAGGTGGATTCTATTGTCCATGTCACGGTTCGCGTTTTGACCTTGCTGGGCGAGTAATTAAAGGCTCACCTGCTGGAACAAACATGACAGTGCCACCTCATTATTATAAGACTGATTCTTTAATTCGAATTGGCGAAGATGGAGTAGCTGCATAATGAACGGTTTACTGAATTGGATTGATGCTCGATTTCCACTGACAGATACGTGGAATAAGCATATTGCAGAATATTACGCGCCAAAGAACTTTAACTTTTTCTACTTCTTTGGTTCGCTTGCTATGCTGGTTTTGGTATTGCAAATCGTTACAGGTGTTTTCCTGACGATGCATTATAAGCCTGACATTGAATTGGCTTTTGCATCTGTCGAACATATTATGCGTGACGTGCCAGGCGGTTGGTTTATTCGCTATATGCACTCAACTGGCGCATCGATGTTCTTCATTGTTGTTTACTTGCATATGTTCCGTGGTTTGATCTACGGCTCATTTAAAGGACCACGTGAGTTGGTTTGGTTGATCGGAATGCTAATTTACCTAGCGTTGATGGCCGAAGCATTCATGGGCTACATGCTACCTTGGGGACAGATGTCTTTCTGGGGTGCACAGGTAATCATCAATCTATTTAATACGATTCCGTATGTTGGTGAGATTGTCTCTCAGACAATTCGTGGAGACTTTGTTATCTCCGATCCAACATTGAACCGTTTCTTCGCATTCCACGTTATTGCAGTACCATTGATCCTTGTTGGTTTGGTATTTGTACATATCGTTGCGCTTCATCAGGTTGGTTCCAATAACCCTGATGGCGTTGATATCAAGCAACACAAAGATGAAAATGGTATTCCATTAGATGGTATTCCATTCCACCCTTACTACACGGTTAAAGATATTGTAGGTGTTGTCGGTTTTTTCATCGTCTTCTTTGCAATATTGTTCTTTATGCCAGAAGGTGGTGGTTACTTCTTAGAGTACCCTAACTTTGAACCAGCAAATCCATTAAAGACGCCTGAGCACATTGCGCCTGTTTGGTACTTCACACCTTTTTATACAGTGCTTAGAGCTGTGCCTGACCCATTCTTGGGTACGTTGGCAATGTTCGCTGCTATCGCGGTGTTGTTTGTATTACCTTGGCTCGATAAGAACCCAATCAAATCAATTCGCTACCGTAACAAGGCGCATTACATTAATTTGGTTTGGTTCTGTGTTGCTTTCGTAGTTTTGGGTGTTTTGGGTGTTAAGGCAGTTACACCATTCTTAGGTGAGCTGGGTATTCGTTGTACTCAAGTGTACTTCTTATTCTTTGCTGTGACTCACGCACACAGTCGCCCTATGAAAGTTAACTACGTTGTTTGGTTTGCAGTTTTGTTTGGCATTACTATCATTTGGGATTTAACGCGTTACGCTGATCTTAGTGGTGAGAGTGTTGCTATTTTCTGGCAGCTATTAACAGTTCCATTTGTTTATTTATTGTCTACCTTGATCCTACCAATGTTCGTATCAAGTTTTAATAAAGAGAAAGAAGTACCAACGAGGGTGACAGGATGAAATTGAAGTCATTGAAATTACTGCTTGCTACTCTGACGCTAGGACTTGCAACGGCATTTCCAGTGGCAAATGCTGCTGGTAGTTCAGTTGAGTTAAAAGATGCTCAGGTAGATCTTGATAATAAGTTGAGTATGGCGCGTGGTGCAAAGTACTACGCTAATTATTGCATGGGTTGTCATTCTTTAAAGTTTAGTCGTTACAATCGAGTGGCTACTGATTTAGGCTTAGACGATGAGTCTATTAAGTCAATTATCTTTACGCGTGACGAAGATGATGTCATGAGTAAATCAGGTTCACTAATGATTAGTGCAATCCCTAGTAAGGATGCGGCAAATTGGTTTGGTACCGCACCACCAGATTTATCGCTAGTTGCACGTTCACGTAAGAGTGGTGATTGGATTTATAGTTACCTTACAAGTTTCTATAAAGATGATAGTCGTCCATTTGGCGTTAACAACTTAGTGTTTGAAAATGTGGGTATGCCACATGTACTCCAAGAGTTGCAAGGTATGCAAGAGCTTGAAGTTCATGATGACGGTCATGGCCATGTTACAAAAACATTGAAGTTAGCAGAGCCGGGTAAGATGTCTGTTGGTGAATTTGACCAACTCGCTAAAGACCTAACTAACTTTTTAGTTTATGTAGGTGAGCCTGCTCAACTACACCGTACTTATTATGGTATTTTGACGTTATTATTCTTGTTCGTTTTCTTCATAGTAGCTTATCTACTTAAGAAAGAATTCTGGAAGGATATTCATTAATCACGTTTTGCTGTAGTATTCCGAGGCTACCTCAGTTTTGAGGTAGCCTTTTTTGTATTCTGGATCTAGGAGATATTTGAATGAGTTCAGTTTCTAATCGACGTTCTGTGATGACATTATTTACACTACCTGACTGTGCAGACTGTCATCGTGTAAGAATAGTGTTAGCAGAGAAAGACATCACTGTAGACATTATAGAAATTGATCCGGATAACAAACCCGAAGATCTCGCAGAGTTAAATCCGTATAACACTGCACCAACATTGATAGACAGAGATCTTGTGCTGTATGACGCACGAGTGATTATGGAGTATCTGGATGAGCGTTTTCCTCACCCACCATTGATGCCTGTTGATCCTGTTACACGTGCGCATTCACGTCTTGCTTTGTACCGCATTGAAAAAGATTGGTATAGTCTATTACGTGATATGGAAGGTACTGATCAAGCAAGAGCTGACGAAGCACGTCGTATTTTACGCGAAGGCGTATTATCTGCAGTTGACGTATTTGCGATTAAGCCTTACTTCTTAAGTAATGATTTCTCTTTGGTGGATTGCACAATCGCACCAGTATTATGGCGTTTGCCTAAGTACGGTATCGACTTGCCTGCTACTGACGTAAAGCCTCTGATGCGCTATATGGATCGTGTTTTCTCTCGTGAGATGTTTCAATTCTCGTTGACTGAAGCTGAGAAAAACATCCGTCCATGATGACTTCTAATCGCCCTTATTTGATGCGTGCCATTTACGAGTGGATTCTCGATAATGACATGACACCTCATGTTTTGATTGATGCTGACTTACCTACTGTAGAAGTTCCTCGGCAGTATGTTGAGGAAGGGCGGATTGTCTTAAATATATCGCCTGGTGCTGTACAGCAGTTTGCGATTGATAATGACTGTCTCGGTTTTAGTGCACGTTTTGGTGGTAAGCCTTTCTCTATTTATGCACCTATAAATGCAGTACGTGCAATCTATGCTGCTGAAAATAGCGAAGGTATGATGTTTGAGTTATTGCCTACTTCTGATTCTGATGAAGAGGTGACTGGGTCAGATGACCCAGAACCAACACCACCGCCTAAGCGACCTTCTTTACGCGTGGTAAAATGATCGTTTCGATGATTGTTGCGATGGCAGAGGATCGAGTCATTGGTTTAAATGGCTCGATGCCTTGGCATCTTCCTGCAGATTTTGCATATTTCAAGAAAAGCACAATGGGTTGTCCTATCATTATGGGACGTAAGACCTTTGACTCTATCGGTAAGCGATTACCTGGACGTCGAAATATCGTGTTAACTCGTTCAAGTGATTTAGTTATTGCTGGATGTGATGTGGTAACAAGCCTTGATGAGGCTTTAGCTTTAGTCGATAAAGAACACGAAGTGTTTATCATCGGTGGACAGCAGCTTTATGAGCAGGCTTTGCCTATTGCAAATCGTCTATATCTAACTCACATTCAAACGAAGTTAGAAGGGGATACTTGCTTCCCCGATTATTCCAATTACCCTTGGAAGCAAATACGACACGAAGTTTTTTCATCAGATGAAAAAAATATGTATTCCTATAGTTTTGAATTGTTAGAGAAAACTTTTTCCTCATAACAAGTAGAAGGGAATTATGACTACCTTACTTATTTGCAATGCGCAGTTGGTGAATGAGGGTGTTATTTTTGAATCAGATGTCTATATTCGTGACGGTCGGATTGAACAAATAAGCCCAAATTTAAGTCACTTATCCTCAGATCGTTTTATTGATGCAAAAGGCCTGTATTTACTGCCAGGTATGATTGATACTCAGTTTAGTCTTGCTAGCAGCACTTTTAGTGAAGAGCGATTTTTGTCTGAAACTAGTGCGGCTGTTGCGGGTGGAATAACGAGTGTTATGTTGTTGCCCACTATTAATAGCGAGCAAAAAACTGGTTTACCCAAGGCCAAGCAGCTTGAGCAATTACGACCGAATTTAAAAAATAACTTAGCAATTTATGAAGTCGCAAACCCTATAAACTTGGGTGTTTATGTAGATTCTAGTATTAAAGGCCATATTTGTGCCGTTTTTGCATCGATGATTGGAGTCAGTGATTATTATCGGTTTGATAGTTTGCAGTTAGTTGAGGAGCTGGTCGGTTTATCTTCTGTTGTTGTGGCGATTGAGGCCGATGATATGCCATCGGTACTCGAAAATGAAGAAAGTTATCGTCAGATTTATGGTGATGATATACCTATTCCATTTCATTCGGTAATTCGAGGTGCCAAATCTTGCGCTGATACTACAGAAGCTGTCTTAGGTATTTCCGAAAAATTAAATAAGCAAATACATATACTGCACGTCTCTTGTACTGAAGAGATTGAGCTAATTGAAAGCGCTAAAAGACACGATAGCTTAGTAACTGCTGATGTTTGTAGTCATTTCTTGACGTTTTCTGAGAGTGATTACGAGCAGAAGGGGGCGTTACTTAAGTATAACCCCGCCATAAAATCTGATATTGATAGAGCTTCTCTGATGCAGGGGCTTCTAGATAATAATATTACGAATATTTGCTCTGGTCACACTCCTTATTCCCTTAAAGAAAAGCAAGGTTCCTACTTTGAAGTAGCTGCTGGTATGCCTCAAGCCCAGTTGGCTTTGCCTGCAATTCTAGAACACTTTCAAGATCAAATTTTTAGCTTAGAGTTGATTGTTGAAAAAATAAGTCACTCTGTGGCCGATACATTTCTGATTAAGGATAGAGGGTATATACGTGAGGGATATTGGGCAGACTTGGTGCTAGTAGATATTGATGAGTCGTTCATAGCCCGTAACGAAGATGTATTGTCTACCGCTGGTTGGACTATTTATTCAGGTAATGAATTTCGTTCCTCTGTCGTTAATACCATCGTAAATGGTGACGTTGTTTGGTCCAAGAAAGATGATGTGGATGTTCGTGGGTCAGGTAAATTACTTGAGTTCAATCGCTGATAGTAAAGGGTATTTTAAGTAGTCAATTTGCTTCAACCCTACCTCACGCCGAGCCTTCTGATCGGTGGTACTTCCATTCAAAGTGTGATTTTCGTTACAATAATTAAAATATTAAAAATAAAACGCACACGATATCACCAGTGTAATAGTCGGTTCAGCCTAAAAAATAAAAATAGAGGCAGTATTACAATGCATTATTCTTCGTCACAGCGAGGCTTCAGTTTAATAGAAGTTCTTGTTGCCGTAGTGATTGTCGCCATCGGCTTAGTCGGTGTTGCTGGCATGCAGTTCGTTGGTTTAAAAGGTAATCAGCAAGCTTTCTCAAAAAACCAAGCAGCCCATCATGTTCAAGCTCTACTAGAGCGTATGCGAAGCAACCCTAATGGTGTTTCTGCTGGAAACTATGTTGTCGATAGCTCAACGTTAAATTGCTCCCTAGCTCCTGCGGCTAACTGTGGTTTGAGTACCGCGACATGTTCTTCCGAAGATATGGCCAATTACGATCTATTTAGTGCTTACTGCGGAAAAACTGGGAATGCCTTTGCTGGTATGAAAGGTGGACTCAGTAATGCTAGCTTAAATATTACCTGTGCAGCCGGTTGTGATGATGGACTTACATTTTCATTGGCTTGGGATGAGCAAAAACTGGGCGAAGAAAATAGCGGAAGCGTTACGGTTCCTCGTGAATTAGTAATCAACACGGTTATCAAATGATGAAAAAAACAATTTTCAAACAACGGGGTCTATCACTTCTTGAGCTGATGATTGCATTAGTCCTTGGTCTATTTATCATTGTTGGCATTAGTTATGTCTATATCAGCGGGAAGAAATCTAGCATTACGACTGATCAGGTTTCAATGTTACAAGATAATGGACGTGCGGTACTTCAACAGCTCACTGATGTCATTCAGCATGCGGGTTACTCGTCTGACTTAGTTGCTCCATTTGATGATGTATTTATTCAGGGTGCGGTTGGTTCTACTAGTTGTTCTGGTTCAGTAGACAGTGTTATGGAGCCTAGTTTGTTCTCTGCAATGACAAATAATACGACTTTTGGTGACACCTTAGGTGTGGTGTATATGGGTGATGATAGTTTAAATACAGACTGTGCGGGCAACGAGTTACCTGAAACATGTCGCTTAGGTGGTGATGCATCGAGTGATGCCGCTAAGATTTATAATCAGTTTTTTGTCGCCAATAACGCGGCGGGAGTACCTGCCTTGAATTGCAGCGGATCAAGATCATCGGCTTCAGAAGAAATTGCAGAAGGCGTTGAAAATATTCAATTTGTTTATGGTGAAGATTTAGATGCTGATGGGATAGCGGATCGTTACGTAAACTCTACAGATGTGACTAGCTGGCAAGAAGTAGTCAGTGTAAATATTACTGTACTAGTTAGATCATTGAAGGCAGTTGGTAACGCTAATGCCGCACGTAGTTATCAGCTTTCAGAAGATGAAACTATCAATACTAACGACCGTTACTTACGTGCCGTCTTTACTGCAACCGTCAGACTACGCAATGTTATTTTATAGGAGTCTAAGATGAGATACGTATCACGAAAAAAACAGCAGGGTGTGGTGTTACTTTGGGCGTTAGGGATTTTATTAGTGTTGACGATAGTTAGTGTCAGCTCAGTGAGGGTTTCAAGCACTAATACAATGGTTTCGGGTAATAGCTTAGCCACTATGTTGGTCTATCAAGGTGCTGAGTCGACACTGAGCAAGGTGACCAATATGAACTATGTGAACGAAGCTGCACTTACTTTACCTAGTAAAAGCAAAGCTGTTCCTGCCGCTGACTTACCCAATGAAGCAGTGAGTGGCGGTAGTTTAAGTTCTACCGCTACGGTTAGTTTCACTGATTATATTGCCTGTTCTGTTTCTACTGGCGTTGCAATGTCTACGAACTCAACGGCTTCTGCAGGTGGAGTCACGTGTCAGTTATATAAGATTGAGGCGGAATCAAGACTCAAAGGAACGGGTGCAAAGAAAGAGCATCTCTCAGGTGTTGCTATTTACGTGCCACCATTAAACTCGGCTCGGTAGCGTAATTTACGTATTAGTGAACTAAAAAATTATAAATAATAGAGAGTGAAATAGTGAATAATAAAAATAAAGGATTTTCACTGATCGAATTAATGATCACTGTAGCAATACTGGGTATTTTGAGCGCAATTACTGTGCCGTCATATATGAAATACGTTCAAAAAACCAAACGCACTGAAGCCAAAGCGGAAGTGCTTCGCTTGGCGCAACTACAAGAAAGTTACTATGTTCAAAACTTAAGTTATGCGGTCGCTACAAACGGTACTGGCGGGCTTGGTTTTACTGGAGCAACAGTTACAACAGAAACTGGGCTTTATACAGCTTCGGTGCAGGGTTATGGCGCAGATGGTACTACCACGTGTAGTGGCGATAGTGTCACACCTTGCGTGAGTTATATTGTTGAAGCGCTGGTTGTTTCAACTGCTTCTCAGTCTCAAGATACCGCATGTGCTAATGGGTTCCGATTGTCTAATACGGGGGCTAAGCAAGCGAGAAGTTCATCTGATACTGCTTGGACAAGTACTGCAGCACGAGATGAGTGCTGGAACTAACAAGTCACTAAGATTTGGTCAATTGACCGATAGTTATGCGGTCATTACCAGGTAGATCTTTAAGGCAGGTTGCATTTTTGTAGCCTGCCTTTTTTAGTCCCTCAGTAGTTATATCACCTTGATCATAACCATGTTCTAGCATTAGCCATCCATTCGTTTTTAAGTACTTTGAGGCTTTGTTAGTAATCGTTGCCAAATCGGCTAACCCTTTATCTTCGGCGCATAAAGCGCTTAAGGGTTCAAAGCGTATTCCCGTTTGCATATGCCGATCTTGAGGATCAATATAAGGTGGGTTACTAATGATTAGGTCGAAATCAGTTTGGTCTATTTGATTAAACCAGTCAGATTGTAAAAAACTGACGTTGGTGATTTTTAGTGCTTCTTTATTGTGCTGTGCGACAATCAAAGCATCAGAAGATAAGTCGGTTGCAACGATCTCGCTATCAGGTCTTTCTGACGCAAGTGACAGTGCAATTGCACCAGAGCCTGTGCCTAGCTCTAAAATACGAGGATTACTTATAGGTGCTAGTTTTTCTAAAGCGGTCTCTACTAAAAGCTCAGTATCAGCTCTTGGGATGAGTACTGATTCATTCACTGCAAACATTAAAGACCAAAATTCTTGGTAGCCTGTAAGGTAAGCAACAGGGTATTGGTCCTTTCGTTTGACTAAAGCCTGATTGAAGTCTTGTCGTTGTTTTTCTGTAAGTTCTACCTCAGGCCATGCGAATAAATAGCTGCGATTCTTATCTAGAAAATGGGATAAGAGAATTTCTGCATCTAATCTAGGGCTCGATGTATGAGTTTCAAGAAGGGCAGTTGCATCCTTTAATGTAGTATCAATTCGCACTGAATTAACCTTGTTCTGCCATAGCTGCTAATAAGTCAGCTTGATGCTCACTGATGATCGGATCAATAATGGAATCTAGGCCGCCAGCAATAACTTCATCCAACTTATAAAGTGTTAAGTTGATGCGATGGTCAGTCACGCGACTTTGTGGGTAGTTGTAAGTTCTAATTCTTTCTGAGCGATCACCACTACCAACTAAGCTACGGCGTGCTTCTGCTTGCTCGTTATGTTGAACCTGTCTTTCAGCTTCAAGAATTCTAGACTGAAGTAATGACATCGCACGCGCACGGTTTTTATGCTGTGAACGCTCATCCTGACATTCGACAACAGTTCCAGTAGGTAGGTGAGTGATACGAATCGCCGAGTCAGTCTTATTAACATGCTGCCCACCAGCACCAGAGGCACGGAAGGTATCAACACGGATATCAGAGCTTTTAATTTCTTGAGCTTTAACAGCATCAATTTCAGGCATGATCGCAACAGTCGCAGCTGATGTGTGTACTCGACCTTGTGACTCAGTCTCAGGGACGCGCTGAACGCGGTGAGCGCCTGACTCAAACTTCAGTCGAGAATAAGCACCATTACCAATAATTCGTAATACTGCTTCTTTGTAACCACCATGTTCACCAATGTTTTGGCTAATAACCTCAACCTGCCAGCCGCGAACTTCTGCATAACGCGAATACATTCTGAACAGATCACCAGCGAATATTGCCGCTTCATCTCCACCAGTACCTGCTCGTACCTCAAGGAAGATGTTGCTATCATCATTTGGATCTTTAGGGAGTAATAACACTTGTAAACTGACTTCTAGTGCAGCTAATTCTTTATCCGCATCTTTAAGCTCTTCTTGAGCAAGCTCTTTAATTTCGGGATCATCAAGCATTTCTAGTGCGGTTTCTTTGTTTTCAGTCGCCACTAGATAACGTTTGTGCTCATTTACGACAGGCTCTAGTTGGCTGTACTCCATAGAGAGCTTACGAAATTGGTTTTGATCACTAATGATTTCGTTTTCAGAAAGCAGAACGGCAATTTCTTCATAGCGTTCACTAAGGTTTTCAAGTTTGAGCAGAATTGATGGTTTCACTAATGATCTTCTTTTGATTCTTTGGGATCGCTTTCCAGTCCAAGTATTTTGACAGCAGCTTGTAGCGTGTCTAAGTCACCGGCATGAGCCGCGTGATTCATGGTCTGGGTAGGGATGTGGCCAATTTTATTGGTTAAGGTGTGAGCCAGAAATTGTAGCGCTTCCTCAGGAGTTTTACCATTTCTGAGTTGCTTCTGTGCTTTAGCAAGCGTTTCCTGCTTAAAGTCTTCTAATTTATTGCGGTACTGCTTAACTCGCTCAATTTGATGTTGAGCGTTAAGCCACCCCATAAATGTGTCTGTTTCTTGGCTAACAAGGGTTTCAGCAACTTCAGCTGCACGTCGTCGAGAGTCAATATTTTGATCAACAACAGACTGAAGATCGTCGACGGTATAAAGGTAGATGTCGTTGAGATCTCCAACTTCAGCCTCGATATCTCTCGGTACAGCGATATCCACCATGAAAATAGGGCGGTGTTTACGTTTTTTGAGTGCATTTTCAACGCTTCCTTTACCGATAATAGGAATAGGGGCGGCAGTTGAGGAAATTACAATGTCTGCTAACTCAAGATGAGTGCTGATGCTGGGTATATCAATAACTTCGGCATCAAGTGCATCGCCCAGTGCTTTAGCGTTCTCTTTGCTTCGATTGGCAATAATAATATGCTTAATACCAGCGCCTTTCAGGTGTCGACCAACCAGTTCTATCGTTTCACCTGCACCAATAAGCAGTGCAGTCTGATTGCTTAAGTCACCAAAAATTTGTCGTGCTAGGCTGACTGCCGCATAAGCGACAGAAACTGGGTTAGAGCCGATGTCGGTATCGGTTCGTACTTTTTTCGCCGTAGAAAATGCGTGCTGCATGAGGCGGTTTAGTTTACCACCGGTAGCTTTATGTTCAGTTGCAACTCTCAGTGCTGTTTTAAGTTGCCCTAATATTTGAGGTTCGCCCAATACCATTGAGTCAAGGCCACTCGCGACACGGAATGCATGCTGTACGGCTTCTTGTCCAGATAGCTGATAGATATACGGTTTGAGGTCTTCTTCGTTAAAGTTATGCTGCTGTATGTACCAGTTAGTCAGTGCTTCAGCAGATGTATTGTCATCCACGTTTGCATAGATCTCGGTACGATTACAGGTAGAAAGTATAACTTTTTCATCAATAAGTGATGAATTGTCATCAAGTGTGTCGTGTAACTGCTGATCAGAGAACGCAACTTTCTCGCGAATTGAGACGGGTGCAGTTTTGTGGTTAATACCAATGACAGTAATTGACATACAGAAGAGAATTTCTTTCGAACAATCAGGAGAGTAGATTCTCTGACAGCTGCCTTAGGATTACAAGAAGACTTTCAGTAATGCGAGCATAGATAGATAAAAGAATAAATAAGGAGGCCAAAAACTGGGCAATGTGATCAGTGGTAGTGAATAATAAGCTTCCAGTTAGCAGCTTTTTTGATCACTTCATTCAAACGTGCTGGTTTTATTGGAGGCTTTACGGTAGAAATGAACGTAATTAAATAATAATACATTGGACTATTTGATAGTGATATTCATGCAAAGACAATTGTTGGTACGATGCTTATCCATATTTATGACCGCTGGCATAACGCTAACGGCCACAGGTTGCCAAGATACCGACCTACCATTGGTAGATACTAGCGTCGTTGCTGAAAAGGCTTCTAGTCCTATGGCTTCGTCAGTTCATCCTGATGAAAAAATGTACCACACCTTAGCAGCTGA
Source organism: Leucothrix arctica (assembly GCF_003172895.1). Classification (GTDB taxonomy): domain Bacteria; phylum Pseudomonadota; class Gammaproteobacteria; order Thiotrichales; family Thiotrichaceae; genus Leucothrix; species Leucothrix arctica. The sequence goes on along the minus strand of NZ_QGKL01000009.1, from coordinate 49,067 downwards.
GATGTATCGTCTAGAAGGCGATGACGCAACGGCGACGTTACATTATGAAAAGATATTGCAGGGTAGTACCGATATAGGTCTAGCTAAAATTGCGACGGAAACGGCTGCCCAGACTGAGTATTTGGAAATTGCAGTGGCTAATGCTCGTCACTGGGTTAGTCTAAGTGAAGATCAAGTTGAAGCTCGACAGTATCTTGCGTTGTTGTTATTGCGTAGTGACCAGTTTGAAAATGCTGCTGCAGAGTTATCTGTCATTGATCAGCGCATTACTGATGCAGGGCATGATGGTCTATCATTTATTACTTCGTTAATCTCATTAGAGTCTCACAAAGAGCAGGCTTTTAATGCCTTTGAAGCGTATGTGAAATCTTATAATAACTCTCCTGCGGCACAGTTAAAGTTGGCAAGCTTAGCATTGAAGCAACATGGAGCAGAGTCTGCACTTAGTCGTTTAAATAGCTTGAGTGGTGAGTTAACCACAGAAGAGCAAGAGTCCTTATTGATTTTGCGTAGTAAGGTACTTCACAAGCAGGGTGATATTGAAGGCTCGATAGGCATCATGCGTCAGTTGGTTGATAGGCCTAATGTAGACGATATGACTCGTTTAGAGTATGCAAGGCTATTGATGCTTAATGATGATGAGTTAGGTGCCACAGCGCAATTACAGGCTGTATATGTCAATACACCGACAAATCTCGAAGTACTTAAATCTTTAGTGGGTTTGCGCTTAGCGCAAGGGCAATTTGCGCAAGCGGAAGTCTATGCAAAAACATTAGCAGAAAATGTAGTTTATGCGAGTGTCGCGCATCATTATCTTGCTGAGATCCACGAAAGTCGCAATGAGATGGATGAAGCGATTCGTGAATATAGTAAAGTAGGGGGTGGTAACTACTTTAGTAGTGCGCAACAGCGAATTTCTGAGTTATTGGTAGAACAGTACAGTTTAGATATAGCAACGAGTTGGTTATCAGAAACTCGTAATAAAGTTGACTCAGATGAGCAAAAATTCCTGTATTGGCGCTTAGAAGCAAGACTAAGAGCTCGTTATAAGGATGATAAAGGTGCGCTTAATGCATACCGTCGTGCTCACCAGTTAGATAGTAATAATGGACGCATGAATTACCAGTATGCGATGACTGCCCAAGTGGTTGGTGAGGTCGCTCTAGCAGAAAAGCTACTGATTGATATGATCGAACGAAATCCTTCAGATGCTGATGCCTTTAATACTTTAGGTTATATGTTGCTTGAAGAAACTGAACGTTTAGATGATGCGTCTGCTTATATACTGAAGGCTTATGAGCTTCGACCAAATGATGCGATTATTCTTGACAGTTTAGGGTGGTTATACTTCAAACAAGGTAAAATCAATGATGCCGTCGCTTTATTGATGAGTGCTTATGAGAAAACCGACAATCCAGAAATCGCAACACACCTGATTGAGGTGCTTATTACTCAGGGACAGAGAAAGGAAGCGATTGCGTTATTAGCTCGTGCAATGGAGCAGTATCCAAATGATGAGCAGTTAAAGTCCATTAAGAAAAAGATTATAGATATATAATAACAACACAACGAATAGATAAAATAACCAAGGAAGGAATACCCATGAAACAATTTAAGTCGCTAGCATTGATTGCTACGGTGGGCTTATCTATAGCTGCCTGTTCTGCACAGAAATCAATTGCTCCAGAAGCAATTGTGGCAGTTTCGAAACCTCAAACTACTACACCGACCCTAAGTCCATGGGAGCGCCGTCAGTTAAAGATGGGGGCTATGCAATCTTGGGATATGACAGGTAGAGCAGCATTAAAATTTAATGGTGATGGTTGGACGTTTGGTCTTAACTGGTTACAAAAAAATAAGCAGCAATACGTGCTACAAATTAAAAACCCTATCACTGGCACAGTGCTCGCTCAGCTAGAGCAAAGTCCTGGTAAAGCTGTTTTAAAGGCTCAGGGTAAAGTTCATCAAGGTGCTGATGCTGAACGACTACTAGAAGATCAAATGCGCGTTAAAATGCCAGTAAATGGTATGCCGTATTGGGTTAGAGGTGTCATGGCGCCACAATATGCGTTAGGTAAGGTTAAGCTTGATGCTGCTGGGCGCCCGACTCAGATCACTCAAGAAGGTTGGGTTATTGATTATTCTCAGTATCAAGATGGTGATTTTGCTGCGTTGCCGGGGAAAGTTAATATCAGCCGTCAACAAGATAAAGTTAATGTGCGGATCTTGGCAAAGAAATGGCAAGTACGTTAGATACTACTTGGCACCTGCCTGCGCCTGCAAAGCTGAATCTTTTTCTCCATATAACTGGCGTTAGAGATGACGGCTATCACAATCTTCAAACTATATTTCAGTTACTAGATTACTCAGATGAGGTCACTTTAAAGCGTAGACCTGATGGTGTGGTCAATAGAGTAGAAGGTTTGGCTAGCGTTGAGCCTGAAGATGATCTAATTGTGAAGGCAGCTAGGGCGCTTCAGGCTTATACTGGTACTCAGTATGGGGCAGACCTTGGTGTTCGCAAAGTTTTACCCATAGGTGGTGGTATAGGTGGTGGTAGTTCTGATGCGGCGACCACTTTGTTGGGCTTAAATCAATTGTGGGAGTGCAATCTTCCTGAGCAAGAACTTTTATCTATTGCTCGTACCCTTGGTGCCGACGTGCCTGTCTTTGTGAAAGGTGTTAGTGCTTGGGCGGAAGGTATAGGGGAAGATTTAACCCCTCTAGCGTTGCCTGAAAAATGGTACGTGGTGATACATCCAAACGTGTTTATTTCTACTACAAAACTTTTTTCGTCAAAACTGTTGACAAGAAATAGGACTGTCCTTAGAATGCGCATCTTTCCTACGGCAGACAACGAAAACGTCTTCGAATCTGTAGTAAGAAAAGAGTATCCTGAAGTTGAAGATTCACTCAAGTGGCTAAGCAAATTTTCTACCGCTAGAATGACAGGAACCGGTAGTTGCATATTCGCCAGTTTCGAGAGTAAACAACAGGCTGTTGCAGTAATGCAGCAAGTACCAAGAAAATGGGTTGCATTTGTTGCTAAAGCAGTGAATAATTCCCCGCTCTTGGAAGCGTTGAAGCTAAACGCAGAAAGAAATTAGTTTCACTATTGGGTCGTCGCCAAGTGGTAAGGCACCGGGTTTTGATCTCGGCATTCGTAGGTTCGAACCCTACCGACCCAACCATATTTTCTGATTAAAAGTCTGCCTTGAGCAGGCTTTTGTCATTTTGAAAAGAGAGTAATCATGTCCGAAATCAACAGGATGATGATTTTCGCAGGTAATGCGAATCCTGAACTGGCGCAAGAAGTTTCTGAGTGTGTTGGTGTTCCACTCGGTCGTATGACTTTGAGTCGCTTTAGTGACGGTGAAGTACATGCTGAAATCCTAGAAAATGTTCGCGGTCAAGATGTCTTTGTAATCCAGCCAACATGTGCCCCAACGAACGATAGTCTTATGGAGCTACTGATAATGGTAGATGCTCTATATCGCGCTTCAGCAGGGCGAATTACTGCAGTAATTCCATACTATGGTTATGCAAGACAAGATCGTCGTGTTCGCTCTCGCCGTGTACCTATCTCTGCTAAGTTAGTTGCAGACATGCTCTCTACAAGTCACGTTGATCGTGTTTTAACCATCGACTTGCACTCTGATCAAATTCAAGGCTTCTTCGACCTTCCGGTTGATAATATTTATGCCTCTGGTGTAATGCGCCAAGACATCCTAAGTAAGAACTATGAAAACCTAATGGTTGTATCACCAGATGTTGGTGGTGTTGTTCGTGCTCGTGCGCTGTCTAAATCTATTGGTGATGTTGATTTAGCGATTATTGATAAGCGTCGTCCAGAACCAAATGTATCAGCAGTAATGAATATTATTGGTGATGTTGCAGGTAAGACATGCGTTCTTATTGATGACTTAGTAGATACCGCTGGTACGCTTTGTCATGCAGCAACAGCATTGAAAGAGAAGGGTGCGGTTAAAGTGGTTGCCTATGCAAGTCACGCAGTATTCTCTGGTCCAGCTGTTAATAACATCACAAACTCTGAAATAGACGAAGTGGTTGTTAGTAACTCGATTCCTTTATCTGATGAAGCGAAGCAGTGCAGTAAGATTCGCCAGCTTTCTGTTGCTCAGGTATTAGCAGATACGATGTTGCATATTAATCTAGACCAGTCAGTTAGTGACTTGTTTGGTGAAGAATAATTTTTTGTAGGCTGTTAATGTTTGGTCGCGAACCTAACGGCTTTTTATTACCCTGACCACTTAAGGTCATTTTCCTTGGAGTTTCCATGGCTACTCAATATAAATTAGATGCTGTACTGCGTACAGATTCAGGCAAAGGTGCGAGCCGCCGCCTACGTCGCACAGGTAAAATTCCTGCGATCGTTTACGGTGGAGCAGGCGAGCCTGTTTCTGTAAGCTTAGCGGAGAACCAGCTAGTGCGTAACTTGCAGGAAGAGCAGTTCTACTCTTCAATCATCGATCTAAACCTTGATGGTACTACTGAAAAAGTAATTCTGCGTGACCTTCAGCGTCACCCAGCACGTCCAGTCGTTTTGCATGCTGATTTAGTTCGCATCAATGCAAAAGAGAAGATTAGTGTTGTTGTACAGCTTCACTTCGTTAATGAAGAAGCTTGCTACGGTGTTAAGCAGGATGGCGGTAAAGTAACTAAAGCTATGATGAACCTAGAAGTGAATTGCCTACCGGGCAACATTCCTGAGTTCGTTGAAGTTGACGTAGAAGCATTGAAGTTAGGTGAGTCAATTCACATCTCTGACTTGTCTCTACCAGAAGGCGTTGAGTCAGTTCAGCTAGCACATGGTGAAGATCATGATTTGGCTATTGCTACAATCACTAAGTAATTTTTAACAGGCGCCTAATTATGACTGGTTCAGCCATTAAACTGATCGCTGGTCTGGGTAATCCTGGTATTAAGTACGACAAAACCCGGCACAATGCCGGGTTTTGGTTTGTTGACGAGCTCGCACGACGCTATTCTGGTATCTTCAAAACCGAAAGTCGGTTTTCTGGAGAATGTTGTAAGGTTAATATAGCAGGCGCAACTGTCTGGCTACTTAAACCATCAACATTTATGAATCGCAGTGGCTTATCAGTCAAGCAGCTGTCATCCTTCTTCAAAATACTTCCTTCAGAGGTATTAATTGCTCACGATGAATTAGATCTTGAACCAGGCATTGTTCGACTCAAGTCGGGTGGTGGACATGGTGGACATAACGGTCTTCGTGATTTGCATGCACAAATTGGAAAAGAATATTGGCGCTTGAGGCTTGGTATTGGACACCCCGGTGATTCAAATAAAGTTGCAGATTATGTGTTGTCACGTCCTTCAGTTGGGGATGAAATTGAAATCCAACGAAGTGTTGATTCGGCAGCGGATGAAATTGAGCGGATTATTAGTGGCGACATGCAAAAAGCCATGAATACGCTGCATACTAAATAGTTAAGGATACGGTAATGGGTTTTAAGTGTGGAATTGTTGGCTTGCCAAATGTTGGAAAATCAACATTATTTAATGCGTTAACAAAAGCTGGTATTCAAGCGGAAAACTATCCGTTTTGTACTATCGAGCCAAATGTTGGGATCGTGCCAGTGCCAGACCTTCGTTTGGATGCGCTAGCTGAAATTGTTAAGCCTAAAGAGCGTGTTATACCAACAACGATGGAATTTGTTGATATTGCAGGTTTGGTTGAGGGTGCCTCTAAAGGTGAGGGTCTTGGTAACAAGTTCTTATCACACATTCGTGAAACTGATGCTATTGCGCAAGTAGTACGTTGTTTTGAGAATGATGACATTATTCATGTTAAAGATAAGGTTGATCCTCTTTCAGATATCGAGATTATCAATACTGAGTTAGCCTTAGCTGATATGGATGCTGTTGAGAAGGCTATTGCTCGTGCAGCAAAGAATGCTCGCTCTGGTGGTAACAAAGATGCAGAGAAGCAAAAAGAGCTTTTTGAGCGTTTATATGAGCACTTAGGTGAAGGTTTGGCAGCACGTTCATTCGAATTAACGGATGATGAAAAGGTGCTAATGAAAGAATTGCACCTCATTACTATCAAGCCTTTGTTATATATTGCTAACGTCAATGATGATGGCTTTGAAGATAACCCTCTACTTGACTGTGTTACCGAGCTTGCTAAGAGCGAAGGTGCAGAGCTTGTTGTTGTTTGTGCGGCTTTGGAAGAAGAGTTGTCTCAGCTTGAAGAAGAAGATCAGCGTGAGTTTTTGGCAGATCTTGGTTTGGAAGAATCTGGCTTGAATCGAGTAATTCGTGCAGGTTATGAAATGCTGAGCTTGCAGACTTTCTTCACAGCAGGTGAAAAAGAAGTTCGTGCTTGGACTGTACATGTCGGTGCAACTGCTCCTAATGGTGCTGGTCGTATTCATACTGACTTTGAGCGTGGTTTCATTCGTGCTGAAGTGGTTGGCTATGATGACTTTATCGCGTGTAGTGGTGAAGCAGGAGCTAAAGAAGCAGGAAAGTGGCGTTTAGAAGGTAAGGATTACATCATGGTTGAAGGTGATGTCGTTCATTTTAGATTTAATGTCTAAATAGTATTGACAGAGGAATGTGGCATCTATATATTACGCATCCTCGATTGAGAGAACGGCTACATAGCTCAGCTGGTTAGAGCACATCACTCATAATGATGGGGTCCCAAGTTCGAATCTCGGTGTAGCCACCAATTAAAATCTAAGTGATTTATTACTTAGTCTAGAAAGCCTTTAGAGTGTCATGCTCTAAGGGCTTTTTTGTGTCTGAAATTTGGTGCGACAGTATTGCTCTCTTTAATTGGTATTCAATAATAGAGATGATTTAAATATTAAAGCATATTATTATGTCGTTCTTTTGCAGGATTTGATTGTGAGATTGAATCCTCAACGTTTTGTATTTATATAGGGAGAAAACAAGTGGAATTATCCGGAGCCAAGATTTTCGTAGAAAGTCTTAAGGCAGAAGGCGTGGATACTATTTTTGGTTATCCTGGCGGCGCTGTCTTATTCCTATATGACGAGCTAGATAAAGCGGCAGACGAGATTAATCATATTCTCGTTCGTCATGAGCAGGCGGCGATACATGCTGCGGAAGGATACGCAAAGTCTACTAACAAAGTAGGTGTGGCTATTGTTACTTCCGGCCCGGGCGCTACTAACGCGGTTACTGGTATTGCTGATGCACACCTAGACTCCGTACCACTTGTTGTTTTCACAGGACAAGTTCCTCGTGACATGATTGGTAATGATGCGTTTCAAGAAGTAGATATTATTGGTATTACGCGTCCATGCGTGAAGCATAACTTCTTGGTTAAGAATATTGAAGATTTGGCGCCAACAATTAAAAAGGCTTTTCATATCGCAAGTACTGGCCGACCGGGCCCAGTGCTTATTGATATCCCGAAAGATCTAACTAGTGGCGCTGAAAAGTGTGTTTTTGAGTATCCTGAGACGGTGAATATTCGTTCTTATGATCCAAGTTACCACGAAAACCCTACACAAATCCGTGCTGCTGCTGATGTGCTTTTAGCGGCCAAAACACCCATTCTTTATACTGGTGGTGGTGTAATCCTTTCTGGAGCCTCAGAAGAGCTTACAGAGCTAGCAAGGCTGCTAAATTATCCAATAACCAATACCTTGATGGGTCTTGGTGCTTATCCTGCTACAGATCCATTGTTTGTGGGTATGCTAGGAATGCATGGTACCTATGAAGCTAATATGGCGATGCATAAGGCAGACTTAGTGGTTGCTATCGGTTCGCGGTTTGATGATCGAGTCACCGGAAATATTGAAAAATTCTGCCCTAACGCTAAAATTATTCACGTTGATATTGACCCTGCCTCTATATCAAAAAATGTAAAAGTTGATGTTCCCCTCGTTGGTGATGTTAAGCGTGTCTTGACTGACTTATTGGCCGAGTTAAAAAGTCGCGGTCAAAAGCCTGATCCAGCGGCTAATGCAGCTTGGTGGGATATCATTAATGAATGGCGTAAGCAGGATTGCCTAGCCTATAAGCAAGGTGATGAAGTTATAACGCCACAGTATGTTCTAGATACATTTTGGAAGCTTACTAAGGGCGATGCATATGTTTGTTCTGACGTAGGCCAGCATCAAATGTGGGCGGCACAATATTATAAGTTTGATCAGCCTAACCGTTGGATTAACTCTGGCGGTTTGGGGACGATGGGCTTTGGTTTACCTGCAGCAATGGGTGTTCAAATTGCTCACCCTGATGCAACCGTTGGTTGTGTAACAGGTGATGGTAGCATCCAAATGTGTATTCAAGAATTAGCTACGTGCTTTCAATATCAGTTACCACTGAATATTATTTCACTGAATAACGGTTATCTTGGAATGGTTCGTCAGTGGCAGGAGTTTTTCTACCAGAAGCGTTACTCGATGTCTTATATGGACTCGCTACCTGACTTCGTAAAGTTAGCAGAAGCTTATGGTCACATTGGTCTTCAGATCAAAGATCCTGCAGATGTAGAGGGAGCATTGAAGGAGGCTACTGAGAATAAGCAGCGTCTATACTTCTTGGACTTTATTACGAATCCTGAAGAAAATGTCTATCCAATGATTCCTGCTGGTGCAGGGCAAAATGAAATGATTCTGGTATAACTCTATGCGACACATAATCTCGGTATTAATGGAAAACGAGTCTGGCGCTTTATCTCGTGTAGTGGGTTTGTTTTCAGCGAGAGGCTATAACATTGAGTCTCTTTCTGTTGCCCCAACAGATGACGATACGCTTTCAAGGTTAACGTTGGTGACGACTGGTAGTCAGCAGGTTATTGATCAGGTTATAAAGCAGCTTAATAAGTTGATTGAAGTAGTTAAGGTTCTTGATCTATCTGATTGTAAGCATGTTTCGCGTGAGCTGATGTTTGTTAAAGTTGAATCTAAGAATGCTGAAGGTGTTGCTTCAATTCAACAGGTTACTGATATTTTTCGTGGCAAGATTGTCGATCTGAGTAAAAATATATTTACTATCGAAGTGACTGGCCAGAGCGATAAGTTGGATGCTTTTATTGAGTCAATGCGTGAGCAAGACATCATAGAAGTCGTTCGTTCAGGCAGTATAGGTATTGCTAGAGGCGATAAGGCTTTAAAAGTTTAGCTTTATTGAGTACAAGATACATCCGAGGCCGGCTTAGTGAGAAATTATTAGGTCGGCTTTTTATTGCCTTAACAGGTATGTTGGAGTTTCATCGTTTGAGATGATCTTATGGTCGATTAGCCATTGGCTAGAATCTTTTGCATCTTGTTCGAACCAAGCCCTGCAAGAACCTAGCATAAAGTTATACCCCCAAGTATCCATGTCTCCCATCATCTTCTCTGCGGTTATAGCGCCTATTTCGTTGCAAAGTAATAGCTGAAGATAGCACACTGCATTTTCTTCATCTTGAGTGCCTCCTGCATTAGTGTGGAGTTGTTCTCTGCGAGCTTGGGTCATGCAGATAAAGTGACAGCTTTCGTGAAAGATAGAGTGGATAGGGGTGTCGAGTCTAGCGTAAACCTTGTTGTGAATTAAGCCAGCTTCCTCATCACCCCAGAAGCTACCTGGGATAGCTTCGTTAAGGGGTGAGATGATGAGTTGTAAGTCATACTTTTCAAGTAGTGATTTAAGTTCTACTGATGATACTTCACTTAATCGAAGTACATTTGTTGTATCAGAAGAGGGCATGTGTATTTTTAGTGTAAGTTATCTTCGAAGTGGAATTGTTTGATAAGAAGTTTTGAGTTCTCATCTGATAATGTAATTGAGCTTTTTCCACGACGTGTAATCCATTGCTGACGGTCATGAAATTCAAAGCGTGTTAGGAATTCTCCCTCGCCATAAAAGCCACTAGGTGTAGCTTTCCATGAAAAATCATGTAAAAAAACTTTCTTATTTTTTGCTGATAAAAACAAATCAATTATCTGCTTAGACGATTGGGATGCTATATTGCTAGCTTTAAGTTCAGCAATTAGGTCGCCTTCTAGTGCTAGCTCAAATTCATTTAATAATGCTTGAATTCTTGATGCTTGGGCATCATCAGACGGTTCTACTGATTGACTTGGAAATTTACTACTAACGCTTGAAGCCAAAGTAAATTGTTCTGTTTGCGTAGGTGAATCATTAGAAATGCTAACAACATTTTGGCGAACAATAGACTGTGGACCTGACGGCACAACAAGCATTATCAAAACACCTAATAGAGCAATACCAGCAACACCCGCTACTAATACGTAGTTAATTTGCTTTTTTTCGTAAGGCTTGTTGTAACTACTGCTATATCTTGGAGCGTGGTCGATCACAAAATCTGGCTTTGATGTCCGATAGGACTCTTTTCTAGAGATCTGTGATGACTCAGAATCTGATTGTGTTTCAATAGGTTTAATTTTCTGAAGTCCTTCTATCTGGTCATAAGAGTGTTGAACTTGCTGCATTACTTCATGACAGTATTCATCTGGAAAACGGTCAGGGTGGAAAATATTACGCAGTAATTTCTTATGTTTTTTACATGTTTCTAAGCTGGCTTGTTCACGAGTAGCCAAGCCTCTATAGGGGCTTGTATTGTGATCAGCTAGTACTAGTCGCAGGAAGCTATGTAAAGCTTCCCGCATAACGCTATCTTCTATACCAGAGGTGTCAGCGAGTGCTTGTCGCTTTTTACTTGATGACGTTACCTGAAGTAACTCGGACATGCCTTGTGGCAAAGCCCTCATTAATTTCCACTGCTCAAGACCTGTATGAGGGTGAGCATGGAGATAAAGTGCAAATTGGATCGCTGACTTTTTCATAGTTAGATCACCTTATAGCTGGTCAAGAGTTGCTGTTGTTATATTTAGTACTATTAGTATATGTATAATAACTGTCTTCACTGTACTCAGGATTACTAGACTGATCAACGCGTGATAATAACGTACCAATGATATTACCGCTTGTTCTTTCAAGTCTTTTCAGTGTTGCTAGCAGTGATGCTTTACGTGTTTTACCCGCTTGAACAGATAATATAGTCGCATCAGCTAAGTTAGATAGAACTAACGCATCAGCTAGACCAATCACAGGAGGGCCATCAATGATGATGTGATCAAACTCTTCTGTTGAAGCATCTAGGAGTGCTTGCATACGCTTACCTGAAAGTAATTCAACTGGGTCAGGCGGAATAGGGCCAGATGTAATTACTCTTAGCTGCTTAATTAGGCATGGACGGCTGATGTTTTCAGCTTCACCTGCGCCAGCTAAGTAGTTCGTTAGACCTTCTAGGTTATCTAGTTTCAATAGGTGATGAAGGCTAGGGTTACGAAGATCTGCATCAATTAGAAGAACCTTTCCACCGACTTGTGCATAAGCAGTTGCAAGATTTAATGCAATGCTGCTTTTGCCTTCTGAAGGATTTGAACTAGTAATAAACGTTACACGTGGCGCGCCATACTGTGTTGAGAACTTTAGACTAGTGCGTAATGAGCGTATAGCTTCTGCTAAAGGAGAGCGAGGCTCCATATGTGCAAGTAAAGCAACTTGGTCATCAGACTGATTTTTTATGTTAGGTAGCAAGCCAAGTACAGGAAGACCTGTAATTCGCTCAAGCTCATCAGAGCTCTTAAGTGTGTCATCCATAAACTCACGAAGGAAAGCAGCACCCATACCAAGCATTAAGCCTAGTAAAAGACCAAACGCTAAATTGTTGCGTAGGCGAGGTTTATACTTTTCGTAAGGAACACCCGCCTTATCAATGATAGTGATGTTGTTAGTGCCATTTTCACCATTAACTTTTGCATTCTTATATTGCTGTAGTAGTTCTTTGTAGATGGTACGGTTTGATTCAACTTCACGTTTTAATGTGTTGTATCGAATGCTATCACCTGCAGTAGTAATTGCAGTGTTCTTAAGGGCTGTTAGCTGAGTCTTGATTAGCTCTTGGCGCTTATTAGCTGACTCCGCTTCAACTCGTAGGGTGGCAATGACAGTACTTGCATGAGCGTTAATTTCTGCTCTTAGGCGTGTTACTTGTGACTCTAGTCGACGAATAGCACGACTTGTGCCTGATGAGGACTTCTTAATCAGGGCATTACGCTCAGCAACAAGTTGTAGTAATTGTGTTCCCTTGTCTTGCATCTTAGGGTCTTTTGACAGAATAGCGATAGTTGATGGGTCTTGGCTGTCTGTACCTTCAGCCTGAGCTAATAATGCTTGTGCTTGAATACGGTCTCTTTGTGCTGAGACAAGTTCTTGGCTCAACGACTTAAGTGATTGGGTATCGGTGTTTTCACCTTCACTGTCCTGAACAATTCCATACTCACGAGCATAGGCATTCAGAGCTTGTTCTGAACGCTCAAGTGTTGCTCGAACTTCTTGTGTTTGTTCTGTTAAAAACTCTTTTGAAAAAGTTGCAACATTGAATCTTTTTTCAAGGTTCATTCTTACAAACGTTTTCGAAATTGCATTTGCAATATCAGCCGCTAATTTAGGGTCTGTAGAGTCATAATTGATTTGTACTAGCTGAGAGTTACTCACAGGTTGAACGGTTAAGTTGTCCAAAAACAAAGCTTCTGTTCTTTCTTTACTGCTTTGGTTTTCTTGAGATGCTCCAAGTGCACCCTTAATGCTAGCAATTACGCCAAATGAAGTGTCTTTAGCATCTAAACCTAACTGATTGATAACTCTACGCGCTAGCGTCTTGCTCTGAATCAGTTGTCTTTGAGTCTCATGAAAATCTTTATCACTACGTGATTCAACACTTTGAAACATACCGTTAGTACTGCTTAAGCCCGCAGCATTTCTCTCGATCTGTATCGTTGAGTTTGCACGATATACTGGTTTAATCATTAAAGTGATCAGTATTACTGCAAGCAGTGTTAACAAAACCGTTATTGCAACCAGCCATTTGCGGCGAGAAAGAATCCCGATAAAATCTTTCAAGTTCAAACCATTCGAAGGTGCAAGCAACTCTTCCGGGTAGATAGTACTTGGGTGTGGTGCAACCTGGCCGTTTAACGGTTGGTTGTTTGGCACTCTAGATGGTAGTCGCTGGTTACTGTCAATACTCATAAGTATTTTGTCATCTTGTTAAATAATAGGGGTTGTGGAGCGTGATGCTTCTTAAGAAGCATCCAAACTTTAATATAATGCGATTTTCAATTGTTTCTTGCTTCATTACAAAGACTGTACGATAAAGAAGCCTTTACACTAGATAAGCCATCTTTAGAGCTGTAATTAACTGGGTTTATCAGTGATTTGAGTGGTCAATATCATTTAAACACATCAAAAAATATCGGCTAATAATAGCAATTAGTTGAGGCTTGTACAATGCTAGGTAATTATCTTATCTTGTTGAAATTATAGGAAATTTTATTATTCTACATTCCGTTAAGATAGTTTTTTATTGATTATGGTCCTCAACGGACTTTCAAATAATTTGTAGGATAAAATAGAGACAATTATCAGCACGGTTAAAGTGCTATAAAAGTCTGCTATATCGCTTAATCCCACGCGCGGTTCAATCAATTTATTATAAAGTCCAAACACTGGTTTCTGTAGGATGTACAAAGAGAAACTAGCCTCTCCTAACAAAATGAGTAAAGGATGACATAGTGCTTTTTGTACACAACCTTTTGTCGCTGCTAATAACCAAATAAAAAGTAAAAATGCAGGTGCTATCAGGCCGTTTGTATACGCTAGCTTGATACCTAGCAGGCTTTCTAGCATTGGTCTCGTTTCTAGTAAAACGATAATGAGTACTAGCGAGGCAATCAGTAAAAACGTATTCGTTGGCTTTAGTGTTGCAGCATTTCGTTTAAATAATACACCACACAAAAGGCCGGCAATAAAAGCGTTGAAGTGCATCAGTGGGTGGTAGTAAACAAAGTCATGTAAAAGACTTTTACCCGTATAGGCATCGCTGTTAATGCTAGTAATTAGTACAAATTGAGTGATTAGCCAAATAACAACACAGATCACCGCAAGGTACTTCACACCAGTTTTATAAATGAGTGCTAATAAAAAGGGGAAGCTCAAGTAGAAAAATGCTTCTACAGATAAAGACCACCCTGGGTTATTTAAGCTCATCGGGTAGCCTGGAATCCAAGCTTGTAGCATTGCTAAGTGTAATGGAAAGTTAAGCGGGTTTTCTAATAGCTCTTTTGAAGAGGCAGCAGCCATCAACAGTAATGCTAGTAGATAAACTGGGTAGATCCGCGCAAAACGAGCAATCCAATAACGACGCTTATTTAATGGTTTCTCTGGTTGTATCTGGTAATAGGCAATCGCCATTATAAATCCAGATAGAACATAAAAGTAGTTAACAGCAATAGGTCCGGCTGTAACACTCTCATGTAACCAAGAAAGTGATGCTGGGAATGCTGTCGCGCCATAATGAAAAAATACCACGGTTAACGCTGCGATGAACCGTGTAAATGTGATCTGATTTAATTGCAAACTGGTAGGCTCGAAATGACAGTTATTAGTAAGCGTTCTTGTCTATGAAAGAGCGAGTGATTGTTAGGAAGATAATCTTCAAATCTAAAGATAAGCTCCATTCACGCATGTACTCTAAATCAAACTCAACACGCTTTTTCATTTTATAGATGGTGTTAGTTTCACCACGCCAACCGTTGATCTGTGCCCAACCTGTGATACCCGGCTTAATCATGTGGCGAAGCATATAACCAGGTATTAAAGAGCGGTATTGTTCATTGTGGGCTACCGCATGTGGGCGAGGGCCAACAATAGACATTCTGCCTTGTAGAACATTAATGAACTGCGGTAGTTCGTCTAATGATGTGCGACGTAGAAAGCGACCAATTGGTGTGAAACGGTCATCGTTTTTCTGTGCTTGACGAACATCGTCGCCATCTTCGCATACCGTCATAGTTCGAAACTTCCAAACTAAGATTTTCTCACCTTTTAATCCATAACGGGTTTGTTTGAAAAGTACCGGACCTTTCGAACTTAATTTTACGGCAAGGCCGATACCCAATAGAACAGGTGAAATTAGCGTAAGAATGACACTACCAAAAATTATATCTTCCATGCGTTTCACAAAGGCATGGTCTGAAGAAAATGGTGAGTCATAAATACAGAGAACAGGTGTTTCAGCTATTTCAATAAACTTACTATGTAGTAGGTTTGTTGTGAAGTAATCAGGTAGCAAACGTATAGGTGTCGCACTATCTGATAATTCATCAAGCAGGGCATGCATACGTTGTTTTGCTTCAACAGGAAGGGCAAAGTAAATTTGATCCCATTCACCGCTTCTAGCTGACTTGATCATTTCTTCATAGTTACCCAAGTTAGAGTAACCACCGAAGTCACTTGGGTTTTCACTTTGACGCTCGTCATAAAAACCAGCAATACGGTAACCAAAGTCAGGGTTGTTTTCTAAGTCTTTAGCGAATCGTAAGCCATTCTCTGTCATACCGACGATAGCAACAGAACGGTTATTCATACCCAGACGTTTCAGGTGTGAAAAGACTTGTCTCAATATCAAACGTGCAGTAATTAATACCACGGGGGTGATTAGTAACCATGCAAGTAAAACGACACGTGAGAATTGCTCACTTGTCTTTGAGATGAATGCGATAAATACCATCGAAAGGAAGGTTAAGAGCCATGCGACAACAATACGTGCGGCCTCATCCCTTAACGGGCGTCCACCCCAAGAGGTATAAATTTCGGTGAAACGGCCATACAAACCAAAGAGCACAACTGCTGAAAGACCTGCTACTAAGTATCCCTGAACATTATAAAAGTGCGTATAGAATGCACCCACTGTTAGAGGGAGCAAAATAACTAAGATATCAACTAAGCGGTACACGAGCTCCGAGCTTATTCTTCTATCGTCCACGGTAGTCCTCTGGGGTTCTGTGATTGGCTAATCTATAAGGGGTGCTTAAGCCAATAACGGTTCAATATTTATCTACTATTTCTTTTTGTTGTATACATACACATTGTATAGCAATCATGCATCACGTGAGGACAAATCTTTTTCCCAACGGTATGTTTTTAACTGCTTAAATTGCTTTTTTGATCGAAGTCTTATCAAGCTAGCGATACTGATGTAGATCAACGTGTCAAAGAACGATGAGCTAAGCAGTTTCTTTTTCATCACGCTGCCATAATTTTTGGCTTCTTTTATCTTTGCTTGCTTAGTAGCTTCTAGTTGCATATTACCTAAGCGAGCACGTGTTTTGATCTTGATTAAAGAATAAATATCACGCGGTGCACGAATATAAATTTCTGCGTCAGGCACATTGCTAATTTCTTTATTCCAAAAGTTACAACGAATGAAACCATCATCATTGATTACATCAGGAAATGTATCAAAGCGCTTTCTGCCTTCTTCAGTGATGATGTAACTGCATGTCGCAATGACGCCTTCTTTGATGTAAGGCAAGTCAGTCCACACTCGATAGTAAGCTTTCACAAGCCATGAAGAGTGAGACGTGTCTATTATTGGTGTTGGTGCTGCGAGTAACGTTTCACTAGTCTCCAAGTAACGATTTACGTTAGGGATACAGTTTTCACTAATCTGGGTATCAGCATCTAAATAAAAGATGGGAAATGTTACGCCTAACTCTCGGGCATAAGTTTCCGCTTCATTAAGTGCGTTTACTTTAGACGGTGTTGTAATGTCTAAGCAGTGAACCGTTGGGAATTTTTCTTGCACTAGTGCAGCGGTACCATCAGTGCAGCCATTACAAGCTACAATAATATGGTCGACCTCTGCTTGATTGATAATGCTATTTAAGCAATTCTCAATCACTGATTCTTCATTATGAGCCGGTACGATTACAGTTGCCATTTATTGATACCCCGCCAACCAATCTTTGCGTTGTTGAAAAATGGTACGCCACTCATCTCGTACTGCTAGTTTTTCTTTTTTTACTAAAGATATTAGGCTGCTAGAAATATACTTATTAAATACATGAGCAAGAAGAAGGCCTTTGAAAATAGGCTGCTTCCAAGTTGGCTCGTGTTTTTTGATAAATTGTGATTTACCTTTAAGCAGCTTGATCATCTTTCCAGACAAATTTACTTCGCTGACACCACCGTGATGGATGATTTTAGCGTCTGCTGAAACGCGCGGCTGATAGCCAAGCTTCATCGCTCTAATGCAGTAATCAGCTTCTTCGGCGTACATGAAAAATGTTTCGTCAAGGCCTTCTAACGATTCCCAAAGGGCTCTAGGTGTTAAAAAGAAGCAGCCGGTAATGACATCAACGTCTTTATCAGACTTTCTGTCCCAACAACCATAATTATCATGGTTGAAATAACAGCTACTTTTAAAGATTTTGCTTAGGCCAGTAGCACTAAAGAGTAGGGTGCTAAAGCTAATTCTAGCGCGTGCATTATTTGGGTTTAAGCTCATGTCATTGTTTAAAGTGACACCACCCCAAATACCTGACTTTATGTTATCTTCAGCAAATGCGACTAACTTATCGACTGCGCCATCTAAAATAACGGTGTCAGGGTTAAGTAATAATACATACTCAGCCGATCCAGCCTTAGCACCTACGTTGACACCTCCCGCAAAACCTAGGTTTTTCCCCGTCTGAATAACTTCAACGTCTGGAAATGACGCTTGGATTAGCGCAACCGAGTTATCTGTAGATGCATTATCAACAACGATTAAATTAACATCTGTTTCTTTAGTCTGCTCAAACACCGATTCAATAGCACGCACTGTATATTCAGCGGTGTTGTATGAAACGAGAATAATATCAACGTTACTCATTCTTCTAACATTCCATATTCAATAGTCTTGATACCGCTTTTAATCACTTTAGCGGGGTTGCCAGCAACAATGCTATTTGAAGGAACGTCTTTTGTGACGACGCTTCCTGCTGCAACGATGCAGTGATCACCAATAGTAATGTTTGGCATAATGATAGAGCCACAACCGATAAAGCAATGTGTGCCGATTCTTGTTTTGGCAAGATGACGACGTGATGCATAGTCGTGCGATAAAATAATCGCATCAAAGGTCACCATGGTCTTTTCACCGATAGACAAACCTTTAGGGTTGGTCTTATCAAGTCTAGCCTTCAACGAAATACGCACGTCTTTAGCGATATCCATACCGTAATAGTTTCGGTAGAACCATGTCTGCGCATATAGCAAACTATTGCGTAAGTGCACTAGCACCATGAACATGCGGTGGTTAATAAAGCGAGGTCTCATATTCAGGTGGCCTTATTTCATTTATCGTTTGTAAGCAGCTTTTATTTGAGCGATTCGACTAAGTTTAGTCACTGAATCATTCAGCTGTTCATGGTACTTAGCCCAACTAATTGAGCCTAATACAAAGAAGAACATCGGTTGTATTTTACCGAAGTAATCAACAGTAAAGCCGATGAGGATTAGAGACATAGATGCCATGATCCATGAGCTAACCATCCACTTTACTGCTGGGTTATGTTTGTGCAATGTACCTAGTACATTAAATACAGCGTAGAAACAGCACACTAGCAAGATGAAGCTAGCGAATACGCCATGCTGCATTGTTACAAGCAGCCAGAAGCTATCGATACTTGAAGCCATCCACTCAGGTCTAGACCAGTCATGAAGACCAATACCCAACACTGGATTATCTGCAATATCATCCATCGAATGCTCCCACTGTAGCATTCTGTAATAACCGGTCGCAGGGTTAAAGGTTAGGTATGAAATCAAGATAGCAAAGAAGCCACGGTTGGATAATGCATTGATCAATAAGAAGCCTGCAAAAGCAAAGAAGATCAACGCTGACCACATGCGCTTAGTGCCTTGCCAGTTATTAGCCAACACTGCTGTAGCCCCTTGGAATACAACTGATAGTAGCGGCGCTGATGATAAGGTAGTCACCATTCCAATAAGCAGAGCTGTCGCTTTTAATGCATTTTTAACATTAAATCGATAGACCGCTAACGAGATTGCAAACGGGAAAAATATAGCACCGATTGCTCCGTATAGAATAGGGTGAGCGAATAGGTTGGTCGTTCGCATAATGCCCGCACGGATGTAGTAGTGCGTATATAGTCTGTAATCCAGAGAGTTATTCCCTGTAATTTTCGTTGCCCACTCGTGCAATATACGGTGTTGTGAAAATGCTTCGTATAAGGAGAAAACAACCAAGCCGGCTAAAATCGTAATGAACGCGACATTGACGTAATAGAAGCGTTTAGGTGTAGTGATAAACAATCTAGCTAAGTAGAACGAGCCTAATACCTCAATCGCCAGGATTCCAGAGGATTCAAGTCCGTCTTTTATTCCGTGGTTATACACCAGACTGGTTGCGGCAAGCCCCATAAACATGGCAAGCATGATATCGACAAGGTCAGCACGCTCCAGTACCTGCTTAATATTGATGAATGTCACGATCAAGGCTAAGCCAAGAACAACTCGGTATGACTCAATACGCAAGCTACCTAAGAGGTAGTGAAACTCAACCGGTATAAAAATTGAGATAATGAATAAAATGGCCAGAATTCTAAGAATCATAGCTGGCGGCCTCACTTTGCTTAGGTCGGGATAATAACTTTTGCTGGTAGAACATGATGATCACAAATGCCACAAGTGTTGCATTGGCAAGTAGTGTTGCTATTGCTGCACCTTCGATTCCATAGCGTGGAATCATAAAGATATTGGCAACAAGATTAACGACCATAGCAATGGTTAACGAGATATTTAAAAAGCGAACCTTTTCTCTGGCAATAAACATGAAGGAAAAGGTCAAGCTTGCTGCACGTAGTAACTGTGCTAATAGCAATAAGCCTAGCGCGCTGCTGGCTGCTACGTATTCAGGTCTAAAGGCCAGTAATAGATAGTCTGATAATAAGTACATTATACCTGTTACCGCGACGAGTACTGCAATAACTAGCCCAGTGGCTTGCCAGAAAAACGACCATAGTTTTTCCGGTTTATGATTGTATATAGCCAGCAGTCTTGGGTAGATAGTTGCATCTAACGCCCCTAAGAAAAATAAGCTGATATAAGAGATTTTAGCGGCAACGCTATACAGTGCTACCTTCTCGTTAGATAAAAAGTAACCGACCATTACCGTATCTGCCCATAACATCATGAACGAGAAGAATGAGATTGGTGCTAGCGGTAAAGACTTAATAAATAATTTGTGAAACTTGGGAGCAATATCACCATTGTTTTCTTTAGAGCTTAGGTGTGATTTAACGAATAAAAACGATAAAGCACCTGCCGCAACCAAAGAAACTATGTATAGAACAATGTGACCTGTACCACTAACGAAGTACTGCCAAGCGACCGCTATCAATATCAAAAATGTTATTGCGGGTAGGGCATTTTGGGTAAGTACTGATAGCGATGACTGGCGAATACCTTTGAGGTAAAAGCTATTGACAGTAATGAAGTTGAAAAAGACAACACACAGAGATGCCCACATCAAATGATGGAGGTCTATCGCTCCGTCAAAGAACGCTTGTTGTGCGTAAGGGCTAAGCAGTACCCATATACCAACAAACACCAACGATAATGCAAAGACTAACTCATGGGTATTTTTAAGGTAGCTAGTTTTGAATCCGTGTTGATCTTCTGGTGCACTAGCGACTTCTTTTACGATTAGCTGATCTAGGCCGAAACGACTCATCAACGCGACGCCAGATACAAAAGTCATTAGCAAAAATATGACACCCGCATTGCCTAGGCTTAACTGACGAGATATTAAAATTGCCACGGCAAAGTTTAACGCCACACCTGTAAATCGGGCAATGATCGACAGCGCGCTTTGTATAATTAGCGGGTTATGGCGAAGCTTATTAATAATCTTCATGAGTTTAAGGAGCGCTGCCTTCAATATAATCGCCTAAGAACTGAACTAGCTGATCACGTTTGACGTTGTCAGCTTCAGCAGGGCAATGCATGTCAACGCGTTCAGCAATCTTTTGGTATAAAGTTTCCTGTGTATCAGCCGTATAAACACCTGGTAACTTACCCATCCAAACTAAACCGTCTGCTTGGTGGTTGTTACGATGCTCGCCCAGTTCAAACTGACGATTTATCACAAGAATAGGCGTCTGTTGCTGGCGAGCACTAATGATGTTGCCCATGCCCGCATGAGATACAAAGACACTCGCTTCTTTGATATTTTGGTTGTACTGATCACCTTCGAGAAAGCGTTCCCACTTCATGTGCTTTGGTGTGTACTCACCATCACCAATTTGAGCAAAAACTTCTTCTTCATTATCTCGGGCCCACTCATCCATAAACTGGATAAGACGGTCAAAGGAAAACTGAGTACCTACAGCGACAAAAATCATAAGATAGAGCCTTTATAGATAACATTTTTACCATCGCTAAGTGGTTCCCATTGAGTAACGACTAGGTTAGCGTGTTTTTTTACCATTCTTCCTGAGCGAGATAGAACTGCCGTATTGGCAATGCTATCTACCCAGATAGTTTTTATAGGCAAGAACTTAGCAATAAGTATGGCAATCGCACCGGGCGCCGCACCTGTCGAAATAATCGCAGAAGGGCGCTCTTTAATCATCAGGAATAATAGCTGAAATGCTAACGGGATAAGCTTTAACTTACTGTCAGCACTTGCATCAGTGATGTTATGAATTTTTCGGCTTGAATTTTTTGAGCCGTATTGCGTCCCAGGTGTCGCATAGACCATCTCAAAACGCGCTTCCATCTCGTTGCATATCTTGTTGAGCTGGATCCAGTGCCCACCAGGAGATGCAATAGCCAATACTTTTTTCTTTTTAGGCATTGTGATTAAGCTTCTGCTTTATGAAAGTAAAAGGCTGCTTGATCACCTTGCTGCTCAGCATTTAATGCTTTACTACGGATTGCATAGTTCTGAATTTGCGTATCATCAAACGGCGCTTTATCAGGATTTACCGCATATGATCGCTCATCTTGAAGCGGGATATCTTTAAGGTACTGCTCACTGCCCCAATACTGGAATGCAAATGAATCATAAACCGTCGCACGCAGCTCTAAACCAATTTTGTCTGCCAATACCTGCATACTCTCTTGAGAGTGAAGGAAAAAGTGACGTGGGGCATCTAACTGAACCCAGTTCACACCGTAGTGATCCCAAGCCCAGCTACTAACCGTCGGCACACGAATCATACATACGCCACCAGGCTTTAGCAGTTTTTTGATTTGCGTCAGCGTTTCATGCTGATCTAAAACGTGTTCGAACGAATGGTTCAACATAATCAAATCCCAACCCGTCTCAGTGACATCGTGGATTGACTGTTGCTTGATCGTTAGGCCATTACTATATTGAATGTTTTTAGTATTGAATGGGTCGATACCATGCGTATGGTTAAATCCACATTCACGCAAGGTATGTAGCAAATGACCTGCGCCACACCCAACGTCTAATATTTTAGAGTCAGTAGTTACGCCAGTTTTTTGTAACTGAGGTAACTTATCGTGAGGCATACGCATCTGTAAAACCTTACCAATAAAGCCTTCACCAGTTGCTGCATAACGGTCACGCAAAGTAATTAATTTCTTTTTAAAACCAGTCTCAGTTTTGATCTGGTCATAAGAGTAGTAGTCATCGCTAGGATAATATTCTTGAATATTTTCAGGAACATTTGCAATTTGCAAACAGCCACAAGAACCACACTTAAAGTAAGTATGCAGGTCGCGTAGACCAAGCATCATTTCACGGGCTTCGTATGTAGTATTATTTTCTTTATTTGAACAGATGCGACACTGCATTAGTTTACGTCCTAATTTTTTCTGTTAACGGCGGGTGACATTTAAGTCGTCAGCTTGTTCAATATAAGTTCATTAAAAATGAAACTAAATTGTTGTGTCAAACCATGACCCGAGGCTGAGACCCCTATTCGTGAGATAGCATACCTGCAAACACCAATCGATTCTAACTTGGCAGATAAAGTGGCGTTAATTTAAGCTATTCAGTTGTTCTAAAGCAGTTCTCTAACCGCTGCTTTAGGTGAACTATACCCAAGCTCTTTGCTCTTTCAATATTGTTCTGCGGAATAGCTTCTGGATCTTCCACACTTTCAAGTACGCGTTCAATACTCGCTTCACGCAACAAGTGAAGCATTGGGTAAGGTGAGCGGTTAGTGTAGTTAGCAGGGTCGTTCGGTTCAGACTCATCGAAGCAATAATCAGGGTGGAAGCTAGCGAGTTGATAAGTGCCTTCATAGTTCTGAGCTTCAAGTAAACGGTCTGCATAATCAACCAAGTCCAGATAGTCTTCAAAGTTAGTGTAACCATTAGGCAAAATCAGCAACATGGTTTCAATGCTTGCATCGTTATCAAGTTGCTCACAGGCTGCAATAAGTGACTCTAAGCATTCTTCAGTCTTTGTGTGAGGGATCACATCGAAATGAATACTTTTTTTAATAAACTCACGTTTAGCAAATGGGCAAAAGTTATGAGCAATTACCACTTCTTCAAGCCATCTCTGACTGTGTTGGATCAAAATATCTTGGTTTGACTGGCTCATTAATAACACCGGCTAAGCTACAAGAGCAGGAGTTTAGCGTTAAATGTGGAACTAGGGAATAATATTTGTTGCTTGATTACAACAATAGACATAAAAAAGCCCTGCAAACTAGGCAGGGCTTTTAGTGTGCAATATGACGACTTAAGAATTAACCAAGGTGCTTAAGCGTAATATTTAACATACGACGAACTGGCTCAGCAGCCCCCCAAAGGAGCTGGTCGCCTACGGTAAACGCTGTTAAGTACTCAGGTCCCATATTTAACTTACGAATACGGCCAACAGGAATAGTTAACGTACCTGATGTTTTCATCGGCGTTAAATCTTGAAGAGTTGCTTCCTTGTTATTAGGAACAACTTTCACCCACTCATTATGGTCAGCAATGATTGCTTCGATCTCTGCTAATGGGATGTCTTTCTTTAGCTTGATCGTAAATGCCTGTGAGTGACAACGCATAGAACCGATACGCACACATTGGCCATCGACAGGGATACTACTGTCAGCGGTATTGCCCAAGATCTTGTTAGTTTCAACAAAGCCTTTCCATTCTTCTTTCGTTTGACCGTCGTCAACCGCTTTGTCAATCCAAGGAATCAAGCTACCTGCAAGCGGTACGCCCCAATTCTCTTTGCTCAAGCTATCTGAGTTCATCTTTGCAGTTACTTTGCTATCGATGTCTAAGATTGCAGAGTATGGGTCAGCTAAAAGATCAGAAACCTCTGTCTCCAACTCGCCCATTTGCGTTAGTAGTTCACGCATGTTCTTCGCACCAGAACCACTGGCTGCTTGGTATGTCATTGAAGTGATCCACTCGATCATATCCTTCTCAAACAAACCACCTAGCGCTAACATCATCAATGAAACTGTGCAGTTACCACCGATGTAGTTCTTAACGCCGTTTTGTAAACCAGCATCGATAACGTCGCGATTAACAGGATCAAGAACGATTATGCTGTCTTCAGACATACGTAACGTTGACGCCGCATCAATCCAGTAACCATCCCAACGTGAGCGTAATTTTTCATACACTGCAGTTGTATAGTCACCGCCCTGACACGACAAAATAATGTCCATTTCAGCAAGTTTGTCGATGTTCATTGCATCTTCAAGCGGTTGAGCCCCAATACCAACATCTGGTCCTGGTTTACCTGCTTGAGAGGTGGTGAAAAATACGGGTTCAAAACCTGAGAAGTCATTTTCAGAGCGCATACGCTCCATTAAGACCGAACCAACCATGCCACGCCAACCGACGAAACCAACTTTGCGCATTACAAACTCCTGAAAGATGCCGCACTTGCTAAAAAAAGAGGGAAGATTATAGCACCAAGTCTGCTCACGGTCATTAAAAGGCTTTGTGCTTGAAAGACTTACCGTTGAGTTTAAGATAAACGTACTTTTTACCGATAAGAATGTGGCTGGGTATCTGAAAAGGGTATCTGTTATTATTAGCTGATAGGGCATGCCAATGTAGGTCTTGCCAGTTATTTTAAGAGATTGAATATGTTACAAATTTCTCTCGCTGTCTCCATCCCTGATGATGAAATAGAGTTGACGGCAATTCGTGCTCAAGGCGCGGGTGGGCAAAACGTCAATAAGGTATCGTCAGCGATCCATTTGCGGTTCGATATTCCTGCTTCTTCATTGCCAGCGTTTTATAAAAGCCAACTACTAAAGCTTTCAGATAGTCGAATTACTAAAGAAGGCGTAGTCATTATTAAGGCGCAACAACACCGTACGCAGGAGAAAAATCGTCAAGATGCGTTGGAGCGTTTGCAGATTTTAGTGAAAGGTGCGGCTGTTGTGCAAAAGGCACGAAGAGCGACCAAGCCCACAAAAGGTTCTCAAAGAAGACGTATGGACAGTAAAACTAAACACAGCAAGACAAAAAATCTACGTGGAAAGGTGTCAGAATAATAGCTCAGCTTTCCATGCATGAAAGCAGTGTCTTAATTGCGGTATTTGGTTTTTGAATGTTAAGTAGTTTGGCGTAGGCGTAAAGGTTTTTTTCAGCGGCTTGTGCTGTTGGTTGATCGTTATCAGCCGTAAAATTAATGCATTGTAAGTGTGTCTGAGCTAGTTTTTCAGCGGAAAGTTCAAGGCTCAACATCTGTTGGTACAGAGAGTCCTCGCCGTGTTCAAGGCTGTATTTCTTACTTTTAAGTGACTTCCTCAGTGCTCGAATGGGCTGGATAACCCGCTCTCGAAACGAGCAGGTTTCCTGAACAATTGTTTGGATGGTTTCTTGTGCAAGCTGCCTGCCCAAGCTGCCTTGGTAAAGTAAGAACAGCACTAAATTAACATCAGCGCCGTGATTATCTTGAAGGTCTAAGCAAGCTTGTTGCACCTCTGGTGCAGCATATAGCGTTAATGAAAACTGCCACAGCGATTCACCATTACCCATTGTTACTTAGTGTGCTCGACTAATATAAGCATCAGCAAAGCGCTTTCCAAGTTCCATCTGTCCTTGTGCACTGTAGTGAATGTTATCGAATATTTTTCCGAGATCATTAGACGGTGTTAGTAAGATGTTTCTGACTTGTGAGCGAACTTCTCGCTGGCTTTTTTGAACGCTTTTTACGAGAGGAAAGTCTTTTCCTAGCGGGTTTATCTCACCCATAATAAATAGGCTATTTGGAGCTTTTAAGTCTTTTCTCAAACTGGTCACAAAGCGTTTAAGGTTGTGGCTGTACTGAGAGGCTCGTGCGTTATTCAATGCATCACTTTCACCTTGCATCCAAACGACGGCTGCAATTTTAGGGTTTTTCTCTTTGATAGAGAAGCCAAGTTGGCGAAGCATGCCCTGATAAAGGGGTTGCCCTGGCATCCATTGCTGAATGTGACTGCCTGTTGCTGCAAACTTCACAATGATGTGTTCGTCGTTAGGGAAGGCCCTAGCAACATAGTGCGCGAAACTGACTTCTGGGCCAAAGTGTGAGTATTGAGCGAGTTTTCTAGGTCGGCCTTGATAGTAAAAGGTGACGTTACTAGGCGTTTTACGGAAAGCTGGAGGAAGGTGATAGGTTTTTCCAAACCCCATCATATTAGATTGTCCTGCCATTAAATAAATTCGTTGTTCTGCAAAGGCACTGTTGCTGATGCAAAGGCCTGTTACTAGCACTAAAAGTAGCGCTAAAAATCTGCGTTTCATTGTCTTTCCTTTTTCCTACTTGTACCGACTGTGGTCGATAGCTGGACGTTTAGTTTGGCTGAAGGGTATCTTGAGCCTATCCATAGTACAAGTAACAGTTTGGAGAGGTTTGGCGTTACAGAGTGTTATTAATGTACAAAAAATTAAATAGCATTAGTTGTTGAGTCATATTAATCCTATGCTCCGAGTATGACTTCTTCCTCCGCGCAGTCATTCTTTTTTGCAAGGCAAAACTTATTACGGCCTGTGCGCTTCGCCTCGTAAAGTGCTTCATCCGCTAGTTTAATCCAGCACTCTGGGTTCTGACCCTCTTTCAGTGATGCGACACCCAAAGAAATAGTGATTTTCTCTTTCTTAAATAATTGACTCTTTTCGACCTTTCTACGGATCGACTCGGCTAGGACAGCGGCATTTTCTAAGTTTGCTCCATCAGCAATGACGACAAATTCTTCTCCACCATAACGAAATAGTCGATCAGATAAGCGAATAGATTCTCTAATCACTTCCGAAATTCCAATTAAGATTTTGTCACCGACATCATGGCCATAAGTGTCGTTGATATTTTTGAAGTGGTCTAAGTCTAAAATAATTAAGGAAGCAGTGAGGGGGCTACGTTTGTTACTACTAGTGGTTTGGATGAGTGACTCGTCTAAAGCGCGACGGTTCCAGGTACCTGTCAATGCGTCACGTGCAGCTAAAGTCGAAAGGAGCCTGCGTTGACGATGCACACTGTCATTAAACACATAACTGAATCCACAGAGTAACGTTAGTGCCGAGAATATTCCCAACAGCTGTTCAAGTGGGACTTGACCGAAGACGATAACGAAGAGAGTAGCGATTGTGCCGCCACTTAATATTAGCGCTAGGCGAGTATTAACAACACAAAAACAGCCAACTGTTGCAGGGTAGGCCCAGTAAATGGCAGTAGGGCCTTTTACGAAGACAACGCCAACAGCTGCGGCAAGATATATCATGCAAATCACACCACCAGCAAGCTTATGTTTACGGGTAATCCAAACATAAGCAAATAGACCAAACGTCACTGCGCATAAAACAACATCTATGGCAGCCATTACATAGTCACCAATTAAAAAACGGTAGACGGTAAAGGGCGCAATGGCTAGTGATCCTAAGATGCATGCGATCAGTATAAGTACTTCAGCGTGTGTGCGATTTTCCAATCTTATCCGCTCCAAAATTTTTGACCTATATTAGTGCAGTAAGGCTTAACCCTAGGTTTATTAAGGAATGTCCACAAAAAAACAGATATATGGTAGCTGCCAAAATATCGTTTAATACGGGTGTGGAGTAAAGATTATATGAAAAGAGGCTGGTCGCTAAACGTAACGGGCATAAACGAAAAAGCCGACTAAGGTGGCCGGCTTTTTACGTTATAAATAAAGGGTTAAGCGCTTTTAGAAAATGCTTGAACAATTGGCCCCATATAAGCATCAATATCAGTATTAGTCAGCTCTCGCTCACCCTCATGCCACCACGCGGCAATCGCTGTCACTTCGCCTAAAGTAACGTTCATAGCGGTGCTAAACAGTTGCATAATGTCAACTTGGTCGGTCATTTCTAACTCAACAGTTAAGTATTTCAACAGCTCAGAGGGTCTTTTGTCTTGCTTAGCCATGCTACGTAGCGTTTCGATCACCGCTTTATCTTGATTGCCTTTATTGTCATCCATTCTTCTTTCTCTAGTTTGCACAAAATTATTGGCGGGATTCTATTCTCAAAGTCTGTGCTTGTCAGCTACACTGGCAATATCACTTCTAATAATGTTTAAACAATGAGCCTTTAATGACTGAGTTAAGCAATTCTCCTATATCGTTCAATGCTTTTGAAACAACGTTAGAGTCAGGTGTTAACTTGATCGAGGCGAGTGCGGGAACCGGTAAAACCTTTTCTATAGCGATGCTAGTGTTGCGTTTTGTTGCTGAAAAAAACTTACTTATAGAAAAGATCTTAGTTGTTACGTTTACTAAGGCTGCCACACAAGAATTACGCACTAGAATAGCGCAAAGGCTACAAGACCTTCGCCGTTATCTCATTGATCCAGAACATCCAGTGAGTGTTGCGCAAGACCCTGCATTTAAAGCTTGGGCCGATGCTCTAGACGATAAAAAGGTTGTCATTGAGCGAGTAGTGACCGCGTTAGCCTCCATTGATAATGCCTCTATTTTTACTATCCATAGTTTTTGCCAACGAATGCTGCGTCAGTATGCTTTGGAAAGCGGGCAGTTGTTTGATGCAGAATTAAACTCGAATGTTGACCAGCTGCGCTTGTCTTTAGCGGAAGACTATTGGCGACAGCAACTTTATGGCGCGAGTGAATTAAAAGTAGCCGTATGTTGTGGCGCGTACAAAACACCCGCAGCATTACTAAGTAGTATTGGTGCTATCCAAGACGGCATGGTGACTGAACCTCATGGATTGAACCTTGATGCGATGTTGAGCAGTTTTGAAACAGCAGCCGCGGACCTTCAGTTACTCGATAAAACATTATTACTTCCCCTAGAAAAAGCAGTGGCCGATGACCCTGCATTATTTAAGCCCGCGTTCGTAGAAGGCTTTGCAGCGATATGTTCAGCGCTTAGAGCATGGTTAGCATCGCCTGAAACGGCTATACCTGTCAGTAGCCTAAATGCTGTGAGCTTTAAACGTTTAGCTGCGGATGCTTTGAACGGTGTTAAATTTAGAAAAAACAAAGAATTTGCGACCAGTGATGAGCGAAAGCTAGGTTTCTTAAGTGACTTAGGGATACGTGAAACTGACACATTGGACGGCTTATTGCTGGGCCTGGAGCAGGCTGGGTTGGCTTTTCGTTTAGGCTTGCTTGAATACTTAAAAGATCAGCTAGAAGATAGTCAGTCAAAGCTAAATGTGTTGTCGTTCAACGACCTTATCTCACGCCTTTCACACGTTATAAATACAGAAGGCAGTGGTGAATTACTGAAAGCCGCACTGCGACGTCAGTTTGCTGTCGCGATGATTGATGAGTTTCAAGATACTGACCAGCAGCAGTGGAATATATTCTCCTCAGTGTATAAAACCGAAGAGCACTATCTATACCTGATTGGTGATCCAAAGCAGGCCATTTACAAATTTCGTGGCGCTGATATTTACTCCTACCTAAATGCTAAAGGTGAGGCGAGCCGAGCCTACACGCTAGATACTAATTTCCGTTCACATCCTAATTTAGTGGGTGCGGTAAATGCCTTCTTCGAGAAATCAAAGCAACCGTTTTTGCTGGATGATATTCCGTATCACGCCGTTAAAGCGGGTAAGTCAGAAAGCAAGCTATGGTGTGACGGTAATCCTGCTGACTCGATGGTGATGTGGGGTTTAGAAAGCAACCCCGATGACAAAAATGGTTACTGGGGATCTGGCGTTGTTCGTCAGGTACTGAGGACGCATATCATCAATGAAATTGTTAACTTATTAGATGCAGACACGGGTGCTAAGTTTGGCGCGTCACCAGAGACTGCGCCAAGCTTAGCGCCTAAAGATATTGCCATCTTAGTGCGTGGAAATGAGGAAGCTGCAACGTATCAACAGCAACTTCAGCAAGCCGGTATTCCGGCAGTATTGAACAGCAAGCATTCGGTGTTTGATAGTCTGGAGGCGGTGCAGTTGTCGCAACTACTGATGTCACTAGTGCAACCTGCTAATCAGCAAACCTTGCGTCAGGCGTTGTCATTACCTTGGTTTGGCTTAACCGGGCAAGCGTTTGATGCCGTGTGTGCGGATGATATGCAGCTTCAAGCCTACGTTAGTGACTTTCAATACTACCAGCAGCGATGGCAACAGCGCGGTTTGATGGCGATGATGCGTTCCTTGTTAGAAAAATACCAAGTGCTGCAAACACTGACTGACCAGCCAAACTCAGAACGACGCATCGCTAACCTCAATCACTTGCTAGAACTACTTCAGCAAGCCGCTTTAGATGAGCGCTTGGATATGCATAAAACCATTGAATGGCTAACACTGGCTATTCAAGGTGAGCAGGGTAGCGACGGCAAAGAGCTACGTTTAGAGCAGGATGAAGCTGCAGTGAGCATAGTGACTATTCACAGCTCCAAAGGTTTGGAATATCCGGTTGTATTTTGTCCTGAGCTTTGGGTTGAGAAGCGTGCTCAAAGTGCGCCGAGTGGTGATAAAGTGGTTATCTGCCATGAAGAAAGCGCATTGATTGCTGACTTAGGGACGCCTAAGCAGATGGAGCGGTTTGAGCAGTCACAGTTTGAGCAGAGTGCCGAGGATCTCCGTCTGCTTTATGTGGCGATTACTCGTGCGGCGTATCGTTGTTATGTGCCTTGGGCCTATGTGCGTACTGCCAATAAAGACAATCAGTCAGCATTGGCTTATTTGCTGGCAGAGCATAGTGGCGATGATTTATCAGCGCAGTTTAGGTCATTAGCCGAGTCTAATGCTTGTTTCTCATATGAAGAAATAACTGCACAGGTCGAGCCGAAAATTGCGGCCAAAGTGACCGAAGCTAAGCAGCAGTTAACCGCACGCGAGCTTCAATGCGAGATAAATCAGCAATGGCAAATGAGCAGTTACTCTGCCTTGGCCCATTTAGGTCAGCACAGTCACGTGAGTCCAGACAGTGAGTTGCCTAAAGATAAATCTGAAGAACCTCAGTTAGTTGCCGAGCCAGAAACTGAAGTCGTACCTGAGTTAATTCCAAAAGGCGCACATACAGGTAATGTGTTGCATGACTTATTGGAAAATAACACGTTCGAAGCGATATCTAATTTAGACCCTGAAAACAATATTGATGAGAACTACTTAAAGCAACGATCACGGTGTTGTTTGCGCTACGGTTTATCGTTGGAAGAAGAGGGCTTAAAGGCTTTAGATGAATTACTTATAAAGTCAGTCAAAGCGCCATTAGATGCTGAAGACGCTGAGTTCACCTTGGCGAAAGTTGAAGACCACGCTTGTTTGAAAGAAATGCCATTTTACTTCGCCATCAATCAAATGCAGACCCAAGGGCTTAATCATCTGTTGGCAGACCAGCCTACCTGCCAAGACCTTTCGGCTAGGAGCTTAACAGGGCAACTAACCGGTTTTATCGATTTAATTTGTGAGTACCAAGGGCGCTATTACGTGATGGACTACAAGTCCAACTGGCTTAAAACTTACGACCACAACGCTATGCAGTCTGCGATGCGCGAGCATAACTACGGTTTGCAGTACTTTATTTACTCCGTAGTGTTACATCATTATCTAAAACAGCGACTACCTGACTACTCTTATGAAGAACATTTCGGTGGTGTACGTTATCTGTTTTTACGAGGAATGGATGTGGAGCAGCCGATGCAGGGTGTCTTCGTCGATAAGCCATCGCTTGAAATTATCGAAAGCTTGAGTGAAGTACTGTCAGGGGAGGTGAACTGATGGATAAGATAGTTACCGACAATTATTCTCGATTAGATCATGCACTGGCTGATTTTCTAAGTGCTCGCTGTGACTTAGGTGGTGAGCCAAAGTCTCAGTTTCGAGACATCGTATTAGCACTGTCAGCAGCGCAAAGTGCAGGGCATAGTTGTTTGATGATGAATGACGCTCAGCAAACACTACTCAGCACATCCAATATGGTATCTAGCGGAGAAATGAATACGCCATTGGTGATGGATGGCGCACGGCTTTATCTGCAACGTTATTGGCAATATGAGTCATCACTAGTCGCTGATATAAAACAACGCTTAACTCGGCCAGTCACACCGCCTGCGCAGCTAGATACTTTATTGGAAAAGTACTTTCCTGCTGATGCTGAAAGCACCGAAACTGACTGGCAACGTGAGGCCGCAGCAAAGGTCACAACGCAGGCCTTTAGTATGATTACCGGTGGCCCGGGTACTGGTAAAACAACCACAGTATTAAGAATACTGGCGTTGCTACAAGAGATTCACAATGGTGAGCTATCGATTGCATTAGCAGCCCCGACGGGGAAAGCGGCAATGCGTCTGCAGCAGTCATTGATGTCAGGCAAGTTACAGTTAGATCTAACTGAAGACTTACTGGACGCGATCCCTGAAAAAGTCAGTACCTTGCATCGCCTGTTAGGCCCAATTAACCAATCGAATCATTTTCGTCACAACGCAGACAAGCCGCTAAATTGTGACTTGTTAGTGGTTGATGAAGCATCGATGATTGATTTGGCGCTCATGAGCAAGCTACTTGTAGCACTAGCACCCGACGCGCGTTTGATTTTATTGGGTGATCAAGACCAGTTGGCGTCGGTTGAGTCTGGTGCCGTATTAAGTGACTTGTGTGCTAGCTTGCCAGAACAAACCTTGCAGCTTAAAAAGACCTATCGCTTTAGTGGTCCCATCAAAGAACTCGCGACAGCGGTTAACCAACGTTCGGCGAGTCTTGCATGGAATATCCTGGAAGACAGCTCGCAAGACATTGTTAACTTGGTGAGTGATGATGTGATTAGTCACATGTTGAGTCACTACCAAGGCTATATAAAACAAGTTAAACAAAGTAATGACCCAGAAGCGGCCTTCGAAGCATTTTCAAGCTTTCAAGTGTTGGCGGCGTTACGCAAAGGCAAGCAGGGCGTTGAGGGTTTAAACCTTGAGTTAGAGAAGCGCCTACAGTCTCGCGGTATAGAAACCTACCGAACGTGGTATCACGGGCGTCCGGTGATGATTAGCCGTAACGATCCATCGCTGGGCTTGTTTAACGGTGATATTGGTCTGTGTTTATATGATGAAACCATTGGCCAGCTGCGAGTCTGGTTTGAACAAAGCGACGGTAGCCTGCGAGCAATCATGCCGGGACGTTTGCCGGAGCATGAAACCGTCTATGCAATGACGATTCATAAAAGCCAAGGTTCAGAGTTCCCACATGTGATGATTGTGCTGCCGGAAAATATAAATCCGTTGCTGTCACGTGAATTACTGTATACCGCTATTACACGTGCCAAAGTAAGGGTTGATGTTGCAACAACTAAGCCCGTATTTATGCATACCGTTAATCAGCAGGTACAGAGAAATAGCGGCTTGCAAGCCAAGTTATCAGGTGTTGTTAGCTAACATGATGTTAAGTTTGCAATCTGTTAATTTGCAGGTATATTGTCTCAGCCGAAAAGTCAGAGGTTTATAATGGAATATAGAAAGCTAGGTAAAACCGGTATTGATGTGAGTGTGATTTGCTTAGGCACAATGACCTATGGCGAGCAGAACAACGAACAAGAAGCGCACGAGCAGCTTGATTACGCCATTGAGCGAGGTATCAATTTTATTGATACGGCTGAAGTGTACGCAATACCAATAAATCCTGAGACTCAAGGTTTGACTGAGCAGTATGTTGGTTCTTGGTTAGCAGGTCGTGGTGATCGAGACAAGATTGTCCTAGCCTCTAAAGTGGTTGGCCCAGGTGTAGGCCATATTCGCGGCGGCGCACAGCTGACTCGCGAACACATAACTAAAGCCGTCGAAGGCAGTTTATCTCGCTTACACACTGATTACTTGGACTTGTACCAAGTGCATTGGCCAGCGCGTAACGCAAACTTCTTTTCTTCGCTAGATTATGTTGCAGACATGGACGAAGACTTAGCCGCTGAAGAAGCGACTATTTTAGAAACGCTTGAAACACTGAGTGACCTTGTCAAACAAGGAAAGATTCGTAGTGTCGGTCTGTCGAATGAAACGCCATGGGGCACAATGCGTCACTTGCAGCTTGCTGACAAATTTGGTCTAGCGCGTGTTGCTAGTGTGCAAAATCCATATAGCTTACTTAACCGCAGTTACGAAGTCGGTTTGGCAGAAGTATCACATCGTGAACAAATTGGTTTGCTTGCCTATTCACCACTTGGTTTTGGTGTATTGACGGGTAAATATGAGAAGGGTGCAATGCCAGAAAATGCGCGTCTAACGCGTTGGACTGACTATTTCCCTCGTTACAGAACAGAAGAAGGTCAGCTAGCAACGACTAAATATGTCGAACTTGCTAAAGCGCACGGTATGACGCCGACGCAGCTTGCATTGGCCTTTGTAAACACTCGTCCATTCGTTGCCGCTAATATTATTGGCGCAACTACAATGGAGCAGTTAAAAGAGAATATTGATAGTTGGCAAACTGAGATTAGTGATGAAGTGATGGCGGGGATCAATGAGATCCACCAGCAACATTGCAATCCTTGCCCTTAAAATTTTTTGTTAAATATCCCCCGATAAAATACTAAATCCCCCAGTGGTTTAAGGAAAACATGGCGAGCCCCACTATTTTAGGCATGATTTATGGCTTCTTTACGAATGCCAGAACAACGCCTGTCGTTCTTATCGTTCTGCTGTCGGTTATTTCGTTTTATACCAGTTTTGACGGTCTAGTACGTTTCTCATTTGCGAATCCAGAAGATGCTTCTTGGATTGGTATTTGCGTGCTTGGTCTGGTTGTTTTCTGTATCCAACTGGTACTGGTTTACTCGCTGCGAAAAATGGCATTGTCACGTCGCTTGTTAGTCAAAGGTCGCTGGTTGCCGCTGTATATCTTGATGATGTGTATCAGTGTGTTCTTCAGTTACGGCTTCTACTACAAGCTGCTACGAGCAGAAGGTTATGCCCAAGAAAACTTTACGGCTCAGCTAAAACAAGTCCGTGATGGCGCGCAAAATTATCTACTCTCATTTGAAGCCGTGGAGCGTGGTAGTAAACAATTACGACTGTACTCTGAGCGACGCGCACGAGAAGAAGAAAACTTTGGTGGCAGTTGTGGTGATGGTTCTTCACCCGGTAAAGGCCCACGCCGTACCTTTAGAAACAATGAAGCAATGGTGTTCTCAGCGATTGCAAGCGGTATAGAGCCATTGGGCGCGAAAGTGAAAGCAGACATTGCTGAGCTACAAAATATCATTGAAAACTATCGTCCAAATACTCAAGACGTGGTCAGTTTACAAAGCCAAGTTAACGGCATAATCAATACCATTAACCTCAACCGTAATGCGCCTGTGTTGCAAGAGTCTTCACGTGTTATTGAGCAGCGTGTAGGTGATAAGCGTCAAAGCATTGTGCCGACGGCTACTGGCAATATTGCGTGTCCAGACACAACGATTACGCTAAATGGTAACGCCATGCTTAACAGCATCGAAGGCTTACCGTTTATGGAAGATGTGCAGCTGTTTAACCCGTTTGATCAGCGCAATGTTTTAAATCGTGCAATGGATGTTATCCGTTCAATCCCAAGCCTATTAGTGGCATGGTGGAATAACGAAGACGTAACTGCGTTGATGGAGCAGGGTAAGGACTCGACTAACCGCGATGATTATATCCCGTTAATGCTTGGAGCGTTGGTTGATTTCGTGTTGCTGATTGTTGGTTTGGCCGATGGTTACATTTCTCGTCGCCGCAACTGGATGAGTAAAGACTTTGAAGGCGAGTATTTCAGTGCAGAAGATGCCGAAAAGTTACGTGGCATTACCGACATGAAACACTTCGCGAGTAATGTGCAGCCGTACTTACATGATAGTTTAGGGCAACATTTCTTTGTGATTCCTAGCTCACCGGTACACGGTAATCGTATGGCGAGTGAAATGCTGGAACTGTTTGAGGTGTTATCTAGTGAACGTATTCGTCCTGCGATGTTGCGACAAGTGCCTTATAGCTGGATTCCTCGTGGTGTTAAAACTGAAGTGTATTCGATCCTAGGGGACGATGCTGAACACCTTACTTACAATGTGTATCGCATGAGTGCGACACAGTGGGATGAGTTGAAACAAGCGTTGAGTGTTGCGGTATTTACAGCGGCAACGGTTGAAGAAGAAGCAATTGAAGAAAGTGAAGAGCCGTGTACCTGGCCTTACTAAAAGTATTCTTTATAGGCGGTCAGGCCATTGATTGGGTCCGACTGCATGCGCTGCGCTATTTTGCTCACCCACTGATCCAAAATGGCTCAGGGAATAGTGGCGAGCGTGCCGCTAAACTTCCTCTAAAGGATTGGCGTTATGGCGTGAGTATTGTGCTGGCACTGATAGAAAGTGTCGTGCGCAGTATTTGGCAAGTGTTCCGCTGGATGTTCTTTTTAAATACGCGCAGTGTTTTAGAGTTTCTTCTGAGCGGTGTAAAGCTAGTCATTGTGCTTGCAGTGCTAAGTGTGGCGAGTTTGTATGGATATTTGTCAGGAGAGCCAGACGCTAGGTTACTTGCTCACTATCAGTCACTTCATCAAACTCACACGGCGACGGCAGTACTAGGTCAACGTGGCAGTCTAATTGGCGCGATGACACATCCCAAAGCGGCAGAAGGTACTGAAAGTGGCCTTTATACTGAAATGGTGCCGCCTGTTTATTGGGATATTCTCGACTATAAAACAGGCCGAAAACTAGACTTTAGCTATCAAGACACCTCCTTGTCTGATCTACTTTTCTTACGTAAGAGCAACTACAAAGGCGCCGCAGTCAGCGATATTATGACCGCGTTTAACCCATTTGATGAGTCTGAAAAAGAAAGCCTACTAAGTCAGTTAAGCAAAACCTTAAATGATCAAAAAGAGGCGGGGTGCTTTGGTTTATTTGATCGCCTGTGCAATACCCTATCTAGCATTCGATTGGCGCGACATACCTTTCCTTATTTAGCCCAAAACAACGGTGCTGAGTTTAAGCGCTGGGTTGCGATTCATGGACCCTTGCGTGGTCATGGTGATGACTTAAAAGGCTTGCGTACTGTTGCCGATGTGGTGTTTAAAAAGCTACCTGAGCAGCTAAGCAATGCTGAGCAGTCCATAATGGCAATAGCGCAGTTACAAGCGCAGCCGTTATTAGATTTAGAAAACTGGGACGACTTAATTCAGCAGGCAGAAGTGGTGAGTGGTGAGCTTTATACACGCCAGCAACCACGCCTTGTGAATAATATTCGAGCTGATTTGAAAGCTTTGAAAGCACCAAAGCCTGTGCTGATAACAGGTGTTAAAACGCCTCAAGAAGTGTTAAATCTTCCATACCTCATGCGTCGTGGAGAGTTGTTGCTAGGTAGCTTTGCAACGCTGGTGACGAAGAGTTTAGAGGCAGAGTACAGTCGAACAACAGATAGTCAGCTGATTAGCGACATACAACTGAGTCTACCTGTGACAGAAAATGCCATCTTCCAAGCGAAACTACAAAGTCGTTTAGCGTCCTTTGAGCGTCGCTGTAAAGATTGTGGCTTAAGACGAATACTGGGTGAGTCACCCGACAAAGGTGGCGCGCAGATTCAAGTGATGGTGGCGGATCAAGCAGGACAGATTGTCAGGTACTTTACTCGTGGCGAAGTGAATCCTCGTGCGATTGGCGCGTTGTCTGCCATACCTGCGTCGGTATTGTTAGTGTCTGAAAATAATAAGCCTAGCGATTTGTTTTGTAACCAAACCTATCGCAACTTACCAAGCTCCGTTGAAGGTTTTTCAAGTGGTATAGTCAACTGCGACACGCTTCAAGAAAAAGGCCATGCGATTAGTTTCCAACAGGCTATTCAGGCGCGTGCATCACTTCCGTTGTTTTATGCGCTGCGCAAAAATGTGGATGGCAAGCAAGTACAAGGGCTTTACCGTGACTTTGGGCTAACGGATCTGCGCTCCCGTGAGGGTAATCCTAGTCACGCAGAGCAACTCGCGTATGAAATGAGTTATGGCGTTGTTCAATCGACACCTTTGCGCCAGTTAGAAGTCATTCACCAGTTAAGCGAAATACTCTATGGCGATGGGAATCCACGCTCAGTCATGAGTATCTCGCAGTTCTTAGTGACTGACTTACAAGAAAGAAAACGCTATTTAGAATTCAGTAAAATTCCTTCGCCAATCGTTATTAATGGTAACTATCTGCGAACGAATGAGTCCAAAACATTCCTTAAGCAATTGCTTAATTACGACGTGAATACTAAGACAGGGCCACTCAAATCGTTACGCAAATTAAATAATGTGAGATTTTTATTAACCAAATCAGGCCAAACCTACACTAAGCAATTAGCACTTCGTGATCAGTGGCTGGTTGCCAGCGTGTTAATACGCGGTAAGCGTTACAGTATTAGTGCGTTTGTTGGTAGCCCGGTGAGCGATGGTGGTGGTTTGGCTAATAAATTATCAGCAGCCGATATCTTCACCCCAATCGTGTCTGAAATTGTTGCTGATCTTGACTGATTAGTTTTGCATGGATAGATTAGCTCTGTTTATAGGTATAATGTAGTTGATGACTGGAAGTCACAACGACAATACGCTTGCACTGTCTCATTAAAAAAGTACTGAACGTGTCAGGTACTTTTAAAAAGGAATTTGAAAGATCGATGAAAAAACTACTAATCATCCTTTTGGCTTTGATTGCTTTGGCTGTTATCGGCTGGTTTGCGGCCTATAAATTCAAAGCACCTGCTATCGAGGCAGATATAAAGCAACGTGTTGATGAAGCGTTGATCTCTAATAACTTATCCTGGGCTAAGGCCAGTGTTGACGGTAGGGAAGTAACGCTTTCTGGTTTGGCGCAAAGCCACCAACTGCAGCAGCACGCATTAAAAATAGCCAATATTTATGGTGTTAACAGTGTGCAAGATAAGATGATGCTGCAAGATGGCTCAACAATCATCCCAGTAGTAACTTCGTCTCCAGTCGCCAGCAGTGGCGCAGATGGTGTCGCGCTGACTAAGCCAGGCACAAAAACAGCACCTGCTTACCCTTATTCCATGAATATTTTACGTGATGAGTCGGGTCAATACACCTTTACCGGAATCGTGTCTGACTCTGACTTTAAAGCGGAGATGGATAAGCACTTAATGAGTCTAGATGTTGACCCTGAGACCTCGGTTTGGAATGTCAGCGTTAGCTCAGCAACATCACCTGTCAGTTGGGAGCAACATGCCAAAGATAGTATTAGCGCGTTGCTGCCACTTAAACAGGGTAATGCTAGCTTCGGTGATGGAAAAGCATTGGTTCAAGGAGTTGCAGTGTCACAGTCAGCGAGCGATGACTCAGAGTCGTTTGCTCAACTGTTGGCGGGTGACTATACAACTGACGTAAAGCTAAGTGTTGTCGACGCTGTTGCCGCAGTTCAGCAAGGCGCGCCTAAGGTTGGCTCTTCTAAGTACGCAGCATTGAGCTGCCAAACTGAGTTTAATAGCCTGCTAAAGAAAGACAAAATTCAGTTTGAAAGTGGCTCTATTAAACTACAAAAAGCGAGTTTAAGCCTGCTAGAAAATATTGCTAGAGCGTCAGGGCGTTGCCCCGATCAGCTAATTAGCATTAATGGTTATACCGACTCTGCTGGTAGTGCCAAAACCAATAAAGTACTGAGTAAGCAGCGTGCTGACGCAGTCATGGAATATCTAGTAAAACTTGGACTCAATCCTTCTCGTTTAAAAGCGGAAGGCTATGGTGAAGCGAAGCCAGTGGCGAGTAATAAAACTGAAAAAGGGCGTGCTGAAAATCGCCGTATTGAATTGATTGTTAAAGGATTAAAATAATGAGCTACCTAGTTATTCAAATATGGATCTTTTTGTTATTGGCGGCTATCGTAGGTTTGATTGCAGGTTGGCTTTTACGGGGTAGCGCAAAGGCAAAAATCGAAAAGGTTAATGCTGACTGGACACAGCGCATGGCCAATGTTGACGCTGAGAAAGCAGAGATTACTCGTTCTGCGGAAGACTTAACGACAACAAATAAGCGTCAAGGTGACATGTACCTAAAGCTGTCCCAAGAGCGTGATGTATTAGCGCAGCGTATAAAAGAGCAGGCGACAGGGTCAGTGGTTGGTAGCCAAGAGTTTATCTCTGTTAAGCACCAACTAGCGCTTCGTACCGATGAAGTCGGTCAGCTGAAAGAACAGCTTGCAGAAACGACAGATCAGTTAGTGACGACTCAAGACTCATTGCAAGGTCTACACGGTAATGTGATTACCCCAAAAGCCTCGTCAGTGGTGACAACTCAGTTAGAAGAAAAAGTTGCCTCGTTGACCGAAGCGAAAGCGAAGTTGTCTGCTGAGCTAGAAAGTGAGCATGAGAAATCTCAGGCCGCTAATAACAGTCTTCAAGAAGCACAGCGTCAGTTACAAGAGTACGAAGAGCAGCTGAAGTGCAGTGAGAATACCTTGGGTGATGTGTCTTCTGAGTTGCAACAGAAGCAAGAGTTCTTTGACGTCGCACGTGGCGAGCTAGACAGTAAAATCAATCTTAGAAATGAAGACTTATCGTTGGCGAATACAACGATTAAGCAGCAGGAAACCAGCCTGCTAGAGCTGAAGTCGACGCTAGAGTCAGGGGACCAGACGTTACGTGAGTTGACACAGAAAGAGGCTGAGCAAAAACGCAAGTCTACCTTGTTAGAACAGCAGCTTGAACAGACTCAAAAAGCACTGACACAAACCACTGAAAAATATAAAAAGCTTGAGACAGACCTTCGCGCTAGTGAGTTACGTGTTGACAGCCTAGTACAAAAAGCCAGCACTGTAGAGCCACCTCGTGACTACTCTGAAGTGTCATCTGGCATTATGGGCGCAGGTGCGGCAGCGGTTGTTGGTGCAGCGGCAGCTAGTAAGTCAGACGGTTTATCTTCAAGCTGGTCTAAGCTTAGTGGAATGGCGCGTGACGGCTATGAAAAAGTTAAAGTTAAAGTAGAAGATACAACGACTGAAGTCGTTAATGCTACCGCGATTGGTTCGCCTAACGATGAGAACTATCGCATAGAGTTGATTCGATCGATTGGTAAAGATAACCGTATTCAACTTCATGACATGGGAGTGAACACGACACTTAACTTATTAGAAAAGTGTACTGATGATACTGGCGTTAATATCGTTTCTAAGGCACTTGGGCGCGAGTCTTGGGTGGTTTCATCTTGGGTATCGATTGCTGACTTGTTGCGTATTAAAGGCATCGATGGGCCAATGGCGGAGGTGCTAGAGTTAAGCGGTGTTTATTCGGCTAAGGCACTGGCTGCTGCAAACCCTGAGAAGCTGATTCAGTCGATTCAGTCAGTTAACCAGCGTGTCGAAAAGGTATCGAGCATTCCAGATATTGCGACGGTTGCAGGTTGGATTCGTCATGCTGAGACGTTGAAGAAGCATGTTGCTTAAGTATTGTTGTAGGTCAGTATGAATAGTGAAAAGGCTCGCATTTGCGAGCCTTTTTTTATTGTAAATTACGGTAAGTCGAATGGTACTGTAATCACTGGAGACTGTTTGCTTTTACTAGCACGAGCTTGGTGAGTAATATAAGTCGAATGAAGAGCTTTAGTGAGGTATCTTTGGTTGATTTAAGGACAAAAGGTTTTACAATAATGAAGTATTTACTAAAAGTAATGTTTTTGGCGTGCTTTGTATTGTGTTCAGTAGTGCTTGCATCAGAGGGTGAGCAAGTTTACAAAGGAGCACTTGTTGAGGCTCACGGACAGCAAATAGACGCAGTTTTAAAGCGATTTAATCAGACTGCTACCATCACGGTGTTGGATGATGGAGCTAAGCAGTATGTGCTTAAGTCGGAAACAAGAGCGTTGCCACATATGTGTGATGGTGAAGGGAATTATATCAATATAGGTTTGGATGGTGGGGTGGTTACGCATACATATCTCACAGACAAGACTGGCGTTATTTATGAGATTCATCTCGAGACAACGTCTATTAAAGCAGGCTCGTATGGTTGTGGGTCTCTAGAAAAATAGAGCGTAAAAGCTGGCAGCTAACCATCATTGATAATGGTAGCTGACTGCTTCAGTTTGGAGTTAGGTACATTTAGTCACGAAAGTTATTAAACTGTAGCGGCAAACCAAGCTCTTGCTCACGCAAAACCGCCATTGCCTGCTGAAGATCATCACGCTTCTTGCCCGTCACACGCACTTGCTCACCTTGAATCTGTGCCTGCACTTTCAGCTTTGCTTCTTTCAGCGCTTTAATCACTTTTTTGCCTTTCTCAGCGTCCAAACCCTGCTTCAATAATACTTTTTGGCTCGCATTATTAAGACCCGTCTCAGAAGCATTTTGCGGATCTAAGGCTGCGGCATCAATGCCTCGTTTCGCACATTTGTTACGCAAAATATCCAACATCTGCTGAAGCTGAAAAGTACTCTCAGACTTCATTGTAATCACATCATCTTTAAGCTCAAAGTTTGAGTTAGTGCCCTTAAAGTCAAAGCGAGTCGTCACTTCTTTGTTCGCTTGATCCGTCGCATTACGTATTTCATGTGTTTCAACTTCAGACACGACATCAAATGATGGCATATTAATTCTCCTATTTAACGATGCAAATATGATACTGGATTCTGAATTGAGATAACACACGCTTAATAAAGTCTACCTAAGCGACAAGCTCATCATGTATCATAACCTTCCCAAAGAACTAGCACATTAGAATTATGGAACTGAACCCAACCTATACTCACATCAAAGACCTACAGTCGCGTTTAGACGCACTTAGGGGGTATCTTTGACTACGCTGAGAAGAAAGACCAACTAGAAGAAGTTATTCGCGAATTAGAATACCCAGAAGTCTGGAACAACCCTGAGCGCGCTCAGGAGCTTGGAAAGGAACAATCTCGTCTAGAAGATGTTGTCTTAACGGCAGATCGTCTAGAAGAAGGGCTGACTGATGCGAAAGATCTTTTGGAAATGGCAGAAGCAGAGGATGACGAAGACGCTGTTAATGACATTATCGAAGAGATTAATGGCTTTGAAAAAGATCTCGCTGCGTTAGAGTTTAAACGTATGTTCTCTGGTGAGATGGATGGTTGTAATGCCTTCTTGGATGTACAGTCGGGTTCAGGTGGTACAGAAGCTCAAGACTGGTGTGAAATGGTGCTACGCATGTACTTGCGTTGGGGCGAGGCAAAAGGCTTTAAAGTCGAGCTAATGGAAGCGTCACCGGGTGATGTTGCAGGTGTTAAGTCAGCGACCATCAAATTTGAAGGCGAATATGCTTTCGGTTGGTTACGTACTGAGATTGGTGTGCATCGCTTAGTTCGCAAATCACCGTTTGATTCGGGTGGGCGTCGTCATACCT
Source organism: Leucothrix arctica (assembly GCF_003172895.1). GTDB lineage: Bacteria > Pseudomonadota > Gammaproteobacteria > Thiotrichales > Thiotrichaceae > Leucothrix > Leucothrix arctica. The sequence goes on along the minus strand of NZ_QGKL01000009.1, from coordinate 5,493 downwards.
CATTCTGTTCGGTGTTTGTATCACCAGAAATCGATGATGATATTGAGATCGATATCGATCCATCAGACTTACGTATTGACGTATACCGTGCTTCGGGCGCGGGTGGTCAGCACGTAAACAAAACTGAGTCGGCGGTGCGTATTACTCACGAACCGACGAACACCGTTGTACAGTGTCAGAATGGTCGTTCGCAGCATCAGAACAAGGCCACCGCCATGAAGCAGCTTCGTGCAAAGCTTTATGAGCAAGAAATTCAAAAGCGAAATGCTGAAAGCCAAGAGATGGAAGACAATAAGTCTGACATCGGTTGGGGTAGTCAGATTCGCTCATACGTATTAGATGCATCACGCATTAAAGATCATCGTACCAATGTGGAAACGGGTAGTACACAGGCGGTATTGGATGGTTCTTTAGATCAATTTATCGAAGCAAGCTTAAAGAACGGCTTCTAAGAGAGTTTAAAATGAGTGAACAGGATTCCGTACAGGAACATGACGAAAATCAACTGATCACACTGCGTCGCGAGAAGCTAGCAGCAATTCGTGAGCAGGGTGTAGCCTTTCCAAACGACTTCAAGCCAGAGAACAATGCGGCTGACCTTGAAGCGGCTTATGGCGATAAAGATAAAGAATGGTTAGCTGAGAACCCAGCTAGAGTCCGTGTTGCTGGTCGTATCATGCTTAAGCGTGTGATGGGTAAGGCAAGCTTCATTACGATCAGTGACAGCACTGGTCGTTTGCAGCTGTACGTACAGCTAGCAGCATTGGGTGAAGAGCTGTATGAGTCATTTAAAGGTTGGGATAGTGGCGACATTATCGGCGCGTCTGGCGTTATGTTCAAAACTAACAAAGGCGAGCTATCGGTTAAGTTGGATGAGCTAAGACTGTTAACTAAGTCACTGCGTCCACTGCCTGAAAAATTTCATGGTTTGACGGATCACGAACAGCGTTACCGCCAACGTTACCTTGACTTGATCATGAGTGACGAGACCCGTGCGACGTTTAAAATGCGTTCGAAGATTGTTGCGTACATCCGTAACTACTTCATGCAGCGTGACTTCATGGAAGTAGAAACACCGATGTTACAGGTGATTCCTGGTGGCGCGACGGCACGTCCTTTTGAGACACACCATAACGCACTAGACATCGATATGTACTTACGTATCGCGCCTGAGCTTTACTTGAAGCGTTTGGTTGTAGGTGGTTTTGATCGTGTCTTTGAGATCAATCGTAACTTCCGTAACGAAGGGCTATCGACACGTCATAACCCTGAGTTCACGATGATTGAATTCTACCAAGCGTATGCGACTTACCATGACTTGATGGATACAACTGAAGAGTTGTTTCGTGGCTTGGCTAACGATGTTTACGGTAATACGACGGTTGAATATCAAGGTCTAACATTTGACTTTGACAAGCCGTTTGTACGTATGACGATGAAAGAGTCGATCATGCATTACAACAAAGACATCGAAGCGGCTGACTTAGAGACTGAGTACCGTGCGCGTCTTGTTGCTGAAAAGTTGGGTGTTCACCTTAAAGAGTCTTTCGGCTTAGGTAAGATTATTACTGAGTTGTTTGACGAGATCGTTGAAGAGAACTTGAATGATCCGACTTTCATTACTGAGTACCCAGCAGAAGTGTCTCCACTGGCGCGTCGTAGTGACTCTGACCCGTTTGTGACTGACCGTTTTGAGTTCTTTATTGGTGGTCGTGAGATCGGTAATGGCTTCTCGGAGCTTAACGATGCTGAAGATCAGGCTGAACGTTTCCATAAGCAAGTGGCTGAGAAAGATGGCGGCGATGACGAAGCAATGCACTTTGATGAAGACTACATACACGCGCTTGAGTACGGTATGCCACCGACAGCAGGTGAGGGTATTGGTATCGATCGTTTGGTGATGTTGTTTACGGATGCTGCGTCGATCAGAGATGTAATTTTATTCCCTCATATGAAGCCACAGGCGTAAGTTTGTAGGTATAAATTGGTTGGAATATGAAGCCTAGTGGAGAGACCTGCTGGGCTTTTTTGTTTTGAATCATTACGTTTGTAAAAGGTGGCTTAATGGGCTTTTAACGCCATCTGCTCCTTGCTTAAGAATATGAGTATAAATTTCAGTTGTTTTAACATCTGAATGGCCTAGCTGTGATTGCACCGTTCTAATATCAACACCATTTTGCAACAGATGTGTAGCAAAAGAGTGCCGCAAAGTATGTGAGCTAACTTGTTTGTTGATCCCCGCTAATTGGGTTGCTCGCTTTAAAGTTTTATTTATTCCTGTTTCATCTAAATGGTGTCTTCGCAATAAGCCAGTCGCAGGCTCTATACTTAATCGACCAGAAGGGAATAAGTATTGCCAGCCTAATGACTTATTCGCTTTTTTATACTTTCTTTCCAGTGCATCTGGCATCCATACTCCACTGAAATCTGGATTGTCTATATCTTCATAAAGTAACCCCTGAACACGATGTATTTGCTTCTCGATTGCAGGGATGAGTTCAGTAGCTAGTGTGGTTATTCTATGCTTGTAGCCTTTGCCGTTCCAGACACGTATTTGTTTTAACTTAATATCCACGTCATGAACTCTCAGCCGATGAAGTTCAATTCTTCGTAACCCTGAACCGTAGAGTATTCCAACCATCAGTTTATGTTTAGACTCGACATGACCAAGAAGTGTTCTCACTTCTTCTTGAGTTAGTACTGTTGGAAGTTTTGCTGGTCGCTTTACACGTTGAAACCCACTCATGTCTTTTAATGGACTTTCCATGAATTTCGTATACAAAAAGGCAATAGCATTTAAAGCAATGGATTGAGTACTCCTCGATACGGTACGGTTGACAGCAAGGTGAGTCAAAAATCTTTCGACTTCTATTTCTCCTAAGCTTTCTGGATGTCTGTTGTCGTTGAATTGAATGAATCGTTTGATCCAGAAAATATAAGTCTTAACAGTACGCAAGCTATATTGACGTACTAGCATGAAGTTAGATATTTCGTTTAGATAGGGTGATTTATACATGCAGCGAAGGTAGCAGGTTTTCACAAATGAAACAAAAAGAGAACAATTAGAGGTGTTTAAAACCTGATAATAGGTAATTATATTTCCAATTTTTACCCTAAAAGTGATATGGTTTAATGACTTGTAGCATATTTCTAGAATGTGTTGCCAAAAAAACAAGGGCTCAAGACCTGATAATATATTAAAAGGTCTTAGACCTTCTTAATGAGCTGTTGAACTAAACCGCTTCGCGGTAGCTTACTGGTTTTCAAGTAATTTTCTATAAATGAGCCAAACTTTAATTGTTATTAAACAGACAATTAAAGGCGGTTTATCATGAAAGTCAGTCCTCTACGCCAACGGATGCTTGATACGTTGGTCCTTCGTGGCTGTTCAGCCAGTACCATCAAGTCGTATGTTTATGCAGTTGAACAGCTGTGTCGATATTATCATCGCTCACCTGAGTTAATCACCCCTGAAGACATTCAGGCTTGGTTATTATGGCTGTTGAAGGCACGCGGCGTGTCAGCGTCTACTTGTCGCCAGTATTTTAATGGTGTGCGCTTTCTCTATGCTTTCGTGCTTGAGGATGTTGCGTTTTCAGACTATCGTTTCACACTCCCCAAAGGGCAACAGCGCTTGCCTGACCTGTTAACGCGTCAGGACGTGCAACGATTAACCCGTCAACCTTCCCACCCGAAGTATCGTTTACTGCTGCTAAGTGCCTATGGCTGCGGCCTTCGCGTCAGTGAGCTAGTGCATATTCGACTCTCTGAGATTGATGGCGAACGTCAATTGCTGCATGTGGTTCAGGGCAAAGGGGGTAAAGACCGCTATGTTCCTATTCCTGAGTCCTTATTGCAGCAATGGAGAGAATATTGGCAACAGTACCGACCCAACCTCTGGCTATTTCCAGGGCAAGAAGGGAATGCATTGAGCATTACCACGGTGCAAAAGTGCTATCGTGCCAGTAAGAAAACAGCAGACATTGGCAAGCAGGGTGGTGTTCACAGTTTGCGGCATGCCTTTGCCACGCATTCGTTGCAGGCAGGTATGCCCATTCATCAGTTGCAACGTATTTTAGGGCATAGCCATCTCAGTACCACGAGTCGTTATACACACTGGTTAGCGGATAGTCCGGGTGACAGCCCAGTGGTTGATTTGGTGAAGGGCCTACATTTTAATCAGTCATGCAGCGACTAGCCCAGGTCGTTAGCCAATTTCAGCCGCAACTACCCACTCTCTCACCGCAGCAGTATAAGGTCTGCCATCAAATACAGCGTTGCCGTACGGCAGCATTGGGCGGTTTTCAATTACATTGCCATGATTGCGGTCAAGCGCAGCGCTTGTATCATGCCTGTCGTAATCGACATTGCCCGCGTTGTCAGCAAGGCGCTAGCGAACAGTGGTTAGAAAGAGAGTTGAGTAATGTCGTTAATGCCCCGTATTTCCATTTAGTGTTTACGTTGCCGCACGACCTAAACGGCTGGGTGCGCCTGCACCCGCGCGTTATTTATAGCGCCCTATTTGCCAGTGTTTGGGAGACGCTTAATACGCTCGGGCACGACTCAAAGCGCCTGAATGGACAATTAGCGGCCACCGCAGTTTTGCATACCTGGGGGCAGAACCTCAGTCAGCATGTACATCTACATTGCTTGATCCCTGGTGGCGCACTCGGAGACGATGGCCATTGGCACGCTGCGAAAAACAACTACCTGTTTCCTGTCAGAGCCTTGTCCCATTTGTTTCGAGGCAAGATGGTCAGCGCCTTACGAGCAGCCAGCTACAAAGGAGAATTGAGCCGTATTACAAATGCTGGTGAGGTCAACAAACGGCTCCGTGAGCTGATGCAAAAGGAGTGGGTTGTTTATGGAAAGCCTTGCCTGCATAAAGCAGAAACCGTTGTACGCTATCTATCGCGCTACACTCGTAAAATAGCCATCAGCGAATCGCGTCTTATCGCCATCGATGAGCACAACGTTACCTTCCGCTATCAGGACTACCGGGACGCCCACTCTAAAGTCATGAGGTTGACGGGTGCGGAGTTCTTGCGGCGTTTCTTACAGCATGTGTTACCGCATGGCTTCATGCGCATTCGCCATTATGGTTGGCTAGCCAATGCCTGTCGTAAGAGGAAGTTGCAGGCAGTCCGTCAGGCCATTGCTAACGCTCAGAATGCGCCATTGAGGCCAAGCAAACCATCAAAAATAGCCCATCCCCACGCCTTTGAAGGCATTCCCTGTCGTTGTGGCCAAGGGATGTTGCGAGTCAGTTATCGACTCGTCCCTTGGCAGCTAGAGTATGGCTGACGACTAAAGGGTTAGGCGTTAAGCAGTCGACTCACTATCCATAAGGATGGGTGATAAGCCGCTGTTGTCTGACGGTTCAAACGGGAAGAAAGTCAGCAGATGTTGTGATATATTTAAACGAATAGGCTTACTATGAGACTGAATTGGACGACGAGTCTGGTCGTTTAATGGGCCAAAATAGATAAGTCA
>NZ_QGKL01000008.1 GCF_003172895.1 Leucothrix arctica | reverse complement strand
GGTCAGCAGGTCAGCGAAGCTTAGTTACACTGCTTGTTAGTACTGGTTTTAACGTCAGCCGATGGTTAGTGAGAAAACTCATGAAACAAGCAGGTCTAGTGAGTCGCCAGCAACCTACTCACCGCTACGCAAAGGCAGAAAAAGTACACCTAAGCATACCAAATGTGCTTAATCGGCAGTTTCAGCCGAGCAAGCCAAATCAAGTTTGGGCGGGTGATGTCACTTATATTTGGTCGGGTTCAACTTGGTTGTATCTTGCAGTGGTCATTGATTTATATGCAAGGCGTATCGTTGGCTTTGCTACCAGTAAAAGCCCAGATAGCGAACTGACAAAAAAGGCATTAAGAATGGCCTATGAAAGCAGAAGGAAACCTAAACGTATTCTATTTCATAGTGACCAAGGCTGCCACTACACCAGTAAGGCGTACCGTCAATGCCTGTGGCATTTTGGCATGAGGCAAAGCCTTAGCCGACGAGGAAACTGTTGGGATAATTCACCCGTAGAACGGTTCTTTAGAAGCTTTAAAACCGAGTGGATGCCAAAATCAGGTTACGTTTCATTTAACGAAGGTGCTCAGGCGATTACTCAATACATTAATCAGTATTATAATCGTTACCGCCCACATGCTAACAATGGCGGGCTATCGCCAATAATGGCAGAAGAAAAATTTGGATTAACCTCTAAAGAGGTGGCCAGTTTTAGTTGACCACAACAAATACCTAATACTCTTATACGCTCACTGTGATCTTGTTCGGCTAAAGTAGCTTGAGTTACGCTCTTATCAAGGCTAGATGTTTCCAAATTCAAACTGCTCAGCATTTTTTCAGAAGCTTGCAAAGCACTTTTTAGCTCAGTCGGTGGTGAGATATTTTGTAAACTAGTTTCATGCCTCGCCTTTTCTAGCCCCACTTCTTTAGCGCGTTTTTGTAATTTCTCTAGTGTTTTCTCGTGCTTAAGCTCTTCAGTTTGAAGCTGCTCCAGTCGTTCATCAGCTAGTGATGAAAGACTGTCTTGGTATGCCTTAAGCTGAGAATTTTCCTCTTCAGTGAAAGCAAGAAGTTTAGACTGGAGGCTCTCTTTAAACTGATTTGCTACTTTTTCAAACTTATTCTCTATATCTTGTTGCTCATTAATCAGCATTTGATACTGATAATCCAAGCGCTCTAGCCGCTCACTAATAATTGGGATTTCTTTAACAAGTTTCCGACTCTCTTCTATATTATTCGCTATAAAAGACTCTTTATCAGACTCCAAAGAAGCAATTCTTTTACCTGTATTTCCAAGCTTACTTTCAAGCGAAAGCTTGCTCTCCTTGTATGCTCTTCTGTGCTTTAAAAATATACCCACGTGAGTATCAAGCTCTGACTTGCACCTATCCCTCGACGGAATAGTGTTGTGGTCAACTAAAACTGGCCACCTCTTTAGAGGTTAATCCAAATTTTTCTTCTGCCATTATTGGCGATAGCCCGCCATTGTTAGCATGTGGGCGGTAACGATTATAATACTGATTAATGTATTGAGTAATCGCCTGAGCACCTTCGTTAAATGAAACGTAACCTGATTTTGGCATCCACTCGGTTTTAAAGCTTCTAAAGAACCGTTCTACGGGTGAATTATCCCAACAGTTTCCTCGTCGGCTAAGGCTTTGCCTCATGCCAAAATGCCACAGGCATTGACGGTACGCCTTACTGGTGTAGTGGCAGCCTTGGTCACTATGAAATAGAATACGTTTAGGTTTCCTTCTGCTTTCATAGGCCATTCTTAATGCCTTTTTTGTCAGTTCGCTATCTGGGCTTTTACTGGTAGCAAAGCCAACGATACGCCTTGCATATAAATCAATGACCACTGCAAGCTACAACCAAGTTGAACCCGACCAAATATAAGTGACATCACCCGCCCAAACTTGATTTGGCTTGCTCGGCTGAAACTGCCGATTAAGCACATTTGGTATGCTTAGGTGTACTTTTTCTGCCTTTGCGTAGCGGTGAGTAGGTTGCTGGCGACTCACTAGACCTGCTTGTTTCATGAGTTTTCTCACTAACCATCGGCTGACGTTAAAACCAGTACTAACAAGCAGTGTAACTAAGCTTCGCTGACCTGCTGACCCTCCACTTAGGCCAAACCAGCGCTTGAGCTCCGCGATCAGTTTAAGGCGTTGTGGTGAAACAG
>NZ_QGKL01000007.1 GCF_003172895.1 Leucothrix arctica | reverse complement strand
CGCTCTCAAACAAGCAGAGATTTCAGTATCCTTAAGCAATGGTGAAATGATCGCCACAGATACTGCAAAAATCGTTTTAATGAATGACAAGCTTATCAACTTAATTGACGTGCTAGATTTAGCTAAACAACTTCAGAAAACCCACCGTAAAACGTTGTTATCCGGTGTCATACCAACAGTAGGAATTATTGGTGGTGTGTTTGTCTTTAATATTAGTGTGTCAATTGCCATTGTTGGTTACATGTCAGGTGTTGGTCTTAGTTTAGGTTACGCTGTATCACCATTATTTACAGAAAAAAGGCGTAATAAAAAGGCTATCAAGAAACTTAAGGAAAAATATAGATAATATGTTTAGCCGAACGGGATACCCACGCTCAATCAGGTGGTCAGGAATCTGGCGATACTGGGTGGTTTTCTGGGGCGAAAGGGCGATGGTGAGCCCGGCGCTAAAGGTATCTTGATCGGCTACTCACGAGTGCTGGACTGCAGTGGCCAGTAGTGAATGGGCAGATGAATGAGTTGTGTATAAGAAGGTGCGTTAAATGAGGCTAATTATAATGTGTTCCAGCAAGAACTGTCGGAAGAGTTTGAATCAGTTATTGTAAACATTAAAGGTTGGCTAGAGCAGTATGTTGATGATACTTGAATGGCGATTGCAAGTTGATAATCATTGTCAACTGTAAGCGAGTTAAGTTGTAAGTTAGATGCTTTCTTTGTTTGTGGAGTAACAAAGGTTACTCCCCACTGGTTCAATACTTTTCTATATAGGTAAAAACTTTGAAGAGAAGTACTTAAACCTTCCCCCCAAGCTTTGATAGCCGCCTCTTTTAATGTCCAGTAGACGAAAAATAGATCTTCTTTTTCCGCGTGTGTTATACCCCTAAGTACTTCATTTCTTTCTATGCTATGGAAACAAGAATGACTCATTTCTTTGAAGTTGTTAATAGGTCTTTTTAGTTCAACATCAATGCCAATATCGTGCGTGTGACTGACTGCGCATACAATCATGCCTTGCGTGTGGGAGAGGTTGAAAAAAATTTTTTGGGAAAGAGCGTTGCTAATAAAGGGCTTACCAAAATAGTTGTAATCATAGCGCCATGCTGACAAGGGGGAAGGGACATAATAGCTAAGCACCTTGCGAAGAAAATAATGAGCGGCTAAATAAAGCTCGCGGTGTTCATCAAACCGAAAAGCATTCGCTTGTATTTGCTCCTTGCGGCTAAGAATAGCGGTATTGTATGGCTGAATTGAGTCTGAGTAGGCCCAATGAATAGCTGCCGTACTCTTCATCGTAGATTATGCTGCTGACATATGTCTTTTAGTAAACGGAGCACATCCTGTTTGTGAGGCTCCAGAAAAAAGTGCCCTCCAGAGAATAAAATGGTCTTAACAGGTAGTGTACTTTGATCCTTCCAGCCCACTATGTACTCTGGTTTAACGATACGATCATCTTGACCACATAGCATAGTAATTGGGCAGTTTAAAGGGGGCTCTTGTGTGTACTGGTAAGTTTCAAATAATTTGAAATCAGCACGTAAAACAGGTATGAAAATAGCCATAAACTCGGGGTTTGATAGGATTGCTTCAGGTGTTCCTCCATATTCCCTCATGCGTTGTATCAACGTTTTGTCATCTAGATTGTGAAGCTCAGCATTGGGGTTGGGCATGGACGGTGAGCGAAATGCTGAAAGAACGAGATGCTTAGGTGTAGGTGCTCCTCTTCGGCGTAATTCACGACATAATTCGAAAGCGATTAGGGCGCCTAAACTGTGACCAAAAAATACGCACTCTTTGTCTGGTAATAGCTGTATCTCAGTCGCGAGTTCTTGAATAAGATCTTTTAAATCAATTATTAATTTTTCTTTGTAGCGGCTTTCTCTTCCTGGCAGTTGTACACCTAAAAGCTCAATACCTTGTTGTTCTAGTTGCTTAGCCCAACGTTGGTAAACCACGGGGCCTGCCCCAGAAAATGGGAACGCAAAAATACGGACACTCTTATTAATGGGGAGACCATAGTTAGTGAACCATGGCGAAGAGATTTTAGCTTCAGACATTGATTAAATACTATTTTATGAAGGGGGGGTAAATTGATTAATAGCCTAATTTCATAAAGCTAATAAATATATGTTAATAAACATTTCTTAACAAAATTCTGCGATTTACCCACGATATATAGAGCAATGATAGGTCGTTGGTAAATGTTAAGAAATGTTAATTTTCATTGCTGCGAGGCACCTCCCTTTATTACTCTAATTGCTATTTTTCACTATATCATCCTCATTTTTTTGAGGAAACATGACAGGGTTCACTAAATGAAAAGACGTGATTTTTTAAAGTTCACAGGGGCAACGGTACCAACGGTTTCCTTGATAGGGTGCCATGATGACAACGGAGTTCATGCGACAGAGAATGCTAATAATATTCCGGAAATGAATCGTGTCTATGTGAATGAAAATGCACCGTATTATATGAGTGTTGAGAGAAACTCAGTAGCAGGAATGGTTCAAGGTATTCCCTTAGATTACCGTACGTTTAATGGTAATTTTCCTCCGGAAACACTGGTCGCTAAGCCGGGTGATACGATGAAAATCACCTTTGTGAATAATCTTGAAGCGTCAGCAGAGGATCATTTTCATCCTGCGGATATCAATATTCCTCATGGCTTCAATAACGCAAATTTGCATACGCATGGTTTAAATGTTTCTCCGAGAGGTATTGAAGATAACGTGCTTCATGTGGTGCATCCCGGTGAGACAATCGAACATGAAATCACTATTCCTGAGGATCACCCATCAGGAACCTTCTGGTATCACCCACATAAGCACGGTTCTGCGTTGCACCAGATGGCCAGTGGAATGTGTGGTTTCTTAATCATTGAAGGCGGAAAGGATGACCTTAATGAGATCCCTGAAATTGCCGCTGCACGTGATGTTGAGTTAGCGTTTCATGAGCTTATTGTTGGGATTAATGCAAGTAATTATGGAACGGTTCCTAATGAAGGTACTCCCGGTGTTGATCTCACTCGGCCTATTGACTTTACTAAGCCTGAAGCTTATGAGCGTAACCCGATATACAGCTTATTCGCCCAAGAAGCTTATATGCAGTATACCTTAAACGGTAAAGCCGTTGATGAAGGTGTCGAACGGGATGCTAACGGATTGGCGATTTCAGGGACGGCGACTCCGCCACAGATTGATATGGTTCCCGGTGAACTTCAACGGTGGCGTTTAGGCATGCTATGTCATTTGCAGACGTACCGATTTAAGTTGGTCAATGCAAATGATCCAACCAATGAAGATCATATTCCGCTTCGTGTTGCTGCGTGGGATGGTATTACTGCTGATGAAATTAGTGAGCATGAAGAGCTAATAACGGGCCCAGGTAATCGTTTAGACTTGCTGATTAAGGCGCCAACTGAGCCTGGCACTTACCAACTGAAAATGCTTTATGACCAATTTGGTGCTGATGGTAATGGAACGAATGTTAATGAATTCCCAATTTTTAATGATGACTTTACCGAAATCTTATTCTGGTTACCTGCATTTACTACCCCTTCTGTTGGTGCGACTGAACTCGTCATCTTAGAAGTGAATATTGCTGGTGATGTGAATGATATGCCATTACCTACGTCATTGAATCCCCCTTCAGATAGGTTGCCACCGATTGAACATGTATCTAGGAACCGCACCATAGAGTTTAAGGTTGAAGGCCAGGTGAGTGCTAACTTTTCTGGAGTTGAGGGTGATGTCGCTCTGATTGATAACAGAAAATTCACCATCAACAGCACTCCGTTTAATGCCGCTCGTATTAATGAAACAATGCTATTGGGCGATACTGAAGAGTGGACAATTACTAATGTCCATACCGGCCCTCTGCAGTTCAACCAAATCAATCACCCGTTCCATATTCATGTTAATTGGTTCCACTTAAAAGAAGTTCATGAGCCGATCAGAGATGAGAATGGCGATCATGTTTTGGATGACAATGGCGATCCAACGTTTGATATCCATTATCCGAATTATTGGGCAGATACTATTGATGTACCTCATGGTGGTAAAGCTGTGATTCGACATCGTTTTGAGAAGTTCACCGGAATATTCCCAATGCATTGCCACGTCATTGCACATGAAGATGAAGGCATGATGCATCTGTGTGAAGTGGTCGATGGTTCTCCTGTTACTAGCAGCATTGTGGCTTCTGTGGGTGGCTCCGTTAATTGTAATGCACAAACGTCGAATGATGTAGACGCTGAAAGCCGTTTGCGCATCGAGTTTGCTGCGGGTAGTTTAAGTGCAGATGCAACGGTTGAGTATCAATTTGAGCTACAGCCCGTTGAGCTTGTTGACGTAGGTATGGCGGTACTTGAACGTTCGTTTTACTTGGAATCATCAGAGCCGTTAACCGATAAGGGTGTCGCTAGAGTAACCGTGCACTATGCTCAGGCGCTTACGCGGGGTAATGACTATGACACGAGCACCGTTGCTTTGTATTCATGGGATGAAAGTAATGGCGTGTGGACGACGGATGGTATTACTGTCGACACGCTAGCTGAGGATAGCGGTATCTTGGTCTGCACTATCGATAAAGATGCATTGGAGAATAAGTCCTTTACTGTCATGGCTACTGAGTTGACGGGACCAACTAACCCTTATGTAAACTTAGCGGTAAACGACACAACACATGAGGTGTTGGTGGGGAGTACGACTGATAGTACTCATAGTCACTAATTAGCCTCGGTTGTTCAAAGTAGGTCACTACCATAGATACCCTTATCTATGGTAGTGACCTTTGATGAATTCTAGTCATTTATTAGAGAAAACTATGCAAAAAGGAATGAGTCGGCTCCAATTTATGCAAGGTGAGTGGGATGTTGAAGCCCATATCATGGGGGATAATGGTCAGTGGGCTGCAACCCCCATTCCCAAAGAGACTGCTATTTATCCTATCTTTGAAGGCACTGCCCACCGCGAAACGATGAAAATTGCTTACGGTGATATGGTTGTGAGCCTTTTTTTTTCTTGGTCTTATGATCAATATCGTCAGGTATATCGAATGATATCCTGTGATGATCAAAGCGGTCTGATGTCAGTGCTTGAGGGTAACTTTATTGAAGGTACTGATACGGTCGTCATTGATGATGTGAGAGCAGGTACTTCCATGGTTGAAGCTGAAGGAGAAGCGTCATTCTCTCAATTGTCCTCCAGTAAAACCAGCGAAGACAGCTTTACTGACATTCTATCGGAATCTTATGATAAGGGTCACACATGGAACCCTATCTTCAGAGCGGTTCACACTCGTAAGAAATTATCTAAAAATAACTAGGAATAGACACTATGGAACCTACTGTTTATCGCATTGCTTTGGCTGGTCTTGGGAATGTTGGCGGATCACTGTTATCAATATTGCATCAGGAATCTGAAAGCTTACAGACTCGTTATGGAGTGAAATTTAAGCTGACGGGTGTGGCTGAGTTGGGTGGTGGGGCCATTAATGATGAAGGTTTAGATCTAGGGTTACTACTAAACACTTTATCGGCTAAAAGCAAGGTGTCTACATTGCCCGATATCGGCCGCCCAGGTATGCAAGCGAGTGAGCTATTAGCATTAGCTAAACCCGATTTTCTATTGGAAGCGACACCTGTTAATTTGAAAGATGCCGAGCCTAGTCTGAGTAACATACGAGCAGCGCTCAATGCGAGTGTTCATGTTGTTCTAGCGAATAAAGGGCCGGCGGCTGTGGCGTTTAATGAGTTGGCAGAAATCAGTGATATGGGTAAAGGCTGGGGTAAAAACTTCGGCGACTTAGCGGAAGCTATTCATACTGAGATCCGGCCAAAATTACGTTTTAGCGCCTGTGTAGCTGGGTCATTGCCTGCGATTAATTTAGGCTGGCGGGATTTAGCAGGTTGCCAAATTACTCGCTTGGAAGCCGTGTTTAATGGGACGACACAATACATTATTCGCGCGATGGAAGATGGTCAAAGTTATGATAGTGCGTTAGCAGATGCTCAACGGCGTGGCATTGCTGAAACGGATCCATCGTTAGATGTGGATGGCTGGGATGCAGCAGCTAAATTAGTCATTGCTGCTAATTCAGTGCTGGGTCAGTCCACACAGTTAAGCGATGTGGATAGACAAGGTATTCGTGACCTAACCTTGAAGGACCTTCAAGAAGCCTCGAATAATGGTTTACGAATGGTTCCTGTAGCCACAGCGGTATTGGTTGACGGTGCATATCAATTATCAGTACGACCAACGCCTTTACCATTAGATCACCCATTATCACGTCTAACACCTGATGAAATGGGAGTGGTCTATTATTCACGTGATGTGGATAGGTTATCGGCTGCCAGTTCTGAGCCAGGCCCTGAGCCAGCCGCCGCTGCTATGTTGCGAGATATGTTAGACATTATTCGTAGCCAATCCATTCACTGACTAGAGTCTGAATAATTATGACGAATATAACCAGAAATTTAAGCGTCTTGCCGGATTACTTTGCCGTTTGCCAACTAACCGCTGACGCGGATATTCCGCAATGGGGAATGCCTAGAAAAGCCAGTTTTTTTGCAGTGACACAAACATTGGAAGAGCTATCGCTTATTTGCCCGCAACAGTGCATTCCTGAAGGTGCTCATGAGACGATTTTGATCGACCGCGATTGGCGTTGCTTGAAGTTAGAAGGTCCCTTTGCGCTAGATGAACCTGGTGTGATGGTCTCGATCGTGAAGCCACTTTCTGACGCGGGCATTAGTGTTTTTGCCGAAGCGACTTATAATACGGATTATTTGATTGTAAATAAGCTGGGTAAAGCAATAGAGGTGTTGGAAGCACTAGGTCACCATATTATTAATACCGAATGATGAACGCGTTATCAATTTAGCGCTGGTGTCTTTTATATAAAAAAACCCGCTGTGTTTTCACACTCAGCGGGTTTTTTTTTAGACTAATCTACTCTACTTTGGGTTAAGGCATTGTACTGCTGCCTGTTGCGCCACCCCATGGTTTAATGAAGCTCCAACCTGCTTCTCCGACTGCTGCAACCGTTACATTTGGCATGGACTTACGGAAGGCGTCTAGTGCTTCTGGACTTAGACCTTCTTGAGCAATGCGAATGGTCGTCAGGCTTGTGATTTCAGCAAGGTCTTTCAATCCAGCATCCGTGAGACCAGTTCCAAACAAGTTCATCTCTTGCAATCCATTAAGGACTGACTTATTGGCTTTAATGAAGGCATCATCAATCTGTGGCCCATAGAAATAAAGCTCTTGGAAGAGTGCGAGTCCTTCTTTCACCGCAGCCAAACCTTCGGAGGTTGCTTGACCAGCATCCAGCGCGAGAGAGTGAACATTACTATAGTTTTTAAGACTTTTAAGTCCTTCAGCAGTGACGGCACTTCCCGCTAGGTCATAGCAGTGCATGCGATCAAACTTACTCATCATAGCAACGGCGTTATCCGTGATAGACGTCCCGCGAAGCTCCATAGTATGAATCTTTGGCAGGTGCTGGAGAAGCTCAATACTTTTATCCGTAATGCCAGTCACATTACTTGCACCTAGAATATTCAAGCCCTTCATTGTTTGAATAATGCTAGCGGCCTCATCAGTCACAGCTGTTTCAGCAAACTTCAGAATACGCAATGAGGTTAAGCCTTTTAATGACTCAAAACCTTTGCTGGTAATGCCTGTGCTTTCCATGGTGAGTTCAAGCAAGTTGTGCAGCTTACCGATACTGGTCATGCCGGCATCTGTGATCTTCGTCCCATCAAGATTGAGTCCAAGTACGGGTAGGGTGCTCAAGTGAACAAGCCCTTTATCACTAATCGCGGTACCAGATAAGTCTAATTCCCATAGTTGAGGGAAGCCTGCTAAAAACGCAAGCCCTTTGTCATCAACTGCAGTATTGGCGAGTGTCAGTTTCTGTAGTGCCGTGAGAGTGTTAAGCGATTCTAGGCCTACACTGGTAATCCCTGTGTATTTAAGGTCCAAATCACTTAGACGGGTCAACGTTGCTAACGATGCTAGGCCTGCATCACTAATTTGCGTACCGTCAAGAAAAAGGTGCTTGAGGAATATTTTGTTGCTAAGCGTCGTTAAGCCTTTATCTGTAATGGCAGTAAAGCCTAAATCTAACTCTTTTAAGTTGGTTAGGCCTGATAGTGTGTCGAGACCTGCATCACTGATTTGCGTACGTTGTAAGCTGAGGCGATGTAAAGCCGTTAAGTCTTTAAAGTGAGCCGTTGCTGCATCTGTCACAGCCGTGTAGTTAAGGCTTAGCTCACGCAGTTGAGTCATCCCTTTAACTACGGCTAGTCCTGCATCACTGATCAACGTGCCATCCAGACCCAATAACTGCAAATGTGGCATTGCTTCCAGTACGGCAAGGCCTTTATCGGTGATTTGTGTATGTCCAAGCTCCAACTCACGTAATTGCTTGAAATTTTTCAGCGACTCCATGCCTTTGTCAGTAATGTCAGTAGTGTAGAGTGATAAGCGACTCAAGTTAGGCAAACCTTTGAGTTGCTCTAGGCCCGCATCCGTAATTTTATTTCCACGGAAGTAATGGCGATACACTCGTTGAATACGGCTTTGACCGAAACCAAGCGCTTCAAGCTGAGGCATTGTTTTTAGCGTTGCCAGACTTTTGTCGGTTACTCGGGTGCCGTGAAGCTCCAGAGATTTAAGGTTGGGCAAGTTGGTTAAGCTTTCGACGCCTTTGTCTGTAACCGGGAAGCCATTCACTTTAATCGTGGTTAATTCTGTTTGAGTTTGTAGCCACTCCAACACATCATCTGGCATAGGGCCAATAGTGAATAAGTCCCCCGTCATTTCAATCGACTCTATACTTTGAATCGTACTGATTTTTTTCAGTTGCTCATCACTGATTCTGAGCTCCGGTAAATGAACCTCCAAAATTTGACGACCTAAGCCATGTTCTCCTTCATGTTTAACCACCACGCTGCCATTGAGGCTAGTGATTCGTTCAATCATTTTATCTGTCGTAGAATCGTGATCGCTTTCATTTTTTGCGTGACTAACTGAGAGCACGCTGTAGCAAACAAGAAGCAAAAAAAACCTTTTGCCAAAGGTCATTATGGGAAGAAGCATAGTGTTTATCCAAGTTATGTATGTATAAATCAGATTATTGAATTCTCGTTAAAGAGTAATGTTTTCTTAACACTTCTTAACACTTGGAGCCGTGTTAGATACTTCTTAAGGTGTGGGTATGAATCTTGTTTTGTGTAAATTTTTGTTAACTTTGGTGTCTTGCCAAATGCGCTTTCATTAAAATTGTAGGGATTGTAATTTCATTATCGGAGGCTTTTTGAAAGCGATGAACAACACATATAAAAAGATGATTACCGCTGGTGTACTAATTAGTTCAGCAGTATTTACTACACAGGCAATGGCTCAGGCATATGCCACAATAGAAGTATCCAGTAATAAAATGGGGCGTGGAGTGACCGTCTCTGATGATGGCCCTAGTGTGACAGGTAATTTACGTAAGAATTTTGCGAGTGGTTTTTACGTCGGTGTTCTTGGTGCCAATGTTCATCTACCTCCTGCTGAATATACTGAACAGACTTATGAAGTCGACGTATACGGTGGTTATACGGGTGAAACAGCCAATGGTATTCGCTATGACATGGGGTATATGTACTATGCATTTCCTGCTGCTGACGATGACCTAAGTGGTACAGACTATTCCGAAGTGTATGGTGTGATAGGCTACAAAGGATTTGACTTTGAAATCGACTATACCCTCGATAAAAAGGATAACGATGGCTCCGATGACAATGAGCACGACGCTTATTATCTGTTGAGCTATAACGGTAAGACTGCGCGAGGTATCGGATATGGTTTTGCAGCCGGTTATGTCGACTCTCAAAGTAATGCGAGCTATACCCATTATCAAGCGTCTATCAGTAAAGATGGATTTAAGTTTGCTTTGGATGATAATGATATTGAAGATTTTGGCTTAGGTGATCCACGTGTGAGTGTTACATGGACTAAGCATTTCGGTTTTTAAAGTCGGTTTTTCTTGAAGTCGTTCCTTGTATTACAGAGGGAACGACTTTTTTTCATCACTTTTTTGTTGAGTGATCAGATGTTCGGTGACTGATTAGTGGTTGTTTATTTGGTAATGCGATGGCATTTTCCCTTAGTGACCTTTTCTGTAATAGCGGCCTCAGTGAATTACCAATTCCCGCAAATAGTGTGGCCAATGTAACGCCCATGCCTGCCACAACTCCCCAGTGGAACAACATAATACCGGGTCTATCACAACAAAGAACTATCTTGATCGCACCCGTCAGAGGCACCAAAAAGTGATTCTGGACTTATCTTTAAGTAAACGAAAGGATTCCCAAAATGAAGAAACTAATGTCACTTATTATTCTATCTGCCGCACTAATCTCTATTTCCAGCCAAGCTTATTCAAAAGAACTATTAATCTGTCAGCAAGAAGGCTATAGCAGCACAGTCCAATGTACAGGCGAAAAAGAAGACTTACAACTCGATATTTACAAATTGGTTAAACAAGGCTGGTCAATAGTATCTGTTGTTCCTGCGATGTGGCATTCAGGGGGTAAAGAAATTAGGATTGTTAGGATTTTTTTAGTAAAATAACCCTTTAATGACGTATTCGAGTAGTTTTTCCATAGCAAGCTGATGTAAAATTCTCAGGGTGTAGGTTTAGTATTTTGCGATTGCTAAGTACCTAACGACTTAACCGTGTGATTAATGTTTATTTCCATCTAAGTCAGTTCCTTGTAACTGTAGAGGTGTGAGGCTTTCGTTGTTGGGTATCCAAGGGGATAGACACGCTCTACTCTTGACACAAGGGTCGGTCAAGGTTTTCAAGAATGTGACGAGTGCTTCAACATCCTCAGTCCGGTAGTCCTTGTCTTTAACAAAGGAATTAGGATTACTCTTCATCAGTAGATCAACACGTGTTTTCAAATTGTCGACTGGAATATTCTTCTGCTTTAATTGGTTGGGGTTGTATTGTTGAAGCATTTGTTTGGGTGCAATCATATGCTTGACGATGCCGGGTAACGATGTATAAGCACCGTTATGTCCCCAAGGCCCAGTGACTTCTGTGTTAAGCAGACTAGGTACGCGAAATTTATAATTATCTTGAGGCAGGCGAGTGACTAAACGTCGTCCAAAGTCTTGGCCCTGTACCGCAACACCATTTTTGCCGGCTTTTCCTGGGCCAATGGGCGGAATAAGTATATTGTAAAATTTCTCATTACTAAAAAAATCCCCGCTGTGACAGTTAGCACAGGCGTAGCCACCTTTTTCTCTGCCTTGATAGAACAGTAAGGCACCCACTTTTGCCTCTTCACTGATTGCCAGTGTATTGCCGTTGATATATTGACGCCAAGGCGTATCGATAAATAGCTGTGAGCGTTGGTACTCTGCGAGTAACTCACTAATGGATTGTTCCGTTATTAATTGTGATGCCGTTGCTTCCGGTGCACTGAATGTTGTTCGAAAAGCGGTGAGCCAATAATGAGTCACTGTTTTCGGTAACGCGCTGAGTGTCGGGGATTTTCCTGCTAACCGGGCAGCAATTGATGCCCGTCTTGCTTGAGTGGATCGACGAAAGGCAAAGCTTTCTCCTAGCATTTCCCGATCAGACGTAACAGGAAAACGTGCTTGTGCCTGAACTAAGTTTTCACCGGCTTTAGGGTCACGTTGTGGGTAATGGAAATCGGGTGTGGTGAACTGGCTTGGACCGATGCTTTCTATGCGTCCATCATGAAACATAACCTTCTGCCATAGGGCTATGTTAAACGTTGTTGGTGCATTTCTGGCAATATCAGGTGGCAAACCCTCTTTACGTTGGCGGCCAAGGCCGAGTACAGATGGCTTTTCACTCTTGACGCCAACCGGCAGTGACAAATTATCCCCACCTCCCAGCATTGGGTGATGACAACTGGCGCAGGCAGTGTCGAGATTTCCACTCAGTGCACGTGAATAGAAAAGCTTCATCCCCAACTGTGCCTTGGTGCTGTCAATATCGCTCAGTTGTTGTTGCTTAATGGGGTTGCCAGTTAACGTATTATTCTGAATGATGTCGTGGAGTGCTTCATCTAATGTTTGAGAAAAGGACATCGGTGTTATAAGTAAGGATAATGTTGCTATCGCAGATACTTTGTTGATCATAGTGAGAGGCATTGTTAATTATCGAATAATAGTGGTTTGGCGGGGGATGAACTCTTGTGATGGCATGCTGTCATCCACTAACTTTTCAGTACCGACCACATCAATGACTCCTGAAATTGCTCTTAGACGACCAAGGTAGTCATTCTTCTCAATGGTTAAACGCTCAGCCTCATGGCTGATATCTTCTTTTTCTTCCATCAACGTGCTGAATCGGCTGTTAAACTGCATGCTTTCAGTACGCAGCGTGTCGCACTGTTGGCGTAAATCGATTTGCTCTTTCTTAAGCTCTGCGTAGCGTTCATGAAAACGTACTTTGTCTTCTTCGAGTATCGTGTTTTTTGACAGTGACACATCGTGATCGATCGTCAAGGACTGTAGTGCCTGACGATCTTTTTCTAATTCGAAAATATAGGCTGCTTGCTTGCTATTTTCTTGTTGCATCACATCGAGTTGTTGTCTCTGTTGTGACACTTGGGTTTGCGCACTACTCAGCGTTTTACTTGTTCTGTTTAACGCCGACTGGGTAGATACAATTTCGTTCTCTTGCTCCGTATTAAGCGACTTCATCGACTGCATTTGCCGTTTGTTCTGCTCAAACTCATTGCTGATACTTTCCAGTCGCGCATGACTGATTTCCAAGGCCTGATGTTCATGAATGAGCCTTTTACGTTCCTCTTGAAGGGAGTCTAAGCGTGTTTCAAAACTGCTGCAGCTTTGCTTGAGTCCCGCTTCGACTTTGCTTGTTTCATTGAGCTTTTCGTGACACTCGATCAGCGTTTGTTGTAAGTTTTTTTGCTCCGTTTCCAATAGCAGGATTTGTTGGCTAAGTTGTCTATTGTGACTACGTTCTTCATGTTCTTTGTTTTTAGATAAAAAGCGCCCTAGAAACCAACCAATAAAGGTGGCTAACAATAGGATTAGCAATAGTTCGATGGCAAGATCAGACATAGTTATTTTTCCTGAACAATAAATTCAATACGACGATTTTTGGCACGCCCTTTTTCTGTTGAGTTATCGGCAATGGGATCGCTAGCGCCATAGCCAACCGGATTCAGTAGTTTTTCATCCATACCGGCATTACTTAACCACCTTGCGATGGTATCGGCACGGTCTTGACTCAACGATAAGTTTTTCTTTGGACGCCCTTTGTTGTCAGTGTATCCAGCAATCGTAATGCTTACTTCGGAACATAACAGACCTATTTCTCCCAGTTTCCGTAAGAGTGGGATACTTTCCTTATTAATAGTGGCTTTCCCTGTGTTAAAAGAAATTTGGGTGTGGAGGAGTAATTTATTGAAACGTGTTTGACAGCGTTGAGTGGTCTGATCGGTGGCAACGAGATTAGACTTCAGTGTGAAACCTTTCTTTTCAAAGGGACGTAAGGCACTCATTAAACGGTTAATATCAGCACTGTGAGTGGATTTAGCCGATAGATCGATATGTTGGCCGATTAGATCAAGGCTCACCAAGTCTATTGGTGATGTATTCTCTAGTGCCGTTAAGGTCAAATCTGCCCAGCCTTCAGGAGCTCCCTTAGCCACAGCGAGTTGGTGGTTAACTCGGCCCTTCGGATATTGAGATTCAAACACTTTAGTGATTCTAGAGAGACTCTCCTCGTCAGGTAAATAACCTTTAATCGTCAGCTGCTTGTCTTCCCATTCGGCCGTTAGATAGTAAGGTCTAACAAGGGTATGGATGAGGTTATTCTCAACGGAACGCACGCCCGATACACCCTTTGTTAAAGTCAGTGCATCCTCAAAGTCACGGGGTGTTGGTGCTTTACCATTCAGTGTAATATCACGTCCGCTGGCTGAGGCTTTAGCCCAGATATGTCCCTTTGTATCTAGTTGTTTTTGAACATCTTTTACTAATGATGTCGGGATTTTTTTTTCATAAAAAGGAATGGCCAAAAAGTATAAAAGTGCTAACAATAAGGCGCCAATAAGGTACCCATAAATCAAACGGCTACTCATTTAACTGACCCCTCTGGTTTGCGTTCAGTTGCACGTTGACTGAGTGGCTTGTCTGAATGTTGCTTTATCGGCCCTAAGCCAAATAAGTTAGGTGCTTCTTTGATGTAGACGTGACTAGTGCTCTCAGGCGTCTCGGTAATACGAACCTCCTGGCGGCTATCGGCCATCTGTGTAATCGCCACTTCCTGGCGGCTGTTCGCCATTTCAGTAATTGCCATTTCACCGATTTCAGGGAGAGAAAACGGTATTTTTTCATGGCATAGACGCTTATAAACAGCTTCGCGTAAGCCTGCCGCTACATGTCCTTCCCAGTCACTTTCTGCCGACCACACAACCAGTTCAAACCTCACACAACGCCAGTCAAAATCAAGCATGTGAACTTCCTTTTCTTTGGTGTGATCCGCGTCAGGGAACTGATTGGCAACATCCATCAGTAGAGTGCGCATGCGGTCTGCGTCAACACCAGAAGCAATCGTGATATTCACCACTACGACGCCTCCTTTTTCAATAGAGGAAGACTCATTAAGTACTCTTGAATTACCCAGTAACCCATTTGGTATGACTACTTCAACATTTAACTCATTGAGAATGCGTGTACTGCGTATCCCGATTCGTGTCACAACACCCTTTATTTGAGCATCACCACTGTCAAGCTGGATAACATCACCGACCGCAAAGGGCTCATCGGTCAGTATCAAAATACCGGCAATGATATCGGCAATGGTACCCTGAGCCGCCATCCCCACCGCCATGCCAGCAATACCGGCAGAGGCTAACAGCGCGGTCATATCCACGTTCCAAACGGCAAAAATTTGATGAGTTGCACCAATCAAAACAAAAACAAACGCCGCATTGTTAAAAAGCGGCAGTGTTTTTACCTGAATAACACCTTTGTCATTATTATTTTTTGCTGAGTGAATGAATAAAATTTTGATGAGTTTATAGGCAAACACCCCGACGACGACAATCATTAACGATGTCAGAATAGAGGTCATGGCGACCATCACCGCAGAATTCATGCCGGATGCTTTTAGTGCAAGCAATAAGCCACTTAAAAAGATGAGATTGAATAAGGGGAAGCGCAGTAAGTCCGCAATGTCTTTACTGAGCGGTATACGTGTATTACTAAGTATGCGACTGAGAAAGTTGGGGATATATTTTGCAAATAAACGTGCAACTAGATAGCCTAATGTGGCGACAAATGCTACTTTTAAATATGCATAATCACCAAAGACTCCCCAAGCCTTTTCTAAGTACGGCCATACTGAGTTCTGTATGGAATTAAAAACCTCGCTCACTTTTTCTAACACTTAAAAAGCCCTCATCAATCTTAAAAAAATTATTGTTGTTACCAGTTACTTATTGTTTTTCCATAAATCATCGAAAGGTCTTTAGCCGCTAGCGTAGTGTCAGAAAACGCCACCCCAAGCGCTTTTTGCATTGCTTCTAAGTGTTGGTTAAAGTCTTTAAGCACCGCCGTCTCAAATTGCTGGTAGTGACTCACCTGCCATTCGATGGCGTGTACCACAGAATCTCGGTGTAAAGAAAAGTCGATCTTTTGCGCTAACTCGTTAATGACACGCGTGGCCAGTTCACTATTGATCACCGTTTGCGCAGGCGAATAATCAATTTCTTTCAGAAAATGCGACTGAGCCCCCACCCAGTCAGAGAGAGGTCGATCGCTTTCTTCGATGGTCATCGTCGCGATTTCAACCGCCAATCCTTCCTGCTCTTTTATGATGTCATTCAAGTGTGCCTTGAGATGGGCATTGATTGTTGTCTTAAGGGCTTCGGGAATACTTCCGTCGCTGATCTCAAAAACAAAACCACGCATTTGAATGACGTATAAGATCGCTTTACGCCATAAGTTAGAGGCATTGGAGGTAAAGCTATTATATGCATCCCAATCCACTTCCATTTCAGCAAGTTGAGGGAGTTTTTCCATGGCTCCAGGCTTTAGATCTTTGCCACACATAGCGTCAAATGCACGACGTATCATAACGGATGAGCCACCACATACCTCATCTTCTCCAATTAATAGCCCATGAGTTTCTAAATGTTCATAAAAACCCTTGGAGTCAGGTAGTTGTTGCTCACTTACGGAGTCTTTAAATTGGTCATTCATCATCGCTAAGAACGTGGCCTGCTGAAACCCTAAGCACACTTTATACAACCCCGTTAGCAACACGGGAAAGTCACGTGTTGCTAACGGTTGGGCGTGGCGTAACGCCATATAGTCAGATAGAAATACTCCTGCACCAGAGACTAACGCTAGGTCATAAAAACTATCAACGGATGTCTTTTGATACGCTTGATACTGCTGACTTAACTCGCCCAGTAGTAACAGTACTTTTTGCCACTCTTTACTAATACTGTTGAGCGCGCTGGCATTCATGGGGTACTCATGATTATGTCGGCTGCCAGGGTAGGGACAAGACTTGAACGTTGTCTCTACCGAAGCATACACATCCGACCGGCCTTCACCAATAGGACGACCATCCGTATCAAGGTACTCATGAACATCCCGTTTTAATAACCAGCGAAACAGTGCTTGTTTATCCAATGCAATTTCCCGAGTCATAATACACTCCATACCGGTTTATTGAGGCTTAGCTCGTAGGATTAATTGCACTTCGTCTTTGCCGTAAATGAACGATCCAAACAGCCCTAAGAACCAATATTTTGGTGATAGTAATGCAGACCACTGATATTTTTCATGCAGCGTGCTAAGACCACCATAGTTGTCCCAATAATGATCCATTGCAGGTACATTCAAAAATGGAATGCGGCAATGAAAGAAAGGATGGTGGGCGATTTTTGCGACTTCCCAATTGCGTTCTTCAGCGCGCTTGACCAACCACGTATGTGGCATGATGTGACGATGAAAAGGCTGTTGAAGAATCTGTCTGTGCTCATCTATTTTATTTAGGTCAATTGCTAACGCATCCGGTGTTTCAATGTAAACAAAGCCAATATCTGAGGTTAACCCCATTAAGGTTTCCATGTGCTTGATGACGTCAATATCATGCTCAATCACATCTGATGACATCACTGCTTCATAACGTTGCTCTAGTACAGACTCATCGGCGTATTGTTCAGTAAAAGGGTCATATCCAACTGCTTTTTTATAACCATGCTCTTGAAGGTAGCGAAGGAAATGCCCACCTCCACAACCATAATCCAGCACCTTATGGTCTTTACGCATGCCTGCTTTTTCTAACCATTTCAGCTTGCGGCCAAAGAAGTAGCGTGTAATGTCATCGGGTTCGTTATTTTCATGCAAACCATAAATGCTATAATAATGCGCTAGATCAACGCCTTCTTTGGAATGAATGCATCTGCAATTGTCGCATTGCCAGACGGTGAAGCTTTCATCTTCGAAGGCTCTTTCACTTGATGCAATACGTCCTTGTAACGTTTTTGCTGATAGGGTTTCAGGTGACGAACAAAGGTCACATGTTGTGTAATCCTGCATATTTTTTCTCTATCTGTTGGGGGGGGAGGGTTCTTCCATATCAGGAATATTGGCGACAGCACGACGGTACAGTCCGCTGGGTAAAAAGCTTAATAAACGACAGACCAACCACGTTTGCCAAGGGAACCAGTCCACTGAGCAGTTACGCTCAATAGCGTTGCAAATACGGTCTGCTGCTTGTTCTGCACTGATCAGATCTTTGAGTGTTTCTCGCTCTTCATCAGTGATTAAGGGGGTATCGACAAATCCAGGTGCTGCAATGGTTGCTTTCACTCCGTGAGGGTGAAGGTCAATACGTAAGCTTTGAAATAGAGTGACTAATGCGGCTTTGCTAGCGGAATAAGACGCAGCAGCAGGGAGGCCAATCATCGCGGCAATACTAGAGACGGCAACAATATGGCCTTGTTGTCGGGAGACCATGCCGGGGAGAACGGCTGCAATGCTGTTGATGACTCCTTGAGTATTGGTCGCAATCACGGCATTTTCTCTTGCCGCATCAAAATTAAGAATGTCGGTTTTATGATAAATACCGGCATTGGCGATTAAAATATCGCAAGGCCCAAGTGATTCCTCTAAGACTTGAACTGCTGAAGCTAAGGCCTTAGTGTGGGTTACATCTGCTACAGCGAAAGCAACTTGACTCGTGCCATCACTGAGACGCGCGGACAAACTTTCTAGATTTTTTTGCCGTCTAGCAATCAAACCGACCTTTGCCCCTCTAGCCACCAGCGTTGCACCAAGCGCCTCGCCAATGCCACTAGAAGCCCCTGTAATGATGACGCACTTGCCTTGCCACGAGTTGTGTCGAGGTTTTTTAGGTAATATTCCGTGTCTTGCTTGTAGATACGACATGTTCACCTCCTGATTCGAATTCAGCGTCAGTCATGTGCTCGACTGGCGTAAGTGTTGGCTTTGCATCAGCGCCTTTCAGAAGAGGCAAGAAAGCATTACCAACGCTGCTCATTAGGGTAAGTGCCTGCAAACTCAGCGCACTAAAAATACCAAAGTGGAAAAAGAACACACCACCGACACAAAGCAGACTTCCACCTAACACCGAATGATAGCTATTACGTAGGTTGTTGTCGTATTCATTGGATAAGTCAAACACATGATTGAGGTAGTTTAAGCTGCCATCCATCATAATGATTTGTGCAGTATCGGTTGCGGCACTTGCAGCACCACTGAGTGAAATTGACACATTAGCTTGCTTTAATGCAATCGTGTCGTTGATCCCATCACCAATAAAGCAAACCTTACGGCCTTCATCTTGTAGTTGTGCAATCAGCGTCGCTTTGTCTTCTGGGAGGGTTTCTGCGAAATATTGCTCAATACCTAATTCATTTGCTAATGCTTTTGTAGGTAATTCATGGTCGCCTGAAATAATGCAAAGGGACAAATCACGTGCTTTTAAGCCTTCGATCATGGCCTTGGCTTCAGGACGAATAGTTGGCTGTAGTGTAATGGCTCCACCCAACTCATCATCAATGGCGACCATAATTAAGGTATAGCCTAGAGTATGGCCTTCGGTCAGTTGTTGCTGAATATGCTCAGGTATTTCAATGCCTTCACTCGTCATAAAGCGGTTACTACCGACGCGTACCCAACGGTTATCAACTTGGGCCTTGATACCATAACCAACTTCATAGCTGGCTTCGTTTAATGGCTGTAGTTCAAGGTTACGTTGTTTAGCAGCTTTGACGATTGCTTTAGCAACAGGGTGACTTTGCTTCACTTCAGTTGCGGCAGCAAAGCTAAGTAGTTCGTCTTCACTCCAGTTCGCTGACAGGTGAATAGCGCCTACATGGGGCTCATCTAATGTCAGCGTACCCGTCTTATCAAAGACAACCGTATCGACGTCCCTCAAACCTTCGAGTGCACGACCATCTTTAATTAAGATTCCACTTTTCGCTGCTAGATGGAGGAAATTCAGTGTACTTAATGGTGCTGAAAGTTGAATGGCATCAGAAAAGTTAGATAATAGAATGGCGGTTGCGCCAATTGGGCCGAGTGTTACTAAAGCTAACGAACTCGCACCGAGTGTTGGAATCACTGACTTATTGGAAAGCTGCTCGCCTTTAGTCTCGATACCGGTTTTATAATCGGCAGTCCGACTCCAAATCTCACCAATTTGCGCAGCAACTGCATCTGCACCTGCTTTCTCCACTGTTATTTGCAAGTGACCAGAGAGCAATGTGGTGGCAGCAAAAACAGATTCACCGACACCTTTTTCAACGGGTTGAGATTCACCCGTTAGCATACGCTGGTCAACAGAGCCAATACCACTGGCAATAGAGCCATCTACTGGAATCATTTCACCAGCACTAACGATGACAATATCGCCAACTTTTACTTCATCAAAAGGGACCTCAATTTCAACTCCATCTTGTAATACCCAGGCAAAACGGCTTTGCTCGCCAAATAAATTGGAGAGGTTCTTTATGGATTGATCTTTTGTTTTCAGTACTAATTTTGCGGACAGAAAGTATAAGAATACACCTGCTGCACCCGCCATAAAGAAGAATGGGTTTAAGTTATTAACAAGACCTAGCGTTAGCGCACCACAGACAGCAATACTGTCCACAAGAGACGGTTTGAGCTTTTTCTCTTTCAAACCGTCATAGGCATCCATAAACATTGGTACCAATGTGTACAGTAATGGAGGGATAGCAATAATGTGCGCTGCTGGAAACACGACTAATGTTCCCAGTGACACTGCTAATACTCCCGAAGAGACGGTTAAATAATGATTCAGCGCTTTAACTTCCTCATCATGCTCTTCGTCCCCTTCCACCACACTTAAAGATTTTTCTTCAGCTTTAGGTGCAATGACTAAAGATTTACCTTTTTTTCTTGCTCTGTGTTGAGAAGGGAGCAAGCCAAAAGCCTTGGCCCCTAGGTACACACCACTCGCAGCAACGACTGCGCCACTGATAATCATTAGCCTTGGACCTCAAGTTGGGCAGTATCTCGTTTAGCTAGAACCATTTTCCGTACCGCTTGCAGTGCAGTAATGGCTTGGTCTATTTCTGCTTCAGTATTTGAGGCGGTGATCGAAAAACGAACAAGGTTACGATGCATAGCAACCGCTGGATAAATAGCTGGCGTAATTAGGATATTGTGTTCCCACATCATGTCACATGCTTCAGTCACTTCGTCTACGTTCCCAATAACCACTCCCACAATAGGGAAGTTGTGCTCATTATCAACTTCGTAGCCCATGTCTTTTGCTGCACTCACTAGCTTGCGTGTGAGTTGGTAGACTCGCTCACGCATCTGGTCACCTTCTTTGCGGTTGACTTTCAGCCCTGCCAGAGCACTTGCTAAGCTGGCAACGGGAGAAGGACCAGAGAAAACGAATGGCCCTGCCAGACTCAAGCGTGACTTCATGGCTTGATCAAAACAGGTTACAAAAGAACCGTATGAAGAAAACGACTTTGATAGGCCACCCACATAAACAATGCGGTCTGCTTCGTAATCCATACCGTAATACTTCACAACACCACCACCGCCATAGCCGTAAGGCATCTCTTCGGTAGGGTTTTCACCAATGACACCAATTCCGTGAGCATCATCAAGGTATATGATTGCATTGTATTTTTTGGCTAATGCTGACATCTCAGGTAGAGGTGGGAACTCGCCTGACATTGAGTAAACACCATCAATTGCGATAATTTTATTTTGATCTGGGCGATAGCGTTTTAGCTTCTCTTCCAGCGCATCCAAATCATTATGTGCGAACTCAGTCCATTCAATCCCATCAGCCTGACAACGTAAACATGCTTCATAGATTGAGTGATGAGCTGAGTTATCTTTTAAAATAACACCACCAAAACCAGCAAGTAACGGTAACACTCCCATATGTAGCAGGTGAATTGACGGGAATATTAGCGTTTTCGGCGCACCGACCAAATCCGCAAGTTCCTGTTCCAGCTCTGGATAAAGACCCGGAGAGGCAACCGCACGTGTCCAACTAGGGTGAACACCCCATTTATCCAAAGCGGCAGGAATAGAATCAATGACGTCTTGGTGAAGATCCATACCCAAGTAGTTGCATGAGGCAAAATCACTACGCCATTGACCGTTGATGAGTACTTGACGGTCACGCTGCTCTTCCACATTCGTATAGGTCTGAGGAATCAACGCCAACATTTCAACATCGCTATTAAGGGCATCCATGTGCTTTTGTGCCGCACTGATTCCTTCGTTTGTTGCTTCATTCTCTGCTGTATCTAGACTGACATTCGCGAGGCTATCAATAATCATATCGGCAATCAGCAACGTGGTTGCTTCTTGCATGATCGTTTCAATCGGTACTGAGACGCGCAAACTACGATCTAATCGGTTTTTTAGCTCGACCGTCATGAGTGAGTCTAGGCCCAGTTCATTCCACGGCTGATTAGCGGGTAAGCTTTGATCACTGTCAAGACCTAGGACCTGTAATAGTTGCTCACTAATGTAGTTGATAAGCATTGTTTTTTGCTCATCACCACTGCTGCTCTTCAGTTGCACGAGAATGTCGGAGGTTCCGCTCTTTGCTTTAGATTTGACCGCTGAGCCTTGCATCGATTGTCTAGCCATTAAGCTAACGAACGGTGGTTGTTGATCTTCTGGAAACTGCTGCATGAACATAGCCCAGTTCATCGGGAATACACCCACTTGAGCTGGACTTTGGTGCAACGGTAACTGCATAAGGTTGTTAAGCGTTTGTAGACCAAGATCAGGTTTTATCTTTTCTAGACCTTCGCCATCAAACGACATATCAGCCGCCATGCCTGTTTCATCCCACGGTCCCCAGTTGATACTCATGCCAGGTAAGCCAAGTGCTTGACGCTGTTGCATTAGGCTATCAATGACTGCATTGGCTGCAGCGTAGTTAGTTTGCCCAGGTGACCCCATCAAGGATGCAATAGAGGAGAAACAGATAAAGTGATCAAGTTGCAATGCCTGACTTTGCGTATGCAAATTCAGTGCACCTTGAACTTTCGGTCCCATTACTTTGGCAATACTCGCGTCCGTTTGCTTAAGGATTGAGGCATCATCAATCACACCAGCCGCATGAATAATACCGCGTACTGGAGCTGCTTTCTGTGCTGTTGCTAGTAGTGTGGCCACATCTGCGGCATTTGAAGCATCTGCTTTAACCACAGACACATTCACACCTTGATCGTCCAAGTCAGCCAGCAGTTGCTTGGCTGCATCACTGTTAGCACCGCTACGTGAGCTTAACGTCAGGTGACGAGCACCTTGATCGGCTAACTGTTGGGCGACTTGTAAGCCTAATCCACCTAAACCACCGGTAACGATGTAGTTCGCATCTGGTTTAATAGCAGGTGCTGGTTCAGCGTTATAAGTCAGTATCACTTTACCGATATGCTTAGTTTGCTGCATGTAACGGTACGCATTGGCGACTTGTTCAATCGGGAATGTGGTTTGTGGCAGAGCATGCAAGATACCGCTTTCGAACTGTGTGACCAACTCGCTTAACATGCGTGTCATCAGACCAAGGTCTTTACCCGTGACTTCACCTAAGTCGAAAGGAAGGTAAGTTGCATCTGAGCGATAAGCTGTTGCTTCCTCTTGGCTCCACACACCGATTTTACCAATTTCAACAAAGCGGCCGCCTTTTCTCAAGACATCAAAGCTCTTATTGATGAAATCGCCATTCAGGCTATTGAGTACAACGTCCACTCCTTGATTATCCGTGAGGCGTAAAACCTCATCGGCAAAGTCGAGTGTTCGTGAGTTCATGACATGCTTAATGCCTTGAGCTTTTAGTGCATTCCATTTCGCAGGACTCGCTGTGGCATAAATTTCTGCGCCAGCGGCTTGTGCTAGTTGCACTGCGGCCTGTCCCACACCACCAGCGGCGGACTGGATAAGGATTTTATCGCCCGCTTTTAGTTGAGCTAGCTCTTTAAGACCATAGTAAGCAGTAAGGAATGCCGTTGGAATACCTGCTGCAGCTTCAAACGGAATATTAGCTGGTTTACGTGCAACCAATGCTGAGTCAACCGTAACATAGCTTGCAAAACTACCTTCGGTATTGGCAATAACCTGATCACCGATTTTTAAGCCAGTGACGTCTGGACCTACGGCAATCACAGTACCCGCACACTCAAAACCAAGTGGTACATCTTGTGCGCGTTCAATGCCAAGTACCTCGGCATAGTAGTCCTTCAACATGCCCAGTGAATTCAATACATCACGAAAATTCAGTGCAGTAGCAGCCACTTCAATTTCTACTTCGGCTGCTTCAGGCACGCGTCGAGTGATTGGTACTAAGCGTAACTCATCTGCTGAACCATAATCATCTAGCTGAACACGGAACGGACCTTCTGGAGTTGTTAACAGCTGCTGGGTATGGTCGGTTAGTTTAGCCAAACGTGCAACGTATCGAGTACCTGCACGCCAAGCGACTTGATCTTCCTGATCAGTACTAGAGAGCTCAGTAAGTAGCGCCGCTACGTTCTGTTCCGCTTGGTCTAAATCAATACAAGTACACGTTAGGCTCGGTTGCTCAATTGCTAGGGAGCGACCGAAGCCCCAGATTGAAGCTGATGCAAGTTGGTATCCTGTTTCGTTATTTACGGCTTGTGAGCCTTGAGTCACCAAGTAAAGCGGTGCGTTTAATTGGCTACGGATGATCGCTTGTACTGCGTAGGTTGCACTTACCGTGGTTGATTGTGCATCAGAAAGTAGTGTTTCAACCGACTCATGTCTCTCTGTACTCCACAAATAAATGCTACCTAAACACGCCGTACCTGATTGCTTAAACGCCTCATCAATCATTCGCTCATAGTCGGCAGACTCTTGGGCATTAATCGTGATTACTTGAGTTTCATTAATAGATTCAGGTCGCTCGGTCGTACTGTAATGATTACCTGAGTAGACCAAAATAGTTGCCTGATTTTGTTCATGTAATTCAGCGGCTAATTGCTCACCCAGTCCATTGCTATCTGCAAAGATTAACCAACGACCCGCTTGCTCCGGTAAAGTTTCAGGTGTTGTTGCTTTGGCTTGCCAGTCAATATCGTATAACCAGTCAGCTAATTGGCGTTGCAACATCGCGTCACGAGGAGCTTTACGCATTTCAAAGCCATCAATACTGAGCAGTACTTCGCCTTCATCATTGAATAATTGAATATCCCATGTCGTTGCACCGACTTGAACCACATGACACCACCAGCTGTTGTCAGTAGGCATTGGCCCAATATTAAGTGTCTTTAAGGTAAAGGGTAATAGAGTCTCTGTTGAAGCACTTTCGTCTAATGTTACACCTGCGGTTTGTAAGCAAGCATCTAATAGTCCAGGGTGTATCGGGTAACCGTCTAGGCTTCCAATGCTTTCGGGTAAAGTGAACTGTGCTAGTGCTTCGCCATCACCTTTTGATAATTGAGTAATCCAGCGGAAGCTTGGGCCAAATTCAATAAATTGGTCGGCTGCAGTCTGGTAAAGAGACTCTGGTGATAATACTTCCTGACAACGGCTTTGTAGACTGCTTAGTGACACGGTGTCATGTGCACTATCAGCATTTGCCAAACGACCAGTAGCATGTGTTTGCGCTTCTTGCTCGGGTGCAGTTGGGCTGGTGCTAATCAACTGAAATGACATTGTAGCGTCATCTTCTGGTGACAGTACGGCCTGTACCAATCTAGGTTGATCTTCTGGTAAAACCAAAGGACCAGGGAAAATGACATCTTCCAACTGACACGAAGGCATTCCCAGAAGATCAGCACCACTTAGGATGACTGATAAATGAGAAGCGCCTGGCACCACATACTCTTCAAATACCGTGTGATCTTTGAGGAATGGTAATGCTTCAAGACTAAATGACGTTTCTAAAATAGTCTCTTTGATCAAAGAGGAATGCACCATCCGATCAACCATTGGCCGCAAAGCATCACTACTACGACTGTCTGCCTGAGCGCTTTGTGGTATCCAATGTCGTTGACGCTGGAATGGATAGTTTGGCAGGATTAACGTATTACGGGCGTAGTCTTTATCAAAGCCTTGCCAGTTAACATTAATACCCTTCACACTGATTTCAGCAAGACTACTTGTGATTTGTTGCCAGTCGTCTTTATTGTTACGTAGGCTAGGTGCCCACACAGCACCTTCAGGCTGGATGCAGTGTTGTGCCATACCTAATAGAACAGGTTGCGCACCGATTTCAATGAAGCTTGTGCAATTGAGAGCACCTAGTACTTCAATACCCCCTTTGAAATTAACTGCAGCGCTAACATGTTTGACCCAATAATCTGCTGAGGCCATTTCCTCAGAAACGAGTGCAGCCGTAAGAGTGGAGACAATTTTAATGCTCGGTTTCGCGTAGTGAATGCTATTTGCAAGCTCTGCAAACTCAGCCAGCATAGGCTGCATTAATGGCGAATGGAAAGCATGTGAAACCGTTAGCGCACGTGTACTAATATTTTCTGATTTAAAGGTGTCTGCAATGTTGTCTAAAGCGGTTTGAGCACCAGAAATCACAATACTATTCGAGCCATTAATCGCGGCGATGGACACTGTGTCAGTATAGTTAGCAATTGCTTGGGTGACCTGCTTACTACTTGCACGAATGGCCATCATGCCACCATCACGAGGTAGGGCTTGCATTAGCTTGCCGCGCATAGCAATAAGCTTCAATGCATCTTCGAGGCTAAATACACCCGCTAGACAAGCAGCAGCATATTCACCCACGCTATGACCTAACATAACCTCAGGCTTTACACCCCATGACTGCCATAGTGTCGCTAAAGCATACTCAATAGCAAACAAGGCAGGTTGTGTATAGGCGGTGTCGTTGATTAAGCCTTCTGGGGCTGAATTCGGACGGTCGCTGTACATCACATCTAATAGTGAATGCTCAAGGTAGGGCTTAAGTAATGCATCGCACTGTTCAAGAACGTTGCGGAAGGTCGGTTGTGTGTCAAATAACTCACGACCCATGTTCACGTATTGTGAACCTTGCCCGGTAAACAAGAAGGCTGCTTTCGCCTGCTTATTGTCTAATGACGAGCCCGTGACGACATTGCTATTGTCGCCGTTTGAAAAAGCGGTCAATTGTTCAGCGAGTGTTTCTGTTGTGCTAGCAGACACCGCAAGGCTATAAGCAAATTGGGTACGTCGAGTATTAGCGCTTGCACAAATATCCGCTAAAGAAGCCTCTGGATTCGCCGCGATATAGTGGGCATAGCTTGAGGCTATATCACTTAATGCTTCTTCCGTTCGAGTACTGAGTGTTAATACATGTGTGCTGCGATCTTTTTCATTGGTTTTAGGTGCAACCGTTTCAGGTGCAGCTTCTAGAATAAAATGAGCATTAGTACCGCTATAACCAAAAGAACTGACGCCAGCAATTCGACGTTCGGTTGGCCAAGGTGTTCTTTCGGTGACGACCTTAATGGGCAGATCATCCCATGCAATATGCGGGCTTGGGTTTTTAAAATGCAGATTGGGGGGGATTTCAGCATGCTGTAGTGACAGCACCGTTTTAATCATCCCTGCTACGCCAGCACCAGACTCTAGGTGTCCAATATTGGTTTTTGCCGAACCAATCAATAGCGGATTTTCTCTTCCTTCACGGAATACTTCACCGAGTGCCCCAACTTCAATTGGGTCTCCCAATGAAGTACCTGTTCCATGTGCTTCGACATAGCCTACTTGTGAAGCCAGTACACCACTGTTATCTAACGCTTGACGGATAACTGCTTGCTGAGACGGGCCATTAGGCACGGTTAAACCACTGCTTCGACCGTCTTGATTAACTGCAGAACCACGAATAATGGACAGTATATTGTCGCCATCAGCGACGGCATCGGACAGTCGTTTCAGTACCAATACACCACAACCTTCACCACGTACATAACCATTGGCAGAGGCATCGAAGCTTTTACAGCGACCGTCAGGGGACAGCATGCCAGCTTTGGAGAAGACGGTATAAATGTCAGGGATCAGCGTAAGGTTAACCCCTCCCGCCAGTGCCATATTACTTGTTCGTTGACGTAAGCTGTCACACGCTAAGTGAATAGCAACCAAAGACGAAGAACACGCCGTGTTGACGGATAAACTGGGGCCAGTTAATCCCAAGGAATAGGATAGACGACCTGCGGCGGCACAGGTGTCATTCCCCGTCCCCATGTAAGCGATATGATTGTTATCAGTGATGTTGGATTGTAAACACAGTTTTTCATATTCACTGGTTGTGATACCAATATACACACCCGTGGCACTGTTGTGCAGCGAGGACGGCACAATGCCAGCATTCTCGATTGCTTCCCAGCTCACTTCCATTAGCAAACGCTGTTGTGGGTCTAAAACGGCTGCTTCACGTGGTGATATACCAAAAAATTGTGCGTCAAATTTATCTACATTATCAATAAATCCTGCATGACGGACTGACATTTTCCCAGGCGTTGTTGGGTCTTTATCAAAGTGAGCATCAAAATCCCAACGATCACTATTCATTTCTGAGACAGCGTCTTTG
The DNA here is from genome assembly GCF_003172895.1 of Leucothrix arctica. Lineage (GTDB taxonomy): Bacteria > Pseudomonadota > Gammaproteobacteria > Thiotrichales > Thiotrichaceae > Leucothrix > Leucothrix arctica. The sequence continues at coordinate 21,338 of NZ_QGKL01000007.1, read as the reverse complement.
CCTTCTTTGAGTAGTTCCCAGTATTTTTCGGGAGAATCAACACCACCTGGTAGACGACACCCCATACCCACAATTGCAATCGGCTCAGCATTGACGATAGACATTTTAGGGGCTAATTGCTGTGCTGCCATGGCAATTTTCAATGGCGATAGTTGAGAAATCTGCTTGGATAAAGTACTCATTTTAAACAATCTCTTCCTGTTTCTGTTTCTGTTTGTTGCCGCTTAATTGTTGTTGTATTTCGGCATCTGAAATGTGATCTAAATTGGATAGAAGGCTGGCAAGGTCGTCATCAAATTCGAGACTGGCAGCTTCCGTGCTTGTGTTGTCTTGTTTGCTAAAGCCCAATACCTGCTGGCTAAGGTAGTCGGTAAGTGTTTCTAGTGTGGGATAATCAAATAGCAAAGTGGCAGGGAGTGAGCAGTCTAACTTCACTTCCAATAACCCTTTGACTTCAACCGACATAATAGAATCTAAACCGAGATCACGTAGCCCTTGGCGTGCTTCAATTTGCTCAGCAGAGTCGAGCCTAAGAATGCTAGCCAGTGACTGGCGAATATTGTCCTGTAGCAGGCGGTATTGTTCATTTTGTGGCAGTTCCACAAGTGACTCCCGCCAATTTTTTTGCTGTGTGTCGGCAGAATCCGGCATTGCAGTAACCTCTACGCTAATGTGTTGGGTGAACGCACCCAAATGTGGGTGGGTGCTCAAATAACGAGTCCATTGAATCGGAAAAACGCCCACTTGGACGTGTGGTTGTTGGACGAACGCTGAAAACATCGCTAATCCTTGTGTTGGCTCAATCAGGGATTCGCCATTGTCTTTAAGGCGCTGAATATCGGTTTCTGACATGTTTGCTGCCATGCCGACGTCAGACCATGCCCCCCAATTAATACTTAACGCAGGCAACCCACTTTGCTGACGGTAATGGGCAAGTGAATCCAAGAAAGCATTCGCCGCTGCATAGTTGCCTTGGCCTATACCTCCGAGTACAGATGCCAGTGATGAGAACATCACAAAGAAATCTAACGTCAGCGATAGACTCGCTTGATGTAAATTCCATGCCCCTTGAATTTTAGGCTGCATAACATGCTCGAAACGTGCTTCGGTTTGTTGCTGTAATACCCCGTCATCCAACACACCGGCAGCATGAATAATGCCTTTTAAAGGGGTAGTGGCTTCAATGGATTGAACGAGTTCATTCAGTGCTTGCTGGTCGCTAATATCCATCATCACCAGTTGCACGTCAGCGCCCGTAGCACACAGCGCATCGAGTTGTACTTGCACCGTGGGGCTGGCGGGACTGCGTGCTAATAACCATAGCTTCTTAGCACCTTGATCGATCAAGTGCTGAGCGACTTGTAATCCTAAGCCACCACTGCCGCCACTAATTAAGTACCCTGCATTTTCATCAATGGAAAATGTTTGGTCTTCCGGCGTGTCCTGATAAGCTAATTCGTTTAGACGAGCAACAAAGCGCATGCCATCACGATAAGCAAGTCTTCTTTCATTGGGGAGGGGGGTCACTGCCGGCGCTAATATTTCTTGTGCCAGTAGTGCCGTCATCGCATCACCATGATCCATGGTGTTGTCGAGATCAATCATGACGGGAGAGAGTGAAGCCAACTCCATATTAAGCACGGTGTGCATTCCCCAAAGCGTCGATTGCACGAGGTTTAAACAGCTGTGATCGTGTTGAATGATCTGTGCTTGCTCGCTCACTATCCATAAACCATCACATTGCTGAGAAACCTTAGAAAGCGCCTGAGTTAAGCGGAGTAACTGGCCACATTGCCTAGCAGCGGACGTGTTTAAATCGAAAGCGACACTGTCATCAGTCGTCGGCGTTGATTCAAGCAGTGGCCATAAATAAACAACGTCAAAGCTATCCGTTTGTGCGGCTAATAACTGATTTAAGTCTTCAGGCTGCTGCGGATTTATTTGATAATGTGCGTCTGTGATTTGAGAAAAGTCATCACCTTGCGTGACTAGCGTGACGTCAGCGTTGTTGCGCGTTAACTCAGTTAACAATTTCGGTGCAATATGCTTATCGGCAAACACAAGGTATCGGTTATCCCTGCGTGTTGTCTCGCTGGGTAATGATTGAGACTCCCATGCTACATGGTATAAGTGATCTTCCCACGCATGACGGCCCAACAATGCCTCACTAGGTACTTTTGCCTCTTGATACCCAATTAATTCCAATAGCAAACGGCCATCGTTATCAAAGAGTTGGATATCCCATTGGTGATCCGCTTTCTCAACTGCTTGACACCACCATTGTGTGCCAGTGGCAACGTGATGCACACGAACATCTCTGATGAGGAAAGGAAGCCAGGTATCCATTTCTTCGCGGCTTAACAAACAGGCAGCCGCCGTTTGAAAGCAAGCATCCATTAGAGCAGGGTGGAAACTATACCCCGTTAGATCGGCGAGTGAATCGGGCAATACTAACAAGGCTAGTGTTTCATTATCCTGCTGCCACAGTGACTGGAGCCACTGGAAGTCATGACCAAAGACAATCTGTTGTTCGCGGGAGGTTTCATAAAAATGAGCAGGATCAACAACTGTCTGACAACGGGCCTGAATCACATCAAGTTGATCCGTAGAGTGAATCTCTGGTTCAGCCCAGTTGAGTTGTCCGATCATGTGCGTGAGTGGAGAGTCTTGCTCGCTATCCATCTCATCTAAGCTAATCAGCTGAAGTGCATATTGCTGCTTTTTGCTTTGTTTTTCATCCGGCGTCAATAGTAATTGAACCACCCGCTGTTGCTCAGTTTTTAGCACCATCGCCGCAGGAAACATGACGTTGGTTAGCTGATAACCTGGCTGTTTCGCTACGCTTGCGGCACTCGCGACACAGGCAAGGTAAGTCGCCCCTGGAACAACGTATTCATCAAAGACACGGTGATCTTTTAAGTACGGTAAGCCTTGCAAACTCACACTCGACTCAAAGAGTGTTTCCTTCAATAATGGTGAGCGCATCATCTTATGAATGAGAGGGCTTAGTGCATTATTGTTTCGTGATGCTGAGGCAGAGGCTTGAATCCAAAAGTGCTGGCGTTGGAATGGATACGTCGGTAGATGAACTTTTTGACCGTGATTACCGTGATGAAATTTTTCCCAGTCAATAGAAATACCTTGCTGATAAATCTGGCCAACACTTTCACAGAGCTGCTGCCAGTCGCTCTTATTAGGCTTCAAGCTAGCAAGCCAGCGTTGTTCACCATTAATGCATAATTGGCCCATGCCAATGAGGGTTGGACGTGCACCAATTTCTAGAAAAACATGGCAATTTTGAGCTTGCAAGCAGTTAATTCCATCAGAAAAACGTACTTCATCCATTACATGCTGAACCCAATATTCTGATGTGGTAATGAGTTCAGTTTCTAATTGCCCAGTGACATTTGAAACGAATGGAATGGTCGGTTTTGTATAGTGAATGCTTTCAGCAACCTCACGAAAAGCATTCAACATCGGTGCCATCAGTGGTGAATGAAAAGCGTGTGAAACTTTCAGTGGTGTGTACTCAATATTTTGAGCAACCAGCACCGATATAATCGCTTGCAATGCGTTATTGTCACCCGCAATCACTAGGCTGTAAGGGCCGTTAATTGCCGCAATAGAAACCGTGTCAGTGTAGGGTTCAATCAGTGGTTTGACTTGCGCTTCTGTGGCGACTATCGACACCATGCCACCGGTGTCAGGCAAGGATTGCATCAATTGGCCGCGTGCTGAAATCAGCTTTAAGCCGTCTTCTAAGCTAAAGACACCTGCGATACAGGCCGCAACATACTCACCCACACTATGCCCCATGACATAATCTGGTGTTACTCCCCACGATTGCCATACCTTAGCCAGTGCATACTCAAGTGCGAATAAGGCCGGTTGGGTATATGCCGTTTGGTGAATTAACTCAGCATCATCTTCACCAAAATACATAATATCTAACAGTGATATATCGAGCTTCTGGTTCAATAACGCATCGCATTGATTCAGTGTGTCGCGAAATAAAGGAAGGCTGTCATACAACTCACGACCCATGCCTGAATATTGAGACCCTTGCCCTGTAAAGAGGTAAGCCAGCGTATTGTCAGTTGTCACAATCGCCTGCTTATCCGTCGTAAAGGATCGAAGTTGTGCGAGTAAGTCATCGCTTGATGATGCGGTGAGTCCGATGCGATGGGATAGAGCACTGCGTCCAATACTGCTGCTATACGCAATATCTTCAAGTCGGGTGTCAGGCCTTGTTTCAAGGTGCTGTTGATACCGTGCGGCTAACTGACTCAGTGCAGGACTATTTTTCGCTGACAAGGTAATCAGTTGCTGTGAGCGTGGACTGCTTATGTCTGTCTCACGAGTGGGGGCTTGCTCAAAAATCACATGACCATTGGTGCCGCCAATACCAAAGGAGCTCACTGCGCCATAGCGTGAGCGATGAGGCGTATTCCATGGCTGACCTTTCAATGGTAGCTGGAAGCGTGTTTTCTCCAAATTAATGTGGGGATTAATACGGTCAAAGTTGATATTGGGTGGAATCTGTTGCTTGCTTAGGCTTAGCAACATTTTGATCACACTCGCGATCCCTGCGGCACCTTCTAGGTGTCCAATATTCGTTTTAACAGCGCCTAGATAACAGTCACCGCTGGGGCTTGCTTGACCATAAACCGCATTGAGTGCCTCTACTTCAATCGGGTCACCGACTAAGGTGCCAGTGCCGTGTGCTTCAATATAGGTGATCTCTGATGCGGCAACACCGGCATTGTTAAGCGCCTTCTGAATAACGCGCTGCTGAGAGTGGCCATTGGGAGCAGCAATACCATTCGTGCGGCCATCCTGATTAATAGCGACACCTCGAACTACCGCAAGAATAGGGTCGTTATCGCTCACTGCATCCGATAAACGCTTGAGCACCAGCATGCCGCAGCCTTCACCGCGAACGAAGCCATTTGCATCGTCAGAAAACGTACTACAGCGGCCAGTGGGTGATAAAATTCCCGCTTTAGCACCCATCACATGCAGATCCGGTGTAAGCATTAAATTAATACCACCGACGAGTGATAAAGAGGACTCTTGGTTGCGCAAACTTTGACACGCTAAATACAAGGCACTTAATGCTGAGGAGCAGGCAGTATCAACGGATAAACTAGGGCCTTGTAAATCCAAGGCATAGGAAAGGCGATTGGCTAACAGACTATCCAGCACCCCTGTACTGACATAAGAATCAATGACTTCAGGGTTTTCTGACATAAGCGTATGGTAGTCACCGGCCATGTGACCAATGAATACACTACTTTGACTCCCTGCAACACTGCTAGTAGGCACACACGCATCTTCCAACGCCTCCCAAGCCGTTTCCAATAACAAACGTTGGCGTGGGTCCATATGTTGCGCTTCGCGTGGTGAAATATTGAAAAATGCCGGATCAAAGTCCGTCACATTATCAATAAATCCACCCCAGCGAGAATAGCTTTTTCCGGCGGCTTCAGGGTTATCGTGACAGTGTTTTTTGCTATCCCAACGGCTTTCAGGAATATCGACGATACCATGTTCGCCGTTTTGCATAAGCGTCCAAAAAGCTTCAGGAGAGTTGGCCCCGCCCGGCAAACGACACGACATACCAATAATGGCAATAGGCTCATTTGATTGGTATGAGTCGGTCGTCTGTTCGGTTTGAATACGCTCGGATGGTTCACTTTCGGAGGATGCGGAGTCTTGCGCTTGGGTTGCTAATATTTTGCCTAACAGTACGTTGGCTAATTCACTAATTGTCGGGTGATTCCAAAGCAGGGTAATCGAAAGCGCTAAACCGGTGAGTTGATTTAGACGGCTTTGTAATTCAGCCGCTTGAATAGAATCAAAGCCTAACTGTTGAAACGAATCCCCCACACTAATGGCGGACACATCCAGTTGTAAGGTAATCGCAACTTGTTCCTGTAATTTATCAATGACTAACTCAAGCTGCTGTTGAGGCGTTGGTGAAACCAAATAACTTAATTCGTCAGCCAGCGACGCGATACTTTCTTGGTCACTGATGGATAGTAGTTCTTTTTTCAGTATTTTACCCAATGGACTACGCGGCAAGGCATCGCGAAACTCGATGATGCGAGGTAGTTTGTAAGCGGCTAAACGATCACGGCAAAAACGTAATATATCTGCTTCATCGCAAGGTGACTCAAGCACAATAGCGGCTTTAATCATCTCACCGGCGTTAGGTATTTCAACGCCAAGGGCTGCGGCTTCCCGTATATTAGGGTGCTGACATAACACTTCTTCTAACTCGCCGATATCAACCTTATAACCGCCAACATCAATAAACGTCTGTTTACGACCAGTGATAATCAGGTGACCACGCGCGTCTTTTTTACCCATATCACCGGTGTCATAAGCACCATTAATAAACGTGGCTAGGCTAAGTTCAGGTCGATTGTCATAACCGCTGGGGGGGATGACCGGACTTTTTACCCAAATGGCGCCAGTAACATCGGTAGGGCAGACCTTACCGTTCGTATCTTTAATGGTGATTTCAACATTATTAAGCGCGGCACCTAATGAACCGAATTGTAACTGCTCAGTAGTGTCAGTATTAATACAAATGGAGCCCGCTTCTGTTGAACCATAGAGTGAGCGAACAGCAATATTAAAACGACTCAAAAACTGTTGATAGGTAGTCTCAGTAAGCACATCACCTGATGAAATACACAGCTTCAACCCCGATAAATCTGCATCCACATCAGTAGGTAATTCTGCTAAGGCGGCAAACTGATAAGGCACTCCGGGGAAAAAACGGATGTTCTCAGTTTTGATTAACTCCAATACACGCTTAGAGCGACTAATAAATGGCACCTCAATGATGTGGCCATTTTCAATCACGGGTTCTAATAGGACTAATGTTGACGCGGCATACACTGCATCCAAAAGGCCATTTCCAAAACCGTAGGAGTGGTACAACGGCACGGTGCATAAGATAGCATCGTCAGCGGTTAACCTAACGGTTTCAACAAAATTGTGCGCTTCGAAACCAAGGTTCTCTTGCGTACAACATAAGCGCTTGTATTCACTGGTCGATCCCGAGGTATATAAATATAACGCTCGACCACTAAAAGCCTGTTCAGCGGTTACTGAGTAAGGGTAAGAGGTCAAGCTCGTAAAGAGAATCGGATCAATATCCGGCGTTGTATTACCTGTCACGACTAACAGAATAGATGACCCAGATTTATTGATAATCGACTGGCATAAGGGCGCTCTCAACGGGTCTGTAATGATGACCTTTGCTTGAGCATCGGTAATGAAACGTGTTAGTTCATCTTTGGTGTATTGAGGGTTCAGCGGCAGCATAACGGCATTTAACCGTGCACAGGCGAAGAAACTGATAATAAACTCAGGACAATTAGGAAGTACTACCGCGACACAATCAGCTTGACGAACACCATAATCACGTAATCCAAAGGCTGCCTTAGCAGCCAGTGATTCCAGTTCTGGGTAGCTAATGCGTACATCACCCTGCACAATGGCTGCGCGTTGCGGACTTTTTTCAGCCGCACGTTGTAACATTTGAGTTAACATGAGGGCTTACTCCGTCGCCTGACGAGCAGCGCTAACCAACGTTCCATTGCGAACGAGCGTCAGTGCTTTACGAATGTCGGGGTACAACACGCGGTCTTGCGTTAAAAACTCAACACCTGCTTCTCGAATACAATCAAATGCAGCTTGACTACCTTTACCGACACTTAAATTTTCATTACCCACTTTCTTGACCTGTAAAGCAATCGCTTGAGTTGCACACAAAAACTCTAATGCCAATACGTTTTCAATGTTCTTCACAATTTCACGCGCATGGCGTGCTGCATTCAAACTCATGCTGACATGATCTTCTTGATTGGCTGAACTAGGAATTGAATCCACCGTGTCAGGGTGAGCCAGTACCTTGCAGTCAGAAACCAATGCTGCTGAGGTTGCTTGCAGCATCATCAAGCCAGCATTTAAGCCTTCTGTAGCTTTTGGTTCTTCAATCAAGAAACTACTCAAGCCATGCTGTGGGTTGATTTGCTTGTCAGGGTCTTCATACGTTTTGGCCGTGTGATAATCAATTAGATTAAACATTCTACGATCAGAAATACTGCCTAGTTCAGTCAATGCAATACTTAAATAGTCCATTGCCATTGCAATTGGCTCACCGTGGAAGTTACCGCCAGAGATCGTTTTATAATCCCTTTCCATATCAAGAAAAATGAGTGGATTATCCGTTGCAGCATTTAAGTCCATCTCAACCCATTTTTTTGCCATTTCAAGTGTGTCTTTAATCGAGCCAAACACTTGTGGGGCGCAACGTACAGAGTATGGATCTTGTGGCGGCACTCGACTTGGGTTCGTTTGTAAATCACCTTCATCAACGATTTCACTGCCTTCAACATAACGCAGTATCTGTGCGGCTGTTTGGATGGCAGCTTCATGGCCACGTGCTTCGTGAACATGCGGGTAGAACGGGTCACGAAAGCCTCTCATTCCTTCTAGTGTCATCGCCGTCACTAATTCAGCATTGGCTAGTAAATTTTCTGCATCTTTAACCACCAAAGCAGCAATTGCAGCAGAGACTGTTGCTCCATTGCATAAGGCTAATGCCTCTTTGGTCTGTAGCTCAACTTTTCCGCCTGCTGCTGCCATTGCTAGCGCACCGGGTACTCGCTGCCACAAGGTTTGCTGGCCAGAGGCAGAATACGTAATGTGCAGATAGGGCGGCTCAGTAGTCGCGTCATTCAGCTGATGGTTTACTTCGGAGTAGGGCATGAAAGCCTCTCCATCGGTACAGTCTAGGTTTAAATCAGTATCGTCTGCGGAAGGCGTCGGTACTGAGCACATAACGAGGAGTAAGTGCGCAAGGGGAGCTAAATCACCACTCGCACCTAAAGAGCCTTGCTCTGGAACCGCGGGGTAAATACGCGCATTTAGCATCGCTACTAACTTGTTGATAATCAGCGGGCGAACACCAGAATAACCTTGTGCCAGAGATTGAGCTCGAATCAACAAGGTGGCTCGAACAATTTCTTCATCAAAGTAGTCGCCTACCCCAACGGAGTGACTGGATATCAAATTGTGGCCAAGTACTTTGGTCAAGTAAACACTGTCTAATGCCGAACGACCGGCTAACGCACCAAAGCCAGTGTTAATACCGTAATAGGCTGTCGGTTGTTGATCATTTAGCTTCGCTTCGCTAATTTGTTGCACCGTTTTGGCCACCCAGGCTTCACTGGCTTTCACGTCCGCTAATGCTTCTTCTGCAAGCTCACCAAGGGGGGCGTGGTGACGGGCAACACGAACTAAATCGCTAATCGATAATTTTCCACCACCCACTTGAATCGTTGATGTGTCACGTGCTGTTTCTGGGGGCATTTTCGAGTGTTCCAACATGGTAAATCCTTAGAATATGATGCGTGATGTATCTGTAATTCGCATGTCGCGCGATTTACGGATGTCCCGTGTGATATTGACGCGCTTTAACCAACGATCATTCCCGTCATAGCGGGGGGTGAAAGGATTACGACCATGGACTGAGCGAAGATTGTCAATAAAGCAAATTTCGCCAGCCGACATCGTGAGATCTTCTTGATCTTGCTTAAACGCATCACTGAGCGCTTTGATAGCATCCTCTGTTTCGTCATCCAATGTATCCATGTAGATAGGGCAATCAACACGAATATAAGGTGAACGTGGGTCTCCAAATAGCACTGGGACTGCTTCAGGAAAATCATCCATTTTTTTGATTTTTTCATCCGAATAACGAATGAATTCTGAAATCACCTCAGTGCTCAACCCAGCCATGTCAGGGAAATCATGTTTTTCAAACTGGCTCGCATCCGGTTTAATAAAAACACACGGTTGCACGAGTTTCTTAACTTGCTCTTTTGTCAACATAGACAGCGCACGGTTGGAGGCAATTGAGGTTGACGCTTGGTTATAATTACGCAGACACATCATGCCAAGGTAATCACCTCGGTAAGGGTGAAAGGCATCTTCCGTGTGGAAGAGTAGTTCTGTTTCGCTACTAGAGCCTGTTTGGTCATTTTCTTGCCCTTTAACGGGCGAAATGTCATGAATAATATGTCCCGCTTGCTGCGTTGACCATGCGACAGGGTCACCCAGTAATGAGGCAAATAGCACTAATAACATTTGCTCTTGGAGGGTGCGATCGGTATCCGACTTTTCACCACGACCTAGCGGTGTAGGACCAATTTTTGTGTGATTAATAGGGTATCCAGAAATAACGCACACGACTGCATCACTCGGTTCACTTAAGCGAAATGTGTTTAAAAACTGGCGAGTCCTAATTGGCAGTTCATGAGAGATAACCACCGCATCATGTAAGAATGCAGGATCTTCAGGGCTAGTGAATTGTCGTGAGACGTTTGCCAACAGCTGTTCGATGAGCTGAATTTCTGTGGTGGTTAATTGAAGCCGAGAAATCATTTTTTACACCAATATATAAATAAAGAGTGAGCGTTGACTTTGTGTCATTTATAAGGTCCATGCTGTCACAACGGTACAAACCGTAGGTGTCAGGAGTCTAGGGAAAGGTGTTTTTCTCAGCAATGAAACTTTACATTTCTTAACACTTCAAGAGCGTTATTAACGGTCTTTTTTACGCCATTAATTAGCGATCATTGAGGCCGCCCAGAAGGGTCGTTAATGTTAAGAATTGTTAAACGCACTTTGAGGCTCAAAGCGCGACTGATAATCTCTCAAAAGACTCGCTGTGACTGAAAGTGGCGAGAGACTCATTTGAATGAATTAAGGTTTGTGTATGACTGAAGCGCTGCAACATTGGATTAGTGACAAACAACAATCGCTCATTCGCGCACCGATTGATGAGGCAATGACGTTGCCACGTAAAGCTTTCACGGATGAGTCTTTTTTTGATTTGGAACGTGAGCGTATTTTTAGTCAGCACTGGTCTGCGGTTTGCTTTACTCAGCAACTATCAGAACTTGGTAGTGTCCTGCCGATTGAATTTTTAGGAATGCCTTTATTGATTGTTCGTGGAGACGATAATGAGTTGCGTGTCTTTCACAACATTGTTCCTTATGATGGTTGCTTAGCCGTTATTGAAGCCGCAACGGTCGATAAGATCAGTACGCCTTATCATGGCTGGCAATATGATTTAAAAGGGAAGCTAGTTTCCATTCCCTTTTGGGATGGTTTTAAACAACCAGATTTATCCGCCTTAAAAGGTCGCAAGGGCGATTTAATCGAGGTCACTAGTCGTAATGAGTTAGGTATTTTATTTGTTGATTTATCAGGAAAGAAAAATGATTTTGAAGCACATATCTCCCCGCTGAAAAAGATATTAACGGGGTACCGAACAGGTGAGATGCGTATCGGTTTAGCAGCGGATGACACTTTGCTGATTGACCAGGAACATTTAGCGACAAATTGGAAAACACATTATGAAAACTGGGCGCTTAATGTGTTACATGAAGGCTTCACTCATGAGGTTTATCACGAGTCTTCACAAATACCTCGTGTCAATGATAATGGTGAAAAAACATACGTCGAGCATATTGACGGTGACTTGATGGCTTTGTCTTATCTAGAGGAAGATTTTGCTGAGACCTATGAGTTAGATGACTTACCACTGAACCACTTAGGGGTAGATCCAAATTGCTCGCCTGAGAAAGGGTTCATTGGTTCTTTCTTCCCTAATGTGCACATTGCCGCTTTTTCTTGCTTCATCCACATGATTATTGTTCTGCCGATCAGTGCGGGAAAAACTCAAACATTGAGGGCACAGTTTTATGATGAAGAGTCAGCGATTGATCATGATGTTGCAGAAGAGCGTGAGGCTCTACAGGCTGACTTTCAAGGTGCGGGTATGGAGGATGGAGTTATCACCGAAGCGGTGCAAAAAGCGCGACATTCTCCCGCATTTGAGCAGCAGTTTTATGCCCCATTTTGGGACAACATGCATTATACCTTTTCAAACAGAGTGCTTGATGCGCTTGACCAGACTAGCTAAATAGACGTGCAACACAGGAATTCAGCATGACAGATGGTATTGAACGATTACATTTTATGGTTGGCGAATGGAATATAGACGCTTTTCGCCCTAATGAATCAGGTGAGTGGGTCAGTAGTCCTGTGCCCACCGAAACACGCATTGATTCGGTATTTGACGGTGCATTTCTACAAGAAGATGAAGTGAAAATGATGTTAGGAGACCAAGTGGTTCGCTTTTTCATCATGTGGTCTTATGACAAATACCGCAACGTGTACCGTATGGTCGCCAGCGATGATCACGATGGTTTAACCGATATTTTGGAAGGTGGGTTCAATGACGGAACAGACACCATTGTCGTTAGTAATCAAACAACCGGTACTGCACCGGAGGATGAGTCTGGGAATAAAGCATTTTTGCGATTAACCTCAACCCAAAATACTCCAGACCGTTTTACTGACGAAATGCATGAATCCTATGACGGTGGAGAAAGCTGGGAAGCCGTCTACCGAGCAATACATACTCGAAAGGCGTAATTAATGACGTCTAAAATCGAAAGTTTACTCACCCAGAGTCTACATAAGTTGGCTCCGGATGGAAGCCCGATACCACACAATCGTGTACAACGCATATTGTCTAAAGTGGTTAGGAAAGTAGTGCCAGCACCCCATCGTTCGCCTTATATGGAATGGGAGTATGGAACGTGGACAGGGTCATTTGCAGGTTTTGATGAAGTTGGCCGGCAGTTAGGCGAAGCGAATGTATTACCGGAATGGTTAGCCTCTCCACTGGACGATAAATGGACTCCGTTTCGAGGCCCAGGTAGCCGTAAAGGCCACCCCTATAATATAGATGCATTCAAAGAAATGGGGCATTGTTGGAATGACTTGTTGCTAGATGCAGCGACGATCAGACACTGGTACAGCCAACGTTACTTAGGCATGAAAAAGACCTTGAATGCTAGAGATCTTTTCATTATTTCATCGATATGCGTTTCAATTCCCAGTTTTTTACTGAGAAGAAAAGACGATCCGACAGCAGACGGTAACCTCCCGCGTCAGTCTGCAGCGGGATTCAAAGTGATTGGTGGCATGTATGCAGCAACAAGCCGCATGGTCAGCCAAGCTCATCCTCTATTAGAAGACGCAGAACTTGATGTAGAAGCATTTTTAGTCTTTTTAGAAGACGAGAGATTACTGTTATCCCCCGAATCGAGAGCATGTGCAGCCCCTGCCAATATGATTCGACAGATTTTGAATGCATTGATTAACCCTGCTTCCGATATACCTGTAGATCAGGGTTTTGCTTATTTGAATGATGATATTGAACGTGCTTTTGACTACGGTGTCATGTGTGCGCGTTTGGATTTGTCCGTGTTATTACATTGGCAGGGGCTTCGCTATTACCTGCAGATGTTAGTAGCAATGCCTGAGGTGCCGTTAGATGTGATTGATTACCTACAGGCCGACCCAGAGTTGTCTCTAGAGGGTAGCGCGGCATTACATGAATACGTATCGATGACTCAGTCCATTCTTGAGGTCGTAGAAAAAGAGGGGGCTGAGCAAGCATTAATCGCCGTTTTACCAACCGAAGAAAATAATGCTTCAGTGATGTCTCTGAAGGAGATTGGGGTGCATTGCTTTGAGTTAGAAACAGTCATGCGTAAATTAGTGTGTACCCAGCAAGTTAAACTAGATCAGATCCTACAAAAATCCCCTTCAGCACTCTCTATAAAACGCTGGTCTCCAGCACCAGGCTCTTTATTTTTAAAGCAATTATTTAAGATAGCCCCACAATTAACGGGCTCAATTCGGGAATAGGTAACTCTTGTGTCGATCCAAGTATCATTAGGTAAACAGGTAGCAATAAACTTACAACGTTACGCGGAAACACCAGAGCGAGAATTATTCTATTATTTAATTAATAGTGATGAGTACGTTAGCGTATTGCCTCGGGCAAAACACCTCGTTGAAGGCTATTTGGCACAAACAACAGTATCGATTAATACTTCTGAACAATTACCTCAATGGTTAGAATCTTTCGAGTACACACCTGAAGCGTTTAGTGCGCGTATGGAGACGATAAGCGAACAAAATCATACTCATCTCCAACACACTCTTACACCCGATCAGTCACAGTATATCCTGTGTCAGCAAGCACCTGCGGCCTTACTAGACGGTGCTTGGTTACAAAATATTTCATTGGCAGCGAACTGTCATGACGAAACCATTGCAAGCTTATTTTGCATCTACACACAGAAAATTGGTGATGGGAATACTCGTCATCACTATGGGAATTTGTACCGTGACTTATTGAGAAGTGGTCGTGTCTATCTACCAGAGATCAATACGCGTTTATTTACAACTCATCGTGATATTCAAGGTACTGCTTTCCAAAAACCGGTGTTTGAGTTGGCGTTATCTTTATTTCCACGCGTTTATTTACCTGAGCTAATAGGCTATACATTAGGTCATTTAGTGAGTGGACAGCACAGTGTGCTACTCCAGCAAGAACCCGCATTGAAATCACAGGGTGTTGATACGCGATATATCCAGCAATACCATGAATCAGAATCATTGGATCAGCAAGTGCAACATATTCAATCCACTGTGATGAAATACCTTGCTCAATTGGATGATACGGTACGTCAAGCACATTGGCAGCGTATTTGGTCCGGCCTAGTCACTCATGACAGTTTAAGTAATAACTTACGGACTATCGTCCATCTTCGACTCGATACCCCTCAAAAGAAAACACCTCACCAGAAAATGCTCGAAATGGTGATTGCTAAGGCGCCACATGCGCGCAATATGCACCGAAACAAACGCTTTGGGAAACGGTATATCAATGACTGGTTTGCTGATGAGCCTTTTGATGCCGAAGGCTTTTTAAACGCGCTGATTGCCTCTCCGTATGTTAATCAAAAGTCTCCTGAAAAAAGTCAACTGATCACACGTAGTGTGGCTTTTGGCGGCCCGATGTTTCGTATATTCACCGATGCTGAAATGGATATTATGGAGGAATGGGTACATAGCTTGTCAGAGGGCGGCGCTATTGCTAATGAAGCGCGTATGCCACCGGTGGCGCTCAATAAGCCAGACGTTTTGCCCCCTCCCATGCCGGCGTTAGTCTCGCCAGATTTAGCCACTTATGCGAAGAGTAAAAAACGAGATCTGTATTATTACTTCGTCAATGCTGATGTGTATCCAGATGTCATGCCGACAGCCAAACAGGTAGCCGCGCAGTACTTTAAAGAGGCTCGCACCGCAATGAATAAGCGTAAGCTGCCACCGCTGCAGCGCTTTTTTGTTTACAGTCATGATGCCTTTGAGTCGCGCATTCAACAGATTTACCAGTCGGAAACGAATGCTTACCAACGCTTTGTTGCCCCTTCAACGGTACCACGTGAAATCATGGTGTGGTTTACCCAACAATATGCCGCCTTTACGATGGTCGACGGGTCTTGGGTACAGAATATCGCTAAAGCAGGTATGTCACACACGGATATATCCGCACGGCTCTTTCGAATTTATTCCGATGAAGTGGGTAATGCCGACACTGCAATGAATCACCCCAATGTATATCGCCGCTTACTGGAAGGTGAAGGGATTCATATGCCGCCAACGGCATCACGTGAATTTTCGATGCAACCAGAGTTGCTAGACTTTTCATTTGACCTACCTTTGCTGACACTGTCCATTTCGATGTTTCCTAAAGCTATGCTGCCAGAAATAATTGGGGTCAATCTGGCGATTGAGCTCAGTGGCTTAGGTAAGGATTATATGACCATTATTGATGAACTCAATTATTGGAAGGTCGATTCTTATTTCTTCACCTTACACCTGACTATCGATAATATTGCGTCTGGCCATACAGCCGTTGCAATGGAGACGGTGCATTTGTATCTAGATCAGGTGCTGACGACTCAGGGACATGATGTAATGCAGCGTGAATGGGAACGAATTTGGGTGGCTTATCTGGCTTTCACCCGTGTCGCTAAAAAGTTTGAAACGACACTAGAGACAAAGGCCGGTTTTAAGTTCATTGGACCTTTAATCAGTCTGACGATGAAAAATAGAAAAGCGGCAAAGCTAAAAAACGGCTAAAACCTAATCCTTAAAATAAGACTCAGGGAATTTCTCCGTAATCAACAGGCTGGGGTGGCCTATGTTGAAAAAAATTAAGCCTTAGTCAGTCTGTCAAATACTAAACTCGATTAAGAGATCGACACGAAGCCCCTAGTTGTGATTTTAACTTTCAGGATGAACAAAAGAGTGGGATCAGGAAAGCTTCATCGCACTGAATAACCATTGTAATAAACTATTTTTCTCAAATACGAGAGAAAAATAGTTTATTAGCATCGCTTTATGAGCTTTCGGCAACTAGGTTAATAGCGACAGAGTTGCTTTCATCAACAACAATCTTTGCCGTGTTACTATTTTCGCCAGTTGACGTCATTTCACCCGCGGTCAAATAACCATTGTACTCAACCAAAAAAGGTACCTGTGTCGTGAAATTCACGCAGCCTTCCGTATCAATACAAACATCACCTGTATACTGACTAGAAGCCGAGCGCTTAACGGTATTACCGATCACGACTATCGTCATTTCTGTAAGCACCTCTTCCCCTGTACCTGCTAGCATATGAGTGTCCAATACAAGCTCTACAGACTTCGTATCAAGGTCTTGTGTGGCTTCAACAGTACCAGTGAGGATGATTGTTTTATCATCTTTCGTTTGCGACAAACCATTGTAAGTGGTTTTGAGTGCCGTAGGCATACTCAGCATTTGATCATAGCCAGTGACTTCAATGATAGTATTGCCATCTGTGAGTACATCACCAATCATGCAATTATTGAAGGTAATCGTTTTACTACCAAGTAAACTTGTTGCATCGATATTTTTTACTTGGCTCGCACTACCGCCATTGCTACAAGTTTCGCTACCGTAAGTATCCAGTGCAGGTAAGTATGCAGAGATACCTGCAGCACTCAGTGAGTAATCACGTGCGGCAAAGGCTGATCTTGAAAAGTAGCTTGCCGTTGCATTTGTCTGAGTCGCAGCAACTTTAGACCCTTGATAGGCTGCACTTGCGATTGAAACAGATTCAGTTACAGTTACATGATCATCACTATGACAGGCGACCAGCAAGATGGAAGCCGATGTGACTCCTATTAGGTTCCTGATAAACATGAATATTTCCTTTTTTTGAATGAATTTAGCGAATGTCCACACTCGAAGAGTGTGGTACTTTCTGTAAATAAAAAGAAGCTATATTATGGCCAAGTAACGTTTGGAAAAGGGCTACTTAACCCAGCACCTGAGCCATCGAGGGAAAAGTTAGCAATACCAATGTTATGAATATCCAGCATTTTGAAGTTACCCGTCAGTGGGTCAATATAGATATTACCACCGCCGCCATCACCCCCTGTTGATAAGGTAATGCTATAAGTCCCTGTGCAGTCAGGGTTAACCGTTACTGTTCCTGTATAAGCAATTTCGAGAATCGAATCGCCGCCCGTTCCACCAAATTCGACGGGAATATCAGCATCATCTGCAAAGGTATTATTAATGGTCATATGACCTGAAGTAATGTTGCCATTACCATCATTAACCTCTCGTCCTACACTAACTGCATATACCCAACCCGCATCAAACTCTGAAAAACCAAAATCAGAATAATCTGTGCGAGTTGCCTCACTCCAAGTATAGCTACCTTTAAGCGTTTCCAATGTGCAGGCTGCCTCAGGAAGTGAAGTAACGCCACCCTCAACGTCTATTGCATTAACACTTGTGTGTAAACCAAGCCCTATAACTAGAACCGGCAATAACGATTTTCTGATGTACTTATTCATTCCTTACATACTCCTAATGTAATTCATTAATATACTTGGACAAGATATTTATATGTATAAATTCCATCCATCTAAAAAAATGGCATTAACAATAATTAACACCATAAGAAAAAATAGCACAGTACTAAAATCATCAACAATCTGAACTTTGTTATTTTTTGTATCTAAAAATAAATTATTTGACTACTTTCTTAATATCCAAAAAAAGCCAGGCTAATTAAGTCGTATAATAGCCCGTATACTAGCCATTTAAGCTCAATATTGGCGAATATAGAGCCTTTGTTTCTGGTGGGTAATAAATCTAAATACACTTGATGCACGGGAATTTTAGGTTGTTTACCCAATTGTTCCGCAGCATAAAGAGGATTATGCATTTGAAGAATTGGTGGCTGAGATTGATGAGGAGCATGCGCCTTATATAGGCGGGTATATAAAGTTACTTAAGAAAGACCCGAAAGCATTTATTAGAGCCTGTTCTAAAGCTGAAAAAGCCGTGGACATGATGAAGAGTTTTTCAGACTGCAGAGTGATTTTTTAGGATATGAGAGACTGGTTAAGTGTGGTGCTTAACCAGTTTTGAAATTTCCCCTATTTCCTTGTATAAAAACAGGGGAGTGATGGCGCTACGCGCATTGTTTTGCCAAGCAGTACAAGCACTCAGGGTTAGCAAGTGCCAAAAGCCGATTGATTACTACCGATAACAGTTAAGCGATCACATCAGCCTTAGACCGAAACCAATTTAACCTCTTGAATATCAACCAATCTAGCAGCATAGCAACTACCAAAGACACTCCCATCAGTGGCAGAAAGATTGCTAGAAAGACAATCAGAGCAGTTATACCAGTACCGAGTTTTATATTACGCTGAGGCGCTGCAGGTACACCCAGTGAACCCACAGGGCGACGAGTCCACCAAGCAGCAAAGCCTGATACAGCGAGTATGACTCCAAGACAAGCAGCTAATGAATTTTGGGCAAGATTCAACCACCCATATAACTCGCCTTGATGAAATGACACGCCCAAAGAAGATGCTTTAGCCATGACAGGGTAGTCCTCAAAATTAACACTAGTTAGTACCTTCCCAGAGTATTGGTCAATAATCAGTTCCGTTTGATCCCAGCGGTTCTTGCTAGCAGAGCGAATCCAATAAGCACCTTGAGCATTTTTTGGTGGGCGCAATTCGTAAGGTGTTACCAAGCCTTGTTCAGAAGCAGCTATTAAAACCGTTTCATAGGCAATTGTTTCGCCCTCTGTTGCGGTCGACTTAATTGAACCACCCGAGAAACGTAAACTTGGCGATTTTTGCCCAGTCTGTGATTGCACATAACTGTAACCACTTCCCCAGACATCAGTCCAAGGTAATCCGCTAATGAGCATTGGAATGATTAGTAAGCTCGCAAAAATACCTGTTAGCAAGTGTGTTTGTTTCCACCAAGGGCGACCTGTGCCTTTTGGTAGCCTAAAAGCTTTCATGATGCCGCCTTTGCCGCGTGGCCACCATAAAAAAAATCCGGTAATAAACATGACAATTGCCCAGTGAGCAGCAATCTCAACAAACTTGGCCCCTGTTTCTCCAAGCAATAACTCACTATGAATTTTCTTTAGTTGGTACATCAACGTTGATTCGCGATCTTGTACCCTTATAACTTCGGCACTATAGGGGTCAACCCATGCATAAGAACGTGTACGGTTTGAATCTTGAATTTCAAATACAGTGCTACGTCCTTCCGTTTCTTCAGTGGTAATACTACGAATACGGGACCCAGGAGCAGCCGCAAGTACAGCAGCTTGTTGGGTTTCTAAAGTGGTTTTTTGGGCCTGTATTTCAACGTTTAAAAGGTCGCTATAGATGAACTCTTCTATTTGCGGTTTGAATAAATAAATTCCCCCTGTAACAGATAAAATAAGCATGAATGGAAGAACGTAAAGTGCTGCAAGAAAATGCCATTTCCAAACAGAACGGTAAAGCGGAGACGAGGTAGTGTCAGCCATGTTGAATCCTTTTAAAAGTATCTAAATAGTTATCGTGTTTTAATTGTGGTTTTAGATAGCTAATGGAGGGCCACGAGGCAACTTTGTAGGATGTAGACGAAGCCTATACTGACTTCGATAATGTGTGAATCTCTTAGGTTGCACACGGATTTTTTGAATAGCTGCTTGCTGGTTAGCTACATATATAAAACTGCTATTCGAAACAGAATAAGGACAGCTTGTGTCTAGTGAGTGATCACCAGACTGTTGGTTTGTAATTTGCTCAGCAGACACTTGTTGATGGTGTGAAAAGTGATTGCTTTTCAAAAACTGTTGCTGGTGAATGCCGCTTACTGGACAAAGCATCAGTAAGTCACCCAAATGACTTGGGTTAGGGGACAGCATTATACCTTGCGGAATTAATGCAATAAGAAAAAATGGCGTTAAAAAGAGGAGCTGGCAGTACCGCCGTACTCGTCTGAATAGACTCATGCTTGATGGACTTTAGTGACTTTTATTGAGTCTAAGGTATTAAACTAATTGATGAATAGTTTAATAATGTATATTTTTGTTATTACAACTCCTGAGGCCATTTGCATTTGCATTAGACGTACTTAAGGTACGGACTCCATATCGCGTATATCTAGGGCACACCCTTATTGTAGGGTTGCTGAAAATTGTCATCAGCTGCTAGTATTTCCAAAATTACGATAGAATGAAAATAGAAAGAGAAAGGAAACCAGAATATTTTATTTTAAAGTAATATAAAATATTATAAAGAGCTATTATTAATAATCAGCCAATAACTAAACCATGGAAAAAATATGTTGATGTAACCATTCTCAGTGTGGCTGACTAGCATTTGTAATGCTACTCCCATTGTTAATGGAACTTGCGTATCTCTTATCCTAAAGTATAAATTTGCACTTTTATTTGGCTCAAGTTTGAACTGGTAAGTCGGATACCTTGTTTGAAGGTATAATGTCAATGGTATCGTTTTTTATTTATTAGAATACTTTATGTAAGCAGAGTCTTCTTTGCTCGGACCATCTAGATGTAAACGGATTGCTTGATTACGGTTATTCTGCTGTAATTCTGTCGATTTTTTTCGGGTATCAATTTTATCCATGCCCAATGATAGCCTATCGTCTATTTGAGCGCTGGGTTAATAACTGACTGTAATGTTTTAGTATTAAATATTTAATACTATCAAGCGTAACTAACGAAAGTTTTTCTAAAGTAGCCGTATTTTTTATATTAAATTTAGTTAATTCATGAAAGCGAGATAAACGAACGCTCTCAAACAAGCAGAGATTTCAGTATCCTTAAGCAATGGTGAAATGATCGCCACAGATACTGCAAAAATCGTTTTAATGAATGACAAGCTTATCAACTTAATTGATGTTCTAGATCTAGCCAAACAACTTCAGAAAACCCATCGTAAAACGTTGTTATCCGGTGTCATACCAACAGTAGGGATTATTGCTGGTGTGTTTGTCTTTAATATTAGTGTGTCAATTGCCA
>NZ_QGKL01000006.1 GCF_003172895.1 Leucothrix arctica | reverse complement strand
GAAGTCATATGCTTGAGCTGCTGACGCGCCGATTAAAAGAACGGATGCTGCTACTAGTGAAGTTAACGTTTTCATAATATGTTTTCCTGTTGAAGGTTTTCGTTTAAGTGGGTTAACTATGACATTGTGATGCTGACACAAACCTTTCAGAAAAATGACATTACTGCCATTTACTGACTTTATTTGTTATTAAATTAAATCGGTTATTTACAGACAAAAAAAGACCGACAAAAGCCGGTCTTAAAAGGGAGGAGTGCAGAATGAAATAAACTGCGGTCTTACAGGGTGATGCTATTAATCGTTATCGCTCTGACGCTCTTCAAGGTAACTCACGTCAACATTTACTAGACCAACATAACCAGCTTGTCCGTTTGGTGCTGTACGTTCTTGAACAGTAATGTATGCCCCATCGTTTAGGCGAGTCGTGCTTTCATCGGCATCCAAAGAAAAGATATCTAGTTCATTGAACAGTTGACGGGGTGAAGCAGACTGTAGTTGTGTCAATTTATTCAGACCCAGCTGGTAAGCTTCAGAACGGCTTGAAGCAGTTTCTGTCATGACGGTGTCTTTTTCATTTTGCTCGAAGTCATATGCTTGAGCTGCTGACGCGCCGATTAAAAGAACTGATGCTGCTACTAGTGAAGTTAACGTTTTCATAATATGTTTTCCTGTTTAAGGTTTTCGTTTAAGTGGGTCAACTATGCCATTGCATTGCTGACACGAACCTTTCAGGAAAATGACATTCTTGCCATTTTAATATTTTATTTGTCACCTCATGATAAATGTTGTTTTCTAGACAGCAAAGAACGAAAACAGGCAACTTTTAAGGAGGGTTCACGTTTAAACCTCAACCCAACTCCGCTTCTTGCTAGACTCTCGAATAGCCCCAACAACCTCAGCCACAGCTAACCCATCCCTAAACGTAGGCCACACGGCCTCACCTGTCTCAATAGCCTGTAAAAAGTCCCGAGCCTCAATAGTTATCTGATCCTGATACCCCGTACCGTGCCCAGCGCCAAGGCAAAAATTCACAAAGTCAGGGTGTTCTGGCCCAATCAAAATCTTCTTAAACCCAAGCTCAGACTCAGGTCCTTCAGAGCGATACAACCAAATTGCATTCTGATCTTCCTGATCAAAACGAATAGCTCCCTTAGTACCCGTAATCTCATAGATATAACCCATCTTCCGACCCGTAGCCGTGCGCGATGAGTAAAGGTGCCCCATCACGCCATTTTCAAACCGACACATGACTTGTAGCTGATCATCATTATCGACGGCAACACCGCCACGCGTCGTATGTACCGTTTCAACATCCGCGTTAAGTTCTTTAATCGGCCCAATCAATGCCAACATCGCATTAATAGGATGTGGAGCAAGGTCACCCAGGCAACCATTTGCTTCACCAAAATTTCGCCAAGTCGCTTTATTATCTGGGTTAGCATCAAAATCTTCCGTGTGTTCACCACGAAACCAAGTCAACTTGCCCAGCTCACCACTGGCTATAAGCTGTCTAGCAAACTGCGAAGCAGGGGTGCGTATGTAGTTGTACGCAACCATATTAGCGACACCTGCCGCCTCAGCCGCCTCGGTCATTTCACGCGACTCTTCAACCGAAACGCCCATTGGCTTTTCACACATAACAGGCTTGCCCGCTGCGAAAGCTCTAAGCGCAATGTCCTTATGTGTTTCTTGAGGTGAAGCGATGATGATCGCATCGACACGATCATCATCCACTAACGCTCGCCAATCATCCGTTGAACGCTGAAAGCCATATAGTTTTTGATAACGTTCAGCAGACTCAACACTAGTAGCCGCGATCATTTCCAGTCGTGGGCGCAGCGTTGTTCCAAACACCGCACCTACCGACGCCATCGCAACAGAGTGAGCTTTGCCCATATAGCCGCCACCGACGATACCAATTCCAATTTCTTTCATAATTCAACCGTTATAGATAATTTGAGCATTAGGTTACTTTCATAAACCTAAGTAATTTCAGACACCTTCACAGTGCGACCTTGCTGGTATGACAGCAACGCAGCATCAGCGATAAGTAGCGCTTGTAGTCCATCATTCATCGTCGGGAAGCTGACCGTTTCACCCTTCAAGCTACGGATGAATGTATCGATTTCCGACTGATAAGCCGCTTCGTAACGCTCTAAAAAGAAGTGCAGCGGCTTAGGGCCATTAACGCCCGTTGCGGTATGTGCGGTGACGCTACTCTCATTGATATTACGGGTTTCTAACATGCCTTTAGAGCCATGCACTTCAACACGTTGATCATAGCCATAACTCGCACGGCGACTATTGGTAATCTGTGCGAGTTTGCCACTGGCCGTTTTAAGCGTAATCATTGCCGTATCCACATCACCAGCCTTGGCGATGTCACTGTCTACTAAGCAAGAAGCGTGAGCGCTAACGTTGACAATCTCTTCACCCAACATAAAGCGCGCCACATCAAAGTCGTGAATAGTCATGTCGCGAAACAGACCGCCACTGGTTTTTATGTACTCAATAGGAGGTGGTGAAGGGTCTTTTGAAATGATATTAACCATCTCAATATCACCAATCACACCTTGCGTACACTGCTGCTGTAGCAACTGAAAGTTAGGATCAAATCGTCGATTAAATGCCACCAGTGCTTTGCAATCAGTCGCCGCAACACTGACACAGCAATCACGTACTCGCTGAAGCGATAGGTCGATGGGTTTTTCGCAAAACACATGTTTATTGTTCGCAACCGCTCTCTCTATAAAATCAGCGTGTGTGTCGGTTGCTGAGCAAATCAAAATGGCATCAATCTCATCACTTGAAAAGATCTCATCCAGTGTCATTTGTTTGCAGCCTAACTCAGCACTGAGTCGATCAGCATTGTCTTGAAATGGGTCATAGAGTCCTACGAGGTTGGCTTCGGGGTGACGAGCGACGTTAGCGCCATGAATAGAACCAATCCGTCCAGCGCCCAATAATGCGAAATTAATCATGAAATCCTCCTTATTAGATCAGCTAAGCAATGATGCTATAACCCGCATTAACCGCTGCAGTTTCGAGTGCCTTGTAACCGATACAAGCATATTCATACGGGTCAGCTTTAGCAGGATCTTGCTCTGCTTCAACAATCACCCAGCCTTCATATTTCTTTTCAGCTAGGGCTTTCATGATCGCACCGTAGTCAATCATGCCGTCGCCAGGCACTGTAAACACACCACGCAATACGCAGTCTAGGAAGGAGTCATTTTCTTTATCGACTGTTTTGAAAATATCTTCACGAATGTCTTTTGCATGAAAATGAACAATGCGGTGACCGTGGTTTTCGATCACTCGCAAGTTATTACCACCGGAAAAGTGCATGTGACCCGTATCTAGCAATAGACCAAAGTCATCACCGGTACTTGCCATCACCATGTCTAACTCACGCTCTGTCTCAACGCCTGTTCCCATGTGGTGATGATAAGCCAACGGTACACCTTGGCTTTTGCAGTACTCTGCAATTTTGGTTAAGCGTTCACCATAAGCAGGGAAGTCAGCATCTGGTAAAATAGGCTTATTCTTTAGCGGTTGGTCTTGTCTGTTTTGAACAGTTTCCCACGTTTCACCATAGACAATCACCGGCGCGTCTAACGCTGCAAACAGCTCTACTTGCGGCTTAATTAGTTCCAGTTCATCTTCAACTGTGTTGTGCAGCAACATTCCCGAATACCAACCTGATGAATGTTTTAGGTCGTGTTCAGCCAGTACTTTCTGCAAAGACGCTTTGTCTCGGGGGAATTTTCCACCCATTTCTGTGCCTGTGTAACCTGCTAAACGCGTTTCACGCAAGCATGTCTCTAAGCTAGTGTCTCCACCAAGTTGTGGTAGGTCATCGTTTGACCATGAAATCGGAGACATTCCAAATCGTAAGTTCATTTCTATTTTCCTTAAGTATCTTATTTTTTAAGCATCCACTCATGAGCGGGATCATTATAAAAGTGCCACTTCCTGATAGGTCCGGCCATGACATTGAGGTAATAACTCGTGTATCCGTGAGGCACACCCACGGGGTGGTAACCTTCGGGTACAAGCACTACATCACGGTCTTCTGCACTGAGCGTTTCATCCAAACTTCTGTCGTCGGTATAGACGCGCTGGTGTACATATCCACTCGATGGATTGAGACGGTGATAGTAGGTTTCTTCTAATTTCGTTTCATTGGGCAAGTCAGTTCTGTCGTGTTTATGCGGTGGGTATGACGACCAATTTCCAGATGGCGTCACAACCTCTACCACTAACAAACCATCAGCAGGTTCGTCTTCAGGTAGAATGTTTCGAACATAACGCGTATTGGTGCCTTCGCCTCTGACTTCTTGAGACATTTTGCTGGCTTTAATTAGACGAGCAGGGCCACTTAAGCCCTTGCCCGGAGCGCTACAGACCGCTAACTCAACGGTATCAATAGCGGTGATAGTCACCGTTTCACTGGCCGGTACATAAACGGCACCGGGCGCTTTATCTTCAAAGACTGATACCCGCCCACCAATGTTCTCCCAGCGCTCGTTGCTCGCAGTGACATTGGCTGAGCCAGATGCAATCACGACGCAAAGCTCACGACCCTCTTGCTGTAGTTGAATGCTTTCGCCAGCGGCTAAATCATAAAGTGCAAAACCAACATACTCCCACTTAGCACTCGCTGGGGTGATGTTATGCACTGCTTGTCCATCAGCGGGCTTTACTAATAAATGACTCATTAATATCCTCGCTGTTGCTTGCGTTGAGCCACTTGTTCCTTATGCTTTTCCACGACTTCTGGACGCTCAGAGACTTCCGGTACTTCAACTTCCCACCAGCAATTACTGCCAGGCGTTGCATGCATTGGGTCGGTATCTATCGCGATGACATTGACGCCTTTGCTTTGTGCTGCGTTGCTTACCGCGTCTTTTAGCTCACCAATGGTTTGAACTTGTACGGCATTCGCGCCCATTGAGGCGGCATGTGCAGCAAAATCAATATTGGCTAAACCTTGGTTGTGAGTATCTCTTAGTAGGTTGTTAAAGTTCGCGCCACCCGTTGCCATTTGCAGACGGTTAATGCAGCTAAACCCTCTGTTGTCTAACACGACAATTGTTAGATCGGCACCCATACTTACGGCTGTGGCAATATCAGAGTTCATCATCATGTAAGAACCATCACCCACCATGACTACGACATTACGGTTTGGCTCAGCCATTTTGGCACCGAGTCCACCCGCAATTTCATAACCCATGCAGGAGAAACCATACTCAACGTGATAGCCACCAACTTCGGTGCTGTTCCAGTGCTTATGTAGCTCAGAAGGTAAGCTTCCAGCCGCTGCAACCACAATCGTGTCAGCTGGCGCGCTATCATTAACCGCTCGAATAACCTGCGAATCACTTGGAATAGTGACGTCAGCTTCAGCGGTATCGTGATTTTTTTGCTCTGTTAACCAGCTCGTGCGAGAGGCTTCTGTAAACTCAAGCCACGTGTCTTGCGACGTAAAATCTCCAAGTGCTTCAGTTAGCACTTCTAAGCCAATACGCGCATCAGAGACCAAAGGCATTGAACGGTATTTGACCGTATCCATTGGTTGTACGTTGAGTTGAATAACCTGACCCTTGAACAAACTATTAGAACCCGTAATAAAGTCTTGAAGTCTAGTACCGACTGCCAGCACTAAGTCTGCTTTTTCTGCGATTGCATTTGCACCACTGACACCTGTTACACCAACTGCACCAAAGTTCATGGCGTGGCTAGCTGGTAAAGAAGACTTACCCGCCTGAGTTTCAACAACAGGAATCTTATGCTTGCTAGCAAACGCCATTAATTCGTTTTCAGCTAAGGAGTAACGCACACCACCACCAGCGACGATGACAGGGTTCTTTGCCTGTTTAATGGCCGCTAAACACGCGGCAAGTTCGAAGCTATCTGGTGCTTGTCGACGTAATCCCCAAACCTTTTTATTAAACAAGATCTCCGGAAAATCAAACGCCTGTGATTGAACGTCTTGGCATAAACTAATCGTTGCTGGACCACACATAGCGGGGTCAGTCAGTGCAACTAATGCTCTAGGCAGTGCTTGTACTAACTGCTCAGGTCTAGTAATTCGGTGGAAGTAGCGACTAACAGGACGGAAACAGTCATTTACCGTTGTGCTGCCATCACTAAAGTCTTCTGCTTGTTGCAGTACAGGGTCTGGTAAGCCAGAGGCAAACACATCACCCGGAATCAATAACACGGGTAAGCGATTGACGTGAGCAACACCGGCAGCCGTTACCATATTAGTAGCACCTGGTCCAAGAGAGGAGGTAGCAACCATCATCTGTTGGCGACGTGCCGCTTTAGCGTAAGCAATCGCGATATGCGCCATGCTTTGCTCGTTATGGCCACGGTAAGTGGGCAGTTGTTCTTTAACTTGATATAACGCTTCACCGATACCTGCTACATTTCCATGCCCAAATATTGCCCAAACACCAGCAAATAGGGGGATTTCAGTACCATCATCCTGACGCATATACTGGTTTGTTAAATACTTTACGATAGCTTGAGCGGCGGTTAAGCGAATAGTTTTCATGTTTCTAACTCTTAAGTTTGGTTTACCCTGCATTTCGGAAGTATCGAAATTTAGGTAACGTCGGTAAATTGTTTAAGGACGGGCGTTAGCCCAAACATCTAGCATTTGTCTGTAACGACCGCGCATATCAGTCACAGCGGTTTCATCATCTATTTTCCCTGCCAGCCAAGACCTAGCAGACTCTCCAAACAGTGTTCGTCCAATAGCAAAGCCTTTCACCAATGGGTGGCTTGACGCTATTTGAATGGATTGGGATATGTCTTCAATGCTGCCATCTAGGCCTAGCAATATGATGCCGTGGCAGTACGGGTCATTAGCTTCAATCACGGTACTAATACCTTTCCAATATGCGTCATCTTTACCCGGCTCTAACTTCCACCAGTCTGGTTTGACGCCTATTTCGTAGAAGCGGGCAACGATCTCAGCAACTGTGTCGTAATGTGGTTCAGAACCTTTGCGCGCAGTGATTATTTCTAGTAGCCACTCATGTCCTGTGTGAAGGCACGCTCGGTTGAGTTGTTTTATAAGCGTTTCATGGTGCTCACGCGTCGCGTCATCATCATTTAGGCGATAAGGGCAAAGTACTTTGACGGTTTGATTTAAAGGCCAGTCGGCAAGGTGTTCAATAATTTCTGCTTCGGCTTCAAACGCTAGCGGAAATACACCTGATGCTTCGATAGGTCGTCCAATCCAAGCATTGGTCGATGTTGCTGTGTGCAGCGCTTGACGACCGAGTTTGTCATCCAATAACACGCCAAAACCTTCAACGTCTTTACCTTCTTCGAAAGCAGCTTGCCACGCGAGTTGTTTAAACTGATTGATCGCTTTTGTATCGCGACCGTATTCTGTCGCCCAGTTTTCAAACTGAACACGATGATCACACGCAAACGCGAGCATTTGACCGTAAGTTTTAGGGCGGTTAGTGGTTCGGTGAATATGGTTTAAGTCTTGGTCAAACCGAAGTGCTTGGCACTCACTGCCATTTTCAATAAACTCGAATAGCTCAATTTCAGAAGGGTAAGCAGGGCAGCAGCCATGACGAGAAACGGCAAATGCACCGCACGCGTTTGCGTAAGCACAGGTTTTTTCCCAGCTTTCGTTTCGTAGCCAGCCGCGAAGTAGGCCAGCCATAAACGCATCCCCCGCACCCAGCACATTAAATACTTCGATTTTGAAGCCGGGACCTGTTACGCCAGACTCCCAACCGTCGATGTCTGATTCGAAAACACGGCAACCTAACGCACCCCGTTTACAAACAAGTATGGCATCGGTTAGCTTGCGGACATTACTGAGTGCTTCAAGGCTATTATCGCTGCCACCCGCAATATGAAACTCTTCTTCCGTACCCACGATTAAATCGCAGCCACCTAAATACTGTTGTATGTGTTCCGTAACACTTTGGTCGGCGATGAAGCGTGACTCACCGTCACCATGCCCAGCTAGGTTCCAAAGGTTAGGGCGGTAGTCGATATCGAGTACCACTTTAGCGCCATGCTCCTTGGCTAGCGTCATGGCTTTTTCATTCGCCTTAGCGGTTTCTACCGTACTAAAGTGAGTGCCGGATAAAACGACGGCACGTGTTCTAGCAATCTGTTGAGGGCTAACGTCTTGCTCAGTAATCGCCATGTCTGCACAATTTTCACGATAGAAAATCAGCGGAAAGCGTTCTTCATCTTGGATGCCGAGTAACACTAACGCAGTTAAACGTTTTGGATCTGTTATGACAGCCGTTGTATCAACCCCTTCACTCTCTAAATTCTCGCGAATGAAGCGACCCATGTGCTCATTACCAACACGCGTTAACAAAGCTGATTTTAGTCCAAGGCGGGCCGCACCAATGGAGGTATTGGTTGGGCTTCCGCCAACATATTTTGCAAAACTGCCCATGTCTTCAAGTCGTCCACCCACTTGTTGACCATATAGATCAACGCTTGAGCGGCCAATGCATAGAATGTCTAAGTCTTTTTGTGTCATAACGGTCTACTTAAGTCTTTGGGGTTAGTTTGGACGTTAGCTTTCCAGTCTCTACGGCTAAGCAAAGTGCAAGGCACATGGTTGCCGACAAGCCTCGTATGCCACTCACTTCCTCTTCAACAACTTCTAAATGAAGATCGTCAGAGCGAGAAATAGGGCTAAGCGTCGAGTCAGTAATCGCAACAACAGGCACCTCATTTACAAGGCAAGTATCAACAAGTTCTTTGGTGTGAGCAGAGTAGGGGCTAAAGGTAATCGCGATTAACGCTTCGTCTTTACGTATCAACTTAGCCTTCTCTGTCATGGTGTCACTTATCCCGTCAATGATGACGGCCTGTATACCCATTTTCAGAAAGTTATAATGTAGATACGTTGTGACAGGGAATGCACGACCTGCGCCAGCAATATAGATAGTGCGCGCTTTTGACAGCAGTTCACTGGCTTTTAGTATGTCTTTCTCATCAATTTGCTGCTCAAGTTTATGTATAGAGTTACTCGCGGCTTGGCTAAATTTATGTAAAGCAGACTGCTCAGATTGGCTATCCGTTTCTAAGCGATTGAGTCGTTGAGCGTAAGGCTGAGGGATGTATCGCATACTTTCTTGGAATACTGACTGCATGTCAGTAAAGCCATCGTAGCCAATCGATTTTGCAAACCGCACCAAGGTTGAGTCGGTGACTTCAGCTTGTTCACTGATAATAGCTATCGTTTTTAATGCAACGACATCAGGGTTATCTAAGGCAAAAGCCGCGACACTTTGTAGACGCTTCGGTAAGGAGTCGTAGTGCTCTTGTATCCACGTTTTAAGTTCGCTATACGTTCTTGGTGGCTGAGTTTGTTCAGTCTTTGGCATCTAATTTTTCACTCCTCAATGTCTTACTATGTTCCTAGAGATAACGTTTATTGTCTTAATTTTTTTGCTGAAAAAGACAATTGTTTATTCCAACTTGAAATAAGTATACATAAAAATTCTGTTTTTGAAATGAATATTTCATTTTATAATCTCTTGTAATTTATATTCCATTCATGTTACTAATATTAGCGGTGATTGATAGACGGCTTTTTTAAGCCTCTGTCAAAAGTGGTGGCAGCTATTGATCATTAGTAATTAAATCAGTTGATTACGACTAAGTTTAATAATGTAGTTACGATTCTTATGAGGAGGATTAATGAAACTTTCCAAGTTATTTAAGTCAACGGCGTTGGCTTTAACAATGGCAGTTCCGTTTGCAATGGTCACAACAACGGCTCACGCAGATGGTGAAAGATACGTTCTAGTTAGTCATGCACCAGATTCTGATAGCTGGTGGAATACCGTAAAGAACGGTATCAAGCTTGCCGGCAAGCAAATGGACGTTAAAGTTGAATATCGCAACCCACCAACAGGTGATTTGGCAGATATGGCGCGTATCATTGAGCAAGCAACTGCATCAAAGCCCGACGGAATTATCACAACATTAGCTGACTTTGATGTATTAAGCGGTCCTATTAGATCGGCAGTCGATCAGGGCATCAATGTCATTATCATGAACTCAGGGACACCAGAGCAAACGCGTGAAGTCGGCGCGTTAATGTTTGTGGGTCAGCCAGAGTACGACGCAGGTTTCGCTGCGGGTCAACGAGCTAAAGGCGATGGCGTTAAGTCATTCGTTTGTGTCAATCACGTGATCTCTAACACAGTTGTTGCAGAGCGTTGCCGTGGTTTTGCGGATGCACTTGGTATCGATCTAGGTAAATCAATGCTTGATAGTGGTGAAGATCCAGGTGAAATCAAGAACCGTGTACTGGCTTACTTAGCAGCAAATCCTAAGACGGATGCAATTCTAACGCTTGGTCCAACCTCAGCAGATCCAACCATTGCCGCGCTTAAAGAGAATGGCATGGCGGGTGATATTTACTTCGGTACGTTTGATTTAGGCACTGAGATTGTGAAAGCAATTAAAGAAGACATCATCAAATGGGGAATAGACCAACAGCCGTTCTTACAGGCTTATCTTCCTGTTGTAATCCTTACGAACTATGACCGATATGGTGTGCTTCCGGGCAATAACATCAACTCAGGACCAGGTTTTGTGACGAAAGAAGCACTGGGTTTAGTTGAGAAGTATGCAGGTGAGTTTAGATAAGCTCCCTTTAAATACAGCGGCCGTGTTGTGTTATCGCGGTCGCTTTTTTCTTACATCTTAAGAGTTTTTGCTATGAGTCAAACACAAACAGCTGCTACACCCGATGAGCGAGTTAAAACGCGGTCTAGCTTTCATCAGTTATTAATACGTCCTGAGTTGGGTGGTATATGTGGCGTTATTATAGTGTTCGCATTTTTCATGCTGACCGCTATGGACTCTGGAATGTTTTCATTGTCAGGGGTAATGAATTGGTCGGTGGTGTCATCGCAATTTATTATTATTGCCGTTGGTGCGTGCTTACTAATGATTGCTGGTGAGTTCGATCTGTCGGTAGGTTCAATGATCGGCTTTGCAGGAATGAGTATTGCATTGCTGTCAGTGACGTTCGGTTTACCCGTTTGGTCAGCGATTATTTTAACGTTCATTTTGTGCATGCTTATAGGCGGCTTGAATGGTTGGTTAGTGATTAAAACGGGGCTGCCTAGTTTTATCGTGACACTGGCTCTGTTGTTTATTTTACGTGGTCTAACGATCTTTGGTGCGATTACAGCAACCAATAAAACCATCGTTGGCGGTGTGAGAGATGTTGCGCAAGGTGATTGGTTAGCGCCAATTTTTGGTGGAAAAGTATTTACTGGTGCATTCCAGTGGATGGCGGATCAAGGTTGGATAGACACGTTTAGTCGTGGTGTTAAAAAAGGTCAGCCGATTGTAGAAGGTATTCCAATGTTGATGGTTTGGGCATTGGGTTTAGTGATCTTCGGTCACTACTTATTAACCAAAACAAAATTTGGTAACTGGATCTTTGCCGCTGGTGGAGATGCTCAAGCAGCTCGCTACGTGGGTGTTCCCGTTAACCGTGTAAAAATAGCAATGTTCATGTTCACAGCCTTTTGTGCCTGTGTCTTTGCTACGGCTCAAGTCATGGAGTTTGGTTCAGCAGGTGCTGACCGTGGTGTCTTGAAAGAGTTTGAAGCGATTATTTCAGTAGTCATTGGCGGCGCGTTATTAACCGGTGGTTATGGTTCTGTGATTGGTGCGGCACTAGGTGCGATTATCTTTGGTGTGGTGCAGCAGGGATTGTTCTTTGCGGGTGTTGAAAGCTCGCTGTTCCGAGTGTTTTTAGGAGTCATCTTATTACTTGCCGTCATATTGAATACGTATATACGACGTAAGATCACAGGGGAGAAGTAACATGGAAACTCCAATTATTGAAATGAAAAACATCCAGAAGCATTTTGGTTCTGTGATTGCGTTATCAGGTGTGTCGCTGTCTGTTTATCCTGGCGAGTGTCACTGCTTGCTGGGTGATAACGGTGCGGGTAAATCGACGTTCATTAAAACGATGTCGGGTGTTCATCAGGCAACTTCAGGTGAGATATTTTTTGAAGGCAAGCCGATGAGCTTTTCGCGCCCTAGAGAAGCGATCACTGCTGGTATTGCGACAGTGTATCAAGACTTGGCAATGATTCCGCTGATGTCGGTAACACGTAACTTTTTCATGGGTAACGAGCCGACGAAAAAGGTCGCGGGTATTAGCTTTTTTGATCATAAGAAAGCTGCCGATATTACGATGGCTGAAATGAAAGAAATGGGTATTAACTTACGATCGCCAGATCAAGCGGTTGGTACGTTGTCAGGTGGTGAGCGTCAGACTGTCGCTATCGCGAGAGCGGTTCACTTTGG
Source organism: Leucothrix arctica (assembly GCF_003172895.1). GTDB lineage: Bacteria > Pseudomonadota > Gammaproteobacteria > Thiotrichales > Thiotrichaceae > Leucothrix > Leucothrix arctica. Next base: position 98,777 of record NZ_QGKL01000006.1, on the reverse strand, counting down.
TGCGAAGGTGCTAATACTGGATGAGCCAACGTCTGCGCTAGGTGTACGTCAAACGGCTAATGTTCTAGCGACGATTGAGAAAGTACGTAAGCAAGGTATCGGTGTGGTTTTCATCACTCACAATGTCAATCACGCGATGGTGGTTGGTGATCGTTTTACGGTACTAAATCGAGGTAAGACGCTAGGTACTGCCAAGCGTGGTGAAATTGAAGCAGATGAGTTGCAAAACCTTATGGCTGGTGGTCAAGAGCTAGCTAAGTTAGAAATCAGGTAATCCCCTAAATTATTACTTCCTGTGATGGAGAGTTCGAAAGATGCAAGAAATTGGTGTTGGTGTAATTGGTACAGCGTTTATGGGCAAAGCTCATTCACTTGCTTATGCGGCTGCTGGTACTGCTTTTGGTGGCGGGTTAAGACCACGCTTAGAGATGGTGTGTGATATTGATCCTGATATTGCAAAGGCAAAACAAATTGAAATGGGGTTTGCTCGTTCAACTACAAACTATATGGATGTAGTGAATGATCCTAAGGTTCAGTTGATCTCTATTTGTGTGCCTAACTCCGTTCATAAAGAAATAGCAGTTGCAGCACTTAAAGCAGGTAAGCATGTTTGGTGTGAAAAGCCGATGGCGACGACTGTGCCTGAAGCAGAAGAAATGTTAGCGGCTGCTAATGAGTCAAACTGCCAAACAATGCTAGGTTATAACTACACGCAAAACCCGTTGGTCCAATCGGCACGTGACCTTGTTAATGAAGGTGTGATTGGTGAAGTGACTGGTTTCCACGGAATTTATGATGTGGATAATGAAGCGGATCCTGATCGTCCACACAGCTGGCGTATGAGTCGCGAAGCGTCTGGAACAGGTGCCAATGCGGATGTGATGTGTCATCTAGTGAGTATGGCTCACTTCATGACGGGTGCTGAAGTGACTCGTTTAGTCGGTGATTACGATACGGTTTATAAGGAGCGTAAAGATCCTAATAATCCTGAGCAGATGTTGCCAGTAGATAACGATGATGTGTGTACTGCATTGGCGCATTTCTCAAGTGGTATTAAAGGTACGCTGCGAGTCAGTCGTGTGGCTTGGGGTAGAAAGTGTGGTTTACGTTGGGAAATACATGGTTCGCAAGGCATGATTTGTCATGACCAAGAACGCTTGAACGAGTTACAACTTTATAAGCGCAGTGATGACCCAAGACAGCAAGGTTTCCGAACCATACACTCTGGTCAGTACCATGAGCCGTATAGTGCATTTTTGCCAAATGCAGGACACACACTTGGTTTTATTGATGTGAAGGTTTGTGAGCTACATAAACTACTAACAGCAATTTCAGAGAACACCCCAGCATGGCCTAGTTTTGAAGACGGGCTGAAGATTGAAAAAGTAATGGATGCCATAGATCGCTCTGCGATGTCTGGCGCATGGACTGATGTCTGAGTCTAACGCCTCACAAACAAAGCAAGCGCTGAATGCTATCGTGATTGGCCGTGCTGGGATGGATTTATATCCAGACCCAGACGGTTGTAAAACACGAGATGCAGATTCATTTACTGCTGACCTTGGCGGGTCAGCAGGAAATATCGCAGTGGCTATGTCTTGTGCTGGCGCGTCGGTTGCTCTGTTGTCTGGTGTATCAAAAGACCCTGTGGGTGACTTTGTTCTTAAAAAGCTAAAAACCTTTGGTGTTAATCGTCGTTTGATAACAGTTACTGAGGGTAATGAGCGAACGAGTTTGGCGCTGGCAGAAGTGTGTCAGGATGACAGCGAAGTCGTTATTTATCGTAATAATCCTGCGGACTTGGCCTTTAAGCTAACCGATGAAAGTCGAATAGCGTTAGAAAATGCCACTGACTTAGTGATTACAGGGACGAGTTTGATTGATACCGAGTCACGCTTAAATACCCTCGAAGCGATAAAAATTGCCAAATCCAATGACTGCCAAATATGGTTTGATTTGGACTACCGAAAGTTTAACTGGCGCGATGAAGCTGAAACCAGACAGGTCTATTCGGAAGCGGCGAGTTACTGTGACGTGATCGTTGGAAATGAAGAAGAGTTTGCGATTCTCAATGACGATGTCGACAACTTAGTTAAGTACTATGAAGAAAGTAACACGGTCATCGTTTTGAAACGAGGCGGTGCTGGCTCTAGTGTATTTAACGGAGCTACTCGATTAGACAGTGGCGTATATCCTGTCACACCACTCAAGCCTTATGGAGCGGGTGATGCGTTTCTTGGCAACTTAGTGGCTAGTTTTTACCAGTTAAATGACTGGGAGAAAGCCATTAGTATCGGCAGTGCCGCTGCTGCGATTGTGGTGTCAAAGCGAGGTTGTGCAAGCGTGATGCCGGCAGCGAAAGAAATCGAACAATTAATGACTCAGCAGCAGATGAAGCCTGCTGCTATTTGGAGATAAAGATGCATATACCAGCATACGACAATCGTAATGAAGCGATTGTTGGTAGAGATGATAAGCAAGTACCGCTGTGTTATTTTAATATAGTGAAGTTGGAAAAAGGGGACACTTACACTTACTCTGTAGACGGTTACGAGACGTGTGTAGCACCAGCGACGGGCAGTGTTGATGTCAGCGTGATGGAGCAAACCTTTGATGCTGTTGGTAAGCGTAACCATATATGGGAAGGCGACCCAGAAGGTGCTTACGTACCAGTGGGTGCAGAGGCTACTTTGACGTGTGTTTCAGAGTCCGCAGAAGTGTTTATTGCCGGTGCTAAGCATGATGAAGTGTATGAGCCATTTGTGGTTCGTGAGAGTGATGTTGACATGGTTCAATACGGCTCAGATGATACTAAAACTCACCGTAAGATAAAGCATATCCTTGGTCAGAAGCCGCCTGGAAAAGTAGGTAAGCTATTGGTCAGCGAGTTGTTTACAGTTGGCCAAGGTGGTTGGTCAGGTTTCCCACCACATAAGCATGACACGGATAATTTGCCAGAAGAGTCTCGTCACGATGAAGTGTATAACTTCCGCTTTAATCCTGAAAATGGCTTTGGTGCACAGTTTATGACACGCGAAGAAGACAATAGTGAAGAGGTTTACCATATCAAGAATAGCTCAACGATTAAGATTGAAAAGGGTTATCACCCTTGCGTCGTTGCGCCAGGTTATGAAATGTACTACTTCACTATTCTTGCAGGTTTGTCGCAGCGTTCTCTGCAACAAAACTTCCATCCGGAAAATGCCTATCAGCTGGAAACTATTCCCGGCATTAAAGACATGATTAGTAAATTCAAATAACAATTAGGTGTCTGTCCTATGTTAAAAAACTTAGCTGATTTACTTAAACCTGCACGTGAGAAAGGCTACGGCGTAGCCTGTTTTAATGTGTTTGGATATGAGGATGCACTGGCGGTTGTTACGGCTGCTGAGCGGCGCAATGCCAGTGTGATTTTATCCATTAATCTTGATATGCGGCAGTTTATGCCGCTGGAAACCATCGCTGCGATGCTGCTTCAACTTGCGGAGTCTGCGACTACTCCAGTCTGTCTTCACCTTGATCATACTTATGATATTGAAACGGTAAAGCAGGCGGTTGATTGTGGCTTTACGTCAGTGATGTATGACTGTTCGCAGAAGTCTATCGAAGAAAATATTGCGGGTATTCGAGAAGTTGTCGAGTATGCCAAAGCGAGGGATGTCTCTGTTGAAGCTGAGGTTGGCTCAGTGCCGTATGCGACTGGGCGTGATCACATAAAGTCAGCGTTGACTGAAATAAGTGAAGCGCTAGCGATGGAAGAGCAGGCTGGGCCAGATGCTATCGCTATTTCGGTGGGGAATGTTCACCGTATTGAAAATGCCTTTGTTGATATTGATTTTGAGCACTTTCAGTTGCTGATGGATTCTGTGAAAACGCCGATGGTGATTCATGGGACGAGTGGTATTAGGCATGATGATGTTCAGGAGTTGGCGCGTAAGGGTATTTGTAAGTTTAATATTGGAACGTGTTTGCGTCAGCGATTTGGTAATTCTTTGAGAGATATCTTTGAGAAAGATGACTTTGTTTTTGACCGGCTTGAAATTATGAAGCAGGTTGTGCCTGAGATGGCAGATGAGGCGGAGAAGATGATTGTGTTACTTGGGCAGTAAGTTGGGTTTTAAGTAATGGGCACTTCAGAAAGAAAAAACGCTCTTTGCCGGGGGAAGCAAAGAGCGTATAGGTGTTGAGATTGCCGATGATCTTATTTTTATTATTAGTAGATCGATCTTTCTCAGGGGCTTGCTGGTAAATTTGGTTTTTATTATTATCGTTTTTATTCTTTTCTGTTGTTGATAAGTAGTATGCAGATGGCATGCCAAAAAAGTTGTAATTAATATAAGTTTCTGAAAGTGTTGTGTTTAGTTGTTTTTATTGTACGTGACACTTTAGGCTGACACAGCACCTAAAGTGTCACCATACGACGAAGCAAAGTCAGTTATGTCACTTATGAACGTTGAGTGATTATTCTGTGTCATAAAAAAGATGACTCAGTAAGCTTGATCATCCTTATGCTTTTCCGATTGCTTTGCCTAAAAACGGCTTTTATCGTAAAGTGCTGATTTTCCATCCTCTTTAAGAAGTCAGTCTTATGCCCAATATTATACGTATAGCAACCCGTAAAAGCGCACTGGCACTTTGGCAAGCAGAACACGTTGCTAGTCGCTTAAAAGCCATTCACCCAAGTCTAGAAGTAGAACTAGTGGGAATGATGACGCGTGGTGACGTTATTTTGGATACACCACTCGCAAAAATCGGTGGCAAAGGCTTGTTTGTTAAAGAGTTAGAAACAGGCATGCTAGAAGGCGTGGCAGACATCGCCGTTCACTCTATGAAAGACGTGCCCATGGCATTTCCAGAAGGCCTACATTTGCCAGTCATTTTGGAGCGTGAAGACCCAACTGATGCATTTGTGTCAAACACCTACGCGTCGATTGAAGAGTTACCACAAGGCGCGCGCGTCGGTACCTGTAGCTTACGTCGACAAACACAGATTCGTGAATACCGTCCTGACCTAAAGATTTTGGACTTGCGCGGTAACGTTAACACTCGTTTAGCCAAGCTAGACAACGACGAATATGATGCGATTATCCTAGCGTCAGCAGGCTTGATTCGTTTAGGTTTTGAAGACCGTATTCGTCAAGGCATTAGCTCAGACCAAAGTCTGCCAGCAATTGGTCAAGGCGCGGTTGGTATCGAGTGCCGTGTGGATGATGAGCGTGTAAATGCCTTATTAGCACCACTCATTCACGCAGAAACAGACATAAGAGTACGTGCAGAGCGTGCGCTAAATAGTCGTTTAAACGGCGGTTGCCAAGTGCCAGTAGCAGGTTTTGCAGAGCTGCAAGGTGATCAAATTCGGCTACGTGGTTTGATCGGTTTCCCTGATGGTTCAAAAGTTTACCGCAGTGAAAAAGTAGGTGCGATTGCCAATGCAGAAGCGCTCGGTGTTGCGGTTGCAGAAGATCTACTAGACCAAGGTGGTCGTGCAGTGCTTGAAAGCATTGGTATCCACGTCGAGTAATGGCAACAACGCTGCCTTTAAAAGGATGCGGGATTGTTATCACGCGTCCAACACACCAAGCACAACATGCAGAACAGCAGTTGATAGCAGCGGGTGCAGAGGTACTAAAATTTCCCTTATTAGAGATTACCGAGCCAAGTAATATGGCTCGCTGCCTTGAACAGTTATCAGCGTTACACTCGCAAGACTGCGTGATTTTCACTAGTGCTAATGCGGTAGAATATGCGCTGGCTAAGCTCAAAGCACCCTTACCGACCCGTTGTAATATCGCAGCGGTTGGCAAAAAAACAGCGCAAGCATTAGCGACTCATGGCATAACAGCAACACTTGTTCCACAGGAAAAATTTAACAGTGAAGCACTGCTGGCCTTACCCGAGTTGCAAAATGTAACAGGGCAAAAGATCAGTATTATCAGAGGCGAGGGTGGTCGCGAGCTACTGAAAGAAACCTTAAGTCAGCGAGGGGCTGAGGTGGCATATGTTGATGTTTATCAACGGATCTGTCCAATGGCTAATTTATTGCCATTAGTTAAGTTTCTTGATACGCAAACACTGGCTATAATCCTACTTACAAGCGAAGAAAGCTTGCTCAATCTGTTTGATGTTACACGGGGACAAACAGTGCTGAGTCACACAACACTTTTACTAGGAAGTCCGCGTATTGCTAACAGTTCGGTATTAGCGGCTTATGAGGGTGAGCTGCTAGTGGCGTCCGACCCTAGTGACGAAAGTATCTATAAATGCCTAATTTCATGGGCAAATCAGAAATAATTATAAGGTAAGTCTTAGATGATGAATAGTAACTCCAGCTTGGAAAGACAGCTGAGAACGCTGCGTAAGCGTTCCACATTCACCTTGTTTTTGACGTGGTTGGCGCTGTTTTTCACGGTTGTCGGTATTGCAGCAGGTTATAAGAACTTTCTGCGCGTTCATGACAAAGCTAAAGCTGCACAAGAAATGGCGCTACAATTTTCTAATATTGCACCGGCCTTTGCGACCAAGTCAGAGGTTGACTCTTGGCAGCAAGGCATCTCTAAAAAGTTAGAAAAAACTAACGCTCAGGCATCGGCAGAGCTAAGCGAATTAAAGGCAGTTAAAGAGAGTAACGAGTTCATCACAGAGGCTTTGAGTAAGCAAGCGCAGCAGATGACGATACAGCAAAACAGCCAGCAACAAGCAGTCGCACCAAGCCAGCAGTGGAAGGCTAATGAAGCACGTTATTTGTTACAGGTTGCCTCACGAAAGTTATTACTAGACCAAGATATAGAGGCTGCTCAACAAGCATTAGTATTAGCTGATCAAGCGTTAGCTCAAGCGGCGATGCCTCGCTTATTAACCGTACGTGCGCAAATAGCGAAAGACATTGTATTGCTAAATAGTTATCAGCCTGTGGACTTGGCTGATGTGGTTGAGAAAATTGGAAACTTATCGGAAAGTCTTAGACCTCAAGACTCAGATATACCTGCCGAAGCATCTATCAGAAAGCTTCTGAAAGTGACAGAAACAGATGGTCGTAACTCGATGATTAATCGCGTTAAAGAAAGTATTAATAATGCTGTTGTTATCCGTACCTACGATGAAAAACTAGCGAAGAAAATCACTGGTGATACGGACACCGTGCGTTACGCATTACTGCAATTGAAGCTAGAAGGCTTGAAGCTATTGGCACTTAAACACCAGCAAACTGCTTATGATTTGCAGTTGACTCAGATCATCGAGCAGCTGGAAAATGATCATACCACCTCATTGAGTTCAACACAAAAGGAAAGCTTTGATGAGTTGAAGTCGTTAACGTTAATTGCTCGCGTTCCGGTGATTGTCTCAACAGATATGTTGGGCACTTTACTGCTTGATAAGAGTGAGGCGGCTCAATGATTTTATATCCATTTTTAATCATTGTCGCCATTGGCGTTATATACGTCGTTGGCCTTATGCTGCTACGTAACTCACAAGATTTAACGATTTTATGGGGGCAAAGTATGACGGTTGAGGTGAGTACTTTCACCCTAGCGATGGCACTGCTGTTTGGTTTTGCGTTTTGCTATCTAGTGGTTTCTAGTGTGTATACTTTACTAATGGCGCCGCGCCGTATTAACCAGCGTAACGATATAAAGCGTGTACTAGAGTCTCAGCAAGACCTTAAAAACGGTATGGTAAGCTTGGTCGAAGGACACTTCCCTGAAGCTGAAAAACTGATGATGGAGCGTGTGGGGTACTCAGAAACACCGCTGCTAAATTACCTAGGTGCAGCGCGTGCGGCTCACATGAGACAAGCGTATCCAAAGCGTGATGACTACCTGAAAACAGCCAGTGCTTATGGTGAAGAGGCAGAGATTGCCGTTGCGGTTTCTCAAGCAACCATGCAGTTTGAGAGTGGTCAGGTCGAGCAGGCACGTGCAACGCTGATTCACTTGCGCGAGTTGTCACCGAGTCATCCGTTTCCTAACCAGTTACTAGCAAAAGTTTACTTTCAACAGGAAGATTGGAAGCACTTGGCAGAGTTAGTGCCTGAGCTGATGAAGCAGGAAAATGATGAGATAACACCTGTCGAAATTGCTCAGCAAAAAGCCTACATGAAGCAAGCAGTCATTGGGTTGTTTGAAGCGAATAGTGGCAAGCAAGACTTGGCCGTATTGGGTGATATTTGGCAGAGCATCCCGAGCGATATTCGCCAAAAAACTTACGCGGTTGAAGCTTACTGCAACGCACTAAATAACGCGGGTGGTGGTGATGTTGCCGTGCCTGTTTTAGAGCAAGCGATGGAGCAGAAACCTGCGTGTGAGTTGTTGGCTAGTTACGGTCGTATTGAACATCGTTGGCCAAAAACTGCGTTGGAAAGGGTGTTGAAGTGGCAAGACACTATGCCCAGTGATCCTGCTTTAATGCTGTGCTTGGCGCGTTTGTACAAGCAAACGGATGATCACGAAAACAGTGCAAATTATTACGAAAAGGCGTTGATGTTAGTACCAGATCAGCGTGTTTATCATGAGTTGGGCGAGTTGCTGACGTTGATGGGCGATGAGCTTAATGCGGGGCGTTGTTACCGACAAGGTTTGCGTTATTGTGTGCAGGGTAAGGCGCGACCGTTTAAGCGTCAGTAATTAATTTTAGAGGGCAGAGTGATGGGAAATGTCCGTTGGTTGTGTGTGACGGTCATCGCGTTTTGTTTAGCTTTAGGCGCGAGTTGGTTGCTGTTAGCGCAAGTTGATTTTGCTTATGACTGGCTGTATTCCTTCATGGATATACCCAAGCACATCGCTAAATATGCGCCTGAATATGCGGAGCGAGCTGACTTCGTTGAGACCAATTTTGCGGAACACTCTCGCATGTTTGCCGAGGTGGTGACGGCTATTCATAATCAGGGCGGTGGTTTGGCGACGTTGAGCTATTACTCGCCCGACGGACAGTTGCTCAATACTGCCTTTAATAACGATGAAGTGATTCACCTGCAAGATGTTGCGATTCTCATTGATCGCCTGTTGCTTGGGTTGAAGGTCATGCTGGTCGTATTTGTTGTGCTACTCGCATGGTTGTCTATTACTCGTCAGGTACTGCCTTCGTTTAAGTCACTACTCGCGTATGTGATCATCGCTTTGTTGCTGATTACGGTTGTTGTGCTGCTAGTTGGCCCTTACGAAATATTCTCCCAACTCCATATTTGGGTATTTCCTGAAGAGCATAAGTGGAAGTTTTATTACGAGGAATCAGTGATGAGTAACCTCATGAAAGCACCAGATTTGTTCGCGTATATTGCAGTACTACTCGTTGTGCTTGCTGTGCCTATTTTCGCAGTCATGATGTGGTTGGTTAAACAGTTCCTTGGCCTTAGAAGCCAGAACAATGTTTGACTGGCAGCGTTGGAAACATCGTGTTGTTCGAGATTTAGCATGGGTGATTGCTAGCCCACCCTTAGCGTCGGGCGAGTATGATGGCGTGGTTTGGTGGGATAATGCGTTTGTGTTGTCGGAATACCAAGCCTGCTTACCTTCACTTGAATCGTTAGACCAAGATCCTTCGCCTTTAATAAACTACTTAGATCAGCAAAAAGGTAAGGCGCTCGGCCATCGTTTTGAAGCATTTGTAGCTTACTGGATGCAAATAAGTCCTAACTTTGAATTACTGCATCGAAGTGTTCAGTTGCATGGCGACGGTCGCACGCTGGGTGAATTGGATTTTATACTGCGGGATAACCGTACTCAAAAAGTGATTCATCTTGAAGTGGCGGTGAAGTTTTTTATGGGTTTAGACCCGCTGAATCAACTCAATCGCTGGTATGGCAGCAACCTCAAAGACTCGCTGGATAGTAAAATAAACCACCTTATCACTAAGCAGACTCAGTTAAGTTTGCAGCAGCCTGAGTTATTGCCTATGGCTATTGATCAGCGCTGTTGTTGTGTGAAAGGACGGTTGTTTTATCCTGAGTATGACCAAGCAGGTATTGGACCAGAGATGGTGAGTGGTGATCATCTGCGAGGTATTTTGGGAACAGATGTTGCGGCTTATGCTGAGCGTATGGGGAGTGACTTGGTTGCCATTGCTAAGCGATATTGGTTTGCAGAGTTTGATGTGGGTGACTTTGTGGAGGAGCCTCTATCAAAATTTCAGGGTGGGCCGCAGTGTTATGTGTTGTTGAATCAGGGTAGGGAAGTTGGGCGATACTTTGAATATCCGGTTGGGTATTTTGATTCGGTTATGTCTAAGGGGTAACAGGTCGCACCCCACCTTACGTATTAGCCTTGGTAAGCACTACTTACAGCAACGATATCTTCTAGCCAGTTTCAAAGTACGACCTTCCCATCTTTTACTTTGGCACGTAAAGCAAAGCTGAATTCGTTGGTTTCTTATCGTATGCTTTTGGTTATACTGCGATTAATAGGGATTTGTGTAACGTTTCACCTTTTTATAATAAAGCTTATGTTTGTTATATTATTATTAATGGTGTAACGTATTACCTATTGTATGATCTTCGCTTATATTAGATTGATCGGGAAGGCTGATAAAAATGACAGTAATTAAAGAAATAGCCAAGCATTGGAGTGGTGAATAATGGCAGGGATGAAAGAAGTAGCTCGCCATGCTGGAGTCTCAGTTAGTACAGTATCAAACGTGATTAATGGCCGTCATCAGAAGATGGCCGTTGAGACGCTAAACCGTGTTAATGAAGCAATCCGCAAACTCAAATTCACCCCCAACTCGGCTGCCCGACAACTGAAAACAGGACAGATAAAAACACTAGGGTTAATCGTTCCATCGGTAGCAAACCCATTTTGGGGACAGGTTTCTCATTTGATCGAGACCGCTGCGCAAAAGCGTGGTTATCAGGTACTTATTTGTAATGCTGAGCGTGACCCCGTAGTAGAGGCTCGTTATGTTGAGTCGCTGTTTGGTTCATCCATAAGAGGTGTGATTCTTGGTTCTTCTCCAGAGTCATTTGACTACCTAAAAGAATATGCGGACAAGGGCATGAAAATTGCTGCCATTGACCGAGACAACGAAGGCACAAACGGTGTCATTGCTTGTAGTGTCAGCATCAATCAGTTGGTTGGTTCGAGGCTTGCGACCCGTCATTTGATCGGCTTAGGTCACAAGCGAATTGCATTTATTTCTGGCCCTATCGGCACAAACAGTCGAGTGGGTAGGCTAGCAGGTATGAATAGCGAGCTTGAAAAAGCAGGTATTACCCCAGATGAATCGTTGGTTTGGGGAGGTCGTAACGTGTCGACATTTGGGGACTTCCGAGCTGCTGAAATTGGCAGAACCGCTATTCGAGAATTACTGACTCTGGATAATCCGCCGACTGCAGTGCTGACAGTCAATGATATGTATGCCATTGGTGCCTGTGCAGGTGCTAGAGAGCTGGGATATAGCGTCCCAGAAGATATCTCTGTGATTGGTTTTGATGACATTATGATGGCCGAGGTGATGCAGCCTCCGTTGACGACTATTCGCCAACCTGTCGCTCAGATGTCAGAGATCATTGTCAGTAAATTAATTGAAACGTTAGAAAGCACTGATGAGGTGATTGAACCTCATGTTGAGGTAAGTGCGGAGCTAATTGTTCGCGCATCTACCCGTCAACTTTAGCGCAGTATCACGGGCTAAAGCATTCAAAGAGGTTTACGTAAATGAGCGACACTAAAAAACTGTCAGGACGATGCATATTGATTGCAGGCGCAAGTAGTGGAATGGGGAGGGCGACTGCTTTTGCGGCTGCAACAGAAGGTGCTCAGCTTGTTCTTCTTGGGCGAGATAGTGAGCGCCTTGCACAAGTTGAAATGGAAGCGGTTAAGTTAGGGGCTGCAAAGGTAGTTCAGATCTGTGTGGATGCGAGTAATCATGATGACTTATTTGATGCGACTGAGACTCATCAAGAGCTACTCGAAAAGGTAGATACCTTGGTCAATACCGTGGGCACTAACCTTGTAAAACGCCGATTTATGGAGTTAACACCAGACACTTGGCGCTCAATGGTTGATTCGAATCTGTCGAGTGCTTTTAATTTATCGCAGCTTGTCTTACCTATATTTAGATCCAAGAAAAACGGCTTAATTATCAATGTGTCTTCTGCCGCGGCCAAGAGTCCTGACCTTTCAGGTGCGGCTTATCAGGCAACAAAAGCAGGTGTGCTGGCAATGACGCACGCCATTATGGAAGAAGAGTGGCATAACGGTGTACGAGCAACCGTGATTATGCCGGGCATGACCGACACGCCTTTGCTTAACAAAAGGCCGACACGACCAACACCTGAGATGCGCTTTAAAGCATTGCAACCTCAAGACATCGCAGAAACCTGCCTGTTTGTGATGAGCCTGCCAGCAAGGGCGCATGTATCAGAAATAGTTTTACAACCATCCTTAAGATAAAACCGATATGGGGACACCACGCGTGAATAGTTTGACCAAAAAAAGAGTATTAGTTACTGCTGGAACACAGGGTATAGGCCGCCAGATAACCGTTCGTTTGCTAGAAGCAGGCTGCAAAGTAGCCGTTCATTACTTCTCTACAGAAGTAAATATTGAAGTATTGGCGAGTGAAGCAGGTGTTGATGCTAGCCAGATTAAACTGATTCAAGGTGACTTGAGAAATAAAGAGCAAGCACAAGCGGTTGTGGCAACAGCATTGGACTTTTTAGGCGGCATGGATGTATTGGTCAATAACGCAGGGTCTTTGATTGGCCGTCGTCGTGTTGAAGAGCTTGAGGAAGACTTCTGGAGAGATTCTGTTGACCTAAACTTATCATCAGTACTTTGGGTGACTCAAGCGGCAACGCCAGCGCTAACGGCTGCGGGCTCTTCAAGTATTGTTAACTTGGCTTCATTGGCAGGTCGTAAGGGTGGTCATGCTGGGTCTTTAGCGTACTCAACCATGAAAGGCGCGGTACTCACATGGACACGTGCATTGGCAAATGAGCTGGGGCCAAAGGGCGTTCGAGTGAATGCTGTTGCGCCGGGTTTGATACTGGGTACAAGCTTCCACAATACGCACACCACTAAAGAGTCAGCAGATGAGACCGTTCTCGGTATTCCATTAGGACGTGCTGGAGATGCGGATGATGTTGCGCGTGTTGTACTGTTTTTAGCAAGTGAGCACAGCGGTTTTGTTACTGGCGCAACCATCGATGTCAATGGCGGCGTTTACGGGAGTTAGTGGTTAAGGCAGCCGCTGTGCTGCCTAATCTACTGCAATTTTACTAGGTACCTGGCTTGGTGCTCCGAGTCTCCCATAGAGCGATTTTTCATCGGTCAAGGCCTCTAAGAACGCAATCACCTGTTCTATTTCTAAGTCAGTCAATGCTGGCAAATCAATATCCCGATAGCGCTTCAAACTCGCCGTTTCTCGCTTATCTTGCTGGATAAGAAAGTCGTTCTTTACAAGGTACTCATCCTGCGGCATCACCAACTGGCTCGCGTCATAGTTCTCAATGCTTTTAACAGGGTCGATGTGATGACGAATAATGCCCTCTAGGCTACTGTAAGCACCGTTGTGACCATAAGGTCCTGTTGCAGCCACGTTACGTAGGCTTGGTGTTCTAAAGCGGTAGCTGTCTTCTAAGCGGTCAGTTTCGTTTATGCGTCCACGATCACGCGCGATATGCTCAAAGCGACGGGTACGACCGGGGCCAAAGCTGGGTAGCATGATGGCGTGGAAGTCATGGTCTGTTTGCAAAGCGCCGCTGTGACAACTGCTGCATTCTGCTTTGCCATAAAATAGTTTCATGCCTTGTGTTTGTTTCTCGTTTAATGCGTCGCTATCGCCACTAACAAAGGCATCAAAGGGGCTACTGTCCGCTCGCCATTCATGCTCGATAAATGCGGCCAGCGCATTGCCCATTTGAATGATATTGATGTCGCTGCTTTGTTTGACTTGCTCAGGGTAAGCGTCTTTAAACAGTTGCTCGTAACTATAAATACCTTGTAGGCGTTTTTCTAAAATAGCCCAGACATAATCGGGTCGGCGGCGGGTTGCGCCTGCGATTTGGTTCTCGTTTCGCTCACCGGCCATTTCAACGGCTGAGGTCACAGGGAATAGGGCTTGCGCGGCTAATAAGCTCTCTAAGCCTTTGGGTAAAAACTCTTCGGCGGGGGTGTTAAAGCCGCTAGGGAAAATAGGGTCAACCGATACGCGACCATCATGGAATAGGTGGGTGAACTGTTTGGCGCCAAGGTTAAACAGTGGGGTCGCGTTTCTGGGGACACGTCGTTTGATGCGGCTGTTGCCTTCGCCGACGATACGTTTTTCGCCTAAGCCAATACCACCTTCGCCAACACCGAGTGACAAGCCGTCGCCACTGGCAAGGTCGTGGTGGTGACAGGTTGAGCATGCGATGTTTTTATTGCCGCTGAGGATTTTGTCGTAAAAAAGTTGCTGGCCTAGCTTGGCTGCATTTAAGTTAACAGTGCGATAGTCGTTATCAGTAAGCGGCTGGGGCAGAGCAGTTGCGTTATCAGCCGCGATAACGTTATTCGAAAAGCACGCTAAAAGAACAAGGGCGCATGCACGCCAAGACTGCCTTTGACTCATTAAATGATTTCCTTTCTCCAATGATTCATACACTATACATTTATCTTTAGTTCGACAAGTACCCTGTGAATGGATAAGGAGGCGTTATGGGAAAGTTTTTATGCAAGGTTGTCACTGCGGCGGTGTTTAGCCTGTTAGTTAGCCAAGCTGCGTTTGCCGATGTGGAAAAAGGTCGGCAGCTAATGGAGCAGAGCAAATTTACTGAAGCCATGCAAGAGTTCCTGCCTGCAGCGCAAGCGGGAAATGCGGATGCGGAAGAGTTGATAGGTGTGATGTATGCGATGGGTTTGGGCGTTAAAAAAGACGACCGTCGCGCCTTTGAATGGTACTTGCGTGCCTCAATGAAAGCGCACCCTGGTGCACAGTCGGGTATTGGATGGTATTACGAAGTCGGGCGAGGCGTTGAGGTTGATTTGGTGCGGGCGTATATGTGGTACGTGTTGTCAGCGATTGGTGGTGATCCCGATGCAGCTATTAGTCAGGAAGAAGTGATTAAGAAAATGACGCCTGGGCAGGTGAAAGAAGCACAGATTTTGATAGCAGATTATAAGCCGCATCTTTATCCGTTTGATTGAATCTACAAACTTTCAAGGCACAAAAAAAAGCCGCTCATCAGAGCGGCTTTCTTATATCTAACTGAGTAGTAACAACTTAGTTAATATCAGCCGCATGAGCTGCTGCAACTTCTTTCTCTGCTTTAGCTGCTTCAGATGATAGTAGTGCATACCACTTCTCACCGTCTTTTACGCTCTTCTTGAACCAAGTGTAAACAGGCTGAGCTGCTGCCTTAAACGCTGCTTTGTCAGCAGGTGTTGGCACGTACAAGTTACCGCCAGCCTTTTTGAAGTCAGCATACGCTTTGATAGACTTACGCTTTGGAGATGCAAATGTTGCTTGCTGTAGTGCATCAAAACCGTCAACGATAACCTTACGAGTCTCTTCGTCCATCTTCAGGAAGTTCTCGTTGCTCATGTACCAAAGTGCGCTCATGTAAGCATGACCGTCTAGTGTTACATTTTTAAGGCCTGCTTCTGGGAACTTCATACCCATGATGTCAGTGATACCATTCTTAGAACCTTCAACAACACCCGTCTGGAATGAAGTGAACAGCTCAGGCCATGGGATTGGCGTAGGGCTAGCACCCAGTGCTTTAACAAGTTCTTGAGGTAGGTCCGCAACAACCGTACGAATCTTCAAACCTTTCATGTCAGCAGGCGTCTTAACAACACGCTTAGTGTTAGCAAAGTTTCTCCAACCACCGGTGTTACCAATCGTCATCAAACGAATTTTATCGTCAGAATCTTTTAGGATCGCTTTACGCATTTCACGCGTGAAGTCACCCGATAGTACTGTTTCAGCAATACGATCGTCAGAAAGTACGTAAGGTAGGTCAAGCACCTGTACGTAAGGGTACATATTGGCTGCACCACCGGCTGTTGAGATGTAGATATCAACCGAACCGTCTTCTACTGCTTGTAGACACTCAGTACCGTTAGCGCAAAGCTGTGTTCCAATGAATAGCTCAACTTCTACCTTACCGTTAGAGCGTGACTCAACAAAGTCTTTGAATACCACAAGACCATCGTAGTCTTCGTCGTTTTCATTGGAGTTAGCAACCGCACGTAGCTTGTAGTCAGCGGCTTGCACTGCGGTAATACCCGCACCAAACAGAACCGATGCGCCAAGGATGGTAGACATCAATAATTTAGTCGTTTTGTTCATAATGATTAGCTCCTCTAAAGCTTTTTGAAACACGTGTTACGCCAGCCCTAATAGTCTAGGTATGGTCATGGAAATTGCAGGAATAAAGGTGATCATAAAGATAACAATTATTTCAACAAATAAGAACGGCAGGATAGCGCGCGCAATGGTCTGTACTTTTTCTCCAGAGACACTGGAGGCCACAAAGAGTACTAAGCCCATGGGCGGTGTTGCGAGTCCAACCGTTAAATTAACACTCATAATTGTCGCGAAGTGAACCGGATCAATACCGAGCTGGATAAAGATAGGCGCTAGGATAGGACCAAGAATAATTATCGCAGGGCCAGCGTCTAAGAACATACCCACAATAAACAAAAGTATGTTAATTAGGAATAATAATATCAGCGCATTGTCACTTAAAGATAGTGTCCAGTCTGCCATAAATTCAGCGGCATGAGATAAACTGACCACCGATTTAAAGGCAATCGCTGCACCAACCAGCAATAACACCACTGATGATGAAATCGCACTACGAGTGAAGATGGCAGGTAAGTCCGTTACCTTAACGCTGCGCAGTATAAATAAGCTTAGGAATAGCGCATATGCCACTGCGATTGCCGATGCCTCAGTCGGTGTAAACACACCACTCAAAATACCACCTAAGATAATAACGGGTGTTAGCAACGGTAAAATCGCTTTACGAGTCGCTAGGCCTTTTTCTCTTAAAGTGAACTTCGGTCCAGCCGGTGGGAAGTTGTGCTTTTTAGCCAAAATGGACGTCATACCCATTAGGCCAAGGCCCACTAAAATACCTGGAATAACACCTGCCGCAAATAGTGCCGCTACCGATATTTCCATAGTGTAGGCATAGATGATCATGATGCCCGACGGTGGAATGATGGGTCCGATTACTGACGATGCCGCGGTAATAGCCGCCGCAAACTTTCGCGAGTAACCGTTCTTTTCCATCGCAGGAATCAACATAGACCCTAACGCAGAAGTATCGGCAACAGCCGAACCAGACAGGCCCGCAAACAACATACTGGATAAGATGTTTACATGCGCCAGACCACCACGTACGTGACCGATGAGTGACTGAGCAAACGTCACCAAACGCATGGTGATGCCGCCTTGGTTCATTAGCTCACCCGCCAACATAAAGAAGGGGATTGCCATTAACGGGAACGAGTCGATACCGTTGTAGATGTTGCGGAACAGTAATGGGATGTCACGTTCCATACCTTCGACATATAACATAATGCCGGGGCCAGTAAGCATTGCAAAAAATACTGGCATACCTAGCAGCAGCAATACCAAGAATATAACTAAGAAGAAAATTAACATGGCTTACTCCGCGGATGTATTGAGTTCAGGTTTTACAGGGTCAGGGAAGTCGTCGGGATTACCAAAGACACGACCAAACTCACGAAGTACTAGCTCGATATTGACCATCAACATCGAACCAAAGCACACAGGCATAGCGAGATAAATCCACGCTCTTGGGAGGTGGAATGAAGCAGCACGGGTACGGAAGCCACGCTGGAAGAACTCTATTGCCAATACAAATAACTGCATTAACACAACCATTGCTAGTATCAATAGCAGTAGTTTTAGAATACGGCCGATCAGGCTAGGTAGGTAGTCATTGACCAAGTCGATGGCCACGAATGATCCCCAGCGATAGCCAGAGCCTGCCACCAGACCCATCATCCATATCATGAACGCGCGCGCAGCCTCTTCAGGCCACGGCAGCGCGTCATTTAACACATAACGGAAAAAGACTTGGACAAGAATGCAGGACACCATCAGGAGTACAAGTACCCATGCGATAGAGCGACCTGCGGCCAACATATACGTATTGAACGTTTCTAGGCCATGCAATAGCCTTTTTAAAGTTGCCATCATAAGACGCACCTTTTTTGCATAATTCCTCTCCTTGTCTAACCGTGTAGGGCTAGTGTTATGCGACTTTTTTCAATTGCTGCATTGAGCCAAACTGGCTACGTTCAAAAATCAAACCTGCTGTATCTTGTGATGAACCATACTGAAGTATGTTAGATAACAAGATATAGTGGTCGCCCGCTTCAATAACTTGTCTTAGGTCGCAGTCAAACCAAGCTGAAGACCCAGGAATAACGATGCGGCCACTGTCTAATCTATGTTCATCTGACAGATCAGCAAAGCGCTCTTCTTGAGAGCCACGAGTAAAGTGCATCGCAAGCTCACCTTGTTCAGCGCTAAGTACACTCACGGTGTAGCCTTCACTGTTTTGAAACGCTTCTAGGCACTGCGAAGTTTTTTGAATACTCCAAAGCGCCATTGCTGGCTCTAGTGATACGGCATTAAATGACGAGCAGGTCATTCCGTAGTCTTGTCCTTTGTAACGTGTTGTGACTACGGTAACACCTGTTGCAAAACAACCTAGTGCATTACGTAATTCTTTACTCATGCTACCTCCTCACCTGCTGCAGCTGTTAATAGTTCAAACCATGTTTGGCGATCAATTTCTACGTCCATTGCTTTGGACATAGTCTTGACACGATCAAGGTTGTTAGTACCGACGATCGGTAGAATTTCACTTGGATGAGCCAGCAACCAAGCCACAGCAACATGGTCGATATCACAGTTTTGCTCATCAGCAATGCGCTTTAGTATTGGCTGTAAACGTTGTGCGTCAGCGTCATTACCAAAGATGCGACCACCCGCTAGAGGTGACCACGCCATTGCGTGTAGGTTTAGTGTTTGTAAGTGTGCAAGATCACCATTGGTGAATGCATCACGCTCTAACAAGCTCATTTCGATCTGGTTAGTCACTAGCGTGTTGTCCATACGACTTTGCAGTAGCTCCCAGTCAGAAGGTTTGAAGTTAGACACACCAGCGCCTTTGATTTTACCTTCCTTGATCAATTCATCTAAGGTTGCGCCTGTTGCAGTCGCGTCCATAAATGGGTCAGGGCGGTGAATCAACAGTAGGTCTAGCGAGTCCGTGTTCAAATTGCGTAAGCTATTTTCCACTGACATGCGGATGTATTCAGGGCTAGTGTCGTAATACTTCACACGACGCTCAGGGTAAAGTGACGTTGGAATAGCGATGTCACACTTGCTGATAATTTGCATCTGATCACGTAGTGACGAATCTTCTGCCAAAGCCTGACCAAATACTTTCTCACACTGATACTCACCATAGATGTCAGCATGGTCAAAGGTCGTGATGCCTTGCTCTAGGCAAGCGTCAATCTTAGCGCGGACATGGGCAGTGCTAGTGTTTTCATCATCTGCTAAGCGCCATACGCCGTAAATCAAGCGACTCATTGCTGGTAGTGATGAATTAAGCTGAACCATTTCCATTATTTTCTTTCTCCAATTCCTAGTGGTGTTGCAGGGGTTGACGCAGGTACGCGCCCATATTCTTCCGGCAACGAGCATGTTTTAAGTTGTGGTAAGACTTTCTCACCAAATATTTCGCATTCTGCTTGATGTGGGTAACCTGAGAAAATAAACGAGCGCATTCCCATTTTTTGGTAACGCTCAATTTTCGACATGACTTGATCGACACTACCGACTAACGCTGCCCCACACCCCGAACGTGCGCGTCCTACGCCCGTCCATAAGTTTGGTTCTGAATAGCCTTCTGCAGTCGCCGATTTACGTTGTTCTGCTTGTAGTGCGACGCCCAAACTTTTAGCGTCTAACGCACGGTTACGAATCGCATCGCCTTTGTCATCATCTAACTCAGAGACAAGGTATTCTGCGTATTCTTGTGCTTCTTTTTCTGTGTCACGAACGATCATGTGAACACGAAGTCCATAGTCAAGTTTGCGACCATGTGCTTCAGCGCGAGCATTCACGTCTTTCATGCGCTGTGCAAGGTTTTCTTCGTTTTCTGGCCACATTAAATAAACATCGCAGAACTGACCACAAAGCTCTAGTGCGTCCGGTGAGTAACCACCGAAGTAGAGTAGTGGGCCGCCGTTTTGCTGGTAAGGGCGTACAGGGTCAGTGTTCAAGCCTTTTAAATTGTAGATTTCACCTTCGTAATTCACTTCGTCTTGTGTCCAGCACTGACGGAGTATTTCAACCACTTCACGGGAGCGCTGGTAACGGTAAGGGCTTGGCGCGTCTTCACCAGGGAAGTTAGATGAGATGACATTTAACGTCAGACGACCTTTTAATACGTGGTCTAGAGTGGCAACAGTACGTGCCAGCATCATTGGGTGTAACTCACCACAGCGAATCGCTGCGAGTAAATTCATTTGTTGAGTCAGTGGCGCGATCGCTGACGCGAAGGTCAATGTATCTTGGCCAACTTGATAGGATGAAGGGCATAATATATTGCGGAAACCTAAGCGGTCAGCAGTCAATGTAATATCACGCGTATTTTCCCAGCTAGAACGTAGATCGTCTTCTGGCTTGCCCAACAGGCGGTAGTCATCACTGCACAATGGTGCAAACCACGACACTTCAGCTGCCTCTAAGTCCTGACTATAAATAGGTACAACACTCATAAATGACTCCTCCTTGTTTATGTTTTTCTATCACTAGAATAAATATAAACCAATAGTGAATGAATTAGCAATAAAATAAATGAATGCTATATGAATTTATTTTAAGCTAGTGCATTATACGGCTATGTCCTGAGGAGTGAATGTGATGAGTTCGAGTAAGAAAAAGACCCGATTACCATTGTACGTTCAAGTCAGTGAGCTGCTGCACCGTGAAATAGCCGCGGGCCAATGGGTACCCGGTGAGCGTTTACCAACGGAGTCTCAACTCGCGCAAGACTTAGATGTTGCTGTTGGCACATTACGTAAGGCGTTGACCGTATTGGAAGAGGATGGGCTGCTAGAGCGTCGACAAGGCTCTGGTACTTATGTCCGTAAGCCGCCAGAAGGTGGTGCGGTGTATCAGTTCTTTCGTTTGGAGTTGCTCAACGGTGGTGGAATGCCTAGAGCGGTGACACAGTCAGTCGCTTTGTTAAAAAGTACCGACGTTGCAAAACAGTTTGGAAAGGCAGGGAACCCCGATAAGCAGTATTGGCGCATTCGCCGATTACGTTACTTAAACCAAACACCCGTTGCGGCAGAAGAAATATGGTTCGATGGGCGACATGCTGAGCAGTTGTCGGTCGAGGATATGCATGAATCGTTATATGTTCATTATCGTGAAGAGTTTGATTTTTGGATGACACATGTAACCGATGAAGTGAGCTGTCAGGAAGCCCCTGAGTGGGCGTGCCAGCTTTTAAATACACCTGTTCCTACGACGCTTGGTTGGATAAGTCGTCAAGCGTGGGCGAATAATGGTCGTATTGAAGAGTACTCGCAAACGTGGTTTGACCCGTTGCAGAGTCGCTATGTGGCGCGTTTGTCATAAGTTACAAACGGCTAGAAAATATTAGAAAGAGAGGAAATCAATGAGTAAGGAACTACGTTACGGTATTTTAGGTTGTGGCATGATGGGGCAAGAGCACATTCGTAACATTGACCTGATTGAGGGCGCGAGTGTGACAGCGATCGCTGACCCTGATGCTGGTATGCAGCAGGAAAATAAACGTTTCGCACCCAATGCACGTTTTTGTAATGACCTTGATGAGTTGTTAGCAGGGAATGATTTTGACGCGTTATTAATCGTTAGCCCGAACTACCAACATGCTAGCCAGTTAATGGAAGTGTTTGCAAAGACACAGCTGCCAATACTGGTTGAGAAACCTATCTGCACCGAGCTTAAAGATGTTGCAATGATTCGTAAGGCAGCAGCAGCGCACCCTGCACCGGTATGGGTGGCGATGGAATATCGTTACATGCCAGCGATTACTCAGTTTGTAAAACATGTGCTTGATGGCGATCTAGGTGATTTAAAGACCTTGACCGTTTGTGAGCATCGCTTTCCTTTCTTAGAAAAGGTGGGTGACTGGAATCGATTTAATAAAAATTCAGGTGGGACGCTGGTTGAGAAGTGCTGTCATTTTTTCGACTTGATGCGTTTAGTGATGCAAGAAGAAGTGCTCAGCGTGATGGCTTCTGGTGCAATGGATTATAATCATATCGATGAGCGATATGATGGCGAGCAACCTGACATTATTGATAACGCGTTTGTGATCGTGAACTTTGTATCGGGCAAGCGCGCAATGCTTGAGTTAAATATGTTTGCAGAAGGTTCTCGTTACCAAGAGCAGATTACGGCGATTGGGCCAGATGCGAAGTTAGAATGTTTGTTGCCTGGGCCGGGACGTTTTTGGCCTGTTGAGACATTAGGGGCGGCACCTGTGTCAAAGGTGATCATTAGTCCACGTGATCCGAAAGGGCCAATTGAGTCAGATATTCCGGTTGATCCTACTATCCTTGAAGCGGGGGACCATAATGGCTCGACGTTTTATCAGCATGTTGGTTTTCATAAAGCAGTGACGGAAGGTGCTGAGGTTGAAGTGACGGTTGATGATGGATTGCGTGCGGTTGTGATTGGTATGGCTGCGCAGGAGTCTATTCGTACGGGGCAGGTTGTTTATGTGACTGAACATGGCTTTGGGTATTCGGCTTGATTGCTTTGTGACTTCGTAGGTCGCCATCCGTCTTGGGTATTAGTCTTGCTCACTCATATTCAAGTAGGGTGGCTAAATTTGTTTTACAAAAACTGATGAACATGAATCATCCCAAGAATATAAATAAGCTCATTCTTTGAAATATCACCAAACTCTTTGCGGATTTCAATTACAACTTTCTCCGCATATCTAGGCGTGAGGCCACCATAAGTGTCTGAGATGTTCTTCATTGGTTTGCCACTCATGAGGTGCTTGATTACTTTCTTCTTGGTGTCATTGAGTTGCTCGATTAAAGGCAGCACAAAGAAGCGAACATCATTTTGCGACATAATAATTTTGGTGTGGTAGTCAGAAGCCAGTTCTTTGAGGGCATCTAGTGATTGCTCTTTTATTTCTTGAAAATGGCTGAGGTCAGGGTTTTTACTAATCACTGAGATGCCAGAAATAGCAAATGAACCAGATAAAATAGGAATAGAAAGACCGTGGTGGATGCCGAAGTTTTGCTTAGCATCAATGGTGACTTCTTGCTCTTCTTTGGTTACGTTACCAGAGTTAATTTCTTCCCACCAATCCACCGTCCCTTGGCGGCCTTCTAAAGCAAGTCTAAGAATGAAGTCACGGTTACCGTAATCATTAGTTAGGTAGTTAGAGACAAAAGGAGCAAACGCTTCTGAGAAGTGCAAAACCGGTTGGATCTTAGCGTTTATATACATGGGTCTAGGGAAAAAAGAATATAAAACGGCATCAAAGCCAAGTGAAGTTATATCCTTAGTTAGCTCACTAAAAGCATCGCTCACAGCCTTACTCTCCCTATTTAGACTCTTTAAAATTAGCGATGAAGAGTATCATAAAATTGAAAAAGGGTAGGGTTTTCTCCCCTTTTATGATGAAAATAGGCTATGAGTCATGTTATTTAAAGTGAGCTTATAGTACCAGCATGTTGGTTTTCATAAAGCGGTGACGGTTGATGATGGGTTGCGTGGGGTGGGGCTCGCAGCCGACCTTGGGCGAGCGTAGTGGTTGTTTCATTAAGTACTGAAAGTTTGCTGCTGAATTTATTAAGCATGCTTACGTTTTTTTCCATTCGTTCATGACGATGTGGGTGGTGATGGTGCCGATATTAGGTATGTTGTCTAGTTTGCTACGAATATCGTGCAGCATACTTAGTGACTCTGTTTCTGCGTAGAAGACTAAGTCTAAGTCTCCGCTTATCCCATGGCATACTTTTATGCCGTTGATGAGTAGGGCGTGTTCTGCAATAGACTCGCAGTGGTATCCGCCGTGTCGTACTTCAAAGTAGGCTTTTACTGATGTCGTTGTTTGTGGTTTGCAAATGACTTGGTATCCCAATATATCCCCATTGTCTTCCATACGCTTGATGCGTTCAGAAACGGCTGAGCGAGAGAGGCTAACGCTTTCGGCAATCGCAGAGACACTTTGACGTGCATTGCGCTGTAGTTCGTTGAGAATTTTTTGGTCAAATTTGTCCATTTGTAAAACCTTGTGACGATGTGCTGCTTTATTCGGGTGAATCACGACAAACCGTCGGCGCTAACGGCAAAGTGATTCAGGGGCATACAGTAAACTATTGCTTTAATCGGGGAAATGAAAATGACAGGACTTACTCCAACAATTACCCGCTGGCAAGGTGTCGGCTTAATGGCAAGTACCTTGCTTGGTACGGGCGTTTTTATATTGCCTCAACTCACGGTGAATGCGGCTGGCGCGTGGGCGTTGTGGACGTGGGCTTTATTGGTGGTAGCTATTTTGCCGCTAGGTTGGGTGTTTGCAGTGTTAAGTCGAGACTTCCCTCATGCGGGCGGGCCTGCGTTTTTCGTGCAGGAGGCCTTTGGTATTCGTTACGGGCATATCGTTGGACTAATGTTTGTTTGCGTTGTGCCGTTGGGCGCACCTGCTGCGCTGATGATGACGTTTGAGTTCCTCAAGCCATTGATTGAATTATCCCCGCTTCAAATAATGATCGCGCAGGTGGCGGTTATTTTAGGAATGTTCTCTATCAATCTTAAAGGTATGCAGCTGTCTGGGAAGATTCAGTTGTATATCACCTTATCCATTGCGGCGGTTGTGTTTGCAATGATCGTTGCTTTGTTGGTGGGAACGGGTGAAGTAGCAGTTGCTGAGAACTTAAAGCAAGGTTCTGCCACTGGCGTTATGGCGGCGGTGTCGTTGGCAATTTGGGGGTTTTTGGGGATTGAAGCGATTACACATTTGTCGTCTGAGTTTAAGAACCCTAAGAAGGACTTTGTGCCTGCGGTGATGATGGGTGTTGCGTTGGTGGGTGTGGTTTTTGTTTTTTGTACTTACTTATCGATGTTTGACCCAAGTGCGGACTTGGCGATGGTGTCTGCTTACCAAATGTTACTGGGTGATAGTGGTCCATGGGTGATTGGAATCTTGGGTTTGGTGAGTGGTTTTGCGACGGTGAATGTTTATTTTTCGAGTGTGGCGCGTTTGGTTTGGGTGTTGAGTAACGATGGAGTATTGCCTAAGGCTTTGGGTACGACTAACCAACACGGCATACCTCAACAAGCACTGTTAGTGGTGCAGGCGATTTCTATACTTATTATTTTTGGTACGTTTATTAGTGACCAGCCTTATGAGCAGATTGTTCGTTGGGTGAATGGGGTGTTTGTGTTTATTTATGCTTTGTCGATGATGGCGGCTTGGCGTTTGTTAGGGAAGAAGCATCGCCCTGCAATTGTGTTGGGCTTGTTGGTGTGTGCAGTGTTCTTTTATTGCTTGGGGCCTTCGATGGTTTATGGCTGTTTGCTGGCTGTTGTATTGTTCTTTTGGGCACAGAGGTTTCATCGAAAGGTTGTGGCTTAGTTGGGTGTTTGTACCAATCTGAAACCGATGAGGGTGTGTTTTAGGGTTGAGGGTCTGCCGTGTCTTGCCGCGGGTCTACAGACGCCACAGCCTTTGTCATCCCATGAGCCACCTTTGACGATCATTCGGTTGTTGCCTTGTTTGCTTTGTGTCCATTCGAATACTTGGCCTGCTGCGTCTTGTAGTCCAAATGGGCTTGCGCCTTGCGGGAATTGACCGACTGGGGCTGTTCCAAATTTACCGTTGTCGTGAGTGTTTAGACGCGTTGCGTCGAAGGTGTTTCCCCATGGGAAGTAGTTTCCGTTTACGCCTCTAGCGGCCTTTTCCCATTCTACTTCGTAGGGTAGTCGCCAGTGTTGTCCTGTTTTTTTGCTTAGCCACTTTGCGTAGTTGCTTGCGTCATTGTGATTAACGAGTACGACTGGGTGGTTGGCCTTTTCTTTGGGGTATTTACCGTCGTGCCATTGGTAGGCCTGGATGCTTTCATAGCTGTGGTTTACACCGTAGCTTGCCCATTGTGCTTTGCTTATTTGGGGAGCAGGGTGCTTGGTCTCGGTGATGAATTCTTGATACTGCGCCATGGTGACTAGGTTACGTATGATTCGGTAGGCGGCTGTGTTTACTTGCTGTTTTGGGAACTCACCCGCGTACCATTGCTGCTGGCGAGTGCTTGAGTGACCGTAAGCTGCTTCGTCCAGTGCGTAGGCGGTTTCGCGCTCTATATCATCAGAGCCTTGTATGAAAGTGCCTGATGGTATGTTGATGAGCGTAGGTGTTTCTGCCGATACTGTCTGGCTAACGATGCAACTGAGTATTAATCCAAATAAGAATTTCATTGTGCCTCCTTGTTTAGATCATACGTGGCTGGCTAGAAAATTGATGTATCTTGGTTTTCTAGCCAGCCTCGGGTACTTACATTGCTCTGTTATAACGACTTCAAAAAGCTGAGTATTGCTGTTTTATTAGTACTACTCTGGCCTTCATAAGCTTGCTTAGAAGCCTCACTTTCACCACCATGCCATAAAATAGCTTCTTCGATTGTACGTGCGCGACCATCATGTAAGTAGGCATGATGCGGTGAGCAAACTTCATTACCTTCTCCTCCAATGGGGTTAACCACGCCACCGGTAACGCATGCAGCTAAACCTAAGCCCCACAATGGTGTTGTACGCCACTCATTTCCGCTGGCATCGCCTTCACCTAAGTTATCAGCTAAACTCTCTCCCATGTCATGCAGCAGCATGTCTGAATACGGGTGAATAGTTTGGTCGCGGACTTCTGCAAGTGGATGAAAAGCACTCGTTTGAAGTGTTTCGGTGTGGCATGCCGCGCAACCAATACTCTTAAACAAGGTTTTACCTTGCACAATGGTTTGGTCTTCTGAGCCTTTTTCCCATCCACGCTGAGGGCGTACACCTAGTGTAGACAAATATAACGTCAGGTCTTCTAAGTTCTGATCATCCATCAAAGGGGAGTCAGCGCCACAGTTACTTTGGTTTGACCCACAGTCAGGGTTTGGCATCATAGATGTACGAACACCCATATCGGTATTCAAAGCTGAAGCTGCTTGATGTTGCACACTTATGGTGGCAGCTTTCCAACCAAAACGACCTAAGCGTGTCAGGCTTGGGTTGGTGGGGTCAGCTATGCGGTTAGCACGCCCAGAAATACCATCACTATTTGTGTCGTTTACATCTTCTCGTGCCAAAATTGCTGACTCTGGTACCGCTTCAAGCAAGCCTAGCCCGACAAGCCTCGGCGCTATACGCGCGGAGAATGTTGCTGGAGTGCCCTTGGTGAACTGGTAGTTTGGAGATCGTAAGCCATCAGTCTCTGTCCAAGAAGCAATCGAAACATCACCTTCACCACTTGATCCATTGGGTTGAAGTACACGACCGATATCAGGGTCGGGGTTACCCGCAGCATCTCCCACCTTAAACACCCATTTGTCTAACGACTCACCATTCTCAGCCACTGGAGCGCCACCATTTCGCTCATGACAAGCAGTACAGCGGTCATTTACAAACTTCGTTCCTGTAAGGCCCACTTGTTCAGGGAAAACACCATTTTCTGGAATCTCATCATGCTGACCATCGATAGTTGATGAGTGAAGTACACGGCGGCCTAGCAAGAAAGTTTGACCGTTGTCGTAACCCAGATTAGTCGCCATTTGCAAAAAGTTATCATTGGGCTCGTTAGTGTATTGATAATGTATGCTGGTCTTGCCACCTAGCAGGTATTCTTCCGGTATTTTGTTACTGTCTTCACGGTACCCCACACCAGGAGCTGATGCATACCAAGGAACAATTCCTTCACCCACAATGTAGAGAAAGGTGGTGCCATAGTAGTTAGCCTGACCACGAGGTATACCAGATGCGCTAAACTGACTGATTTCAAACTCCAACTTATCACCCAGTTGAATGTCTCTACCCAAACGAGTGTTGTAACTACCCACCTTTTGGTAGTTGTAATGAGTACCATCAAAGCCTAAGTCATTCATCACGCCGTTACTGGCGTATTGTGCAACCGTTGTAATTCCTTGATACCACCAGCGGTTTTCAGCTTCGATTGGGCTTAAAGGGAAGAGTGTACGAACATTCATTTCAATGGTACTACCGCCTTTAGCGACATAATCTACAATTTCAATATTACTAGAGCGGTTCTCGAAATAGAACGCGATATAATGATCATAGGCTTGGAATTCGTCTTCACGTGCATGCCGTGTTCGGGGGCGATCTGACCAGCGTGTTACTAAGGCATCTCCTCGGTCAAACTGACTATCAGGCTCCAAAGCTGTAGACGTATCATACAAAGGAACGATCTCCCCAGTATTTGTTACAACAGGGCAGCCAGCAGTATCAACATTCGTTTGGGTTGATGTATTTGGACAGTCATCGTTGCCATCAATGACACCGTCTTTGTCACCATCTTCTATTGTGACAATAACAACAGTACATCCTTCATCATCTACACTATCTGTCTCGGGTGTATTGACGCACTGATCTAAACTGTCATTCACTCCGTCATTATCGCTATCTGGAAGGGGAGTGCCTGGGCTACCGTAAACCTCTACCTCCAAGATGGAGTATCCCCAATTATTACCCACACTGCGTGATGTACCTTCTATTTTCACATAGCGATAAACACCTGATACGTCATGTTTATCAGTACGCAGGCCGAAAGCTCCATCCGAGAAACTTGCTAAAGAGACCCATTGGTTATTATCATTTGAGCCCTGTACCGTGTAGGTTTTAGCATTGGCCGCTTCCCAATAAATAACAACTTCACTTAGCGCAAAAGTACCGCCTAAATCGAGCGTCAAAGTACTTGGGTCAATGCCATGCTGCGACTCCCAGCGAGTCGTTTTGTCACCGTCAAGTGCCAGTGACGCGACTTGTAGAGCTGAGGATGCTGTTGCGGTAGCAGTCAATTTACTTGGCACTGCGTCGCAGCCATCACTATCGGCGCACTGATCATCTTCTGAGTCTGAGACTACGTCTGCTGGGTTGTCATTGGTAGAAGAGTTAGTGCTGTCTGATGAGTCACCACTACCGCCGCAAGCAGTTAACGACAAGAGGAAAAATATCAGAAGTGGCGCCAAGCGAGAGGTGATCATAGGTCATTACCTGTAATTATTTGCTTGCACCCTAACATACTTTTATGGAATGCTATATAGCACTTATGTGTGTCTATAAATTTACTGACGTCACGAATACAAGAATAAGAACAATAGTCCATTGGAGATAAAATGGAGTTAAGCAGAAGGCTATATGATGTGTAACCACCCAAAGAAACTGATACCAATATTTCTATCAGCATTAGTGTTGAGTGGTTGTGGTTCAGTACTTCGTAATACTGAAAATGGAAGGGAAATGGAAAAAGGTGACGAGGCCGGGGTTGGCTTAGCTTATTACTCCGAATGGCCGGCGCTGACAAGCAAAGTAAAAACGGACCCGAAAATAGAATCTGCAATTAGCAGTATTCTCAGTCAAATGACGCTGCAAGAAAAAGTCGGTCAGATGATTCAACCGAATCTCAGTCAGGTAACGCCTGCAGAAGCCAAACAATACAAGTTGGGCTCGCTATTAAGTGGTGGTGGTTCTTGGCCGAATGGCGACAAGCATGCGAGTGCTAAAGATTGGGTAGTTGCAGCGGATAGTTACTGGGTAGCTTTGGATGATGCGTATGAAAACCGCGGCTTTAAAATCCCTTTTATGTGGGCAACCGATGCGGTTCACGGACACAACAATGTGTATGGTGCGACGGTGTTTCCTCACAATATTGGTCTAGGTGCGGCTAATGACCCAGACCTAGTGTTTAGGATTGGACAGGCGACAGCGAAAGAGGTCGCTGCAACAGGTTTGGATTGGACATTTGCACCAACAGTTGCCGCACCACGAGATTATCGTTGGGGGCGTGTTTATGAAGGGTACTCAGAAGATCCTGAAATCATTTATAACTATGCAGGCAAGATGGTCGAAGGTTTGCAGGGTGATAGCGTTGGCTTAAAAACTGATACGCAAGTGATTTCCAATGTGAAGCATTGGGTGGGTGACGGCGGAACCAAAAATGGTGTTGATCGGGGTGAAACATACTACTCCGAAGAGCATTTAATTAACGTCCATGCCGTGGGCTACTTTTCTGGTCTGAGCGCTGGCGCTCAAGTGGTGATGACTTCATTCAATTCTTGGCATGATAATGAAAATTATGACCAAACGGGTTCTGGACGTTATAACAAGAAAGTCCATGGTAGTAAGTATCTCGTTACTGATGTTCTAAAAGGCAAACTTGGTTTTGACGGACTGGTAGTCACTGACTGGAATGGTCATAGTGAAATAAACGAGTGTACTTCAGCTAACTGTCCTGCCGCGGTAAACGCGGGCAATGATATCTTCATGGTGACTGAGCGTAACGACTGGAAGGGTTTTTACAAGAATGTAATTGCTCAGGTTAATGACGGCATTATTGCAATGTCTCGTATCGATGATGCGGTGACGCGTATTCTGCGAGTAAAAATGCGTGCTGGATTGTGGGAGAAGCCTATGCCATCTAAGCGCTCTCTGGCGGGCGATGATAAGGCTTTAGGAGCTGAAGAACATCGTGCATTGGCGCGTGAAGCGGTCAGTAAATCACTGGTTCTATTGAAAAATAATAATGGCGTACTGCCATTGAAGCCCACTCAAAAAGTGTATCTAGCCGGTAGTGCTGCGAATAATATCCAAAAGCAAACTGGTGGTTGGTCAATCACTTGGCAAGGTACTGAGAATACGCTTGAGGATTTCCCCGACGCGACCACTTTAAAAATGGCGTTGGAAAATCAAATAGGCGCAGAAAATATCCTCACCGATCTTTCTAAGGTAGACGAAAATACAGTTGCAGTGGTGGCGATTGGGGAAGACCCTTATGCAGAGAGTGTCGGTGACATAAAGCCTCATCAGACACTGAGATTTTCAACGCTTAAAGCAAGCTATGCAGCTGACCTTAAAACTATTAAAGACCTGAAAGCCGCTGGGATGAAAGTCGTGACGGTGTTCATCTCTGGCCGTCCAATGTATGTGAATGAGGAAATCAATCATTCCGATGCCTTTATCGCAGCTTGGCTGCCTGGTACTGAAGCGGGTGGAATTACCGATGTCTTGTATCAGGAGGATGGTGCTGATTTCAGTGGGCACTTGTCATACAGCTGGCCTAATAAGGTATGTTCAACGACGATCAACCGTGTCCCGCCTAATATCAAAGACTATGTGATGCCAGCGTGGGAGCAGAGCCTTGAAGGTGAGCATGCCCCCGTCTTTGCATTTGGCTATGGTCTGACTTATTCCGATAGCTCTAACTTAGCCCCGCTAGATTTAGATGATCGTGGCTATGGTTGTGGTCAGAAAGAGCCAGATAATGGTGTAGCGACGATGCCGTTGTTTGTTTACGGGACTGCATCTGGCAGCGAGTTTTTACTGCGTGTTGCAGGTGCGGAGAATGACTGGAAAGGCATTGATGTGTCTGGGCAGACGGTAACGGATCAGGGGGCAGTATCTACTACTCCGATTAACTATCAAGCACAGTATGATGCCGTTCACGTGAGCTTCAATGGCAAGAGCCCAGCACAAATTTATATGCAGACCGACGACTCGACAGGTAGGGACTTGCAGAGTTATTTAAATGCAGAATCAACCCTGCAATTTGATATCAAAATGTATAAACAGCCAACGTCAAAACTCATTATAGCGCAGCACTGTGTTTATCCGTGTCGGGCTGAGATGGCGTTAAATGATCACCTACCAGCAAGTTCTAATGAGTGGTCCACTATGAAGGTTCCATTGGCTTGCTTTAAGGATAAGGGCGTGGATTTTCAGAATCTGAATACCTCTTTCCTGTTATTTAGCGATGGAAAGGCTGAGTTCGATTTGGGCAATATTAGAGTTGTCCCCAAAAGCGTTGATGATGCTGCTGATGCGTTAAGTTGTAAGGCATTAGCTGGATGATCATTTTGATCATATCACCAAGATAAGAGATTTATATGAAATACAGAAACAGTTATTTAGGCGTAATGTGTCTATCTTTAGGGCTTGTCGCTTGTGGCGGAGGGTCTAGCTCAACCTCAGGAGAAGTCGTAGTTGATACTACCGGCGAAAGTCGAACTTCATATGAAGGTATGACGCTAGTATGGGCGGATGAGTTTGAGAGTGAGACGTTGGACTTAAGCAGTTGGTCTTATGATGTGGGGGATGGTTGTCCCAGTTTGTGTGGATGGGGAAATAATGAGTTGGAGTATTATACGTCATCTTCTGACAACTCATACCTTGCTGATGGCAACTTAGTTATAGTTGCAAAGTCTGAGAATATCCAAAATTCAAGCTATAGTTCGGCAAAACTCATCACTCGTGGTAAGCGGGAGTTTAAATACGGGCGTATTGATATTCGGGCGAAGATGCCAACAGGACAGGGCCTTTGGCCTGCGATTTGGATGTTACCTACGGATAACGTCTATGGTAGTTGGCCTGCTAGTGGCGAGATTGATATCGTCGAGTTAGTAGGACATGAGGCTGATAGAGTACACGGTACCGTTCACTTCGGCCCAGCAGTTGGCGTTAGCCAAAATAGTGGCAGTTCTTACTCATTGGCAGCGGGAGAGTTTGCTGATGATTTTCATGTATTCAGTACGGTATGGGCAGAGGATTCTATTCAGTGGCTAGTTGATGATGTCCGTTACCATTCGATTTCACGCGCTAGCGTTGGCGCCACTGTGGGTACGGAGAACTACCCATTTAATGAGACGTTTTACTTGATTTTGAACGTAGCAGTGGGCGGTAACTGGCCGGGTGCGCCTGATGGCACTACAGAGCTTCCTCAATCAATGACTGTTGATTATGTTCGTGTGTTTCAGGATACAGAATAACGCTTAAGTATTAAGCAGCTGCCGACTTATTTTTTGCCGTCGCGCAGCTGTCTCTTATGATTAAATGGGCAGGAAGAGCAATGTGTTGTTGCTCGATTGTCTTACCATCAATCAACGCTTTCAAAATTGAGAAAGAGTGCTTTGCTATTTCATCAATGGGTGATGCAATCGTCGTAAGCGATGGGACGATCTGCGCGGCAACATCAATATTATCAAAACCAATAATGCTAATGTCTTCGGGAATATTTAAACCTTCCTGTCTGAAGTGTCTAATTGCGCCTAGCGCCATAGAGTCATTCGCACAGATTACTGTGGTTGGAAGCTCATCCAACGTTAAAAAATACTCTGCGCCTTCGATCCCTGATTGATAGGAGTAATTCCCATTAAATACCAAGGACTTATCAAGTTCTATCTTGTTCTTACGTAGGCCGTACTGGTAGCCTGCGTAACGATTTTTACCAACATCAGAGTCATCTAGACCCGTCATAAATCCGATTTTGCTATGGCCTAGTGAGCAGGCGTAATCAACAGATTCAACATCGGCATTGAAGTTATCTATAATAACCGATGGGATGACTTTGTCAGCGGCACTGTTTTCAATCACCACGACAGGAACGGACTGTTTCATTTCCAGAATTACGTGTTCAATTCTAGGGATACAGGTCGCGATGACGCCATCAACTTTGCTTAGTGTCCGATTCAAGCGATCAGGATTATTATCTGAAAAATAAACAACAGAGTAATCATCCTTTGCTGCGACCTTTTCGATAGCATCGAAAATTAGTGAGTAATAAGGGCTGGAAATCCCAGCAATCATAGTCGCATCGAGGAAGTAGCCGATGGTGTAGTTTTTGCTGCGCTGAGGCTTCTCATAGTTTACATAGGTTCCCTTTGTAGGAACCTTATAAAGCACGCCTTGTGTTACAAGGTTTTCAACCGACTTACGCACAGTCATGTAAGAAACACCGAGTTGCGCTGCCAATGTGCGTTCACCAGGAAGTTTGTCGACAAGTTCTTTCTTTTTGATCGCCGCTTTTATGTGGTTTTCAACAAAAATATACTTTGGTGTTGTGTCACTCATAACATTCTCTCCAAATGTATAGATATGTCATATTATGCTTGTTATTTTATAATAGGGGCTTTGTAAAGGCTATACGCTAACTTGTTTAACTCTAAATAGTTAGGTGACAGCTCTAGGGTATGTTTTTAATGAAACATAATAAATTAGTTGCTGCTACATAGCAAGTTATGTGGTTTGGAAAACATCTAAAACTGATATTTTCCACAGCTTGATTTGTGTAATAACTTTTGTGCTTGACTTGGCCGATATATAAATAAATATATTTTATTTCAATAGGATACAGTTTTTATTTTTTACTTTATTTCAACTCCCTTAATTCACAGAATTCTCCTGTGGGTGATCTACCTAAACTTTTCACCTCTTCTTCATGAGTCGAAATCTGTTTTCTTGACTTGTTATTTATTGCATGATAAAACTGCTATATAGCAAGTGGTAATCTAATTGGTGTTTCTAATTTTATTGTCAAATAGAAGGACTCATGAGCTATGAATTGAATATCAAACAAGGAGGAGAATTGTGGTGTTAGTGGGCTTAAATCACACCTTTAATAGATATTCAAATGCGCATAATTTAAAGGAGAAAATCTTACATGAAACGACTTATTACAGCCGCGGCGATCTCGGTCACGCTATTTGTTGCGGGGTGCTCGAGTGATGCCACGCCTTCAGCACAAGCAGACGCACCATCTACTGATACACCTTCCACAGATACACCAACCACTCAAGTAACGTTTGATGGCCTTCTACTTGGGAGTGCCGGTGGGTTTGATACGGTAGGTGAATGGACTAGCGATAATGGCAGTGTCAATATCGTTGATGATATCGGTAATAATGTTAATTCGGTTGTTATCCCAGATGGTACAGCAACGCCTGACGCGCCTTGGAATCGAAACTTTCAACACGTAGTCACACTTACACAAGGTGAGTCGTATACAATAAAATTTAAGGCTAAGTCTGATAGAGATAGAGATATTCTTGTAGGGATTGGTGAAAATGCGTCACCTTGGGCAAATATAAAAGAAAGCGTGACTTTGTCTACTGAATGGCAAGATTTTGAAGTTACTTTGGCTGCCGCTGATTTTGGCGGGGCGGACGTAGAAAGCCGCATCTTTTTTGAGCTTGCGAATGCAGATGGATCGGTGTTGATTGATGATGTCTCAATTGATGTAGCGAGTGAAACACCACAAGTAGGTACTGGCAGCGTTTCTCTTCCCGTTACTTTTGAAGATGATGCCTTAGCTTACACTTGGGAAGGCTTCGATGGCGGTCAAGCTACGATTATTGATAACCCTCAAACCACAGGCAATAGCAGTGCAAAAGTAACCCAGCTTGTTAAAGGCGAAGGGCAGCCATGGGCCGGAAGTTTTCTAACACTTGATACACCCATTGATTTTACTCAAGGTGAATTGCTCACTGTAAATTTCTGGTCAGCTAGTTTAAAGCCTGTATTAGTTAAATTAGAGGGAAGTCTTGCAGAGGCTGAGGTAACTGCTAGTCATACGGGTAGTGGCACTTGGGAGTCATTAGAATTTGATTTCACAAGTTTGACCAGCGCTTTAGGTGATGTTGTTAAAGTCACGGTTATTGTTGAAAACGGTGCCGCAGGTGATGGATCAGCAGACTGGACATTCTATGCAGATGATTTTGCACAGGGTACTGCTGAAGTAACGGCAGAGCCAACTGAGCCAACTGAACCGGTTGCATCTTCAGCTGCTTTTGACTTTGAAACGGCAACAACGACTTCAACCTGGTCTGTTTTTGAAAATGATGATAATCCAGCATTAGAGATAATTGCTAACCCAGTCTCGGGTGAGGGAAATACCTCGGCGACGGTTGCTAAATTTACAGCAAGACAAGCGGGTCAGCCTTGGGCTGGAACAGAAACCGCTCACGGTGCTATCGGGCCATTTATCCTAAGTGCTGATGAAAGCATCATAAAGATATTGGTTTATAAGACAGTAATCAGCGATGTTGGTATTAAGCTAGTGACTACGTCTGGAGGTGCTCTTGGAGAGTTAAAAGTACCAAATACTGTCGTTAACCAATGGGAGGAGTTGACCTTTGATTTCTCTGGTTATATTGGACAGGCTGTTTATGCTTCAGAGCAAGTTGATCAAGTTGTTGTCTTCCCAGACTACAATCTAGATGGCCGCGCGGCAGACACCGTCAGCTATTTTGATGATATATCCTTTGACGTGCCAGTGGGTGGGGAAACGCCAGTTGTAGACTCAGCTGCTGCACCAGCGGATTCGGCTGCAACGCCGCCAGCACGAACTGCAAGTGATGTAATCTCAGTCTACGGTGAGGCATATGCCGCAACCGCTGGTTTGAACTACAACCCAGATTGGGGTCAGTCAGGTGTTAATGACTTGAACGATTCTTACAATCCAGGCGATGGTGATTTATCGTTAGCTTATGTGAACTTCAATTATCAGGGCACAGAGCTAGCAGCCATTGATGCTTCAGCGATGGAGTATTTGCATGTTGATATTTGGGTGCCAGAAGGAACCGATCGTTTGGTGAAAGTGAGCCCAATCAATAATGGTACCGGAGCAGGTGAGGTACTGGTTACTGTTCCAGTGACACCGGGTGCTTGGAATAGTGTGGACTTACCTAAGAGTGCCTTTACGGGAATGACTTGGGACTCTGTCCTACAGATGAAGTTTGACGGTCAGTTTAATGGCGATGGTAGTGCAAACACTGAGTCGTTTGATGTGTACTTAGATAACATCTACTTCCACAAAACTGGCGGTGACACGACGTCAACGCCAACTGATGAAGACGATACAACTACGCCAGATGATGGTGATACCAATCTTGTGACTGATGGTGACTTTGCAGCGGCAGGCGAATGGACGAGTGATAATGGAAGCGTAAATATCATCGATGATAATGGAAACAGTGTTAACTCAGTGACTATTCCAGATGGTACAGCGACGCCGGACGCACCTTGGAACCGAAACTTTCAACAGGTAATTCCTATTACGCAGGGTGAGTCTTATACAGTCATGTTTAAGGCAAAGTCAGATAGAAGTAGAAGTATCTTTGTAGGAATTGGGCTTAATCAAGATCCTTGGACTAACGTTAAAGAGAGTGTTGCTTTGACGACAGATTGGCAAGATTTTGAAGTCACATTAACGGCTACTGATTTTGGTGGCGATCTAAACCGTGTCTTCTTTGAATTGGCAGGCGAAGATGGGTTGGTTGTGATTGATGATATTTCAATCGTCGGAGCTACGGCAACGGTGACTCCACCAGAAACAGCTACAGGCAGCGTTGTTCTTCCTGTTACTTTTGAAGATGCTGAGCTAGCTTATACATGGACAGACTTCGATGGTGGTGAAGCAACGATAATAGATAACCCGCAAGCCGCAGGTAATACCAGTGCAAAAGTGACCCAGCTAGTTAAGGGTGAAGGACAGTCATGGGCTGGTAGTACGCTAGCGCTTGATACAGCAGTCGACTTTACTCAGGGTGATTTGTTCACCATGAACTTCTGGTCAGCTAGTCTAAAGCCAGTGTTACTGAAGTTAGAGGGAAGTCTTGGAAATGTTGAGATTACCGCTAATCACACGGGTAGTGGTGAATGGGAGCTATTGGAGTTTGACTTTAGTAATTTGACCAGCTCTTTAGGTGACGTTGTCAACATGACCGTTATTGTTGAAAACGGAGCAGAAGGCGATGGCTCTGTAGACTGGACTTTCTATATTGATGATATTGAGCAAAGTGTCGTTGAGGATAGTGGTGTTGAAGGCGTAACGGTACCGGTTGATTTCGAAAGTGATAGCTTAACTTTCAATCTGGAAGATTTTGATGGTGGTGTAGCCACTATTATTGATAACCCTCAAACGACAGGAAACAGTAGTAGCAAAGTAATCCAACTGGTTAAAGGTGTTGGTGCTGTATGGGCTGGTAGTGTGTTAACACTGGATAGTGCGATTGACTTTACACAGGGTGAGTCGTTTACGATGAACTTCTGGTCAGCTAGCGCAAAGTCGGTATTGTTTAAGTTTGAAGGTACTGGTGGCAATGCAGAAGTTTCTGCAAATCACAGTGGTGGTAGTGTCTGGGAGTCGTTGACATTTGACTTCTCTGGACAAACAGCTGCCTTAGGTAATGTTGTTAGAGTAGTTATGATCGTTGATCTTGGTAACGAAGGTGATGGTTCGGAAGCATGGACATTTTATGCCGATGACATTGCTCAGAGTGCTGCTGAACCTTCATCAGCATTAGCGACTATTCAAGTTGGAATGAATGATGCCGCTGCTGCAACGTGGTCTTTTGGTCAAGCTGAAGCGCTTAATAAAGTGAGTATTTCAACGAGTAGTACAGCTTATGAAGGATCAGAGTCACTGAGGTTTATGCACAATGGTGATCAGGACTGGGGTGGTTTTTATACTGTCTTTAGTCCGGTATTAGATCAAAGTAGTAAAACTAATCTGGTTTTTGCATTATCAAATGTTCCAGACACGGTTAGCTACTTAGGTGTGAAGCTTGAGAGTGATGGTGTAGGAACGGATAGCCAACTTAATATCCTAAACTATACGCCAGTAACGACAGGTGATTGGGATGTTTACTCTATCCCGTTAGCAGACTTTGTTTTGTTTAATGGTCAATTTAATCCAGCGGTTATCAAAGCAATTGGTTTCTGGAACCCAACAAGTTCGGGTGAAAGTGCACCTCCATATGTTGCCGTTGACATCCTGATTGATGGTATCAATTTTGAATAGACCGTAAGTGTTAGTAGCAAAAGCCACCGCTTAAAAACGGTGGCTTTTGTGTTTTAAGGAGGCGATTTGTCAGCCTCAAATTTTCAATGAATGCAGAGCAGTGATAAATTTATGACTAAAATTCAGATTATACAAACATCAGAACAAGGGGATAAAGTCACCCCCAAAGCTAGTATTTCCATGCAGACAGGTAGCGCCAATGGCAATACTATCAAAGTAGACTTAGACAAAAAAAAGCAGACTTTACAGGGTATCGGTACCTCTTTTACTGAGTCCTCGGCTTTTGTTCTCGCACACCTTGAGCCAGTAAAGCGAAAGGAAGTTATGCACAATATTTTCTCTGAAGAGGGTGCTAACTTCTCTATTACTCGTACTCATATAGCCTCTTGTGACTTTTGTGTAGAAGGCCATTACTCCTATGCCGACACGGAAGAAAATAAGGATCTGAAAGACTTCTCGATTGAAGTTGATCAGGATGGTTTTTCGGTAGATAAATACTCGGGTATCAAGGATAGCTCTTTTGATCTGTTGCCAATGATAAAGCAGGCGCAATCTATTAAGGCGGCACAGCAAGATACCGAGCTTAAAATAGTAGCGTCAGCTTGGACAGCTCCGCCTTGGATGAAAGATAACAATAGTTGGCATGACGTTGGAACCGAAGAGAATGGGTTTCAAGGGTACGGTGGTGCGCTAAAGCCAGAGTGCGAGTCTGTTTATGCGGATTACCTAGTTAAATACCTAGAGGCCTATCGCTCAGAAGGTGTCGATATTTGGGGGCTAACACCTGTCAATGAGCCAGGTGGTAATAACGGAAACTGGGAAAGTATGCACTTCACCCCAGAGACTCAAAATACCTTCATTAAAAACCACTTGGGCCCCAAGTTAAAGCAAAGTGGTAATGAAGCTATCAACCTAATGATGTTCGACCATAACTCGGGTGCGTTAGAAGATTGGGCTGACACGATTTTAGGTGATGAGGAAACCAATCAATACGTTTATGGCTCAGCTGTGCATTGGTATGAAGGTACTAAAAAGGTGTTTGAGGACGTCTTTGACCGAGTTCATGAGAAATACCCAACATTCCCAATTATCCATACCGAAGGTTGTATCGACGACTTGGGTAATGATGCAAAGCCGGGGATTCAAGATCCGATTAGATATAAAGAATCAGGCTGGTTTGATAACGATGAGTTCTGGTGGAACGAGAATGCAACAGACTGGGGCTACAGTGCCGATTGGGAAAGTGTGATCGTTGAAGATCATCCTATTTACGCACCCGTACACCGCTATGCACAGCACATAATTACCGGTATGAACCACTGGCTTTCAGGGTGGATTGATTGGAATATTGTATTGGATAAGCGCGGTGGCCCGAACCATGTTGGCAACTATTGTGGCGCGCCGATTATGATTGATACCGACTCGGGATATGTTTATTACACACCCGTTTTTTCAATTTTAAAGCAGTTTAGTCAAACCATT
Organism: Leucothrix arctica; assembly: GCF_003172895.1. Classification (GTDB taxonomy): domain Bacteria; phylum Pseudomonadota; class Gammaproteobacteria; order Thiotrichales; family Thiotrichaceae; genus Leucothrix; species Leucothrix arctica. The sequence continues at coordinate 58,465 of NZ_QGKL01000006.1, read as the reverse complement.
CGCCCGAATGATGTGGTGGTGGAAACTAGTCTTAACCTTGAGTCTGACTTGAAGGGGGTGTTAATTGCTAGTGCATCAATCAGCCCTCAGAAAAAGTTGAGCGTTCAAGTGTTTAACTCTGGGAAGCAGCCTCTTGATTATGCATTGCAAGTCGGTGAACAGCATGCAGAAGTTGTTATTCCTGCCAATACTTTGCAAACACTTGTTGTTCAGCTATGAATCAATTGCTCTGCCAGTAAGGGTTGCTAGATAGCAGATTTTGTTGGCATATATTTTCAATAAAACACTTATAAATTGTGGGTTTATAAGTGTTTTATTGTTTTTATTTTCTTGACAATTATGTCTGTTTTGTACAAACTGCTATATAGCGGTATATTGTTATATAAGTGCCGCTAATCACCAAATACAATGGGAGAGGAAATGGAAACTCTGAGAAATAATATTTCTTTCAGAAAGCTTAGCGTCGTCTTATCGCTAATGATGTGCTTATTTTTAAGCAGCCCATCATTCGCACAGTCACCACAAGTGGTCACTACGCAGCAGGACGCTCAAGGCTGGAAATTAAAAGTTGATGGTAATGACTTTTACATCAAAGGTGTGGTCTGGGGTTACTCTCCAAGAGGTCAAAACTACACATTCAATCTTTGGGCGCAGCCCGAAGCAACCATTCGCAAAATCTTGGATTATGACTTTGGCTTGATGAAAAAAGCGAACGTCAATGCAATCCGTTCATTTGCAACCATCCCTCCTAAATGGGTGACCTACGTCTACCAAAAGTACGGCATTATGACGGCGATTAATCCGTTGATGGGTCGTTACGGTGCGAGCATTGGTGGTACATGGCGTCCAAATACAGACTACGCAGACCCACTTACCCGTAAAACACTGAAAGAAGAAGTGCTTAAAGACGTCCGTAAGTATAAAGACGTGCCAGGTGTACTTATGTTTGCCTTGGGTAACGAGAGTAACTACGGTCTTTCTTGGAAGAGTTTTGAAATCGAAAACTTACCGGAAGGCGAACAAAATAAAGCGCGTGCAGAATTCCTCTACAGCTTGTTCAATGAAGTGATCGTCGAGGGAAAAAAGATTGACCCCAATCACCCATTCACTATTGTAAATGGCGACCTTCAGTACATCGATATTATTGCTAAGTACCGAAAGAATTGGGATTTGATCGGGACTAACACCTATCGCGGAATTAGCTTTACTGACCTATGGTCAAAAACTAAAGCTAAGCTAGATTTACCGATTGCCCTGTTCGAATTTGGTAGTGACGCATTTAACGCGAAAGAGTTTAGAGAAGACCAAGTCGCTCAAGGTACTTACTTGAAAGGGCAGTGGGATGAGATGTACCAAAAGAGTTATGGTCATCGACAAGAAGGTAATTCGATTGGTGGATTTGTATTCCAGTGGCGTGATGAGTGGTGGAAGTTCGGACAGACAGTGAATTTGGATAAGCATGACCGCAATGCGTCTTGGGCGAATGGTGGTTACGCGTACGATTATGTCAAAGGTCAGAATAATATGAATGAAGAGTGGTGGGGTATCACTCGTCTTGGACCTATTAATAAAGCCGGTATCTATACTACTCAACCAAGAATGGCATATGACGTGTTAAGTCAGGTTTGGAAGGTTGACCCATATGCCGCTGACAAAGCTTCTGTTCAAAGCGCATTAAAGCGAATCGATATGAAATCACTGGCAGCAGCTAGTGAGAAGAGAGATCGTCATATTATACGAAAAGAGCATGCGAAATTTAAGGTTTCAGGCGGTAGTTTGAGAGTCGGTCAGCTTGCAGGCACACTTCGTGAAGACTGGAATGCGAATGGTGAAGACGGTGTAAAGTATAGTCGTGAAGTCATGGGGAGTGTTGATTTTGAGTTCAATCCAACCCGAAATATTGAAGGTAGTTTCACTGTTAATGTGACACCAACTGCATTTGAGAGTGACTTTGAAAAACGCTATGGCGATCGTGTTAAAGACGTTGGACTAACCAATGGCGGTAACAAGGTTGAGATATATGACTTTGAAGTGGGATACACGGGAAATAGCTTCGATTTATTGGGCTTTTATCATGTGCCTCGTTATCACTGGGGAGACAAAGGAGACTTCTTTGGTCTTCTTAGAGAAGCAACGGATATGGAAGGTCAGGATATCTGGAACGCTAAAGCACCTTCTGGATTCGAGTTTTCGGGCAAAAAAGGTTGGATGGATGGCTTAACCGTTGTTGCGGGTCCTGAGATTTATTGGGGTGCTAACCCTAAGGCAATGCTGAAGTACCAGTTTGGTAAAAATAAGCAATATAGCTTTATTCACTCAGAGGATTTGTCTGAGGAAGACTCAACAGGTCTTGGGGAGTCAAGCAGTAGCAAAACGCGCCAAACGACGCTACAAGCAAAATTCCAGCCTAAGCCTGGTATGGAGTTCAGAGTAGGTGGACTGATGTCTGGTACACATAAGCTTGGTGATAAGTATGATCGTCTAGACGGCAGTGATGTGGTTCAGGCAGAAGTTAAATGGCAAGATACATTAGCTTATAAGGCAAAATTGACTTGGGATGCCGCTTCTAATATTCAGGCTTATACTGCCGTGACTGAAGCAGGTATTGTTGCCGATGGTGGTGACCCCATTCTTGAAGAAGCGAGCCAGCTACCTTACTCTGGTCTTGGAAATAAAAGAGAGTTTGAAATAGGCATGAAAGTTACACGAGGAAACGTAAGTATTGTACCTCGCCTGTTTTACAGAGAGAATATTGTTGATGCAAATGATGACCCTCAAGCGTCACGAACTGAAGGGAATCTTTTCTACACAGGTATCGATACGCGTAATACCAATGATGACCCGTTTGCTGTCTTGGGTAATCGTGCGGCTAAATCAGCTGAGGTTTATCTGACTTATGATCCAACACCAGGGACTTATTTTTATGACTGGGATAACGACCTACGAGAAGACGCAAAGTTTGCCTTTAATATCGGTGTAACTGCGACGAGTTATGGGACGGGTACTGACTCATCGGTGTATTACAACGATGATGTTGAGGGGCAAGTTAGTTCAGGTGGCTCATTAGCTGCTGAAGATGTTTGGCTGCTAAAAAGTAAGATGGTTTTCAATCCTAGGTCTGGTTCTAAGGCAGTGATAAACCTTGAAGCGGGTAGACAACAGCCGACAATGAAATTTGCGGGTGAAGCTGCTGACACGAATGAGTATTACAGTGCCCAAGGTAAATACATTCTGAATGATCAGCATATATTCTCAGCGACTTATAAGAAGGATGCTTGGGGGTCTTACAATTACCAACGAGACTTCAATATTAAATACCCAGACCAAATCGAGCTGGCTTATACCCGACTGTTGAATAAAGGTAAGACTGAGGCTACGTCTAGTAAAGTTGGTGTAAAAACCTTGTATCGGACTTTGGATGAAAACTCTGAAGACGATTATTACCAAGATGGGCTGAATGAAGACATGCTCGAGATACAAGCATTCTTTGAATATAACTTTTAAGTTGAAGCGTCAGGAGGATTACAAATGAAATATTTAACAAACCAGAATGGTCATTTTGAAAAGTCTAAGGCGTTTCAAATGGTACTTGCGGTGTCGCTAATAACCGTGTCTCTTGTCGGTTGTGGCGGGGACTCTGGATCGGATAGCGGTCAGATAGCGAATTATATCGAGCTACCAACAGATGAATTCACATCGTTGTATTGCGAGGACATAGGAGTGGGTGAAGAAAACTGTGTACTTTACGATCCAGTAAACCCTTATGCAAATGCCTTGGTAAACGATATCACTAAGTGGGATTTAGCCGCTGATGCGCCTTCCTTTAAGTCTAAGTTTTACCTTTGGGCAACGGCATTGGTCAATAACCCTCAAGGTGAAAACCAGTTTTACACGGCGGATAGTCTTCATAACATCTACAGAGAAGAGGGCAGTGTTCTCGCTCAGGAGCAAGCTAAAAAGGGCTATCGTTCGGTATTGGATAACTTTTATGGCTCAGTGACGTTTACTGGACCTGTTAGTGCTCAGACTGAAAACTTGTTGAGAAACTGGGTTGCTGACCGCTTGGTAAACCCAACAGCGATAGGGTTACCTCAGTTGTATGATGACCAGTCATTAGCCATTCAATCGCTGGACGATTGGGGGTATTTGTATAATAGCGGTACCCAGACCCTTTCAAAAAAGACCAACTAACTCGATTCCCCTTGCAGCAAAGGCCTTGTCAAACCAGGTCTTTGCTTTTTTAAAAAGCTAAAGATTCCTTAGGGAGATATCATAAAGATGGTTCCACCAGCTGTTAAAATACCAAATCATGAAATGACTACCGATTTAAACTTAATGCCAGATGCTTACGGGGAGTTTATTACCCGAGGCAATGAACGCTTTTATGCGATTCGTAATGTTGACCAAATGCCTGCATTTTTCATTAGTGTCGTATCTAATAGCGACCACTGGCTGTTTGCTTCTTCCAATGGCGGAATTACCGCCGGACGAGTATCACCTGATTCGGCCTTATTCCCTTATGGCCCAGTCGACAGAATCGAAGACAGCGCTGCTCATACAGGCTGTAAGACTATTCTCAAAGTGAAGCAGCAGCACTCGGCTGTTGTGAACTGGGAGCCGTTCAACGAAGAGCAAACAGACAAGTATGAGTTAACAAGGAATCTTTATAAAAACACACTTGGTAACAAGCTGTGCTTTGAAGAAGTTAACCATGACCTTGAGTTGGTTTTTCGCTATACGTGGATGACATCCGATGAATTTGGGTTTGTGCGTCACTGTGAGCTGGAAAATTTAGACAGAAATGTTGTTGATATCGATATGGTCGATGGGTTGCAGAACCTGCTAGCCGGTGCAACACCGAGAGAAGTGCAGTCTTCTTCAAGTAATCTTGTGAATGCGTATAAGTGGAATGAACTAGACCTAAAATCGGGCATTGGATCATTTACCCTATATTCGGGAATCAGTGACCGAGCTGCACCTGCGGAATCCATGTGGGCAAATACGGTATTTTCTATTGGATTAGATAAACCTACTGTCTTACTCTCATCGAAACAGTTAGCTGCATTTCGCAAAGGTCATACGCTAAAGCCTGAAACTTGCATTCGTGGTTTACGCGGTGCGTATTTGGTTAACAGTAGTTTCAAGCTGGACGCTAGTAGCGCTAAAGAATGGCAGTTGATTGCGAATGTGGAGCAAACGCAAACGCAGGTAGTCGCATTACGCCAAAAGGTAGTTCAGGAAAAGAAAATTGAGTTAGCCATCGAACAGTCAGTTGCTGAAGGTTCTGAAGATCTTATAAAAATCATTGCAGCAGTAGATGGTTTTCAGCTGACCGCAGAAGAAAATGTCAGTGTTCATCATTACGCCAATGTACTGTTTAATAGTATGCGTGGTGGTGTTTTTGATCAGCAATATAAGATCGATAAAGCAGACTTTATGGGGATGTTGAGTCACTTCAATAGCTCTGTTTATGAAAAGAACCGCGCACAGTTAGAGAACAGTCCTGCATCAATGGAGCTGAGCGACTTCATTGGCACTATTCAGGCGTGTAAAGATTTAGATCTCGAACGTTTAGCCTATGAGTATTTACCGATTACTTTTGGTCGACGTCATGGTGACCCAAGCCGTCCGTGGAATGAGTTCGCTATTAAGCTGAAAGATGAGCACGGTGACCCACTGTTGTCGTACCAAGGTAACTGGCGTGATATTTTCCAGAACTGGGAAGCGTTGTTATTTAGTTACCCTGAGTTTGTTGAAAACATTATCGCCAAGTTTGTGAATGCGAGTACGGTAGATGGTTACAACCCTTATCGAATTACCAAGCAAGGGATTGATTGGGAAGTTCAGGAAGAGGGTAACCCATGGAGCTATATCGGATATTGGGGTGATCATCAGATCATCTATCTGTTGAAGCTGCTGGAGCTATCCTCAAACTTCCACCCTGGCAAGTTAAACCAATTGCTAAGGCACCCCATCTATTGTTACGCCAATGTGCCGTATCGAATTAAGCCTTTTGCATCTATGTGCGAAAACCCGAAAGATACAGTAGATTATGACTTCGAGCTCTCTGCAACTATAGATCAGCGAGTGAGCACGATAGGTGCTGATGGCAAGCTGTTGTTAGACCAAGATGACAAGGTCTATCAAGTAAACCTTCTGGAAAAGCTGCTTATCCCGATACTCTGCAAGCTAAGTAACCTAGTGCCAGATGGTGGTATTTGGTTAAACGCACAGCGCCCAGAGTGGAATGATGCAAATAACGCATTAGTAGGTCATGGCTTGTCGATGGTGACGTTGAACTACTTACGTCGACATATCTGCTTCTTACAAAACATATTAGAGTCAGAGCAGGCGTCGTTTGAGTTATCCAACGAAGTCGCGGTTTGGTTGACTGAAACTACCGATATTTTTGGAACGATTGCGAGTAACTACAAACAAGGTGAGTTAACGCAGGAGCGTCGATTCTCTGTGTTTGAAGCATTACAGCAGTCATCAGATCAGTATCGTTCAGCGGTTTATCAGCGTGGTTTTACAGGTAAAACTGAGCAAACCATGGAGAGTGTTAAGCAGCTATTTGCTAACGCACTTGAAGTCATTGACACTTCTATCGAGCATAATAAAAGAGAAGACGGTCTTTACCACGCTTACAATTTATTAAACCTGAAGGATGGTTCTTTGGGTGTTGATTATCTTTATCCAATGCTTGAAGGGCAGGTGGCCGCACTGAGCTCTGGAGCGCTACCTCTGGATGAAGCAGCAGGCATGCTTGAGTCACTGTTTGAGACGAGTTTGTACCGCGCTGATCAGCATACGTTTATTCTTTATCCTGACCGTGACTTACCTGGCTTTTTCGAAAAGAACAGTATTTCTCAACAGACAATCGATACTTACCCAGCGTTGTCAAAACTGTTTGCCTTAGGGGAAAGCAGTATTCTGGAGAAAGATGTTGAAGGTAAATATCACTTCAATGCGGCTTTGACCAATAAAGAAGATCTTGACCAGGCCTTTAACCAGCTAGTGATGACTCATGGTGATGAGTATGAATCGCTGCGAAGTGATGTTCAGGCGCTCTACGAGACCGTGTTTAATCACAAAGCATTTACAGGCCGCTCTGGTGGTATGTTTGGTTTTGAAGGTTTGGGTAGTATTTATTGGCACATGGTGTCGAAGCTATTATTGGCTGCGCAAGAAAACTACTTTGAGGCGAAAAAACAAGGGGCTGATGCGGCACTAACTCAGCGTTTAGGTCAGTCATATTATCGAGTACGTGAAGGTATTGGTTTTAATAAGACGCCAGCTGAATACGGCGCCTTTCCTACCGATCCTTACTCACACACACCAAAACATGCAGGTGCACAACAGCCGGGCATGACTGGCCAAGTGAAAGAAGAGGTATTAACCCGCTTCGGTGAGCTAGGTATTCATGTGAATGACGGGCAGATTCAAATTGATACGTGTCTGTTAAGAGAGAGAGAGTTTTTAACGGAGCCAGTCACGTTTAACTATATCGACTCACAAGGGGATAACAAAAGCATCGATGTGCCGATATCTGGCTTAGCGTTTACTTGGTGTCAAATCCCGTTTGTCTATCTATTAAGTGACCAGAAGCAAGCAGGTATTACTATTGAGTTTGCAGATGGAACGCAACAGCACCTCACTGAGTTATGTTTATCAGCCGCGTTGAGTGATGAGATCTTTAGGCACACAGGAAAGGTCAGCAGAATAACGTTCAATGTAACTAGTGACTTGTTATTCAAGGGTTAATAGGGTTGGTACTGAACTAACTGTTAGTCTTTTTTAAGGTCGTTTTACTTGACAGTATGTTAAAAAACCACCATATTGCTATATAGCAGTGTGGTGGCTAATAAATGCTTATAGAGCAAGTGTTTACTTAAATAAAACTGCTAAATTATATTCAAAGTGTGTGGAGGAAAAATGAATCGTATCTTACCGGGTCTACTATCGGGCCTAATGCTTATGGGCTCGTCAGTGCATGCTGAAGAACCTAAAAAGGGTGGCACTGTAACAGGGCCAGTCATCGCCAATACGCTGATAGAGAACTTTAATCCCTATACTCAGCAGGCTGGTGCAAACCCATCACGTGGGTTTATTTATGAGCCAATGCTGTTCCAAAATACATTGCGCAATAAAGTTGAGTATCGACTAGCAGAGTCGTTTGAATACTCTGACGACCTGAAAACAATTACCTTTAAACTACGAGACGGACTGAAGTGGTCAGATGGCAAGCCGCTGACGACTGAAGATATTTTGTTCTCGCATGGTATGGCAAAGAAAGATGCCAAGATTGATGTCTATGCACTATGGCAGGGTGATAAGCCTAAGCTAAGTGGCATGGAAGCGCTGGATAAGCAGACCATTCGTTTCACCATGGCAGAGCCAGATTCCAGTGTTCATGGTCTAATTGCTGCGCATTATATTGTGCCAAAACACATTTGGTCTGAGCAAAAAAATCCTGTTGAGTTTAGAAATAAAAAGCCGGTGGGTAGTGGTCCATTAACCGAAATTAAGAATTTTAAACCACAGCAAATGATTATTTGTCGCAATCCAAATTATTGGGCTGCGGGTAAACCACATATTGATTGCCTGAAGCTAAGACAGTTCAAAAGCAATGATCAGGTACAGACTGCCTTGATGCGTGGTGAAATCGACTGGGGTTCTAACTTCATTCCTGATGTTGAGAAAACCTTTGTTGCTAAAGACCCTGAAAATAACCATTTTTGGTACCCAGCAGGGCCTACCGTCAGTATTTATCTAAATACTAAACGTAAGCCAATGGATAACTTAGCCTTCCGTCAGGCTTTCAGTATGGCGCTGAATCGCCCTGAAATTGTTGACCTAGCGACGTATGGTTATGCTTCAGTGAACCCGCATATCACAGGAATAGGTGACTTTTTCAGTGAGTGGTACGACGATGAAGTGAATGCGAAATACGACTATCTTAATGAGTACAACCCTGAGAAAGCGAAAGCGCTGTTAGACGAAGCGGGCTACAAAGATATCAATGGTGATGGTCTGCGTGAAAACCCAGATGGTAGTGAAGCCAAGATCAAAATCATGGTGGTAAACGGCTGGACGGATTGGGTACAGACAGTGCAGATGGCAACGGAATACCTTCGTGAAGTCGGTATTGATGCTAGTACCCGAACGGTCGAAATTGGTAACTTGATTGAAAACTTCAAAAAGTCTGACTTTGACGCAGGTATTCTTTGGGGAGATGTAGGTTCAACACCACATTCTGTTTACCAAAATGTACTGCATACCAAAGGAAAAGGCGTCGCATTACAAGCAAGCCACGGTATCTTCAGTGATGAAATGGATAGCTTGCTGGATGAGTTTACACGTACGACAGACAACACTCGTCAACGTGAAATTAGTGCCAAACTTCAAGCGTTCGTTGCGAAGAACCTAATGTTGGTGCCGATCTTCTCAAACCCTGAGTGGTATCAGTACAGCACTAAGAAATTCGCGGGCTGGCCTACGGCAGAAGACCCTTACATCAATCCACGATTTTATGATGACGGTTCACGTGCATTAATGATCAATAAATTGTATCTGAAATAGGGTTGGATCTGATATGGGAGGATACTTAAGTAGTCGGCTGTTTTATTACATAGCAGCCTTCGCAGTCGCATTAACATTTAACTTTCTGCTCCCTCGGCTAATGCCGGGGGATCCTTTTGAAATTATGTTTGCGGCATCACAAGGCAAAATACAACCTGCGCAACTGGAAGTATTAAAGGAGCAATTCGGTTTTGTTTCTGGGCCTTGGCATGTGCAGTTCTGGGAGTATATTAAAGGGATTTTCAGTGGTGATTTGGGACCATCCCTAATTTATTACCCAACACCAGTGACTGAGATAATTGCAGGCTCTATGCCTTGGACTTTATTGTTGGCAGGCGTCTCTTCTTTTATCAGTATTACGGTTGGTCTTTCGCTAGGTATATTTGCGGCTTACCACCGTGGCGGAAAGCTAGACTCAATAGCTTCGCCTGGCTTGACACTGCTGGGTGCTTTTCCGCAGATGGTCTCTGCCATGCTGATCTTATTTTTATTCGGTTTGCATCTAGATTGGCTGCCGATTAGTTATGGCTACGACCCTGATATTGATGCTGGTTGGACGTTAGAGTTTTTCCTAAGCGTTGCCAGTCATGCCGCGTTACCACTATTAACGCTGGTGATTTCTGGATTAGGTGGTTGGTTGTTTTTGATGCGTAACAGCATGATCAATACCTTAGGCGAAGACTACATAACCATGGGTAAAGCCAAAGGCTTATCAGGTCGACGTGTCATGGTTCAATATGCAGCGCGAAATGCCATTTTGCCGGTAGTGACTGCGGTCGCACTCAATATTGGTTTCCTTGTTGCGGGACTGTTGATTATTGAGATGATTTTCAACTATCCGGGCGTTGGTAATATGATGCTAACTGCCGTTTCTGGCAGAGATTATCCATTATTGCAGGGCTTATTACTGACCATCGTTGGGTGTGTGCTTGTTGCTAATTTCTTGGCAGATCTAGCTTACCTTTGGCTAGACCCTCGTCTACGTAAATCATAAGAACGGATGTATTTACCATGAAAAGTATTTTTGCATTTTATAGAGGTAATACACCGGCCTTAATGGGCAGTATTATCGTTTTTACGTTTATATTACTGAGTGCCCTAGCGCCTTGGATTGCTCCGTACGATGCTGAGAAAAGAGTCGCACGTGGACATCAACCACCAAGCGCAGAGCATATACTAGGAACCACGCGTTCAGGAAAAGACGTGTTAAGCCAAGTGCTTTATGCCGGGCGTATATCATTGACGGTTGGGTTTGCATCTGGATTGATCGCGACAGTGATCGCGGTACTACTAGGTGTGACCTCTGCTTATGTAGGTGGGAGAGTCGATGCCTTTTTAATGTTTCTGACAAATGTGTTTCTGGTGTTGCCGGGACTGCCCTTAATCGTCGTGCTAGCGGCCTTTCTCGGGGAGGTCGGGCCCTTATCCATTGCACTTATTCTTGGGCTGTTTGGTTGGCCGGGTGGGGCGCGAGTAATGCGGGCGCAGGCACTGTCGATTCGGGAAAAAGAGTTTGTGACCGCTGCAGAAGTCATTGGTGAGTCCAAGTGGCGAATTGTTGTGGTAGAGATATTGCCCAATATGGTGTCACTGATTGTGGGAACCTTTACAGGTGCAGCACTTGGAGCCGTAATGGGGCAGGCTGCCTTAGAGTTTATTGGACTAGGTGATCCCAACGTTATTTCATGGGGAACCATGCTGTTTTGGGCTCAAAATAACTCCGCTCTTATTGTTGGCGCTTGGTGGGATGCCATTGTCCCTGGTGTTGCTATTGCAGTTTTTGCGATGGGTCTAGCACTACTAAACATGGGAATGGATCAGATTAGTAATCCGCAGTTGAAAGGAAGTAAAAACCTTAAGCAGTGGAAGAAGTTGAATGATGAGTTGCAAGCCAATCGTAAAAAGAAGCAAGAGTCCCGTAAAATCGCGGGTGAGGTGGTGGAAGGATGAGTGAACAATCGGTAAAACAGTCACAGCCATTGATGGATATTCGAGGCTTAAGCGTTGAATATTTAGTCGGTGATAGAAGACTCCGTGCGGTCGATAATGTCAGCTTCACCATTAATAAAGGTGAAACCGTCGGGCTTGCAGGTGAGTCTGGTTGCGGTAAAAGCACCTTGGCGTTTGCCTTAACAAAACTGCAAAAGCCACCCGCTTTAATTGTTGAAGGTGAAGTGATCTTTGATGGTAAGGATGTATTGGCATTTGACGAGGAAGAGCTGCGACGCTTTCGCTGGAAAGAAACTAGCGTGGTGTTTCAGAGTGCCATGAACTGCCTCAACCCTGTCATTTCGATCAATCAGCAGATTTGCGATGTACTCCGTGTGCACAACCCTGCGATGAATCGTGGTGAATTACAGGATAGAGCGAGAGAGTTACTACGAATTGTAGGTATCCATCCTGACAGGTTAAATCAGTATCCTCATCAGTTCAGTGGTGGAATGCGTCAGCGTGCAGTACTCGCGATTTCTCTAGCACTCAAACCACAGCTAATCATAATGGATGAGCCTACCACCGCGCTTGATGTTGTGGTGGAACGTGAAATCATGGATCAGCTGTCTGAGTTAAAAGAACAATTTGGCTTCTCGATTTTGTTGATTAGTCATGACTTGAGTTTGATGGGCGAAATCACCGACCGTATTGCTGTCATGTATGCGGGAAAACTGGTTGAAATAGCACCGACTGAAGATGTGCTGTTTAGACCGCAACATCCCTACACAAAAGGCTTGGTGAACTCATTCCCAGACTTGCTCGGTGAGAAAAAAGAACTGACTGGGATCGCAGGTAACCCAATGAATTTATTTAACCCGCCAGCGGGTTGCTATTTCGAAGAGCGTTGTCCTGAGAGTACTGAGCAATGCAAAAAATCAGACCCTACGTTAATTACCTTAAACTCTCAGCACAAAGCAAAATGTCACTTGTTAAGTTAGTTGTGAAGCGTCATTTAGCGATTGTTATGTGTCTATTTAAATTAAATTTTTCTGCAAAGGTGTACTGCTATGTCTTCAGAGTCTAAGCCGATTTTTTCCGTCAAAAAGTTGGTTAAGGATTTTCCAACTGCTGGTGGCCCCAACTCAATACGTGCATTGAATGACGTAAGCTTTGAGCTATTTTCTGGTGAAGCAATGGCCGTCGTAGGAGAGTCTGGTAGCGGTAAGAGCACAATAGCGCGTGTGTTAAGTTTGTTGCACGACAAAAGCGCTGGTGATCTTAACTTTAAAGAAACTGAGATCAGTGGGTTTTCTGGTGAAGAAATCAAACGCTACCGACAGCAGGTGCAGATGATTTTTCAGGATCCTTACGGTTCGCTAAACCCAGTTCATACTATCTATCATCACTTGGCGCGCCCATTACTGATACATAAAAAAGTTAAGAGTAAGAAAGAGCTGCCAGATAAGATTCATGCCTTGTTGGAAGAGGTGGGACTAACGCCTGCTGTAGAAACAGCAAAGAAGTTTCCCTTTGAGCTAAGTGGTGGCCAACGACAGCGTGTTTGTATCGCTAAGACACTGGCTATCGGTGCGGATGTGGTACTTGCTGATGAGCCAACCTCAGCCTTGGATGTCTCGATTCGTCTGGGTGTGCTGAACCTCATGCAGAAGATGAAGCGCGAGCATAACGTTGCGTTTATGTATATCACTCATGACTTGGCGACAGCGCGTTATTTTGCTGAAAGAACAGCGGTAATGTATGTCGGGCACATGGTTGAGTGGGGCGAAACTGAAGATATCATTCAAGACCCACAGCACCCGTATACGCAACTATTGATCTCTGCTGTTCCTAGTCCGTTAAAGCGTCACCAGAAGGAGGAGAAGTCACTGCATGTTAAGAATAAAGATATCCCTACTTGGACAGCCTCTAGCGTCGGTTGTCCGTTTGTAGGACGCTGTATTCATGCAATGGATAAGTGTTCGCAAAGTATGCCTGAGATAACCAAGATCTCAGAGAAGCACTTTGTACGGTGCTTTCTTCATGATGGTAGCGGTCAATAATTCGTTGTGACTCTTAAATAAAAGCGGTCATTATAGAAACAAAAACGCCCACTTACTAAAGCGGGCGATTTTGTGTTTGTTGTGCTGACTAAGCCACTAAAACAGCTACCAGTTTATTTACGACGTAAACGAATCGCAGCAAAACCAAGTAATGAGAACAGCATGAATAATGGAGACATAGCCAGTCCACCACCGACGCTACTGTCGTCATCGTCATCGTCATCATCATTGCTACCGTCATCAACAACAGGAGTAATGTTTAAACCAACAATCACAGGGTCATGGTCAGAAGAGCGGTATGCACTATCACCATAGTAAGAAGCGATTTCAGTATCGGCTTTAAAGTCTGTGTTGTAGTCAAAGCTGATCGGCTCGTCTGCATTGATATGCCATTCTGTTGTGTCGCTAACCTTGTCAGCCAATGACGCACTTGCGAATGCATAGTCCAATGTTCCCCACTCACCATCGAAAACGTAAGACGCTGTTTCACCGGCTTCTGCACCTAAGTCAACATAACCTGCGTCTTTCAGAGCAGTGATAGGATCTTCCATCGCGTATGAGTTGAAGTCACCCAATAGTAGGATGTTTTGGTTATCCATGCTGTTTAGTGAAGTTAAAAGTGTTTCAACTGCACCTAAACGTGTCAGGTTACAGTTACCTTGGCCGTCTTCTAAGTCAGGATCACCCAACTCATCACAGTCAGAACCTTTCGACTTCAGATGATTAACAACAACAGTAAACGCATCCTCATCTTCACCGCCAACTGTTTTAAACGTTTGAATGAGGCTAGGGCGGTTCTTGCTATCGTTATAATCCACGATAGAGAAGTCACCGAAAGGCTCGACCTTAGCAGGCTTATAAATCAACGCTTGCTTGATAGAGTCTTCACCGATCATACCCGTCATAACGTAGCTGTAAGTGTCAGCACCCACTTCACCATTTAGGTTTTCAACCAGAGTTGATACCGCTGTATCTTCTGCGTTATTTTCAATTTCGATCAAACCAAAAATGTCAGCATCGATCGCTGAAAGCGCACTCATTAACTTAGCGTTTTGACGTTCAAACTCAGCTGCATCGTCAGCACCACGGCAGTAGTTGTCACCACTTCCACAGATCTCAGAGCCAGCACTTGTCAGTGTTGTAAAGTAGTTCAGCACGTTGAAACCAGACACTTTTAGCTCGCCGCCAACATCTTCTGGCGTTGCTGTACGTGCGTTGTCATCTTCAAATGCAACGTCAGCAGTAGGCACGACACTGTAAGTACTAAATGTGTAATTCACTACGCCTGTTAGGCCAGTGATTGTGTTGCCACCACGAATAGCGTTGTCGTAAGTTAACTCACCAAAACCTGGGTAGCTAATAGTCGCATTTTGCGCATTGCTACCGTCATCCATAATGATTAGGTTTAGCGCGTTTGCGGCAGCTTGTGCAACAGCATCTTCACCCGGAGCAGCGACTTGTGTTGGGTTAGGGCGCTTACCTGAAGACGATAACGCAACCTGACCGTAACGGCCTAGCGAGTATGTTTCTGTGACCGTCAACTCCTGAGGGAATGTGATCAACATACCTTCGTACATTTCAATGTCAGTTGCAGCAGTGAAAGGTAGGCTCGCATCCGTTGCTGCAATGCTTACGCCCGTGTCACAGACATCAAAATTGGAAACACTTTTTAGTTGAGTCAGGTCGTAGTACTCGGCAACCGTTCCAACGATAGACACCACGTCACCAACACTTGGGCTATTTGCGTAGTCGTATACAAAAACACCTTCTGAAGTCGCTGCATCGCCATCTTCATCAGCCGCTTCTTCCTGAATCATGTAACCCGTCAGCTCAGGTAATAGCTTAGTCACAACCGCTTGAACCGTAACAACTTCATCAACTAAAGGAGAAGTGTCGCCACTGCCTTGAATCTGTGAAATCACATGTGTTTGAGCGTTACACTGACTAATCAGCACAGCATTTACGTTCACTGTGACAGTATCGGTAGCCGTGTTTCCGTCATTATCCGTGACAGTTAGCATGAATGTTAGCGAGTCTTCTGCCAACGGAGTAGTAAAGCTTGGCATGGTTGGGTCAGTAGTATCCAACGCAACGGTTGTGCCTGATGTTTGTGTCCAGTTGTAGTCGATAATCGAACCACCTTCGCTCGTATCAACACTGCCTGAGCCATCTAAGGTAACGACTGCGCCTGCTGTAATTCCAGACTGATCAGTACCCGCATTGGCAACGGGTAAACCGTCTGAAACAACCAGTGAGCCGTGTGCGCCTATGCCACTGAAGTCGTCTTTTTCAAATGCATCCCACTGTGTTGCTGGGTCGAAGTCGTCTGTGGCGTCAGTGTCACCAGTTGTTAGGCCAGCCTGTCTGCGTAGGGTGTGGTCTTTAGTTGTACTGTCGCCGCTACCCCATTCGCTGCCCGGGTCTTCTCCGATCTTTCCAATCGAGTCAACAATCGTGCCGCTGTTTTGCAACGTAACTGCGTCATCACCGTTAAACTGTAAGCCATATTGTTGGTCTGCTTTCGCAAGAATCTCAGCATCTGCCGAGCTGTGAGCAATGATATAAACACTACCAGCGGTCAAAGTACCGCTTAGGTCAACGCTGTAACCAGCGTCTGCCCCACCATTCTGATAACCAACGACACTGTAAGTTGAGAGGTCAACATCTGCTGTAGATGAGTTGTAGATTTCTAGCGCTTTATTATTGCCACTACCTTCGATGTACTCAGAGAAAATCAGTTCTGCAGATGCAGCACCATTGAGAGAAAGCATCGCAGTAGCTGAATATAGAAAGGGTCTTAATTTCATACAGGGCCTTTTTGGTGTGATGATATTTTATAGTTTGGGTTTCGAAAACACGTCGAATTGCGCCAGACTAATCGGGGAATGTTACGGTTTTATGTCTTTGCTCCTTTAAAATTACAATTTGTTTAATAATGACCTGAATAAATGTTGTTGCGACAATTTAGGCTGATAATGGGCTAATAAGTGTAAGTTATCGCCCATTACTTTGGACCCGACGTTAAGGGGGATTTAACGTCGAGGTCGAGGTTGGTTTGATTCCAGCATCAATACTTCAGCTTTAGCGCCCAAGTAAACGTAAGCACCTAGCGATAAAAGCAACGCCGCAGCGGCTAACAACATCATCACCGCGCCCGTTAACATGCCGCTGTCACTCATCACTGACTTAAACATCAGAACCAGCGCTTCAATAGATACCGCCACTAAGATAGCGGCCATGAAACGGGTGATGGTGCGCCTCGTTGAGCTGTGTCGGAAGATATCTTTGTGCATCAACACTTCTTCCTCCAGCGTTGTCTTGGCCAAGTCGAATATGGCGAGGGCTAAGGTCAGGTAGATAATGGTGCCAAAGGGTTTGGCGTAGTGCTCAACTGTTTCCCCTTCGGGCGCGGTAAATATGCTCACAAGCTCCGACATGGCGAAGTAAAACAGTATACCAACCACGCAAAATAGACCGATTGAAATAGCGGCATAAATGCACTTAAACACACCGTTAAATTGGCGGCGACGTTGATCACCCATCATGAATGAAATCACTTCAGTGAGTGACGCATCTAGTACGATGTAGCCAATCACTTCGCGGTCATCGGAATAGACTTTAGCCATGACCGAAACACATAAACTACGACCCGATATAGAAAGATAGGGCGACGTAATTGTGTGTGTAGGGTCTTCATTTGTTTGAACAAAGTAAGGGCGGTGACTTCTGTCTTTACCGATTGGACTTGGGTCAGACAGCTTTGGGTTGGGGGAGATGTTGGGACTGTTTTGCTTACCGTCTGGGTCAAGGGTGTAAAGCATGCTTACAAACGGGTACTTTTCTTCGAGACGAGACATTGCCGATTGTAGTGTGTCAGCGTCTATGTATATAGACGCGTCGTTAACGCCACTGAGTATTGAGTCCATTAGTTCGTTAATAGATTCAGTGTGCAGGTGATAATAATCGATGATATGAACATAGCTCATGTCAGCCATACAGGTTCGTTCCCTTGTCGTTATGATTGTTTAACCTACGCTTATTATGCGCATAAAACTATTACAGGGAGAAGGTGGTTGAGGGCTAGTTTTTGTAAGGGTGGGGGTTAGTTTTTGTGGATATCTCGCCCGGCTTTGGCACATCGTATTTGCTAACATTTTTTTCATCAGATATTTCCTTTGCCCACTCTTTATCCGACTCATCCGCTTCTACGCCTGCTTGATTAACACCTTGAACGGGGGTAAACGATAGTCTTGCGAGTAATGGAAAGTGGTCTGAGCCAATCGAAGGTAGTCGTTGAATGTTTTGCAAGGTGAAGTGATGACTATGAAATAAGTGATCTAAGGGCCAGCGCACAAGCGGGTAGTCAGCATGGAAGGTGTTACAGACGCCACGTCCGACACGCGGGTCTAGCAACCCACTTATTTTACGAAAAAGCCGAGTCGTTGCTGACCATGCAACGTCATTTAAATCACCTGTTACCACCACCGGTTGATCACTGTCTGCAACACTTCGAGCGACGATAACTAACTCAGCATCTCGCTCTGCTGACTCGGTGTTTTCTGTTGGGCTCGGTGGAGCAGGGTGGAGAAAGTGCGCTCGTACTTTGTCCCCAGTTAGCAACTCTACGGAGGCGTGCATGGATGGGACATCTTTCTCAACGAGATAGCAGACTTTTGTGTCATGCAGAGGGAGTCTCGAATAAACATGCATGCCATAGAGGTTATCAAGTGGGCATTTAATACTGAAAGGCATCTCCGCTTCTAACACTTGGAGCTTATCTTCCCACCACTGATCAGACTCTAGTGTGACTAAAATATCGGGACGGTGTTTTTCCACTAGCTTTATGAGCGCATCAACATTGCGATTAGGCGTGAGTACGTTTGAGGTGAGGATGCTGAGTTGCCTATCTGGGCTGTCATCTTTGGACGTTTTAACTTCATTGGGCCATAAAAAAGTATAGGGCAATATCCACCATAACTGCCAGATTAGACATGAAGTCGTGACTAAAATGAGAAGCTTAGAGTTGAGTGCTTGAGTATCTAGAAAGATGAAATGAGCGACTAATAAAACCGCTGAAAAGACAGTGAACTGTAAGCGTGGAAAGTCGAGGCCTCTGATAACCCAATGCGACTGTCGTGACAACGGTAGTAGGGTTACTAAGAGTGTCAGCAATGTGCAAATAACAAGTATCGGAAACATTCAGAAGGCCTAAG
Organism: Leucothrix arctica; assembly: GCF_003172895.1. Classification (GTDB taxonomy): domain Bacteria; phylum Pseudomonadota; class Gammaproteobacteria; order Thiotrichales; family Thiotrichaceae; genus Leucothrix; species Leucothrix arctica. The sequence goes on along the minus strand of NZ_QGKL01000006.1, from coordinate 39,678 downwards.
TTTGTTTAGTTGGTTTTCGTATCATACTACTAAAATTTAAACGCATCTTTTACGAATAACGAAAGATCGATTCCTTAGTTACATCATTACGTATTCATTAAAGATGTGTGGAATATTTGGCATTGAAGCAAAAAATTGCTATGTTGAATTTAAGATTTATTGGTCGATGAAGTTAACGCCGTTAGCTTTTTCGACTGTTATGTAAGCGTTTTTTTAAATAGTAGAGGCACAGACAACGAGTTTATTTTTAACGAACTAATTAATCACTTAAGTTTAGGAGTACCACAATGCAAACAACAATACACTCAAGCGACTTCGCACTAACTGACGCACTAGAAACTTTTATCAAAGAACAGGCTGGTCAATCGATGACTAAGTGCTCAGATAGAGTTGAAAGTTTGATTGTCCGACTTAAAAAAATCAACGGTCCACTGCAAGACAAAGAGTGCACGGTTGAGGTGAAATTAGCTAGGCAGCCGCCTATTGTTGTAAGTAAACGTAGTACTGACGCTTATGCGAGTATTCGCAGTGCCATGTCACGTGCTTCTCGTACTACCTTGCGTCGAGTGAAACGTCGTAGAGCTAAGAGGGCTGAAGTGTCTGAATAGGTCTTTGTGACTGTGTAAGTACAAATTTAGATTGATAAAGAACCCAGCGCTTGCTGGGTTTTTTTGTGTGTGCTGCTGGCGTAGTTAAATGTACCTAAGAAGCAAGCTGACTTAGCCTTACAAGCTTGTGAATACGTGACAAGTGGCGTTTGTTTCAGCACAATGTATAATGAGTTAATTAGCTGTTGTGTATAAGGTTGAAGTGATGAAAATGCTAAAACCTAACTTTTTGGAATTGAAAATTTTAGCCAACCCCCTCTGCAAGTGGTTGATTAAAAAGGTCGAAAAGGTGCCCTGCAGTGAAAACGATGCCCTGATGAAGAAGGGATTAAGACGCTTCGGCTTGCATCGCTTCGGCTTTCGCTAGAAGTGAAAACGATGCCCTGATGAAGAAGGGATTAAGACTTTGTATTACTTCCTATATTGTTTAAGTATATAGTGAAAACGATGCCCTGATGAAGAAGGGATTAAGACCTTTGTCAGTCATCCAAACTGTTCCTTTTTTTGGGTGAAAACGATGCCCTGATGAAGAAGGGATTAAGACGTAAGTTTTCCGCTGCCAGATTTAAAACATCAGTGAAAACGATGCCCTGATGAAGAAGGGATTAAGACGTTTAATTTTCCATTGTTAAAGAATACTAACTCCGTGAAAACGATGCCCTGATGAAGAAGGGATTAAGACTGTGCGTCAAAAAATGACTGCGACTTACTTACAAAAGTGAAAACGATGCCCTGATGAAGAAGGGATTAAGACCTTTCGATTCAAGGTAGTTGATAATAGCTTGGGTGAAAACGATGCCCTGATGAAGAAGGGATTAAGACATTTCCTTGAATGATGGCTGTGCTATGAAGAAGGGATTAAGACTTAGCCTTTGGATCTAGTGCGACCTGCTCTACCTGTGAAAACGATGCCCTGATGAAGAAGGGATTAAGACATCGATAGTCAACATAGTTTGGCTTGATGGTGCTGTGAAAACGATGCCCTGATGAAGAAGGGATTAAGACCGTTCCGTGTTGACTGCTACGGCATTAATCCAAGTGAAAACGATGCCCTGATGAAGAAGGGATTAAGACCGTTCCGTGTTGACTGCTACGGCATTAATCCAAGTGAAAACGACGCCCTGATGAAGAAGGGATTAAGACGTAAAGGCTTGAGGCAGAAGGTCATACTCGATATTCGTGAAAACGACGCCCTGATGAAGAAGGGATTAAGACGAAGCTCGTACAGGAGGCGTAGACGAGCGTGAGAGTGAAAACGATGCCCTGATGAAGAAGGGATTAAACACCTCGTTTTTAAATCAACCACTTTAATTCAAATAATATAAAAAAGTGTTACACTTTAATTCAGCTTAAGAGTTATGGTGGTTTATGTTCATTCGTGAAGCAGTCTCAGATATCACTCATTGGTATAAGCAAACACAGCGCAAACCTTTAGTCATACGGGGTGCGCGGCAGGTTGGCAAAACCACCAGTGTGCGCATGGCTGCCGAGCAGTTAAATGTCCCGATGATAGAGATCAACTTGGAGCGTCATACAGACCTTGCACCATTGTTTGATGGTTTCCGATTAGATGACTTGTTGTTTAACTTCTCACTACTGTCAGGGCAGGCGCTGAGTAAAGACAGCCCTGCGATACTGTTTTTAGATGAAGCTCAGGCTATTCCATCGGCCTATGCCTGCTTACGTTATTTTTACGAAGATATGCCAAATATGGCCGTCATCTTAACTGGCTCACTGCTTGACCAAGTGCTGAATAATTACAAACTCCCCAGCCCTGTTGGACGTATCGAGCCTTACTTTATGGGGCCGCTGAAGTTCGACGAATTTCTAGTAGCGATTGGTGCTGAAACAGAACTTCGTGCGTTGGATATGTTGACCTTGGATAATATGCACCTGATCCCTGACAGCTTGCACGAACAGCTGCTGGGTTTAGTGCGCCGCTATACCTTAAGCGGTGGCATGCCGCACTGTGTACAAATTGGTATTAACAGTCACTTCAACCATGCCGATATATTGAGATACCAAACCGCCTTGCTGCAAACCTATAAAGACGACTTTGCCAAGTACCGAGGTTCGCAAAGTGCTTTGATGCTCAACGCGTTTTTTAATGGCGCACTAGGGCAGGTTGGGCAGCAGTTTTCTCACAAGCAAGCGAATGAAATAGCACGTAATAGCAGTGGCAATAATCGAGAGCTCAATGCCGCATTGGAACAGTTTCAAGAAGCGCGTCTTTTTTACAGAGTGCTGCACAGTAACGCGCAAACGGTTCCGCTAGGTTCTGAGACAAAAGTGCGGATTAGTAAGTTTCTGTTTATTGATGTGGGGTTGCTGTTATCTGCTCAAGGTATCCCCGCTCAAGAGGTCATGAGTAACACCTTAGAGTTAGCAAACCGTGGCTCACTTGCTGAGCAGTTTGTTGGACAGCAGCTGCTTTACTCAAAACCTGAATATGTAAACCCTGAGCTTTACTACTGGCACCCGCCAAGGTCTGAGGCACAAGCGGAAGTCGACTTTTTGTATGTTGCAGGTAACACCATTATTCCTGTCGAAGTGAAGGCGGGCAGCACGGGAACGATAAAGTCATTGCAGTCTTACGTGATAAAAAAACAGGCTGATGTAGCGGTAAGAGTGAGTTCAGGCAAACCATCGGTTAATGAGTTGGTAGCTAAAAGTAATAATAAAACGCGCGACTTTAAGCTAGTGAACTTACCGTTTTACTTGGTTAATCGCTTGGGCGCGTTGATTGCTTAGCCTTACAAGCTTGCGAATGCGTGACAAATGGCGTTTGTTTCAGCACAATGTATAATGAGTTAATTCGCTGTTATGCATAAGGTTGGAGTGATGAAAATGCTAAAACCTAACTTTTTGAAATTGAAAATTTTAGCCAATCCCCTCTGCAAGTGGTTGATTAAAAAGGTCGAAAAGGTGCCCTGCAGTGAAAATGATGCCCTGATGAAGAAGGGATTAAGACCCTTCATCAATCATCGATTCACATAGATGCCAACTGTGAAAATGATGCCCTGATGAAGAAGGGATTAAGACGGGTTTCTGTTAGTCAGTAGGTGTATCTTCTTCGTGAAAATGATGCCCTGATGAAGAAGGGATTAAGACCTTGTTACTCTTTGGCACTGCCTTGTCTGCTGCTTTGTGAAAATGATGCCCTGATGAAGAAGGGATTAAGACGGACGTTCATTTTGGTGTTGCTGAGGAAATCGTGAAAATGATGCCCTGATGAAGAAGGGATTAAGACAACTAAGTCTGGGTAAATTTTAGCAGGGTTGGCAGTGAAAATGATGCCCTGATGAAGAAGGGATTAAGACCCAACGAGATAATCAGCCACCGCCTCTGACTTAGTGAAAATGATGCCCTGATGAAGAAGGGATTAAGACGCCAATTTGAATTGCGGATTAGATTCTGAATTCAGTGAAAACGATGCCCTGATGAAGAAGGGATTAAGACTGATCAACGACCTTGTATAAGCTAATGTCGTTGTGTGAAAACCATGCCCTGACGAAGAAGGGATAAAAAATTAGGATTTACTACTCAAGACCCCAACCAATCCATCTGGCCACAAGGTATTTCCCCACGCGTACCATTGCGGCTTCTGCGGCAGCGGATAAAACCGAATATCATCTTCTTTAGGGTTTATAACTGCTTCCAACTCATCCACTAAGCCTAGACAGTCAGCGCGATTCATCACGGTAATAAACACCGACTTTTGCATCGCGATGGCGTTATTTTTGAGTATGCGGTGCACTCGTTTTAAACGACGTGGGTCAGCAATATCGTAAGCGATTAAATACGGTGTAACTTTAGTTTTGCTCATGTTCTACCTCATAAAAACGGTGCCACAACTGGTCAATGGAGAAACGAGTTAAGCGCTCGACCTTTGACGAGTGGGATTGATAATAGTGAATCAGTTGGTTGCGCAGTGTTCCCGAAGGCAAGTTGCCGTTTGCCGCTGCCTGCCAGAGTTCCCACTCTAAAAGGTTGATAAAGCGTTGTAGCAAGCCAATGTCAGAAGGCGCGGGTCTCAACACTTCACTGCGTAGTCCAAAACTTTTCAGCAACATGGTTAACTGAGCGGCCAGCATCGGGATGATTTTTGTTAAACACGTTTGCCAATCGTAAAAGCTGTAACTCAGACTAATTTGCTCACTTAACTTCGCTTTCACCTCAGCTGGTGCAAGTAGCTCGCGCGGTAAATGAAACTTCTTTTGGATGCGTAAAACACTCTTGCGCTGCTGCGCTGAAAACCAGTTATCCAAAATGAATTGTCGATTGGGTGAGTCTTGAAGTTCTGCCAAGTGAGATTGTAAGGATTGGTCTTTGTAATTTGTGCCAAAACAAATACCCACAAATTCACCTTGCTTGCCTGTCACGGTGATCGCAATACTGTTTGACAAACACGCCGCTAAAACAGGTGTGGATAAGGCAATGTCACCACTCAAAATAATGCGTGAAACACGGTTAAGTGGTAGCCAAGTGTCAGAGTACTGGCGCGACACAATGCGCAGTGTTTCATGCTCTAAGCGAATGCTTTCGACGGTGTTACCGTTAAGATACAGAGGTTTCATCGAGTGCCTCCTCCTGTTGAGACAAGAGTGCCTTCTTTAGTTTAAATAACTGCAAGCGCATACCACGGCTAATGACCTTAAGCACAGGCTCATAACTTGAGTAAAACTGCTGCCGTCCTGCCTTGCCCAGTAAGCAACTTCCTTGGTCGGTGGTGAAGTCTTGTTGGCGAAGCTTACGGCTAGTGAACAACTCCAACACCCACTCATCCACGTGTGGACGCCACGGCTCTATAAGGTCAGCGGCTAAGGAGTCGCGGCTGTATTTTGGCTCATGCAAAAAGCCAAGCATCGGGTCAAAACCTTGCGCATATGCTTGCTGTGTCGCTCGAACGTGCAGCAGCGTATAGGCCAATGACAAACAGGCGTTAACAGGATCAGGGGGTGGGCGTCGCTTGCGGCCAGTAAATGCCAAGGCATCGGGCAAAATAGCTTGATAAGCGATGAAACTCACACGCGCAGCGCTACCTTCTATCCCCCGTAAACGCTCAACGCTGACAGGTTGCTCTAATGTCTTAAGTGACTGGGCTAGTTGTTGCACTGCCTGAGTCAGAGGGAAGCGTAAGTCGTCCCTAGTGATTAGGTATTTTTCTAATAAGCGACGCTGGTTTCGAACCTTAGCAATGATCAACTGCTGAGCAATCACTTCACTGGCTTCTTGGTTCTGCTGGGCGATATATTGCGCGAGTCGAATGTTTGGATTCTTACCCAAAGGCCCCGCTAGCATTGCTTGTTGTTTACTGTTTCGAGGATTGATAAAAGTAACGCAGATACCGTGCTCTGAAAGCTTTAATAGCACCGAGCTTTTAAACTGAACAGTGCTGCTGACCACGACATGGTCGAGTAATAGCAATGGAATAGGGCGTTGACGCTCACCGCTGATAAAGCACACGATGGTCTTGGACTCTATTTTTAGCTCTGTTTCTTTACGGTCGATATATAAGGTTGTCATGGTGTTAGCCTATATAGAATAAGTCGGTGTCATTGGGAGACTTCGCTTTACCGAGGGTGATGACTTGTTGGCGCGTGTCTAGGTGAATGCAAATGAGGCTGTCTGTTGATTCGTCAATTAGCATGCTGAGAGTGGCCAGTAGGTCGCCTCGCTCTGCATCGGTCATCCAGCACTCGTGAACGGACTGTTGCCCGCCTGTTGCATAGTCCCGAGTCGCTTTGAGGGCTGCTCTTAGGCATTTAGGTTTGCTGATGTCGTAAGCGATGAGGTGTAGAGTTCGATTTTTCATGCGATGATTTAAACCGAAAATAAACCGTATTACTCGGCTTACAAGCTTGTGGGGAGGTGACAGGTGGCGTTTGTTTCAGCACAATGTATAATGAGTTAATTCGCTGTTATGCATGAGGTTGAAGTGATGAAAATGCTAAAACCTAACTTTTTGAAATTGAAAACTTTAGCCAACCCCCTCTGCAAGTGGTTGATTAAAAAGGTCGAAAAGGTGCCCTGCAGTGAAAACGATGCCCTGATGAAGAAGGGATTAAGACCGTATATACGGTGGTTTACAGCTTATTTTACTGTGAAAACGATGCCCTGATGAAGAAGGGATTAAGACCGTATATACGGTGGTTTACAGCTTATTTTACTGTGAAAACGATGCCCTGATGAAGAAGGGATTAAGACCGTTTGAGAAATCCATGTACACCCAATTGTTTGTGAAAACGATGCCCTGATGAAGAAGGGATTAAGACCTTCGGTCATTACTTCGGTATCACTCAAACCATTTGGGTGAAAACGATGCCCTGATGAAGAAGGGATTAAGACAGGTGATGCACGTCCAACACCTTTAGCGCCTTAGGTGAAAACGATGCCCTGATGAAGAAGGGATTAAGACCGCCCAGTCCTGACCAGTCTTACCTAGCTCTGCGGTGAAAACGATGCCCTGATGAAGAAGGGATTAAGACTCATTGATATATTCGATAGGCATATCCAAACTATTCAGTGAAAACGATGCCCTGATGAAGAAGGGATTAAGACTGTGTGTTTCTGGTAAGTTGTCTAGTGTTTGAGGTGAAAACGATGCCCTGATGAAGAAGGGATTAAGACATAATTACCATCACAGCAGTCGCTAAAGATAGGTGAAAACGATGCCCTGATGAAGAAGGGATTAAGACGCAGAGAACCAGTTAAGACAACCATGCTCTGCACGTGAAAACGATGCCCTGATGAAGAAGGGATTAAGACTAATAATCACTGCTAACATAATTGCTGATATAATGTGAAAACGATGCCCTGATGAAGAAGGGATTAAGACCGAATACCCGCCATCGCTACGAAACCCTGAATATGTGAAAACGATGCCCTGATGAAGAAGGGATTAAGACGCATATTCCACCATCGCTATGCGTGAGAATGTATGTGAAAACGATGCCCTGATGAAGAAGGGATTTAACACCAGTGCTAGATTGAATGTCGGTGGTAGATAAACGCTTAGTATGTTTATAATCTCAACATGACTGACCACAAGCCACGGAATCACCCACTGCCAGAGCGCCGCATTTTACTTGCGGTAGCCTCTCATTCGCCACAAATTATCACCGAGACGATTTACGCGCTAACGCAGCAGACTGAGCCTGCGTTTATGCCGACGGAGATTCACGTCATCACGACCTTGCTTGGTCAGTCGTACATTCATCAAGTCTTTGGTGAAGAAGGCAAACAAGGTTGGTTGCACCGTTTATGTGACGACTACTCGCTACCTTGCCCAGCCCAAAGTAAGTTACATATTCACGTTATATCTGATGCGGACGGACAGCCTTTGGATGATGTTCGCACTCGGGCGGATAACACCGATGCCGCTGACTTTATAACTCAAACAGTCCAGCAGTTAACCGCAGACCTAGATAGCAAAATGGTTGTGTCACTGTCTGGTGGGCGACGCACCATGACGTTTTACGTGGGTTATGCCTTGTCTTTATACGGTCGCCCTCAAGATCGGCTGACGCATGTGTTAGTAGAAGATGAATACTTTTTTAACAGTGACTTTTTCTACCCACCACCAACCGAAACATGGGTCGTTCGTGAGGATAATACGGGCTTTGACGCCAGTAAGGTTGAGGTGACGTTAGCGGATATTCCTTTTGTGCGTTTGCGTGAAGGGTTGCCGTCTCGCTTACTCAGTGGACAGACCAGCTTTAGTGATACGGTTGACGCTGCTCAAGCGGAGTTGTTACCTGCAAAGGTGGTGTTTAACGCGCTGACAGTGCAGTTATTTTGTGGTGAAACACAGGTGAGTATGAACGCTGTCGAGCTAAGCTTTTACGTGATGATGCTGCGTCGATGTGCGTTGGACTTGGAGCCTGTGCGTTGGACGGACACAGGTTTGGGTGACGATTTTTTAGACGTGTACCAGTCGTTGAATGGCCTAAACGGTGGCTATGATCGTGCTAAGAAAACGCTGATAAACGGTATGACGAAAGAGTATTTTGAGCAACGGAAGTCACGCGTTAATCGTCAACTCAGAGAAGCGTTAGGCAAGCGTCTTTCTACGCATTATATTATTGATTCGCATGGTAAAAGACCGAACACAAGGTTTGGCTTAACGTTGTCAGCTAGCGTCATTACGTTGGCTTAAAGTCGTTATTTATTCTAAGTAATTACTTTAACTAATATACCGTTTGTCTTTACTTGGGTACTATTGGTTTTATTTCTACCGATTTTTCATTCTTGATACTGTCTTACAAGCTTGTAAGGCGTGACTGTGTGTTTATTCTCAGCGTATTCTCTAAGCTGAATCATATCTTTCAAAAGGCTGTTTATGTCTCTTAATTTTAAAGAACCTCACATCATTAGGGCGACCTATCGAATTGTGACACCGATGTTTATTGGTGATGCTAATCAAAACACAACCGATGGTGTGCGCCCACCCTCTGTTAAAGGTGCTTTACGGTTTTGGTGGCGAGCGTTAAGTTGGGGAAAGTTTCAAGGCATGAGTGCCTCTGAAGCTTTAAAGGCATTGAACCTTGAAGAAGCACGGTTATTTGGTGCGGCAATGAATGCAGAGAAAGTTACTGGGGGGCAGGGAGTGTTCTTATTATCTATTCAGCAGGACATAGCCTCTCAGCAAAAAGTCTATGACTGGCCGCCAGAAAAAAAGCCAGAGCATGGCGCAAGCTTTATGGCTTATGGTCTCTTGGGTGAGGGTGATGATGATCACCGAGGGGCAATTATTGAAGGCACAGAGTTTAGTCTGAAGTTAGTCTTTAACCCTAAAAGAATGGTCGATGGTGACGTTGCTGAAATAGAGAAAACGCTGGAAGCTTGGTCTTTATTTGGTGGTCTTGGTGGGCGTTCTCGTAGAGGTATGGGTTCTGTTACACAGATCTCGTTAAATGGTGAGAATACGTTGCTGACTAAAGCGAGTTATCAAGATCGTGTGGAAGCATTACTGGGTGATTATTCAGAAGTTTCAACGTCGCCTTACACTGCCTTTAGTAAAGATAGTGTTCATAGGACTGTGGATAGCAACCGCAAAGCAAGAGAAGCGCTGACAAAGACGGGTAGTCGATACAAAGAATTTCGGTCGACGTTAAAAGGGCAGTCATTTGCGAAAGCGGGCTTTGGTCTACCTTTAAAGGAGTTTGGAGATGAGAAGCAACGTAGAGCAAGCCCTTTGATTTTTCATGTTCACGAGCTTGAGAATGAAAGTTTTACTACAGCGATGATTTATCTACCGAGTAGTCAATTCCATTTTGATGAGAAGTACAGTGGTATCAAAATCGATAAGGTTGCTGAGTTTGCAAGAGGGTCGGCTGTATGAGTATCGACAACAAAGAATACTTCCACTTCACAATAGGCCCTGTTCAAGGCTTTGTGGCACAGGCTAGACGTACTCGCGACTTTTGGGCGGGCTCGTTTATTTTATCGTGGCTATCTTCCGTTGCGATGAAAGCAGTGATAGCTCAAGCGGGTAACGAATCAATTAAGTTCCCAGTGCCTGATATGGAGTTTATGAAAGCGCTTGAGTTGGGTAATTCCAACATCAAGCAGGGTAATGTGCCTAATCGCTTTAAGGCAGAAGTTACTAATGACTTTAAACCAGAGCTTGTAGTAAGTGCGGTGAATGACGCATGGGAAGGACTTGCAAATGCAGTTTGGAATCATGACTTCCAGCCGCTCAGCATAGATACGACTGACACTAAGGCAATATGGGATCGTCAGGTTAAAGGTTTTTGGGATATTCAGTGGGCTTTGATTGAGGATGAAACAACGTCAAACACACTTGATCGTATGAAAAATTTCCGTACACATATGGCACCAAGTGAGCCGGGTCAAAAGTGCATGTTGATGTCTGGTTGGCAGGAGCTTTCAGGAGTTGAGTCACCGGGTAAATATACAAGTAGCAAACAGAGTTCTGCAACATTCTGGCAAACGCTGAGAGAGCAAGGCAAAGCAGGTATTAAAACAGATCTCCGAGAAGGTGAGCAGTTGTGTGCACTTGCTTATATCAAGCGACGTTTTTCTAGAGTGTTTGATAGTCGTTTAACGATTGAAATTCAGGATGGCGCGTGGGCTGTAAAAGGTTGGAAGCTACCTAGTAATGTGCCATCGGTGCAGTATTTGGCGGCAGTGCCTTGGTTAACAAAAGTATTGCAAAAGGCTGCTGTCGACGATGCGTTAAATGAACGTATCCGAGCATTCCATGATGTTGCTCATACTCTCACTGGTGAGTATGGCGAAAGAGACAGTAATATAAAGAGTATTACTCAAGAGACGGGTGAAAATAGTCTGCTTAAAGACTTTGCTGCGCTGGATGGTAGTGTCTTTTTTGAGTCGGTGTTAAGCAACCCAAACGCTTGGGATAATGATGACCTTATTGATGCAGACTTGGTTTTGCACGAGCTTAAGAAACTTTGTAAAGCTGCGGACATAGAGCCTGTGTCGCCTTTCTATGCAGTCTTGCTGATGGATGGTGATCAGCTAGGTAAGCAAATGAGTAAACCAGAAAAGCAGCCAGGTATTACGGCTGGTTTATCCGAGTTTACAAAAGGTGTTACTGACTTTGTTGATGATCATAACGGCTTTCTGATCTATGCGGGTGGTGATGATGTACTCGCTATTTTACCGCTTGAACATGCGTTGTCGTGCGCAGCTGAGTTAAGAGGGTTTTATAACCAGTGCTTTGATAAGCAGAATCAAAGCTTGAATGATGAAAATCAGATAGTGACGTCTATTTCCGCGGCTATTCAATACACGAATATCAAAATGCCGCTAGGTAGTGTGTTAAGTGATGCGCACGATTTATTGGACAACGTGGCTAAAAGCTCAAGAGGGCGAGATGCAGTTGCTTGTCGAGTCTGGAAGCCGGGCGGTTTACAGATTGAGTGGGCGATGCCTTGGTCAAAAGCGTTAGATAGTAAAGACTCGGGCAAGGTCATTATTGAGAATTTGGCCGACAGTTTTAGAGCTTCCATCGGCGATGATGAAGCGGAACTGGGTAAGTTTGCGAGTAAATTTTTCTATCGTATTCGTGAGCGTTTCGATGTGTTGAATCCGTTAAAGGATAAAGATGGCAAGACTGTTAAGAACGATAACCAAGAAGCGGTTGGTGTATTTAATCATGACGGTGGGTTTGAAAAAGCAGTGTCATTGATGGCTATGGAGTATCTCAACTCGGGTGAGTCTATAGTTTCCAGTATGGATGCTGCTCGGGACATGGTTCGCCCTTTGATGGAGCAGTGCCAATATATTGTTAGAGACTTGAAAGACTCAGGAGCAGTGAGCTTTCAGGTAGATCAGGATAAAGGGTTTAGTGCTGATGGCGCGCTCTTAGTCCGTTTTCTGGCGAACAAGGGGATTGAGCGATGAGTACAAATCAAAAGACATTCCGCTTTGGTGCGTTTGATACGTTGTTTTTTAAAGAGTCGCGACCGTTTGAATCGATTGGTGGCTCTGAGCTTTCCAGTGTGTTTCCACCACCGCCTAGAACGATTATGGGAGCTATTCGCACCGCGATTGGGGACGCGAAAGGAGTGAACTGGGCTGCCTTTTCTAAAGGCTCAGAAGAGACGCGAGAGGTGCAAGACATCATTGGTTATGGTGATGACTTAGGAGCCTTATCACTAGATGGTATTTGGTTTTCGATTGGCTCTGAGAAGCAGCGCTTATATCCAGTGCCGTTATTACTTCTGCAAAAGTCGACTGACGATGGGAGCAAGGAGTTTGAGCGATTACAGATAGGGAAGCCTGTGACAACACATCTTGGCAAGGTTTGTTTGCCAGAGATGCCAACGAATAAAGTGGGTTATACGCCTCTTGATTCTGATTGGTTAACTCAGTCTGGTCTAGCTAAAGTATTGGCTGGTGAAAAGCCTTCGGCTGGTGATGTGTATGAAAGTAAGCAGCTGTTTAGTCAGGAGTCACGCCTTGGTATCGCTATTGACCGTCAAACGGGGGCTGTTAAGGACAAAATGCTTTATCAATCTAAGCACATTCGACCTGTCGATGATTTAACGGTTGAGGTTGATATTTCAGGCGTGCCAGATGGTTTACTCAATAAGCGGGTTTTACGTTTGGGTGCTGAGGGGCGAATGTCTGGGGTTGAGTTAGTCGGGACTGACAGCGTTCAAGCTTTGCCTGAAGCGCCAGTGGTAGCTGCGAACACTAAAGGGCTTATTTTGGTACTACTGACACCTGCACACTTTTCTGAAGGAAGTTGGCTGCCTTCTGGCTTCGTTGTCAATGAGACTTCAGAAATAAAACATTGGAATGGTGAAGTCGCAGGCGTAAATCTAACACTTCATGCCGCTGTGATTGGTAAGTCTCAACGTGAGGGTGGTTGGAATGTTGCAGAGCATAAACCAAGAGCCGTTGAAAGCCTTATACCAGCAGGTAGCTGTTTTTACTGCACCGTCGATAGTGGTGATGACATACAGGCCGCGATTAATGCGTTGCACGGTCAAACTATTGGAAATCAAACAGAATTGGGGCGCGGACGTATCGTGTGCGCTCTATGGAATGAATCAGAATTTACAGGAACAACACTATGAGTCAGCAAGCAAATTTAATCGTTGGTTTAATCGCTCAAACGAGCATTCATGCTGGAGCAGGAAGCTCTGCGGGTGTTGTTGACTTACCGATTCAGCGTGAAGGTCATAATGGTTGGCCTTGTATTTTTGGTTCTTCTGTTAAAGGAGCGTTGAGAGCTAAGGCTGATGCTGTCTTTAAAGATGATCAGCCGTTGATTGATACAATTTTTGGGCCTCCATCTGGTAGTCAAGTGACCCACGCAGGTGCTATTTCGGTGGGTGATGCGCGTTTGTTGTTATTGCCTATTCGCTCGCTGACTTCAGCGTTTAAGTGGGTAACATGCCCAGCGGCTTTGAGTCGTTATGAGCGTGACCTTGGAATGTTGGGTAAGTCTCTGACGCTATCTAAAATTAGTGTAAGTGGTGAGTCGCAAGCGCTTTGGTCTGCGGAAAATGATGATCTCTATTTGGAAGAGTATCGCTTTGAAGCTGAACAGCAGGATCTGAGCGCCACAATTAGTGCTATAGCTAGCTTGGTCAATCGTGAAGGTTTTGAGGAGACGCTTGAGAAACAGTTGGTCATTGTGAGCGACGATATGTTTGCTTACTTAGTGCAAAACGCAACGCCTGTTAATGCTCATATTGCTATTAATAGCGATGGCAGCAAAACGGTGAAAGAGGGCGCTTTGTGGTACGAAGAAACACTGCCACCAGAAACTGTTTTATACACGCCGATTATGGCGAATAGCTCGCGAGTTCCAAAGGCTAAAGAAGGCGAAGCACAACCGACTCGGTTGGATGCTTTGGCCGTTGCAAATATGGTTGAGAACGGTTTATTTGGAGAGAGTAATAAGTGGTTACAAGTTGGTGGTAACGAAACGGTCGGAATGGGCTGGTGTGCTGTAACGACAGAACTTGTGGGTGGCCGATAATGCAGACGATACAACAACAGCGAGCGGCGTTTGCTCTGGAGCGTGTCGAGCGAGACCGTGATGCAAACATGAATACCAAGGGCTTTCAGAGCGCTTATAAAAGTTATGCGTCTGGCTTGCCTGCGATGATTCAAATGAATGGTTTGGGGCAGGCGGCTGCGTTTTACCGTAGTAAGTCAGCGGGCAAAGACAGTAAGGCAATTGCTTATGGTTGTCTTTATAAATTGCTATCTGACTGGCTTACTAATGCGGGTCAACCTTATTCAGCACATCGTGATAATGAGAATGCTCGTGATAGTGGCTTATTACATGGTTTGACTAAAGAAAATATGCAGACTTACATGTTAGCTCAGTCAGAAGCACAGGCGCTTTTAGATTGGGTGAAGAAGTTTGCAAAAGCGTATATGGAGGAACCTAAGAAATGACAGCGCCTTTATATGATGAGACTCGGCTTCGAGCTTCTCGCAGAAAAAAACTAGGTGCCCATAAAGGGTTATGGTTTGAACGCTTTTTTGATAAGTATGACCAATATTGGGAGTTGGCTGACGAAGATAAAAGTAACTGGATAGACTCTGTCAGTGGTAATGCTGGAGATAGTGAACAGCTTCAAGTTTTTGCTGAGTCTCAACAACAGCTTGCACAACAACTTGGCGGACAGTCTCGTATTTTTGAGACGACATGGAATTTTGTGACAGGTATGGGAAATTCACATCCCATTGAGAACGGCTTTAGCTGGCACCCAACACTTGGAACACCTTATCTGAGTGGTGCATCAGTTAAAGGCTTGGTACGTGAATGGATTGAAAGTTGGTCTGGTTTGGAAGGTGATGAGTTACGTGCTGCATCGCTAAGGTGGTTTGGAAGCGAATCCAAAGAACCTAAGGAGCAGCTTAAAGACAACCGTGCTGGCAGTATTATCTTCTTTGATGCGGTGCCGTTTGAGCCTGTCAGCTTAGGCTGTGACATTATGACGCCACACATGAAAGAGTGGTACTCGAAAGGGAGCCAAATTAGTGATGTTTCAAAGGATAGTACTGCAATTCCTGCTGATTGGCACGACCCTGTACCCGTACCATTTTTAGTGGTTAAGAAAGCAAAGTTTCTGTTTTCTGTGGGTGCTAGAACCGAAGATGCAAAAGACGACATCAAGCAAGTAATGGAAGTGTTGTCTTATGCTTTAGAGCAGCTTGGTGCGGGCTCAAAAACAGCCGCTGGTTATGGCCGTATGGAAGCGGATGAAAAAGCCAACCGAAACATTGAGAAGGCGCAAAAACAAGCTGCGTTGGCGGAGTTGCCTGAAGATGCACGTTACCGAGAGATGTTCTCTGACATGGAAGAGAAGACATTAGCTCAGATGTTTGGTAAAGATTTTAATAAGACGCTGAAGTCAGCAGGTGATAGCTGGGAGACTATGTTGGATGCGTTGTTTGATGTGAAGAGATCTAAAATCGAGGCATGGGCAAACGCACCGAAGAATTCAGCACCCGAAAAAGCGTTTAAGAAATTGAAGAACCAAACAGGGCGGGTCGGTTAACGATGAAAACGTTAGTTTGCACAGTAGGCGGCTCGTATCAGCCAATCGTGACAGCAGTCTTGGCAACTAAGCCTGACTTTGTTCTGTTCGTATGTTCTGAGGATGACTTAGACACAGGCCGATCTGGGTCTTATGAGCAGATAACGAAGAAAGGTGTTTTCTTAAAAAGTAACTTTAAGGATGAAAAGCCAACGAAGGCTAATATCCCGAGTCAGCTTGAAATGATAGACGACTCGTTTGAGGTTTTATGTGTGCACTCTGATGACTTAGATGATGCTTATAGCAAAATCTCACAGAGAGTCAGTGACTTTGTTGAGCGTGGTGATGAGGTGCTTGTGGACTATACGGGCGGCACTAAGTCTATGTCTGCTGCTCTGTGTTTGGCCGCGCTTGACTTTGAGTCGGTAAGTTTACAGCTTGTTACTGGTATGCGAGCCGATTTGAATAAAGTGAGCGATGGAACTCAGCAAGCTGTTCAGGCAAGCATCGGTAGAACTCGTTTCCGCTTGAAGCTGCGACAGGCTTTAGCGTCTTGGGAAGTTTATGCATATGACGATACAATTTTGCAGCTTGCACAGCAGTCTCCGACTTATCGTGATGATCGTGCTGACTTATCTGCTGTTAGAAACTTGAGTCGTGCATTTGCAGCTTGGGATCGTTTTGAGCATCAGGAAGCGTTCAGTATTATTGAGTCTTATGTGAAGCGGTTTGGTGTTCAGCTGATTCCTTACCTGACACAGCTTCGATTAATTACAACAGACTCCCCTAAAAAAGTACCAGTGTTGCTCTTTGACCTGTGGCTAAATGCGCAACGAAGAGCAGAACAGCGACGTTTTGATGATGCTACGTCTAGAGCTTATCGACTATTAGAATGGTCAGCACAGTGGTTGTTACAGTCTCAAGCTGGGATTGATGCGAGCAATATACAAGATGAGCAAATTCCAGAAGGAATGGTGATTTACGCGAATAGTAAAGGAATAAAGCAAACAGCATTGCTTGACTCGTGGCAGCTTGCATCGATCAAGTGTAGTGAAGACGTTCAGGAATATTGGCAAGAAAATGAAATGAGAATGAAGGACTTATTGAGCATTCGAAATAACTCGATACTTGCTCATGGTTTTGACCCAATTACGGAAGCTCAGTGGAGTCGTATGCTTAATTTCATTGAAGATGGATTAATACCATTGTTAACTCAGCAAGCTCAAAAGCAAAAAATAAAGCTAAATAAAGTTCAGTTGCCAACTGAGCTGATTGGCTTATTAAAATGAACAAAATAAATACGCATGTATATTTAGTATCTGCTCAGGCAACGCCTAATATTACACCTGCTCTAGATAGTGGAACGCGCCCAGAGTCAGTCGTCTTAGTTGTGAGTCCTGACATGGAAAAGCAAGCTGAATGGTTATCAGATGTGTTGAAGTCAGCAGCTGGCGTTAAAGTTTCTCTATGGCCTATTAATCACCCGTGGAATATTTCTCACGTACAAGATCGTATTTTAGATTTAATTGCTGAGTTAGATGATGACTCCATTGCTTTGAATGCAACTGGCGGCACCAAGCCAATGAGTATTGGCGCGTATGAAGTATTTCGTGCAGATAAAAAGCCTATTTTTTATGTACATCCAGAGCGAGATGAATTGGTTTGGTTGTTCCCTAGTCACCAGCCTAGTCATCGACTTGCTGATCGAGTGAAGATACCGCACTTTATTCAGTCTTATGGCGGCAAGGTTGTTTCTACGGGAGCTTCTAGTATTCCACCAAGCTATCGTGATTTTGCTAATACATTGATTGATAACATTGAGCAGTATGCAAGGTCATTGGGTACGTTGAACTGGTATGCGAGTAGTGCGATGAAAACGTTATCATCAGATATTGTTCATGACTCTGCAATTCGAAATCACGGGTTTCGTGAATTACTTGGAGAACTAAGTGACCTTAATCTCGTTAGTTTAGTTAATGGTCGGTTGAAGTTTAGTAGTGAAGAAGCGCGTTTTTTTGCTAATGGTGGGTGGCTTGAGCAGTACGTTTTATCTGTGCTTAATAGTCTAAAGAAAGATCTACCTTCGATTCAGGACACTGCTTCTAGTGTTGAAATTGTTCGTGGTGATGGGGTTAAAAATGAGCTAGATGTTGTGTTTTTAGCAGATAACCGTTTACATATTATTGAGTGTAAGGCAAAGAATTTTAAGGCTGGTACTGCAACGAGCGGTGCAGAAACGCTCTATAAACTTGATAGCTTGGTTGAAGCTGTCGGCGGTCTTAAAGCGGAGTCGTTGTTGGTCAGTTACCAACCGCTAAGCGAGTATGACAAAAAGCGGGCTTCTGAAATGGGTGTGAAAATTATTCACGGTAGTGAGTTGAAACAACTCAGAGTAAAACTAAAAAACTGGATTAATCGAGCATAGTAAAATGACAACATACTTTATTTCCCGTCACCCAGGGGCTGTCGATTGGGCAACCTCCGAGGGTCATCATGTAGATGAGCAACTAGCGCACTTTGACCCTAAGCAAGTCAAACAAGGTGACAAAGTCCTAGGCACGTTACCCATTAACCTTGTAGCAGAAGTGAACGAGCGTGGTGGCGATTATTACCACCTCTCACTAGACCTTCCTTCTGAGATTCGTGGTAAAGAGATTACCGCTGAGGATATGAAACAATACGGGGCGCGACTAGAGCACTATAGCGCAAAGAGACTAGATAGATGACGTGGGGTTTTTTTTGGGAACAGCTAGATCGCTTTGGCATCATTATCGGACTGATTACTGGTGTGATAACGATGCTGATTTGGTTACATCTAAAATGGCGTGAGAAAAAAGACAACGACTTAATAGCGGTTAATTTGCTGGACTTATCGGTGGGTTACAAAGCGACGTTACCCTGCAAAATTCGTCGTAAGAACTTAACAAGGGCTGAGTTGCAGGGCTTGTTAGGTATGCTGCCGATGAATGAAAAAGGAAAACGATATGAGCTTGACGGGCTTAACCATGTAGACTTTTTTTCCTCGCTTGAAAAGGCTCAGGTGTCTAGAGATATTTATGAGGTAAATATTTTATGTACTAACGATGATTTGATGCAGTTTGATAAAGCGAGACTGGAGACCTTTTGTGAGATTAGCGAAATCTAAAGGAGGAGGGATGAAACCTAACTTTTTGGAATTGAAAATTTTAACCAGCCCCCTCTGCAAGTGGTTGATTAAAAAGGTCGAAAAGAGGCCTTGCAGTGAAAACGGTGCCCTGATGAAGAAGGGATTAAGACTACGAAAAAGCTTTTAGATGGTAGGTTTGAGTAGGTGAAAACGGTGCCCTGATGAAGAAGGGATTAAGACTTTGCTGCGGTCACTGCTTCTCGTTTAGTCTTATGTGAAAACGGTGCCCTGATGAAGAAGGGATTAAGACGGCTATAAAATACCCGTGGTTGCCTAGCTCTTTAGGTGAAAACGGTGCCCTGATGAAGAAGGGATTAAGACTACTCTTGCTCTGTTTGCTCTGCCTTAGGCTTAAGGTGAAAACGGTGCCCTGATGAAGAAGGGATTAAGACTGTGCTTTTTGCTTGAATGTAGCCCCTTCCTTGTAAGTGAAAACGGTGCCCTGATGAAGAAGGGATTAAGACTAAGAGATACGATTCTTGCGGCTAGTGTATATGGTGAAAACGGTGCCCTGATGAAGAAGGGATTAAGACCCATCGTTAAACTCTACTACAGCAAGTCTTAGTCGGTGAAAACGGTGCCCTGATGAAGAAGGGATTAAGACTTTAGCAACTGCCTCAATATCTCTGCCCATGTAGTGAAAACGGTGCCCTGATGAAGAAGGGATAAAATATGAAAGAAAACGAAATACAACTGCCAATGGCTCAGTACCGCCTCAAAGCGATAGCCAAGGAAGATATTCAACTACCCGCCTACACAGGTTCAGCGTGGCGTGGGCTGTTTGGTCACGCCTTGAGGTCAGCCGTATGTGTCACGGGGAAGCCTGAGTGCAAAGGTTGTTTGCTGTATCAAAACTGTGTGTATAGCTACGTCTTTGAAACACCGCCACCAGCGGGTACTCAAGTCATGCGTAAATACACCGCAGCGCCACACCCCTTTGTATTGATTCCTAACGCCAATCAGTCCACTGAGGTCAAGCAAGGTGACGAACTGCTGCTCGATTTCACGTTGTTTGGAAAAGCCAATCAGCACTTGCCATACATTCTCTACGCTTTAGAAAAGGCAGGAGAAAGAGGCTTGGGTACTAAGCAAGGGCAGTTCTCTGTGACTTCCTTGTGGCAGCAGCAAGATGATTGGCAATGCATTTATGAAGCGGGAGGAAGTTTGCAAGCGTTGCCGCAGCAGTTGCCCGTTATACCCGAGTGTCCGCAAGGTGAGGTGGTTTTGCGCTTAGAAACACCGCTAAGACTGCGTTTAAAAGAGCGCGAAGTTGGCCCTAAAAACTTAGACTTTTATTCGCTCTTTAGTGTCCTTATGAGGCGACTATCTATGTTGCGTCAGTTTCACACAGACACACAGCTAGCGTTGGACTTTAAGGAGCTTTCTGATCAGGCTAGAGCCATGACTATATTGCGCAGTGAGTTACATTGGCATGACTGGTCGCGTTACTCATCTCGTCAAAAAACGTCGGTAAAAATGGGCGGTCTAATGGGTAGCATCACGCTCGATGGCGCAAACTTGAAAGCATTTTGGTCTATTCTGTATTTAGGTCAGTTTATACACGCAGGAAAAGGCACAGGAATGGGGCTAGGGCGCTTCACTCTACATGCAGAAAACGTGGTGCCTAAAGTGAGTCTTTAAACATAAATGTGGTTGCTTGTTTAACAAGCTTTTGACGACGTGACAATGAATGATAAGTTTGGGAGAATGGTGATAAGTTGATCTGTGATTTTACTGGCTTTTGGGAGAGTAAGTGCCCAAACCTAACTTTTTTGATTTGAAAATTTTAGCCAACCCCCTCTGTAAGTGGTTGTTTAAAAAGGTCGAAAAGGTGCCTTGCAGTGAAAACAGTGCCCTGATGAAGAAGGGATTAAGACCCAAATTTATCGGCTTCTTCCTCCGACCAACGCGGTGAAAACAGTGCCCTGATGAAGAAGGGATTAAGACAGAGTATTTGTAACCAATACCATGTTATCAACGTGGTGAAAACAGTGCCCTGATGAAGAAGGGATTAAGACGTATAGTGTTTTCACCGCTCGCGCCACAATCATTAAGTGAAAACAGTGCCCTGATGAAGAAGGGATTAAGACCGCCGCTATATTTAAACCCTGCTTCTTTAATCTCGTGAAAACAGTGCCCTGATGAAGAAGGGATTAAGACCAAAAAGTTTTCCACATAACACACGGTTTCAATTCTACCGTGAAAACAGTGCCCTGATGAAGAAGGGATTAAGACTGGTGCTTTCTTTACTGGCTCGTCTTCAACTTCAAGGTGAAAACAGTGCCCTGATGAAGAAGGGATTAAGACGTACTGAGCTAGGCACACAGGAGCGGCTAAGGCGTGAAAACAGTGCCCTTATGAAGAAGGGATTAAGACCTGACTCTGCTGCTTCAAAACCGTGAAAACAGTGCCCTGATGAAGAAGGGATTAAGACTTCTTGGCTAGTTGCATACGCTCATTGATGATGTGTGAAAACAGTGCCCTGATGAAGAAGGGATTAAGACACGTTATTGAATTCACGCTGATCAAACAGGTGAGGTGAAAACAGTGCCCTGATGAAGAAGGGATAAAAACGTAAGTTCACTACTTAACTATTGAGTATCAAGTTAATGTAATGAACTCATTTAAAACGGGCATGTAAAAACACACCCGAACCAACGTTCAAACTTGTTTTTTTATCGAGAAAGAGAAATTTTAATCTCAACAGGAACGACGCCGCAAACACCTTTCGTTTCAAGATGGTTCCCGTCATTGATGACAACATCGTTAGGGATGTTGTTATAGGTTCTTCAGGTCGCCATTCAGTATGATTGGTTTCATGCCAAGTATCTCAGGCTTACACGACTGCTCACCCGGCTCATTCAACAAATAGAGTGGTTTACCTAGCGCATACCCAAACGCAAGCTCAATCAATGAGTTGGGGCCAACATAGCCCTCTATTCCATTTTTGGTGTAGTTAGCGATTAAGACCTTGTCCGACTTTTCAATCTTAATAAGGTGGGCACGAATATAGTCACCTTTTTGAACGGCAAAAGCTTCTTCGCCTATTTCAGCCCGTGATAAATCACGTTCTTGTTCTATGGGGTAATAACTCGATATTCCAGCCTTGGTTAGTAGTACTGAAATCTCTTTCATTTGTCCGATAAACATCATGGAGCCGCATAGTGCTATGTTTCTGTGTTCGATTTTAGTTTCTCCTTACCTGTATTACATTTTCGTGCGCTGTAGTCATAACCTAAGTTCAATTAAATCTCAAACTGAAACCCACCCCGAACCAACTCATGCCTCCGACCAGCCATAGCCGCATTGATATAGGTCGTACCATTCTTAGTCAACGAACCAGCACTATTATGCACATGCCCAAAGCAATGAAAGCGCGGCTTAACTCTCTCAAGCGCCTTTGATAGGTAAGGGCAACCATACGAAGCGCCACGGCTCGACTTGTCCAACACACCCTTTCGCGGTGTATGAGTAATCAGGATGTCAGTTTCATTAGGAATCTTTGACCAAGCCTCTTCAAGTTCTTCGTTTTCCTTAAAGAATGCTTGTTGGTAAAGCTCTGGCACCCAAGGCGAACCGTAAAACTGGATGCCTTTGTATTCGTAGCTCTCGTCACATAAAAACACGGCATTATTGAAAGGATTGCCCTCTACTTCATACCTGTCTTGCAAGTTATTATCATGGTTACCACCCACGCAAAGAATGAGATCAAACTTTTGCTTACCGAACCAATGATCCATCATATCGACATCGTAGCCGCTGGGTTCAAACAGATTAAACATGTCGCCACAATGAATCAGAACATCGCCCGACATCGCACCTAGTTGTTTGTGCTGTCCGTGTGTGTCACTAATAACTGTTATTTTCATTATTTTAATCCCCTTAGAATGTTACCGACTGTCGGCACAAGGGACTTATTGTTGCAAAAGTGAACTAATTTACCAATTAAATTAGAGTAATAAACTGTCACAACGGGTAGAGCCTCAAACAATAGCGCTTTGGCTTTCAAGGGCCCATTCCACAACCCTTTGTTGAGTTGTTTATTTCTGTGGAGGAGTAGTTTTGCTAGAAAGTGATGACATTGTTTCGGCTTCAAACCCAACAATATTACGAGTCTCTTTACTAAACTCCACACCAATCAAGTGTATTACTTGGTTCAGAGCTTGGTATTTATCCGCGTAATTTCTATCTTTGATTTGTTGTAGCGCTTTACCTTCAGGCGTTAGCTCAACCACCTTAAACTCAAAAATATATACTTGGCCGTTAAACTTCAGTGTCATATCGATACGACCAAGGCTGGTGCTATCTTCTACGATGATATTCAAACCCAACGATGCAAAGTAAGAGTAAAATACTGAGGCGTAATAGCCTTCGTAATTTTGTATTTCGTTATTGGTATACCACTGATGCGGGATGCTGGAGTAGAAGCTATGAAACAGTTGTTTTAGTCAATCAAAGTCATTAACCGTCAAACGCTCAATCAGTGAAACGGTATTTTGACTGCGCTCATTTTCATTATGCACTAGTACTGATAACAAACTTTCGTTGAGGCTTTGTAGTACTTCTTGATTGGGGTAACCCAAGGTGTAGTAGGTTTGCCCGCCGAGTCGCTTGCTGTCTTTAATCGTTAGGTAGCCTGTTTGAAACAATAGCGCTTGAGCATTCATATTCTCAATATCAAAACTAGAGAGCATATCGCTACTCGACAGTAAACTGCCAATTTTAGGTGTAGCAATCTTATGGTTGATTAACCAGTTAACTAAGAATGTCGGTGTGCCCGTTTCAAACCAGTAGTTCTGAAACTCTCGTTTATTAAAGAGCTGAAGAATGTCGAAAGGGTTGTAAACACCATCACCTAGCCAGTTGTAGCCGTTATACCAGCGACGAATTTCATCACGTTCAAGCCCGTCAAGTTCAGCGGCAAACACCAAATCAATATCACGGTCTGTATAACCGCATAACGTAGAGTAGCGATGATCTAAACTGATGTCGGTTAAATTATTCAAACCCGAAAAAATACTCACCTTAGCGAACTTACTGACCCCTGTAAAAAAACTAAACTTTACGTGAGCCTCACTATCTTTCACCGTGCCGTAAAAGCCCCGCAGCACATCGCGGTTTGTTTTCGCCACGTCTGGTTGCTGTAGGGCATCAAGGATAGGTTTGTCGTATTCATCAACTAACACAACTACCTGTAAGCCACTTTGCTCATGGATGTGACGCATGAGGGCTTTAAAACGGCCAGAGAGGGTCGTGTGTGTTGTGTGATGGTTGAATGCTTTGTCTAAGTCATCCAGCTGTTCAGTGATGTTCTGCTGCAGCTCATCGATTGCAGTATATTCACCACCACCAAAGCTAAACCGAATCACAGGGTAACTAACAGACCAATCCCATTGTTTATGGATAGCTAAGTCTGTAAATAACGTCTCTTTTCCTTCAAACAATTCTTTTAAAGTATCAAGGAATAAGCTCTTACCGAAGCGGCGTGGACGAGACAGAAAAAAGTGCTTTGCTTCATTGATGAGGTTAAGCGCCATCTGAGTCTTATCAACATAATAGTAATTGTTCTCGCGTATTTCGCGAAAAGTTTGAATGCCGATTGGAAGTCTTTTTTTCTGGCTCATAAACGTAGCGTTGACTGTGGTTAACTGCTTGATACTTTAACATGTTTGTAAGCTACGTTTATATTCATCGTTAGCGTTTCAGGTATACCATGATGAATAGGTACTATTTTGCGGTCAAAGACCTCCGTGGTAGTCTTTATGCTCTAACTTAGATTTCTGACGAATAACAGAGGCGTTGATAATGAGCGACAACAACTACACCCCACCAAAAGTCTGGAAATGGGACAGCGAAAGCGGCGGCAAATGGGCAAGCATCAACCGTCCAATCGCAGGCCCAACGCATGATAAAGTGCTGCCAATCGGTGATAAGCCACTACAGTTGTACTCACTAGGCACACCCAACGGCGTTAAAATCACTGTTATGCTTGAAGAGCTATTAGCACTTGGCAAAACAGAAGCAGCCTATGACTTGCACATCGTCAACATCGGTGAAGGCGAGCAGTTTGGTTCTGACTTCGTAAAGCTAAACCCAAATTCAAAAATCCCTGTATTGGTCGACTACTCCAAAACACCGCCACAGCCTGTTTTTGAGTCATGTGCAATCTTGCTTTCATTGGGCGAAAAGTTCGACGCATTTATACCGACAGATCCTGTGGAGCGTATGGAGTGTATTTCGTGGTTGTTCTGGCAGGAGAGCAGTGCGTCATTCTTAGGTGGTGGCTTCGGGCACTTCTACAGCTATGCGCCGTACCCAATGGAGTATCCAATTGATCGCTACACGATGGAAACTAAGCGTCAGTTAGACGTATTAGACCGTCACTTGGCCGAGCAGGATTACATGTGTGCGAGTGGCTACTCAATTGCAGATATCGCGATTTGGCCTTGGTACGGGCGTGTTGCAACGGGTGATGTGTATGGTGCGGAAGAGTTTTTAGATACGAAGTCGTACACAAACGTTTTAGCATGGGCGAAGCGCATCGAAGAAAGAGAAGCGGTTAAGAAAGGTTTAGCGACTGCTTTGTAAGCGGTTCAAACTTAAGTTTTACGGCTAAAAAAATGGCGCAGACTTGAAAACAAGCTGCGCCATTTTTGTAACAAGCGTTAACTCACTTTTTGTGAGGTTCGTGCTTTTCTTCAGTCTCTGTCTTTTCAGACTCAACCTTTTTTTGGATTGGTTGGTTTCTAACACACAACAATTGATCAGGCATGTATTGGCAAGTACCAATGTATAGGTCGCTATGCGCACCTTCATACTGACAGGCTTGTGACTTTTGCTTGGCTTCACATGCTAGCAAAGCTGCACCACTAGGCGCGCCAGTGTGTGCCGAGGCAACACTAAAGGTGAGTACTGCGGCTATCGTTGCCAATACTGGCAGTGCTTTATTTAACACTTTTTTAAATGTCATGAGTAAATCCTATTAACCTGCATCATGTGGTGGAGGGCCGTCAGGACGACCGCCGGGAGGAGGGCCACCAGGGCCTCGACCCGATTGAATTGACTCCCCGTGAAGACAACCGATAAACATGTTTTCGCTCGGGCTGGCAACATGGTAATGGTAACCACGCACATCATCCGTTTGACCACGACATTCATCTAGACCTATCGCTTCTTTGCCTTCTGCGTCTTTCATCGCGTACATGCCATAACCGTCGGCCGCATAACCAATCAGAACCGCGTGTCCGTCATCTGACTTTTCAGCAGCGTCTGAACACCCCGTTGTTGAGTGATAGTGGTAGCCTTGGTGAGTATTCACGTGACCGCCGCAGTCATCGAATGCAGCAATCGTGTAAGCACCTAAAATAGCGTCAATAGGCGCTGAGCCTGAAAGCTCACTACCGTCTAGTGCGATACCCGCAGTACTAACGCGACCTGTCTCAGCAGCAGGGATTGGCGTCACAGGGATTAGGAAGGTACGAGAGAAATCGTCATCAAGGTATGAAAGCTCACACTCAATACAGTTCTGCATGTACTCTTCTTCAACGTCTGGTTTTGCAGCACCTAAGCACGCAGCCTTCGTTGCGGTATAGCGGATTTTGTTTGTTTCAGGGTCATAAAGCATCCACTTGTCATCGTCATAGTAGCTACTAAGATTTAGGATGAATTCACCCGTGATGTCGACAAGGTCGCCCGAGCCTTCTTTACTAAACCAACCACCACCGACTTCTGCACTATCAGACGTTGTTCTTGGGCAATAAGGACCAGGCTCACGACCTGCCGGTGCGCCAGCAGTAACAAACTGATAGCACTTAGTGGCCGTGCCCGCGCTAGTTTCACAGTCAACGATGGTTGGCTCTGAGGTAAACGCATCTTTGACAAACATCGAAAGATTGATGCCTTCATTGACCGTTTTACTTGTTGTTTTGACGGCTGTTTCAGCAACTTCGACAACCTTCTCAGCAACCTTTGCCACTTCCGTCGCTGCTGGCTTCGCGTCGCTTGGGGTGCTGTTACACCCAGCTAAAGCAAATGCACTCAAGGTAACAATACCGAGTAGTGATTTATGAATTGATAGACTCATGGTTTACGTCCTTTTGTGACTGCCAATGTTTAAATTTATTAGCCAGTTTTATATATCACTATAGTACAAAAGGAATGTGTAGGAATGATGGAGGTTGTTATTATTCGCTGGTTACTTGGAGCTGCCAAGCACGTGTACTTTTTTTGTATTCTAGCTCTGAGCTTTTAATGGATTGTCGGTAGTTGCAGTTATGAATTAGTGTGATTTCGTGGTCAAATTCAGTTTGGTTAACCAAACTGTGGCTAAAGGCTTGAGCTAAGCAGTAGTTAAACAGACCAGGACCTGTGACCCACCATACATTTTTGTCTTGCAGCAAGTCCTCTTCAAACGTAGCCAATGTTTCGAGTGCTAATTTAATAATGGGCGACTGTTTAGGGAGAGCTATAAAGTCATTCGTGATTTCCAAAATATTGAATATTTGATACCTAAGAGTCGCGGAATTATTTGCTGATACTTTTCTTTGGCAATAAATGTCCACATCTGCATAAACCCCGCCTTCGTTATATAAAAAGAAAAGTCGGAATATATCTGCTTGCATTGCTGGGTGGTTACGCTTTTGGAACAGATCAACTTGCTCTTGACCGAAGTGAGTCAGCAGATAGTTACTGGCTGACTCAAAATTAAATAGTTTATATTCGTAGTCTGAGTAAGCTTTTTTCCAGCTTTCGATATTCACTAATACATCATCAGGAGGTGTCTGTTGATCCCAATATTGCATTATTTTTTTAGGGACATGAGTAGGTTCGCCAGAGATTTTTGCGTTATGACCGTTAGGCAGTATTAGCTTGGATAGATATAAAGACGACACTACAACTTGTTTGAAGAAGTTCTCTTCATTTTTGATTTGTTGTATGTAAGTTAATGACAGGTTCTGCTTATCGGTCTGTTTCGCAAGTTGCACAACATCGACAGTTTTATACACGTTTAAATATTGTCTGCGAATATTTAACATTGCCTGTCCCCATTGATTCTCGGTATTACTTAATTTAAGTAGTTGGCCTAGTGCATCATCAGTTATTTGAGGTTCGGCAAGTAGTAAACCTAAACTAAAGCGCTTTTGATAGACGTTATGCTTCAAATGTAATGGTAGCTTAGGTTTAGCAAGTATTTGGTCAGAGAGTTGTAAAGTTTGAATAAATGTTTTAGTTTCCAAAGATACGTTTAATTTTAAAAGGTCTGACCAAGGGTGTAACTGGTACCAGCTTGCAATAGTGTCAGCTAACGTATATTCACCAGTTTTAAAGCAATAGAATGCAACTTCTCGAGCGAGTGCTTCATATTTATTTCGATCTTTTAGTTTTTCTAGGAAGTAGTAGTGCTCAAAAGAAGCTATTGTTCCAAGGCCTGCTTCACAAGAAAAGCGAAAATTTATTAGAGAAACTCTGGGGATATCGGCCTCTAGAATGATTTGCTCTTTAAGATGGTTTTGCCAGAATAAACGTGCTCTGTTGAAGTGTCCTTTTGATATGAGTTGGTTTACATAAGGGAATAGAGCTTGCACTAAGTTTTTTTCAGCCACTTGTCGCCAATTGTCTTGGGTATCTTCTCGTTTAAGTAAGGCGTTAATGTAATTGATGCTCTCTTCTAAATTTCCAACTTCACGAAAAGAAATGGCTATATCGATGTATGAGCGCTGATCATCGGGATATTGGTTGAGGAGTCCTTTGAAGCCTTCAATAGTTGCGTCGTGTTCTCCTTGTGCTCTAAGGTTAAGTAGCTTGGTTCTCAATTGGTGTAAGTTTAAAGCTTCCATGTACTTTTCCTTCCCTTAAATCGCTCTTGAAATATGTTGGATCATCAGCCTGATTTTAAACAAAAAAGGCCTCAGGTAAATGAGGCCCTTTCTCAATTAGATAAGATGTTCATCTAATTCACTTTCTATAAACGCTATGATTAGTCACGACGCCAAGAAGTCTCAGTACCTTTATCTTCCAACGTAACACCAGCAGCCTTCAATTCATCACGAATGCCATCAGCCTTACCCCAGTCCTTATCAGCTTTAGCCTGAATACGTTCTTGAATCTTCGCTTCAATCGCGTCAGCATCCAAACCATCTTCGCCAGCATCTTTCTGTAGCCACTGATCAGGGTCTTGCTGCAACAATCCAAGTAAACCACCCAAGTGCTTCAACAAAGCAGCCAACGGTGCAGCTTCTGCTTCACCCTTAGTCTGGTTCAATTTGTTTACGTCACGTGCCAACTCAAACAACGAAGCCAACGCCTCAGCCGTATTAAAGTCATCATCCATCGCCGCGTAAAACTTATCTTCATAAGCTGTCCAACGCGTGTATTCCACTTCTGGAATGCCACGTAGCGCGTTGTACAAACGGTCAAGGGCAGATGTAGCGGCGTCAAGTGACTCAGTGCTGTAGTTAAGCGGGCTGCGGTAGTTGCTAGAGATCAAGAAGTAACGCACTGCTTCTGGAGAGTAAGTCTTTAGCACGTCACGAATAGTGAAGAAGTTGCCCAAAGACTTAGACATTTTCTCGTCATCAATACGGATAAAGCCGTTGTGCATCCAGTAGTTTGCAAAGTGCTCACCAGTGCAAGCTTCACTCTGTGCAATCTCGTTTTCATGATGAGGGAACTGAAGATCGTGTCCGCCACCGTGAATATCAAAGCTATTACCCAGAATCTTAGTCGACATAGCAGAGCACTCAATGTGCCAGCCCGGACGACCGTTGCCCCATGGAGACTCCCAAGAAGGCTCGCCTTCTTTAGCAGGTTTCCAAAGAACGAAATCTAGTGGATCTTTCTTTGAGGTGTCAACCGCAACACGCTCGCCAGCACGTAAGTCTTCAACTTTACGACCAGACAGCTTGCCGTAGTCAGGGAAGCTTGAAACGTCAAAGTAAACGTCACCGCTCTTACCTTGGTAAGCATTGCCTTTCTCAATAAGCGTCTCGATCATCGCAATGATCTCTGGAATATTCTCAGTCGCTTTTGGCTCATGTGTAGGCGGTAGTACACCCAGCGCACGCTCGTCTTCATGCATCGCGTCAATGAAACGCTCAGTCAATGCCAAAAACTCTTCGCCATTCTCGTTTGCACGCGCAATGATCTTGTCATCAATATCAGTGATGTTACGCACATAAGTTACATTCAAACCACGTGCTTGTAGGTAACGATAAACCACATCAAAGGCAACTAATACGCGTGCATGGCCAAGGTGGCAGTGGTCGTATACCGTCATACCGCAGACGTAAAGTTTTACTTCACCAGCTGTGCGTGGTTCAAATTTTTCTTTCTTATTAGTTAGGCTGTTATAGATCTGTAACATATATTTTTTCAACGTACCGATGAGTGTGATAGGGCTTCATCGCATAGTATCAGAGGTATTTTGAATCTGCTATGAGCAGCGCTTTAAAGGCTATAAATAGTCGTGTTTTAGCAAGGTGTTTTTTTTGTTTAAAGCTTGAGCTAGTAGAGGTGTTGTGGAAAGTAGCAGCGACCCAATGAATCAGCTATCATGCGCCATTTAATGCAAAGAATAATCTAGGATGAAACTATGAATCGTTTTCTGATAGGATTTCTGACCTTTTTCGTTTTAATCAGTGGCTGCAATGCTGACTCACACAAGTCTGCAGAAGTAGTGGCTGAACCAAGTACTAAACCACAAACACAACCTCCTGGAGATAAAAAGTCGATGACTAATGTAAAAATGGATACTAGCAAGGGCGTAATCATGCTTGAGCTTGACGCTGAAAAAGCACCTTTAACGGTTGCTAACATCGAAGCGTATATCAAAGATGGTTTTTATGAAGGTGTGATCTTTCACCGCGTAATTCCTAATTTCATGGTTCAGGGTGGTGGTATGAATCCTGACATGTCTGAGAAAGCAGACAAGCGTCCTCCTGTAAAGAATGAAGCTAACAACGGCTTGAAAAATGACCGTGGTACGTTGGCAATGGCTCGTACTAACGATCCTCATTCTGCGTCTTCACAGTTCTTCATCAACTTGAAAGACAACGACTTCCTAAACTTTACAAGTGAGTCTCCAGCAGGTTGGGGCTACACAGTATTTGGTAAAGTAACTGACGGTATGGATGTTGTTGATCTAATCGCTGCAGTAGAGACTGGCCAAAAAGGCTACCACGGTGACGTGCCTACAGAGACTATCACTATCAACAGCATGACTATTGTTGAGTAATTGAGGTCTTAGATATGCAGAAGAGTACTTGGTTTATTTCGGATTTACATTTAGACGCTAAGCGTCCTCACATTGTGCAGGCGTTTATGCAGTTCCTTGGTAGCATCCACGGTAAAGCGGACTCGCTGTATATCTTGGGCGACCTGTTTGAGTATTGGATTGGTGACGATATTGTTGACTCGCCAGCCGGCCAAATAGTGACGCCATTACTGGGTGGCCTGCGTCAGTTATCTGACAGCGGCACCCAGTTGTATTTTACGCACGGCAACCGAGACTTCTTAGTTGGCGAGCGTTTTTCTGAAATGACTGGTTGCGAGTTATTACCAGAAAAGAAAGTTATCGATCTATACGGCACACAGACCTTATTGATGCACGGTGACACCTTATGTACTGACGATGTTGAGTACATAGAGTTACGCAAAATGTTTTATGACGTCGAGCGTCGTAAGCAATTTTTGAGCTTTAGCTTTGAACAACGTGTGGCCGAGGCTGATCGTATTCGTCAAGCAAGCCAAGCGAAAATGAAAGAGAAG
This sequence comes from Leucothrix arctica, assembly GCF_003172895.1. Lineage (GTDB taxonomy): Bacteria > Pseudomonadota > Gammaproteobacteria > Thiotrichales > Thiotrichaceae > Leucothrix > Leucothrix arctica. The sequence goes on along the minus strand of NZ_QGKL01000006.1, from coordinate 8,143 downwards.
TCATCCGAGATTATGGATGTGAATCAGCAAGCGGTTGAGTTAGCGATGCAGGAAGCAGGGGTTCAGCAATTGATCCACGGCCATACTCATCGTCCCGCTATTCATGAGTTTGAGCTTGCGGGCCAACCTGCAAAGCGTGTTGTATTGGGTGACTGGTATGAGCAAATGAGTTGTTTAGAAGTCAATGCTGATACTTTCAAACTGAGTTAATTTCGACATGATAAAAGTGCTGAAGTTTTTACGCATGTTTGCGCATTTATTTTCGGGTGTTTGGTTGGTGTTTTATCAAACTCGAATTAAGAAACGTAGCGCGCAAAACCCAGAAGTTCAGGCACGTATTAGACAGTGGTTTGCTAAGTCATGTCACATCCTTGGTATCACGATTAATCAGCAGGGCGAGCCTATTGATGGGCCGGTGTTGTTTATTGCGAACCATGTCTCGTGGTTAGATATTCCTTTGGTTGCCAGCGTGGCGAGTCCTCGGTTTTTGTCTAAATCAGAAATCAGCAGTTGGCCTGTGATTGGTTGGTTAGCTCGCAAGGTAAACACATTGTTTATTGTGCGTGGCGATCGCACGGCTGCAGAAGCGGCGAGTGCAGCGATTGTTGAGGGGTTGGAAGAGAAAAGCCAAATCCTTATTTTCCCCGAAGGTACAACCACTGACGGCAAGGTCGTGGGTCGACTTCATGCCCGTTTGTTTGGCGCACCGATTAAGGTGTCTGCACCTGTTCAGCCTATTGTTATTCACTACACCGATAATAATACGGATGCGCAACAGAGTGAGCGAGTGCCTTATATTGGTAAGCAAACGCTCATAGCTAACTTGTGGGCGGTGTTGGGTTGTAAGGACTTAAACGCTAATGTCTATTTCTTACCCCCCGTTGAAACAGGTGACATGCCTCGTAAAGAGCTGGCCAATACACTGCAAACTCAGATGCAGATTACCCTGCAAAAGTCACAAGCTAAGCTGCGTTTAAGCCACTAATCTATAAAAGTTTGTCAGGCTACTGTCTGTGACTCTATACTGGTTATTAAGTAATTAATCTTACTCAATTAATCAATAAAAACAGTATAGAGTTTGAATTATGGCAAAGAATTATTCCGAGTGTATTCAGTGGAGTGCGGACGAGTTTAATAACTTCGGTAAAGTACCCCAAGTATCCCCCCATACTTATCACAAGCTGGATCTGTTTAGCGACGAAACGCTAACAGCATTATTAGATAACTATCCACGTAAGTGGTTGCAGTGTTACACCATGGGCTTTGACCCTGAAAATCATCAAGACTGGACGCCTGTCCATATTGCAGATAACACTGGCGCAGAGATTTTAGAAGCATTGCAGCGCGGCCGTATGTGGGTCAACGTCATCAATATTGATAAGTATAACGGCGAGTATGCCGAGCTAATCAGGCAGATGTACGTGACCATCAATGATAAATGTGATCATATTACCAATGCTAAATCGGCCTTTAGTGCACTGATCTTGTCGTCACCGGGTGTGCAGGTTTACTGTCATATCGATGCAGATGCGAATATGTTGTGGCATTTAAAAGGTCGCAAGCGTGTTTGGGTTTATCCTGCACGAGATGAACGTTTCACACCGCAGACGTATATTGAAGAAATTATTGGCCAAGACCGCCATGAAGATATTCCTTATGAGCGTTGGTATGATGATCATGCCATTAGTCATGAGTTGCAGCCGGGCGAAGCCATTAGTTGGCCGCAGCATTCACCGCATCGTGTGGAGAACGTGGACTTTAATGTGTCTTTGACGACTAGTTATGGCTCGGCAGAGAGCCGTCGTCAGCTGAGTGTTCATGGCGCTAATCACCACATTTTGAAGCCGTTGGGTATCACACAGCGCTCGACTGAGCTTGAAGGTGTTGTGCCTGCGTTTAAAGAGCTGTGCTATCGCGGTATGAACGTGTTGAACTTGCTTAAACAAGGCAAGCGCAACGCGACTAATGTGACTGACTTACAAGTCGACCCTGAGCATCCTCAAGGGATGTCAAAGCGTGACGATAAGAGCCTAACCAAGTTTGCCTACTCTGATAAAGACGAAGACTAGGTTAGCTTAGATTAAGTTGGGCTAAACACAACTCAACTGGCCTAGATACGATAAGCCGCTTCGACCATGTCCGGAACTAACACTCCATAAATTCTGGACTGGTCGGTGGCTTCTTTCTCTTTAAATACCACGAACAATGCCTCAGCCCCAGACTGGAACTTTTGGTGCGCTTCGTAGAGGTTCTTTTGCAGCGAGATTGGGTCTAAGTGTAAACGTCCACCAGGGATGTTGATTAAGTCAATCTCAGCTAAATCTTCAGTACTTAAACTCAGGTATTTCGCTAAATCCACCGTCGGGAATGCGCGAGTTGGTGCGCCATTTTCACTCAATATAATCCACTCTATCTGACTCTTCACAATATCCTCGGCACGACTCTGTGTGATGACTCGCGTGGAGCGTGTGAAGTTTCTAGCCAGTACGCTAGCAACACCAATTTGCTGCAAAACTTTAGAAGCAGGATTGACTTGGTAGTCCTGCTCATTGCTGCGTAGCATGGTGAGAAACAGCGACTCTTTCTTGAAGATAACGCGTGAAGTCAGCTGTGCGGCAATAATGGTTAACATGCCCGGCATAACGATGCCCGGACTGTAAGTGAGCTCGATAATCGCAGTCAGTGCGGCAAGGGGGGCTTGTAAGCTAGCGCCAACCATTGCGCCCATGCCGAGTAGGGCGTAGAAGCCAATATCTGCAGGCGTCCAACCTTCGGTAAAACTCACTGCAAACCCAGCGATAGCACCGATACCTGCACCTATAATAAAGGCAGGGCCAATCATTCCCGCAGGCACACCCAACCCAACACAGAAGCTCGTCGCGACCAACTTAAAGGCCACGAGGCTAAACAGCGCTAATACGGTGAATGATTGCGGGTCTCTTAATAGATTGATAACCGTGTCATAACCAACGCCCATGACTGCTGGCTCAATCACTGAGCATATGCCTGCAATAACACCGGCGGCAGCTAGCTTCCACCAGATCTCTATCTCACGTGTGTGTTTGGATATGTTTTCTAACATGTGGTTCATCAGGGCCGCAGCGCCACCGATACACACGCCTAGCACGATAATAATTGGCAACTGTTTGAGCGAGCTTAAATTCATATCTGGCACAACGAAAGAGGGCTCGATACCAAACACTGCGTTAGACAAGCTAGTGGCAACCACTGAAGCCAGCATGATGGGAATGAAGCTCGCAAGGCTGAACTCCATCATCACCACTTCTAGTGCGAATAATACGCCCGCCAGTGGTGTGTTAAATGACGCTGCAATACCTGCCGCTGCGCCACAGGCCACCATGGTACGCATACTGTTATTAGGCAGCGATACGCTCTGTGCAAACAAACTACTGATGGATGCGCCAAGGTAAACGTGTGGGCCTTCTCGACCTACGGAGTGACCGCAAATTATAGCGATAGCGGCACCAAAGAACTGCAACATAAACCCACGAACACTGAAGTAACCTTGATGGTAAGTCAGTCTGTCGATCACTTTAGCGATACCTAAAACACGCAGGTTTTTTGTTGAGTAAAAATAGAATAATAAGGCGAGTAAAATACCGCCTAATACAGGCAGCAAGAAGCGACCAAACGCATCTAAACCTTCATAGTTTTCTGAGCCTTGACCGGGGAGAATATTCTCTTGAATTGTCTCGACGAGTAGTCGGAAAACAATGATCACACCACCCGCTAAAAAACCGGTAATGAGTCCCACCAATGCAAGGTGCATGGGAGCGTCAGGTTGCGATAACTGAATACGTTCGTTTTCCAGCCAGTGTTGCCAGATCTTTCTAATTGCTTTTGTGGTCCGCATTCGAGGCATATCGTCGGTGTGTTAGTAGTTTTATGTGTTAATAATAATTAGAAATGTTCAAAAATTATTATTAAAAGTGTTGTTTTTTGTACGTGATGACGGCGTTTAAGAACTCGTAGAGCCAGCCAGTAGCGCACCGAAACTTATGAAAATACCACCGGTCACGCGGTTAAATACTTTCATAAAGCTCGGTTTAGAAAATTGTTTATTCACTTTGGTACCAGCGATGGCATACAGCAGTGTAATCACATAATTCACCGTGATCCATGTCACCATTAGGATGGTTAACTGTGTGAAGAACGGTTGTTGGTTATTTAAAAATGCTGGAAAAAGTGCCGCAAAAAACAGTAGGTCTTTTGGGTTAGTAAGGCTGGTGATAAGGCCTTTTTTAAATAGCTGCCGAGATGACTCGTCGGCTTTGCCATCAACGGCTAAAGGATCCGTTGTCGTGACAGGCTTACGCCATGTTTGAACGCCTAGGTAAACAAGGTATGCCGCACCTGCAATTTTGAGCACGATGAAGAGCGTGTCAGAAGAGGCAAGTAATACTCCAAGTCCCAATGCTGAGATAAGCATAAGGATAAAACTCCCCGTGACATCCCCGATGATGGTCGCGTTAGTTTTTTTAACCCCGTATTGGTATCCGTGGAGCGTCGCTAACAAACATGAAGGCCCGGGCGTTGCTATTAATAGCGATACGACGCCTAAGTAAGCAAGCCATGTTGTCAGGTCCATTTTTGCGCTCCTAGAGTAGGGTGGAATAAATCCTAAGTTGTACTCTGGAGTATATGTTTTTCGTGGATTGAAGTGTAGTCCACAAGCGGTTGTAATTGCTGTTATTTAAATGTTGGCTGGAATTATTTTAAAATATGTACAGACTGTTTCGGCTCGTGTGCCTCGTAGGCGAGTTGTAGGCTTGGATGCATTGCTGAAATTGCCTATAACAATGAGTGTGCGAATAGTGGTGCGGTTGATTGTTAAGGCTTGGGATTAATTAGCTTTTTCGGAGATGTTTATACATCCATATTGTAGATGTAGCGTTGTTGCTTTGGGTAAAAATGGTACTATTCAGTTAGTTTTTACGTATTAATTAATGGTGAAAAGCGTTATGAAAATTATAAAATGGTCTTTTCCTATATTACTTGCCGGCATTGTAATAGCGGTACATTACTTTTGGTTGAGTAAAGGTTTATTCTCTGAATTTACATGTGAAGCTGAAAAGTGTGGTGGTTATATTGAAATATTCACTCATATAGCAGCAGTTATTACCCTATACTTTTTTGCACTTAGGCTCCATCACCAAGAGAAGCAAGTGGATATCCAGATTCAACAAACTGCTAATCAAAAAGAACAAATTGAACTGCAAATTAAGCATCGAATAGATGACAGGTTCAAGTCATCTATTGAGTTATTAGGTGGTGACGACATATCTGTAAGAATTGGTGGAATTTACTCGTTATTTTATTTAGCTACTGAAGAAGATAAGTATAGAAATACTATTGCAAATATTCTGTGTTCATATATACGTAGTAGAACTCAAGAGAAAGATTATCAACTTAATAATTCGAACGCGCCTTCTAATGAAGTTCAAGTTACGATTGATCTCCTTTTCAAGGAAGATGGCTTATTTAAAAAACATTTCGATGATATTTTGAATAGTGCAAATCTAAGAGGTTCATACCTTGTTGGTGCTGACTTTAGTAAGTCTGAATGTAAAATTATTGATTTTGAAGGATCTGATTTAGAGAAGTCCAACTTCGAGTATGCAAACTCTGAATCCTCAAGCTTTGAGAGTTGTAGATGTAAAGATGCGATTTTTACCTATGCAATTATGGAAAAAACTCGATTAAACAAAGCTGATTTCTCTGGTGCGGAGTTTAGTTTTTGTAAACTAAATAAATCTAGTGTTTTTAATACAGATTTTAGTAATGCTAAATTCCATGATACTGAGTTTAAAAAAGTACATTGCTCGGGAGATGCTACTTTCAGTGATAATGTGAGAGTTAATACTGGTAGCCCCACAGAAAAAGAGGTACATGAGTCAGGCTTCAAATCCGTTACTAGTATGTTTCCAGAGGGTGACTACACTCTAAATCCGAGTGGTTCTGAAAATACCTAACAAGACTTTTCAATAAACCTTAATTAACATAACTAACAAGTGGTGAGTTGTAATAATAGAATCCCAAACTACCAAATAAGAACCTTAAATTTATGAGACCTAAATGGGCATTTCAATTACTCCCTAGTATTCCTAGAGTGCTTGGTGAGTGCTTGGTTGGGATTGATACCGAAACAGGCGAGGGAATTCTGATTGAGTTTTCTGAGTAAGACTTATCATTAAAGAGGTCAAAGTATTCGTGCCTACTAAAGACATTGGTTTACCATGGCACTGATGATTATTGATCGGGATTGACTGGATGAAAATTTCTAAAAAAGTATACCTCCGAAGTGCTGTTACCTTGCTTTGGTTTGTAGGCGCAGTGGTTCTATTTCTAGGATTGATAGAAAGCGATAATTGGATGATTCAAAATGGCGCGTGGTTTTTCCTGATCATAGGATTGGTTAATATATTTGAGACATATATGATTTACAAAGGGGAAACGAACCAACAGCACAAGGACTAAGCGGTTGGTAACCAGATACTGCAAGGCATCTGGAATGGATAAATTACAACCAAGATCACGTGATTTTTTATATGAGCTGCTTATGAGTAATGAAGAGTACGTCAGTCCTGAAAACTGCCCATTGTGTAATAAAGCTAATGACTGCGGTAATTTATCAAACAGTAATAAGCCGTGTTGGTGTATGGACGAAAAATTTACGTTTCCAGAAAGCCTACTCAATCAAGTTGAAGTGGCCGCTAAAAATAAAGCCTGTATCTGTAAACCTTGTGCGTTAAAGCACAAGGCTCGATAGACGTAAATTTTAATTTGCCGAAAGCACGACATCACTGACTAGAGCTTCACTTTTGGCCGCGGTTTCGTCGCTATCACAAAAGAAACCAAGGGTTTCGAGTGTTGCTGTGCCAGTACCACCGATGTCTTTGTATAGTTGTCTAAGGTCGACTTTCTGATCAAACCATTTTCCGACATTACTATTTAGACCATTTGCTACGTAGTGGTAAAAGTTACCGATTATTTTGTAATCGCCTGAGGCATACTTTTTGTTACTCCAGATAATTTCCATCGAACGGCGCTCTCCGTTCTCGTTCGAGAAGGTTAGATAGAATCGGACAGGGTGATCGTCTCCTTCGTGGGTGGCTTCATCAACGTCACTGTCGATTGGTTGAGTGACTTTCCAGCGCCATGAGAGCATTGGAAGTGTATCGAGCGGGATAGCAGTATCACGGGCAAAGATAGACGCGCTATTGTCTGTGGAGCAGCGCAACACTGATTTCCCATCGTCTTCGACCATTTGATAGTCCGCAGGGCTTACCGTCATAAATTTTCGATGCACCCAACCTGATGGTAGCTCCTCAGTGTTGAGACCTGCCAATAGTGCGACAGAATCACCGCTTGCTAGCAACTGGTCACCAGTATCGAATGGTGATGGTCGTGTTTTCCAGTAAACAGCAGCTGCAACGGTAATAAGAACTAGGATGAGTAGTATTTTTTTCATATTGAACCTTTGCAGCGGTGTTGATTAGGGGCTAAAGCGATTGAAAGCTTTATGGCTTCGAAGCTAACCAGTTTGTGAGGCGTTTCATACGCCACAATCCTTTAAATTTATATACGCAAGAATGATCTACTTAGTTGCGTGGGGACACAGTATTTAGACTGATTATGGTAGATTGAATATGTAAGTTCTACAAGGAAACGTGAATACTATGAAAATAGCAATAGTTGTAGGAGCCACTGGTTTAGTCGGAAAAAGTCTGGTCGACCAATTAGCCGCAGTGTTGTGGTCAACTAAAACTGGCCACCTCTTTAGAGGTTAATCCAAATTTTTCTTCTGCCATTATTGGCGATAGCCCGCCATTGTTAGCATGTGGGCGGTAACGATTATAATACTGATTAATGTATTGAGTAATCGCCTGAGCACCTTCGTTAAATGAAACGTAACCTGATTTTGGCATCCACTCGGTTTTAAAGCTTCTAAAGAACCGTTCTACGGGTGAATTATCCCAACAGTTTCCTCGTCGGCTAAGGCTTTGCCTCATGCCAAAATGCCACAGGCATTGACGGTACGCCTTACTGGTGTAGTGGCAGCCTTGGTCACTATGAAATAGAATACGTTTAGGTTTCCTTCTGCTTTCATAGGCCATTCTTA
>NZ_QGKL01000005.1 GCF_003172895.1 Leucothrix arctica | reverse complement strand
TACTACTTCGATTAACGTAGACGGTAGCCAACGTTAAAGTTTAGAGATGTATCAAGGTCATCAGCACCATCTAGATCAGTAATTGTAGCAACAAGACCTAGGTCTAACTGGTTATCCAACTCATAGCTAAACGCTGAAGAAAGATAGTTGTTAGTGGTATTATCTGTTCCAGAAACACCAGAATCTACAGAAGTAAGTGTCCAAGAGTTTTCCCAGTCAATCTTGTCACTTAACTCATAAGTAAGCGTCATAACATTTTCAAAGTCGTAACCGTTGTCATCACCGTAGTCTGTCACTAGCTCAGCTTCATTAGAGAACTGTGTCTTACGATTTAGTGGCTTGTGGTATTCACCAGCAAGAGTCACTGTTGGATCACCACCATCTTCGCCATCAATACGGCTTAGCTCAACACCAACACCCGCTTGAACTTTCCAACCAATCTTACGAGTAGTGAAATACTCATTAGTTAGAACGTCATATGCCTTGATGATTGCGCCAGCGCCTAGTTGACCTTGGCCCAATGCTTTTTCCATGTCAGCAAACCAGTACTGCTCATAAACGTCAAAACCGTGCTTGCTCTTATAAGCAGTTTCGTTGTTGATGATGTTAGCAATTTGCTGGTGAGCAGCTGTGCTTGGTACAGACTTCAAAGCACCCTGAACACGAAGCGCTTCAACTAGACGAATCGCCTTAGCCATTGGCGTAGCGTTAACAACACGACCGTAACCTAGACCAACTCCAACAGCACTACCGAAGTCTTCCTGATCTTTTTCAGCATCTAGACTTGCAGCACCGAACCAAAATGCGCCTTTTGAATTAGGGCGGAAATATGTATCAACCTGACCAGCAATACCTGCATCGAAGTAGCTTACAGAGTTAGCGCCATCAGCAGAACCACGAGAAATAGAACCTGCAGCATCAGCTTCGATAGTTGTGTTACGGCTTGCAGAACTGAATACACGCTCAGCATCAAAACCTAGAGCTGCAGAGTATGAAGACTGGTCAAAACCATTACCGTCATTTGCGCTGAAGCTACCAGTAAGGTAAGCATCTTCATAAGCACTTGTTGCTTCTGTGTAGTCATAAAGAGTTACTTCAGCAGTACTTGCGCCGCTGACAGTAAGGAGTGCGATTGATACCGCAGTTGCCAACTTATTCTTTGTGTTCATGGTGTAAATTCCGATAGATTGTAAATAATTAAATTTCGTACTTATAACTGAGACTTACCTCAGACAAAGAAAGTCACAATTAATTTTAATTTATTTACAAACTATCAGAATTAAATTAAAAACCACTTATTATTCAGCGACTTGAGGTTCTTTATTTATTTCAATATTTATGTGACTCGTGACTGGGAATATCTGTACCTGCCCCACTCGGTTGTTTTCAATATCCAAAGCAACGAAGCGTAAACCCTCTTCGATAATCTCATCACCTGCATTTGGCATACGGTTTAATTGCTTCATAAACAGACCGCTAATAGTGTTTGATTCAATATTATTATCAAAGTCTACACCCACAATGCGCTCTAAGTCAGTCAGAGATACCAAACCATCTGACGTCCAATGATCATCCTTCCAAACGACGGGTGAATCGGCTTCATCAATATCCAACTCATCTGAGATTTCACCCACAATCTCTTCAAGAATATCTTCCATGGTGACCGCGCCCGCAAAACTGCCGTACTCATCCATTGCGAGTGCTATGTGAGTTCGGTTCTTACGCATCGACTCAAATAAGTCTGAAACGGGCTGTGTCTCGGGTACTAATAAGCATTCACGTAAACTAGAACGAACTACCGCAAGCGGCTCGTCTTGTGCATCTTTACCGAGTAAACGGTTGTACAAATCTTTAACAAGCAAGATACCCACTGGCGCATCGGAGTTACCATCAAACACAGGGTAGCGAGAGTGCTGAGTAGACAGCATGAACTGCAGGGTTTCTTCCCAAGGGGCTTGCAGGTCGATCACGTCCATTTCGTTACGTGGCACCATAATTTGCTGAACGCTGTGAGTGTCAAAAACAAACATGTTATGCAACATACCTGCTTTATCAGCATTCATATCACCATGTTTTTCGGAAGTATCGATAATGCCTCGAATCTCAGCATCGGAAAGCACTTCAGCATGACTAGCTTCTTCGACATTAAAGAACGCCAAAATGGATCCCGACGCTTTGTTTAACAACCAATTTAATGGGTAAGCCATCAGGTAGAACCAATACAGCGGATAAGCACACCACATAGACACTGGCTCAGCTTTACGGATCGCAAAGGTTTTAGGCACTTGCTCACCTACAACAATGTGCAGTGATGAAAAGATTAAGAAGCCCAGTGCAAATGATAACGGGTGTAATATTTCTTCAGGAATACCAAGCGCGTGGAACACCGGCTCAAGTAATGCAGCAACCACCGGCTCCCCTACCCAACCTAAACCCAGTGACGCCATGGTGATTCCTAACTGGCAAGCCGCCAAGTAAGACTCCAAGTTTAGCTGGATTTTTTGTGTGAGCTTTGCTGTGCGACTACCTTCATCAGCTAATACATTGATTCTAAAGCTTTTTGCTTTAACTAATGCAAATTCTGCAGCAACAAAAAAAGCATTAATGACCAATAGTACGACTATGGCTATAATGCTTGTGGTGTGGTGTTCCATCGGGTTTCCTTAAGTAAAAAATATAATTCAGCAGCTAATACTACACCAGCCACTTTTAATTAGTGTATTTACTCAGAAAATAGATCATATAGTGACCGATTAAATATTAAGTATATTACTCAGCCACTTATATTGAGTTATGTAACCGATGAAAGCGCTACAAAAGGCACACGATAAGATGGCTTCTCTATCAGCGTCAACACAGGCTCATAAGGCTTTGGTTCTGGTTTATCTGGATTGTTGTTAAAGACATCAATCACTAAAAAAATAAGCGCCTGAGTATAGCCTGCCTGATAAGCCGCTCTTGGTCGTCTTAGCCCAAATACCTTATCGACATCAGAACACTTAACGTTCCCATCTTTAATGGATGCCACCAGCGTCGTGAGCTTGTCTTGCCAACTCTCAGGCAGTGCTTCTGCCTCAATCAACTCAGAAGCAAAAAATCGCTCAAAAAGACCTTCTGGGAAATCTGCTTTCGCACGCTGGAAGTGCTCTGCTTCATGCAAGTTTTCTAAAAAACACAAAAAGTCTCTCGTTAATAACGCCAAGTCTTCGTCAGTTTCATGCGTATACGCCACGGAATATTCAGATATAGTCATACTCACCTCATAGTTATGATCATATTAGCAATAAGGAATAGAAGTAACGCACAAATAATGCACTTATTATTTACCAGTCCCCGCAGCCTTCACAAGTGATGCTTTGAGCATCGCAAAAATCAGCCTATCGTTACCAGCCCCAGACATCTCTCTTTCCCAAATATCTAACACAACAGGCGCAAATGGAAGTCCATCTGAAAGCTCTGTTGGCGCTACTCCACAAAAGTACCGCCAGTAAGGACACTCCAGCCATTTTGAAGCAATCTCATTTGACGAAAGCCCAGTCATAATCTTCAAATAAAGTAGTCCTGCCATCAAGCGACACTTTGATGCATCAGACACGTGAAATAGCTTATCCATCTCTAATTCAAGATATGGCCAGTCTACCGTCTCAGATAGCTGATATAGTTCATGATTGCTGTTTAATTGCATAATTTTTACCATTCCTTACTAATACATCCCCGATGCAATGTAATATAACGATCTAAATGTACACTTTGGTGTACAAAACAAGGCGTCATAAATAATAGGAAAGTAATAAAAAATGTCTGAAGAACAGTTTGCTGCCTATCTTAGAAAAAGAATGAAACTGAAAGGGCTAACTATTTCAGAAACGGCAAAACGTGCTCATATCAGCCGAGGTGCATTAAACAAGTATCTAAACTGTGAAGTTAAAGATGGGAAGATTTCCACCTTCGTAATGCTCGCTCGGGCGCTAGAAGAGCACCCTATGAACTTATTTAGTATATTTTTTCATGGGTGGAAATTCGATAAGCTCACCCCTGAAAGAACAGAGTCAACTCTCTCTAAAGATGACATTGGGTTTATTGCTGATATTAACTATCCAGACAACTGCCCTGTCGCGCGCGAGGCAATCATAGAAAAGTCTTGGGAGTTGAAAAATACAGGAAGTGAGCCATGGGTAAATCGTCGACTTATATGTATCGATGAAAATTTGGCGGTGAGCTCAGACCAAGAGAAGCTGCATGATTCGCGACTCACGGGGCTTATTCCACTAACTCGTGAGGTAGAAGTACCACTCACAAACCCTTCGGAGCATGTGATTTTGACCGTTAAGCTACAAGCACCTAACTACCCAGGAACGATGATTTCACATTGGAAAATGATCGATGAAAACGGAGAGTTCTCTTATCCAAACTCTCTCGGTATCTTCTGTAAGGTTCAGGTTATCTCGTTCTAACCCCTATTACCGCCGCTTAATTAGTGCTTTTGCTCACTTTTAGGCACGTAGATCTCTAGAGGTAATGACATTAAGTTTAGCCCCGACTGAGTCACTTTCACATTCCTCAGTCGCTTGTTAACGAGCTGCAAACTTTTACGATGAACCAAGAAAGTATACGGCTGGTCATCGTGTAACACCTGATGCACCCGCCGCCATAGAGCCATACGCTCACTGGCATCAACCGTTTTCCTTGTGGTATTTATCAGTGCATCCAATTGGTCATTTCTATAACTAATGAAGTTATACAAACTGCCTTTGATTTCATCACTATGAAACATAAAGTAGATATCCAGCTCTAGACCACCAGACCAACCCGAGGTCAATGCTTCGTAGCTTTTTTCATCCATCATGTCATAGAGTCGTGATGATAGTTGCGGATCTAACGTCATGTTAATCCCTGCTCTCGCATAGGCGTCGCGTAACATAAGCGCGACTAAACGGCTGTCTTCCCTTTCTGATGCATAGGTAAACTTAAAGCTAAACGGCTTCCCTGACTTATCCTCAATGACTCCGTCACCATCGCGATCTTTAAATCCAACGTCTTCTAAAATTGCTTTAGCTTTAGCAACGTTATATTCGTAAGGCTTTATCGCCTTGTTATGCTGTTCGCCTCGCTTACTAAACGGGCTATCCGCTACCTCAGCAAAACCTTTATACACTTGATCAACTATTTTTCGCTTATCAGTCAGGTAAGTCATTGCCAAGCGAACACGCTTATCAGCAAAGAAGGTTTCTTTTCCATTGCTCACCGCATTCCAGCCAATATAGGTATAACCCTGCCTAGCCTTCATAAACTCAAAGACATTACTTTTAGCGAGAATGTCTTTGTCATTTTTCAGTACCGCAAATACTTTAGGATCAACTTCGATTGTATCTAGCTCGCCATTTCGAAACGCTACGAGTCTTGCGCTACTGTTATCGATGACCTTCCAAACCAATTTATCGAAAGTCCCTTTAGACTCACCCCAATACCTAGGGTTCTTTTTCAAAACGACCTGACTTCCCGTCAAATTACTGCTCGCTTCACGATCTAACTGGTAAGGGCCTGTGCCCAGTACTAACGTTTTTGATGACCTAAACTTCGCCGGATCATCTAAGTATTCTTTGTAATAGTGCTCAGGGAGTATCGGTAAAAAGCCTGCTAATTTAAGCGATCGAAAGTAAGGCTCCGCATACTTAAACACAACTTCATATGGGTTAGGCGCTGTGACACTTTCAATGGTTTTTAGGAATCCACTACCGCCGGGGATATCCATTTTTTTGTTCATGAGAAAGTTATAGGTAAACAGAACGTCCGAAGCGTCAAAAGACTCACCGTCTGAAAAGACGACGTTTTTGTTTAACTGAAAGGTATAGGTCAGGCCATCTTCACTGACGCTCCAGCTTTTTGCTAAAGAACCTTCCATCTCACCCGTGCTAGGATCTTGTCTTAGTAAGCTTTCGAAAATGTATTTTTTAATGCGCTCTGATTCTGAGATGAGCGTTAGGAATGGGGTTAAGGTGGGTGGTCTGGCTGTCAAAGAGCGAGTGAACTGGCCGCCTTGGTTAACTTCAAGCTGACCCGCTGTCGACGTAGTATTATCTTTCCCAACTAATGATGGACTATTTTGTTGGTCAGCCCCTAAAAATACAGAAGATATAAGCGCTACCGAAAGAACGAAACACCGTATTATCATGATTTATATCTCCTCTAAATTTTAAACGCTTTTTAAGCAATTACTCTCGGCTCAGCCTCAAGCACAATCCCAAACTTGCTACTCACCGAACCAATCACTCGCTCTGCCAGCGCCCAAATTTCCGCCCCACTAGCCTCACCATGATTCACCAACACCAGTGCGTGCTTTTCATAAATCCCTGCATCTTTATCACGAAATGCCTTCCACTCGCACTGATCAATCAACCAGCCTGCAGATGTTTTAACCGTGTCACTACCGTCTTTCTGTGGATAACCAGGAAGATTAGGAAATAGCACTTTCAAAGCTTCCCACTCAGCGGTCCCCATAATAGGGTTTTTAAAGAAACTCCCCGCATTACCAATTACCTTAGGGTCAGGTAACTTGCTTTGACGCAATGCAATAATCACATCACTAATCAATCGAGCAGAGGGTTCTTGCCCATCTAACGCAGCATCAACACCTGCATATGCCACCACCCACTCTGGCTGCTTAGCCAAACGGAAAGTCACTGACTCAATTAGCCAACTATCTGCTGGTTGGCGTTTAAAGAAACTATCTCGATACGCAAACTCGCAGTCTTCATTACTAAACACGCGTCGCTCACCTGTTATCAGGTCAACCGCACTCAAGCGCTCAAGCCTATCGCCCAACTCAACACCGTACGCACCAATATTTTGCATAGGCGCTGCACCTACCGTACCGGGGATCAAAGACAAGTTTTCTAAACCGGCATAACCTTGATCAATCGTCCAACGCACAAACTCGTGCCAATTTTCACCCGCAGCCGCTGATATGTAATACGCATCATCATCTTCAGAAGTCAGCGCTCGTCCAGACAAAGCAACCGACACTGCAAGCCCTGAAAAATCATCGCGAAAGAGCATATTGCTACCGCCGCCAATGAGCAAACAAGATGTGTCAGGATTATCTTTTCGCCATTGAATTAACTGGTCAACATCACTCGTTGACACTAGTTTTGTGAACAAATCAGCTGAAATGGACACACCAAAGCTATTTAGTGCCTTTAAAGGGTAATTTTTTTGTATTTGCATGGGGCGCATTTTACAGGATTCCGCGTATAATACTTTTCTTTTGAACACCTCAGGCTAGAATTAATATGTCGCAATCTGTCAATAAAGTTGTACTTGCCTACTCAGGCGGTCTCGACACCTCTATCATCGCTAAATGGCTTTCTGAAACTTATGGATGCGAGGTAGTAACATTTACTGCTGACATCGGTCAGGGTGAAGAAGTTGAGCCAGCTCGTGCTAAAGCTAAAGCAATGGGCATCAAAGAGATTTACATTGAAGATTTGCGCGAAGAGTTTGTTCGCGACTACGTATTCCCAATGTTCCGTGCTAACGCTATCTATGAAGGCGAATACCTACTAGGTACGTCAATTGCACGTCCATTGATCGCTAAGCGTTTGATCGAAATTGCAAACGAGACTGGCGCGGATGCGGTATCTCACGGCGCAACGGGTAAAGGTAACGACCAAGTACGTTTCGAGCTAGGTGCTTACGCGCTTAAGCCAGGTGTACAGGTTATCGCGCCTTGGCGTGAGTGGGACTTGAACTCTCGTGAGTCTCTGATGAAGTACGCAGAAGAGCACAACATCCCTGTTGATTACCAAAAAGCTAAGACTAAGTCGCCTTACTCAATGGACGCTAACTTGCTTCATATTTCTTATGAAGGTGGCATACTTGAAGATCCTTGGGCAGAAGCTGAAGATGACATGTGGCGTTGGTCTGTATCTCCAGAAGATGCACCAGACGTAGCAACGTACATCACACTAACTTATGAAAAAGGTGACCCTGTTGCACTAGACGGTGAGCGTCTATCTCCAGCAGCCATGCTTGAGACTTTAAATAAGATTGGTGGCGACAACGGTATTGGCCGTTTAGACATCGTTGAAAACCGTTACGTGGGCATGAAGTCACGTGGCTGTTACGAGACACCGGGTGGAACCATCATGATGAAGGGACACCGTGGTATTGAGTCACTGACTCTTGATCGTGAAGTGGGTCACCTTAAAGATGCGCTAATGCCTAAGTACACTGAGATGATCTACAACGGTTACTGGTGGAGTCCTGAGCGTGAAATGATGCAGGCGATGATTGATGCATCTCAAACTCACGTAAACGGTGACGTTCGCATGAAGCTTTACAAAGGTTCTGTTAGCGTTGTTGGACGTAAGTCTGAAAAAGACAGCCTGTTTGATGAGAAGATCGCGACGTTTGAAGATGACGAAGGTTCTTACAACCAAGCAGATGCTGAAGGCTTCATTAAGCTAAACGCACTACGCCTACGTATTGGCGCAGGTCGTAAAGGTTAATTCATGAGTGATCGTAATGAAGAACGCTTAACTAACCTCGAAATCTTGCTCACGCAGCAGGATGATGTAATTGATACTTTGAATCGCTTGGTTCATGACCAGCGTACTCAAATGGAGATATTGCAAGAGCAGGTGAAAAACCTTCAGGATAAGTTAGGCGGCGGCAATACTGGCAGTAACATCGCATCTGAAAAAGATGAAACACCACCGCCTCATTACTGATGAGCATGAATGTAACACTAGCAGTGAGTGGGCATGAACAATGCCCACCCGCTGATTTAGAAGAACTATCTAAACTGCTTCGCTGCCCGCTTTATAGCGATGCGTCAGAAGCGCAGTATGTCTTACACAAAAGTACCGCTCGCCTTGAGTTGTTTAGCCCTAACCAACCAAATACAAAAGCAATCTTTGCTGACTTTGTTGAAGGTAAAGTACGTCACAGACGATTATTTGGTGGAGGGAAAGGACAGGGCTTAGCCAAAGCACTGGGTCTACAAAAATTCCCCAATGCAACGATTATTGATGCAACCGCAGGTTTAGGCAGTGACTCGTTTGTCATGGCTACGCTGGGTTGTCATGTCACTATGTTAGAGCGCAACCCTGTTGTGCAATTACTGCTGAGTGACGCATTAGCGCGAGCTGACAGTAGTGGCGATGAAGATGTTCAAGAAATATCAGCGCGTATGAGACTTGTTCAACAACCTTCGATTGATTTTCTAAAAGCGCTTGATCCAGAAGACTATCCGCAGCTTATTTACTTAGACCCTATGTTTCCTGAGCGTGGTAAACAGGCACAAGTGAAGAAGGAAATGCGGTTTTTTCATGATGTGGTTGGGGATGATCAGGACAGTCCTGAGTTGTTGGATATTGCGTTACAGCGGGCGGTTGAACGGATTATTGTGAAACGTCCTTTGCGCGCTGAAACATTGAATGATCGTAAGCCTGATTTTGATATTCGCGGTAAGACGATTCGTTATGACGTGTACTTAGGCACACGCCACAAGTAAATACTCTGGCTTATTCAGCTTAATTATATGGGCGCCATGCGATTATAAGTGCGAAAAACACTATCGTTGGAGCACAGTCATGATCAAACAACTTCCCCTCATATTAATTACCTCACTACTATTAGCCGCCTGTGGTGGTTCGAGCAGCGGTACTGATGACGGTAACAATAGTATCAGCGAAGATACCAACTTAGACACGGGTACTGACATTGCAGCCAGTCCTGAAATCGGTAAGCTAAGCTTCATTTGCTCAGCTAATGCAACGACCGAAAGCTTATTCACTGATACCTTTGTAGAAGACAATTGGGATGATACCTCTTGGTCTGGCCCAGAAGCTTACGAACCTGTCAGTGTTGAACAAATCGCTAGCTCATTTAACACAGCCCGTAATCTCGACCCAACCATTAAACAAAAACTCCTAATGCCTCAACAAGCTGATTGGAATGCAATGACTAGCTCCGAAAAAGGGTTGTTTTTGGTTAACAGCGAGCGGTGTGCGCGTGGATTAGAACCATTTGAAGGAATTTCACCAGAACTTATTCATTCCAGTAGTAGCTATGCAAACGAACTATCTGACTCAGGCGAGTTTTCACATTCTTATGGACTATATGCGAGTCCATCGGCACGCCTAAGCGGCTATGCTGATGTTGAGGTAGGCACAAATGCCGACTGGATGGCTCAGGCCGAAAACCTGTCACGCCACACCTCTGGAAACTCCTCAGCCTACCCAACGGTTTACGAACCTATTGCACGCGCTATTTATACGTACCTATACGACGACTCATCCAGTAATTACGGTCATCGCACACTTTCATTAATCAAAATAGCTAATGAAAACAGCGGTGATGTAAGTGCTGAAGGTCTGTTTGGATTATCCAAAACAACCAAACAGTTCGTTGATTCACCATTCTTTACAACGGATGTCACATCAGTTATGCACGTATTTGATCCTAATGAAAACTGGGATATGAGCAATGTATTATCCGCACCAACAATCTATGGCCCTGAAACTATTACAGATTGTATGTCCGGCACTTTTATAGAGTCTGTCGATGAAAGTGGAAATAACACATCACACTGTCAGTAATCGGCTGTCCAACGACCGACCGCTAACTCACCTGTATTAGAAAAATGGTATGGAGGAACACCTAATGTTTTCGTTCCTCCATCCTGCCTTCCCGTTAAGTCATAACGAATACCTGAGCAGGTGTCTTTAAAGTTTTCTCGTTCAAAAAATAACGGACAGTAACCAGAGTCTCCTTTGTCATAATAAACAAAGTAAGTTGCATCAATTGAACGCCAAGGATGACTCTCTAAGTCAATTATTGATGCTTCAGGTGCTTTACTAGATTGCTGCATGAGACCAAGTTGAGTTTGGCTACTTCGCTTAATAACCCCCACACGCTTATTTTCCCAAATAACCGTGGTGACTTTCCCCTCTTCTACGTTTGCTAGCTTCAAATAAACCACTTCACTTGAAATAACAGGCGACACCTCATCGATATCACCCCCACTATTAAAGGTAGCGTTTAAAAACACCATCAGTAGTGCGATAATGCCAGCCGCCGCCATTAGCTTTAAAATGACGCGGTACAATAATCGTTTATCCGTCATAGGGATTCTTAGTGCCTGAATTTAAAAAGTTTTTGATATTTGGCGCTGCGCTCGCAGCATTAAGTGTCGTATTTGGTGCTTTCGGCGCTCATAGTCTCGAGAAACACTTACAAGATGTGACGCTACTAGCCACTTTCGAAACTGCTGCGCGATACCAATTCTATCATGCACTGGGGCTAATCTTGGTGTTTATACTTTCTCAGTATGGTTTAGCCAATAAGTGGTTGAATATCGGCGGTTGGTTGATGCTATTCGGCACCCTACTGTTTTCCGGTAGTTTGTATTGCTATGTACTAACCGGTATTAAAGAATTCGCCATGATCACGCCTATCGGTGGCTTACTTATGATCTTGGCATGGTTAGCGATAGTTATTTCAGCGGCAAAAAAATCATGAGTAACAACTTAAAACATACCGCACCTTCATTTCCGCTAATTACAGTTATTAGCTTAGTTTTACTGCTAGCTACAACTTTGCTCTCAGGTTTTGATAAATCATTATTTTTATTTTTGAATGAGTCATTTAGTGCGTTACCTGCTAGCTTTTGGGAGTTCACAACCACCCTATCTGATCCTTGGGTTGCTCCTCTGCTGACCTTTGTCATTTTCTTTAGACAACCAAACTTTGTTCGTGCGCTTTTAATCTGCTCTTTGATTAGTCTAGTTGCCAACTACAGCTTGAAGCATGGTTTTGACTTTCCACGACCTAATCATGTGTTGGCGGAGGGTGAATTCAATCTTATTGGGCCAGACATCCAATCACCGAGTTTTCCATCAGGCCATACACTAGTTATTTTTGTCATGATGGGCTTAGTTAGTTTTTGGAATAACGTGAAATTAACGAGTGGACTGTTGTTTGGTATGGCCGCGCTGATAGCCCTAAGTCGTATTGCTTTAGGTGTTCACTGGCCTAGTGATGTTATTTTTGGTGCCTTAGTGGGCTGGTTGACAGCTTGGTTGGCAGTAGTTTTGAATAATCGCTTAGAGGCTGAGATTAATACCAATGTGAAGATGGGCTTGTATGGTGTGGTGTTGCTTTGCGCTATCTGGTCGATTATCAATAAGACGCCTTATTCTACTGGACAGTGGCTTAATACAGCGGTTGCTCTATTTGCTGTTGCTTATAGTTTGCGGACGTTGACTGAGTTGATGCATCGGCAGAAAGGGTGATAATGACTCCCTATGTACCATGAGTCATTAATGCTTTTTCCGTAGTATAACTCTGAAAGATAAATATCATTCTTTCTAGATTCCTTATCCAACACTAGAACGCATAATAATTTAGGCTAAAACAGCACCCCCCTTTATGCCTATAATAAAGACATAAATAACAGATTATTAACGATGGTATAAACAGGGGTTACACATGAATCATAGCCAATTAAAGAACATCTTACGCAAAGCTGTAATAGCTGCTCTACCTATCACAGCAACCGTAGCTTGCATGCCAGCAGAAACAATTAAATCACAAGAAAGTCCACCAGAGCCAGCTCACCCTTGTGGCACTCCTTTAAGTAGCAAGCCTATCAATAAAACTATCTCTGTAAGATCCACAATTGGCTTTACTAAAGAAGAAACAATAACCGCTGAGCAGTGTTTAGAGTTATGTGAAAGAACAGCAAAATATGCACTACCAAGATATTACCAAGCCAAAACAGAGTTTAAAAACTTCAAAGCAAGCCAATGTAATGTCACACCTACACCTAAAAACTACGAACTCGTCAGCTGCAAAGTTTCCTACACTGAGGTGAAATACCCAGAGTCAAATAAACCAGGTTGTTTTAGCCCAGCACCACGCCCGATTCCTGGTCGTATGCCGGCCGGTATGAAGCCAATAACAATATCCAGCACACACAGTCTATTAGGTAATTACTTTGCTAACATGGCTATGATGGAAAAAGCAGCTATAACAGCCTTTCAGTACTTAGTTAGAGAACTAGAAGCCTATGAAGCCCCACAAGAATTAATCCAGCTAGCCCGCAAGGCAATAGCGGAAGAAGCTAGGCATACTAAAATGGCCAGTAATCTTTCAAAAGGCTATAACACTGAAATACCTGAATTCATTGTTGATGAGTTTCAACTTCGCTCTTTATTTGAAATAGCTTTGGAAAATGCAGTAGAAGGTTGTGTGAATGAAAGCTTTGCCGCGACTTGTGGTTTATGGCAACACGCCCATGCTGAACTGTAGTGGCACACTAAATTTGGCCACCTGATTAGAGGTGATAAACTCACTTTAACTAAGCAGGTGTAAATATGACAAAACGAACCAGACCAACCTACTCACCCGAGTTCCGCCTTGAAGTTGCTCAAGAGGTCGTCGATAAAGGGCGCAATGTTAAGGACGTCTCAGAGAGTTTAGGATTAGGAAAATCGACGGTCGATAAATGGGCAAGACAGCTTAAACAAGCGCGTAACGGTCAGCTTTCTAGCGCTGCACCACTGACCTCTGATCAACTTAAAATTCGTGAGCTTGAACGTAAAATCAAACGGTTGGAAGGCGATAACGACATCCTAAAAAAGGCTTCAGCTCTCTTGATGCAGGACTCAATCAAAGGTTTGCGCTGATCCGTCAGCAGCAAGAGAGCCACAGTGTCAGCCGTTTATGTCGAGTATTGGCGGTCAACCGAAGTAGTTACCGTTACTGGTGCAAACCATCTAAAACTGTTTCACCACAACGCCTTAAACTGATCGCGGAGCTCAAGCGCTGGTTTGGCCTAAGTGGAGGGTCAGCAGGTCAGCGAAGCTTAGTTACACTGCTTGTTAGTACTGGTTTTAACGTCAGCCGATGGTTAGTGAGAAAACTCATGAAACAAGCAGGTCTAGTGAGTCGCCAGCAACCTACTCACCGCTACGCAAAGGCAGAAAAAGTACACCTAAGCATACCAAATGTGCTTAATCGGCAGTTTCAGCCGAGCAAGCCAAATCAAGTTTGGGCGGGTGATGTCACTTATATTTGGTCGGGTTCAACTTGGTTGTATCTTGCAG
>NZ_QGKL01000044.1 GCF_003172895.1 Leucothrix arctica | reverse complement strand
CACTTACACAGTGAACGACAACGATGGCAATACCTCAAACGAAGCTACCTTGACGGTGACTTATGGTACTGCACCTGTAGCGGTAGATGACTTAGCAACGAACCCAGGTACACCTTCACCGACGAATCCAACCATTCTTGTACTGGTAGGCGGTAATGACTCAGACTCGGATGGAACAATTGATCCAGCGACGGTTGATTTAGATCCTACAACGCAGGGTATCGATGCTACATTCACCAACGGTGAGGGTACTTACGCGGTTGATGCCGCAGGTAATGTAACGTTCACACCGAACGCAACTCTGGCCAGTAATCCAACGCCGATCGCTTACACCGTGAACGATAACGATGGTAATACCTCAAATGAAGCAACACTAACGATTGCTTACGGTAATGAGCCAGTCGCAATGGATGATACCGCGACGAACTTAGGTGTTCCTTCACCAACAGACCCAACGACACTGCCATTAGTGGGGAGTAATGATTCAGATCCGGACGGCACGATTGATCCAGCGACAGTGGACTTAGATCCTACAACACCAGCCGTAGATGCGAGTTTCACTAATGCTGATGGTACTTACACAGTCGATGCCGCTGGTAATGTTACGTTTACACCAAGTGCAACATTGACCGGTAATCCAACGCCGATTGCTTATACGGTGAATGATAACGACGGCAATACCTCAAACGAAGCCACTCTAACAGTAACTTATGGCACAGCGCCTGTTGCTGTTGATGACTTTGAAGCGAACCTTGGCGTTCCTTCACCAGCAAATCCAACAACACTACCATTAGTAGGGAGTAATGATTCAGATCCTGACGGCACGATTGACCCTTCGACTATTGATTTAGACCCTACAACATCAGCTATAGAAACGAGTTTCACTAATGCTGACGGTAATTACGTAGTCGATGCCGCTGGTAATGTTACGTTTACACCAAGTGCAACATTGACAGGTAATCCAACGCCGATTGCTTATACGGTGAATGATAACGACGGTAATACGTCGAATGAAGCCTCTCTAACAGTGACTTATGGCACAGCACCGGTTGCGGTTGATGATTTAGCAACGAACCCAGGTGCACCTTCACCGACGAATCCAACCATTCTTGTACTGGTAGGCGGTAATGACTCAGACTTGGATGGCACAATTGATCCAGCGACGGTTGACTTAGACCCTACAACGCCGGGTATCGATTCTACATTCACCAACGGTGATGGTACTTATGCGGTTGATGAAGCAGGAAATGTAACGTTCACACCGAGCGCAACACTGACAGGTAATCCAACGCCGATCGCTTACACAGTGAACGATAACGATGGAAATACCTCAAATGAAGCAACACTAACGATCGCTTACGGTAGTGATCCAGTTGCGATGAATGATACGGCGACGAACGTTGGCGCTCCTTCACCAACAAACCCAACGATACTGCCATTAGTAGGAAGTAACGACTCAGATCCTGACGGTATGATTAATCCAGCAACAATAGATCTTAATCCTACAACGCCAGGCATTGATTCGGTATTCACTAATGATGATGGTATGTACAGGCTCGATGCTGCAGGTAATGTCACGTTTACACCAAGTGCAACATTGACGGGTAACCCAGCGCCGATCACTTACACAGTGAACGACAACGATGGTAATACCTCGAATGAAGCAACACTAACCATTGCTTACGGTAATAAGCCAGTTGCGACGGATGATGAGGCGACTAACTTAGGTATTTCTTCGCCAATAAATCCAACAACGCTAACGCTAGTAGGGAGTAACGATTCAGACCCTGATGGCACGATTGACCCATCGACAGTGGATCTCGACCCTACGACACCGTGGGTTGATACGACGCTGATTAATGCAGATGGTACGTATAATGTTGATGCGCTAGGTAACGTAATCTTTACACCAAACGCAACATTGACAGGTAACCCAGCGCCGATCACTTACACGGTGAATGATAATGATGCCAATACGTCTAACGAAGCCACTTTGACAGTGACTTATGGCGTAGCACCGGTAGCGGTTGATGATTTAGAAGCGAACTCAGGAACGCCTTCACCGACGAATCCAACCATACTTCCATTGGTAGGTGGTAATGATTCGGATGCTGATGGCACGATCGATCCAGCAACTTTAGATCTTAATCCTACAACGCCAGGCATTGATTCTGTATTTACTAATGACGATGGTATGTATAGGGCAGATACCTTAGGTAATGTCACCTTTACACCAAACGAAACGTTGATAGCTAACCCTACGCCGATCACTTACACAGTGAGCGACAACGCTGGTAATGTTTCAAATGAAGCAACGCTGACAGTGACTTACGGAACAGCGCCAGTAGCTGTTGCTGATGTAAAAGCGAACTTGGGCACAGCTTCACCGACGAACCCAACGACACTGCCATTAGTAGGGAGTAACGATTCAGCTCCAGACGGTACGATTGATCCAGCGACGGTGGATCTTGATCCTACAACGCCATGGGTTGATTCGACGCTGATTAATGAAGATGGAACATATAATGTTGATGAGCTAGGTAACGTAACCTTCACGCCAAATGAAGCATTTTCAGGTAACCCAACGCCAATCACTTACACAGTAAATGATAGTGATGGAAATACCTCAAATGAAGCGACGCTGACGATCACGTACGGCGCAGCACCCATTGCGATGGATGACGTAGAGGCTAATCTTGGTGCTCCTTCTTCAACGAATCCAACTACGCTCTTAGCAGTTGTTGGTAATGACTTGGACTTTGACAGCACGATTGATCCAGCAACGGTAGATCTCGATCAACAACAGCCAGTATTGATTCAAGCTTTACGAATGATGATGGTACGTACACCGTTGATGCTTTAGGTAATGTCATGTTCACACCGAGCGCGACATTAGCAGGTAACCCAACACCGATCACTTACACAGTGAACGATAGCGATGGTAATACCTCAAACGAAGCAACATTAACCGTTACTTATGCAGACCCTGAAGTAACACCAAGTGATAGTGCAGGTACGTCGGTATCAGGTGTGCCTGCAACGCCGATTGCGAATATCACTGAAGGCGATACGATCAATGGTCAGCCTGTTCAACTAGGTACTGACGGTAATGCAACCATCGCACCTTCAGGTGTATGGCCAGAAGGTATATTGCCAGCAGGTATTACGCTTGCCCCTGATACAGGTGCGGTAAGCACTGGTGCGACGGTCCAGCCAGGTGTTTACACAATTGAATATGAATTGTGTGACCTACTAACGCCAGCAAACTGTGAAACAGCGACAATCATGATTACTGTGACGGGTGAAGTTACTCCTAATGATGACGCAGGCACATCGGTAGCAGGTATACCTGCGACACCAATTGCTGACATTACTGATGGCGACACAATCAATGGTCAAGCTGTGCAACTAGGAACAGGCGGTAATGCGACGATTGCAGAGTCAGGTACATGGCCAGCGGGTATATGGCCAGCAGGTATCACGCTTGACCCAGCAACAGGTGCGGTAAGCACGGATGCGACGGTTCAAGCCGGTACTTATGAGATGGAATATGAGTTATGTGATCTGTCTACACCAGCAAACTGCCAAGTTGCGATGGTCACGATTGTGGTCGAGCCAAACGAATTGCCAGTGGCGCAAAACGATAGCTCAGCGCCAAATCAACCATTGGGTCAGCCTGTAACGGTTGAAACAGTGGGTAATGACAGTGATTCAGAGAGTAAGCTAGATCCTACCTCAGTGAAGATGATTGATCCTTCAGGTGAGTCAGTGACGACTTTAGTGGTTGCTGGAGAAGGTACTTGGGTGGTTAATCCAACAACAGGTGCGATTACATTTACACCTGAAGCTGGCTTTGTAGGTGACCCAACGGATATTTCTTATACGGTATCTGACCTGTCTGGTAATAAGTCTAACGTCGCAACAGTGAGTATTGACTATGAAGAGCCAGCAGCGATTACGGGTGTTGTTTGGATTGATACTAACCAAGATGGTGTTATCGATGCAGATGAGGAACGTAAAGCCGGTTGGACGTTAAAGATCAAAGATGCTGACGGAAATGTCGTTGCGACGACAGTGACTGATGCTCAAGGTAACTACTCGATCACAGGTCTGATCCCAGCGGAGTACACGGTAGAGTTTTACGATGCCGAGGGTACGCTGATCTCAACCCAAAGAACGAATGGAGTCTTGGTCGCAGGGCAGTCGATAAATATTCCTTTACCACTAGCACCTGTGATTGTTGCTAACCCTGACCTTGATGATAATTCAATCTTATTATCTAAGTCAGTGAACAAGCAGCAGATCAGTGTTGGAGACCAGCTTTACTACACAATTAGAGCTGAGAACTTAACGGAAGAAGAGATCGTATTTGATATTAATGACAACCTACCTAAGGGCTTCAAGCTAGCGTCAACAAACGTGAAGCTAACCCATGCAGGTGCCGATGGTACGTTTGGAACAGACGATGATACGTATCCGACGACAAGGGTTACAGGTACGGACCCTGTGCGCTTTAAGTCGATTACTTTGGGTCAGTCAGAGAAAGCTCAAATTGGCTACTTAGTCAGAGTGGGTACTGCTGCACCTCAAGGTAGTTCAGTGAATACAGCGCAAGCGTTTGCTGTTGGTTCTCTGACTGATATTGCTTCAAATATCGCAACAGCTTCGGTAGAAACGGTCGCTGATACGGTTACTGGTCAGGCAACATTGATCGGTAAAGTTTTCCATGACCGTGATGGTGATGGTTATCAAGATCCTGCTTACACGACCGGTATTGCTGTTAAAAGTGACTACTTTGGTTGGAACGGTCTAAATCTTGGTGATTTGAATGCGCGTGTTAGCGTGCTGGATAACCCAGCTAAACACCGCAAAGTGGTTCGTATGCCTAGAAGTAGAAAGAATGACTTCAAGGTAACAACGGAGCAGGGCACGATGATCACCGTTGATAGAAATGGTCATGTAACTGAGTCTCATGTTGGCGATAAGGCGAAGAGTCTGACCGCTCAAGATATTCGAGTCACAACACGACTAATTGATGGTGTTCCAACGCCAACATCGGTAGTGGCAATGCGTCAGCCAGCACAAGTGATGAGTGTCATTGAGATTACAATTACTAACTACGGTATCCAAGAAGAAGGTCTTCCGGGTGTGCGTCTAGCGACAGTGAAAGGCTTGGTTATTGAAACTGATGAACATGGTCGATATAACATCCCAGATGTTGATGGTGGAACACGTGGTATGGGTCAGAACTTTATTATTAAAGTAGACTCAGCAACGTTACCGCAAGGTGCTCGCTTTACGACGGAAAACCCTAGGGTGTTACGTTTGACTGGTGCGGCATTGGAAAGAATCAACTTCGGTGTAAAACTAGAGCAACGCTTGGAGCAAGTCGCTCAAGCTAGATTGAACGCTTCTTTCTTTGATAGGGGTAGAGCCTCTATCAAGGCGAGTAATAGGGTGGCGCTAAATAATATTGCTCGTAATATTAAGCAATATGGTCAAGGTCATATCATTATTGGTATGTCTGGTCAGACAGATTTGACCCCACAAGCCCGTCTAGTATTAGCTAAGCAACGTGCTCATAGTATCCAAGCCTATTTACTTGAGCGACTAGGTCATCAGCTTATGACAGGCGTTCGAGTGGAAGTGAGTAGTCAGTGAGTTTTGGGGAGTGCCTTTGGGCACTCCCTGATCGACCAAAATTAGATATGTGCTAAATAATAAAAATAATAAAAAAACTAAGCACTAGAAAATTAAATTATCAGGAATACACCCCTAATAATAAAAATAAAGGTATACCCCATGAAGAACAAATTAGCCGCTGTATTATCGAACTCGTTTTCATATCAACGATTGATTCCAAGCGCTAAAAGCTCGCTCTTATCAGTCGTATCAGGCCTAGTATTTTGCTCTGTGGCCGTTGTTGCGCAAACGACGAGTGGTTCAAATACGATCAGTACTGCCGACTACACGTTAACCATTATTACTAAAGATAGTAGTGAGACAAACCCCAATCATTTTAATGAGGTCTCTACTACTGACTTTACCAAAGGACAAACGAAAAAGGCATTTAACCGAAGCATCGCTTTAAATGATGGTGGTGTGGTCTGGGTCACACAAGACCCGAGTAAAGTAACGCCAAAGCTTAATGTGACCGGCGCTAGCAGTGTTACCGTTCATGAGGGTGCTTTTGTGACTCCCATGAGTTTTACGCTAAGTACTAACTATGCTCATTACATTGATCATTGGGTATTGACTGTTTACAACGAAACAGACGAAGACTTTACAACGCCACTCGCTCAGTTTAAAGGCAATGAATTAGCGATTGATCAGACAGTTAAGTGGGATGGAAAAACAGCGAATAGAGAGGAACTGCAGTCAGGTGATCGACTGGTTTATGTGTTGCGTGCAACAGGTAAAGATGGTCATGTTGATGAGACTAATACACGCTCTATTGCGCTGAAAAGCTACTATAAAAATCAGGTCGACGAACCTGTTGTGTTATCAGGTTCTAATGCTCTCGAGAGTAACTTAAGACTGCAAACGATCCCTGTATATGGTTCTAGCGTTAGAGTATCTGGTCGTGACATTGTCGAAGGTAATAGGATCACTATTAACGGCAACCCGATGACTTTATCGGAACGTAAGTTTGTGACTGAAACGATTTTGCCTGAAGGGCAGTATCAGTTTGCCGTAAACATCACCGACAACGCTCAGCAGCAATACACCAAAAACCTAGACATTAAGTTGGATGGGCAGTACCTGTTTATGATTGGACTTGCTGATATTACAGCGGGTGAAGGCAGCGTGGGTGGAAACTTAGAAACCTTAAGTGACGGCGATGAGCAGTTAGATGGTGACATCTTTGTTAATGGACGACTGGCTTTTTATCTGAAAGGCAAAGTGCAGGGTAAGTACCTGCTCACGGCACAAATGGATACTGAGACAGCGCCGATTGAAGACATCTTTGATGACATTCATAAGAAAGACCCAGAGAGTATTTTCCGTCGTTTAGACCCAGAGCAATACTACCCAGTTTACGGTGATGACTCGACACTGGTTGATGATACCGATAGCCAAGGTAAGCTGTATGTGCGTGTTGACTGGGACAAGTCAAAGGCGCTTTGGGGTAACTTTAATACTGATTTCACGGGGACAGAGTTAAGCTCGTTTAACCGTAGTTTGTATGGTGCAAAGCTTAATCACAAGAGTACTCAAGTCACTAGCCGTGGTGATAATAGAACGGATGTTTCAGTGTTCGGTTCTGAAACGCAGTCGGCTTACCGACATAACCAGTTCTTAGGAACAGGTGGTAGTCTTTACTACTTAAAAGATAAAGACATTGTCGATGGTTCAGAGAAAATCTGGATTGAAGTTCGAGAGAATGAAAACAGTGAGCGTGCGATTGAGAGCGTCGTACTGGTTGAAGGTCAGGATTATCAAATTGATGACTATCAAGGCCGCATCATTCTGAATCGTCCACTGTTACAAGTGGTAAAGCAGGCGAACTCGTCACTGATAAAAGACAATGCGCTGGACGGAAGTCAAGTGTTTTTGATGGTGGATTATGAGTATGTACCCAGTGATTTTGAAAGTGATAACGTCAGTTATGGTGCACGTGGTAAAGCCTGGTTAACGAATAATATTGCGATTGGTGGAACGGTTATTCATGAGAGCCGTGATACGGATGACTATAACCACCAAGGTATTGATTTAACAATCCAAAAAGCGATAGGGACTTACATTAAAGGTGAGTACGCTGAAAGTGAGTCAAACCAAACGCTGGGTAGTTTCTTATCATCTGACGGTGGTTTAAATTTCTCGCCGTTTAGTAGTAACGCTAGCGAGGTAGGCACAGATACTCAAGGTGCTGCTTATAGTATTGAAGCGCGTGCAAACCTTAAAGATTACAGCAGCAAAGAAGGCTCTATCGGCGCTTGGTATAAGCATCGTGAAGCAGGTTTCTCAAGTGCAAATACTGACACTACCATTGATACTATTGACGCGGGTGTCTCGGCACTAGTCACATTGACAGAGAGCTTAAAAGCATCGTTAAAAGCAACGCTGTTAGAAGTAGAAGCAACGTCAAAAGACACGTCAATTAGCTTGCAGGCTGACTATAAAGTCAGTGAAAAAGTGACAGTCGCTGCTGAGGTTCGCCAGGTTACTGAGAAAGATCTCGTGAACAGTGATAATGATGGTGAAGGAACGTTAGCTGCGCTTAAACTAGGTTATGGTTTTAGCAAAGACTTCAATGTTTACGCGATCGCACAGGGCACAATTGCGGAGTCAGGGGGTTATGAAAGTAATGATCTATTAACACTAGGCGCGACGTCAAATTTAAGTAAAAAGGTTGATCTAAATGCTGAAGTGAGTTCAGGTGATCGCGGTGACTCTGCGCTTATTGGTGCACGCTACAAAGCGTCAAATGATTACGACCTATATACAAATTACACCATGGCGAGAGATAGTGGTGATAATCAAGAGCGTAATATCGTGACTATTGGTCAACGAAAGTCGGTATCAGATCAGCTAAAAGTTTATACGGAGCATCAGTACACACATGAAGATGCACAGGCTGGCTTAGGTAATACGTTTGGTCTAGATTATAAGTTGAATAACAAGCTCAATACGACGTTCTCATACCAGCAAGCAACGTTAGAGCAAACCAGCGGCGGTACGGTTGACCGTGATGCGCTAACGGTTGGATTGAACTATAAACAGGATCATACCGAAGCAAGTGCTCGTGTTGAGTTTAGAAATGATAAAGGTGAGAGTGAGCACACAAAGCAGTTTGTCACGACTAACAAAGTGAATCATCGTGTTAGCCCATCGCTACGTGTGCAGGGGAAGCTTAACTACTCAGAAACAAAGGATCAGTTGGATAACGACCTTGATGCGATGTTTGCAGAAGCAGGAGTAGGGTTTGCTTATCGTCCTGTAAATAATGATCGCCATAATATATTGGGTCGAGTGACTTACCAGTATGACTTATCACCGGTTAACCAAAGTGATGAAGTCGATGAGAAGTCGCTGATCGCTAGTCTAGAAAATAGTTACCAGCTAAACCAACGCTGGGAAATAGGCGGTAAGGTAGCTTATAAGCAAGGCGAAGTTCGTAGTGACCGTAACACGGGTGAGTGGAGCAAGAATAATGCAACACTTGCGTCAGCACGTGCTCGTTATCACATGACTCACAACTGGGACCTAATGGCACAGTACCATTGGTTAGACTCTATTGAATCAAAAGATACACAACACGGTGCGATGGTTTCAGTGGACCGCCAGATTGGACAAAACTTGAAGTTAGGTGTCGGTTATAACTTCACTGACTTCAACGATGATTTGTCAGATAAGATAGAAAGTGCGGAAGGCTGGTTCCTTAACTTAGTGGGTAAGTTCTAAGTTAGCGGGTACCAGAGATACGTTTCAGTTAAATATAAATACGTGTTGCTGCGAATAATTTGAGCTTTCAATGGGTGTTTTTAAAATAAATGTTCTCTGTAACGTATAAATATTTGGGGTTCTTAGGCCCAGGTATTTATCAATCATGTGTAATGATAATACCTTGGTTGTTCTTTAATTGATTTGTCCTTAGCTAGTAAAAGACTTAGTGTTCAGCCCCCCGTAAGTCTGAAATTAAGTCTAAGTTAAATCAAGGTTCAGCAAACCAATGTGATGATAAACAAAAGCTTTAGGCTTTGTACCCCGAACCTAAACTCAAAATAAAAATATCATGACTTTAAGTATCCCGAATTCAATAAATCTTTCGGTGACGTTACTACTTTTGTCAGGCCTGTCCGTCAGTATGCCTGCATCTGCAAAAACTTCGCCATTAGCAGAACTCCAACAAACAGGCTTTTATGGTCGTGTTCATGCGTGGAAGAATATTACTCGCAAAGCACACGACGTTTTAGTCAAAGTACCCAAGCAGGCTCCTGTTATCGTGTCTGACTACCACAGTTCTGTTGGTGCAAATGGCTTAAGGCGAGGCGGTACTCATAATGGTGTAGATATATTTGCGGCTATTGGTAGTCCGATTATTGCTGCTGCGGATGGTGTAGTGATCAAGGCAAAAGTGGATAAATGTTGGGGGCCATCGATGTTAGTCAGTCATGGGCTCGATAAAACGGGGAGACGTATTTATGCACTTTACGGACACGTTAAAAACTTCAAAGTGAGAGTCGGGCAAAAGGTAAAGCGCGGTCAGCAAATTGCCGAAATGGGCAATGACATATTCACTAGCTGTGGAGCAGGCTTTCATCACTTACATTTCCAAATTTCCTACAGCCCTAAAAGCATTCCACTATTTGGTTGGGGTTGGGCAAGCTTTGTTAGTGACGGTGCTATTGCCCCAAACCCACATATGTATTGGGCGGATGGTGCAGGGAAAATTACTTGTTTTGAAAAAGGCAAAATGTACAAGCCTAGCGGCTTAACATATCCAGTTCCTTGTAAGATTCAGCCTAAAAAGGCGAAGCCGAGGATAACGATCGTTGCAAAGAAGGTTCATGAATCTGAATCTGAAGCTGACTTAACAGAGTTGGCTCAGCAGTACAGTAATCTGGCGGCTAAGCTAATAGTGTTACCGAAGACTCGTACTAAGCCTCAATCTATTAATAGAATTGTGCGTAAGTTGCCTGTTTATCAGGATATGCTAGAGCAAGAGTTTCTAATGGTAGAAGCTAATTTACTTGTGAGTGAAGGTAAGTAGTTTACTGACTTATTATCAGGTGAAATATTTTTCAGGATTGATATTAGAGTGTCTGTTGTAGCCTTAAGCAATCTGTATAATTGAATGATGACTACAAAGCCACAGTTAAAATCATTTGTTATCCAATTCCCGATTACACCCGATGTTTTAGAAAACGAACATCGGATGTTGTTATTGTTAAATGATATTCCTAAGTTCTCTTTGGTTGTCTTTCCAGAAGGAGCGCTATCAGGTTACTTAGAAGAAGTGAGCTTTGTTGATGATATCGATAAGGAAATATTAGTGTCAGCGTTGGGGCGCCTTAAGGAGTTCGCAATGCAGGCGAAAATACACCTAACCTTTGGTTCGTGTATTTATGAACAAGGTCATTGGTACAACGCTGCGTTTTACTACGCTCCCAATGGCGAGCAGTTTAGCTACCGCAAAGCTAACTTGGCCATTAGTGAACGAGGTAAGTTCTCAGCAGGTAACGAACTGTCTTGCTTTGAGATACAACATCATGGCCAAGCTATCAAAGTTGCTTTTCAATTGTGCCGAGAAATACGTTTCCCAGAGCAATGGTCTGCATTGGCAAGACAGGGTGCTCAAATCTTTATCTACGCTACCAATGCTGTTGGTGATGCTGCACAAGCAGATGTCTGGCGAAGTCATTTGATTAGTCGTGCAGCGGAAAATCAGCGTTTTGTATTGTGTGCAAATGTGGCAGGCGATGATCAGAAGTGTCCATCCATGATTATAGATCCACAAGGCTACACTCTGTGGGAAACGTTATCAGCAGATACCAAGATAGGTACTTGTGATCTTGATTTATCTGCGACTTCATCGTGGTATTTGGATCAATCAAGGCAGGATATTGTTTAGCGTCATCTTTTTTAAATTGTGTGTTTTTTATGCTATATCTAGTTCTTCTTACATAATTATTCAAAGAAATAAGAAAATTAAGAAATTTAGTCTAGCGTCCCCTTGAATTCCATTCGCTTGCCCCAAAATTCCCTTCACATAACGATTAACAATTAGGGAAAATCCTAGCAATGACACAAACACAAGCTAAAGAATCAATGCAGTTTCAGACAGAAGTAGATCAACTTTTGCAGCTGATGATTCATTCACTGTATTCCAATAAAGAAATTTTCCTGCGCGAATTGATCTCCAACGGTGCAGATGCCTGTGACAAATTGCGTTTTAACGCGATTTCTGACGACACACTTTACGAAGGCGACGGCGACCTACGTGTTGAAGTTGAATTCGACGAAGAAGCAAATACAGTAACCATCCGTGATAACGGTATTGGTATGACTCGTGAGCAAGTGATCGACAACATTGGTACGATCGCGAAGTCTGGTACTAAAGAATTTTTGTCTAAGCTTTCTGGCGATGCTGCGAAAGATTCTAACTTGATCGGTCAGTTCGGTGTTGGTTTCTACTCAGCATTTATTGTTGCTGACAAAGTATCACTAACAACTCGCGCAGCAGGTTCTACTGAGTCTGTGACTTGGGAGTCTAACGGTAAGTCTGGTTTCACACTTGAAGCTGCTGATAAAGCATCTCGTGGCACTGAGATCGTTCTTCACCTTCAAGAAGATGAAAAAGAGTTCGCAAACGGTTACCGTTTACGTAACGTAATTTCTACTTACTCTGACCACATTTCACTACCAGTGATGATGTATAAGAACGAAATGCCTGAGTACGATGAAGAAGGCAACGTTAAAGAAAGTGATGAGCCAAAAGCGAAAGAGTGGGAAGTAGTTAACAAAGCAAAAGCATTGTGGACACAGCCTAAGAGCGAGATTTCTGACGAAGAATATCAAGAGTTCTACAAGCACATTGCTCATGACTATACTGATGCATTGGCATGGTCTCATAACAATGTTGAAGGTAAGCTTGAGTATAAGTCTCTGCTTTATGTACCTGCTAAAGCACAGATGGATCTTTGGGAGCCAGAGCAACGTAACGGCATCAAGCTTTACGTGCAGCGCGTGTTCATCATGGATGACACAAAGAACCTAATGCCTAACTATCTACGTTTTGTACGTGGTGTGATTGACTCAAACGACCTTCCTTTGAATGTGTCTCGTGAGATTCTTCAGAGCAACCAAACGGTTGAGAGCATGAAGAAAGCATCGGTTAAGAAGGTCTTGGGCCTACTTGATAAGATGGCTAAGAACGAGCCTGAAAAGTACCAGTCTTTCTGGGATGAGTTTGGTAAGGTTGTTAAAGAAGGTCCATCTGAAGATACATCTAATAAAGAACAGATCGCTAAGTTGATTCGTTTCTCTTCAACTGAAACTGATGTTGAAAAGCAGAATGTATCGCTAGAAGATTACGTGTCTCGCATGCAGGAAGGCCAAGAGAAGATTTACTACGTTACAGCGGATTCATTCACTGCAGCAAAGAACAGTCCTCACCTTGAAGTATTCCGCGCGAAAGGCATCGAAGTTTTATTGTTATCTGACCGTGTAGACGAGTGGATGATCAATGGCTTAACTGAGTTTGACGGTAAGCAGCTACAGTCTGTTGCTAAAGGCGAGCTAGATCTAGGTAGCCTAGATAGCGAAGAAGATAAGGAAGAGCAAAAGAAGACAGAAGAAGAAGCACAGCCAATTTTGAAGCAGTTGAAAGATGTACTTGCGGATAAGGTTGAAGATGTACGTGTTTCTCACCGTTTGACTTCTTCACCTTCTTGTATCGTATTGGGCGAGCAGGACATGGCGCTTTACATGCAGCAGTTGATGAAGCAGGCCGGTCACGAAATGCCTTCTAGCAAGCCGATTCTTGAAATCAATCCAACACACCCATTGCTAACGCGTATGGAAAGTGAGACGGATGATGAGTTATTCAAGGACTGGGCAAGTATCTTGTTTGATCAAGCATTGTTGGCAGAAGGCGGGCAGTTGGAAGATCCAGCAGGTTTCGTTCACAAGCTAAATGCATTGATGTTGAAGCTTTCTTAAGAAGCGTTTAACACAAGCAAATAAAAGCCGCCGTTGATGAGAGTCAACGGCGGTTTTTTTGTATTTAACATTTAGTCTAACTCAGAGCGAATGATGTCAAACATGCCCTGTGCTTTATAATGAATGCTTTTCAAATTGGCAATATCATCTTGTTGTGAGTTCTCTTCCAAGTAGGCAGCAAGGTCAGATAGCTCCGTTGCGCCAAGATAAGCACAACTAGACTTCATGCCATGTGCAGCGGCCTTGACTGCTTCTGGGTCTTCATCAGAAAGACCTGTTTTGATGTTCTCTAGCGCTTGCTGGTTTTCAGTAAAGAAAATATCCAAGAACATTGGCAAGTCATCACCAAGTAATGACTTTATTTCGCCAAAGGTTTCGTCGTCGAGCAGCTTAGTCGTATCGCTCATAGTTACACCTCGATTAATTTTTTATTATGTGACGTTGGGTATAAACTTTATTCTACGACTTTAAAATGGAATCTCCGATGAACAACAGATAGTTTGGTTGCTTATTGGGTGTTTAAATTCGAGTTGACGGGCATGAAGCAACAGCCTAGGAGACCGACTTAAGCTTTCCAGCGGTGCATATAAGTCATCGCCCAAAATAGCGTGACCAATAAACTCCATGTGAACACGCAACTGATGAGTACGGCCTGTAATCGGTCGCAAGTCCATAAGCGTTGAGTCACTGTCAGTGTTACGCGACATGACATTAAAGAAAGTTACCGCTGGCTTACCCATCAGCATATTGACTTGTTGCTTTGGTCTGTTTGGCCAGTCTACAAGTAGCGGTAGGTCAATACGGCCACTGGTTTGGTGAACGATTCCCTCAACCACCGCACTGTAGTGCTTTTCTGTTTTTCGCTCTTGAAATAGCAGGCTTAATTCACGGTGCATGGACTTGTTTCTTGCTAGCACCATGACGCCAGATGTGTCCATATCAAGTCGATGTACGATCAGTGCCTCAGGATACTCTTGCTGCACACGGCTAATCAGGCAGTCTTGTTTGTCTTCGCCACGCCCAGGTACAGACAGCAATCCTGAAGGCTTGTCGATGAGTATCAGGTCATCATCCATTTGGAGAATATTTAGACCTTCATGGACGGGTGGTCGGTATGGATTTATATTCATTTGTCTTCAATGAGTGAAATTATGTCCCAGTGACGTTCCCGTGCGATAGCGGCAAGCTTATCGTCAGGGTCTACCGCGATAGCAGTTTCTACGCGTTCCATTAAGGGTAAATCATTATGTGAGTCGCTGTAAAAGTAACTTCCCTCTAATGTTTCGTCATTTGTCTTTAACCACTCTTCTAAGCGAGTCACTTTGCCTTCTTTGAAAGAGGGTGTACCTTCAACTTGTGTTGTGTAGCGACCATCGACGATTTTTGGTTCAAGCGCGATAAGGTGTTCGATACCAAAAGCGTCTACGATCGGACGCGTCACAAAGCTATTCGTTGCGGTGATGACCATCAGCGTATGCCCCATTGCCTTATGCTGTGCGATCAATGCTTTTGACTTACTCGACATGATTGGCTCAATGCTTTCGGTCATAAACTGTTGATGCAGTTCAGCCAGTTCATCCATTGTACGACAAGCGAGTGTTTCAAAGCTGAATGCTGCAAATTCATGGATATCCAAAGTGCCAGCGACATACTGCGCATAAAACTCATCATTTCTAGCAGTGTGTTCTTCTTTGTTAACGAGATTTTTAGAGACCAAAAACTGTCCCCACTGGTAATCGCTATCGCCGCTAAGGAGTGTGTTGTCTAAATCAAAAAGTGCCAATGTCATCGTAGAACTCATTTATGATTGGTTAAAAACCTACCATATATCGAATAGGTAAAATTTTTAACATAAAAAAGGAGGATTATAGCTGCTAACGTTTGCTGATTCATGACAGTTGTGAAAAAATCAACACACGAGAAAGGAAAGGGAGAATGTCATGATAGACGAAAATGGCTTCAGGCCAAACGTAGGCATCATCCTCTCCAATAATGACGGCAAAGTGTTTTGGGGTAAACGAATAGGGCAACGCTCTTGGCAGTTTCCTCAAGGTGGCATAAATGAAGGCGAAACACCTTTAGAAGCTATGTTCCGCGAGCTGGAAGAAGAAGTTGGTCTGACAGCTGAACACGTTGAAGTTATGGGTTTTACTGATGATTGGTTAAAGTATCACCTGCCAAAGCATTTGATTCGTCGACGTTCTACGCCGACGTGTATTGGTCAAAAGCAGCTTTGGTTTTTATTGCGCTTAACCACGGATGATTCTAGCGTCAACTTACGGGCCAGTGATGTCCCTGAATTTGATGGCTGGCGTTGGGTTCACCACGGTCGACCTGTTAGAGAGGTTGTATACTTCAAACGTTCGGTGTACGAAAAAGCGATGCAGCAATTAGCACCGCTTTTAGCGAGTACATAATATTGTAGCGGTTATTGTCGGACTTAAAACGGTTTGACAATAACCAACACAACTATCCCAATCAGCGCAATCGCAGGTGCTTCGTTAAACCAACGATACCAAGTATGACTACGGGTATTTTCACCCTTTCTAAACGTCAACATGATGCGGTAACACCAGTAGTGATACCCAAATAGCCCCAGTACAAATAATATTTTGACTTGAAACCATCCCGCTTGAACGAGGTAGCTAGCATTCATCATTAGTAATGCTAGTGCAAAGATGACGGTTGCCGCTGCGCCTATCGTCATTATCCCAAACAGTCGTCTTTCTAAGGTTTTGAATAGCTCGAAGCTTGCTTTGTTTTCTTCCATTGCGTTGTAGATGAAAAGTCGTGGTAGGTAAAACAAGCCTGCGAACCAAGTCACCATAAAGATAACGTGAAAAGCTTTAAGCCATAGGTACATGAGGTTTTCCTTGTGTTTGTTTTGTCAAAGGCCATAGATTGCCAAAGAATTCCCCGCTATTATACGGGGCACTAATTTACAGTTGCGAGTTATTATGAAAAAGATAGGCATAGTGGGTGCGACCGGTTATACCGGTGTTGAATTACTTCGGTTGCTAGCGATGCATCCGGGCGTTGAAGTGAGCTTTGTCACATCACGAAGTAATGCTGGCACACGCGTAGACGCTATGTTCCCTAACTTGCGCGGTCACTGTGATTGCTTATTTAGTGACCCTAGTGATGATGCGATGGCTGACTGCGACTTAGTCTTTTTTGCCACGCCAAACGGTGTCGCAATGAAGCAAGTGCCACAGTTACTAAAAGCAGGCGTTAAAGTTATCGATTTAGCGGCTGATTTCCGTATTAAAGATGTGGATGTTTGGCAGGAATGGTATGGCATGACTCATGCGTGCCCAGAGCTACTAGAAACAGCTGTTTATGGTTTGCCTGAAATGTTCCGTGATGAAGTTCGTGGCGCACA
The DNA here is from genome assembly GCF_003172895.1 of Leucothrix arctica. Taxonomy (GTDB): domain Bacteria; phylum Pseudomonadota; class Gammaproteobacteria; order Thiotrichales; family Thiotrichaceae; genus Leucothrix; species Leucothrix arctica. Next base: position 52,441 of record NZ_QGKL01000044.1, on the reverse strand, counting down.
GTTAGTGGCCAACCCAGGTTGTTATCCAACGGCTGTTACCTTGGGTTTATTGCCATTGATTGAGTCAGGTAAAGTTGACTTAGAAAACTTAATTGCAGATACCAAGTCAGGTATTAGTGGTGCAGGGCGTCAGCCTAACTTAGCGAATATTTACAGTGAAGCAGGTGAGAGCTTTAAAGCGTATGCGACATCTGGTCACCGTCACCAGCCTGAAATCGTTCAGACACTTAATGCTGTTGCAGGCACGGACGTTGACTTAACGTTTAGTCCACACTTATTACCGATCATTCGTGGTATTCACGCGACGTTATATACGCGTGATGATCAGTCGTTAGATCTACAAAGTTTGTATGAAGAGCGTTATAAGGATGAGCGTTTCGTCGATATATTACCTGCAGGTTCACAACCAGAAACGCGTTCAGTGAAAGGCAGTAATATGTGCCGTATTGCAATGCACCGTCCGGGCAATGGTAGTCGTATTATCGTGTTGTCGGTGATTGATAATGTGGTTAAAGGTGCAGCAGGTCAGGCCATTCAAAATATGAATTTGATGTTGGGTTTTGATGAGGCTGAAGCATTGCGTCACCCTGGAATGCTTCCATAAACCAGACTTAACGATACGCATTGATGTAATTGGAGTATCATGAGTACTTGGGATTTGTGAGGGCTTGTCCCGAGTATTTGTGCGATGAGAGATGAGTAGGTGATTTGAGTATGTTTAAAAAGAACAAAAACAAGCAGGTTAAACCAGCAGCAGCGGCTAAAAAGCCGAGAGTGGACGCATCTTTAAACCGTAAGTTGAAAATTGCGGGTGATGTGTATTTCTCAGGTATCCTGCATGTTGAGTGTACGGTTGAAGGTGACCTTATCTCAGATGATGAGAACAGCACCTTGATTTTGAGTGATGCCGGACATATTAAAGGTAGTGTGAAAGCGGCTAATGTGATGGTTAATGGTCGCATTGACGGAAATGTACTGGCTAACAACAAGGTTGAGCTGTACGAGAAGTCACGAATTAACGGAGACTTGCACTATAATTTGTTAGAAATGGCAGCAGGTTCAGGCGTGAATGGTAAGTTGGTTCATCATGAGCTAGTGAGCTATAACCCAAATAACACGATCTCTGCAGAGGCTGCGAGTATTGCGGCTGAAGGGAAAGTATCAGTTAAATAGTCTGCTTTTTAGGTGGATTAGGAAAATATCGTTATACTCTATGTATTGACGAATAGGAGTTAAGTATGTCAGTTGAAACTATGTCGGCAGAAGATATGTCGCCGTTGAACTTTACAGATGCAGCAGCTGCAAAAGTGAAGACGCTAATTGAAGAAGAGAACAACGAAGAACTAAAGCTACGTGTGTTTGTATCAGGTGGTGGTTGTTCTGGTTTCCAGTATGGCTTCACGTTTGATGAAAACCTAAATGATGGTGATACATCTGTTGTTAAAAACGGTGTAACGCTATTGATTGACCCAATGAGCTACCAATATTTAGTCGGTGCAGATATCGACTATAGTGAAGGTCTTGAAGGCGCTCAGTTTGTTATTCGTAACCCGAATGCAACGACAACCTGTGGTTGTGGATCATCGTTCAACGTCTAATACGCGGTTGTTTTTAACGCGCTAGATATCAAAACCCCGCCATTGGCGGGGTTTTCTTGTTTCTTGGATACCTTATTTTATGACTACTCTTTCAATATACGATGCGGCTTATGCATGTTTGATGCAGCCAGTGCCTTCGTTAAAAGTAATGGCGACTCAGGCTTTGTTTGAGGAATACGCTAACAACGCACCGCTACGCCGTGAGGCAAGTGGTGAGGTATTGAAAGTAGCAGTTTCAGGACGTCCTGATAAGCCTGAATTGATTTCACCGCGTGATGTTAAGCAGCGAAAACTAACCACGCCAGAAGGTCGGGCTACGCTAGTTCACGCGATTTCTCATATTGAGTTTAATGCGATTAATTTGGCGTTGGATGCAATCTATCGCTTCCGTGATATGCCAGACCAATATTATCGAGACTGGTTATTAGTGGCTGCTGAAGAAGCAAAGCACTTTAGTATGTTGACGGTACGCTTAAAAGATATGGGTTATGAGTACGGTGATATGACTGCTCATAACGGTTTGTGGGACATGGCTGTTCGAACGGATCATGATGTTTTAACGCGAATGGCATTAGTGCCGAGAGTATTTGAGGCACGTGGTTTAGATGTCACACCAGGCATGATTCGGCGCTTGGAGCATACGGGTGATGATGAAACCATTACTGTTTTAAAGGTTATTCTGGAAGAAGAAATTGGTCACGTAGCCATCGGTTCACATTGGTATAAATACTGTTGTGAGCTTAAAGGTGTCGAGCCTGAGTCCACTTTTCGAGATTTACTGCTAAAGTATATGGGTGGCGGCTTACGCGGGCCATTTTATATGGAAGGACGTTTACAAGCAGGGTTCACTGAAGAAGAGATGGAAGCCCTCATAAAAATGTAAACTATCAGGTATACAAATAATTAACGTTTGCAGTTTCTCAGCTGAGATATACTGTCTTTATTGATAAGGCATGGATATAAGAATAATAAAATGTGCTTTTTTGTTGTCAGGGTTCGACGACTTTTAAAAAGAGTATGGATACATTGAAAAGAGTTATATTGCTTGCTGCTGCAAGTTGTAGTTTATTAGGCACGGCTAATGCTGATGAATCATTGTCATTAGAAAGCCGTCTGAAAGAATTTAATCAGCCTGCAGTTGTTATTGAGCGCGTTATATCCTCAAAACCTAAAGCTAAAAAAGTTAGTAATCACACTCCTACTTCTAAGCGCAGGCGCTTGACTGGGCCTTGTTATGAGTACTCGGCTGAAACATTGCGAAGCAAAGCAGATGCTTATCAACCACACATTCGAACGAATAGTGCTAAGTATGGTGTTGATGAAGCGTTAATTATTGCAGTAATTACTGCTGAGAGTTGTTTTCGTCAGACGGCGCGTTCCCCTAAAAGCGCTCAAGGTTTGATGCAGTTAATCCCTGCAACGGCTGCTCGATTTGGTGTGAGTGACCCCTATCAACCCTCTCAAAATATCCGTGGTGGTACTCGTTACCTAAAGTTCTTATTGAAGCGTTTTTCTGGAAAGATGGAACATGCAATTGCGGGTTATAACGCAGGTGAGGGTGCGGTTGACCGTTACTCGGGCATTCCCCCATACCGCGAAACAAAAGAATATGTCCGTCGTGTACTGAGTGTTTATCATCGATTAAAAGGCAGTAGTGCAGCCGTAAGGTATGCCCACAAGAGCCCTACGACTAAGGCTAAAGCGATTTACGCAGTACAGCGAAAGACTCCTGTACGTGGAAACTTCATCAAGCCTGACTATAAGTGGCGATCTCGAGCTGCAACTAAGGCAGCAGTGGCTGCACATGAGCGACAGCAAAGGCGTTTGATTGCTCAGAGAACTAATTCTTACACATGTCGTGACTCTAGCTCCTCTAAGATACGTCGATCATCTGACTTAATTAAGCGTACCAAGCTGTGGCGCCGTTTTTATACTGTAAGGAAGGGGGTTCCGTTGTCTACTATATCTAAGCAGACTGGGGTGGGCTTGAAGCATTTATTATCATTGAACCGCGGTATTTCTAGACTTAATGTTAAAGTAGGGCGAAAGGTCTTGGTATGGCAGTGCGTAAATCGTTAGCAGTTGCTTTGACTTTAAGCACTTCATGTACTATCTTATAAATCACTGCTTAGCAGTTGTTAAATAAAGAATAATAATAGAGCCAAACAGGCCAGTTGGGGAGGCGCCTGCACATTTTTTTGCTATGTTATTTACTTGTAGCAATTAGTGCTGAGTCTACATTTCACTATTTACAGTTGATCGGTAAAATTTATACCGTTGATTTGTTTCTTGGATTCCTCCTGGTTAGTTTCCTGTTAGTTTGACGGCTTAATGATCCGACTTTGCGTGGATTGGTTGTCAAAAGTCAGAGTTTAAGAGAATCTATTAATGAATAGATATATTCAGAAAGTGTCATGCGTAATCGTGACATTACCATTGATGACGATGTTCAGTGTGGGGCACGCAGCATCTAAATCAGTAGACACGATTGAGCAAGATTTACTTAAAGTAGTCGCGTTGCTTGATGATAAGCGTGTTAGCACTCAGTTTCCCCCTTCGTTAGAAAAGGAACTGAGTAAAAGTGTTAAAGATATTGCTGGGGCTAGTCAGTCAGCTAAAAGCAGGAACGTATCTAAAAATGCGTTAGCTGATATCAGTCAGTCAGACATGAAGTTGTTGCTTAATGCCTCGTCTAAGACAAGTACTCAAAAAGTGACGACAAAGGCTAAGAAACGTTCGCGTTATTTGCCTTGCTATCAATACGGTTACACTAAGATTCAAAGCAAATCTAAGCAGTATCAACGCTCAATTACCGAAGCTAGTCGTAAACACGGTGTTAATGAAAACCTCATTAAGTCGGTTATTACTGCTGAGAGTTGCTTCAAGATCCGTGCACGCTCACATAAAGGCGCACGCGGTTTGATGCAGCTAATGCCAGCAACAGCCCGTCGTTTTGGTGTCCGTAACAGCTATAGTAGTCACCAAAATATTGGTGCGGGTACTCGCTACCTTCGTTGGTTGTTGGACCGTTATAAAGGCAATATGCATTTTGCCCTAGCAGGTTACAATGCGGGTGAAGGTAAGGTTGATCGTTATGGTGGAATACCACCGTACAAAGAGACACGTGAATACGTACGCCGTGTAATGGGTGTTTATAAAACCCTTCATGGTAAAAAAGAAGTTTCTGCTTATGGTTCTTCGACTGCTCAGCCAAAGACAGTTGGCGGGCTTAAGAAGACAAGAGCGGATTACCAGCGTATTTGGAAGCAACAGCAGAACAAGCGAAAGACAGCAAGCCAAAGCACTCAGCCATTAAGTGAGCGACGTTGTTTAGAGGCTGTGCCTAACCATTTAAGTTACCAAACACGCTTGAAGCGTAGTGGTCATGGTGGCAGAATCTGGAGAAGATATTACAACTTACAAACGGGTGAAAATCTGTCGCATGTAATGAGAAAAACGGGTGTTCATATTAATACGATTAAACGTATGAATCATCTAACGCCTCAGTCGACAGTTTCAGCGGGTCAACAGTTGTTAGTATGGGAATGCCGTGCCTGATTAAGCTCATCGTACGGTTCAATAATTTTTTATGGAGAACCGTATGAGCCAGTTTTGGAGTCAACGCGTACAAGAGCTTGACCCGTATGTACCGGGTGAGCAGCCCAAAAATCAGCAGTATGTAAAACTTAATACCAATGAAAGTCCATACCCTCCATCGCCATTAGCAATTGCTGCAATGCTGGAGGGTGTTTCTGACACCTTACGATTATACCCAGACCCAAATGCTGATGACTTGAAGCAATCTATTGCTGACTTTTATAGTGTCGATAAGGCCTGTGTATTTGTTGGTAATGGTTCTGATGAGGTCTTGGCTCATGCCTTTGTTGGACTTCTAAAGCAGTCTAAACCTCTGTTATATCCAGATATTAGTTATAGCTTTTATCCAGTTTATTGCAAGCTGTTTGGTATTGATGCTGTCAAAGTGCCGCTAACTGATAACTTTGAAATAGACCCTAAAGACTATCAGCAAGAGAATGGTGCGATTATATTTCCTAATCCTAATGCACCAACGGGTATGGCTTTAGCATTAGATACTATAGAACAGATCTTAAAAGATAATCCAAGCTCAGTTGTTTTGGTTGATGAAGCTTATGTGGACTTCGGTGCAGAGACAGCGATTAGCTTAATTGGACAATATCCTAATTTGTTAGTGGTTCAGACATTATCTAAATCACGAGCGTTAGCGGGTATTCGTGTGGGTTTTGCCGTAGGTAGTCCAGAACTGATTGATGGGCTTGAGCGTGTAAAGAACTCGTTTAATTCGTACCCTTTAGGGCGAGTTGAACAGTTAGGTGCAACTGCTGCAATGAAAGATCGTGAGTATTTTGACGAGAGCCGTCAGAAGATTATGACAACACGGGAGCAAACAACGTCGACTCTGGTTGGGTTGGGTTATACGGTACTGCCATCAAGTAGTAACTTTATATTTGCGAAGCCGCCAGAAGGGCAGTCAGCTGAGAAGATTTACCTGTCATTGAAAGAGCAAGGTGTGCTGGTACGTTATTTTAACAAGCCACGCATTTCAGAATACCTCAGAATTACGATAGGTACTGATGATGAAATGTCCGTATTGTTTGATCGTCTAAAAACCGTCTGATTGATGAAGGTTTAGGTCTAAAAAATTAGTTTCGGGTGGTGGCATTTGCAAAAAGAAGCCACTGTCCTGAAGCTGCTTAATGACTTCTTGCGTGTCATAACGCATTAGCTTTCTACTCTCTTCAAGAGTGAAACTAAATGAAAACTCTAGTGTACCTACACGTCTTCTAAGTTCCTCTGGAATACTTTCAAAGTCGTCTTTTTTAGTCAGGTAGATATACATGCCTTTTTTGAATTTGCTACGGTATACATGACACTCAACTGAGTTACCCATTATCTCGCTGCCTTCTGAACCATTACTTCAACTGACTTAATATTACCTAGCATCATTTCATAGGCAATTTGGCCATCGCCATATTGTTCGATGAAAACGCTGCTAGCGGTTAGGCTAGTGATTCGACCGTCTGTGACATTGTGATCTACATCAGTAATTCGCACGATACGACCTACCAGTGCCTGAATATTATTTGCTGGGACTGACTCAAAATCAAGTCTATACAACGCCTTACTTGGTAAGCGCGTTAAGAATCTCTCTTGGCTAGTTACTGCTGTGTTTTGATTGTTATTCGGGGTAACGGTATTTGTATTGGCACCTATTGCCGAGCCATTCACCACTGTGACAGGTGAAGAGATTGCCGCAGTATTATGATTACCACCCCAGTACGATTGGAATGTATTACCTGCTCCAGCAAACCATGAACCTGCGGCTACTGCTAAGCCAATGATACCCAGTATTAACCATTTATTCGTTCTATCCCAAAGTGTCGGTAACGCGATTAGGTTTAGTACAGGGATAAGTGCTAGCAGACCTGTGATTACGTGGAACCGAAACCCTTCAAAAGCGAACTTTAGGTAACTAATGACAAAGAGGGTGATACCGATGATAGCGGCTATTAATACAGCAATTTCCATGATGAGGCAGGCGTCTCGTGGCTGAGAATATTATGAATTCCATTCTAACCTTATTGGAAGATGAAATGCTAATAAGTAGAGGTAAATGGCAGTTTTAGTATAATATTGATGCATGAGAATTATTACTGTGAATACCAACGGCATTAGAGCGGCAGCCAGAAAAGGCTTCTTTGAATGGCTAGCTCAGCAAGATGCGGACGTGGTTTGCGTTCAAGAAACAAAAGCGCAAATTGACCAACTATCTGACCCCATATTCCACCCTGAGGGTTACCACTGCTACTACCATGACGCAGAAAAAAAGGGTTATAGCGGTGTGGCATTATTTTGCAAACACAAGCCAGATGAAGTCATCGTGGGGATGGGGTTTGACGAACTGGACTGCGAAGGACGATATTTAGAAGCGCGTTTCGGTAAGTTAAGTGTCATGAGTTTATACCTACCGTCCGGCTCTGCTAAAGAAGAGCGCCAGCTGGTGAAATATCGTGGTATGGACTTCTTCTTACCTAAAATGAAAGAACTGCGCGATGAAGGTCGTGACTTTGTTATTTGTGGCGATTGGAATATCGCGCATAAAAACGAAGATATTAAAAATTGGAAAGGTAATAAGAAGAACTCAGGCTTTTTACCAGAAGAACGTGCTTGGTTAGATACGTTATTCGACGAAGAAGGCTTTGTTGATGCTTTCCGTGAAATCGAGCAGGAAGAGCATGCATATACTTGGTGGTCAAACCGAGGTCAGGCATGGGCAAATAATACGGGTTGGAGAATTGATTATCATATCTTGTCACCAAGCCTAAAGGGGACAGTGCAAGCGACTCAGGTCTACAAGGAAGAGCGTTTTTCAGATCATGCGCCACTGACGATTGACTATAACTATGAGATTGCTAATACATGAGTGAAGTAGCCGTTAAGCAAGGCTGGTGGGAAGTGATTTTAAGCTTCTTCCATCCTAGAGTCATAACCATGCTGTTTCTTGGTTTTTCAGCAGGTGTCCCTATATTGCTTATCTTCTCGTCACTTAGTTTGTGGCTTGGAGAGGCGGGAGTTCAGAAGTCAGCAGTCACCTTTTTTAGTTGGGCAGCATTGGGTTATTCGTTTAAATTTGTTTGGGCGCCCCTTGTAGATAAAATGCCCCTTCCGCTGTTAACTAAGTGGTTAGGGCGACGTCGAAGTTGGATGTTGCTATCTCAGTTTATGGTGATTGGTGCTATTTTATGGATGGCATTTACTGACCCCGCTTCAAGTCCAGGAAGTCTAACCATCATGGCGCTAGCCGCTGTATTGTTGGGTTTCTCGTCTGCAACACAAGATGTTGTCATTGATGCATATCGAATTGAATCTGCTCAAAACGAGCTTCAGGCATTGATGTCATCAACCTATATTGCGGGATACCGAATAGGAATGATCGCTGCGGGAGCAGGGGCGCTTTATTTGGCGCATTATTTTGGCAGTGAAAAAGACGCATATAACTACACTGCTTGGATGAATACTTATACCGTGATGGCCGGGGTGATGTTAATCGGCGTACTGACGACCCTAATCATACCTGAGCCTGCTGAATACCAAGCAAGTGGCTTAACTTATAACACCAGTGACTATGCTCGTTTCTTCCTACTCTTTGTATTAGCGGTTGCTAGTTTTATAGCTATCTTTTTTCTGAGCTCGAAAGCAGGGTATAAAATAGGCTATGGTCCGTTTTATGAGATGGTACAGGCTGCGAAAGAGCACCTCACTGCAATATTTTCAAATAAGAAACTTGCAAGTTTGTTAGTAGAAACAGGGCGCTTAAGTGCCGCGATATTGACTGCATGGCTTATTGCGAAAGTGATGATGGGTGCAAAAATTGTTAACGGAACAATGGTGAAAGAGTCCTATGTTGATCCTATCCGTGACTTCTTTACTCGCTACGGAATGGGTTTGGCAATTTTGCTATTATGCTTGGTTGGTTTTTACCGTATTTCAGATATTGTACTGGGTGCAATTGCCAATGTCTTCTATCAAGACTTAGGTTACACCAAGCTAGATATTGCGAATGCTTCTAAGGTCTTTGGCTTGGTTGCTACCATCATAGGTGGCTTCTTAGGTGGTCTCTTAGCTGTTCGTTATGGCGTGATGAAAATCCTATTTTTGGGTGCAGTTTTATCTGCATTGACCAATTTGTTATTTATTTGGCTATCTCAGACTGATGCATTCACCACTAACGCTTTCCTTTGGATGTCTCAGTCAGGTGTAAGCTTCTTTACTTGGATATCTTCATTAGGTTTCGATAGCCTCTCTGGCTTTTCTAGCGCAGGTGCTAACTTCTTTAATGGCTTGGCAGTGTCAGGCGCAGGGGTGTTCAAGTTATTTATTGTTATTGGTGCAGATAATCTGTCGGCAGGCTTAGCGAGTGCGGCATTCATCGCTTTCTTATCAAGCTTAACGAATATTTCATTTACAGCAGTACAGTATGCAATCTTCAGTTCGTTAATGACTTTATTCCCTAAAGTCTTGGGTGGTTACTCTGGGACGTTTGTCCAATCGATGGGGTATACCAACTTCTTTATTATGACGACTTTACTGACGATTCCAGTCGCTATATTAATTTTAGTTACGAGTAAGTACTTTAAAGGTGAAGTGAAGATGGCAACTTAAGATTGTTGTCGTTGGCTAGCCTCACTAAGGGCGCAGTGGCTTCATTGTCATTGCGCTTTTTTGTTGCATGTAATGCAGCCATTCGCCAACATTTACTTTGTAATCAATGCTATCCAAGGGCATTTGGATCATTAGGTCGATACCGGCAAGTCTCTTAAGTATCATTGTTGAATGTGCGATATTATCGATTCTAACGAGCATAGTAAAAAGAGAAATTCATGTCAGTAAAAATTGGTTTAGCTTTGGGAAGTGGTGCAGCACGAGGTTGGGCACATATTGGTGTCATTCGAGCGCTAGAAGAGCATGGCATAGAAGTGAGTGTTGTCAGTGGTTGCTCTATTGGTGCAATCGTGGGAGCAGCTTATACATCCTCTAACTTAGACGCGTTAGAAAAATGGATTAGGTCACTTAATCGTATGGATTTAGCGAAATATGCAGGATTGGGAGTAGGGTCAGGCTTTATTAACACTAGCCGATTGAACGATGACTTTGCTTTGAATATCTGCCCTAAGGGTACGCTAATAGAGTCATTTGATAAGCCATTTGGAGCGGTAGCTACTGACCTAACGACTGGTCGTGAAGTTTGGTTTACAGAGGGCGATGCACTAACGGCGCTTTGGGCGTCAATTGCAGTGCCTGGTGTTTTTCCTTCCGTTAGTCATAATGGAAGCTGGCTTGTGGATGGTGGTCTTGTTAACCCTATCCCCGTCAGTATGTGTCGATCTTTGGGGGCTGAAGTGGTTATAGCGGTCGGACTAAATAGTGATATTGTGGGTAAGCGTAGTCGTAAAAAAGTCAAGGGCGAGACAGAGAAGGAGGTTGGAGAAGAGGTGAGCAAGGTAGAGTTGGTTGAAGCCGATAGTAAGTCTGACGATATGTTCGGTTTGCTGACAGGGACGCTGAAAGAATACTCCTCATCATTTTTCCCCAATAAGCAGCAATCCGATGCTCCAAAGCAACCAAGCTTTTTTGATACGATTGCAAGTTCTGTCAATATTATGCAGGATCGAATCGCACGTAGCCGTATGGCGGGTGATCCACCCGATGTATTAATCTCACCACGCTTATCTCATATTGGTTTAATGGAGTTTCATCGCGCGGAAGAAGTGATAAAAAGTGGTTATGATTTGACAATGCAACAGATGGATAAAATTCGTTATGCGATTGGTGAATAACACTTTATAAGTGTTATTGGACTGGCGCTGACAGGTAAGCGGCGCGGCATAAAATAGTAAACCAAAGCGGCTTTGCTTTTATTTCCTCAATAGTTATTGCGCCTGCGTTGTTAAAGTCTTCAAGTAGCATCGCTTCGACTTGACTTGCAAAGTATACGTCATCTATTAATGCCGTGATCTCAAAGTTTAAACGGAAAGAGCGGTTGTCCATATTAGCCGTTCCAACTGCAGATAAGTAAGAATCTATTAAAAATACTTTTTGGTGTAGAAAGCCTTTCTTGTAGCGCATGATTTTTACGCCCGCTTTTAATATGCCGGGTAAGAAAGCAAAAGCGGATAGGTAAATGAGTAAGTTATCAGGTTTCTCAGGAATTAATATTCGAACATCAACACCCCGCAGCGCGGCCAATCTTAGTGCTTGTTGTACGCCTTCATCAGGCACAAAGTAGGGGCTAGCTATCCAGATACGTTGCTTCGCTATATGGATGGAATGTTGCATCATAAGACTGGCTGTTTCAAAAGGATCCGATGGCCCAGACGGTAGTATCACCGCGCGTTGATAATTTTTCGTGTCAGGAACGCAGGGTGTCCAGTTAAGGTCCGGTAATTGCTCTGTGACCCATAACCAATCTTCAATAAAAGAGTGTTGCGCTCCCATAACGACAGGACCGCTCAGTTTTATATGAGTATCACGCCAGTAAGGGGATTTAGGGTCTTTCTGAATATATTCATCACCGACATTGTGACCACCAATCCAGCTATGTTTACCATCAATGACAATCACTTTTCGATGGTTTCTGAAGTTCAGTTGAAATCTATTTTGAAAGCTTCTATGAGAATGGAAAGAGTGTACCTGTGCCCCTTTATCGGTCAACTTATCTAAGTAGTTCTCATCGAGCTGATAGCTTCCAATTTCATCATAAAGTAAAAAAACCCTAACACCTCGCGCTAAAGCATCTTGTAGATGTTGCGATAATAACTCACCGAGTGAGTCATCTTTTATGATATAAAATTGGATCAGTATGTAATCTTTTGCCTGTTGTATACCGGTGAAAATATCATCAAAAGTGACTTGGCCATTAATTAAAAGCTTGATGTGATTTGCTTCTGTAAAAGGCAGTTTTGCCAATACTTCAAAGGCTCTGAGCGACTCATTTTGTTGAGGTCTCGGCGCAAAATACCCACTTATTTTGTATTTAACAGAGTCTAGTTTTTTTCTCGCACCTTGTTCACCTTCTGCACGAGAGGATACATATCCTTTGTAGCGAGTTCTGCCGAAAATAAGGTAAGCAGGAATACCTAACCAAGGGAAGGCAATCAAAGTTACTACCCAAGCCACAGTCCCTTGAGAGGTACGAGTGGCTAATAAAGCATAAACGGCCATTACTAGCCCTAAAAGCTGTACTGCTGTGATTATGATTGCGATCATTGCTATCCTTGTGTCAGTTGACTCAATATGACGAACAAATACTCTTAATTCCTTAGCTAAAGCCTGAGTATTAGTTGCCTGCAACTAAGTATTGTTATCTGTACTGTGAAGCCTTGAAAGGCAGTGCTACAATCCTACGCTCTAATTATTCGCTAGATTTGGGAAGACTTTATGACCAGCGTTGTAATACCAGTAAAGCCGTTTGACCTCGTTATCTTTGGCGCGACAGGTGATCTTGCCATGCGCAAATTGCTACCTGCCTTGTTCCGACGTCATGCAGTTGCTCAAATACCTGAAGAAGCACGAATAGTTGGCGTGTCGATGAGTGAGCACAGCACTGAAGAGTTCCGTGAGCTTGCATCTAACGCTTTAACTCAGCATATTCCTGAGGATGAACTAGATGAGACACTATTAGCAAGTTTCTTAGATCGCTTATCGTATATTGCTAACGATGTAACAGACGTTAATGGATGGACAGAGTTAGTCGATACCATGGCGTTATTTCCTGACCGAATTCGTGTTTTTTATCTGGCCGTTGGCCCATCATTGTTTGGCGCTATTTCCCGCGGTCTTGCATCTGCAGGCTTGTCTGACGGTAAGGCAAGACTCGTTGTTGAAAAGCCGTTAGGTCATGATTTAGATAGTGCAAAGAAACTCAACGCTGAAATCGGTGATGTGTTTAATGAGGATTGCACTTACCGCATTGATCACTATCTAGGTAAAGAAACCGTTCAAAACTTGATGGCACTGCGTTTCGCAAATGCGTTGTTCGAGCCTATCTGGAATGCGCAATCAATTGATCATGTACAAATCACCGCCGCTGAATCATTGGGTGTGGGTACGCGTGGTGGTTATTATGATAACTCCGGCGCTATGCGTGACATGGTGCAAAATCACTTATTACAATTATTATGTTTGATCGCGATGGAGCCGCCTCATGACTTTAACGGTGATGCTGTACGTGATGAAAAGCTAAAAGTATTACGCTCACTAAAGCCGCTAGCCGGTCATGACGCGCTTGAGAATACGGTGCGTGGGCAATATCGTGCGACAGAAACTTCACCATCTTATGTTGATGAAGCAGGTAATCCTCAAAGTAAGACAGAATGCTACGTGGCGATAAAAGCTGAAATTGGTAACTGGCGTTGGTCTGGCGTGCCTTTTTATCTGCGTACAGGTAAGAAGTTACGCTCTCAAGCGACAGAGATTGCGATTGTCTTTAAAAAGCCGCCTCACTCTGTTTTTGGTAACTTATCTACACCGCTAAATCCGAATGTCTTAAGTATTCGTTTGCAGCCAGACGAAGGTTTGCAAATCGAGCTAATGACGAAAGAGCCGGGCCCAGGTGGTTTCCGTCTGCACTCAACGCCATTGGATGTAACCTTCGCTGAAAAGTTAGGTGATGAGTTTGAAATGCCTGATGCTTATGAGCGTCTGTTGATGGATGTGGTTCGTGGTGACCAAACACTATTTATGCGTGGTGATGAAGTTGAAGCAGCATGGCAGTGGATAGATCCTATAATGGATGCGTGGGAAGCTTCAGGTGTTGCACCAGAGACCTACGACAGTGGTTCTGTAGGTCCTACAGCATCTGTAGAAATGATGGCTAAGACAGGGCGTCGTTGGAGAAAAATTTAAATTAGATTATTAACGTATGAATCATTTTGATTACGGTTAATTTATGTTTTGAACGATTAATCGAGTAGTGCTACTAATCGATATAACTATAAAAACATAGTTAATCATAAAAATTATTCATCGCAAAAATTGGCGACCTCCCTGAAAAGGGTAGGTCGTTTTTTTATGCCTGACACGTTAAAGTATCACCCTATAAACATGCTAACTAATTTTCAAGGAATATACGGTCAATGATTCAAGGTTTCTTTCAAGGTATTGCTTTTCTTTTCCAAGGCTTTTCGCTGATTACTCAGAAAAATATTCGAGGCTTTGTAGTTATCCCACTGCTCATTAATATTGTCGTTTTTTGTGGTGCTATTTGGTTGGCTAATGTGCAATTTGATATCTGGATGGATAGGCTGTTGGGATGGCTACCATCATGGCTGTCTTGGGTAGAGTGGATACTCTTTCCTTTCTTTGCCGTGTTGATCTTACTCGTCATTTATTACACCTTCAGTATTGTGGCAAACTTTATCGCAGCGCCTTTTAATGCATTACTCGCGGAAAGAGTTGAGAAGGTACTAGAAGGTCGAGCATTGCCTGAGTCATCAGGTTGGAAAGCGTTGGCCAAAAATATTGGTAAGACCTTAGGAAGTGAAGTGAAGAAGGTTTTTTATATGATCAAGTGGATGCCGTTGTTATTGATAATAACGGTCATTCCGGGAGTAAACTTGATTGCACCTCTGGCATGGGTTGTCTACGGCTCTTGGATGTACTCACTTCAATACAGCGACTTTCCAATGGGTAACCATGAGTTATTCATTAAGGAAGAGTTAGCTATTTTAAGGAAAAATCGAGCACACGCACTGGGATTCGGTGCTGCCACTAGCTTGATTACGATCATCCCAGTACTTAACTTTGTTGCAATGCCAGTCGCGGTCTCTGGTGCTACGGCTATGTGGGTAAAACGATTATCCCACGGATAAGCCAAGCTTTGAACTCAGGTGTTCTAGTTGTTGCTTTTTCTTAAGTAGATTCTTTAGTTTTGTCGGTGTGAAATACAATAAAGTCATGCCGACTACTATCAGAACTCCAACAGTTACTAGAACAATAGTCTGTACGCTGCCATTAACCACTAAGTTATGACCTAGGGTAGCTGCAATAGAACTGATAGCGTAACTGAGTACCAAGGCAACAATAGCGACAATGCTTGAGTAAATGAGCCATTGTCCGGCTTTGTGTACACGTGACGCACAATATTGGTGTTGCTCAATATCCTGCACGAAGCATTGGTTTCGAACATTTAACGCATTCATTACGAACTGACGGCTTTGCTGATGAATAAGGTGACTACTTTGATTATCATCACTCAGTAGCAACTCGGGCAACTCTTTTATCGTGTTAACTTGCTTCTGCTTTATGGTTCCCAAGCTGTTTGGCGCACCAAGTTCCTTGTCTAAATCCAGCAAGTTAATGGGGTCATTTTCCCACTGCTTATGAAGCTCACTTAATATGTTTTGCATGTGTCGTTGTGACAACGTAACAAAGAACCGTTTGAATGAAGGGTTTCTTTTAAAGTCTGTTTCTATACTCGCGAGACTTTCATATTTAGGTGACTTATTTATTAGTAAACTCAACTGCTTTAGTGACTCAGATGTACGGTTTGCCAACGCTAGCATACGAACATATTCGAAATGTAGCTCAGCATCGTAATGAGCTGCAACTGCTTTTGCCGTCTTGATTGCTAGTAAGGCTTGAGGATATCGTTGTGCTCTATAACGGACTTCTGCAAGGTGTCTTAGTGCAAAGCAAGCAAGTTCAGGGTTATCTTTTTGGCTTTGCAGTGCCGCAATATTGAAGTGTAAGTCTGCTTGTTTTAAATCTTTTTTAAGTAAATACAGCCAAGCGATATGAAAGTGACGCAGGTAGTCATTAGGCGTTTGAATAAGCTGTTCTTTAATTGCGTCAGTGGATTTACTGAGGCTACGCAACTCTTCACAAGGGAGCTTACTCACCAGTTGGTTGATATCGAATATAGTTTGTTCACACAGTGTTTTGAAAGTGTGGTTGTAGTCGCTTTTCCACTGTGACGCGCACTCACGTTGCCTCGTCGTTGCAAGAAAACCAAGTTTCATGCCCTGAGAGACTGCTTTACTAAGGTCTTGTGTGCGCGTGTTGTGATACAGCGCAAAATATTCGATATTGATACGATGAAACGCGCGCGGCTGTCCGTCCGGCGCAAGAATGGTGGTCGATATCGGCGTATTTGATTGTTCTTGATATTTGACTGACATAAGTTATTTTCATCACATCCATGTATATAGGGGGAACATTAGATGTCTTTATTCGTTGGGCATGCTCTTTTATATACTAACGTGTATGTAATTAGGATGAATGGAGCGGAATAAATATATTTATAACAAATTGCTTAAAAATAAAGCCTAAAATTATTAGGGATTGGCTGCCTGTTGCTCGTTGTTTATACTTACAAGGTGAATAATTTATTGAAAATGAAAAAAACTCAATTACTTGAGCATCAAACGCGACTGCGAGCGTGTAAGGCTTGCCCTGAAATGATTGGCCCTGTCATTACCGGAGCCGCAGTGATTTCTAAGGTTATGCTCATCGGGCAGGCACCCGGTGACCGAGAAGGCGATATTGGTAAACCTTTTGCTTGGACAGCTGGAAAGACACTGTTTAAATGGTTTGCGAGTCAGGGACTGTCAGAAGAGCAATTTCGTGAGCAGGTTTATATTGCTTCAGTAGGGCGATGTTTTCCAGGGAAAAAACCAAAGGGTGGTGACCGCGTTCCCAATAAAACTGAAATTGCCAACTGTCGAGTATGGATGGACGCTGAGTTTGCTATCCAACAGCCTAAGTTAATTATTTTGGTGGGGAAATTGGCAATTTCGCAGTTCTTGCCGTTAAATAAGCTCACCGATGTCATAGGCTTGCAGTTTGAACAAGAAATTGAGGGTGAGTTATGTACGTTAATACCACTACCTCATCCTTCTGGCGCTTCTACATGGCACCAAACTGAGCCAGGCGCTAGTCTTCTACATGCTGCTTTACATTTGCTGGGCGCACACCCAGAGTGGCAGAAATTGAAGTAATTTGTATCAGTGATTGCCTGATAGAGACTAGACGCTTACAATTACCGCCTTTGACTTTTTGAATTTAGCCCACATAGTTGAAACTAGGTATTTAACCTGATCAACTAATAGACGGAGTAACTACATGCCTTGGAATGAACCAGGTGGTAATAAGGATAAAGATCCGTGGAGCAGTAAGCCTTCACGTGAGTCATCTTCATCCGATAGCATCGAAAACACGATTCAAAAGATGAATGACAAGCTCAGTCAGCTATTTGGTGGCGGTTCATCTAATAATAATGATGGCGACGGCTCAAATGGTGGTCCAGGAATAAACTTAAATGTCGTTATTGGTTTGGCAGCTGCTGCTTTAGTGCTTTGGCTGTTTACTGGTTTCTACACTGTTGACTCAGCACAGCGTGGTGTTGAACTACGTTTTGGTCAATACAATAAAACAACGATGCCTGGTTTGAATTGGAAGCTTCCATACCCAATCGATACGGTTGAAAAAGTTGACGTTGACCGTAACCGTACGGCAAAAGATTCTGGTGGCGTAACGCACATGTTGACTAAGGACGAGAACATCATTTCTATTGATGTATCTGTTCAGTACAACGTAAAGAACCCAGAAAACTACTTGTTCAATGTTTGGCTAGCTGATTATGAGCAAAACCAAGTCAGTGGAACTATCTACAACGTGATGCGTAGTGCAGTACGTGAAGTAGTTGGTCGTACAACGATGGATTCTATCATCGGTGCTGATCGTGAAAAAATTGCTCCAGAAATCCTAGAGATCATGCAACGAGTGTTGGATGATTATAAATCTGGATTAGATGTAATCAAAGTAAACGTAACTAAAGCAGAAGCACCTACTCAAGTTAAGGATGCGTTCGATGACGCTATCCAAGCTCGAGAAGATCAAAATCGCTTTAAGAACCAAGCAGAAACTTACGCTAAGCGTGTTATTCCTGTCGCTCGTGGTAACGCTGCACGTATCATTGAAGATGCAACGGCTTACCGTAGTCGTTTAATCTCGAAAGCACAGGGTGAGGCGTCTCGTTTCGAGCAGCTATCTACTGCTTACTTGAAAGCGCCAGATGTGACTCGTGAACGTCTTTATCTAGAAACGATGGAACAAGTTCTAGAGAAAAGCTCTAAAGTCATGATCGATTCAAGCTCAGGAAATAACATGCTGTATTTGCCATTAGATAAGATGCAATCAGGAGGCGCTGGTAGTGGCTCTTCAGATAGCGATGCAGCCCGTGCTGCGGTATCTAGCGTGCTAGAAAGTGGTTTACGTAATAGTGCGGTAACAACAAGTACTGTTAATGGTGTTCGTAGTTCGGTTAGGGAGGGCAGATAATGAAAAGTCCTATATTAATTGCTATTGCCTTAGCTCTCGTCGTGATCTTTAGTTCGGCTTACATAGTTGATGAACGTGAGACAGCTATTAAATTTAGATTTGGTGAAATTGTTCAAGACGACATTAAGCCGGGTTTACACTTTAAAATTCCTGTCATTCACCGTGTTGAGAGCTTCTCTTCGCAAATCCTAACAATGGATGCGAAACCAGAGCAGTTCCTAACGAATGAAAAGAAGTATGTTGTTGTTGATTTCTTTGTTAAGTGGAAGATCTCTGAAACAGGTAAGTTCTACCGTTCAACAGGTGGTGATTTACGTGTTGCTTTGAATCGTTTGGAGAGCATCATGAAAGATGGTCTTCGTAACGAGTTCTCGAAGCGTACCATCCAAGAAGCGATTTCTGGTGAGCGTGATCAGATCATGGAAGGACTACAAACCAAGTCAAATGAAGCAGCTAACCAGTTAGGTGTGACCATTGTTGATGTACGTGTTAGTCAGATAGACTTCTCTGAGAAGAACAGTGAGTCAGTGTTTAAACGTATGCGTTCAGAGCGTCAGCGTGTAGCACAGGACCTACGTTCACGTGGTGCTGAGGAAGCAGAGCGTATTCAAGCTGCTGCCGATCGTGATGCGATCATCATTGAAGCTGATGCTTATAGTGCTGCGGAGAAAATTCGTGGTCAAGGTGATGCTAAAGCCGCTGATGCTTATGCTGAAGCGTATCAGAAGAATCCTGAGTTTTACTCATTCCACCGTAGTCTAGAAGCTTATCGTAAGTCGATGGGTAAAGCTGGCGATGTGATGGTTATGGAGCCAGACTCTGAGTTCTTCCGTTACTTCAAAAACAAGACTCAATAAACCAATAGTTAGAGCGGTCGGTAAGTGAATATTAATTGGAACGACTTACTTACCGCTCTGGCCTTGGTGCTAATTATAGAAGGGCTGTTACCGTTTGCAGTGCCTTCAAAACTAAAAGAAGTCTATCAATCTTTGCTCCAAATGCCCGACAAGTCTTTACGAAGACTTGGTTTAGGCAGTATGGTTGCAGGGTTGGTACTTCTTTTTTTGATTTAATGCTGCACGAGAATCGTTTTACATGAAATATTGGTTACTTCCAGATGGAATTAACGAGTCATTGCCGGCTGAAGCGAAAGCCTTAGAAGCAATGCGTCGCGAACTGCTAGATGTCTATCGCGGATGGGGTTATGGCTTTGTCATGCCACCATTAGTGGAATATCTAGAATCTCTAAGTATTGCAATGGGCTCCCAGCTCGATGTACAGACTTTTAAAATTACAGACCAAACCAATGGTCGCTTGATGGGAGTTCGTGCAGACATTACACCACAAGTCGCACGTATCGATTCACATCGAATGTCTCAACTACCGAATCAACCAAACCGCCTATGTTACATGGGCACAGTACTGCGTACCAAAAGTGAAGAAGCGGGCGGCTCACGCTCACCTATTCAAGTTGGTGCAGAGTTGTTTGGTCACGAAGGTATTGAGAGTGACTTTGAAGTAATTAGCTTAATGCTAGAAACATTGAAAGTAGCAGACGTTGAAAAGGTACTGATCGACTTAGGCCACATCGGTATTTTGCGCAGTCTAATTGCTTCGGTTGGTTTAGATACTGATCAGCAAGCTGCTTATTTGGATCAGCTTGAGCGTAAATCGATTCCAGAAGTAGATCAGTGGGTGTCAGAGAGTGGCTTTGATAAGTCTGCAACTGACATGCTTTGTTGCTTACCAACATTGCACGGTGATGTATCTGTACTAGAAACTGCGAAAGTTAAACTTTCAGCGGCAGGTTCAGACATGGCTGATGCGATTGAATACTTACAAACGTTAATTAACCGTTTGCAGAGTACATTCCCTAGTTTAGCGATTAGCCTAGACCTTGCGGATATGCGCGGATATGCTTACCACACAGGTATTGTTTATGCTGCCTATGTTGAAGGTTCTGGTCGTGAAGTGGCTCGAGGCGGTCGTTATGATGGCATCGGTGAGCACTTCGGTAATGCACGCCCAGCGACAGGCTTTAGCACTAACTTGCGTACACTAGTAAGATTGAAAGGTGATGTTGCACCACTTGCTATTGAAGGTATTCTTGCACCGTTTGAGGGTGATGCTGAGTTATCAAGTAAAGTCGCAGAGCTACGCTCACAAGGTGAGATCGTAATAAGCCAATTAGCGCCATTAGACCAGTTGACTGTAAAAGAGCAAGGTTGCAGTCGCATACTAGCTAAGCAGAGCGGTGAATGGCAGGTTGTTACTGCTTAAGCAGTAGACAGCACAATATATTTAGTTTGATCAAGAGAGATTAAAGATGGGTAAGTTTGTAGTAGTACTGGGCACTCAATGGGGTGACGAAGGTAAAGGCAAGATCGTTGATTTGCTGACAGAGAATGCAGCAGGTGTTGTACGCTTTCAAGGTGGACACAACGCAGGTCATACCTTAGTTATCAAAGGTGAGAAAACAGTACTGCATCTGATTCCATCAGGTATTTTACGTGAAGGCGTAGAGTGCATGATCGGTAACGGCGTAGTGTTGTCACCAGAAGCGCTATTTAAAGAAATAGACATGCTTGAAGCCGAAGGCGTACCTGTTACAGAGCGTTTACAGTTGTCAGTCTCTTGCCAGCTCATCTTGCCATACCATGGCGCACTAGATGCGGCTCGTGAAGCAGCGCGTGGTTCAGATAAGATTGGTACGACAGGCCGCGGTATTGGTCCGGCATACGAAGACAAGGCAGCACGTCGTGGTCTTCGTTTGGGTGATTTGCTTGATGAGCAAGGCTTCGCTGAAAAACTTAAGACAGTGATGGAATACCATAACTTCGTGCTTGAGCACTATTACAAAGCAGAGCCACTTAGCTATGAAACAGTATTAGCAGACACATTAGCTTATGTTGATCGTTTGCTACCAATGATGTCTGATATCCCAACACGCTTGCATGAGTTAAGTGCTGCTGGCGAAAATGTTATGTTTGAGGGTGCTCAAGGGTCATTGCTGGATATTGATCACGGTACTTACCCTTACGTAACATCTTCAAGCACAACTGCTGGTGGTGCTTGTACAGGTAGTGGTGTAGGTCCGCGCGATTTGGACTATATCCTAGGAATTACTAAAGCTTACACTACACGTGTTGGTTCTGGTCCTTTCCCTACGGAACTATTTGACGACATTGGCGAAGCAATCGCTATCAAAGGTCAGGAAGTGGGTGCTACTACAGGTCGTCCGCGTCGTTGTGGTTGGTTAGACGCTGTTGCACTAGGTAGTTCAATGCGTATAAACAGCATTACGGGTATCTGTGTTACTAAGCTTGACGTATTGGATGAAGTTGAAACAATTCACATCTGTACGGCTTACGAGCTAGATGGCGAAATTATTGATGTTCCTCCAGCAGGGGCAGCAGCATTTGAACGTTGCAAGCCAGTATTTGAGACTATGCCTGGTTGGATGAGTAATACATTTGGTGCAACGTCTTATGACGCGCTGCCAGAAAACGCTCAGAAGTATCTGGAGCGTATGGGTGAATTACTAGAAGTACCGGTAGATATTATCTCGACGGGTCCTGATCGTGATCACACGATGATTATACGTAATCCTTACGACGTATAAGACTCTTGATTCGATTAGATAAGCTACTGAGTAACGCGTCTAACCTGACGCGTTCTCAGGCAGTAAAAGCCATCAAAGATGGCGATGTATTGGTTGACGGTGAAGCGGTGACTAAAGGGGCTGCAAAGGTTACTGAAGAGAATTTGGTGACTTACCTTGGTACACAAATCACTGAGCCAAAGCCTCGCTATTACATGTTAAACAAACCTGTTGATTGCGTTAGTGCCAATCGTGATAAGAACTCCCTAACCGTTTTTGATCATCTCTTAGTGCCTAGAAGAGATCAGCTTCATGTGGCAGGGCGTCTAGATCGCGATACGACAGGTTTGATACTGGCTACAGATGATGGCCAATGGTCACATCGCTTAACATCACCAAAGCATGAGCATTTCAAACGTTACCGAGTAACGTTGGTCGGCCCATTGACTGATGATGAGATAGTAAAGCTGGAACAGGGTGTGATGCTGGATGGCGAAGTTAAGTTGACTAAGCCCGCCATTGTTGAAGTGATTTCACCTAAAGTGATTAACTTAAGCATTAGTGAAGGTCGTTATCATCAAGTAAAGCGAATGATGGAAGCAGTTGATAATGAAGTGATGGAGTTACATAGAGAAACCATTGCTCATATCACGCTTGATCCTGATCTGGCGCCTGGTAAGTGGCGTGCACTGACTGAAGAAGAGATCAGCTTGTCATAAGCGTAAAATTGCGGTACTCTGCCGCACCTTAATTGCACAGCCTATGTTGTGAAGTTAACCACGGAGGGGTGTCCGAGTGGCTTAAGGAGCACGCCTGGAAAGCGTGTAAAGGTTAATAGCTTTTCGAGGGTTCGAATCCCTCTCCCTCCGCCAAATTATTGCTACGCTACGTAGTATTTAAAAAGCCCGAGTAGCTAATATCTACTTGGGCTTTTTTTGTATCTGAGACGTTGGCATCTATAAAGCTTTGCTATGCCAATGATCTAATAAGTTAGTAACGGTTATTGCTCACATGTGTTTATTTAAACTAGCAACGTTTAACGTGTCATACTTCTGACGTAGTACACCGCCAGAATGAAAGTCCGAGTGTTCAGTAGGGAGATTAAGGACGAATGGTTGAGAATTTAGTATATTCCTATAAGGGTATGAACCCTGCACTTGTTATAATCAACCTACTCTAATGTAATAATTATTCAGGAATGCTTTAAATGACCGAAGATGGCGTACCCCGCAAAAAGTTATCGCTTAAACGTAAAGTTAAGCCGAAAACAGCGGAGACTGTTGAGAATACAGAAGTGAAGTCTGATGAGGTTAAGGAATTCGTTCGCGGTCGCAAGCGTGTTCTTAAAATGCAGTCTGCTTCCGAAAAGAAGGCTATTAAAGATAGTCATCTATCTCCAGCGGAGCGTCAGTCTCGTGAGTTGAAGCGATTATTGGCGGAGACTTTTTCAGTATGGCGTCGTCGTCGTCCTTTAGCACGTGGTATTGATGACCAGATCGCTGAAGTAATTGCTGAAAAGAAGCTTGAAATCAGTAAGCGTGCCATTAAAAAATTATTACACAGGCATACAAATCATAAGTCTTATCTTGCTAATGTTGCACGTGGCGGAAAGCGTTTTATGTTGGACGGTACTGAAGACGGTGATGTTCAACAAACTGAGCGTGAGCACGCAAGGCGTACAATGGATGGTGCAGGCGACTAGATTACCTCATATGTAGATAGTCTGTAGCACAACTATTCTGTTCTCTTGTAATTCCTTACGATGTCCTCATACTCTGTCTGAATAGATAACCAAACAGGACAGAAAATGGCTAAGTACGCCACCGAAAAGGTCACCGATGTAAAGCATTGGAACGACACTCTCTTTAGTTTCAAAACTACCCGTGATGATGGTCTGCGCTTCCGTAATGGTGAATTCATTATGATTGGCTTGGAAGATGAGCCTAAGCCATTAATGCGTGCATATAGTATAGCGAGTGCTAACTATGACGAGTACTTAGAGTTTTATAGTATCAAGGCGCCTAATGGGGCGTTAACGTCTCGCTTGCAGCATCTTAAAGTGGGCGACGATGTTCTTATCGGCAGTAAGCCTACGGGTACTTTAGTGCCAGATGACCTTAAGTCAGGCCGTAATCTTTTCTTATTTTCTACCGGAACGGGCTTAGCGCCTTTTCTGAGTATTATCAAAGACCCAGAAGTGTACGATAAGTTTGAAAAAGTCATATTATTTCACGGTGTTCGTTTTCTGAGTGAGTTGGGGTATTACGACTGGTTATCAGAGGGACTAAAGTCTCATGAATACCTTGGCGAAGTAATTAGTGAAAAGTTGTGCTACTACCCTGCAGTAACGCGTGAGCCATTTCGTAACCAAGGTCGTTTAACTGACTTAGTTGCATCTGGTAAATTGTGTGAAGATTTAGGTTTACCTCAGTTAAACCCTGAAACAGATCGTGCCATGGTCTGTGGTAGCCCGGCAATGCTTGCAGATACGTGCAATATGTTAGATAACTTAGGCTTTGAAATCAGTCCAAAAATTGGTGTTCAGGGTGATTATGTTATTGAGCGTGCTTTCGTAGAGCGCTAATGTCGTCTTGTATTACTAGGGTGTGTCTCATCATTGCCCTAGTAATTTAGACGTAGGTTTAAAATTCGCTTTTAAAACGTGGTTTATCTTGCATCTTAGTATGTCTCTTCGTATGTTGTAGTTACTTAGCGCATCATTTTTTGGAGGAGAAACATATGTTTAAAGGATTACTGCTAGACCGTGTAGACGATAAGCTGACAGCCACGCTTGGTGATATCTCACCGCAAGGTTTGCCTGAAGGTGATGTTACTTTAAAAGTTTTATACTCCACTCTGAATTATAAAGATGCTTTAGCTATAACGGGCAAAGCACCTGTTGTTCGCTCTTTCCCAATGGTTCCAGGTATCGACTTTGTCGGCGAAGTCCTTGAAAGTAAGTCTGATCAATGGAAGGCAGGCGATCTCGCCATATTAAATGGCTGGGGCGTTGGAGAAATGCATTGGGGTGGTTTAGCTGAGCAGGCAAGAGTCAAGAGTGAGTGGTTAGTACCACTACCAGCTTCAATGAAACCTAAGCAAGCTATGTCACTGGGAACAGCAGGTTATACTGCAATGCTAAGCGTCATGGCTTTAGTTGAACAAGGCGTTAAGGCAGGTGATGGTGAGATCTTGGTTACTGGTGCCAACGGTGGCGTAGGTAGTGTTGCAATCATGTTGTTATCAAAACTTGGTTATAACGTTGTTGCCTCTACTGGTCGTATGGAAGAAAAGGAACATCTACTGTCGTTGGGTGCATCAGATGTAGTTCATCGTGATGAATTATCAAGTGCAGGCCGCCCGCTCTCAAAAGAGCGTTGGGCAGGGGCTATTGATAGTGTAGGAAGTCATACACTAGCAAATGTATGTGCTTCGATGCGTTATGGTGGGGTTGTTACAGCTTGTGGTTTAGCGCAAGGCTTTGATTTTCCAGCAACTGTAATGCCTTTTATTCTTCGTGGTGTTCGTTTAATTGGTATTGATAGTGTCAATGCGCCCATTGATAAGCGGATTGTGGCATGGGCTCAACTTTCAGAGCTTATTGATACAGAGCTCTTAGCTGAAAATACTCAAGACATCACTCTAGATGAGTGTGTAGATGTTGCTAATGATTTATTGGCAGGAAAAGTTCGTGGTCGTGTTGTTGTAAACTGTCAGGAATAAAATCTTTGGAGTGGCGGGTATGAGAAAACTGGAAGGAAAAACGGCTTTAGTGACGGGCTCTACCAGTGGTATCGGTTTGGGTATTGCCCAGCGGCTCGCCAATGAAGGCGCCAATATCGCCTTAAATGGTTTTGGTGATCTTGATGAGATTGAGTCGATTCGAGTAGCTATTGAGGAAAGTAACGGCGTTACCGTCCGTTATTTTCCATCGGATTTAACTCAAGTTGATCAAATAGAAGCAATGATGCTGTCGATAGCTCAAGAACTCGGGTGTGTTGATATATTGGTTAATAACGCGGGTATGCAACATGTGTCTCCCGTAGAGGACTTTCCTGTTGCTAGCTGGGATAAGGTTATTGCACTTAATTTGAGTGCCGTATTTCATACCACACGTTTGTTGATACCTGCGATGAAGGAAAATCGTTGGGGAAGAATTATCAATATTGCATCGGCACATGCCTTGATTGCGTCGCCTTATAAGTCAGCTTATGTTTCTGCAAAACATGGTGTAGCGGGCTTTACTAAGTCGGTTGCACTTGAGGTGGCAGGGGATGGCGTGACGGTAAATGCTATTTGTCCGGGATATGTTTGGACGCCCTTGGTAGAAAAGCAGATACCTGATACAGCCAAAGCTAGAGGTTTGACAGAAGAGCAAGTTGTTAATGATGTGTTATTGGCAAGGCAACCAACGAAAGCATTTGTAACGGTTGATCAAGTAGCCGCTTATGCCTCATTCCTTTGCGGAGATGAGGCTGCTTCAATAACGGGTTCGCTGCAGTCAATTGATGGTGGCTGGACTGCAAGCTAGAGTCTTAAGTGTTGCCGCTTTCAGCTTCACCTCTGATCCATTCGATAAAGGTACTGATTGTCTCTTGTTCGTGAGTTTGCTTGTTCTGATCCATAACAAGGTAGTAGTTATAATCCAATGGAAGAGTGAGATCGAATGGAGCAATCAATCGTCCTTCATCGATATCTTTAGATGCTAATTTATTGATCGTCAATACAACACCATGACCAGCAACAGCAGCTTCTAGTGCCAATGATACATGGTTAAATCGTGAGCCGCGTGTTGTATCAACATCTGTTACTCCAGCTTCTTTAAGCCAAGAATCCCAATCTTGTTGTCCACCGTGCAAAGTGTCATCGTGAATTAGTGTGTAGTGAGAAAGATTTTTTGGATTAGTTAGTGGAAACTCACCATTCAGAAGGCTTGGGCTGCATAGCGGTGTTACACCCACCGAAAATAATAACTCTGAATCGCAATCAGGGTAGTGCCCTTTACCAAAGCGAATAGATACATCAGTTCCGTCGCGACCATGTTTAGCGCCTTTGTAGGATTCTAAATAATCTGAGCTCGCCAAAATACGAAGATCTATATCGGGAAACATTTCGGTGAACTGATTCATTCTTGGAATAAACCATTTAGACGCAAAAGAAGGTGCCATGCCTACCGTAAGTTGTCTTCTATTAGTCCGTTGTCTAATTTCAGCAACTGCATCAGCCAATGTAGAAAAGCCCATACTTAGCTTGGGGTAGCAGTGTAAGGCGACTTCTGTGAGTTCTAGGCCTTGGTTTCCTCGAATAAATAATGTGACATCTAAGTATTCTTCAAGCACTTTAATGTGTCTACTAACGGCAGCCGGTGTAACAAATAACTCTGCTGCTGCTTTAGTGAGATTTAAATGTCTTGCTGCAACTTCAAAAGCTTTGAGTGCATTTAGAGGAGGTAATGGTGCTTTATGGGAAATGGTCATAGTTGAGTATGTAACTTGATTGGTGTGACTTATTATTCGTAGTTTACGGTGTTTGAATATTTAGCCGTCGATATGTAAAACTCAACGGTTAAATTACTTCATGTAGAATGAAGTTTGTGTAGTCGCCTTTTAAATACTTGAACGATAATAATGCATATTAAGTGCACATTCATTCGAGGTCTGTATGGTAGGTAGTCAAGCAACAGGAAGAAATATTATTTTCCACTGCATCGAAAGTACTTCACAGTAGTGCTTTTGAAGCGTGGTTCTCCTGATAATACACAACTGATAGTTGCTTGAATCTCATGTTAATGATTCCTCCTCCTCAACCATGGGGGTAGGGCGTAAGCACTATCCCCCTCTGGTTATTTAACAACCAGAGGTAAAGAATCAATAATTGTAGGATTTTCATCCTTCCTCAATAGGTAGTTATCGAGCCACTCAGTAAGCTAACCTAGCACGTTCCTCATCTCCTCAAATTTGGATCGCATACATATAATGTATTATGAGCTAAAGTTTAGTTTTCTTTCGTTAGTCGAGCAATATCTAATATATTATTAAAGGTGTAATTAAAGCCTAATTATAAATAAAAAAAGACACTATGTTACTTATTTGGGCTTCAATCGTGTTTTGTGTTTAGATTTACTGAAAGTGAGGTTTAAATATCCTGATGCGTTATTGTTTATCTTGAGCTAAGTGTCCGGCGCTAGATGCTTCAAGATAAATATAATCAACATAGCGATCAATGATGTGATCTTCGAAGTGATCTATTTTTTTATTTTTTAAGCCACTAATAAATCCATCCCAGGCATCTTTGCGTCGCTGTATTAAATTAAGTGAGGCGAGTCGCCCGGTTGAGCTGATGTAGTGTTCTGTTCCGGTATGACGATACCCCAGCCAAGCGGGTGGGACGCGTGTCACTATATCGTTGTTGTTTACCCACCTTACATGATCAACTTTTACAAAGTTGATATAGCGTTTATTACCAACACGCGGGCTGCCAAATGTATAAATTTGCGTAGGGTTTGATTTAATGTGTGAAAGTGCGCATCGTCCAGCGCAAATAGTAGCCATAGCACCACCCAGAGAGTGACCTGTGAACCAGAGGTTTTTATTGTTATTTTTTATACTTTCTTCCAGTATTGGCCAAATATCATCCACTTCACGTTTGAACCCTCTATGAACTCGACCAATTGTTTCGGCAATTGCTGTGGCTGCATCCAAGTCGGCTTTTAAGTCATTCCATTCATTTGGTTCGGTACCGCGGCATGCAATGACGTGGTCAGTGTCGTTTATAAAGGAATAGGCTTGTGAGCCGTCTCTATCATAATAAATCAACGTGTGAAAATTAAGTAAATCAGCTGCTTTTCGGGCCTCGACTTCAGGTAAGTAGGCAATCATAGAGAGCTCTGCAAATAAAAGTGAGCGTGCAAGTGGCTTTAAATGAGTAATAGAAGTGAAATTTTTTGAGCGAATTAGCAGGTCATCAAGTGTCTGCATGTCCTCATTAGCGGCTGGTGCAATATTTTTCAGGCTAATATTACTCATAATTTTTTATATTCGATGTGGAGGTGATTTGCAATTTTACAGTAATAGGCTCTTTGTGCATTATTTTATCTTGAGTTGGTTCATTACTGTTATATGGGGTGTATCATTTATAATAATTTTGTCAGTATTTAATTAAGGTCTTCGATGAGTCAAGTAAGCTGTGATAGTCCTTCGTTGGGTGTAACGTTAATGTCAGTCGACTCCGCTTTGTCGGCTTTAGAGTCATTAGTAGTACCGCTGTTAGAGTCTGAAGTTGTGGATTTATCAGCTGGGCTGCAGCGTGTATTGGCCAATGACGTTTATTCTAATCTTGATGTGCCGCCGCTAGCGAATAGTGCGATGGATGGTTATGCAGTAACCGTAACTGCTGGTGCTCCTGTGCCAAGAGAGCCAATAGAAATAAGTCAGAGAATTCCAGCAGGAACGATAGGTAGTGCCTTAAAAGCAGGGACCGCAGCTCGTATATTTACAGGTGCTCCTATTCCTGAAGGTGCGAATGCCGTGGTAATGCAAGAGCTCTGTAATGTAGATGGTACAGGTAACTCTGTTGTTATTAATGATGATGTTGGGGTTGGGCAGAACATACGCTTTGCTGGGGAGGATATTGCGCAGGGTGATTGTGTTTTAAAAGCAGGAAAGTTATTGCATCCTCAAGAGTTAGGTCTATTAGCGTCGCTTGGCTGCTCAACGATTAAAGTAATTAAGAAGTTACGAGTCGCAGTGTTGTTTACGGGTGATGAGTTAGTTCAGCCTGGGGATGATCTTGACGTTGGGCAGATTTATAACTCTAATCAATATACGTTGATTGGACTATTAGAGCGTTTAGGTTGTGAAGTCGTTAATTTTGGTATTGTTGAAGATACTTTAACAACGACAATTGATGCGCTTGCGGATGCTGCTTCAAAATCCGATTTGGTGATAACTAGTGGTGGGGTTTCAGTTGGCGAAGAGGATCACGTCAAGGCGGCTGTAGCTTCGTTAGGCTCGTTGGATTTGTGGCGAATAGCGATTAAGCCGGGTAAACCATTGGCATTTGGACAGGTTTCGGGTGTCCCGTTTCTTGGCTTGCCGGGTAATCCTGTGTCAGTATTTGTGACTGCGTGTGTGTTTGCTCGACCTTTTATTAAGGCTATGCAAGGTTTAGGCTTTAATAAGGCAAGAGGTCTTATGGTGCCGGCTGCGTTTGAGCTGAAGAATATTGCACGTAGAGAGGAATATCTAAGAGTTAGGTTATCTTATGGTGTGGATGATGTTGCTGTTTTAGAGGTTTTTCCTAATCAAGGCTCAGGTGTTTTAACTTCTGCTAGTTGGGCAACAGGTTTAGCTGTCGTTAAGCAGGGTAGTATTGTGAGTCAGGGCGAATTGCTTGAATATATGCCGTTTAGTACTTTTGATATTTAGGTGGGGATAAGAGTTTAAGAAATGAAATGGCGCGCTGGGGAAGATTCGAACTCCCGACCCTCTGGTTCGTAGCCAGATACTCTATCCAACTGAGCTACCAGCGCACTTTCATTTTAAACGATACAACTTAACTTTCATAAAACCATAAATAACTTGCTGATAAAGATCAGAAGTTTAACTATTTAAGGAAATAAAAAGAGATATTGGAATGGCGCGCTGGGGAAGATTCGAACTCCCGACCCTCTGGTTCGTAGCCAGATACTCTATCCAACTGAGCTACCAGCGCATAATTCCAAGATGGCGAATAATGATTACTTTGAAAGAAGTTGTCAAACTAAATGCCAACTAATTTCGTCATTATTCATCACGGTATCAAGATGGCGGAGAAAGAGGGATTCGAACCCTCGAAACGGGATAAACCGTTTACACCCTTAGCAGGGGCGCGCCTTCAGCCACTCGGCCACTTCTCCACTTGATTCGTGAGAGGCGGTAGAATACGCATTATGGGGGTGGAGGTAAAGTACTTTTTTAAATTATTTTGCAAATTAATTTTACATCGCGGTATGACGGAATAATTTGATTTATAAGGTCAGTCAGTTTAACCTTCCGCGACTGTATTAAATACATTACTAAGGAGGGCTTATGCGTCGGACATTGATTGCAGGTAACTGGAAGCTTAATGGTTCAAAAGACTCTATTACTAAATTAGTCTCAGAACTTACTACGGGTATAAGTGCTGTATCTAATGTAGATGTGGCAGTATGCTCACCTTATATATATGTACCTTTTACTGAATCACTTCTAACAGATAGTCCAATCTCGTTAGGAGCACAAGATGTATCAATGCATGCATCTGGTGCTTATACAGGTGAGGTTGCCGCTGTAATGCTTAAGGAGTTTTCTTGTAAGTATTGTTTGGTAGGTCATTCAGAGCGTCGTGCAATTCACGGTGAATCAGACGATATTGTTGTCTCTAAGTTCAAGGCGCTTAAGGTTGAGGGGCTTGTTCCAGTATTATGTGTTGGTGAAAGTCTGGAAGATCGTGATCAAGGGATTACAATGTCAGTTGTTGAAAAACAAGTGATGGCAGTAATCAATGAGTGTGGTATTGATGCTATTGATGGTTCTGTAATAGCATATGAGCCGGTTTGGGCAATCGGTACAGGTAGAACGGCATCGCCAGAGCAGGCACAAGAAGTGCATGCGGGTATTAGGGCGTTGCTAGAAAGATTTAATAAAGATATCGCTGTGAAGACTCAAATTCTTTACGGTGGTAGTATGAATCCTGCGAATGCATCTGCCTTACTTGCGATGCAGGACATTGATGGTGGGCTGATTGGTGGCGCATCTTTGAAGGCAGACGACTTCCTGGCTATTTGCCAGGCCGCATAACATAAAAAACTGATTACTATGCTTTATAATATTTTATTGATTGTACAACTAATTGCGTCACTTGGAATTATCGGACTAGTGCTAATGCAGCACGGTAAAGGTGCTGATGCAGGTGCTGCCTTCGGTGGCGGTGGTGGAGGCGGGTCAACAGGCGGAGCTTCTGGTTCTGTATTCGGCTCGAAAGGTTCTGGTAACTTCATGAGCCGCACGACAGCTATTTTAGCGACTATATTCTTTATCAACTCTTTAGTTCTTGCTTGGTTGGTTGCTCATCCAGAGGGTGCAGAATCAAGTGTTGTACAATCTGCTGTTGTAAGTCCTAGTCAAGCGCCGCAAATAGATGTACCATCTGCGCCGTCAGATGTTCCGGCCCCAACTGGAGCGGTTAGTTCAGACAGTGCTTCAGATATTCCGGAAGCACCAAAAGAGTAAGCTATTTTTGCCGATGTGGTGGAACTGGTAGACACGCCACCTTGAGGGGGTGGTGGCCCTAGGCTGTGCCGGTTCGACTCCGGCCATCGGTACCAATATTTTAAAATAAAGCCCGACATTGTTCGGGCTTTATTTTGTCTGGAATTTACTGACTTTTATTGGGTTTATGTCTGTCTTTAGTGTTTCGATCTAATTTTGTATCCAAAAAAGGCAGTAGTGCATGATTTTTGCCTCATAAAGAAGGTTGCCCATTGTATAGGTATGGATTATGCTTTGACATCAATCTATAGGGGTGTCATGACTAGTAGGTCATGAATGCAGAAGATAATCACGAGAGCTTTAAATGTAGCTCTATTAAAGTGCCCACAGTCACTACATGTCTAACAGTAGTTTATTTAGGAGTTCCAAATGCTGAACAAGAGTTATGCCTCAGCCGCTATTCTTTCTTTGCTTATACCAGTTTCTTTTGCAGCCGACGGTGATCGAGTTGATGCAACTGACACATTACCTGACGCAAAGCCTGGTGAGTGTTATTCAAAAGTTATCGTACCTGCAATATTTGACGACGTAACTGAGCAAGTTTTGGTGAAGCCTGAGACTAATACGGTAGAAATCATTCCTGCTACATACGATGTGCAAGAAAAAGAAGTATTAGTTAAGGAAGCTTCAACTAAGTTAGTTGCTGTTCCTGCGGTTTATCGTACTGTTTCTGAAGAAGTAGAAGTTGCTCCAGCAAGAACTGAGTGGGTAACGCGTCTAGATCGTCGTGGTATTCCTGCAAGTCCTGCTCTTTTGGCAGCGGCTACAACTAATGGTGTTGATCTGACTGCAGCGCAGCCAGAACAGTGTTTCAGTGAGTTCTACGTTCCAGCTAAGTTTGAAACGACTGAAAAAGAAGTATTAGTTAAGGAAGAAGCAGAATTAATCAGTATCGCAGATGCTCAGTATGAGCAAGCTGAAGAGACTGTAATGGTTAAAGCTTCTGCTAAAGAAAAAGTACTGGTTAAAGCTGAGTACGAAGTTGTTGAAGAGCAGGTAATGATCGAGCCTGCTAAGGCAGTATGGAAGAAAGGTACGGGTCCAATTACACGTATTGATAACGCGACTGGCGATATCATGTGTCTAGTTCAAATCCCTGCTAAGTACAAGACTGTTAAGAAAACAGTACTTAAGTCTGCTTCAACAGTGGAAGAGATTGAAGTACCCGCTGAGTCTATGGTTGTTCCTGTTAGTCGCCTAGTAAGTGACTCTGCAGCAGAGCGTGCTACGGTTCCAGCTGAGTTCAGTACGGTTAAAGTAACGAATAAAATAGCTGATGCAGCATTTATTTGGAGAAACGCAGAAGTTTCTGGTGAAGGTAAGGCGACAGGTAACACTATTTGTTTGCAAGCCGTTCCTGCAGAATTCAAAACTGTTAAGAAGCAGGTTGTTGAAGCGCCAGCTACTATTATGGAAGAAAAGCTTCCTGCAGTTTACCAGACTGTTCAAGTTAAGAATGTTTCTACAGAAGCAGAAGAGCGTACTACTGTAATTCCTGCGGCTTATGATTCAGTGCTTACTCGTGTGAAGAAGTCTAGTGAGCGTCTTGAGTGGCAGCGTGTTCTATGTGAAACAAACATGACGCGTGATACAAATAAGAAAATTCAGCAGGTTCTTAAAGATTCTGGTTTCTATGATGGCCCAATCGATGGAAGTATCGGTCGTGGTACATTGTTATCAGTTGAGAAGTATCAGAAGGATAATGACCTACCAACAGGTGGTTTGACTATTCAGATGTTAGAAAAGATGGGTATCATGTAAGATTAATTTCTTATTGATATAAAAAAGGCCGCTCATATGAGTGGCCTTTTTTTATGCCTGAAATATTTTATAGTTTTTCTGGTTCTAGGTTTTCTCTTAATGCATAAAACTCATCGCAAAAAGTGTCAAAGCGATCTTCATCTAGAGCCTTTCGAATACCTTGCATTAGTTCTTGGTAATAATAGAGATTGTGAATGGTGTTTAAGTGGGCGCCCAATATTTCTTTGCACTTATCTAGGTGTCTAAGGTAAGAGCGAGAATAGTTTTGGCATGTATAGCAACCACATCGTTCATCAATAGGTCCTGTGTCGAACTGATGTTTTTGATTGCGGATCTTTAGCGTGCCATAACGGGTGAATAAAAAGCCGTTTCTAGCGTTTCTGGTAGGTATTACGCAGTCGAACATGTCTACACCACGCTTAACCGACTCAATGATGTCCTCAGGCTTTCCTACACCCATCAGATAGCGAGGCTTGTCAGTAGGTAGGTTTGGTGTTGTTGCTTCTAATACCTGGTTTCTTTCATCCATTGGTTCCCCAACTGAAAGTCCACCTATAGCATAGCCATCAAAGCCAATTTCTTGTAAGCCGTTTGCCGATACTTTTCTAAGTTCATCGTACATACCGCCTTGCACAATACCGAACAGGGCTGCGTTGTTCCCCTCGTGTGCTGCTTTACTACGTTTTGCCCAGCGAAGTGATAGAGACATCGATTCGTCAGCTTGTTCGTAAGTAGCGGGGTAGGGAGTGCACTCATCAAATATCATTACTATGTCAGAGCCTAGGTCTTTCTGGATCTGCATTGAGTATTCAGGTGTTAGGAGTACTTTGTCGCCATTGATAGGTGATTGGAAGTGAGCGCCTTCTTCTGTGATCTTACGCATCTGTGCAAGAGAGAAGACCTGGAAGCCGCCTGAGTCCGTCAGGATAGGCTTTTGCCAGTGCATGAAGTCATGTAGGTCACCGTGAGCTTTAATGACTTCAGTGCCGGGGCGCAGCATTAGGTGGAATGTGTTACCGAGAATAATCTCAGCACCAATACCAGCTAGTTGCTCTGGGGTCATTGCTTTTACAGTGCCGTACGTGCCGACAGGCATAAATGCGGGAGTTTCGATTGTGCCGCGAGGAAATGTTAGTCTGCCGCGGCGGCTATCGTGACTAGTCTTTAATAGGTCGAACTGCATATGAGACATGAGAGTAATCTTTTTTCATACTTTAAAAGACGGCATATTACAGGTAATGTTTTAAATTTCAAAAGGCTATGTTGTTTTCAGGATTGGTGTGAGAATAATAATTAAATTAAATTGAAAAATACTCTTGACGGCATATCAGAATGCCCTTAATATGCGCGCTTCTTCGGGACAACAGCGACATGAGTTGCTCCTAAAGAAGCTTGGAAATCGGGGTATAGCGCAGTCTGGTAGCGCGCCTGCTTTGGGTGCAGGATGTCGGGAGTTCGAATCTCTCTACCCCGACCAAGTTTAGTTTTTTCGAGCATTGCGTCCGTAGCTCATCTGGATAGAGCATCGGCCTTCTAAGCCGAGGGTAGCAGGTTCGAGTCCTGCCGGACGCGCCATTGTTCGGTCGGAAACCATTTTTGATTATGGTGGGTGTAGCTCAGTTGGTAGAGCCCCGGATTGTGATTCCGGTGGTCGTGGGTTCGAGCCCCATCATCCACCCCATCAGTAAATGGTCGTAATGTTACATTTTGTGATATTATTTAGTGTCAAACAGTTATGTGTTATTTCCAATTGATACATGTAACTGATGCAGTAAACTAATCTGTAGTTTGTTGTGTTCAAGTCAAGTGCGAGAGTGGCGGAATTGGTAGACGCGCTGGTTTTAGGTACCAGTGTCGCAAGGCGTGAGAGTTCGAGTCTCTCCTTTCGCACCATTTGACTTATACTTACTCTGTTCAGAGTGATTTTTAAAAAAATATTTACATACTTTTACAGCTTCTTAGCGTCCATACGTAATTTTATTTAAATATCTTTAAAGTGGATATACACATATCATTAAATGACGTGTATAATCCCCGCTCCTAGCCCAAAGGGCAGGATGTGGTTGCTAGTTAAGTGCGAGAGTGGCGGAATTGGTAGACGCGCTGGTTTTAGGTACCAGTGTCGCAAGGCGTGAGAGTTCGAGTCTCTCCTTTCGCACCATTTAACTAATCCAATCCCTGTTCTGGGAATTTACGAATTTAAAGAAATATATCTTCTCACCGCTTGTGGCGGTGGTAAATGAGGTTTTGTGCATGCAAGTTTCAGTTGAATCTACTGGTAATATCGAACGTAAACTGACGATTACCGTCCCTGCCGCTCAAATTGACGCTGATGTTGAGTCTCGTTTGAAGTCAATGCGTGGCCGCGTTAAAGTTGATGGTTTCCGTCCAGGAAAAGTCCCATTAAGCGTTGTAAGTCAGCAATATGGCGACTCTGTTTACCAAGAAGTTTTGGGTGAGACTTTCCAGAAGACTTTTTCAGAAGCTATTGAGCAAGAAAAACTACGCGTAGCTGGTCAGCCAGAAATCGCACCTGAGTCACTAGAGCGTGGTCAGGACTTAGTTTATGTTGCAACTGTTGATATCTATCCTGAGTTTGAAATTGCTCCGATGGCTGATCTTGAGATCAAGCGTCCAGTAGCAACTATCTCAGACGAAGATGTTGACACAATGATTGAAAACCTTCGTTCACAGCAAAAAGAGTGGACTGACGTTGAGCGTGCTGCTGCTGATGGCGATACTGTTAAGATCAACTTTGTTGGTTCTTTAGACGGTGAGTTGTTTGACGGTGGTTCTGCTGAAGACTTCAGTGTTGAGCTTGGTGCTGGTCGTATGCTTAAAGACTTTGAAGAAGGTCTAGTAGGTATGTCTAAAGGTGAAGAGAAAGAGATTACTGTTTCTTTCCCAGAAGATTACCAAGCAGAAAACCTAAAAGGTAAAGACGCTCAGTTCAAGTTGACAGTAAACGAAGTAAAAGAAGCAACAT
Source organism: Leucothrix arctica (assembly GCF_003172895.1). Taxonomy (GTDB): domain Bacteria; phylum Pseudomonadota; class Gammaproteobacteria; order Thiotrichales; family Thiotrichaceae; genus Leucothrix; species Leucothrix arctica. The sequence goes on along the minus strand of NZ_QGKL01000044.1, from coordinate 15,328 downwards.
TGCCAGAAGTTGATGATGCATTCATTGAAAAGTTTGGTGTTGATGCTGGTGATTTGGAAGCGTTCCGCGCTGAAATCCGTTCAAACATGCAGCGTGAGCTTGAGCAAGCTATCAAGAACCGCGTAAAGCAGTCTGTAATGGATGGTTTGTCAGATCTTCATGAGATCGACCTACCTAAAGCGTTAGTGACTCAAGAAGTGGGTTATGTACGTAACGAGATGGCTGAAAATGCTGGCGGTGCTGATATGTCTTCGCTTCCTGATGACTTGTTTAAAGAGCAAGCGTCACGTCGTGTAAAACTAGGTTTGATCGTTGGTGAGATTGTTACTAAGAACGAACTTAAAAGTGATCCTTCAAAAGTTGATGATATGTTAAATACATTAGCATCTACTTATGAAGATCCACAGCAGCTAATTGAGTATTACAAAACTAATCCACAAGCAATGCAGACTATTCAAGCTGCTGTTATGGAAGAGATGATTGTTGAATGGGTTATTGGTCAAGCTAAAGTTACTGATGAAGAAGTAGCTTTCACTGACTTGATGAACCCACAACAACAAGCTGCTGCATAATTAAAACAATAGGAGTCAATTCTATGTCAGGTGCATTAGATACGAGCGCATTGGGTTTAATCCCGATGGTAGTAGAGCAAACGTCACGTGGTGAACGTTCATACGATATTTATTCTCGTCTTCTAAAAGAGCGAGTGATTTTTGTTGTAGGTCCTGTTGAAGATCATATGGCGAACTTGATTGTTGCCCAGTTGTTATTTTTAGAGTCTGAGAATCCTGAAAAGGATATTCACCTTTACATTAATTCACCGGGTGGTGTTGTAACTGCAGGCATGGGTATCTACGATACTATGCAGTTTATCAAGCCAGACGTAAGCACTATTTGTATTGGTCAAGCGGCTAGTATGGGTGCTGTTTTGTTAGCAGGTGGTGCGAAGGGCAAGCGTTTTGCTTTACCGCATTCTCGTGTAATGATTCATCAGCCATTAGGTGGTTTCCAAGGTCAAGCAACGGATATTGATATCCATGCTCGTGAGATCTTGAAAATCCGTGATGAGTTGAATGGCGTTTTGGCTCACCATACAGGTCAGTCACTAGAGCAAATCGCGAAAGATACTGATCGTGATAACTTTATGGATGCGGAAGCTGCCGTAAAGTATGGTTTGATTGATGAAGTATTGGCTAAGCGTTAATTCATACTTTATTTGCTAAACTATAAGGGCCTATCGAAAGATAGGCCTTTTGCCATTTAGGGCTGTGCAGATTAATATGAGTATGAAAGTAGAGTTTTAAGTAACTTTGCATTGGTATTTTTATTTTTGCCTCCATATCAACGTGTATATTCGCAGCAAAACTGTCAGGTGCTTTCAACTAGGCTTACCTTACTTGTTATTACTGTACTTTCATGAAGAAGTTTATTAAGTTGAAGCCTTAGGGCTTTAATAAAGAAAATGAGGAATTTTCTCGAATGAGTAAAGACAAAAAAGACGATCAGGATAATGGGAAATTGCTGTATTGCTCATTTTGTGGCAAGAGTCAGCACGAAGTTAGAAAACTGATCGCTGGACCGTCTGTTTTTGTTTGTGATGAGTGTGTTGATTTATGCAATGACATCATCCGTGAAGAAATGCAGGAAAAAGAAGAGGGCGAAAAGCAGTCTCTTCCAGTGCCACGTGAGATAAATGGTTTTCTAGATGATTATGTTATTGGACAAGATTCGGCTAAAAAAGTCTTATCTGTTGCTGTGTACAATCATTATAAGCGTATGGAGTATAAAGCTCCTAAAGATGGTATAGAGCTATCTAAAAGTAATATTTTGCTAGTAGGTCCAACAGGTAGTGGTAAAACATTACTTGCTGAAACACTTGCTCGTACATTGAATGTACCTTTCACAATGGCAGATGCTACAACACTAACCGAAGCAGGTTATGTGGGTGAAGATGTTGAAAACATCATTCAGAAGCTTTTGCAGAAATGTGACTATGACGTCGAAAAAGCGCAGACAGGTATTGTCTACATCGATGAGATCGATAAGATTTCTCGTAAATCAGACAACCCTTCAATTACACGAGATGTTTCTGGTGAAGGTGTCCAGCAAGCTCTACTTAAATTAATTGAAGGTACTGTTGCTTCTGTTCCACCTCAAGGCGGCCGTAAGCATCCGCAGCAAGAGTTTTTGCAGGTCGATACTAAGAATATCCTGTTTATTTGTGGTGGTGCATTTGCTGGTCTGGACAAAGTTATTCAGGACAGAACGGAAAAAGGAAGTATCGGTTTCTCTGCTGTTGTTAAAGAAGTAACCGGTAAAAAGTCGTTCGGTGACACTATTCAAGGCGTTGAAGCTGAAGATTTGGTTCGTTACGGACTGATTCCTGAGTTTGTTGGTCGTTTACCTGTTATTGCTACACTGATGGAGCTTGAAGAAGAGTCATTAGTACGAATCTTGACAGAACCAAAGAACGCACTAACTAAGCAGTACACTAAGTTGTTTGAAATGGAAGGTGCTGAACTAGATATTCGCGAAGATGCTTTACATGCGATTGCTCGTAAAGCAATGGAACGAAAGACGGGTGCTCGTGGGTTACGAAGTATTCTTGAACGTATCCTTTTAGAAACAATGTATGACTTACCATCTGAAAAAGATGTCACTAAAGTTGTGGTTGATGCGGCTGTAGTCGCGGGTGAGAGTAAACCTTACTTGATATATGAAAGTAAGGACAAAAAAGACGCTAAGCCCGAGCGAAAAGTATCATCAGCTGATTAAAACTTTTCAAAAAGCCCCTTGCGTAAGCTAGGGGCTTTTTTGTTTATTATAAAGAATAATTATACTAAACCGTTGAGATTGGGAAATTCTATCCCATTATCCTTAAATGCTATTAAGTAAAAGCACTAGGCAAAGAGGTCAAAATGGCTAAATCAAAAACGATAAAAAATGTTCCCGTTCTTACACTTCGAGATGTCGTTGTGTATCCACATATGGTTATTCCTCTTTTTGTGGGTAGAGAAAAATCTATCCTGGCATTAGACGAAGCGATGGAAAGCGATAAGCAAGTACTGCTTGTTGCACAACGCAGCGCTGATGTTGATGACCCTAAAGCAGATGATGTTTACGAAATTGGTACGCTTGCGACCATTTTGCAATTGTTAAAGCTACCTGACGGTACACTGAAAGTATTAGTTGAAGGCGGCGAGCGCGCTTTAATTAAGAAAGTTAACACTGACGATAATTACTTCACAGCTGATATCACCGTTATTCCAGTTACTGAAGATTTTGATGAGCGTAAAGTTGATCTACTTTCTCGTATGCTGCTTAACCTATTTGATAAATATGTGAAGCTGAATAAGAAAATACCACCTGAAATTTTATCATCGCTCAGTGGTATAGATGACCCTGCACGCCTAGCTGACACGGTTGCTGCTCACTTGGGTTTAAAGGTCGCTGCTAAGCAAGAAATTTTAGAAGTGATCGATGTTAAAGAGCGCCTAGATCAGTTGATTGAATTAGTCGAAGGTGAGATTGATTTATTACAAGTTGAGAAACGTATCCGAGGTCGCGTTAAGCACCAGATGGAACGTAGTCAGCGCGAATACTATTTGAATGAGCAGATGAAGGCCATTCAAAAAGAATTAGGTGATATGGATGACGCACCTAATGAAAATGACGAACTCGCTAGTAAAATTGCTAAGGCAGGAATGCCTAAAGAAGCACTAGATAAAACGAATAACGAATTTAATAAGCTCAAGATGATGTCACCTATGTCTGCTGAAGCAACAGTCGTTAGAAATTATATTGACTGGATGGTTGGATTACCGTGGAAGAAAAAGTCCCGTGTAGTGTCTGATTTAAGTAAAGCGCAAGCGACATTAGATAAAGATCATTATGGTCTAGATAAAGTTAAAGAGCGTATTGTTGAGTATTTAGCAGTACAGCAGCGTGTAAAGAAGTTAAAAGGACCGATCATGTGTTTGGTTGGGCCTCCAGGTGTTGGTAAGACCTCTCTTGGGCGCTCTATCGCAGCCGCAACAGGTCGTAAGTACACTCGTATGGCGCTAGGTGGCGTGCGTGATGAAGCTGAGATTCGTGGTCATCGTCGGACATACATTGGTGCGCTGCCGGGTAAGATTATTCAAAACTTGACGAAAGTAGGGACTCGAAACCCACTATTTTTGTTAGATGAGATAGATAAGATGGCTACGGATTTCCGTGGTGATCCAGCTTCGGCAATGCTTGAAGTGCTTGATCCAGAGCAAAATCACACTTTTGCTGATCATTATTTGGAAGTAGATTTTGATCTTTCTGATGTGATGTTTGTTGCTACGTCAAATAGTATGAATATTCCTGGCCCTCTGTTGGATCGTATGGAAGTTATTCGTATTCCAGGTTATACCGAAGACGAAAAACTGAATATTGCTAAAAACTATTTAGTGCCAAAGCAGCTTAAAACAAACGGATTGAAGAAGGGTGAGTTAACAATCAGTGATGCTGCATTGTTGGACCTTGTTCGTCACTACACGCGAGAAGCGGGTGTTCGTAACTTAGAGCGCGAGATTTCTAAGGTTTGTCGTAAAGTTGTTCGTGAGCATTTGCTTAGTAAGAAAGAAAAGACAGCTGTTTCTCAGCGCAACTTAGATAAGTTTCTTGGTGTTCAGCGATTTGACTTCGGTCGTGCTGATAAAGAAAACCAAGTAGGGCAGGTAACTGGTCTAGCCTGGACTTCTGTTGGTGGTGAGTTACTGACGATAGAAAGCGTCAAGCTGGCTGGGAACGGTAGTATCAAGAGTACTGGTAGCCTCGGTAAAGTTATGCAGGAGTCTATACAGGCTGCTGAGACGGTTGTTAAAAGCCGTGCGCGAAACCTAGGTATGTCTCAGAAGCTTATCAAGTCACACAATGTTCATATCCATGTGCCAGAAGGTGCAACACCTAAAGACGGTCCTAGCGCAGGTGTTGGCATGGTGACGGCTATCGTATCGTCTATGACGGGTATTCCTGTTAAGGCTGACGTGGCGATGACTGGTGAGATAACGTTGCGTGGCGAAGTGCTTCCTATTGGTGGATTGAAGGAAAAGCTGTTAGCAGCGCACCGTGGCGGTATTACGACGGTTATTATTCCTAAAGAGAATGAAAAAGATCTTGCGGAAGTCCCTGACAATGTCACTGCAGGTTTGACGATCAAGCCGGTTAAGTGGATTGATGAGGTTTTAGAAATAGCGCTTGAGAGTGTTCCTAAGTCTTTAACAGAAGAAGAGTTTGAAAAAGACTCTGATACTACTTTGGATGGTGTTTCGAATGGAACAGATGCCGATGATCAGGCTCGAGCACATTAATGGTTGCTTGAGCAAGTAAACGTCTAGGTATTCACTAATTAGGGGTGAGTTGTTGATAAATGTATTTTTGTCATAACTCATCCCTTAAATTTGGTTGAACAATTAGGAAGTCGCTGGTATAACTGTGCGGCGTACTTGGCGCAACCTCATTATGCTGTTGGATTGGGGAGTTAGAGCTGGGCTACTTTATAATGGGTACAAACTTTTACACACCATTTATACAAGGATAACAATTTATGAATAAGACAGAATTAGTTGCTGCAATGGCAGAAGCGTCTGGATTAAGTAAAACTGATGCTGATTCAGCTTATCAGGCGTTCGTTGAAACAGTAACAGACGCACTGAAAAAAGAAGAAACAGTAACGCTAATTGGTTTTGGTACATTTACAGTTCGTGAGCGTGCAGCACGTACTGGCCGTAACCCACGTACTGGTGAAGAGATTCAAATTAAAGCATCAAAGAATCCTGTATTTAAAGCTGGTAAAGCAATTAAAGATGCAGTAAACTAGCGCGCTTTCTACTTGAGGGTGATTAGCTCAGTTGGTAGAGCGCTGCCCTTACAAGGCAGATGTCAGGAGTTCAAGTCTCTTATCACCCACCAATTTTTGTTCAGGAGCGGTAGTTCAGCTGGTTAGAATACCTGCCTGTCACGCAGGGGGTCGCGGGTTCGAATCCCGTCCGCTCCGCCACAAAAATTAAATCAAGAAAAAGCTTGCAGTAGAAAAAAAAGAAGGCATAATACGCCGACTTCAACGAAGCGGGTGATTAGCTCAGTTGGTAGAGCGCTGCCCTTACAAGGCAGATGTCAGGAGTTCAAGTCTCTTATCACCCACCACGGAGCGGTAGTTCAGCTGGTTAGAATACCTGCCTGTCACGCAGGGGGTCGCGGGTTCGAATCCCGTCCGCTCCGCCAGTATTTAGAAAGAGGATGTTATTAACGTCCTCTTTTTATTCTGAAGTTTGAAGTAGTTTTAAAAGTAGTACGACATCGGGTGATTAGCTCAGTTGGTAGAGCGCTGCCCTTACAAGGCAGATGTCAGGAGTTCAAGTCTCTTATCACCCACCACGGAGCGGTAGTTCAGCTGGTTAGAATACCTGCCTGTCACGCAGGGGGTCGCGGGTTCGAATCCCGTCCGCTCCGCCAGTTTTAAGAAAAGGATACCTTGTGTATCCTTTTTTTTCGTCTCGACTTTATTCCTGTTTAAATTATAAGCTCTGTTTTTCATTGGTATGACTTAGAGCAATCAGGTATCATAATCTTCGATAAAAACATCTAACGAATATAGAGAAATCATGCTTCAAACAATTAATGATAAAGCGAAAGGGTGGGTTGCGTACGCAATCGTTATTTTCATCAGCGTACCTTTTATGCTGTTTGGAATTGGTTCATATCTCGATAATGGTGAGCAGGTAAATGCTGCGACTGTTAATGGCGAAGATATCGACATTTCTGCGGTAACTAATGCGGCACTACAACAAAAGCAGCGATTAACGTCTATTTACGGGACTTTACCTCCTCAGCTAGATGACAAAACCATCAAAACACAAGTCCTTGATGAGCTAGTTTCACAAGAGCTTCTCAAGCAATCTGCAGCTGAGTACGGATATCGCGCTAGTAACGATGAAGTCGGTGAAATGATTCGTGGTATGCCTAACTTCCAGAAGGATGGCCAGTTTGACGAAACAACTTACCAGCAGCTTCTGACGGCAAACCGTTTGAATCCAACAACGTTTGAACAACAAACACGTGATGGTTTGACGCTTCAGCACATGACAGGAGCTATAGCAAACTCAGGGTTTGTATCTAAGCAGCAAGCATCACTTTATCAGTCACTGACTGAGCAAGAGCGTTCTGGTCAGACTTACACACTTAAGGCAGCAGACAATACAGCTAAGGTTGTTTCAGATGCTGAAAAAGTTAAAGCTTACTACGATGCAAATTCAGATCAGTTTATGAGTGAGGAACGAGTTAAATTAAACTACTTGCTTCTTGATCAGGCTGAGATGGTTAAAGACGTCGACGTTAATGAAGAAAAGCTATCTGCTTATTATGAGTCTACCGCTGGTAACTATCGTACAGATGAGCAACGTAAAGTAGCTCACATCTTAGTATCGGTAGCTAAGTACGGTAAAGAAGCCGCTGAAAAACGTGCTTCTGATTTACATGCTCAGATTGTTGCAAATGAAAAAACGTTTGAAGAGCTAGCAACATCAGCGTCTGACGACACATTAGCAGCAGACTCTGCGGGTGATATGGGTTTCATGGCGCTTCAAGATATGGCTGCTGAATTTGCAACGGCTGCATCTAAGCTTGCTGTTGGTGAAGTCTCTGAACCTGTATTGACAGATGCTGGTTATGAAATTATTAAAGTTTCTGAGATCACGCCTGAAGTACAAGCAGATTATGCTGACGTGAAAGATGAGGTTGAGTCGGCTTATCGTACTGCTGAAGCGACTAAGTTGTTCTACGAAAGAACTGAGACACTACAAACACTTGCTTTCGAAAACGACGGTAGTTTAGACCCTGCTGCAGCTTCTTTAAATGATGATATCAAAACGACTGGATGGATTACTCGTACTGGTGGTGAGGGTGTTATCGGTCAATCGTCAAAAGTTCGTACTGAAGCGTTTGGTGAAGAAGTGCTTAAAAATGGTATTAACTCTAGCTTGATTGAAATCAGCCCAACAGTTGCGGTTGTTGTACGCCTTAATACACATTCAGAGGCTGCAGTTAAGCCTTTTGAAGAGGTTGAAGCTGAAGCAACTACTGCTTACATCAATGATGAAGCTAGAAAGTTAACATTAGATGCAGGTAATGCATTGGTTGCTGAGTTAAGCAAGTCATCAGACTGGACAGCTTTAGCAACTGTTGCAGAGCTAAAGTCTGAAGACGTACAGCCTTTTGAAAAGCTGAAGCGTAATGATCGTAAGTTGGCACCTCAGGTGACACAAGAAATATTCAAAACTACATTGGTAGACGATAAGACTAGCTTCACAAATACAGTATTACCAAATGGTGATTTTGTAGTAATTGGTTTGAGTAGTGTAAGTGACGGTGACACTGAGGTAACTAAAGGCGGTTTGACTAGCTTTAACACCGACGTAGCTCGTCGTGAGCAAGCAGCACTGATTAAGTCTATGCGTGAGCAAGCGGAAGTAGTTATTAATGAATCTAGCTTAGAATAATATATACTAAGCTTTATAGAGCCCCTTTAGCGTAATCCGCTAAGGGGGCTTTTTTGTATGTGGTTAAGAATAGTTGAGTACCGATCTTATCCAAAATACCCATAGATGAAGTCTTAGTAGGGCATGGTGTTCATCGTGCAAGGATAATGCAGTTGTGTTCCATATTGTCGAAGTCCACTGTAAGCGGCATGCTTTAGCCTCAATTTACAAGCCTGGTTTTTAATGTTGAAACTTCTGTGCCTAAAGCTGTCTTAATATAGAATCAAAGCGTTGATACACATATGCCTGCTAGAAAGGTTTGCGGGTAAGTAATTATTGGAGTTGTTAAATGTTTAATAAGGTTTTCCTTAGTTTCATCATGTTTACATTTTTATTAGTAGGCTGTGGCGAAAAGGATCAAACACCTGAGGCAGTCGCTGCTGAGTTTTGGCAGGCTGTTATTGATAAGGATATGGAAACGGCTAAGACATTAGCTACATGGGACACTGTTGACTATCTAAGGTACATTCGTTCGGGACAGTTAAAGCCTGCACGTTTTGAATTAGGTGAGATTACACCTGGCGCACGAAGTGCTGTGATTGATACTGTCCTTCATTCTCGACCACAAGGGCAGTCCAGTATCAGAATACCCGGTCAAACCGTGCTGATAAAAACTGAGCAAGGTTGGCGTGTTGATCTTAAAGAAACCATTGGTAGTACCGTAAAAGAAACGGTTGGTACTGTGTTTGATCAGCTTAATAATATTATGAAGCAAGGTTTGCAGGGCTTAGATAAAGAGCTATCTAGCTCTATGAAAGAAGTAGAGAAAGCATTACAAGAAGGTGTCGATAGCTTACAGAAAGAGCTGTCAAAGCCACCTTTTAATGGCGAGTTAAATATACAGCCAGAACCTGAAGTAGAAGGTCAGCGTATCTAAAGTTGTGTAAAACTAGTTTGTGTAGCAATCGCATCGACAGGTACATCCCACTGCTGGGGTGTCTGCGGTGCGATTATTTGAAAATTGTAACAAAAGCCAATCAATAGCGGTTTCATTTGTGACGTTTTTTTAAAAGAAAATGTCCGATCATAAAACCCACCTCCCATGCCGATCCTATTTCCCATTGGATCCAAGCCCACTAATGGCATGATCACACAGTCCAGTATTGTTGGGTCTTTGAGTAAGTCAGACTCATTCACATCAGGTTCTGGTATTTTGAATTGATTTAATTTCATGGGAGTATTCGCATCAAACTTTGCGAACTCCAAATGGTTTTGTTGAGTTGATGATAATACCGGTAGGTAGAACTGTTTATTTGAATACAGATTGAAGTCTAATAGAGGGGTAGGGTTCGCTTCGCCTCTTACAGGTAAATAGATAGCTACGTGCTCGGCCTTATTAAGAATGCCGCTGTCTATGACCCTTTCGCAAATTTCCTTTGAGTAGGCGACTTGCTGTTCTTTAGTTAACGCTTGGCGAAGTGCCTGAATGTGTTTACGAATGGTGCTTTGATTTTCCATGAGACGTTACCTAGTCAATAAACGTTGCAGGAATGATGCTGTCTTCGGTCGATGAAATCCAGAAATAAAAAAGGCCGCACAATACGAGATTGGCGGCCCGGTGTTTCAGTGGCTACTTAGATCAGTCTAAGACGAGCACCTGCCCGAATGTTGTTAGATCGCATACCATTAATTCGCTTTAGCTTATTAACCGTTAAACCATGTTTCATAGCGATACGGTAAAGAGTATCACCACGCTTTACGCGATGAGTCTTATAACGAGACTTAGTGCTCTTTTTAACGTAACGCTTTTTATAACGTGCTTTTGTCGTAGAGCGAATACTTACCGCTTTTTCGGCAGGTAGTTGGTTAATAACATGTGCTAAACGTCCTGCTTGCTGTCTAGGTAGTAGGATACGCTTACTAACTCTAGGTGTTGTAATACCTTTCAAGAAGTTAGGGTTTAGACTTGTTAATGTATCCGCTGCTAGGCCAGCGTGAATAGCGGCTTTACGCAAGTTTACCGGCTTATTAATGCTAATCTCGACTAGCTTAGGTACATTTGGCGTTCTAGGTAGTCTAAAACCGTAAGCCTGAGGTTGAGCTATAATCTCTTTATAAGCCAATAGGCGAGGGACGTACTCACGTGTTTCACGAGGTAGTCTCAAGTTCCAATAATCAGTTTTACGACCACGAGCACGATTGTATTTGATCGCACGTGAAACGCGTCCTTCACCAGCATTGTAAGCAGCTAGTGCTAGGAACCAGTCACCTTTAAACTGACGGTGTAATTTTTGTAAATAATCTAGAGCAGCACGTGTTGATTCCAGAGCATCCATACGACCATCAAAGCCACTGTTTTGCTTTAGACCATATAGGCGACCCGTAGAAGGAATGAACTGCCACATACCCGCTGCACCAGCATGTGAATAAGCGGTGTTAACATAAGCACTTTCAACAAAGGGTAGTAAGGCAAGCTCAGTCGGCATACCACGACGCTTTAATTCGTTAACTACGATTTGTAAGTAATCAGTCGAGCGGTTAGCAATTCGCTGAAGTCGCTCTGGGTTTTTGCCGTATGAACGTGCAAAGTGTTTTACTTGAGCGCGCCATGCGTTATTTCCCCAATGGTATCCACCACGAATATGGTTCCACATATCTTCATTGGGTGCATACGGTACATGAGATTTCTGTTTGTTTTTTCTAGCTGCCTGAGCAGGAGCAAACTTCGCTTGTTGAGTTGCTACTCGCTGAACGACAGGTTGAGGGCGTTGTACTTGACGCTGTGCTTGGCGTGGAGCCTGTCGAGGCGCTGCTAACCCAGCCATCTCAAGTAATTCTTGACGGTATGCCGGATTATCTAAAATTGAGTCATAAGCATCTGTGCTAGCACTTACTTTGTATACTTGGGGGGCAGTATTACGTGCTGGCTGATAACGCTTATTAATACGACTTGGAGCCACTCTATGTTGAGGTGCTGGTGCCGCTTGAAAAGTATTTTGTGCGCCTGAGTTACCTAGTAGCAACTGAGCGGCATAAACTAGATCGCTATCATCAGTCACAACTGGTGCACGTTGTCGGCTAACCGTTGTAGGTGCTTGAGCGTAAACGTTTCTAACAGGGTAAGTTGGGTAGCGAACCTGACTGCTTGGACGTGAGCGAGTGCTGCTTAGGAATGCAACCTCTTCACTAACAATCGTGGGTGAGCTTGCAGATGCTTGTAGTGGAATTGATGTGGCGTTTTTAGTTCCAATACTGCTGCAACCAGTTATTGCGCTCATTGAAAGCGCCGCCGCGATGGCTAGCGATAATCGTCTAGACTGTCCCATTTTCTTTACCCTTTCCACTCAACGTTCTTGTGTGGATTATTATTATTTTTGGTGGTTTGTAGTTTTTTTTAGTTGTGATGTCAGAATAGTAAAATCTACCTGAGCGCTAGCTGAATTAGTGTCACTATGTGACGTTCGGTAGTCCTACAGGGTGAGTGCGGTATAATCTTTTCTACAATGATTCCGTGAATTCTAGTAGCATTGATTGCAGTGGAGAACATATATGCAAACGAGTGAAACCAATCTAACATTATGCCGAAACTGGTATGACACATTAGCCGGACAGCAAGCGCTGACTGAGCTGGATGCACTGTGTGCTGATTATATGTCGGAGATTTTCGGTTACTACGCGCTAGAGATAGGCGCGCTAAGTGGACATACTAAACTCCTAGAGCACTCGCGTGTCGCCTTCAGTGCTTCCTTAGGAAGTGACAGAAAAGCAAATGACATTATTGGCTCACCAGAGCAGCTACCTATAGAAACGGATAATGTTGATCTCGTTGTCGCTAGTCACTTATTAGAATCAAGCGTAGATCCTCATCAAGTATTACGTGAGATTGACCGTGTTTTAGTGCCTGAAGGGCAGCTGATTTTGATTGGCTTTAATCCGTGGGCATTGATGCGTTCAGGAAGTGCTTTACGTAAACAAGTCGACTTTCCAATTATGCCGCGTGTAAAAGATTGGTTCTCACTGCTGGGTCTGGAAGTTTTAGAGTTACAGTACCTAGGCTTTCGTCCTGGTCTGCAAAATGAAAAACTCTATAAGCGTTTAGCTTGGATGGAGTCTTTAGGTAAAGTTGCTTGGCCACTATTTAGTAACCTTTATGTCATTCATGCAAAGAAGCAGGTCATTGCAAGACGTCCTTACAAAAAAGTCTGGAAGTCTCCGATTCTTCTATCAGGTGGTAAAGTTGCACTTAATAGAACTGCGCAGCGAACGCGTAAAGAAAATTTCTCAGGCTAATGCCTGCAATTCGTAAGACTAATTAAAATATGACTGATAAAAAAAAGGTAGAGCTGTTTACTGATGGCGGCTGTCGTGGCAACCCTGGGCCAGGTGGTTGGGGATCTTTGCTACGTTTTGGCAAGCATGAAAAAGAGCTTTACGGTTACGATAAAGAAACGACTAATAACCGCATGGAGCTAATGGCTGCGATTGCAGGCTTAGAGTATTTAAATGAGCCATGTGAAGTGATATTAACCACTGACTCACAATATGTGCGTCAAGGTATTACCAATTGGATCACAGGCTGGAAGGCTAAAGGCTGGAAGACGGCTGCTAAGAAGCCTGTTAAAAATAAAGATCTTTGGATTCGTCTGGACGAGGCGAGCAATAAGCACGATATCGACTGGCGCTGGGTTAAAGGGCACAGCGGTCATGCAGAGAATGAACGTGTAGATGCTTTAGCGAATAGAGCAATGGACGAAAAATCAGGAAATAGCTAACGCAGTAGCGTTACATGGAAGACGAATATGGCTCGACAGATAATAATGGATACCGAAACAACCGGTATCGAGATCAAAGCTGGTAATAAGATTATTGAAATTGGTTGCGTGGAGCTGGTTGATCGTAAGTATACCGGCAACAACTACCACCAATACCTCAATGCTGACCGAGACAGTGAAGAGGGTGCACTAAACGTTCACGGCATTACCACTGAATTTTTGGCAGATAAGCCGCGCTTTCATGAAGTAGTTGACGACTTTATGGAGTATATCAAAGGCGCTGAGCTTATTATTCATAATGCGCCGTTTGATATTGGCTTCCTTAATCATGAACTGAGTTTGGTTAATTCCTCTTGGGGAAAGATTGGCGATATTTGTACGGTGGTTGATTCACTTGTTATGGCCCGTGATATGTTCCCAGGTCAACGTAATAGCTTGGATGCACTGTGTAAACGCCTTGATATCAATAACTCACACCGTGAGCTTCACGGAGCATTGCTTGACTCCGAGATACTAGGTGACGTCTACCTGATGATGACCGGTGGGCAGGTGATGTTGAGTCTAGATACTAAGTCAGCTGAAAGTTCGGAAGAAGATGAGTCAGAAATTATTGGTGGGATTTCATTGCCTAGCAATGCTTTGAAAGTGATTAGTGCCAATGCCGTTGAGATGCAGTCACATAATGATCGCATGGAAGCGATTATTAAACAGTCTGGCAAAACCTTGTGGCAATAAACAACAATATAATAACGAGTCGGTCTAAGCATATACATGGATGAGAATGTTGTAATGAAAAAGAAGTTTAGTAAACGAATGATCTTGCCATTTTATGTGCTTGTACTGTTGATACCATTTAATTTATTTATTCATAAGGCATTAGTTAGCTCTGGTTTGATTAATGAGAATCAGGGCGTAGGGATGTCGGTGATGTTGATTGTGACGGGTCTGTTGATTGGATTATTTGGGCTGATTTTTCGTTCATCGTTAGCGTGGTATTTTAAAGCGCTGATCGCTTTGTTGTATGTGCCGACGGTGATGTTTTCTTTGATCATTTCTGGGATGTGATTACTGCTTGAATGACTATTGCGGTATCTGTTTAATCGAGATAACAAATACCGCAACGTCCCAACTCTAAACGCTTAACACTTGTTCTCTGAACGAATGGATTAATGCACTAGCCTCTGTCTGGTTAGGTAAGCCTAAAGCGATACGTACTTCTGGGTGCTCTTCAAGTTTGAAGTTTTCCTCTAGTGTATCAAACGCTTTAGCTTGAGCTTGTAAAACATGAGCCTGTTGCGCCTCAGTCAGCTGCGGCATAATCCACTCATGAATACTCCACGACAATGCACCGTGACCAATTTCTTCCTCGGTAATATGGCCGATCACCTCACGAAATACATCATGTTCTGTTGTGGTCAACTAAAACTGGCCACCTCTTTAGAGGTTAATCCAAATTTTTCTTCTGCCATTATTGGCGATAGCCCGCCATTGTTAGCATGTGGGCGGTAACGATTATAATACTGATTAATGTATTGAGTAATCGCCTGAGCACCTTCGTTAAATGAAACGTAACCTGATTTTGGCATCCACTCGGTTTTAAAGCTTCTAAAGAACCGTTCTACGGGTGAATTATCCCAACAGTTTCCTCGTCGGCTAAGGCTTTGCCTCATGCCAAAATGCCACAGGCATTGACGGTACGCCTTACTGGTGTAGTGGCAGCCTTGGTCACTATGAAATAGAATACGTTTAGGTTTCCTTCTGCTTTCATAGGCCATTCTTAATGCCTTTTTTGTCAGTTCGCTATCTGGGCTTTTACTGGTAGCAAAGCCAACGATACGCCTTGCATATAAATCAATGACCACTGCAAGATACAACCAAGTTGAACCCGACCAAATATAAGTGACATCACCCGCCCAACCTTGATTTGGCTTGCTCGGCTGAAACTGCCGATTAAGCACATTTGGTATGCTTAGGTGTACTTTTTCTGCCTTTGCGTAGCGGTGAGTAGGTTTCTGGCGACTCACTAGACCTGCTTGTTTCATGAGTTTTCTC
>NZ_QGKL01000043.1 GCF_003172895.1 Leucothrix arctica | reverse complement strand
AATATCCAATTGTGTTTTGCTAGTATCGATCCCTACATTGATTTCTTGCTCAATATTCATGATAAGATGGACTCCGACTTGCTATACGGGTTCTGAGACCCTAATGACTGTTCGAGTTATTATCTAATGAGTTATGTAGCGCTCATACTTGTTATCGGTATCTCTTGAAAAAGAGTAAGCCGTTGCTGCACCGAGCTACTACATAATGGCCTTTAGGAGCTAACTAAAGGTGGGTCTCAGTTTACCCGTTTTTTTAACATCTCAACCATACAAAAAGCTGCACGCGGACACATATTGCTGCGCTCGTTTTGTGTATGTCGCGTAGCTCCATTTTACACAAAAACGCTCTCCGCAATATGTGCAGGTGAGTTAAGCGTTATAAAGCATGAGATTTTATCTATCGAGGCAGTGTCTTTATCCGTGGTCTTTCATAAAGTCAGATGGACTTTGCCCAAAAAACGTCTTAAAAGCAGCGCTGTAAGCACTGTGGCTGCTGTAGCCATAGCGTAGGGCAATCTCAGTTATGGGGAGTCCTTCGTTAAGCGCTTCCAGAGAATAGAGCAAACGGGCTTGTTGTCGCCATTTACCAAAAGAAATACCTGTTAATTGTAAAAACTTTCGTTCAAAGGTTTTGGCTGAAATATGCAGTTCACTTGCCCATTCCGCGATTGGGCGTGCATCGGTTAAATGGTGTGTAAGGTATTCGCAGACGTTGTAATAACGTGCTTCTTTGGGCCAAGGCAATAATAGATTGAGAGCGTGATGCCGTTTTAATTCTTCCAATAATAAACTCACTAATAAGTTGGCGTGCCTATCTGCTCCATAATCAATCGGCAGCAAGGTGGCAGCTTGTATTAGTTCTTTGAGTAATGGCGTGACGTTAATAACAACAGTTCCATTAGGTAGCGTTGAATTAGCTGCGCCCGCTTTGATTAATATGCTGCGGACTTGAGTACGGCTGCGCATGATCACAGAGTGCTCTTCACCAACTGCCAGCCACACCGCTCGATTAGGTGGTACCAACCAACGCCCAGCCTGAGTTTCAATCAGCAGCATGCCTGAAATAGCATACATCAACTGCCCGCTGTTGCTGTGCTTGTGCGAAGCAATAAAGTGCCCTTTTGGATAATCTACGGCTATGCCATGTAACGGCAGCTTAGATGTTTCAAACAGGTTGAGCTTGTGTATATCGGCTACGGACTTACCCATAAATGTCTTTTTTTCTACATAATTTGCTCCATTATAGATATCAAGGCAGCCAATGAAAACCTAACATGCAGATTGATTTTTGATTGTTAGGGAGTTTACCCATGTTGCTTGACCCAAGTTGTAAGTATATTTCACACCCACCAGTTCAGTTAGTCGATCGTCAGTGGCCTGATCAGACGATTAGTAAAGCGCCGATCTGGTTGTCTACCGATTTGAGAGATGGCAACCAAGCATTATTTGAGCCAATGAACCTGAATAGAAAACATAAATTGTTTCAGACTTTGGTACAGGTTGGATTTAAAGAAATAGAGGTGGGTTTTCCAGCGGGTTCACAAATCGATTTTAATTTTTGTCGCCAGTTAATTGAGCAAAATCTCATTCCGGAAGATGTCGCCCCTATGGTCATGACGCAGTTACGTCATGACCTTATTGATCGTACTTTGGAAAGTATGAGCGGTGCACGACGTGTCATCGTGCATTTATATAATGCTGTGGCACCAGTGTGGCGTGAGATTGTTTTTGGATTATCGGTAGAACAGGTTGAGCAGTTAGTTCGTGATAATGTTCGCTATTTGAAAAGGCGCGTTGTGGACTTTCCAGAGACCGAATGGGTGTTGCAGTACTCACCAGAAACATTTTGCATGGCTGAGTTAGAGGTGTCTTTACGGATGTGCCATGCGGCGATGGATGAATGGCTAGAAGACGATACTCAAACCATGATCATCAACTTGCCAACTACAGTAGAAGTCAGCACGGCGAATGTGTTTGCTGATCAAATCGAGTGGATGCATCATCATTTGCAGCGCCGCCAGCAAGTAATTCTATCTGTTCATCCTCATAACGACCGTGGCACAGGAGTCGCTTGTGGAGAGCAAGCCTTATTAGCAGGGGCTGATCGAGTGGAAGGTTGTTTGTTTGGCAATGGCGAACGTAGCGGAAACTTGGATTTGGTTACTATTGCTTTAAATATGTATACCCAAGGTATTTCCCCAGGCCTAGATTTTTCAGATATTTTAGGTTTGGCATTAACGGTGGAAGAATGCACGGCAATTGCTTTGCACCCCCGTCACCCTTATGCAGGTGATTTGGTGTTCACTGCGTTTTCTGGCTCTCACCAAGATGCCATAGCTAAAGGCTTTAAGCGACAACAAGTCGGTGCGCCGTGGCGCATTCCTTACTTGCCGATTGACCCTAAAGACTTAGGGCGCACTTACGATGGAGTTGTGCGAGTTAACAGTCAATCGGGCAAAGGCGGTATTGCTTTTTTGCTGGAGCAGGATTATGGCATACAGATGCCACGTCGCATGCAGGTAGAGTTCAGCTCAATCGTCCAAAAGCAGGCGGATAGTGCCGAAACAGAACTATCGAGCCAACAACTATGGGAGCTGTTTACCCGTACTTATTTGCAGCCCGAGCAAGCTTCAGGAGTATACGGCTATCAGCGACACTCCTTATTTGAAACTTCATCAGGACAAGAAATTGTGTTGGATTTAAAGTCCACTCAAGGAAAGCATCGGCAAGTAAAAGGGCGAGGTAACGGCCCCATCGCAGCAACACTGGATGCGTTAGCACAACATGCAACGGTATTATCATATGAAGAGCGAAATCTAGGCCAAGGTAATGATGCCGAAGCGGTTACGTTAATCGAACTATCTACCGGTGGTTTATCTGGCTCGTATTTTGGCGTGGGTATTCATACTAACAGCACGACAGCATCTATTTTTGCTGTTTTAAGTGCATTAGCAAGAGTAAGTAGTTTTCAATATAAATAAATTTGGTCTTTATAAGCATACTAGCGGCTTTTCTAGAACTGATACTGAAGGTGAAAAATGGTTTTAACTGAGGTACTAAGGTGGCGTAGAGCGCTTCTCATGCAGCAAGTCACCTGCAAGGAAGTTTAAGAAGTACATGTGTAAATATTAAGGTCTATTATGAAAGCAATGCAGTGTGTTAAGTGCCAGAAAAACCCCTCGTTACGTTGGTTTTTCTTCAGTGGTTTTGATACTGATGATCGGTGTATCAAATGTGGAATGTTACTTAAGTGGAGTAAGAGGCGTATTTATCTTGGAATACTGGCGGCCGTACTGTCAGGACCTATTTTTCTTTTGACAGAGTCGTTTATTCCACATGATCTCTGTCGTGTCGCTGACACAGAATTTTGAACCCTCTACACGCCATACTTCAATCAAATACCCTTTTCAACCAGTCTGTTATCGAAACAAATCCTGAGTTATCTTTCTTAAATAAGCCCTTATGGTATGCATATGAAGGGGAAATACCAGGTTCTTTTTGCCAAGCTAGCCATGTTGACAGCTTAGCTTTGGAGTCATGATGTGTCGCAAAATTTTTGTGTTCATTCAGATTGTTGATTACAGTTGTTGCATGACCTAGTAACAACTGTTGTTCGGTTATGACCGAACCTAAAAATAGATCCTCAATCATCCCGTCTGATTGATGATTTGGCATGATCCAAACCCCAATTTCCGCGCCTGAAGGATGCTTAAAACACTCACCTTGGTTCATTTCTTCTGGTGTGGTAGTAATAATAAAGTCGTGTTTTTGTAACAGTTCGACCAATTGGTTTCTACGATTCTCAAAACCGTTGTTAGTTTGTGCACTATGGTCCGCATCAACAATAACGCCTAGTTTATTGATTTGGCCTCTGATTAATAAACCAAGTTGTAGTTCTAATTGTCGATAAAGTGGCTGCAAACCATTCCGATAAATCTGAGCATCGACATCCCTAGGGATTTTGGGCTCTATTTCAGGAATGTCTGATAACCCAGATAGTAACTGCTTAAAGAACTTTTGATCGCTTGCACCTTCGACAAGTAGTACGTTTCTGTTCGCCATTAGCGTACTTCCATGTCTGTTTCAGCGATCAATTTTGTATCTGCTTCATCATAGACGAGAGCAGAAATTGTTTTTTTGTCTACTTCACGTTCATTACGGCCTAATGACATAAGTCGTCCCTCTTCTGGCGAGGCTAGTGATACTTTACTGAATGCTTTAATGACATCTTTACTGTGGGTAGTCATGAACACTTGAATATTAAGCTCTTTTGCTAGCTTGAATATTTTTTCTAATACTTGCGCTTGAATTGAGTAGTGTAAACCGTTTTCAAACTCATCGATCATGAGGTAACCATCACGAGCGAAAAAAGCATGTAGGAATATTTGTAGTAGGCGGCTTATACCTTCTCCCATAGATTTTAATGAGATTGCTTTTGCTTCGCCTTTTAGTTTCACTACTGCGATTCTTTGTGGAAGTTCACCCGTTGATGTACCTGGTCGTTGCACAAACATTAAACTTGTTATGTTTGGATTGAGTATGTGCAGAGCATCTTGCAAAAACTGATCTTCGGAGTTTAAATAAACTTCATCCCATAGTTTTGCTAGATTCGTTTCTGAGTCTAAGGTTGTATTAACAACTGCATATGGGGCTGACTTCGCAGGTAGTGCATCACCTATAGCGTACTTGTTCATATCGACGAATCGGGAACTAACAACTTCCGAGCCATCTAGATTGCTGATACTACATTCTACGTTTGGAGCATTTAGCGCGCTAACTTCTTGCCATACGTCTAATAGAGAATCTCGTATTTTACCGTTTGCAGAATCACTTAAAAACTCATGTCGATTATCCAGAATTTTATCGAGTACACTTGTATTTCCACCTGAAGCAAATACTTGAACAGCCTCTAATAACGTGCTTTTTCCTGTATTGTTTTTGCCAACTATTAAGTTGACCCTTCCCAAGGAGGGGACCTCTAGGTTTTCAAAACAACGAAAATTACAAATTTTTAGACTATCTAGCATAGCTATACACCTTGTTTTCAAATAGCAAAATCAGCACGTTTAAACTCTGATAGCAATAGTATATATGAACACTGATTATTAGACCTCCTGTCGTTAAAGCTTATTTCTTCGGTAATTAGTTTTGTTTTGACTTATGGTTCAATAGAAGAAAAATAGTCATGTAACAATGGCGCTGGCCAGGACTTATGCTAATCTTTGTACCCGACAAAATTAAAGAAAATACAGACAAAAAAGCCAGCTCAACAACCGAGCTGGCTTCACCAAGCATCAATCTACCACCAGCAACCCCGCCTACTTAGGCTTCGTCACAATAGGCAAGTCCCAAGCATCTTTCTCCCAATCATCCTCAATCCACGTAAAGTCACTATGATAACAAGGTGGCGTAGAGCGCTTCTCATGCAGCAAGTCACCCGCGAGGAAGTTCAAAAAGTACATATGAGAACCCGGACAGCAAACGCTTGAGTGGTAGCCTTCTGGCACAATCGCGCAGTCGCCATCTTGCCCAGACATCACGTCGTTAAACTCGCCATCACGCCAGTTACGGTGCATCCAGAAGCCATTATCAGGTTGTAGCTTGAAGTAGTAAGTTTCCTCCAAATACGGCGAACCGTCTTTGCCATCATGACAATGAGGTGCCCAGCCTGACCAGCTTCCGCGAGGTACATATACTTCAAATAAGATCAGTCGTTCAGCAGGTAAAGGCGCTGCTAAAATGTGATTAACCTGTCTAAACGCTGCGCCACCACCACGAATCTCCGAACGCATTTCTTGCGGCTCAAACAAGCGAGTAGGGTAAACACCTTCAGCAGGTGCAGAACCAATGGCGAAGACCAGCGTGCCACCAGCAACTAAGCTAATTTTGTCGCCTGGAGTGACGTACAGCACCTGTGGCATTTCAGTGAATACACTGTCACGCGACAAGTTGTATTCCGTGCCATTGATGACAAATGTGCCTGACCCAGTGAGTGGAATAATCGCTGTTTCTTGGCCTTCGCGCGTTTCTTCAAACGCTTCGCCGTCTTTGTGATCACGCACTGAGAAGCTGAGGTATTTCCAGCCTGTCGATTCAGGAGTGATGTCGAGCATCACCCGCTGCTTTTTGTTCGATGGAATGTAACTTGTACTCATAATAGATGACCTATAAATGACTGTTGATACTGTAGCACTTCGCAGTTTTGGCGAGTGAATGCGATGATGTCGCTATACCTTTCAGCTTTGTTGAAGACCCTGCTCTTAGCGTGGAAAGCTATAAAATGTTTATAATCAAGGTCTAGCAGTGTTCGATATGGAGTTACCTGATGCGTTACTTATGGATAGTCTACTTTATGTTTTTACCTATGACACTTCAAGCCACAGGGCAATCTGTTACTCAAGCTTTGGGTGAGTTCGCATGGGAAAAACGTCAGATTATTGTCTTTACACCAGCGGCTGATGACTCGCGACTAACGCGTTTTAAAACGATTCAAACAGAGTTTGCAGAGGACTTTGCTGAGCGTTTTCTACAGACGTGGATTATCGAGGCTGACGGGAAGGTGTTACTAGAAGGTAAGCAGGATTCACGCTTACAGGCTGACTCGTTTTATCAGCACTTTAACGTGCAGAAAGACGAGTTTCGTGTCGTGTTAATTGGTTATGATCAAGGTGAAAAGCTGCGTCAGGCGGTATTTAATATTGATGAGTTATTGGGTGAGATTGACCAAATGTCGATGCGCCAGCAGGAAATGAGATCTCAATAGTTTTTATTTCAATTTTAGTCTAGGTAAGATCTCTGAAAACTCAGGTACGTCCTGCATGGCGCAGTCTTTATCTGCAAACAACATGGCATAGCCATGCACCAAGGACCACACCATCGTTTCAGTATTTAAAGCGTTGTTTCCAGTATGTTCAAATGGCAAACACACTTGTTGTAAGGTGCCATAAGACGCTTCACATGCTTGCTGATTCTCACTCATTGATTGCTTATCGGCACCCTCCAATTCCTCACAACCGGATTGGAACATCAAATGGAATAGGGTTTTATGAGTGCGCGCAAAGGTAATGTAAGCCTCGCAGGTCGCATTTAACTGATTCCACGGTGATGTTTCTGCTTGAGCATTTGCTTGCTGCATTGCTTCTGTAAACATGAAATGTCCGCGAGCCATGATGGCGACCTTCAAGCTAATAAGACCATTAAAATGGTTAGCAGGTGCGGCATGTGAAACCCCAGCGAGTGCCGCACATTTCCTCAAGGTAAGGGCTTGTGTTCCACCTGTTTCAAGCAGTTCTAAGCCCGCATTGATTAATGCTTCGCGGAGGTTTCCGTGGTGATGTGGCGCAGTGTTGTTCTTTTTAGTCATGGTAATGATTTTATGGCGACCAGTTGACAGTGTCAATTTGAATGCTTATATTGACACTGTCAATATTACTTCGGAGTTACCGTGCTACAGTCTCGAACCGCTTTTTATATCATGGCAGTTACCAGTGTCATCATCGCTTTGTCTTCGTATCGATTCTTGTTTTTGGACCTAGAGACGGCTTTTTCATATATGCCTAGCCATATAGATAATCGCTTAACGGCATTTATGCTGCACATCTCGTTAGCACCGATAGCGTTGATATTGGGTGTTATCCAATTTTCTTCAAAAATACGTACAAACATGCCTGCACTGCATCGTTGGACAGGGCGCATTTATGGTGTGTGTGTACTGGTTGCAGGTATTGCGGGACTGGTTATTGCTATTGGTGCAGAGGGTGGTTTTGTTGCAGCGACAGGCTTTGCTTTGTTGTCACTTGCTTGGATGTTTACTACATTTATGGGTGTTCAACATGTGCGTAATTGTCGTTTTGAAGAGCATCGGCGTTGGATGATTCGCTCGTTTGCACTGACGCTTGCAGGTGTTACTTTGAGGATACAGTTGCTGGGTTTTACGCTATTTGGAATGGAGTATACCGACGCTTCTTTGTATTTAGCTTGGTTGTGCTGGATACCTAATCTGCTTGTGGTGGAGTGGTGGATACGCCGAAGAGATAAGGTGAGTTAAAAATAAGACGCCCATATATCCTTTGATCTTTGGTGTATTTAAAGCATTTTTTGTTTATGTAGCTATTTTCGATCTGAATTTAATCTAAACTGATGCATAGAAATCACACTAAAATAAGCTAAAACATGATTGGTAAAAAGTATATGACGCTATCTAAATTTATTTCAATTCTCGTTATTTTTGTCTGTAGCATCATGAGTTATGGGAACTCGTATGCTGTTGAGTTTGAAGAGTGCAGCAAGTTTATAGGCAAGAATAAAACTAAGTACAGCAAGTGTCTGGAATACAGTTTTAGGGAAGCTGTTGCTCAGTCAAAGTTTAGTAAAATCAGTCATTGGTTGGGCTCGCGATCAGACGATGATTTGAATGGACCTTACGAATACCTTAGCTTGTTGATGTGTAGTAGTAGCACTAACGAGAATGGCGATACGATGGGGAAAGAAGGTGACAAGCCTTTTAAGGCTGAAAATAGTGCGCAAATTATAAAGGTGACAGATCAGCTTCTTAGTTTAGGCGCGTCGTTTGACTCAATGCCTCATTTCTCTCTTGTGACTCCGTTGTTTTGTGCGGTCAATAGGCAGAATAGTCAGGTGCTTGAGCATGTGCTGACACAGATAAAAGCGACGACTAAGGACTTAGATGGAAGTCTTTATGAAGGCTCTATTTCTGAGTTTGTTCCGCTATATAGAGCCGTGATAAATAATGACCTAGCTTCCGCTAAAGTATTGCTAAAACATGGCGCAACGACCGAGTTTTCTATTTGGGAGGGTGCAACCGCGTTAAATGCTGCTCTAAAGAAAAACCACGTAGAAATAGCGAATTGGTTGTTGGATGAGGGTGCAGTTGTCCAGCCTCGTTATGATTGTTCAGAGAAGTCTTCTTTGGGTTATGCGCTAGCTATACCTGCAAATATTGATGGGCGTGGGGCTATAGTTGCTCGTATTCGTGCACTTATGAAAAGTGTTTCTGTGGGTGTGGAGTGTTGACTCTTATTGCAACTATTCAGTCACTTAGCTTTAACCGGATTGTAACAAAGCTGCCATAGACTCCTGCCTCAAATACATTTAACTAGGAGTTTACAATGACCAAAACATGGAATCTTGTTGCCATAGCAGTACTTAGCTCGATTGCTTTGTGCAATGTGAGTGTTGCAGATAGTCATGGTGCGAAGTCAGCAGAGACAAATGTTCAATTAGGCCCGCGACCTTTCTACTTAGTTGAGCAAATGGACGACAGCGCACTTAAGTCTGAGTTACAAAAATGTGTCAATGGCCCATTTAAAAAATCAGACTTCTCAATAGGTCATCGTGGTGCTGCAATGCAGTTCCCTGAGCACACCAAAGAATCATACGAAGCAGCAGCTCGCATGGGTGCTGGTATTCTTGAGTGTGACGTGACATTCACAAAAGACAAAGAGTTAGTATGCCGCCACTCACAGTGCGACCTTCATACAACGACAAATATTCTAGCTATTCCAGAGCTTGCGGAAAAATGTACTAAGCCATTTTCACCTGCTGTTTATGATGATAAAACGGGTGAAATGCTTAGCCCAGCTTCTGCACAGTGTTGCGCGAGTGATCTAACGGTTGCTGAGTTCAAAACACTACGCGGGAAAATGGACGCTAGCGATAAAACTGCGAAGACTGTCGAAGCTTACATGGGTGGCACAGCTGGTTGGAGAACAGACTTATACGCAGGTACAGGCACTGTTTTAACACATGCTGAGAGTATCGAGCTATTCAAAAAGCTAGGCACAAAAATGACGCCTGAGCTTAAGTCAGCCAATGTAGCAATGCCATTTAATGGCTATACACAAGCAGACTACGCACAGCAAATGATTAACGAATACAAGGCTGCAGGTGTTGATGCCGCGAGTGTATTCCCGCAGTCATTTAATCTAAATGATGTGCTGTACTGGATCGAAAAAGAGCCAGCATTTGGTAAGCAAGCCGTTTACTTAGATGATGAAGTTTACAAGCACCATCCGAAAGAAAGACTTGATGTTGACGGCGGCTACAAGAAGCAAATCGCTAGAATGCCTGAACTGAAGAAGCAGGGTGTTAACTTCATGGCTCCACCAATGTGGGCGTTGATTGAGCTGAATGATAAGCAACAAATTGTCCCTTCAGAATACGCAAAGACGGCAAAAGCTAATGGTATTGACCTTATCACTTGGACATTGGAGCGCTCAGGTCTTCTTAAAAATGGCGGTGGTTGGTACTATCAGACCAGTACAGCAGCGTTGAAGAATGAAGGTGACATGATGGAAGTGCTAGACGTATTAGCGCAGGATGTTGGCATAAAAGGTATGTTCTCGGACTGGCCAGCAACGACGACTTATTACGCTAATTGCAAAGGGCTTTAAAATAATAAACAGGGCGAGAAGTTGCTTTCCCGTCCTGTTTTTTGATGCTGAAAATTGCTTACTTAAGCAATCCATCGAGGTGAAAATCTAACTGTGCCAACTGTGCCATAAAAAATTCACTTAGAAGAACACACTTAGTGGAATAGCATAACGCGGGTTTTTTTCATCTCCAAATGACAACACATTGTTACCCGCATATAACACAATGCCGAGTACGGGTTTGTTTGATTTTTCCTGTAACTCGGTGATGTGCCTGAAAGTATTCTGCTTAATGCCTTGTGATGACTTCACTTCGATAGCAATAATCTGATCATGCTTCTCGATAATAAAATCAATTTCCTTTTTATCAGTCGTTCGATAGTGATACAGCTTGGGTTGTAGCTCACTGTAGCTAATGTGTTTCAGTAGCTCACTAAACACAAACGTTTCTACCACCTCGCCTTTGTGGCGTGAAGACTGCAACTCATCAGCATTACGGATATCGAGTAGGTGACAGAACAGCCCACTATCAGTCATGTATAGCTTGGGAGACTTGATAAAGCGTTTAGAGATATTAGCGCTATAGGGTCGAAGCAAGGTTATCTGGTAAATCATCTCCAACATTGAAAGGTAATTGGTAATAGTTGGCTCGGATAAGCCAGCATCAGTTGCTAAGTCAGACTTATTAACCAAGCCGCAACTGCGCGGTGCGATGATGTTATAAAAACGAATGAACGCAGATAAGTCACGCAGCTCGCCAACGTCTCTAATGTCACGTTCAACATAGGTACTAATATAAGCATTAAACCACATAGAGCGACCTCGCTCTGATGTGACTTTGAGCGCTTCAGGGTAACCACCAAGTACCATTGCGGTCATCAAGTCCGTATGTGCAATTGTCGGAACTGCTAAGCCCTTAACGCCCTTTCTTAGTAAGTGATCGATAATATTATCATCGGGCTTGTGGTGAATTTCCTTTTGAGACAATGGCCACATTGGAATTTCAATAATACGTCCAGCCAATGTGTCCTTAGCTTTTTTCATATCCAGAACATTGGCAGAACCTGTCAGCAAAAAAGTGCCATTCTTTCTATTTTCATCAATGGCTATTTTTATCCCTTCTAATATTTCAGGGGCTTTTTGGATTTCATCCAGCGTCACAGGCTTAGGTAGTGTTGATATATAGCCAACAGGATCATGAAGTGCGGCGGCTCGTTCAACCAAGTTATCGAATACTCGATACTCTTGATCTTTGACCAAACACAATGTGGATTTACCAACCTGTCGCGCACCAGACAGTAGAACGGATGGCGAGATAGAGAGTGCTTCTGAGAGTAGGGTGTTGGCAGATCGCTTATACATTGTATGCTTATGATTATGTAAAAAACTAAAGTATACTTATGTTTTTTACATAACTAAAGGTGTGTATAAGGAAGCTCAAGCTTTGCAATATGAACTCGAGCTATCTATTCTAATATTGAATGATATTTTGGAATTTAGTTTGTCTTGCATGCACATGTGCATTAGTACGTCTCATGTATAAAATGACATAAGTGGCAGCCATAAAAAAGCCCCAACTAACTAAAGCTGAGGCTCTTTAAAAAAAGGCATGAACGACCAACAAACTTATTACTTAGGCTCTGAACCTTCACTAACCACTAGCTTAGAAAAAGTCACGCTGTTGTAGTCACCTGTCTTAACGTCTGCTGCAAAGTCACCTGTACCTGCACACGCTGGTGACCACATGCTGTCACTGTCTTTTGCACTACACTGGCCATACGCACCAGCCTTGAAGTAGAAAGGATCAAGCGCATAACCTTGGTCAAAGTTCTTCGCATCAACCTTACCGTTAGCATCAACATTGTTTGCTAGACTGATCTTGAACTCTTTAGTCTCACGACCTTCAGCGCTAAACGTTAGGTACATGTAATCGCCAAATACGTTTACTGTGTAGCTAAATTCTTTACCTAACTTAAGGCCTGCTTCTTTAGGGTCATTTCCAATGTTCCAACCGTTGCCCCAAACAGGGTAGTTGATGTCAGTACGGTCTGGATGTGCCTTCGCAAGGTTACGCTCGTAGTTCCAAAAAACAGAACCCGTTTCGTGGTTAGGAAGCTTCTTGTAGAAGATTTTTAGCGGCTCGTTACCGTTACCCCAACCCTTCGCTTCTTTAAGCTTTTCTTTGTTCTTAGCCGCATGAATCTGACCAACCACAACCGAATGTGCGGGTTCTTTATCAGAGTGCTTAGCACGCTTTGACACGTGGTTAACTTTTAGCGTTGCTTCCATCTTTCCACCGATAGCGCCAAACGTTTTAGCGTCAGGGTGTGAAGCAAGTGAGAAGTAGTTACCTGGATCTTTTGTACCGATGCTGTGGTCTGCACCGCGTAGTTCTTGGCGAAGCTCAGAACGTGCGTTAGAAGAGCCTTTTGTAGTAACCGCTTTGTTATGTACTTGAAATACTAGGTGGTTATTTTCATCTAAGTAAAAGAACTCAGGGTGAGAGTAAGTCATTAAGTTTGGAAGTTTGATTTCATCAACCTTGCCATTTTCATCAGCATCCATAGGGAGCGTGATTTTCCACTGGGACATATCAAAGTGATCAGCAGGCACGGGTGTTTTAGCGCTAACAGTAGCTGAAGCAGCTAGCAGTACAGAGAGGTATAGGCATTTCTTTAGCATTTTGTATCCTTACTTGAGTGTCTACTTACGGGGTGGTAGTTATTACGTAGATATCAATGGAGGGATAATGGGTGTTCATTTTGAATGGTCGTAAGTGCGACGTTGAGTCGCTGATGACTTCCATTGTTCCTCCATGTAATGCGCTAACGCTCAGACATTTAAGAACAGAATATGTAAAGTTGTCAATATATTTGTAAATACTTGTATTATTCAAACACCTTTAGCACAGCAATTCACCCAGCCGAACATTGGTCTTGTCCTGCTGATACTGCGCCAACTGAGCCATAAACAACTCCGCTGTAGCAATAGCATCTTCCAGCGCATTATGTGCACCATAAGGCGGTAAGTGATACTGCTTGCGCAAGTTTGCCAAGCGCAATTGGTTACTATGAATAGGCTGTTGGATACGGTCAAGTTTACGCTTTTCAAGCATCATGGTATCGACCATCAAAAAGGGGAGCGCTTTACCATAAACGCGTTTAGTCGCAGCCTCTAAAAAGTCACGCTCAATCTTCGAGTAGTGGACCAACAACACCTTGCCCGCCATTGCCTCAAGCAAGCGATCCAGCGCATCATGCAGCGCAACGCCGGTCTTCATTCTGTCATCGGTAATCTGGTGGATAATAACGCTCTTTGCATTGAGTGTTCGGTTAATACAAATCACTTCAGAAGTCGACGGGGCCAATGAAACGCGACCATTTTTATAAGGCATGTAACCCATGCTCAGAATGGCTTCATTCTTTGCGTCTAGGCCCGTCGTTTCAAAGTCCAGCGACAAGAAGTCAACGTCACTAATGGGCGTGTTTTTATCAGGCAGTGGCGCGCTCAAGTACGCGCGCGCCGCCGGATTATCGACATGGGGCAGCAAGCGATGTTGCTGATTCTGAATTGAGCGCCAGCGTGCAAACAAGTGTGTATCCTCCTTTTAAAAAACCAGTTAAGTGACTATCTAAATCGATTCGCCTGAAAGTTACTCGCCATGGTGCTTTGAACCGTTGCGACCACCTCAAAGGCATCTTTTAGATGGCGACGTTCAAGGGTCGATAATTCCTCAGGCGGAACGTAATTATCTGGCTCTTTACCCGCTTCAATCTGCATGGCCTGATGTTCAAGGCGCGTCATGCTAATAAATTCGAAGGCATCTTTTAAGTCAGCAATACGTTCGTCACTAATGCCACCCGGTGCTTCTGCAATCGCGTCAAGTCGCTCAAAAGTGTTGAGTAGCGGCAAGCCCATGACTAATGAATACACACGAGCGAGGTCAATAACAGGTGTGACACCACGCTTTTTAAAGTCGAGTGCTTTGATATTGTCGCCATTTTTCTCTAGTACAAAGCCTTTGAAAATACCCAGTGGCGGCTGGTTTCCTAAAGCATTAGCAGCGATATACGCCTGAAATAACGTGCCTTCTTTGGTCTTCTCTAACACTTCTTTCTGTAAACCTGCCAGTAGTGACTCATCACCGTACAAATGGCGAAGGTCAAAAAAGGTGCTGGCATACAGTAATGCTTGTGGTTGAGGGCGGTCGATCCATTCATTGAAATAGCCTCGCCAAACAGACACAGGCTGACGCCATTCTGGGTTAGTGGCCATGATGTTGCCGGGGCAATAAATATACCCACAGGCATCCAAACCATCACTGACCACTGTCGCGATATTTACAAAATACTCATCGTGCAACTCAGGGACAAAGTCATCAGAAATGATCATGCCGTTGTCTTGGTCGGTATGTGCTGTTTGCTCGCGACGTGCCATCGAGCCTGCAACCACAAAGGCGTAGGGCACGGGCGGTGGGCCGTATTGCTGTTCGGCAAGTGTTATTAGGCGACGGGTAATAGCTTGACCGATAGAGCTGATTGCATGGGCAATGTCGTAGGCTGGCAAGCTACTACGTACCATATTCACCAACGCTTTAGGCAAGTGAGCACTCAGCTGTTTCAACGTTTCTACGTCGCTGGCTTTATGAATGTCGCCGACCAAGTACACCGCGTTGTGGCTTTGACTGCGCAATAAGTCAGTATTGGATACGATACCGACGACCTTTTTAGTGGCAGGGTGCACTACCGGAATATGGTGAATGTTTCGACGAGCCATGAGTAACACGGCTTCTGACGCAGGTGCGTTGGAGTCGAGCGTATAAGGGTTTGGCGTCATGATCTGCCGAAGAGGGCTAGAAGAATCAAGGCGTGGCACGAGCGCACGTTGACGAAAATCCCTGTCAGAAACGATACCGATTAGTTGGTCGTTTTCAATGAGCAATGCTGAGCTAGTGTGATGCTCAGTCATTTTTACCGCAGCTTCATGAATGCTGATGCTAGGCGAGAGCGTCAGGCCTGTTTGAGCGAGATCTTTAAGGTGCAACGCCAGCAGTGAATAGTTTCCAGGGCGACTTTCTCGGAGCGCGTTTCTTAAGCGTTCTTGTTTTTTCTCGGAGAAAAAGTGCTGGATGACTTCATGTTGTTTTATCAGCGCCAAAAAGTCAGCGGCAGGTAGACAATAGAGCAGCGAGTCTTCAATGGATTTGACGAACATTGCAATGGGCGTTTGACTTAACACGGATGGAAAACCAATCCATTCGCCTTCTTCATAACGGCCTTGCAGGTTGCCCGCGGCATCCGTTACTTCAACTGCACCTTGGCGAATGATAAAGACATCGTGATTGACGTCACCAATTTGAAAAATGGTTTGGTCGCGGCGCACATAACGAATTTCCATCATCTTGACGACGCTAGTTAACGCATCACTAGATAGCTTGTTCAGTGGCATGCATTTCGATAAAAAATCATGAATTGCTAACTTTTCGACTTCCATTTTCCACCTCATGTTTTACAAACGCTTCACTAGCATGGTGCGTCGCTGCGGGTGGCTTGTCAATTGGTCAATAGTCTATAACGTGCCAGCGGCCGTTGAGCCTGAGAAAATCACGATATATTTTATAAAAACACAGACTTTCCACTAGTCGTAAGGCGGTATTAATTAATTTTTATGTGTGATTCCATGACTCCCAATAACCTAAAAATAAAGTCAGCGTAAAATGAATAATAAAATTACATTAGTAGGCCTAGCCCTTGTCTTGTTTGCATCAGCTTCGAGTTTGGCGGGTGTTTATAAGTGGGTCGATGAAAATGGCAATATGCATTACACACAAACACCTCCGCCAGCTAAAGCCAAAGTTAAAGTAGAAGAGATAGACGTACATAAAATCTCTAGCCCAGTAAGAGCCAAAAAAGAAAAGAGTGTGGCAGAGGACGATGTAAAACTTAAGATGCCGATTGAAACAGCAGCCAAGCCATCAGCTCAGCGCATTGCAAAACACTGCGTAAAAGCGATTGGTAAATTTAAGGCGGGCGCGTCGGCTAGTGTCAAAGCTAAAGAAATTGCGGAGTGCAAAACGAACCTAAAAGGCGCAGATGCCGATAAAATGAAAGAAATAGAGAGTTTTGTAGCCTCTATGTAGGCTTAAGTAGCGCTTTCAAAGCTCATTATTTATGCGATGATTAAGCTTTATAGAAAGTAACGATGCAAAGTTATGGACTCAAGTGCGATACACATCCCAATACCTTATTTAGTTGAAACGGTTGCCTTCCTGCTGACGGTAGTGTTGATTGTGCCGCTGTGTCATAAGATCAAGTTAAGCCCGATACTGGGCTATTTAGCGGTCGGTATTTTGATTGGCCCACATGCACTGTCGATTGTTTCTGATATTGAAAGTGTCAGCCACATTGCTGAGTTGGGCGTTGTGTTTTTGCTGTTTACGATTGGTTTAGAGTTATCCTTTGAGCGTTTAAAAGCCTATCGTAAGTTGATCTTTGGCTTAGGTGCTATCCACGTTGTGCTGTGTGCAACGATCATTGGCATGGTTGCATTTACATGGGGCAATAGCCCTGTGGTGTCACTGCTCATAGGCCTTTGTTTAGCACTGTCATCCACCGCAATGGTGATGCAGTTACTCAATGAACGAAATGAAATGGCCAGCACTCACGGACGTGCCAGTCTTGCTGTTTTACTGTTCCAAGACCTTGCGGTCGTGCCTATTCTGGTTTTACTCCCTATCCTTGCTGCGGAAGCAGACGTACCAATTTTTACTACGTTGGGCCTTGCAGTCCTAAAAGCGGTGGTGGTTGTGGCGGTTATTATACTGCTCGGCAGGCTGATATTTGTTCGTGTATTTCACCTTGTGGCGCGCACTAAAAGCGTGGATGTCTTCACTGCCATGATCTTATTGTCCGTGCTTGCGACCTCGTTACTCACTGCTTACGCAGGGTTATCGCTCACTCTGGGCGCATTGCTTGCAGGTTTATTGCTAGCCGAAACAGAGTTTAGACACCAAGTTGAAGGTGAGATATTGCCGTTTAAAGGGCTGCTGCTAGGCATGTTCTTTATGAGCGTGGGGATGATGCTGGACTTCTCCCTAGTCATCGATAAAGCAGGCTTTCTAGCACTGGCGCTGGTGGGTATGGTGGCGATAAAAGCAGTGGTTGGTGTGTTACTCGCACGTTACTTCGGCTTATCTACTCAAGATGCTTTGCGCACAGGTTTGTACTTATCAGAAGCCGGCGAGTTTGCTTTCGTACTGATTGGTCAGGCAGTTACCGTATATAAGTTGATCCCGACGGATGTGGGTCAGTTCATGGTTATTTTAGCGGGCTTATCGATGGTGATTACACCGCTGTTGGTTTATATCGCAGGCGTGTTAGCGGCCAAGTTTGCACCGTCTGACGCGCACTTGTCGGTACCAGAGCATCCTGAAAAAGACTTAACTAATCACGTGATTATTGCGGGTTATGGTCGAGTCGGTAAGTCAGTCGCAGCCACGTTAAAGTTAAACGAAATAGACTATGTGGCGCTTGATTTAGACTCGGAAAATGTAAGGCGGTGTCGGGAAGTGTCAGAGCTTGTGTACTACGGCGATGCTGCGAGACCTGATATCTTGAGGCAAGTGGGCGCTGATAAGGCCAAAGTTGTGTTGATTACATTGGATCAAATAGACGTGGCGATTCAAGTGGTCGAGGCGATCAAACGACGTTGGCCAGATCTGCCAGTATTGGTTCGAGCGCATGACGCTCAGCATAGTGATGAGCTTTACGCTGCTGGCGCAGATGCGGTTATGCCCGAAACGTTGGAGGCAAGTCTTCAGCTAGCAACCATGGTGTTGCAGCGAGTTGGTGTAGCGCCAGAGCAGGTGACTCAGACGCTGCTGTATATGCATGAAAACCAGTAGGTTTTAGTTAAGCGTGTGCGCAGCCTGTGCTTATAAGTAGTCGCGCAGGGTCTAAGATTTTCATCTCACGCTTATTAATAATCAATATATCGTTGGACTGGAACTGCTTCAGGATACGACTAATCGTTTCTGGTGCCATGCCGATGTGACTAGCGATGTCTTGTCGAGACATCGATAAAATAAGCTGGGTAGACGAGAAGCCGCGCTCAGCATTACGAGCGGATAGGTTATGAATAAACCCAGCCAGTTTTTGCTCAGCCGTTTGTGCATTTTGAAAGGCATTGGCGATGTTGATTTCTTTGCTAGACAGTCGCATTAGCTGCGCTTGAAGCGTTGGCATTTTTGCAGACAACAAAACCAGCTGATCATAATTAAACTGGCAAAGGACTGAGGTGGTTAGTGCAACCAAGCTACTAGAATACGTTTTAGTGTAGATCGCATCTAAGCCAATAATGTCACCGGGTAAATGAAAGCCAACTACGCGCTCTTCGCCCAAATCATTTAGCTTCACTGACTTATACATGCCTGACTTAACCGCGTAAAGATTGCGGAAAGGAGACTCCTGACGAATCACTTCATCACTTGTATGGTGCACTTTAGTGTCTTGCACGAGGGCTTCTAAACGTTCAAGTTCATCCTTACCTACGCCTGTAGGTAGACAGATTTTTTTTAATGAACACACACTACAATTGTGTTTTGCAGGACTAGACATTGGCTTTACCTCGTTGCTCTAACGAGTATCCAGATTATATCAACCGTTACTAAACTAATAGCGGTTTGTTCTGCAAAGGGTGAAGCTTTATGCCTATAAGGGAGTAGAGTTAAAACAGTGATATTTAATGCGACATAAATACCGGAACAGTCATGTTTTTGATAATACTGTGTGTCGCACCACCCAAGACGATCTCACGCCAGCGAGAGTGACCATAAGCACCCATCACTATCAGGTCATGCTCGTGTGATTGTGTAAAGGCCAATATCTCATCGCCGGTACTATTCTCGCTACCGCGTGATATTTCGACAGTGACCTCAATATCATGTCGTGCTAAATGCTCAGATATCATTGCGCCAGGTAAATCAGAGAAATTTGTATCTGACTTTTCAGGTTCAATGATAAGAATAGTTGCCTTACCAGCCAGTTGTAACAGAGGAAGTGCGTCATGAATAGCGCGCGAAGCTTCACGGCTTCCATCCCACGCGACCAGTGGTGACTCGCCAAAGTTAACCGTTGTGTAGGTATATGGAATGACTAGGCAAGGGCGGCCAGAGGCTAAAATCACTTCATCCGCGAGACCGTTATTGAGTGACTCTAAGTCATCTGAGTCAGGCTGTCCGATGACCAACAAGTCGCTGTAGCGAGCGCCATTGGCAAGCTCATAGGCAAATGAGCCACGAATAGCTTTCCAGCTGACGGTGGCATTATCTTGGCCAACCGCTTTATAGAAGATTGATTCAGCGTTCGCGATTTTATTCGTGAGAATGTCGTCATAGGCTTCAATGACGTCGGCAGTCACAGGGAACATGTCGTAAGACGGCATTGGAAATGATTTGCTAACGTAAACACCCGTTAAATGTGCACCGACTTTTTCAGCTAAGTTGGCGGCGAGATCAACGCGCTTGTTGCAAGCAGTATCGTTATCCGCATGAACTTGTATATCTTTGATAGCCATTACACACTCCTTTTAAAAAAAGGCCGCTTCCAAACAGAAGCGGCAGAAAGTGCGGTTAGGGCCGCACTAGGTCATTAACGAGTGACTGCTAGGGACTTGTATCTATTATCGGGTAATTAAAGAAGGTCGCCTTGACTTAGATCAAGAATGGTTCAATGACTAGGCTAGTTAAATACACCCATTCCCTCTTATACTGATGGCCAAATAACCTCACCCAGTGGCCAAGCATGCAACAAACACTCTTCAGCATTCTTCCGTTATTCTTGCTTATCGCGTTGGGCTACTTAGCTAAACGTACCGCATTATTAGATGTGCGAATGCTACCGGGGCTTAACCAGTACGTCTTTTACTTTGCCATACCGGCCTTGCTGTATACCGCCACCAGCAAACAGTCGATTGGTGAGCTGTTATATGCACCGGGTCTCATGGCATTTGCCGTGGGGTGTATGATCACAGGTACGATCTGTTGCCTCGTCTGTTATTACTACTTTAAATCCAAGCACGCTATTTCATTGGTGTTGCGCTACTTAAATGTAAACTTCGCCAACGTCGCCTATATGGGGATTCCTATCTCTTTTACCGTACTGGGTGAGTCAGCAAACGCTGCCACCATCGGTATTGTGCTTGCGAGTAATATATTTGTCGTGTGTGGCTCGCAGTTGCTGATCGAGCTATTAAAAGGCGACGGCATGAACGTGAAGTCACTACTCAATACACTCAACCGAGCGACGATACGTAACCCGTTATTTATGTCGGTGATGGCCGGTATTGCAGCGTCAGTGTTGCAGTTAGAGCTTCCTGAAACTATCAACATTACGCTTGAAATGGTGGCGGCAACGACTATTCCTGTGGCGTTATTTTGTTTGGGCGCGAGCTTTGAACTGACACGTACTGAAACCAACGTTACTGAAATATTCTGGGTCGTTTTTTGTAAGCTATTCGTCCAGCCAGCCGTCATGTGGGGCGTGTTTGCAGCCTTTGGCATGCAGGGCGAGCAGTGGTTGATTGTTGCGGTGTTATTGAATGCGTTGCCGACGGGCACATTGGCGCATGTATTGGCGATGCGTTATGGCGCGTTTGAAGTGCAAAGCTCGCAGATTATTGTTTATTCGACGGTGCTGTCGTTGGTGACGTTGTTGCTTTGGACGCAGTTGTTGGGGATTTGAAGCGTCTAGTTTAAGAAGCGGGTAATTTAAACTCAAACCGAGTCCCTTTGCCCAACTCACTTTCAACCTTCAGCTCAGACTCATGCAGCGCCAATAACTTAGACGCAATCGCCAGTCCAAGACCCTTACCTTTATGATAAGCCTGCTGTCCATTAGTCGAGCGGAAGTAAGGCTCAAACACATACGGCAAGTCTTCTTCTGCAATGCCTTGTCCCGTGTCTTCAATCGCGACCAACACTTGTAAGTCATCCTGCTCTTGTACCCTAATAGTCACCGTACCGCCCGCTGGCGTATACAAAATCGCGTTACCCACCAAGTTCTGAAACACCCGATCAAGACGTGCAACATCGACAAACGCATTGATCTCTTCGTTTTGCATATCAACCGCAAGGTGTACGCCTTTGTTACTAGCTAAACCACTTAACGACGCATAAAGATCACTCAACAAGTCAGACAGGCGAGTCAGCTCAGGGTTAACATCTACTTGACCATGTTCCAGTCGTGCTAACTCAAACAACTCATCAATCATGCCCGTCAGTTTGTGGTTGGTCAGTAGCGCCTTATCCAAAAAGTCATGACGATCAGCTTCAGATAAGTCATCACCACGCAGTTGCAGTGTTTCCAAATAAGCACGCATGCCAGCCAGCGGAGTACGCAGGTCATGCGAAACGTGCGCTAGAAATTCACGGCGCGTTTTGTCGTGTTTACGTAAGTAGCTGATCTGATCAACAATAGTGTTACCCATGCGATAAAACGATCCACGCAAGGCTTGTAACTCATCACCATCTTGGTCACCGGCTTGCAATGCGCCATTTGCATTAAGTTGTTCTTTAAAACCAGACTTCTCAAACGCAGCCACTTCGCGCTTTAGCTCAACCAAAGGGCGCGTCAGTTTATAAAATAGCAACAGGGCCGAAAGCAGCAAAAACGCCAATGCCGCAGTAATAATACTGAGACTAATCAACCAAGTTTTATTCGCATTAATCAGTGAGGCAGCGTCGTCATAAACCTCACCTTGAATAATGATGTAAAGGTAAGCCAGCATTTCGCCATTCGCATTTAAAATGGGCGCGGCAGAGAAGGCCTTTTTCTTATTCGAGCGCGGGTCTACACCGAGCGTTAGCTTGAATTCTTTGTTAGATATGAAGGTTTTAACCGGTGCTAAGTCAATATGATGATTAATGATCTTTTCATGAGGCGCTTTGTACTCAAGCACCTTACCGTCCAGACCAACCACATAAAGCTCGGTGCCTGGGTCAAGTCGCATCACCGTGTTAAACGCTTCTTTCACGTTTTCACTGTTTAGCTCATCGCCGGGGTATAGCGCGATGTCGCTGACTAAATAGCTCGCAAGGTTAAGGTGCAACTTTTGTGCAGTTTCCTGCTGAAGTTGGTGACTCGCATTGTCGTACACCCAAAAAAGCACCGCACCCAACGATAAAAATACGATGAATAAAACCAGTGCTAAGCGACGGTAAAGTCCCTTAATCATGAGCCATCCTCATCTGGGCGGTAAAACTTATAACCCACGCCCCAGACAGTCTGAATGAATTCACTCTTGCCGTTACTGCGCTTTAGTTTATTACGCAAACGGTTGATGTGCGTGTTTATGGTGTGCTCGTAACCGTCATGGCTATAACCCCAAACCGCGTCCAATAACTGCGAACGGGAATAGACTCGGCCAGCGTTTTTAGCAAGGTAAAATAATAGGTCAAACTCACGCGCTGTCAGCTCGATCAGTACCTCATTCATGCACACAACACGACTGCCAGCGTCTAGGTTTAGCTCATCAATACTGAGCTTTTCATCAACGCTTTCAATCGCTTCTTCAACAGGTGCAGCCAGTTGCGAGCGACGCAACAAGGCTTTCACACGTGCAGTACACTCGCGCATACTAAACGGCTTGGTTAGGTAGTCATCTGCACCCAGCTCCAAACCAATAACACGATCCGCTTCACCGTCTAACGAGGTCAGCATCAGTATCGGAATAGAAGGGTTCTTTTGACGTAGCTCTTTGCAAATATCCAAGCCATTGCAGTTGGGCAACATAATGTCCAACAGCACAATATCGTAACTCTCACGTAACAGGTTTTGCCTCGCGACTTCACCATCGGCAAAGTGCGTTACCTGATAACCCTGCGCTTTCATGTGAAATGACAGCATTTCAGCAATCGAGTTATCGTCTTCAACAATGGCAATGTGGTTCATGAATTATCCTGTTATATGGAGTCTAGTTGCAGTTAGAGTATGCCATCATGCGTGAATCACTGCTTTACTTGATGACATACTCAACACAACTTAGTCGATGCGCTTAACCGTTAAGCGAGCGGCTGGGTTATCAAAGCGGTGACTTTCATTCAAAATCGAGCTTGATAAACCATCATCACTACTAATCACACCACGGTGAATAGCCACGAAGTCTACGATGTCATCACGTGCTGCACTGTAACCTTCACCGCCGTTAGCAGGGCCGGGAATAGTGCCATCAGCTTCGCTGTTTAGCTCCGTTCCAGCATCCCAAACAGGGAGTGTCATGCTGCTAGACTCATCAACACTCAAACCACTGATGTCGTAGTTATCCGCTGCGGTAAAGCCGTCGTTAGTGTTTACCAGCATCGAAACGATGGATAGGTAAGTCTGGCTTCCTTCAGTCACACTCACTTCAACCGTTGCAGAACCACCTGGGCCAATTGCGCCAGTGCCGGAGTTGCTGTCTAGGTACTCAGCGTAACCTGCCGCTTCTGCCAGTAAGTCACCATTAGCACCACTTTCTGCCAACTGCTCCAAACCTGCTGATGCTGGACTGCCTTCGGTAAATGCGTGATAGCCTGACTTGTGTGCAATAACCGCTAACGGTGATAGCGGCTGGTTAGCCGTCAAATTAGTCACTGTTATTTGAAAGGTACGATTTTCCGTGTCCGTTTCAACATCGTCATTTTTACTACTACCATTACACGCTGCTAGAAATGCAGCGGCAACCAGTGGCACCACTAAACGCATCGTCGAGCGTTTATTTTTTATAGAAATACTCATAGTCATACCCCTTATTTCACAGTGATTGTTACGCGAGCAACTGGGTTTAACCAACGGTGAATACGGCTGTCTAGGTCACTAGTACCGCCCGTTGCGTCAGTGTCACCCAAAACGCCACGGTGAATGTGAACAGTAGGGTTTGTATCTGCACCTGCTGCGCCCGTACCGCCAGAACCTGCGTCACCACCCGGTGCTGCTGGAATACCAGGTGTACCTGCTGCGCCGCCGCCATTTACAATCTCATCGTTTGCTTCTGTACCTGCGTCATAACCGTTGATGTTGACGGTGTATGTACCTGCTTCTGTTGGGATCTTGTAAGAGTTTAAGCCGATGAATCCGTCATTTGTAGGCAGCATCATTGCAACAACTGAAATGTAGTTGTTGTCTGTGTCGTGTGTACTGATTTCTGCTGTTGCAGGA
Organism: Leucothrix arctica; assembly: GCF_003172895.1. Lineage (GTDB taxonomy): Bacteria > Pseudomonadota > Gammaproteobacteria > Thiotrichales > Thiotrichaceae > Leucothrix > Leucothrix arctica. The sequence continues at coordinate 146,994 of NZ_QGKL01000043.1, read as the reverse complement.
CTAATAGCGCCCGGTGCAAGTAAGCCGCCCGCAGGGTTTGCTTGGTACTGTGCGCTTGTGCCGTCTAGATCAACGGTTAAACCGTCTAGGCTACCGCCTTCTGCCATTGCTTGTAGTGAGGCTGTCGCTGTCGAGCCTGACTGAAATAGGTGCGTGTCGCTGTCGTGAGCGGCCACTAGTAAAGGAGTGAAGTAGATACCTTGTGTCAGGTTTTGTACTTCTACTGTGAATGTTGCTGCGCTTGCCATTGAGCTAGCTAGTGCCATTGATAGAGCGACGCTGCCAAGTACGATTTGTCTTTTCATTTTGTTCATCTCTTAGTTGGTAAGTTCGAGATAGAGTTTAGTCCGGCGAAATAACGGAAGTTTCACCAAATTATAAACATTCTGTAAACATTGATTTATTGCGGTTGTCACAGTTATTCAACAGAAAGTTTATAAAAAGTTTAAGAATGGAAAGCACCCTAAAAGTATTGTTTCAGCATGTTCTGAAACAACGAACCCCTTACTTTAGGAGATAGACCATGACTGATTTAAATGACTTATTATTACGTAGCGCTTCACAAGACCAGAAAGCATTCAAGACTCTTTATGATCTGACATCACCTAAACTGTTTGGTGTGCTAGTTGGTATGATGAAGAGCGAATCAATTGCTGAAGACGTATTACAAGATGCCTTTTTAAAGATTTGGCAAAAAGCAGGTACATACCAAGCAAGCAAGAGCGGCGCGATGACTTGGATGCGTACCATTGCTACTAATACGGCTCGTGACAAGTTACGCGCTTTAAAAGTACGTCATTATCAAGATGAGTGTGGTGATTACGTTGAAAACTTGGAAGGCGATGTTGCAACACCTGAAACAGCGCACGATGTGACGACGGATATGGCTCGACTATTAGAGGCTGTGAAAGGCTTGAAGCCACTTCAACAAGAGTGTTTGATTCTTTCTTGTTACCACGGTTATTCGCACTCTGAGTTGGCTAAGAAGATGGGCCAGCCGTTGGGTACAGTGAAGACTTGGTTGAGATTGGCTAAGGAGCAGGTGGCTATGCCGGCTTGATGTCGCTAGCTTTCCGCACTATATAAATAACTCTAAAAATCAATTCGGAGTTGTGATGAATGCGACTACTTAGGTTGTCTCAAGAATACAAACCGTTTTTAGTTCACTAATTGTGAACTCTTTTTGCATGTGCTATATTCACAAAAAGTGAACTGAAGGCATGCATGCACGTAATTTCAAGAAAACCATTTAATGACGCAGCTAAGAAATATCCCAATGATGCGGTTGCCATCGAAGCACTCTACAAAACATTGAGGAACGGCCATTTCAGTGATCCTTTAGAAATGAAAAATTTGTTTCCAAGTCTGGATAACTTTAAATATAAAGATAAATGGTATGTCATAGATATAGGTGGCAATAATTTACGGCTACTCGCATTTATCGAGTTCCGTGATAACCGAATGTTTGTAAAGCATATTGTGTCTCATAGTGAGTATGACAGGCTTTGCAGCAGATACGCTAAGGAGTCAAAATGAGTAACTTTAGCCAAGTAAAAAATACCGCACTAGAATTATTTTCAATGGCTGGTTTTGTCAGTCATATTAAAAATGATGACGAGTACCACCAAGCATTAGAGCTGATGGATGAGTTGATAGAGGAGTACGATATGTACAAGCCTTTGATCGAAGTATTATCTGTTTCTATAGAGCGTTGGGAAGACGAAGCGGATGAGTTTGCAGACTTTAATGAGCGTATAGCAAACTTAGATGATGGGTTAGCGACGTTGCGTACGGTTATGGATCAGTACCAAATTAAAGCCGATGACCTTAAAGACGTTATAGGCAGTAAAAGCTTAGTGTCTATGATTTTGAGTGGCTCTAGAAAGCTAACTAAAGAGCATGTTCAGGCGCTTTCAAATCGCTTTAATATCAGTCCAGCATTGTTTTTTAAGCAACCTAGTTTGGCTGCTCCAAAATAATTTAAACGTTAAGCATCAACGATGCTGCTTGTAACTCTCCGCCTGATCAAACACTTCCTGATAAACCTCATCACGATCGACTGGCGGATATCCATGATCCGCCAATAGCATAATCAAATCCATTTTAAGCTCAGATTTAATATCATCCCGCTTTGACCAATCTGTATATTTCGCCTTATCGTCCACCAGCACCTTCACTGCTTTAGAAAGCTCCAACAACTTTTCTTCCTCAAACTCAAAGTTGTACTTATGAGCCAAGGTTTTCAAAATATCGTAAAACGCCTTCTCCTCAAAGCTAATATCTAGCTCATCGCCCGACGCCATCACATTTTTCAAGTCACTAATTAACGAGAAAATCTCATCGGTAATTTCGTTATGTAAGCCATCCTCATCAATATCCCGCTCATTATACTTATTCACCAAGGTCTGAAAGCGCTGTGTAAAGTCCATGCCCTTGACCTTATTCACCTTCTTCAAGTCACCAATCGCTTGCTTCAACATCTGCTTTAACAGTTTGATCTTAGTATTCGGCATTTTCATATTTTTGATGCGTTCCATGTACGCCTCTTCAAAAATATCTACCTGCGAAGCCGCGCCTTCGCCCATCTTAAACACTTCCTCAACGCCTTCGCTGTGCAGTGCTTCCTTCACCATCTCACGCACACGGGCATTCATCTGCGCTGTGTCTGGCGCGTCGCCTTTAGTAAGTTTGTAAATGATCGAACGAATCGCAAAATAGAAATGAATCTGGTCACGCTCTTGCGGGGTAAACGCATCACTACCAGAGCAAATGTCGTAAGCCGCTTTCAGTCGCTTCACCAAGTCCATAAAGCGCTTTTCTTGTTTCTGAGTCTCTTGGACAAACTCAGCGGCCAACCGTAAACACTTCAACTTCTGCTTAGGCTCACCACCAAAGTAGGGCGATTTATCAAATGTATGAAACGCACGATTTAACAAATCCAAATGATCACGCACTACTACAATCGACTGCTCGATCTCCTCAATATTGCTGGCATCGTTTTTAGAATACTGTGCCAAGGCTTGATTCATCTGGTTTTTAATCCCGATATAATCAACCACCAAACCCTTGTCTTTAACCACACCGTCGTCTTCGTAGTTACGATTTATCCGTGAAATGGTCTGAATCAGATTGTGCTTTTGTAGCGGCTTATCAATATAAATAGTATCCAAAAATGGCACATCAAAGCCCGTTAGCCACATATCCACCACGATCGCGATTTTGAAGTTCGACTCCGCTTTCTTAAACTGGCCATCCAACTTCTTGCGGTATTCCTTCGTGCCAAGCATGTTGTACAGCGTTTTCTTATCATCCTTACCACGCGTCATAATCATTTTGACGGTTTCCATCGGCATGACTTCATCGCGCTTTTTCTCGCTTAACGTCGAGTCCGTAAAATCAGGCTTTTTCACCTCTGCCCACTCAGGACGCAGCGCAATCAACTCTTGATACAAGTCAAACGCAATCTGCCGCGAGCTAGACACAAACATCGCCTTACCCTTAACCGACGACCTCTCAGTCACACGGTTTTCATAATGCTGTACAAAGTCCTTCGCTAAAGCTTGCAAACGGTCAGGGTCGCCCAAAATCGAATACATCGACGCAGACGCTTTCTTACTCTCGTCAACCTGATACTCCGTCGCACCTTCGCTCACGCAGTCCTCGTAATAGTCCTCGATTTCCATCAACTTTTGATTATCCAGAAACACCTTGGCCGCACGGCCTTCGTACACAATCGGTACGGTGATTTTGTCATGCACCGACTCAGTCATGGTATACGCGTCCACCACCTCACCAAACACATCCAAAGTCGCGTCTACAGGCGTTCCCGTAAAACCAACGTAAGTTGCGTTGGGTAGTGAGTCATGCAGATACTTAGCAAAGCCGTAAGTCTTTTTATAAGTACCTTTCTCAATATCAAAAGTCAGTTTCTGGTCGAGATTGGTTTGGCTACGGTGCGCCTCATCTGAAATACAAATCACATTGGTGCGATCAGTCAGCAGCGCGATGTCTTCAGTAAACTTATGAATCGTCGTTAAAAACACACCGCCACTCTCACGATCTTGCAACAACTCACGCAACTGCAAACGGCTCTCCACAGACGTAATCGTGTCATCACCAATATAGCTTTTCGCCTTACCAAAGGTCTGAGACAGCTGATCATCCAAGTCGGTACGGTCGGTAATTAACACAATTGTCGGACTCGCTAACGCCACACTTTTCATCAACAAACGCGACAAAAACAACATGGTAAAACTCTTACCGCAACCCGTCGTGCCAAAGTACGTGCCGCCTTTACCATCGCCATCAGGTTTCATATGCTGCTTAATATTCTCAAACAGCTTATTGGTCGCGTAATACTGCGGATAACGACACAGGATTTTGATCTCCTCGTTACCCGTATCCGGCATGTAGTTAAAGTTGTGAATCACATCCAGCAAGCGCTGCTTGTCAAACAAACCCTGAATCATGGTGTAGAGCGAATCAATCCCGTCTTTATCGACGACCTCTTCACCCGTGATCTTGCGCCACGCGTAAAAGAAACCGTAACCCGCAAAGAACGAACCTGATTTGGTATTCACACCATCACTAATCACACACAGCGCGTTGTACTTAAATAGCTCTGGAATATCGCGGCGATAACGTGTGGTGATTTGGGTATACGCCTCACTACAGTCCGCTTTTTCACGAATCGGGCTTTTAAACTCAAACACCACCAACGGCAGACCGTTAATATACAAAATCGCATCCGGAATGCGCTTGTTCTCATGCCCCTGAATCTCAAACTGACTCACCAGCTTAAAGCGGTTGTTATCCACGTTTTCATAGTCGATAAAGTAAGCGTGTAAATCCTTCTCGTTGCGGTCTTCACGCTCCGGCTGAAAACCGTCACACAGCAACTTCATAATCGCTTTATTGCTATCGTATAAGTCGGTTGCAGAGAACGCTTCTAACTGGCGAATGGTTGCTTCGATCTCTGAATCAGTGATGTTTTCAGCGGCGTATTGCGTAGACAGGAAAGCACGAATATCGTCTTTGATTAAGACCTCTTCCAAACCCTTAGCACCGCGACTGATGTCACAACCTAAGACGTGCGGATAACCTTGCTCACCGAGTAGGGCGATGATGGATTTTTCTAATTCGGCTTCTGTGAATTTCATAGGATTAGAACCAATATTGATCGTTGCTATCTTGATTATAGTGTCCGACGAGCATGTAACTGATCATGACACATGCAATTCCTGCTAAGCCTACGCTTCCGTAGAAAGCTAAGTAGCCGAGTGACTTGAGCGCAATATTTGCAGTCGAGCGCCGCTTAATATTTATATACAGCAAAAAGACGATCAATGCTGAGGTTGTTACAGCCAGACCAAAAGAAGCCCAGTTTAGCGAGAGAACCCCAATCAGCAATAGGATATTTACAAAGGCGAACGCGTACATACGGTCTAAGCTGACAGGCTTAAACTGAAACTGCTTAATCGCCATTTGATTGAATACGATTATTTTTTCACGCCCAACTTTGGTTACAAAGTACAAGGCTGTCACTACCGTTAGCAGAATGACTAAGGCCATGTATATAGTCTCTTTTTCTGTTACTTTCGATACTATATTGCACAACTAAGTTTTAAGCACTGTCTATTTTATGATAAAGGTGAGGTAACAAATGACTAATACGCCAAAGAAAAAGAACAAGAGCAAGAGCAAGCCTTCGCTGCTTTCTCTCGCGGGAAAAAATAAGGGAAGTGGTTTGTTTCAGTCAGCTGCCGAAGTTGATGCTTATATAGCTAAGCTTCGTGCTGAGTGGAAATAAAATATCACTGTTGTTTTCGGTACTTCTGCTTTGGACTACGCGGCTTTTCAGGGTGACTCATTTCAACCAAGCCCAGTTTTATCGCTGGATTTAGGTAGTTCTTTCTGAAATAGGTACGGTGTGAAAGCGAGAGTCTTTCCATCATCTCTGGTACTGCCAGGTACTGAATGTCCAGTATCTTTAGTAGCGATTTAACTTGGTCACTAGCTTGGTCAGTTACTTGGTCACTCTCAGTGTCTATGTTCTGCAAATTTTCCTGCAACACACTATCAATTGCTTCTAAGATAAACTCAATGAACGGTAAACTGTCCGTTGCTTTATCAGCAGCGCCCAATGCATCGTAATACGCTTGCTGACGATCTTTAATCACACTCTCAAGTGGCAATAAGAAAAATACAGGCTTCCACTGACCGAGTAATAACGTCTGCCACAAACGTCCCATACGGCCATTGCCATCCATAAACGGGTGGATGAACTCCAACTCGTAATGCACCACACTGCTTACAATCAAAGGATGCTGATCTGACGTTTCAGCCCAGTTAAAAAGGTCTTGAACAAGAAGCGGCACACGATTGGCTTGTGGTGCAACGTGCACCACTTTCTCACCTTGGTGAATGCCGACACCCTGACTTCTAAACTTTCCTGCATCTTTTAGAATCTCGCTCATCAGCAAGCCATGCGCAGCCAGGAAGTCCTCTTCACTATTAGCACGCCACTCTGGCAGCTTCTCATAAGCCGCTATCGCACCATGTACCTCAGCAATTTCCTTTGGCTCACCCAGCACATGCTTGCCTTCCATAATGGCGGTGATCTGCTCCAAACTCAGCGTGTTACCTTCAATCGCCAGCGTACCTGCTATGGTTTTAATGCGGTTTTGCTTTCTAAGCTGTGGCGAACTTTGTAGGTAGTCTTGATTGATTCTACCTAGTGATTCACTAATACGACTGACTAGGTGAATGACGTTGGCAGAAATAGTGAAGGGCGGTTGAGTTGGCACTATTAGACCCTGTTAGTTGCTGTTTTAGTTGTCCGGAATTTCCAGATAACTGAATGGTTAGGTGAGAATGATTGTTTATTCATTGGATCCCTTAATCCTCTGTAAATATTCCACCAATAGATGTACATGCGTTGATGGGTTATCCGTATCATTTCGTTCCGCAGCTACCAACCCTCTTGTTGCATTGGTCTTGGCAGTTTCGAGACGATCAAATAATCTTTTAAAACTACCTTTTTCGCCCTTGTCATACTGCGACATACCGTCTTGTTTTTTTAGATCGCTAAGCACTTGAGCGCCAACACTATTACCTTGCTGCGAGACATAGCCGCGAGTGGTGTACTCAAAGTGCAGTAATAACCAAAACTCGAAGCTAGGCACAGATTGTGCGCTTTGAAATACATCGCCCTTTTGCGCTTTAATTTGCGCCAAGGCACTGTCATAACAAGGGTGATTGTCTCTATCTATGACGCAATAAACTTTGTCGAAGGGCGAGTCACGCTTTTCTTCTCTTTTGGCTAACGCTTTTGCGTGACTAACCACTGAACTAGGGTTCGAGCCTGAGTCACCATCAATCACAATATTCAGCGATGATATTTGGTAATGAGACTGTATTTCTTGAAAGTAGTGTGGCTCTGTTTTCTCACCTTCACAGACTATCAGTACCTTATCGTAAGGTTCTTTCTCAGCTTTTTTACGCTTAGACGACTTCGGTTTTCTAGCCATGAAGATCACCTAAGTTCGACTTATCAATAAACGGCAATGCCCCGTATTTACCCGATAGGTAGTTGCGCTCGATATTGTCTGCGCCTTTTCTGACTTTGAAGTCGCTCAGTGAGTAAAGTGTTGTTGATTGTGCTTTGTTCTTTTCGCAAAACCAGATTTGGTCACGGCGGAATACGTCCTGACTTAGGATCGAGGTTTCGTGAGTGGTGAAGACCAGCTGGGCGTTGTTTGCATTGCTGTCTGCGCTGTTAAATAGCGAGACTAAGAACTTCACCATAGTTGGGTGTAGGCTGTTGTTTAGTTCGTCAATGAAGACGACAGCACCATCTTGTAGGCTTTCTACTAATGGAGCGGCAAAGGCAAACATGCGCTGTGTGCCGTCGGATTCTTCTTTTAGGTCTAGGTATTGGAAGCTGCCATCTTCTAGGCGGTGGCCAGTGTGTATGGTTATATGACCCATTTGATAGAGTTCGTTATTTATAGCGGGAACCACCGATTTAAGCATTTCACTAAATTTATCACTCAAATCAATAGATGACTGTTCAACTGATTTAGGTATAAGGTTGGGGCTGCCAATCTTACTTTTGTTAACTTTAATGTCTTCAATCCCTAAATCTCCTGCTTTTAGGAAAGTAAGTACATCCTTCTTAATTTTGCTATTACTCATAATCTTCTGAGCAGTCTGGATATCATTTAGCTCATGAGTTCTAATAATCTTCAATTTTCTTGTGAGCCAATGATAAATTGGAACAAGTTGTTTGCTATTGAGTTGAATGGCCGTAGACAAGAACAATGCGTTATCGCGAGTTGCTTCTTTCCATGTCGATTTGGCACCAGATAGATAGCTGTCTTTAGTCCAGCTGTATTGCTCACTTTCTTTATCATACTCACGCATAAACCAGGTTTGAGCACGTCCATTAGGGTAGGCAAAAAGCCACTCTTCCAGCACTCTTTCATTGTTAGCAGAGAAGCCATATTGATAACGAATGCCTTCGCTAATAAAGTCCATATTGAACTCAGTTGGCTCGTTAATACTATCTACTGAAAACTTAAAAGGCTCAATATCCAGCGCTTCGCCGGACTGTAACTTAGTGGCTGAGTTTAAAACTAGCCACTGCATTTTTGAGAGGGCGTTGATGATATTAGACTTTCCAGCCGCATTTGCACCATACACAACTGCACTTTTCATTAGGCCGAAATTACTCGCGCCTTTTGCATCAGGTTGGAAGGTGTTGCTATCGAGCAGTTCTTTACCTGAGTCGGTAATCATTTGCAGCTCGGCTTCGTCTTTAATCGAGCGATAGTTTTTCACTGAAAACTGGATCAACATAGGCTTAATCTTTGTTTTTTGACGTATATTGTCAAAAATACGCTATTTAGCGCTAAATAGAAAGAATGTTTTTGGTGCGGAGTTACTCGTTCTATCAATTCAAACTTATTGAAAATGGCTAGCCGGAAGCTATTGAATACTTTGGTGACTTCCTAAAGTTAGGGTTAATTAGCTCTTAATTTGTCACAAAGTAAGGGTTAATTTGGAGTAAATCAGCTACAAAATAAGGGTAATTTTCGTATGCACTGCTTCAAGGAGCATTTTAACTTGGTCGATTAGTATGAAAGTTTTCTCGAACCTGTAAGAAATGCTTACACGTTGAAAGCTAGGTGCATTTTGATTTTCTGTAGCCTGTTTCAGTTGTCCGAAATTTCCGAACAACTGAACTCTTAAGAAAACCAGTAAGCTCTTTATCTAGTCGCTTGTTCTACAAGCTTTTCAGCATCAGGAATGCGAAGTTCGCCTGAGAGGAGTTTGGGGAGTAGTGTGTCGCGGAGTTTAGTTAAAGAAATGCTCTGTTTTGAGTTAAATACTATTTTTTCGGTGTTGCTAATAAAAATATATTCTACAAATTGCTGTAGTTTCGTATTTGGAACGATGGTTATTAATTCGCTTAAATCAGATCTGCTCAATTCTGTTTGTCCTGTACTACCTAACCCCATTGACTCTACATGAGGTTCAATAGAGATCATCATCTGTGCGAAAGAGTAAGGCTTATACTTTTCAGGGTTTGGTCGTACAACAGTGACATGAGAGTCTACGACTGTTGGTTCGTCAAGAAATGTTACTTGCGCCATTCTCCCTAAAGTACCGACCCCAGTTGAGTTAATAAGTAAATCTCCTACCTCCAAAAACCTACCATCTACTTTCCTAAGAGATATATCGTTTTTCCTACATACTGAGAAATTAATTTTATGCTCTCTGATACATCTTTGATTGACGACTTTCACACCATCTTCTTCAGTATATTTAGGAGAAATACCTCGTCGTAATTCGGTGGTTAAATCTGCAAGGTTAGAAGTCTCCCACCCCTGCGGAATCCACCCCATCTCCTCCGTATATTCAAACGCATCAGGAAACAGCGGATTAACCACCTCATCCTTTTTCACAGCCTTTCGCTTTTCCGCACGTTCAGCAAAGACATCAGGAATAGCATTCCCAGCGGCAAGTGCATTGTCGATAACGGGGTCAAAGTCCACAAACCAGCTTTTAAACAAAGCTTGCGCCATTGCTTCCAGCGTTTCATTCATTTGGCGGTTGAGTTCGATTTTGTCGTCTAGTGAGCCAAGGATGTGGGCTATGGCTTTTTGTTCTTGGAGTGGCGGTACTAAAATTTCTAGCTCATGTAATTGAGCTTTACTAACATTAGGAAAGGTAGAACCAGTTGCAGAAGATAATAATTCTGGGACTTTAGAGTCGATTATGCCACGTAAAAAGCTTTTGTATTCGCTCCCTTTTTTATGTCTAAAAGCGGCTAACCCCCTTCCAATTGCATACTCTTTATCAGCCCAGTTCATTCTTCCTGTTGTTGAGCCACGAACACAAAATAGAATGTCATCTTCCTTTGCAAATCTCTTTGGGTCGGTTGTAAATTGTGTTGGGTAGGGGTGTCTTGTACCAAACTCAGTGGGGCCATTTAGTAATGGGGTGCCGACGGCATCTGAGTTGCAAGCATCTCCTTTTGGGGATTGCCCCATTTCAATTTCTGCTAGATCACCTAGAGTGCTTAGTGTCCATTCATTCCCCATAACCCAACACCCCCAAATTTTTCCTAATCACCGCATCTAGCTTTTCAGACTCTTCCATCTGTCCATACAGCGTTTGGCTTAACTCGGTCATTTTAGTTTCAAATGGTATTCCATCATCCTCAATCGGCGCAGCGCCCACGTAACGACCCGGCGTAAGCACATAGTCATTCGCCTTAATCTCATCCAGCGTTGCTGACTTGCAATAACCTGCTTCGTCTTCATAAGTCACGTCCGACTCAGTACGCCATGTGTGATAAGTGTCAGTGATGGTTTTAATGTCGTCGGTGGTGAGTTCTTTGTGTGTACGGCTGATCATGCTGCCCATGTTGCGCGCATCGATAAACAGCGTTTCGCCTTTGCGGTTTCTAAAGCCACGTTCTTTACTGGCAGCAGATTGCGCTTGTTTGTCACGATTGATAAACCATAAGCACACAGGTATCTGTGTGGTATAGAACAACTGACCGGGTAGCGCGATCATGCAGTCCACCAAGTCATTATCAATAATCTGCTGGCGTATCACGCCCTCGCCACTGGTCGCGGTGGACATGGAGCCATTCGCTAGTACAAATCCTGCTGTGCCGTGTTCGGACAGCTTGGAGATCATGTGTTGTATCCATGCGTAGTTGGCGTTGCCAGTCGGTGGTGTGTCGTAACCTGCCCAGCGTGGGTCATCGACCAACTCGGCTTTGTCGCGCCAGTCTTTTTGGTTAAAGGGCGGGTTGGCCATGATGAAGTCGGCTTTTAAGTCGGGGTGCTGGTCTTTAAAAAAGGTGTTGCCGGGTACGTCGCCCAAGTTGCCAGAGATACCGCGAATCGCCAGATTCATCTTCGCTAGTTTGTAAGTGGTGGCGGTGTTTTCCTGCCCGTAAATGGAGATGTCTTTGCTGTTTCCGTGGTGGCTTTCGATAAATTTAATCGACTGCACAAACATTCCCCCAGACCCGCAGCATGGGTCGTAGATTTTGCCTTTGTACGGCTCTATCATTTCTGCGATGAGGTTAACGATGCATTTTGGCGTGTAGAACTCACCACCGCCTTTACCTTCGGATGCGGCAAACTTGCCTAGGAAGTATTCATACACGCGCCCAACGATGTCATTTTCTTTGTCGCTTGAGATGTCGATATTGCTGATGGTGTCGATCAGTGAGGCGAGGTCTTTCGACTGCATGCCTAAGCGTGAGTAGTAGTTGTCTGGCAGTGCGCCTTTGAGGGCTTTGTTGTTTTTCTCGACCGTGTGCAGGGCGGTATCAATCTTGATCGCGATGTCGTCTTGCTTGGCGTGTTGTTTGATGTACGACCAGCGTGATTCTTCGGGTAGGTAGAAGACGTTTTTAGCGGTGTAGAAGTCTACCATTTCTAGGTAGTTTTCTTTGCCTTCGTCGATTAGCTCTTGGCGACGGGCTTCAAACTTGTCACTGGCAAATTTGAGGAAGATAAGGCTGAGGACAACGTGCTTGTATTCAGAAGATTCAACACTGCCGCGCAGTTTGTTGGCGGAGTCCCAAAGGGCTTCTTCAAAGCTTTTTTGGTTCTTTTCGGTTTTTTCTGCTTTGTTCGTAGCCATTCACGCTGCCTTTTTGTTGCTTGCCGTTATTGGGTGGGAGTGGTCATGATTTTATCATAAGCGATGAGCGGTGGTGTTTATTATTCGTTGGCTGATTTTTTGTAGAAAGTAGGGGGACTGACTTCACACTTTTACGCGCAGAAAAATGTAAAATTCCGCACTTTTATGCGCATAAAAGTGTAACCACCAGACAACAAAAAGGCGCCGAAGCACCTTTCTATATCTATCTAAAACAAACCAATCAACTACCGAACAACGTGCACCGTACACTTAGAGTGTCGAATAATACGTGCCGCATTCGCACCCAGCAGATAGTCAGAAAAGTCAGGCTTGTGCGCACCAACAACAATCATTGATGGCTCAGTCTTTTCAGCAACCTTCAGCACTTCTTGGTAAGTTTTACCAAAAGCGATGATGTGGCGGACTTTCTTATCAAAGTCCTCACCAACAACCTTGATGACTTGCTTCTTCAAAGACTGCTTAGCCTCGCTAATGATTTGCTCTTTGTGCTCCTCATTAAAAAAGCCACTCACTAAGCTAGTTCCAAAGTCAGGCACAACGGTGATCACATCTAGCTGTGCATCATCCATTACTGCAAGCTTAGCTGCTGCTTCCAGTACCTTGTTATCCTTGTCAGGATGACTGATATCAATTGCGCAAAGTATAGAGTTACTCATGCTGCAACCTCCTTTTTGTCTGTTGATACAGGTGCGACTTTCTCAACTCTTCGACGCTGTAGTAACACAACACCAAACAGTAGCAATAGCGCAGGAATAAACACTAACTCTTTTGGTAACTGAGATGCAGAAGCTTGAACAGTCTTGATCTCAACAGGCTTGTCGCCGTAGAAGTCAAAAGACTCAAGTGTCTTAACGTAAGGAGAGCTAAAGCCCGGCTCATCCATCTTCATGACATCACCTTCAGCAATCAACGCAAGGCCAGTCTCGCTGAGTCGATCAGCACCAGACTTATCGCCATCAATGCTAACAACCAACGTTGTTTCCTTGATTTCGCCAGTGTCAAAGTCAGGACCAGAAACAATCAATCGAACCTCATCACCCGACTTAGCATCATCCAATGCAGACGTAACCTGTACCGCAGGTACTGCCTTAAATGGTGGTTGAATGTGATCCATAACAAAGTCAGGTCTGAACAGTGCAAACGAGATCAGAATCAATGCAATGCTTTCATAGAAACGACTCTTAGTGATAAACCAGCCCATTGTTCCAGCGGTAAATATAAGGATCGCAATAGAAGCAATCACGAATACCAGCACACCTTGCGCAAAGCCCACATCAATTAACAATAAGTCGGTATTGAAGATGAACACAAACGGTAGCGCGATAGTTCTTAGTGAATAGAAGAATGCAACGAAACCCGTCTTAATCGCGTCACCACCCGATACAGCGGCGGCGGCAAAACTGGCCAGTCCAACCGGCGGGGTTACGTCAGCCATGATTCCAAAGTAGAACACGAATAGATGAACAGCGATTAGCGGTACGATCAAACCTGACTGTGCGCCAAGCTCAACAACCACACCCGCCATCAATGATGATACAACGATGTAGTTAGCCGTTGTCGGTAGACCCATACCTAAGATAAGGCTCAGTAAACCAACCATCACCAACATTAGGATCAAGTTACCACCAGATAAGAACTCAACAAGGTCAGCCATGACTTGACCAACACCTGTTAGCGTCACTGTTCCAACGATAACACCAGCCGTTGCAGTCGCTAGACCAATACCGATCATGTTACGAGAGCCGTCAATAAGACCGTCGATTAAGTCAGCCACTCCATCTTTAAATGAGCGAACAAACTCTCCACTACCACGGAACATCGCTTTAAGCGGACGTTGCGTTAGTAGGATGAAGAATAGTAATGCCGTCGCCCAGAATGCAGATAGTCCAGGAGACTTTTGCTCAATCATCAAGAAGTAAACCAACACGATGATAGGCAGTAGGTAGTAAAGACCGGCTTTGTAGATTTCACCAACGACAGGCAGCTCAACTGTTTCTGCGTTAGGGTCATCTGGCTCAAGGTCAGGTACTTTAGAAGCAACCCAAAGTAGTATGACGTAAGCAACACCGACCATAGCCGTTAGCACGACACCTGAGCTTTCAGGAAGGGCAGAGACGACCCAGTTGACAGGGAACTTCACCCCGTAACAGAGTGCGGCAAAACCGATGAAGAAGGCGGCCATTCCACCAATCGTGCGTCCCATAGAGACAACGCGATTACCGATAGTTGGCATGTTAGTTTTAACCGCTTCTAAGTGAACGATGTAAACCAAAGCGATGTAAGAGATTGCCGCAGGTAGGAAGGCGTGAGTGATAACTTCTAAGTAAGAAATACCAACATACTCAACCATTAAGAAGGCCGCAGCACCCATAACCGGTGGCATGATTTGGCCATTCACCGAGCTTGCCACTTCTACCGCACCGGCTTTTTCGGAGCTAAAGCCGACTCGTTTCATGAGCGGAATGGTAAAGGTACCGGTGGTGACCACGTTTGCGATCGACGAACCAGAGATAAGACCTGTTGCAGCAGAACCAACAACAGCCGCTTTAGCTGGGCCACCTTTTAAGTGTCCAAGTGCGCCAAAGGCCATTTTGATGAAGTAGTTTCCTGCACCGGCTTTATCGAGTAATGCCCCGAACAGTACGAACAAGAATACAAATTTAGTGGAAACACCCAATGCAATACCGAAGACACCTTCAGAGGTAATCCACATGTGGCTCATTGCTTTTTTCAGGGATGCGCCTTTCCAACGTATAACATCAGGGATCCATTCTGAAGACCCAAAGAATACGTAGAATAAGAAGATCGTTGCGATGATTGCCATAGCAGGGCCAAGCGCACGACGTGCTGCTTCAAACAATAGGATCAAACCTGCGAGTGCTACCCATTTATCAACGTCATCTGCCAGTCCACCGGCATCAACAATCTTTTGGTAAAACACAAATCCGTACAGTGCAATAAAAGCACCAATAGACGCCATTGCCCAATCTAACGCGGGTATGTAGTGACGAGGACTTGACTTGAGAGCGGGGTAAGCCATGAAGGCTAGGAATAGCGCGAAGGCTAGGTGAATCTGACGAGAGTTATTGATTAGATCGCCGGGTAATATGTAGTTGGAAGCGGGCGAGGCTAATATGATTTGGAAGGCAGCCCAGATGATGGCTACTACTGCTAGAAATGTTCCTACTGCGCCTTTGGGCGACCTCGACCCTGTATCGGAGGAGGCGACTAAGTCTTGGAGTTCCTCCTCGCTTAACGCACCTTTTACCTGAGCATCAGCCATAATAGTCTCCCTTTCAATAGCTAAATTTATGAATTCACATGGTATTTTATTGTTATTGCTTCAGAAATAAATAAGGGGCACATGAAGTGCCCCTTAAATAGAGAAGTGATTACTCGATCAAACCAGCTTCTTTGTAGTACTTAGCTGCGCCAGCGTGTAGCGGTGCAGATAGACCAGCAGTTGCCATTTCCTTAGGCTCAAGGTTAGCGAATGCAGGGTGTAACTTACGGAACGCTTCGATGTTTTCCATAACAGACTTAACAACTGTGTAAACCGCTTCTTCAGAAACGTCAGCAGATGAAACGAATGTTGCACCAACACCAAATGTCATCGTATCTTCGTCAGTACCACGGTACATTTTGCCCGGGATAGTTGCTGAACGGTAGAAAGAGTTGTCAGCGATAAGCTTCTCAACAACAGGACCATCAACGGTTACAAGTACTGAGTCACACGCTGTTGTTGCTTCTTGGATAGAACCTGATGGATGTCCAACAGTGTAAACCATTGCGTCGATCTGGTTATCACAAAGTGCAGCTGACTGCTCAGCGCCTTTTAGCTCAGTAGCTAGTTTGAAATCAGCTGTTGTCCAGCCTTTCGCTTCCATTAGTACTTCCATCGTTCCACGCTGGCCAGAACCAGGGTTACCGATATTTACACGCTTGCCTTTAAGGTCATCAAACGTCTTGATACCTGAATCAGCACGTGCAACTACTGTGAAAGGCTCTGGGTGTACTGAGAATACAGCGCGTAGCTTTTCAAATTTACCAGCCTTCTCAAACTTAGAAGTACCGTTGTAAGCGTGGTACTGCCAGTCAGACTGTGCAACACCGAACTCTAGCTCGCCTTCACGAATAGTGTTGATGTTGTAAACCGAACCACCTGTTGACTCTACTGAACAACGAATGCCGTGCTCTTTACGGCCTTTGTTAACTAGACGGCAAATTGCGCCACCTGTTGGGTAATAAACACCCGTCACACCACCAGTACCGATAGTGATAAATTCTTCTGCGTTTGCAACTGGCATTGTAACTGCTAGTGCTAGTATTGATGCGCTAAAACATTTAAGCATTTGTGTCTCCACCTTGGTTGGTTTTTCATATGTACTCATACATCCTTACATTCGAGATTTTAAATATCTATGCGCGTGTGTGCGTAGGCAATGACGCGTATTTATTAAGCTTGTGTTCACTGTAATAATAAGAGACAGTTTGCTTGTTATTTATTCGTTTGAGTCAGTTGCATGAAACTTTCATTGGGCGTACTTCTCGCCATTTACTTAGCAGGCTTGCAACTAATCGCGGTTATCTCCGTGGTGTTTTTCTCTTACGTCTCCTCCGAAAACGCATTGATTGAACACACCAAATCGTTACTCAGCGATACAGGTAATAATGCAGTCGAACATTCCAAAGGCTTTTTAGAACCTGCACGCGTCACTGCGATACTGTCACAACGTCTCATAGAGAGCGGCATTGTCTCTAGCGACAAACCAGAAGACCTAGAAAAACTCCTATTTCAACAACTACAAGTGGGGCCTCAACTCTCGGGTATTTTTTACGGCGATGAAGTCGGTAATTTTGTCTACGTCATGCGCAGTCATGGGGTGGCAGAGTATCGTACTAAAATCGTTCACCGAGACGAGCGTGGTTCAGTCGCGACACTCATCTGGCGAAATGATAACTATGAAGTGATTAAGCACATCGTTGACCCTTTAGATACGTTTGACCCAAGAACTCGGCCTTGGTACAGCAGCGCAAAAAGTAAGATGGATGCTATTTGGACGGATCCTTATATCTTCTTCTCTTCTCAGAAGCCGGGCGTGACCTCTGCGTTACCCGTGATTAACTTGAGTGGCGAGCTTAAAGGAGTGTTCGGCGTTGATATTGAAATTGACGAAATTTCAGACTTCTTAGCGCAACTCAAAGTAGGGCAGAATGGTGGCGTGATGGCGCTGACTAAAGACGGCAGTGTTATTGCTCACTCAAACCCTAGCTTGGTAAAAGTTGTCAATAAGGGCTCGCTATCTGAGTTCGTGAGCATCACTGAGATCGATGATGCTATTGCTAAAGTGGCGTTTGGTGGACTGAAACAACAAGATATTGAAGCCAAAGGTGACGCGAAACAATTTGAGTATGAGGGGAATGGATATGTGTCCACACTGATACCGTCAGATAACCAAGACTTGCCTTGGGCGATTGCCATTTATGCGCCAACCGAAGACTTTATCGGCGGAATCAAAGAAAACCGCACGCGTAATATTTGGATTGCGGTTTTTATTGCGCTCATTACTGGCTTGATTGGACTACGAGTGGCAGGGCGCATTAGTCGTCCGATACGTGAGTTTGCATTGCTTACAGAGCTATTATCCAGCGGAAAGGTGTCTACTTATGAAGACATTCCTGAGACTTACCGTGAGTTAAAAGACGCGAGTGAAGTGCTGTTAAACGAGATCGCACAACGTAAAGCTTTTGAGTTGGAATACGGTCGTACCTTTGACTTAGCGTCACGCGGCATGGCACAGATTTCGCCTAACTCTGGTCGTTTCATTCGAACTAATCCGCAACTCAATGACATTTTAGGGTTTACCTCGAAAGAGATGCAGGGCATGACGTTTTCAGAGATCTTGCACTCTGATGATAATGACACTTACTTGTCTTTCCAGTACGCGGTTCATAAGGACGTTGAGTACAATAAAGAGCGGCGTTACATCCGTAAAGACGGTACGTTTGCCTGGTTGCGAGTCAATGCTATTTTGATTCGTGACGAGCAAGGTAAAGCGCTGCACACCGTCGCAACGGTGGATGATGTTACTGCGTTGCGAAAGTCCAAAGACAAGATCAATGAATTGAGTTTGGAGTTATCACATTATTCACGCATAAGCATGATGGGTGAGATGGCAACGGGCTTGGCGCATGAGTTAAATCAACCACTAACAGCCATTACGCAAAATGCCGATGCAGCCTTGTTAACCGTCATGCAAAGCGACAAGCCTGACCCTGAGTTGATTGAAATCTTAGAAGAGATGGATCAGCAAGCACATCGGGGTGCTGATATTATTCGCGCCTTGCGTGGCTTTGTGCGTAAAGATAAAGGGCGAACGGAAGCGTTTGATTTAAAAGAGTTGATCGAGCAGACCTTGTACTTGGTTCACCCTGAGGCGAGTGTGCATGGCATCGCGATTTCATTTAAAGCACCTGCGCTGACTCATGCGACGGGTAGCCGTGTTCAAGTGGCACAGGTCATTGTAAACTTATTACGAAATGCGATAGAGGCGATTGCTAGTGATGACTCGTCGGTAAAGCAAATAAAGGTAAGAGCTGAAAGCGCCGATGACGATATGCTGAAAGTCTCGGTTGAAGATACAGGCGGCGGTGTTGACCCCAGTATCGAGCTATTTACGCAGTTTGAAACCAGTAAAAAAGATGGCATGGGACTGGGCTTAACGTTTAGCCGTTCCATTATTGAAGCGCACGGTGGCAAGCTTTGGTGTGAGTCTGATAAGCAGCACTGCACGAAGTTTTGTTTTACGTTACCTATTTTATCTATAAGCCAGCAGGAGAGTTCAGATGACCAATGAACAGCTTTTGACTGTTTTTATTGTTGATGATGACGATGATATTCGCTCGTCGTTATCGCGTGCATTAAGTAAGCGAGGCTACACGGTGGAGGCTTTTTCCTCTGCGCGTCACTTTCTTAAGGAGTATGACCATAACAAGCTCGGTTGCATCATTTTAGACTATGGTATGCCAGACATGAATGGCTTGGAACTTCAGCGCTACATGAAGGAGCATTCGATGATTTTGCCCGTGATCTTTATCACAGGGCATGGCGGTATTCCTGAGTCGGTTCAAGCGATCAAGCAGGGCGCAGTGGACTTTTTAGAAAAGCCTTTTCGCCAAACGACGCTGGTGAATTGCATTGATACCGCGTTTTCGACGGTGCTTGAAACACAGCAGTCAGCGCAGGGCAACAAGCAGCTAGAAGCAAAGCTTGAGCGACTCACCAATCGTGAGAAAGAAGTGGCGGAGTTTATTGTGCTGCATCCTTCTAGTACGTCGAGTAAGGAAGTAGGGCGTCACTTGGGGATTAGCCCTCGTACGGTGGATCATCACCGCGCAAGAGTCTTGGAAAAGATGAACATGACGTCGGTGACGGAGCTGGTTGATCAGTGTGTTAAAGCGGGTTTGTTTAGTAGCGACTAGCGTTATTAGCTAAGTCGCTCACCTTCAACCGTTACCCGATGCATTAGTCGTGTCTGACCAAAATAATCCCCAGCGGCAAAGTGCTGGACTAAGCGATTTTCCCAAATAGCGACACTGCCTGGACTCCACGTAAAGCGACAGCAAAACGGTGGCTGTACCGCAAAATCAAATAGGTATTTTAACAGTGGTGCTGACTCTTCTTCCGTCCACCCTTCAAAATGAGTGGTGAAATAGCCATTTACATACAGCGCTTTGCGGCCTGTGACTGGGTGCTTTAACACTACTGGATGCAAGCAAGGTTCGGTGATTTTTGCAGCTGAAAAAGTATCCGGCAAGACGGTTTCAGCTTTCGCAAAACTACCGTCGGTGTGCCATGCGTTGAGGCTGTCTAAGGTGTGTTTGAGTCCGTCTGACAAGTGATCATAAGCCGCGCCCATCGAAGCAAACAGCGTATCGCCACCAAAGTCAGGTAACTGCTGGGCTGATAAAATCGACGCCATTGCAGGTGCAGGATCATAAGACTGGTCGGTGTGCCAGCCACTACCAACAACCACAGTTTGGTCAGGGTTAGTACGAATCTCTGCGATTTCTGGATAACCTTCAACATGCGTGAAAAAACGGTTTACGTCGATCTCTCCCCAGCGTTTGGCAAAGGTTAGGTGCTGCTCTGGCGTGAGGTGTTGGTCGCGAAAAAAGATAACGCCATGTTCAAATAAGGCGTTACGAATAGCCTCAAACGTGTCATCTGATAACGACGCCAGCTTTACATTACTGATTTCTGCGCCAACGAATCCTGATAGTTTTTTTAGTGTTAGTGTTTCCATGGATTTATCGCTGTTGATGATATGCTTATTGATATTACTAGCTTATACGCACAGTTTATAAGACTAGACCTAAATAACTAAGAACAATGTGAGAATTTAATAAATGATACATTGTAACATTTGCATGTTCGCTTATAATCGAGCACATATGAACGTCAGAAAGGGAGCTCCAAATGGGAAGTTGTCAGCACGAGAGTGAATTAGCAGGAGGTGTTTCTCAGCGGATTGATACCATCATCAACCATGCAGAGCAACACTGTAAAACTCATGGTGTGCGCCTGACGGACAAACGAAAGCAGCTGTTGTCTGTGTTGATCGGTTCGGAAAAAGCACTGTCAGCTTATGAACTGATTGATCTGTGCAAAGCAGAGTTTGGTAAAGCGATCCCCGCAATGTCGGTCTACCGCATGTTGCAGTTCCTAGAAGATGAACGCTTGGTACACAAACTAAATCTGGCCAATAAATATGTTGCCTGCGCGCATATCAGCTGCGACCACGCACACTCTGTATCGCAGTTTTTGATCTGTGGTGAGTGCAGCAAAGTTGATGAAATTAGCGTGCCTAAGCAAGTGTTTGCTGAGCTTGAGAAAAATGTAGAAGAAGCGGGTTTTCACTTGATAACGCCTCAGCTAGAGATCAACTGTATTTGTAATGACTGTAAGAAGGGTAACAAGCACTAATGAACGCTAAAAGACTGGATATCAAGGCTGTTCCTACTAACATCATCACCGGTTTTTTGGGTGTTGGTAAGACGTCAACCATCTTGCAGTTACTCAAAAACAAACCAGAGAGTGAGCGCTGGGCAGTGTTGGTGAATGAGTTTGGCGAGATTGGAGTTGACGGTAGTTTGTTGCAAGGTCAACAAATTAATGACAGCGGTATATTCGTCACAGAAGTACCCGGTGGTTGCATGTGTTGTGCTGCTGGTTTACCTATGCAAATTGCGTTAAATCAGTTGTTGATGAATGCGATGCCTGATCGTTTATTGATAGAGCCTACTGGGCTTGGTCACCCCAAAGAAATCATGCAAGTGCTATCCACCAAGCACTACGAAGAGGTTTTGTCTTTACAGCAAACGCTAACCTTGGTTGATGCAAGAAACCTGTCTGATGAGCGTTACACCTCACACGAAACCTTTAACCAGCAGATCGCGATAGCGGATACGGTGATTGGTAATAAGGCCGACTTGTATACTGACGCTGATAAGGCGAACTTGATTGAGTACGTTAAGCAGCATGCTGCCCCTCATACGGATGTGATCTTTGCTAGTCATGGTGATATTGACTTGTCTGTGTTGTCGGGTAAGGCTACTGCTAGTGTTGATGAGCACGGTCACCATCATCATCACGGTCATGAGGACAAGCCTTTAGTGTCTGATATGCCCATGCCTGAGGTTGGCTTTTTGAAGGCTGAGAACCAAGGTGAAGGGTTTAAAAGTGTTGGTTGGCGCTTTGCTAAAGAGAAGGTGTTTGATTATCAAAAGCTTGCTGAGTTCCTAAAAGCAGTGGATGCGGAGCGTGTGAAGGGAGCGTTTATTACTAACGAAGGGTTGGTTGGGTTTAACATCACTAGGGATGCTCAGACTGAAATGGCGCTGAAAAGCTGTGAAGAGAGTCGTGTTGAGATTATTGGTGAGGGGTTGGATGATTCGTTAGAGGCGGGGTTGATGGCTTGTCTTGATGATAATTCTTAGTCTCAGCTGCTTTTTCAAGAGTTTAGCGGATAGTTAAAGAGGTTTAAGCCTAAGGAATTACCGTGTATTTCACCGCCCAGAAAATACAATTATCGCCATTTGATGAATCAGATTTAGATCTCTTTGTCGAGATATCTATGTCTCCAGAAATGATGGGTCATGTATATGACCCTTGTTCATTTGAAGAAGCTAATGAAGCGTTTATTGCTAAGTCACAACCTTGGTCTATGGAAAGTGATGGTTGGTTGTCATTCGGAATTTCTGAAGTAGCAACAGGCGAAAAACTTGGGAATGTAGGGCTAAAAATCACAAATCATGACGCTAAAATTGCTGAAGTAGGTTTTATGATTAAACCGAGTGCCCAAGGTAAAGGGTTTGCTGGTGAGGCGCTAAGTCTTGTCAAAAACTACGCTTTATCAGAATTAAATCTAAATAAATTAGTGGCTACTTGTTCAGTTAGCAATACTGGTTCATTTAAGCTACTAGAAAAACATGGTTTTATGCGCGAAGGTTGTATAAAGCAAAATGTCATAATCAACGGTAAATATGTTGATGATTATATTTACGGGTTTTGCAAACCGGCTTTATGTGTAAAAAATAAATTACAGTTAGTCGAAGAAAGGTGCCTGAAAGCATGGGGGCGTGTTTTAATTTATAATCTTTTCTGATCCAGAATTTAAAGATATAACATTCATATTTTGGCTGGCTTTAGTTAACTCAATAGCTTACGTGCTTGTATCTTGATTTTCCTCTTCCTCTTCCTCTTCCTCTTCCGCTAATTTCGCCCGATCTGCTTTGCTAATATATTTAGGCTTCTTCTTTGTCGATAATTTGGCTTTCGCCTTGTTGATGCGCGACTTTACTATCTGAATACTTTTCTTACGACGGTTCATTGCTTATTCCATGTGTGATTTTCGACATGATATCAGTTTTTAAAAAAAATCAGATTCATATTGCGAGTTGCTGATGTACTACGCCTCTCACCCTGCCTCACTCAAATAACTTTCATCCTATTCCATTATTTCCTCTAGAATCTAACAATACTATAGCGAGAGACTGACGATGGAAGAGCCTCTATTTTTAGCAGCGTATCCGTACCAAAACGATTTATTAACCTTACCGATTAAGAGTGTAGAACATGCAGTTTCTTGGTACTCGAATGCATTTGGTATGTTCGAAGTGCAGCGTCATACAGGCGCCCAACCTTCGGTGATTTTGGAAAGAGGTGGCATAAGACTTGGTTTTGCAGTTAATGGTGGTGATGCGGCTCAAGACGGTGCGGCAATCTTAGTGTTAGATATTCATCAGGCAAAAGTAATGCTTGAGTCAAATGGTGTGAATACGGGTGACTTGCAGAATGATGAACGTGGTGGTCAAAGCTATAAGGCCTTTTTTGTCATAGCACCAGATAGTCTTTGTTATTACTTTCATGAGTTGATTCAAGACCAGAAATAGTCGCTATTTTTCGAAGCTGGAATCGCTCTATTTAAAGAGGTTGAGTCTGGCTTTAAAGTGGTGTAGAAATAGTTTCAGGATCATCTTACAAGGAGGCGTCTATGTCATTAAAGAATGCAGGCTGGCATCAAGCTGTGCCGCCCAATGGTTTTGTAAATCGACCACGTACCGTCGAATACAATGACAACCCCGATGGTTTATCTTCAGTCGCTTCAATTGACATCGAGACCACGCCCGAACATTTGAACCTAGTATCTGGTGATCCCGCCTGTGCAACTTGGACGCGTAAATACGATGATCCTGATGTCTCAGCGTTGCGTGAACATCTGCGAGAAAATAATGGCATTAAAGGTCTGGAATTAGTGTCACCAGACGACCCAGAGCGCGCCGCAGCACTATTACACCGTGATGGTTTTGTCGCAGTTAAGGACGCATTGTCAGACGACCTGCTGGAACGGATGCGAAAAGCATCAGATACGGCAATCATGCAATTAATGGCCGATGACCCTGACTGCTCTGCAGGTGGTGGAGCAGGTGGGCTACCGCATCGATATTCATTTGGCGGAGGCTCGGCGTCACGACACATGCTGCACGTTGATGAATGGTGCGAGCTAATCGACTTGCCAACTATGACGCCCATTCTTAAAGCTATTTTCGGTTCTGACAACTACGTAGTTGGTGGTGCTGGCGGTGACGTTGCTATGCCCGGTGCGATTGAGTATCAGGGGTTGCACTCGGACAATATGTGGTCTGAACTGCCTGATCCGACAAATGCCGTTACCATGAGAGATGTACCGGTGCCTGTTCTTACCATCAATTTTCCGATGACAGACCTGACCTTTGAAAATGGACCCATACGTCAAATCCCGGGAACGCAGCGTTCACGAGCGCCGATACCAAACTTGGTTGATGAGCCAGAGTGGATGAAACTCTCAACTCTTTGTCCAGTTCCCGCAGGGACGGCTATTATCCGTGATATTCGTGCTTGGCATGGAGGTACACCGAACTTGTCACGCGAGGTTCGTGCAATGCCGAATGTTGAGTACTATGCGCCGTGGTTTCACAGTGAAGGCATCATGCGTTGCATGCCTTATGAACAATGGAAAAAACTGTCGCCACATGCACAACGCATTTCCCGTTATGTTATGTGTAACGAGGGTGAACAAGTGATTGGTGCTGGATACATGGATCCGAGGCGCAAAAAGCGCGAAGCATTTAAACAAAAGCAACTTGATGCAATGAGTGAGAAAGAGGTTAGGGAATATCTGGCTCGGCTTTAGAGGTTTTATTCTTACGATATTGAAGTGAATAATAGTCCTTAGTTCTCACCTTTTATTACCGAGCTATATATGCGGGTAAAGAGATGTTGGTTTTTTTGAAGACCGTGAAGATCGCTCAGGTACATGCGGGTGAAGAGATATTGGTTTGTTTGAAGGCCGCAAAGACTGCGCAGGTACCTGCGGGTGAAGATATGTCGGTTTGTTTGAAAACCGCGAAGACCGAGCAAATACCGCAGTCAGCGAGGAAAACGAAGGAAACGAGAACATGGGGAGGGCGCTCCGTACAATATAGCTGGATAGTTACACTCTAATGAGAAGCGTATTGAGAACACCCAATACGCTTTCTTTTTTTGTTGATTATGGACGTGCTAGATCCCAAACCCCACCAACACCATTACCCGTAGTATCACCCTGTGCACTATCGCCCACCCAGTAGTACAAAGGCATACCTTTAAGCGCCCATTGCATGCTGCCATCGTTACGTTTTACTAACGTCCATGCGCCTGTTGCCTTAGCGTCAGCTTTGGCTAAAAACGGTGGCCAAGCCGTTGCACAGTCGTCATAACAGTTAGATAGGTTCGGTGTGTCTTTACGAAAGGTGTATAGCGATAAGCCTTTTTCACCTGCAAATACTCTACCTGCTCCGGTGTCTGCAACACTCCAAGCAGTTGCTAGTGCCACTGAACAAAAACTTACGGATAACAAAACGCCTGCGATAATTTGATTAACTTTTTTCATGGTCATGTCCTCTTAGTAAGTACTAGTTGATGGTGTTTGCATGCTTGCTTTGGCTGGTCGGGCAAGATCCCAAATACCGCCAATACCATCTCCTCTTACATCACCGGCCGCTTTATCAGCCGCAAAGTAGTACAAAGGCATACCGTTGAGTGCCCATTGCTGTGAGCCGTCTTTGCGTGAAACGATTGTCCAAGCTCCTTTTGTGCTCGCACCCGCCTTTGCAGCGAATGGAGGCCATGCCGTAGCACAAGCGCCATCGCAGTTAGACACGCCTGAGGTGTCTTTCTTAAAGGTATAAAGTGATTTTCCAGACGGGTCGGTAAAGATTTTACCTTTAGATGAGTCTGCTGCTTTCCAAGCGTGGCTCATGCTTGTCGCTGCTGATGGTGTGTCATAAGCGGCACGCGCGATACTAGATAGTGCGATTAAACTTATTGCAGACAATTTGATGACTGTATTCATTGTTTCGATCCTTATCGGTTGAAAGAGGTTCACAACACCGTGTTTTCACTCGGTTATGCTCTGTAAACCCCTCAGCTCCGTTTTTATTCGATCGAATTGTTATTTTTTTTAAAAAAGTTTTATTTTAAATCGTCGTTAGGAAGTTTTTTGCAATACTTTCAATGACTTCAGGCTGTGTATCTCCAATTGCAATATAAGCAAATCCGCCATGATTCCAGCTAGCCGCATTTAGCCCTTTTATATTTGCTAGGGAAATTGCCTGATCTGGTTTACCATTTTTCAACACACAAATGGCAATCGGCGTACCGTCTTCACCCTGATACATAAACTGCGCCAATGGCTTTTGGTTAAATACCAAGGTTTGGGCGCGTTTAAACGTTAAGCCATCCGGCAAGAACTGTTGCGTTGGTACAGCCAGTCCTAGCTTAGTAGAGACTTGAGAAATACTCTTTTCTGCGGCATCAGCGGTCACGGTGAAAGTAGCTAGGGTGTCTTTGCTGTACAGCTTTTGATATCGCGCAACTTCGCCTTTCCATCCTACTGGTTCAGGCGGTGTTTGGAACATAGCACGCCCAACACCGACACCAATCGCTAGCGCAAAGCAGGCAGAAACCGCGTAGCTCATCCAGCTATTGTCGTTCGAAGCTGCTTTAGTAGGCATGCTCTCAACTTCAACCGCTGGGATATTGGCATTTAA
Organism: Leucothrix arctica; assembly: GCF_003172895.1. GTDB lineage: Bacteria > Pseudomonadota > Gammaproteobacteria > Thiotrichales > Thiotrichaceae > Leucothrix > Leucothrix arctica. The sequence goes on along the minus strand of NZ_QGKL01000043.1, from coordinate 120,171 downwards.
CGACTCAGTTGGCGCTTCCTGTAGCAGTTGATCAAAGGCTTGTTTGATCGGCGCAAAGTCTACTTCCAAGCCGCTTAAACGTTCTACGAGTGACTCGTCAGTCTCAAGCGCCTCGGCAATCTGTACCATTTTTGCTTCAGGTAATTCACCATCTAAAAATGCGGTGAGTTGTTCATCAGTGAAGGTAGTCATTTATAGACCTCCCTGTTTAGTCGTCGAGGTGGCGTTTACGGCTTCATTTATCTTTTTTCGCCCAGCGGCTAGCCGACTCATGACGGTGCCAATGGGAATATCTAAGACGCTTGCCGCTTCTTTATAGGAATAACCTTCTACGTACACTAAAAACACCACGTCTTTTTGCTCTGATGGCAACTTCATTACTAAGTTTAAAACTTGAACGCCAAAAATATTCGTTTCTGAATCACTACCCACAGCTTCCAGCTCGACCTCATCAACCGATTGTACGCCTTGACCACGTCGTACGCTGTCAGAGCGAAGTTGGTTTTTCCAAATGGATGAGATAATGCTAAAGGTCCACGCGTCGAGGCGTGTACCTGATTGATATTGTGAAGCTTTATTCAACGCTCGCTCAGCACCGGATTGGGTAAGGTCGTCAGCAATGTCACGCTTTTTAGAGAGTACTAAGGAGTATCGCCACATGCGCGGCAGTAGCGCAGGTAGGCCTTTTCTGACTTCTTGTTCGGACTGGCTGGGCATGAAGCGTTTATTCCTATCGGCTTTGTAGGGTAGGTAAGGTGAAGTATGGCAACAAATTCGCTGATATTCCAAGTTACTTTTGAATGAGACCTGTGTTAAACATAAAAATCAGGCCAGAAACATGAACAATAAATGAACCTATAAAATTCTGAGGTTACGTAACCTATATAAGTATTGTGGCATCTTTCCGCTCTAAGTCTTTATTTTCTATATGAGAGGAGCGGGTAAAGTTCAACAACAATGGATTGTTATATGGTTGATACACAGGAAGACGAAAACTCCCTTTTCGAATATCTCATTACAGGTTTGGTCATTCTTTTCTTTGGTGGACTGTACTATTTCATCAATCATGTCGGGGATGATGCAACAGGGCAGCCAATCTATGCGGTTAGCTCAAGCAGCAATGCTAACGCTGCAACAGCCGCATTAAGCACAGCTGGTGTTGTTAGCGCAGATGTCAGCGACAAGCCTGATGTTAAGCAGGCATCTGACGACACGACTAAAGCAGATACTACTCAAGTTGCAGAAGGCGACTCAGCGGGTAACGCTGTCAAGTTGGCAACAACAAACACTGACCAACAAAAAGCAGATGAAGCCAATCAACAAGCCATTGCAGCGTTAGCGGCAGAGAAGGCTAAGTTGTTAGGTGAAGTGACAGCGCTTCGTTCAGATAGAGATGAGTTAATTGCGACTAATGATGAGTTGATCGTAGAAGCGGAAGCGGTGATCAAGCAACTTTCCACGACTAAGCAGGCGGCTGCTCCTCAACCAGCCCTAGCTCAATCAACTAAAGCTCAATCAGCCCAGACTGAACCTCAAGCAGCGCAAACGAATAACGCTGGATTACAAAGCTATCAGTTACCTGACGGTACTGCGGTGAATGTAACGGATCAGGGTTTTGAAGGTTTATTAAAGCAAGCGCTTGAAGTAAGAGCGACCAATACACCGATTATCTTTGATGCGATTTACTTTGAGTCAGGGGCTTCTGAGCCAACCAAAAACTCGCAGAGCCAAATCACAGCAACCGCTGCGTTGATGAATGGATATCCAGAAGTGCATGTTCTGATTAAGGGACACACGGACGGTACCGGTGACTCACGCAACAATACGCTGCTGTCACTGACTCGCAGTAGTTATATGAAAAACGCATTGGTAAAACTTGGCATCGATGCTCGTCGCATTAATGTCCAGGGTGTCGGTTCACTTGAGCCTATAGCACCAAACGACACGGAAGAAGGGCGTAACGCCAACCGAAGAATCGAACTAATCCTTAATGATTAAGCAAACTATTAAATCCGGAGAATGACATAAAATGGATAATTTTTTATCACCTATTACCAACGCATTGGGCCCAGCTGTAAGTGGTGGCTTAGGCAAGGCATTAATTGGGCTGCTTATTTTAGTGGTTGGTCTTTTAATCGTGAAACTGTTGGCAGGCTTGTTTAAGCGCTTGCTGGGCAAGGTAGACTTTCTTGGGCGTCATAACCTAGCGAACCCTATTGCCTCACTTATCAAAGCAATCATGACGATATTTGTACTGATTGCAGTACTTCAGCACTTTGGTTTGACGGGCGTACTTGAGCCATTAAAAGACATGGTTGCTAAGTTCCTTGGTGTTATCCCTAACATTATCGGTGCAGGTGTCATCGCTTATGCGGGTTGGATCATTGCTAAGATTGTTGCTGAATTTGTGGGTATCGGCTTGCAGAGTGTTGAGCAGAGACTCGTAGAAAAGACAGGGTCATCTGACGTTCAAATCGCTAAAGTTGGTAGCACGTTTATTTTTGCGGCAATCCTATTGCCAATCCTTGTTGCTGCGTTGGGTGTATTGAATATTCCTGCCATTTCAGGGCCTGCTTCTGAGATGATTAACAAGTTAATGGCTTCTATCCCGAACATTATCGGTGCAGGTATTATCTTGGCAGTTGCTTACTTTGTGACGAAGTTTGTTGTGCAAATGCTGAGCGATATTTTGGATAGCATGGGCGTTGATGCACTACCTGAGAAGCTGGGTGTTCAAGGCTTGTTTACACCAACATTTACACCGACTCGTTTAGTCGGCGGCGCGATCATGTTCTTCTCTATGTTGACTGCGACGACTGCTGCAATAAACACATTGGGTATCGATGTTATCTCTGAAATCTTCGCGAAAGTGCTTGAGTTTGGTGGTGGTATCTTGATCGGTAGCGTTATCTTGCTTGTTGGCTTTACGCTTAGCAACATCGCTTATAACAAGCTTTCTGAGTCATCGAGTGCGGGTCTAGCAGGTATTGCACGCTTCGCTATTCTTGGCTTGGTATTGGCAATGGGTCTTAAGGCGATGGGTCTTGCGGACAATATTGTTAACATGGCCTTTGGTTTCACTATCGGTGCGGTTGCTATTGCTGCTGCGATTGCCTTCGGTTTAGGTGGTCAGGACGCTGCGAAATATATCGCAAACAAGTGGGCTAAAAAGTTATTTAAAGACTAATCGTTAACGCGGTTTAGCTAAAGGCTCGAGTGTTTACGCACTCGGGCCTTTTTTGATTTTGCAGGGGCTTATTTTATGAATTCTGAGTTATAGTAGTTATCTAAGTGCTACGCTTTTGAAATAATTCATAACAATTTAACAGGTGAAATATGTATCGTGTAATGTGTTTTGGTGATTCAAATACTTGGGGCTACGCGCCTGAAAATGGTGAGCGCTTTGACCGTCATACTCGCTGGACAGGTGTGATGCATGATTATTTAGGCGAAGATTTTGAGTTAGTTGAAGAAGGAATGAATGGCCGCACCACCGTCTGGGATGACCCTGTAGATGGTTTAATGAGTGGTTTAAACTACTTAGCGCCTTGCCTGAAGTCACAAAAGCCACTTGACCTTGTATTACTTATGTTGGGCACAAACGACTTAAAAGATCGCTACTGTGTGACGGCTCCGGAAATCGCCAAGTCTGTTGCACGGTTGGTTAAAGTTATTCAACAAAGTGACTGTGGTCCACAGGGCGCTGCTCCTAACGTTGTTTTGATGGCACCACCACCAACGATATTGGGCTTAGATGGCGTCGGTATTCGGGTCAATGGTTCTGCTAAATCACAAGGCTTTGCAGACCATTATGCTGAAGTCGCTAAAGAACTTAACTGTAAGTTTTTTGATGTTGGAAGTTGGATTGAATCAAGTCATGTTGATGGTGTTCATTTCAGTGCTGAGTCGCATCAAGTCTTAGGTCAAGCGATGGCTGAAGTGGTGGCGCGTTTGGCAAAAGAGAAAAAAACTAGCTGAAGCAATGGTTTATCTCAGCTATAGTAAACTTCACCTCCGTAAATTCTAAAACAATAGGAAAGCCTCTATGTGTTCAAATGAAAAGTTGGAAGAAATAAAATTGCTGAATGAGTTTAATCTTGAATCAACAGCAAGCGGAATAAAGGTACATAGCACCGAAGCCACAGAGACAGCCGTTGCAGCCGCAGCGCGCTTATTCGACAAGGGTTTTACTGATCATGTTGATGGTGGTTACTTAACCGAGCGTGGTATTGAAGCTGCAAATCATGCGCAGAAGCTGATGCGTTTGTTGGCAAACTAACAATCAGAATATATTAGCCAGTATCAGTCGTACATGAGAGGCTTCCTTCCATGCACGACTACACTATTGGGACTTAATCAGTAAGGCAAACCGACTGCGTCAGTAAGCTCGGTTTGCGGCAAGTTAGTACCTTTGCCTCTCTCACTGACCATAAAACGTCACCCTGACGACGAATAACATCGACATCATCAAAGCCTTCAAGAATGATGAAATTCGCAGGCTTACCCACATCAATACCGTAACGGTCAGCGATGTTTAACGTCTTAGCACCATTATCTGTGATCAAGTCTAAACCGGTCGACATATCGTCATAGCCCATCATGTGGCAAGAGTGTAAGCCTGAGTCCAGTACGCGTAGCAGCTTGCCGTTACCCAGCGTATACCAAGGATCTTGGATTGAGTCTTCGGCAAAGCAGATATTCATTCCAGCATCACGAATTTCTTTCACTCGTGTGATACCCCGTATTTTAGGGTATGAATCAAAGCGGCCTTGTAGATGGAGGCTTTCTGTTGGGCAAGACACAAAGTTGATTTTTGACATCTTTAATAATCGGAATAGCTTGCTGCAATACGCATTATTATAAGAGTGCATGGCTGTAGTATGGCTGGCCGTCACTTTTGAGCCCATGCCCGTTTCTAGTGCAGCGGTTGCCAACACTTCAAGGAATCGTGATGCACCATCATCGATCTCGTCACAATGTACATCAACCAGCTTATCGTGCTTTTGGGCTAGGTCTACCACCCAGCGCATCGACTCAACACCATATTCACGCGTGAACTCAAAGTGTGGGATACCCCCAATAACGTCAGCACCATGCTCTATGGCGCTCTCCATCAACTGCTTGCCATTTGGGAATGACAAGATACCTTCCTGAGGGAATGCGACAATCTGGAGGTCTAGATAGGGTTCAAGTTTAGGTCTTAGCGCGTTAATGGCTTTGAGTGCAACTAGGTTTGGGTCAGTCACATCCACATGCGTACGAATGTGTTGTACGCCGTTTGCTAAGAGTAACTCGACTGTCTTTAATACACGCTGTTGCACATCGTCATGGGTCAGCATTGGTTTGCGCTCAGACCAGCAATCGATACCTTCAAACAATGTGCCACTCATATTCCAGCGAGGTTGGCCTGCGGTGAGCACGGCATCAAGATGGATGTGTGGCTCAACAAATGGCGCGCACAATAGGTTACCGCTTGCATCTATGTCTGCGTCTTGCGCACTGACTGTTTCGCTCTGTTCTGTGATGGCGGCAAAGGTTCCGTCTTCACAAGTAACTGTGTAGAGCGCTGCTTGCCCACGTAAACGCGCATTAACTACTTTCATAAATCCGTCCTTAATTCAGTTTGTGTGTTTCGCGGTATCACATGATGTTAGCAAACAGCTTATAGATAAACATAATTACATCAATAGACTTGGACTTGATTATTAGGTTGATTTTCAAACAATCTGGATTTGCAAGCGCTGTAATTTTAACCAAAAAAGATAAGGTAATAGATAAATGTAAATAAGTTTTCTTTAATCTAAGTCCTTAAAATAAAAGTGATTTATTCTCTATCCTTTGTGTGGTTATTTTAATAAATACAAATAGTTTTAATCTAAAATCAATAGTACTGCGTATAAGAGGGGAACTTAATAATTATATTACATAAACAGTAAAGGATTGATAACCATGAAAAAATCTACTAACAACGCATTAATCGCAGGTGCAGCACTTGCTCTTTTAACTTCTGTAGCAGCAGCTAAGCCAAATGACCAGCTTCGTATCTCTGATGACGCGAGTGCCGCTCAAAAGAAGAGCTTTTACACATGGGTTGCTGGTGGCGCGATTTCAGGTCGTAAAGATAAGTGCTTCGGCATCGCTCTAGCAGTTGAGAACGATTGTGCAGCAGGTCCTGGTACAAGTTGCCAGGGTACTTCAACATCGGACTTCCAAGGTAACGCATGGACATATGCACCTAAAGGCACTTGTGAGCACATCATTACTCCAGCTGGCCCAGCATCAAAAACAGCGTTGAAGCGTAACATCAGCGGCGGTAGCAACCCTTGTTCAGCTAACCCATGTGCAGCTAATCCTTGCGCGGCTAACCCATGTGCAGCAAAGAATCCTTGCGCGGCTAACCCATGTGCAGCAAAGAATCCTTGCGCAGCTAAAAACCCATGTGCGGCAAAGAATCCTTGTGCAGCTAACCCATGTGCGGCTAAAAATCCTTGCGCAGCTAAAAACCCATGTGCAGCAAAGAATCCTTGTGCAGCTAACCCATGTGCAGCTAAGTAATTAACAAATAATGTGCGGTGTCGATTTTTGAAATCTGGCACTGCGTATTCCTTGTGAAATCCACCCCTAGTAGTGTGGCAACAAAATTAGAGAGTCATCTTATGAAAAAGTCTACAAATTCAGCACTTATCGCTGGTGCAGCATTGGCCGTTTTAACATCAGTCGCGGCGGCTAAGCCAAACGACCAGTTACGTATTTCTGCAGATGCTTCTGCAAGTGTAAAGCAAAGCTTTAACGCTTGGGTTCAGGGCGCAGCAATTTCAGGTCGTAAAGACAAGTGTTTCGGTATCGCGCTTACCGCTGAAAATGATTGTGCAGCAGGCCCAGGTACAAGTTGTCAGGGTACTTCAACAATTGACTTCCAAGGTAATGCATGGACATATGCACCTAAAGGTACTTGTGAGCATATCCTTACACCAGAAGGTTCTGCATCTAAAACTGCTCTAGAACGCAACATGAAGTAAATAATGAATAGTCACTTGGTCCAATTTGATTCGAAACAGTCAACACTGTCAGGCGCTGGGATTAATTTAAAACCCCAGCATTATGATGATGCACTCTCATTCGCTGACCCTAGTGTTCAGCAAGAATCCTTCCCAGATCTATGGTTTGAGGTGCATACAGAAAACTATTTCGTTCAAGGTGGGCCAAGATTGCGCTATCTGCAAGCAATTGCAGAACATTTCCCATTGAGTTTTCATGGGGTCGCAGGCTCTCTCGGTTCTTTTACCGAGAAGCCCGCTGCTATTACCAGTCGCCATTTGGCGCAAGTTAGCGCGTTAGTTAAACGCTTTAATCCAGTGATGGTGTCAGAACATGCGACTTGGTCAACCAGTCAGCATGCCTATTTCTCTGACCTATTACCACTACCTAGAACGCAGCAAGCACTCAACTGCTTGTGCGATGGTATTGACCGTTACCAAGAGGCCATTGGCCGCCCAATACTGATTGAGAATCCAACGAACTATTTAGACTTTATTTCAGAAATGGATGAAGCTGACTTTTTAATGGAAGCTGCCAATCGAACTGGCGCAGGGCTATTGGTCGACGTCAATAATTTATACCTAAGTTATCGCAATACTGACTTAGATCCTGGGCAATACCTGTCAGCGTTAGACCCGTCGAAAGTGGGCGAGATCCACATCGCTGGTTTTGACCCTGACCCAAACTTTCCAGATAAGCTATTGATTGATAGTCATGCATCACCCGTTGATGAAGCTGTCTGGAAGTTGTTAGAAACCGCAATGCAAGTACTTGGGCCAAAGCCTGTGCTGCTAGAGCGTGATGACAATGTGCCAGAGTTTAGCGAGTTGATGGAGGAACGTAACCGCGCTTCTTCTTTACTAGAAGCAATTACAAAAGCACCTCTGGAGAACGTGAATCATGGCAGATAACCGCTATTCTCACGATGACTATATCGGTGCTTTTGAGCGCTTTATGCAGACAGGGGAGCGTGACAAGCTTAATGCTTATCTTGGCGGTGACCGACCCGCATCGTTTCTTAGTGTGTACCGAAATGGCTTTATTCGAGCCAGTGCCTCTGCACTTGAAAGTAACTTTCCTACCTTAGTAAAACTATGGGGCGAGGATTATTTCGCGCAACTGGCAGGGAGCTATGTCAATGAAGCGCCACCAGCATCAGCGACACTCATTGGTTATGGCTTTGCGGATGACCCAGATACAAGTAATACAAGTTTTGTAGAATTTCTACACGTTAAGGTTGCAGAACTGATTGTCAGCTATCCTTACGTACCTGATCTTTGTCGTTTGGACCAAGCATGGATGCAAGCGCTCAATGCAAATGGTGATGACTTTTTAACGCTAGAAGTTGTGCAGGGCATAATTTCACGGGGTGAAGACTTGTCGGAGTTACCAATGGCGTTGGTTGACTCTACTCAGATAGTGAATCTTGAGTTCGACATATTTGAACTGTGGAGCCAGCTACGTTTTGGCCAGATGGAAGAAGACCAAAAGATTGAGTTAAGCGCTCATAAAAACGCCGTCATTTTTTGGCAAAGTAATTTACAAGTTCAAGCAAAGCCACTGTCAGACGTTGAGTCTGCGTTTATGTCTAGCTTGAAACAAACCGCAAGTTTTGACTCAGCAACTGAAGCAGCGACGTCTTTGGATGAAGACTTCGATGTATCGACGTTGTTTGCTGAGTTATTGAACGCACATCTTCTTAAATAAAATACGATATATATACGAGTGAATACACTATGGGTGCAATAAAATCTTTCTACATAACTATATTTGAGTGGCTGAACATCGTCTTCAAACCATTAGCATTGCTGGGTCTTCGCTGGCAGATCTTTAGCGTGTTCTTTTACTCAGGACTGGCTAAATGGAATGGTTGGTTCAAGCCTGATCCGGGTGTATATGACCTGTTTATGTATGAGTTCTTTTGTCCAGAAGAAGTGCGTGAAGGCGCATTGCTACTGTGTGATCCTAAAACATTAGAGTATGTTGAAGGGTCTCCAACGGTTGCTTACATTAAGTTCTTTGCTGTGACAGCGGGTGTCGCTGAGATTGCATTGCCGTTATTGCTTATCTTCGGTTTGTTCACTCGATTTGCAGCGTTAGGTATTTTGGTAATGACGGTGTTTATCCAGCTAGCTGTCTTCCCAACATGGTCTCACTGGGTTAACCCAGCGATGTGGTGGGCTGGTGTTGCAGCTGCACTTGTTATTATCGGCCCTGGTAAGTTGTCTTTGGACCACTTGTTTGGTTTCGAGAGAAAAGATTCACGATAATGTCGAGCTAAAATTTCAGCTTAACTAAAGCACTCGTTGGGGACACTCAACGGGTGCTTTTTTGGTTCTGGATTACCGATATTTCAAAGATAAGGTACTGCTATTTGTGGTTTTCTGAGGAAGGTCTATTATTAGTAATAGGCGAACCACCTTAAACCAAACATGGAGTTACCGTTTATGAATAAGTTATCTACCGCTTTAGGTTCTACTGTTGCTATCGCTAGTTTCTCGCTTATGGCGCTGTCATTTTCAGTACAAGCCAAGGAAGTTGGCGATGTAAATGTCGATTGGTTAGGTAGTGACATCAAGATTGAAGCGATTGAAGATCCAAAGGTTAAAGGCGTGACGTGTCATTTTTCATACTTTGACCGTGGCGTTATAGAGCGCTTGCGTAATGGTGAAGTGTTTAGTGACCCGTCTAACTCTGCCATCTCTTGTAAGCAGACAGGGCCGCTAGTGATTGGTGATATTGAAAAGGATGAGGGCGGTGAAAGTGTATTCTCAAAGCGTACCTCGTTGGTATGGAAGTCACTGAAAGTCACACGCGTTTATGATGAGGAGAATAAAACCCTTATCTACCTTTCTCATGCGACGGAAGTACAAAACGGCTCCGCAAAAATGGATCTTTCTACCATTCCTCTATATGGCCAAAAAGTGACTTGGACGGAAGAAGAGTAATCTGTTTTTAGGTGAATTAGCCGGTATTAGAGAAACTGACGCTAGGTTTTAAATGGCCTGCTATGAAGATTATGAGATTCGTCCACTTAATACAGGTCTTCCTAGATAAATCCCACCTGCAGGAAATCCACTTTTACTGCATCCAAAACCAAGAAAGCCAACTATCTAAGCAGTGGCTTTTATTTTTTATTAAGGTTTTATCTGATAAAAACTAAATATTATACGAATTTTAATTAATCAGAAATTTCCTTACTATAGGCAAATATTATGAAAATTATGACTCGGAGTTAGTAAAATGGAAACCTTAGCACTTTACAGTGTTGCAGTAGTTATCGGCCTAGTGCTACTGGCTTGGAGCTCCGATCGATTCGTCGACGGCGCATCAGGTATTGCAAAAAGCCTCGGTATCTCACCGCTTATTATTGGACTGACGATTGTTGCGTTTAGTACGTCAGCGCCAGAAATGCTGGTGTCTGGATTGGCCGCTTTTCAAGGCAACAACGGCCTTGCTATCGGTAATGTGGTGGGGTCTAATATTGCAAATATGACCTTAGTGTTAGGCGTGACCGTACTTCTCGCGCCTTTATTAGTTGGGCCACAAACGCTAAATAAAGACACGCCATTACTAATAATAGGGATGTTGTTTGCGCTCGGTATTTTGCTTTGGGACGACGTGCTATCTCGCCTAGATGGGATCTTGCTAATGGCAGCGATGATCTTTGTCATCTGGTTGACCATTGTTAGCGCTCGTAAAGAGTCAGCGGCTAAAACCAACGCGAGTAATGAAACAACGACCAAAACAGAGAAGGTCTCCAAGCAAATCATTTGGATGCTAGTGTCTGGCGTCATCATCTTACTGATCAGCGCAAAATTATTAGTTTGGGGCGCAGTCGGTGTCGCACAAATATTTGGTGTCAGTGATCTTGTTATCGGCCTAACTATCGTTGCGATAGGTACTAGCCTACCAGAGCTAGCAGCTTCTGTTTCAGCGGTCAAAAAAGGCGAGCACGACATGGCCGTCGGTAATGTGATCGGTTCTAGTTTATTCAATATTTTAGCGGTGCTGGGTATCGCTGGAATTGTTGGCCCCAACACCTTTAGCAACGAAGTCATTGTCCGAGACTATCCAATTATGCTTGGCTTGGTTGTGCTGTTTTATCTAGTCACGCGATTCGTCCCCAAAGGTGAGTCGTTCGTTATTCATCGCTGGGTGGGTGCAGTGTTACTGATTTCTTTCTTTGTTTATCAAGGCTTTATCTTATTCGGAGGTTCGCCATCATGATGACTACCATTGAGTCTTTTTTAAAACGTGAGTCGTCAGCGGGAATATTACTTATTTTCGTCACGATCTTTGCCTTAATCCTACAAAATAGCGCGCTCTCAAGTGTGTACAGTGCGTTCTTACATACGCCCGTAGAAGTACGTTTTGGCGAGCTACAAATTGCCAAGCCGTTACTACTGTGGGTTAACGACGGTTTGATGGCGATATTCTTCTTCCTCATCGGGCTTGAAGTGAAGCGTGAAGTGTTAGAAGGGCACCTTTCTTCACTGAGCCAAGTAGCACTTCCAGGCGCAGCGGCAGTGGGTGGAATGTTAGTTCCCGCACTGGTATTCATCGCGTTTAACCAAGGCGACGTGTTTGCTATGAAAGGTTGGGCAATACCGACAGCGACAGATATCGCGTTTGCCTTAGGTATTTTGTCACTGCTTGGAAAACGTGTGCCGCTATCTCTGAAGGTCTTCCTGTTGGCATTGGCGATCATCGATGACCTTGGCGCGATTGTTATCATTGCTTTGTTCTATACGGCTGAGCTGTCGACCGCATCAATTACAGTAGCGTCTATATCGTTATTCAGTTTAATCATTATGAATAGAATGGGTGTGACCAACAGAGCAGCCTACATCGTGTTGGGTATCGTGTTGTGGATCAGCGTACTAAAGTCAGGTGTTCACGCAACATTAGCCGGTGTCGCGCTTGCCTTTACCATCCCACTAACGTGTAAGAAAAAGGATGGCACTGAGTTCTCCATGAGTAAGGAAATGGAGTACGGATTACACTATTGGGTCGCGTTCCTGATCTTGCCGATGTTTGCTTTTGTAAATGCAGGTGTGGATTTGCGAGGCATTTCGCTAGACCAAATGTTTACACCAGTACCATTGGGAATCATTGCTGGTTTATTTATAGGTAAGCAGCTAGGTGTGTTTGGCTTTAGCTGGTTGGCTATTAAAATGGGTATCGCGAAGTTGCCAGAGGGTAGTGATTGGCGTCAGCTTTACGGTGTATCAATCCTTACCGGTGTTGGTTTTACCATGAGTTTATTTATCGACACGCTCGCGTACAACGACACGCAGATTTACCACTACGCAGACAAACTAGCGATTTTAATAGGATCGTTCTTGTCGGGTATTTTTGGTTATTACGTATTGCGAACAGCAAAGCCAACGGTTAAATGATCGGTAAATTAATGATGCGTTTAATAAACATTAGCGCCTGAGGTACGACATGAAGCAATTAAATTTCCATCACCTTCAGTACTTTCACGCTGTCGCTAAAGAGGGCAGCGTGACGCGTGCCGCAGAGCTAATGAACGTCACGCCTCAAACGGTGAGTGGTCAAATCTCAACGTTTGAGGAGTACATTGGAGCGCCACTGTTTAAGCGTGAAGGCAAGCGGCTAGAGCTAAATAGTTTGGGGCAGGTCACATTAGGCTATTCCGAAGATATTTTTAATTTAGGCCAAGAGCTGTCTCGCACACTAGCGACACAAGACGTTGGAAAGATGGCTAATTTCAATGTCGGTGTCGTTGATGCGATTCCTAAAGTGATGGTCTTTGATATGCTGGACTGTTGTTTTGATTTAGATAAGCAGTTTGTATTGGAGTGTCATGAAGGTGACTTACCGAGCCTTTTGGCAGACTTATCGATCAATAAGCTTGATTTGATACTTTCAGACCATCCACTGCCTGTAGGTGTCAGCGTGCGTGCGGTAAACCATTACCTTGGTCAGTCTGGTGTGACGTTTTTCACGACTAAAGATCAGTGTGAGAAGTACCGGGATGACTTTCCAAACTCGTTGCATAACTCACCGTTTTTGATGCCGAGCCGCAACTCTGCTCAGTTTCAAAATCTGATCTCATGGTTTGTTCAGTCTAAAATCTCACCGACGATTGTTGCCGAGGTTGATGATAGTGCCTTGCTCAAGTTTTTTGGGCAGTCAGGGCGTGGCATATTTTGTGTGTCATCGTCAGTCGAGCAGGACGTATTGGCTCAGTTTGATGTGGCTGTGATCGGGCGGGTTGATTCGCTCTCTGACCGTTATTATGCGATTTTACCGGATAGAAAAATTAAGCACCCTGCGGTTGATTCAGTTCTGGCAGTTGCTGAGCGTTTGTTGTCGGATAAGTAATTTGAATGTACATTTAATAACCTTATCCTGTCGTCTTGATATTAGTGCCACTTGTCGAAAATCTGAAAATTTATCCTCGTAATAGCGATCCAAGGTGTCTTGTTAGCCGTAGTATCTAAGCTAAGATTTAATCTAACTAAAAGGATGTCTAATGAAAAAGAATTTATTATGTACGCTTCTACTCGCTGCAGTCCCTTTGACCGCAGCATTTGCTGGTACTTCTGACAAGGCTGAAAAGTCTGATAATGCTGAAAAGACAACGGTCGTGATTCCGAGTGTATTCTCAGTAAAAGATACAGCAGATAAACTAAGCGCGATTCTTAAGAGCAAAGGCTTAACTGAGTTTGCGAGAATCAATCACGCAGAGAATGCTGAAAAAGCAGGTATGAAGCTGAGACCGACAGAGCTGATGATCTTTGGAAATCCGAAAGTTGGAACACCGCTAATGCTGTGTGCTCAAACGGTAGCGATTGATCTTCCACAGAAAATGCTGATTTGGCAGGATGAGGCTGACAAAGTATGGCTTTCATACAACACACCTGACTACCTAAAAAAGCGTCACAGCATCGAAGGGTGTGACGAGGTATTAGGGAAAATTACGAATGTACTTGGTGCATTGAGTAAAGCGGCAACAAGTAAGTAAAAGCTCAGTATCGACTGAACAAAATTCTGTCGACGAATGTGTCGGCAGAATTCGTTTCTCTGTTGTGTGTAATGTTGGCTCGTTTAAATATGTGGCAATATGCATCATGAGCTAACGAAAGGAGTTAAGGTATGAAGTCAAATCCGTCGAGACTATCCGCAGTTAACAACGTTTCAGAACGCCGTCGATTTCTAAAATCCCTCGCGACGCCCGCTCTATTAGCACTACTTCCCAGCGGTGCTTTTGCCTCAGGCAATCAGGCGATTATTACCAAAGCTATTCCAGTCAGTGGCGAACAGATCCCCGTGATTGGTATGGGTACTTGGATTACGTTTAATGTCGGAAACGATATCGCCACACGAAATGGTCGAACTCAGGTATTGAAAACCTTCTTTGACCTTGGTGGTAAAATGGTGGACTCCTCACCTATGTATGGTTCTGCCGAGGAAGTCATGGGTTACGCGCTCAAGCAATTAGCTAAAACTCAAGGTGAGGCCGTCCGCAAGTCACTATTTGCTACAACCAAAGTCTGGACGCCTTTTGATGGTGAGGAGCAAATCAATGACTCCTACAGCCTCTGGGGTGTTGACCAGTTTGACCTATTCCAAATCCATAATCTTGTGAACTGGGAAGACCATTTACAACGATTACAGGCGCTAAAAAAGGCTGGGAAAATACGTTATGTCGGTATCACGACGTCGCACGGAAGACGACATGCTGACCTAGAACAGATTATGAAAACGCAAGCGCTCGACTTTATTCAACTTACTTACAATGTTGAAGATCGTGAAGTAGAAGCGCGTTTGTTACCGCTTGCTAAAGAAAAAGGCATTGCCGTGATAGTGAATCGACCGTTTCAAGGCGGGCGTTTATTTGACCGATATGGAAACAAGCCATTACCCAGCTGGGCAAGTGAGATCGGTTGTGATAACTGGGCGCAGTTTTTCCTCAAATTTGTTGTCTCTCATCCTGCGGTGACTTGTGCTATTCCAGCGACGTCGCAAGTCGCTCACATGCAAGAGAATATGGCGGCAGGGCGTGGCGAGTTAGTGACTCAAGCAACACGTGACCGAATGCTGGCTTATTTACAGAGTATTTGATCATGGACTTGCTGCAATTTTCGTTGTTGGATATGACGCCATACGATAAGCAGAGTTGGTTTAATTTGGTGGGTGGCTATAACCAGTCACTATGGCCGTTTAACTTGCTAGCGGTGCTGTTTACGTTATCAGTGCCATTGCTGATAGCACGTGGCTCAGCAAGGCTCGGTTTGTTGTTGCTAGGCGTGAGTTGGTTGTGGTGTGGCGGGGTATTTCATTGGCAGTATTTTTCTAATTTAAATTGGGCTGCACCTTGGTTTGGTTGGGTGTTTATCGTAGAAGGTACACTATTGATATTGGCCGCTTTATTTCTAAAGCAGGGTGCTTGGATATCTCTGTCTTCACCGTGCGCTTGGCTCGCTAGTTTTATGGTATTGCTAGCGCTAGTCGTTTATCCATTGAGTGGTTTGTTAGAAGAAAGAACGCTGACTCAGTTGGAATGGTTTCCCTTATTACCTGCGCCTGTGACGCTGGTAACGGTGGCATTGTTAGTGCTGCTGAATAGCCGCTGGCGACACCTGTTAGTGGTCATTCCATTACTTTGGGTCGTAGTTAGTGGTGCATTTGCTTCGACATTGGGGCTACTGGAGCTTTACTTCATGGTTGGCACTATATTGCTTTGGTTCCTGCATTTAATAAACCTAGTAGTCCACAGATAAAGTCTTCAGTAGTGGCGAGACCAATAAAAAGGATAAATATTAAGTAAATACGAACTTTATCTACTAATATTAATAAGTTATTACCATATATAGTTATAAGTTATTATCAGGTGGCTTGTAAATACAGGTATTAGCTATTAAGGCATACAAATTAGTCCTATTAAGTATGTTTTTAGAGGAGAGTCGTCATGAAAGTTAATACCCCCAGTATTTTTAATCTCATAGTGGTTGCTGCAACAATGGTAATTGCACCTAACTTTGCAAATGCAGCAATAACAACCCAGTTTTGTTTACTGAATTCGAACACTCAAGGAGGGACGGACAGCACCAGTATTTATGTCAACCTAACGGGTGTCAGTGGTTCGACAGGTCAGTTGAACTTAGATAACCCCGGAAATGACTTTATACCTAAGCAGTGGAGTTGTTATGAGTTTTCGCTCGCCGACCTTGCTGGTAATGCTGGTAATGCTGGTGAGGATATTGGTGCTCACCAACAAGTAGAGATAGCGTTTGTATCAACAGGTATGAACAATTTTTGCATTACAGAGATGTATTCGCGTCGCTTGGAGCATTGGGATGAAGAGAAAGAAATGGGGAGTGTGCTTAGTACAAGTCGCTTCGGCACTGGCAATGAAGAGATCTGCTATGGCAGTAGCGACATTGTAACAATCTCATTTAGCGACGTAGAATATTTGTAGCCGATATTGGCCGATTTTAGCCAATAAATAATTTATTGGCTAAGTCACTTGAGTGGCTCAGCTAATACATACCATGTACCGCGAGCTTTACCGTGACGTTGAATTAAGCCTTTATCCTGCAATTCTTTCAATCGAAGCTTCAATGTTGAACGAGGTGTCTGGGTTAGGTTTTCTGCCTCAGACGCTGTAATACGCTCGTTGTCACTGAGGTAGTTGAGTATCGCTACACTATCTTTCGGTAAAGCATCCCAGCCTTGGCTAGCCGTCAGCTTTGTTTCTAAGTGTGTCTTTTGTGAAACGAGAGAGCGCAAAAAGAAAGTAAGCCAAGGCTGCCAGTCTGGATCACTTTGGTCGAGTGTACTTTGGGTACGACGCAGAGCGAGGTAGTAACTGTCTTTGCTGCGCTCGATGACGCTTTCAAGAGAACTATATGGCACGTAATGGTAGCCAGCTCTGAGTAACAATAACGTTGCTATCACTCGTGAAACTCTACCGTTACCATCTTGAAACGGGTGTATCGCTAAGAAAACAACATTAAACACACCAATCACCAAAAGAGGGTGGATGCTTTTATCTTCAAGTGACTCCCGTGTCCAACGCACTAAAGCTTCCATCTCGCGTGGCGTGTCAAAAGGCGTTGCTGTTTTAATCACAATACCCAAGCTATTCCCGTCAGAATCAAAGGCTTCAACATGGTTGTTTAAGGTTTTGTATTGACCACGATGACGATTATCTTTCTCGGAGTAGCTAAGCAGAATGCTGTGAAGTTGCTTTAGATAATTTTCAGTCAGCGGAATCTCTAAATAATTGGAGAAGATAGTCTCCATCGCATCAGCATAGCCTGCCACTTCTTGTTCATCACGGGTATCTAGAGACTGTTGCTCTAGTCTACCAAGCAATTGTTCAACCTCAGCATCACTTAAGCGGGCGCCTTCAATACGGGTTGACGAACCAATACTTTCGATAGTCGCAACATGGCGAAGCGCACTTAGACGCTCAGGCGTTAGGCTATGACGCAGATCCCAGCTAGCACTGAATGCATCAATCTCAGAAATATTTTTGAGATGTTCTGGTGAAATGCTGAGCGAGTGAATTTTCATATTGGCTAATTGGATAAAGACTGATAGCCGATATTAGCCGATATTGGCCAATAATGAAAATATTGGCTAACAACAGTTATAGGGTAACTACTATAGAGTTTGGCCGCAGTAGTCGAGGATAGAAAAATGGTTGTATATTGGTAGCTACTCTTCAGGGCTTGTTTGTACTTGTAATTTTGCTAGCTTTTCATCAATTTCAGATACGAGGTGTTGGGACAAATCGACTAAACCTTGAAGCCTATCTTTCCTATTCGTCAGAAGGTCTATTTCTTGCTTGATATCTTCATCTTTAAGTTCCTCATCTGATGGGCTTGGCTCGTTGTGAAGCATTTGTATAATACGGGTTTGAGGAATATCTGCGTCAAGAGATTGGGCTAACTCTAACCACTCTTCATTTTTATTCCTAATATCCGCAGCCGCATTGTTGAGGCACATTCTAATCAATAGTCTCGCTGAATAGTCTATGCCTTGAGAAAGCTCTAACCAATGTTTTGACTTTTCATGGATACCTGACTTTTCGATACTTTCCATAGCTTCCGTACGGAAAAAGTATGAGTTTTTTCTGGGTCAAGAGCTCTTATTGTCGTAAATAGTGTCTCGGTATCTTCTAAAGGTCTGTGGCTTTTCTGAAAAACACCAATGTGCTGCCAAAGCGCAAGAATGGCTTCGTGGCAACGGTCTTCTATTTCCTGTTTTTTAGTCCCTTCTGAACTGTCAACTTCAGCCATCAGGTCAGAAATATGATGCGACATCCAGCGCCCGAGTGTATCAACCGACTGATCAAGGTCGAGTTCTTTTACCAGAAGTTCGCCAAGCCTTAGAGTTTCTTTAGATTGTTTCAATTTTGCCATCTGAGTTAAATATTACCAATAATGTATATGATGGAAGATAACTTGGACTGTCATCTTGTTTATACTGATAAGAATCCCTCTTAAATTCACGATCGATCTGAATTTCGACTATCAGCTCCATTTTGAGGCTCTTTAACCAAGTTTTTAATGCCACTCGGTCTGCTAATAAGCGCGATCCCGTCTCGGGAGTGTTGTGGTCATTTTGACCTGACTTCCGTCCCCAGACCAAAGACTTCAAAACCGGTTGATCACAAGATTCAGCTGAATTCCAGCTTCGTCGTTCGTAGTCGGAATTGAGATTAAATTTGTCTGTGAACCATTTCGCTGGTCTTAATGGGGGGTAACCTATGTCACCTGCCCAAGGGTCACGTCCATCAATTCCATGTTCCCTATGAGTATTCCATATCCAACCCTTCAGTTTATAGGCTTCACTATCGATCTCTAGTTCGTTACCACTACTTGGAATTGTATAATCATGTGAATTATTAGCGGTTTGCAAGGCTCTAAGTAAGAATGTGGCATTTTTGGAGCTGACTAATGCGCTAGAAATTCTTATACGTTCTTCCCTATATCCGTCTGCGAAGTTCCAATTACCCCAAACCACAAGATCGTTTTCATCAGAAGACAATGCATTCAAAAAATCATCTTTGTGAACAGACCATCTCCATTCATCATTTTCTTCAGTCGATTTCCAACTAGGCTCGTCATTTGGCTCTGGGTCACGTCGATCTGACAACCAAAAACCATCACTGCGAGTAAGTTGATGTTGATTAATCCATTCTTCAAGTTCGTCACCTTCATAATTATGTTGATAACGTGTAGCGGTATCAATTAATTCTCCAGCCACTGTCATCATTGCGTGATATGAATGATAAAATGACAAGTCTTCTGTTTGAGGATAGGAATAATGTGAGTGGTCAGTATCTTGATCTCTATATAGACCATGTTCCCGCCTTGGATCAGCGATCATGTGGGCTTGGTTAAATATAC
The DNA here is from genome assembly GCF_003172895.1 of Leucothrix arctica. Taxonomy (GTDB): domain Bacteria; phylum Pseudomonadota; class Gammaproteobacteria; order Thiotrichales; family Thiotrichaceae; genus Leucothrix; species Leucothrix arctica. The sequence goes on along the minus strand of NZ_QGKL01000043.1, from coordinate 100,738 downwards.
CCCAGTCGTCACGTAATAATTTGTAGGCTCTATTTTCAACTTCTTTTGCTCCAAAGCCAAATACTTCCCCAAGGCTTTCGAACCAGTAGAGAGAGAAGTCGAAGTCAAAGTAATATTTGTCCTTTCCTCGATTCTCATCGGTAGTTTGAACGGTAAGTTGTCTTTTGTGTGTTGCGGCTAATATAGTCTTTTGTTTCGAGACATTAATTGAAGTGAGTCGCTTAATCTCTGTGTCTAGGAGTTCAACAGCACTCGCCTCATGCAATCCAAGCAGTATTTTAGCACTAACACCTCGCAGCATAACGTGTCGCTCTTTTGTATGACAACTTGCTTCTAGGAAGGCCCTGAACTGTCCAACTGCTTTGGCGTGACCAAGTGCGAGTGCACGCTGTAGAGAAAATAATAACCAAAGCTTGGCTGTCATTTCATATAATGGCAGAGTCGGGTCATGAAATGGTGTGGCATCTTGGCCTTCTGCGAACGATGATAAATGAGCTAAGGGTGTATATTCATCAAACGCACAAAGCATACAAACCACATGGGCTGCCTGCCAACGCTCTGTTGTATCTGGTGATGCAAGAGCTACCCAAATGTACCCTGCATAGGATGCTGATACTTCTGACGGAGGATTATGAAGGTGTGGCTTCCATTTCCCGTCACCATCATCTTCGGTCATGTCACTTTCGAGTAATGTAAGGCCGAAGTCCAAGGCTGATGTCGCTTGCTCTTGGGTAAGTGAGGGTGCAATTAATCCAACTAGTGAAAATAGACGACTTGATCCCAGTATTATTGGGTTTTCTGCGCAGGCTTCTACAACCCAATGGAATATCTCAGACTCTGTGACGCCAGAACAACGCGAAATGACGTTATAAGGTAACGGTTGCCAATAGCGTGATTTCGTTATGTCATAAAAATGAGTCTTACAAACTTGCTCTGTTATATTGCGTAGGGAGGACTGAATATAGTTCCTATTGAGCCAGTTTTGTGGAACAGACTCATAGACTCCTCTTATTTCGTATAAGCCGAAATCCGAAACCGAGAATATTGCTTCAAGTGCTGCGCTTTCTTCGCCACTATCAACTCGTTTGAAAAAATCTTTAGCAAATGGCTCAACATGATATGGAGGCTCACCTTTCCACATTAGGCGGTGTGAGTTTTGAATAGATTCGGACGACTTTACATTCAAATTAGCAAAAATATTGTCCCAATCTTTTACTGGGTCAGGTTTAGGTTCGTAATTTTTGAGTGAACCGCTGTTACGATCCCGTCGACGTTTTTCCTTACTTTCGGATATTCGACTCCGGCATCTGAAGCCGGATGTATTCCAACCGTTTTTTGATGCGACTTTGATTACTCGGTTCCACGCTTCGGGAGTCTCGCCTCGGATTTGCATGTACTGAACCGCGCAATCAAACAGTTTCTTTTGTTTCGCCTTATCATCAATATCTTCAATCGCGTTTTCTAATAGTTCTGAAGTTTCCCAATTATATTGAAAACCGATCAAGGCTAGTGCGGCTGCTGAGGAAATTTCCCCTAAATTGTTCAACTGTTTTACGGTTCGTGGAACCTCTCTGTTCATCCAGCCAAAAGAACGATCTTTCCAACGGCTTGAAATTGCTAAAGATGAAGAGGGGCAAAGTTTCGCAATAGCTTCAATAGTGCCCTCCCAATCGAAATATTTATCACGGGCAACAAAGTCATAGACTACTTCTGTGGCTCTGGCGATACGATAGCTAATTTCTGGCTGAGGACTGTCTTTATGAGCCGCGATATTTGAAAGATCTAATAGGGAGGACCAGCGATCAAGGTTTTCCTCTCCAATATTTCCTGCAACTTCTACAGCTTTCTCGAGGTAATATTCTGCTTCACTTGTATTTATCGCATAAACTGCTCGAGATAAGAGTGTATAGGACTCGACTTTTTGTTCTGCATCCATTCGCTCCTGATCAATGATATCGAAGGCTTCTTTAGCAAAATCAAATGAATGATCAGTGTAACGCTCTGTTCTTGCGCAGAGGTGAGCCAAGTGCGTTAGTGCTGGAGTGAAAAGCCTTTGTTTTAAAGATAACTTCCATGTATTGAACCTATTAATTCGTTTCTCAGTAGGATCAACCAAAAGAAGTATCTCCACCCACAAGCGAGAGATTTCTTTCGTAACAAAGCGACTGCCAAGATAGCCATCATAATCACTACTTCTAAACTCTTTGAGGCAACTATCAATTGCTTGATCCAAGTCTTCGGCTTTGATTTTCTTGAAAAGTGCCCGCACCCACAGTTTGTGCCAAGGCAACACTGACCCAACTCCTTCTTTCAGTTCTCGTGTTTCTCTGCTCTGAGAGTAGTGTTCTCTATCTAACTGCTCTTGGATATCTGGCTTGGCAAAGTCCCTTAAGTTAATATCTTTTTTTCGTAATGCAGCTCTAAGACAACTGGCTCGGAGTATCGTAAACCGAGGCTCATCTGAGATGTTGCTGAAGTAGAATTTTTCCTGCGGTGGGATGTAGATATCGAGTATGTCAGCAATATCACTACACCTTCCAACTCTCTGTGCAATTGCTGCTTGGGCGACTGAGTTCACCACGGAAAGTAAGGACTCCTCATATGTCGGTCCAGTTTGCTGTTTAGTTATTTTCAGGTGATGCTTTTTCAAACCTTCAACGGCTATTGATACGAATTGTCGTTTAGGATACCGAAGAATGACACTTTGCTTGCTAATGACAGCCAACAATATGCACAAGTTCTTCTGAGCACTTTGGGTAATCTGATTGATTAAATCATATTCTTTGAGATCAATGAGCCTTTGTAATACGATTGAACTAACACGAAATGAAATAGACTTTGGCGTCCATCTCCCTAGTTCATGGACGAAAGATTCAGCACCAACAAGATATAATGTGCACATAGCCATTTCTGCAATATCAGCATCTTGTATCTCTTCATTCTTACGTTTTTCATCAGGTAGCTTGGACCAATTCTGTACCCACTTGTGAGCAAGGCGTAGATAACTGCGTGCTTCTGGCAAGGTTTTATTATTCCCAGATAATAAACATGCCTCATAGGCATGGTGACCTCCATGCCAACTGGTTGAAAATGATTTTTGAGCTATGACTTCTCTAATGCGATGTGCTGGAAGAAGGTGTGATATCAGGTCAGTGTTTTCTTGTATTAACGCTTCTTGACGGGCATTTCCTGCTGTTTCACCACCAGCCTTAAGGGCAAGTTTTACCGCGTCATCATGTCGTGTTCTTCGCAATGCGGCTTTGAGCGAAAATTGTAACCTCTGAAGAGAAGCATTCCGTTTGTCAACGGCATTGTCTCCATAGTGGTCAGTGTCACTTAGGGCTTGCTCGACAAGTTCGTCATAAAGGCCTGCTTCCAACATCAGCTGCGGTAATGCAGATGCCGCGTAGCTGTTTGTGGTAGCAAGCGGCTTAAGAGTCTCAACAAACTTGATGAGTTTAGTGCTGTGTGGTTTGTAAGTTTCTCTGAACCAAGTTTCTGAGGGTTCGTCGAAGAACTGGATCGCATCTCCGATTATGGACAATGGTCGTCCTAAATCACTGGCAAAACTCCGAATTGCGCTTGTTTCAAGTCCAGACACAAGTGACAGAGTGTCAACCGGCACAAACGGACGAAGCGATGCAAGTGCTTCACAAAGAGCCTTTATTTGTGAGGCTTCGGCTTGGGGTATGCTATCCAAATGTTTAGCGATAGCTTCTTCAAACAACCCGCGAATGGTATCTTCAACAGAGCTGGGCTCTGGTCCGAGAAGGGTAATTGTTTCTTGTAAATCTCTGTCTCTGCTCAATGCCGTAGCTTGCACGCGAGGATTTTGCGTGCTGAGTCTATGGAATTCTTGAACATCACGGTCACTTGCATTCGAAAATTGTGCGATTAGATGTGCACGAGTCTCGGCTTCAGAAAATGATTTTAGTGATAAATCCACATAGCCATGCGGAGGATTTATTTTACTAATTCTATGAGACCGACAGAGGAAAACTGACACGACACCTTTTGGCAATTTCTCCCTTATTAGGTCTTTAGCAAAACTGGCACGCTCTTGATATTCTTCTGCGGCCATTTCGGCGTTATCAGCAGCATCAACTAAAATAACCAGTTTCGCTTCTGGGTTATCAGCATGAAGTACATTAACGGCTTGTTCTAGTCGGAATAAAAAAGCCTTAAGATAGTCCGCAGGATTTGCTAACCTTGAGGGGATTAGGGGGTGACATAGTTCTAAAGACGCTAACTCATTTGCAATTTGGACTAAACCAACAGCATGTTCGTCCCGTCTTTGAGTTGCATTTCGGTAGCTCCCGTTTCCAAAACAATCATAGATAAGAGCTTGAGAGCCATGTGGTATCTTGTTTATTAAACGTTTTGCGAGGGCTGTTTTACCAACGCCACCCTCTGCATGAATAACAATTGGGTTACCATCGTTTTCCATTATGCTTTGAATGAAGTCACTTTCCTGTTCTCTGGCGAAATGGCTTTCTCCTGACTCTATGAGTGATGGGGCCGGATACAACTCATCGTGACTTGTATTTAGGTATCTCAGTACATCCTCACGAGTGATTTCTGGGTTTTCGGCGTACTCCGGAGAAATTTTTTCAACTACAAGACGCCACAATTGGTCTACGGCTTCGGAATCACTTCCTGGTATATATCCTCTTAGTTCTTCAATTAGAATGCTGCGCTGTTTCCAGTGAATATCATGCGAATCATCTATACGAAAATTTGAAAAGAACTCATAAGCAAGGTCGTCACTATTAGTTTTCAGGTACCCTTTGATTTGAGCCCATTGCTTATTGTCCTCTTTAATAAGGCTTCTGGAGTGAATTCTTGATACCAGATCAGATACGTCTTGGGCTGCTGGTCGATTGGTCGTATAAGTGAAAACAACTTCTTGCGATATGTTATTCGTAGCTTCTTTTTTCCAAATCACGAATCGCTTAAAAAAGCCTTCTAAAGTGTTTTTTAAGGCGCTAAGAGTCCAAGGTTTATCACTTTTATAGGAATGCTTCAGTTGGTGGTAGATGATTTTACGGGCAAGCTTGATTTCGTAACTACCAAAATACTCCGCAACATCGACAACTTCTTCACCAGTACCAGTATTTTCAGAAATCGCCTCACTGGGAGAAACTCCTTCTAAAGTGATACAACTTAAATCCGAGTTAGTATCAAGTAAACTAAGGCAGCGTCTAGCAGCCCATCTGTAGTGAAACTGATCGCCAGCTCTCGTATATCTAATAGTGTCTGATTTTTTACCATACTTATGATGATATACGATTTATTGATATGGTTTTGATGCACTTTGTTATAAAAAACATCGATAATATTAGCCTTATCATTTTTCACTCACTGCTCAAGTGTAGTGAGTTTAGGCACTCCTATGTGATATCTGCCCACCACATAGACAAAGGCACAGCAAACAACTTCTCTCCAAACGGAATAACCTCACGACCGCTATAAAGAACAATACCTCTCTGAAACACCTTAGGCTCAGTTTCCTGCAAATGACGCAGACCTTTGAAGTCTTTACCATCAATGCTACTACTAGCTTTGACTTCAATGCCTGTTAGCTGCCCCGCTCGATTCTCCAAAATAAAATCAACTTCGATATTATTTTGAGTGCGGTAGTGCCATAGGGTTAGGCTCTTTTCGGAAAAGGCTAAATGCTTCAACAGTTCAGCCAGTACAAACGTCTCAACCAATCCACCAGATAAGCCAACGCCCGGCGCCAAGCGATCTGCTGACCAGCCTGCTAAGTTAGCCATTAGCCCCGAGTCAGGTATAAATACCTTGGGTGCTTTAACCAATCGTTTGGTGGCGTTGCGCGACCAAGCTGGTAGCCGATAAACTAAAAACAGCGTTTCAAGCAAGGTGAAGTAACGTTTCAGTGTTGTCTGAGTTAAGTCGCTAGTGCGTGATAGTTCGGCATGGTTAAGCAGATTACCGCTGCGGTGTGCGATCAGACTTAATAAGTTAGGCAATTCTGTCAGTTGTTCTATGTGCGCTAACTCACGTACATCTCGATACAAAATAGCCTGCAAGTAGCTATCAAACCAACTTGTTCGGCGGCGAGGAGTGCTTCGTTCAACAGCTTCGGGATAGCCACCAGACATTAGTCTTTCTATAAGCTCTGCACGGTCACAAGGTAAGATGTTCAGAGCGTTCATTTCTCCATCAAATAACCAATCCGCTAAGTTAGTATCAGGTGTGTCATTTATCTCAGCACAAGATAAAGGCAGGAGTGATAAAACTTCCATGCGGCCTGCGAGCGACTCAGAGATATTGGGTAGCAACATCACATTAGCAGAGCCTGTTAACAGGAAGCGTCCGGCTTGTCGGTCTCTATCAACAGCCGCTTTAATTGCTAGAAACAAGTCTGGAGCGCGTTGTACTTCGTCCAATATAATTGGCCCAGTCAGTCCTGAGATAAAGCCGTCGGGGTCGCTGGTTGCGGCGGCCAAGGTCACTTGGTCATCGAGTGTTAAGTAGCGTCGTGGATCAGACTCGTTGAGGTTTTGAGCTAAGGTGCTTTTACCTGTTTGACGCGCGCCATTGAGTAACACGACAGGTGTGTCGCTAAGCGCTTCTTTGATGAGTGGTGTGATGTGTCGTGTATGCATAAAGCCATTGTAGATTATTAAATTCATCCACTCAAGAGTGTAAAATCGTCCACCAACTGGACGATTTTACACTTCATGTAGTCATTCCTAGATAATTTACACCTACAAAAAAGCCAACTACCGAAGCAGTTGGCTTGTCATTTCTAGCGGTTGAAGTAACCCCTTAAAGTCGTTACAGCGTATTACGCATATCTAACGTGTAAGGGTATTCATTAGACTCTTTCACTTCTAGCTCACTAAACTTAGTCTCACTGGTCGTGTGTGACTGAATATCTCTTTGAATATCCTGATAACCAGGGTTAGAGATAGACACAGGCGAGTGACCAAAGTCCCAATAACGACTATTACGGCGAGACTCAGCTTCTAGTGGATTAAGCGGAGCATACTCAGGATTCATACCACCTGGGTGTGCCACATGGTAAGTACAACCACCGACTGAACGGTCATTCCAAGTATCCACAAGATCAAGCACCAATGGCGCGTGAACACCAATAGTAGGGTGCAATGCTGACGGCGGGTTCCAAGCGCGGTAACGGATACCCGCAACATACTCACCATGCTTACCCGTATTCTTAAGCGGTACACGTTGGCCATTACAAACCAATATGTAACGAGAATCAGTAAGGCCTTCTAGCGTCACCTGAACACGCTCAAGCGACGAATCAACATAACGTGCTGTACCTTGACTGCCAGACTCTTCACCCAGTACATGCCACGGCTCAATCGCGTTATAAAGATGCATGCTCATGTCACCAATTTGTACCGACCCATAACGAGGGAAACGGAACTCAATAAACGGTGTTAGCCAGTCAAACTTAAAGTCATAACCTGCATCGTTTAGATCACGTACCACGTCTTTCATGTCTGACTCGACATAGTGACGTAGCATAAAGCGGTCATGTAGCTCTGTGCCCCAACGAACCAATGGCTTCTTGTAAGGCTTGTCCCAGAACATCGCAACTAATGAACGAATCAGCAAACCTTGCATCAAGCTCATACGTGCATGTGGTGGCATTTCAAAACCACGGAACTCCAAGATACCTTGACGTCCAGACGCAGAGTCTGGCGAATACATCTTATCAATACAGAACTCAGAACGATGAGTATTACCCGTTAAATCAGTCAGCAAGTGACGGAGTAAACGGTCAGATAACCATGGTTGATCTGTCTCGCCTTTAGGCATTTGAGAGAATGCAATATCAAGCTCATACAGCTTCTCGTCACGACCTTCATCCACTCGCGGTGCCTGACTGGTTGGACCAATGAATAGACCAGAGAACAGGTAAGACAAAGCAGGGTGATGTTGCCAGTAAGTAATAATACTTTGCAGTAGCTCAGGACGACGTAAGAACGGGCTATCCAGTGCGTTAGCAGCACCCAATGTCACGTGATTACCACCACCAGTTCCAGTGTGGCGACCATCATGCATGAACTTCTCAGTCCCTAAACGTGTCAGACGTGCTTCTTCGTAAAGTGCTGTAGTATTTTTTACCAAGTCATTCCAGTTGCTTGCTGGGTGAATATTCACCTCAATAACACCTGGGTCAGGCGTTACCGCAAACGACGTCACACGTGGATCACGCGGTGGCGGGTAACCCTCAATACGTACAGGCGTTTCAAGCTTGTCAGCAGTCGCTTCAATTGATGAGATCAAGTCTAGATAGTGCTCTAGGTGACTCATCGGTGGCATGAAGATGCATAGGCAACCATCACGCGCTTCAATAGACATTGCCGTATGTGGAACGTCGACTAAGATCTTCTTAGCTTCATATGCTTGCTGCTTTTTAGACTTTTTCTTGTCTGATTTCTTAAAGCGACCTGCAACATCTTTCTCAAAATTGCTTAGCTCATCACGCTCTTCAAGACCGCAACGCTCAACTTGAATCTCACGCTCATCCTCAGCTTGCCAAGGTAGAGAACCCAACGGTAAACGCAGACCCATTGGTGAATCACCAGGGATAAGCAGTAACTTGTCGTTACGGAATTCCCAAGGCGCAGAGTGCCAACCTTGTTGTACAAAGTCCCAAGCAATCGGTAACGCGTAACCCGAAGGTGTGTCTAAGCCACGTAATAATACGCGAGCAATAGCCTGACGCTCTAGCGAGTCTTTCAGGTCGACCTTTTCTGAGTCTAAGTTTGCAGGGAGTGAGCCTTCTTTCCACAAGAAATACATCTTGTCTTCATAAGCAGGCACGACATATTTCTCATCGAGACCAAGATGCTTTGTCAGTAACTTACTAAACTTCTCTGCCGTTTTCTCATCGTGCTTGTAGTCGGTGTTATCCGCTGCAATCAGTTCAGGATTCTTCCAGATGTTAAAGCCATCATTACGCCAGAAGCAACTCAGCGCCCAACGTGGAATCTCTTCACCCGGATACCATTTTCCCTGCCCATAATGCAGTAAGCTACCTTTAGAGAAACGGTCTTTCATGCGCAGGAATAGCTCACCCGCAAGGCGACGTTTATCATCCCCTAGTGCGCCAGTATTCCACTGCTCGTCTTCCATATCATCGATAGAAACGAACGTTGGCTCGCCACCCATCGTTAGTCGAACATCACCCGCGGCCAAGTCTCTATCAACTTGATAACCGAGTGTGTTAATTGCTTCCCACTGACTTTCTGAATAAGGCTTGGTAACACGAGGGTCTTCAAAGAAACGTTGAACCGTGTTGCTGAAGTCAAAATCGACAACTTCACACTTTTCCATACCACCGGTAACAGGTGCAGCACCGTAAGGGTCAGGCGTACAGGCTAGTGGAATGTGTCCTTCACTGGCGAATAGTCCAGAAGTAGGGTCAAGACCAATCCAACCTGCACCCGGGATAAATACTTCACACCATGCGTGTAGGTCAGTGAAATCTTCTTCTGGGCCAGAAGGGCCATCCAATGATTTTTCATCTGAAGTAAGCTGTACTAAGTAACCTGAAACAAAGCGTGCCGCTAAGCCTAGGTGACGTAGAATATTGACCATCAACCAAGCGGTATCACGGCAAGAACCTTTTCCTAGCTTAAGTGTTTCTTCACAGCTTTGAACACCCGGCTCCATGCGTATGTTGTAACCAATTTCTTTTTCAAGGCGTTGGTTTATCTGTACAAGTAAATCTTGAACACGAATTTTAGAGCGGTCAACGGTCGACATCCACTCTTCTAATAGCTTGTATTTGCGGCCTTTCTTAAGGTAAGGCGCTAGCTCAGCTTTAAGTACTTTTTCGTATTGAAAAGGGTAGTTTTCTGCATACTCTTCGACGAAAAACTCAAACGGGTTGATGACCGTCAAATCAGCAATAAGGTCTACTTCAAACGAAAACTTTTTAGTCTTCTCTGGGAAAACAATACGCGCTTCGTAGTTACCAAACGGGTCTTGCATCCAGTTGATGTAATGGTCTTCTGGCTCTATTTTAAGAGAATATGATTGTATAGGCGTACGTGAGTGCGCCGCAGGTCTTAGTCGGATGACGTGCGGAGACAGTGTAATCGGCCGATCATATTCGTAGCTTGTTTTGTGGGAGAGTGCGACTTTAATAGTCATCTAGTTAGACCTCAGTCTGTGTTTGAGTTTGTTCAGGTGCAACCGCACTAAGGAACCACGTTGTGGCGATGATTTGGTGTAACTCGTTGATACCTTGCTGGGTCTCGTCAAAGAACTCGCTCAGGTCTTCCAACTGGACTTTACCATGCTGTTTGTATGAGTCTAGGTTGGAAATCAACGCATCAATGTTTTTAATGAATGTTTCATTGCGCGGTAAATTTTCTGCCAGCGACTTAGTTGAGTCTAGACAATGCTTGATTGACCGAGGGAATTCATCTTCGCCGATAAGGAAGCTCAATACGGGTTTAGGCGATATCATCGGGCCATTGACCATGCGGTACATCATCACAGCATTGTGAGCTTTAAGAATCTCCAGCCAAATGTGGTTGTCAAAAGTTCTTAAATTGTCTGCGCGACTAAGTAATACACCTGCCGCAACATCCAGTAGGCGAGTCGTCATATCAGCGCGTTCGATACAGGCGCCTAGGATTAAAAACTCATAGACTTGTGTACGGCTAAGCGTGGTGCGAACCATACCGTTGAAACGTTGGCATTTAGAGACAGTGTCTTTGAGGAATTGAAAACGGTTACGTTGGTGTAACGCCTCTTCAGCGCCTTTTTTGAGAAACAAGTTTAGGTCATTGAGCATTTCCCATGCTTCTGCTGGTAGTCTATCTCGTAAAGTACGGGCATTTTCTCTCGCCGCTTTTACTGCCGATCGAATAGAGCTTGGGTTTTCTTCGTCGCAAAGTAAAAACTTGATGACATTGCTTTCCGTCGCTTTGTCGTAGCTTTCGTAAAATAACTCTTCAGATGCCATTATTTTTAAGAGTACATCCCAGCCCAATTTTCCCGAGCTAGGGATGTCCATCATGACGTGTGTAAAAGCATTTAATAGGCGAGCGGTGTCTTCCGTTCGCTCCACATATCGTCCTAACCAGTAAGTACGCTCTGCATTTCTAGATAACATAGCAGTATCCTTTTATCGTATAGAGTAGTCCAGGTAACAGTATCCTTGTTACCCACTTTTTATTGTAGAAAGTTGAGCGTTTACGTTTCCACAATCCAAGTGTCTTTGCTTCCTCCACCCTGTGAGGAATTTACAACCAGCGAGCCTTCAGTCATGGCAACACGTGTGAGTCCACCTTTTGTTACCCAGCAATCTTTGCCTTGTAATATAAAGGGACGAAGGTCGAGATGACGAGGTGAAATACCCGCATCCGTTACAACAGGCGCAGTCGATAAGCTTAATGTCGGTTGAGAGACGTAGTTGCGCGGGTTGGCTTTAATCAACTTCCGGAATTCTTCGTGCTCTTCTTTCGTTGCTCTTGGGCCAATCAAAATGCCGTAACCGCCTGACTCATTGACAGGTTTAACGACTAACTCTTCGATATTGTCCAACGTGTATTGAAGGTCTTCTTCAATGTGACATAGGTAAGTCTTCACGTTTGGAAGAATTGCTTCTTCATCAAGGTAGTATTTAATCATGTCTGGGACGTAGGCGTATACTGCCTTGTCGTCCGCAACACCGCTGCCTGGGGCATTGGCAATAGCTACTTTACCTTGTTTCCAAGAGCGCATAATGCCTGGCACACCTAGCATCGAGTCCTTATTAAATACTTCAGGGTCTAGGAATGTGTCGTCAACACGACGGTAAATTACATCAACCATGCGCTTACCATTAACGGTATGCATATAGACGCAGTCGTCTTCATCAACGAATAGGTCAGCACCTTCTACTAATTGTGCGCCCATTTCTTGTGCTAAAAATGAGTGTTCAAAGTAAGCAGAGTTATAAATACCCGGTGTAAGCACTGCAATAAGAGGCGCGTCTACGTTGCGAGGTGATAGCGACGCTAACATCTCATAAAGCTTAATTGGGTAGTCTGACACCGGCATTATGCTTTGCTCGTCAAACAACTCGGGAAAGGTTCGTTTTGTAACGCCACGGTTTTCTATCATGTAAGAAACGCCGGAGGGAACACGCAAGTTATCTTCAAGCACCCTAAAGGTGCCTTCACCGTCACGCACCAAATCGGTGCCTGAAATGTTGGCCCACACGCCATGTGGGGGTGTAATACCCTTACAAGCCTCTAGGTAATTACTTGAGCCGTCAATTAAATGACCCGGTACAACCCCGTCTTTGATTATTTTTTGATCGTTATAGACGTCATTAATAAACAGGTTTAGAGCTTTAAGTCGCTGCTTAAGGCCTTTATCAACTTGTTCCCACTCATCCGCAGAGATGGGGCGAGGGATGATATCAAACGGCCAGTCACGGTCGATGTTATTGCCTTCGGAGTAGACGGTAAAAGAGACGCCCATTCCTTCTATACATAGCTGTGAGGCTTCTTTTCTAATCTGTAATTCTTCATTCGAAAGTGATTTTATATACTTTAGTAGGTTTGCAGCAACGGGACGAGGTTTATCAATATCTTCTAAAACCTCATCAAAAAACGGTGCTGGGTCATAGGTATTCCACTTCATGGACTGTTTCCTTTAAATGGTGTCTTTGTGATAGCGAAGGTTTACCTAGTATCAAGCAAACTCCATGCCATTCCCTGTGTATAGTTAATATATCCAAACGTTTAGCTAGTTTACAAAACTATTTTTTAATCTTTTAAAGTAAAACTTTTGATTTACGGGTAATATCCTGACTAAGAAATTACCTCCTTCGAGCTAAGGAGTAGGCTACTAAAGTGTAATTTTTTATTTCTGATACTATTCTATCACAGTATAAAAATTACACACCTCTTTCAAATGACCTACTGAAGGTTGTTTGGTCAATATACCCCAAAATTAAGCATGTATTTGCTTATGATTAAATTTTAAACGAAAAAAAACGATGACTTACTGTATAGCAATTAAAACTAATACCCATTTGATCTTTGCATCTGACTCACGAACGAATGCGGGCCCAGACCATGTGAGTACCTATAGCAAAATTTTTAGTTGGGGGATTCCGGGAAAGCGTCAGTTTGTATTATTAAGTGCTGGAAACCTGGCAACAACACAAGATGTTGTGATGCAAATCAACCGTGATATTCGGGAGGAAGAAGAGACCAATCTCCACACGGTTAAGTACCTCTCCGATGCGGCTGATTATGTTGGAAGGGTAAGTCTGATGATGCAGAATAAACACAATAATGCACAGATGACGTCTGGGTTTAATGCAGAATCAACCTTCATTCTTGGTGGTCAGATCGGATTAGATCCACCTGAAATCTTTATGGTGTACCCACAAGGAAACCATATTACCTGTCCTGCTATGACGCCATTTTTGCAGATTGGTGAGATTAAGTACGGTAAGCCGTTACTTGACCGAGTGATCGTTGAAGATACACTAGAGGAAGATGCCATTCGTGCTGCGATGGTTTCAATGGACTCAACGATGCGAAGTAATGTAACGGTAGGGCCACCCATTGAAATTATTAGTTATGACGTTGGAACTTTAACGCCTGGTCAGTATCGTATCTTCCGTAATAGTGATGCGTACTTGCGTCTATTACGTAAACGCTGGGGTGAGGCATTGTTAGAGGCTTTTGGTACGCTGCCAGAGCTACCAGTGTTATCAGAATCTCAAAAGGCTTCGTTATCATCGTCACCTGCTCTTCAGAAGTTGCCTGTTAAGAGTGCTCCTGTTATTTCTGACCCTGATATTGCTCAATAAAAAGTTACTTAAGGATTTGACATGAGAAGGTTGAGAATTAGGCACACGACGAGTTATCAGTACCCTAATGAGGTTATGTTTTTGCCTCATAAGCTACTGTTTCGTCCTCGTGAAGGACACTATGTAAGAATTAAAAACTCATTGCTAACTATTGAGCCTAAGAATCAGGTGCGATGGCATCGAGACATATCTGATAATAGTGTTGCTGTGGTTACCTTTGAGAAACCTAGTGACAAGTTATATATATCAAGTGAAGTCATTATTGAAAATCGTGACGATGCACCGTTAGATTTCTTGATTGAGAAGCATGCAGTGCACTTTCCTTTTGAGCATGCTGCTGTAGAGCTTAATGACTTAATCCCTTATCAAGCGTCGACGTTTCCTGATGATAGCAAGGCGATTGAAGACTGGATTCATCAGTTTTGGAAGGTAGGTCAGAAGATAGAGACTTATGTGTTGTTGGATAATATCAACAAGGCAATCAAGAATCAGATCGTTTACAAGGTACGTGAAGAAGCAGGGGTTCAAAGCCCGCTAGTGACGTTGACTAAGAAAACCGGTTCTTGCCGAGATATGGCGACGCTATTTATCGAAACGTGCCGTGCATTAGGCATGGGCGCTCGATTTATCAGTGGCTACCAGTATGTGAAAGGCTTGCCGATAGAGTCAGGGTCGACACATGCTTGGTCTGAAATTTACTTGCCGGGTGCGGGTTGGAAAGGCTTCGACTCTACTTCGGGTAAAGTGGTTGATAGTAGCTATATTCCGATTGCCGTTAGCTCAAACCCTGAAACGGTACCGCCAATTTCGGGTGCGTTTTCAGGGTTTATTGATGAGCCACCGGTTATGACTGTGGTCGTTGATATTGTTGAGATTACTGAAAGTTTCTAAACGCTATTAATCAATTGCCATTGTTTCTTTAATCGCTTGTCAGAAACAGGCATTGAAGTTCCAAGTTCTTGTGCAAACAACGACACACGGAGCTCTTCAATCATCCAACGATATTGTTGAGTTTCGTGATCGTGAATCAGCTCTGGTTTACTCTTAATTAGCTGTAAATATTGCTCCATGTGCTTAGTTGCAGGCAGGCGTAATTCACGATCCTTTTGAGCCGAATGACCAAGTTTTTCCAAACGTCGTTCAATCGCTTTCAAATAGCGACCGTATTCCTTCAGTGTTACTAAGCTCAAGCTATCTAAAAAGCCAGGGTAAACTAATTGCTCTAGCTGCTGCTTAATATCGCCCAGCGCTTGAAGTGCTTGCGGGTTGATACTGCCTTTTAAGCCTTTACGAATGGCGTGCACGCTAGGTAAACAAACGGATAAGTACTCACAAATGATATTTGCGGTAGGGATTAGCTGAGCTTTATTCGTTTCTAATTCTTTATTGAACGCTGCTTCGCCACGCACATTTTTACAATCAAACGTTAAGCGGAAACTGTTATCTACGATGCTCTTTTTGAGCTCTTTGCAGCTACCAGTAGAGGCGTAGTTGAGACAAAGCTTTTGTGCATCTGGCAGGTTCTTTTCTAAGTAGGTTGCGTCTTTTTTCATTGCTAGCATATACAAGCGTCGTAAGCCTGTTTGCTGTTCAGCCTTAGCTTGGTTATCAAACAATTGAATGGCAACGGAGTCTTTTTTGTCAACTAACGCTGGCCATGCCTTGATCTGCATTCCTGCTGTTTTAACGATGGTATCTTCAGGTAAGTCGCCAAAACTCCAGTCTGTGATGCTTTCTTGTTCAATGCTTTGTGTTGCCTGTTTTTGCAGATTGGCGCTCGTGGTTCGCTCAACGCCATTTTTTAAGACGTCTAAATCACGACCTGACTTAATGATTTTTCCTGCTTCATCGACCACAGCAAAGCGCATACGGTGATGATCAGAGAACGTCAGTGATTTGAGTGTCTCAGTGTCGATTTTAGTCCCAGACATACGGTGTAACTGGTGAGCTACCGCAGACAGCAAGCTTTCATCGTCACTGGTTTTGAGCGATTCACAACAGGCCTTTGCATAATCTGGCACAGGTACAAACTGTTTGCGTGTTTGCTTAGGTAAAGAACGAATCAGTTCCGTGACTTTATCTTCCAGCATACCCGGTACAAGGTAGTCAAAACGTTGCGAGTTTAGCTGGTGTAATGCTGCAGCAGGCACACGTAAGGTGACACCATCAGTCTCGTTACCCGGTTCGAAGTGGTAGGTCAGCGGCAAGCGCATATCATTCACTTCAAGACTGTCTGGGTATTGTTCGGCTTGCACATGTGAGTCATCACGCTGCATCAAGTCTTCTTTGGTCATCATCAGTGTCTGAGGCTTTTTCACGGCAATTATCTTGCGCCATTTCTCAAACGCTTTACCGTTGTAAACATGCTCAGGCAGGTGCTTATCGTAGTATTCAAAGAGTATGTCTTCGTCGACAAGAATATCGCGACGACGCGCTTTTGCTTCAAGTTTTTCTACTTCTTTGATTAGCTCACGGTTGTGCTTTAAAAACGCCGCTTTACTGTCAAACTCACCGTAGACCAACGCATGACGAATGAATATTTCACGTGATGTCTTAGGGTCAATCGGGCCAAAGTTAATACGACGCTGTCCCACAATCGTGATGCCGTAAAGCGTGGTGCGCTCATCAGCGCCGACTTGTGCAGGACGTTTTTCCCAACGCGGCTCGCTGTATGTGCGACGAATCAAGTGCTGACCAAGCTGTTCAATCCATTCGGGTTGAATCGCGGCAACAGTGCGTGCAAATAAGCGTGACGTCTCAACCTGCTCAGAGGCCATAATCCACTTAGGTGTTTTCTTACGCAGTCCTGAAGCAGGGAAGATCAATAGCTTGCGGCCGTTAGCCCCAAGGTACTCTTGGCGCTCTTCATGCAGCGCAACGTGGCCAAGTAGGCCTGTCAGCAAGCTTTGGTGAATAGACTCGTAACTTGCCTCATTACCTGCTTCTTTTATGCCTTGGTCTTTCAGACTTTCTTTAAGCTGGCGATAGATATCTTCCCACTCACGCAAACGCATGTAGGATAAGAATTCTTTTTTGCAAAGCTGGCGATATTTATTCTGAGTGAGTTCTTTGCGTTGTTCTTGAGTGTAATTCCATAACTTGAGATAACTCATGAAGTCAGACTTTTCGTCTTTAAAGCGTGCGTGTTTTTCATCAGACGCTTGTTTCTTGTCCATCGGGCGTTCGCGAGGATCTTGGCTAGCTAGGGCGCTGACGATAATCAGTGTTTCTTTTAATGCACCAAACTTTTGTGCCGCTAACAACATGCGGCCCAAACGTGGGTCGGTCGGCAAATGCGCCAACTTGCGTCCCATTTCGGTGATTGTATTGTCTTCTGTCACCGCACCGAGTTCAAATAACAGCTTAAAGCCATCTTTGATCATGCGTTGGTCTGGTGCTTCTACAAACGGGAAGTCAGCGACATGGCCAAGCTTGAGTATCGCCATTTGTAAAATAACTGAAGCAAGGTTGGTACGCAGTATTTCTGGGTCGGTAAACTCGCTACGACTGTCAAAGTCTTCTTCGCTGTATAGGCGAATAGCAATACCGTCACTAGTACGACCACAACGACCTGAGCGCTGGTTAGCCGATGCTTGTGAGATAGCTTCAATAGGTAGGCGCTGTACGCGCGCACGCCACGAGTAGCGAGAGATTCGGGCAACACCCGTATCAATGACGTAGCGAATCCCCGGAACGGTCAGAGAGGTCTCTGCAACGTTGGTTGCTAAGACGATGCGACGCTGACGGCCTGAGTTAAAAATTTTGTTTTGCTCAGCAGCGGACAATCTCGCAAATAGTGGCAAGATTTCCATGCTAGCAGGGTGGTGCTTACGTAATGCCTCGGCCGTTTCACGAATTTCTCGCTCGCCTGACAAGAACACCAAAATATCACCGGGGTCATCACGCAGTAGTTCATCACTCGCGTCAATGATGCCTTGGATCTGGTTTCTATCTAACTCGTCAGGATCATCAGTGACGAGAGGACGGTAACGTATCTCAACAGGGAATGTTCGCCCTGAGACTTCGATAATTGGCGCACCATCAAACTGTTTTGAGAATCGCTGTGGATCAATCGTTGCTGAAGTGATTATCAGCTTTAGGTCTTTACGGCGTGGTAGTAACCATTTGAAGTAACCTAAAAGGAAGTCGATATTTAGACTACGTTCGTGGGCTTCATCAATAATGATCGTGTCATATTGATTCAAGAAGCGGTCACTACGAATCTCGGCTAACAAGATGCCGTCGGTCAGCAAACGAATGTAGTTATCGTCACTGCCTTCTTCATTAAAGCGAACCTTGTAACCAACAATGTCACCCAATGGTGACTTTAGCTCGTCAGCAATACGGCTTGCAACGCTGCGAGCGGCTATACGACGTGGTTGTGTGTGGGCAATTAGACCATCAACACCTCGACCTAGCTCCAAACACATTTTCGGTATCTGTGTGGTTTTACCCGAACCTGTTTCACCACAAAGAATGGTGACTTGGTTTTCACTAATACACTTGAGTATGTCTTCCCGACGTTCGCTAACAGGTAGCTCAGGTGGGTAGGTAGGTTGTGGGAGGTTTTTTAGACGATGCTCTCGACGGGCACAAGAAGCATCAATGGCGAGCTGCATTTTTTCAAGTGCAGCCTCATCAGGGCTTTTTTGCAAACGCTGCAGGCGTCGCGAAAGCGTAAAACGCTGCGACCCCTGGCATTTAGAGAGTTGTTCTTTAAGTTCGTGTAGCTTCTTTTTCGGCATATTTTTGCAGCACTAAGGCAAGACGTTGTTCGCCGCACTTTTGTTCTGCAACACGATTACGTCCCTGTTTTTTAGCTAGGAACATCGCGTTATCTGCGGCATTCATGAGCATCGCAGGGTACATTACTTCCTCTTCATCGTCATCCGAATTATTTTCTTCAGGCGGAGGACAGCAAGAAACACCAACGCTAACAGTGATTACACCGTGGTCAGTGCCTGCGTGTTCGATCTGTAAGCTTTCAACTTTAGAGCGTAGCTTCTCACCGAGCATAGCCGCATTTTCCATAGTGGTATTTGGCAGCAACACCGCAAATTCTTCACCACTGTAACGCGCCGCAAGATCGGCAGGACGACGTGTAACTACTTCCATGCACGAAGCAATAGCCTTCAAGCAGTTGTCACCAGCACGCTGGCCTTGAGTCTCGTTGTACTTACTAAACTCATCAATATCGATGAGCAACATAGAGATAGGTACGCCATCCCGTGTTGAACGACGCCATTCATTTTTGAAGGTTAGGTCAAAGAAGCGACGATTAGAAATTTGTGTCAATGGATCAGTATTTGCCTGCTTTCTCAATGAAGACTGCGAGTCACGAAGCTCCATGAGGGTGCGGTGGATATAGTCTGAAACAGAATAGATCGTTGCAGCAAAAACAATAACGGCGATAGGCAGTAGGTAGCCATTCGCATCACTACTTCTATTGATAACCAGTGAAACAACTAACGGTGTGAGTACTGCAATGATTTGGATACTGAAAGCAAAGCGAGAAATAGCCAGCACAGGTATAGAAATCAATAACACACTAAACAAGGTGATGGTAAGCAGTACTTGGTGTGCGAAATCGAAAGGCATCAGGATAAATCCTGCGATACCCCAAATGGTATTGATAATGCTTGTCAGCAAGATGTGCTTATTTGCCCAAAGGACAATAGCGCCAGAGTCATGAAAATGATCAGGATTAAACTGCTGAGTAACACGAAGGCGATAGAAGCAGGTTGCGACTAAAAGCACTAACCAAATCGCTAGGTAATAAGTGAGGTAACCGTCAGAGTTCGCTTGATGATAACGTGCAAAAAACACGCTCAATACAGCGGCCAGTGCTAAGTTTCCCCAGAATCCTAACGTGGTCTTGCGGTAAAGCGTAGTGACTTGTTCCTGCTTTATTTCCGTCATTACCCCTGAGTGGACGGTATTAATACTCACTTGATAGCCTCTATGGTCGTTTGAAAGTGCCAGCCAATCATTATTGTGATTGATTATTGTTGATAGTGAAGCCCAATTTTTGAACAGCTGGTCGGTAAATCATCAACCCCATCAATGAATTACCTTATATCGACCAGATCATAGCATATTATCTAACGCGTCTGACAAGCGGATCATAACCAAGGCCTTTAACTTGGCTTTTCCAGTCTTCTAGTTGAACTGGAGCAACAGGGCCTGCAAGTACACGGTACCAAGTTGTACCCTTGCTAGAGTACTTTTGTACGGTTGCAGCAACACCACGTTGGTTTAGTTTACGTTGTGAGCGATCAGCCTGTGCTGAAGACTTAAATGATGCAACTTGCAGCATGTAGTCGCCCGATTGTGCTGATCTAGCTTCTACTTGTGTCGCAGTGTTCGCTAGTGCAACTGTGCGTGGTTGAACCGGCATATCAATACTTGGCAAAACCGCGTGGAAGCTAAAGATGGCACGTTTTTTAGGCGTAGGCTCTTCTAAAACGTCAGGTAGTGGCGTCGGACCAGAGTTTGTCTTACTTGTAATCACCGCATCGGTATTTTGCTGATTGGCTAGTGTCACACGCTGAGCATGTGTCAGTTCAGATGCTGGTACATCTGGAATGTTAGCTGCGAATGATGGTGTATTGCGGTTAGCATAAAAATACATGCTTAGACCAACTAATAGACCCATGAATACTCCGGCAAGCATCCAAGCCATTCCTGTTTTATAGCCTGATTCGGCTGGCTTTGCGTTTTTGAAATCTTTTTGCATAACAGTATTTCAACGTCCGATTTAATTGTAGTTTTTCTGAATAGTGCCATTCGTCTTGTCATTAGGCAAGATAAAGTGAAAATTATTTCTCAATAAACATGAGCTTACATGAAGTTCGTAGGATCAACATCAAGTGTATAGCGAAGATCCTTCGTCTTTTTTTGACGCTTCATTGTGCTAATTACTTGATCCAAAAAACAATGTAGAGAAGAGCGTTTTGTTGCGCTAACCATCATCTGGTAGCGGTATCGACCTGCTCGCTTTTCTAAAGGCGAAGGCATTGGCCCCAATAAACCTATTTCCCCAACTTGTTCAGACATTACAACCTGTAGATCATTCCTCACTCCTTGTAAAAAGTGAAGTCCTGCCTCGAAGTGCGGTGTGTTTGCTCGGATTAACGCATGAAACCCATAGGGTGGATATTGCCAAGCTTGTCTTTCTATTAATAATTGTGCCGCTACTGCTCTGTAGCCCTGTGTCAGTAGTTGGTTCAGAAGAGGGTGTTGCGGTTGACTCGTTTGTAAAATAACGCGACCCGGTTTTTCCCCTCTACCTGCTCGTCCACTGACTTGGACAATTTGCTGAGCTAATTGTTCCTGTGCGCGGTAGTCCGTACTAAATAGTGCTTGATCAATGTCTAAAATCCCAACCAGTGTAAGGTTCGGGAAATCGTGCCCCTTTGTTAACATTTGCGTGCCGACCAAAATAACGGGTTTGCCCTCCCGTACAATTTCCAATTTTTTTGCCAATTCACCCTTTCGGCTAGTGGTATCTCTATCCACTCTCACCACTGGTGTTTGTGGGAAATATGAACAGAGTAATTGTTCAATCCTTTCTGTACCATGACCGTGAGTGCTTATTTGTGGATTTTTACACGAAGGACATTGCGTTCCTACCTGTTGTTGATAGTCACAATGATGGCAAATAACCTTATTTCGGGATGCGTGATAAGTCATGTCTGTATCACAGGCTGGGCAGACGGCATGCCAGCCACAGCTATTGCATAATAGTACCGGTGCAAAGCCTCGACGATTCAAAAACAGCATTACTTGGTTGCCATCTTTAATTTGTTCGGCGACCAGTTTTAGTAATGTATTGGATACACCCGCTTCTGTGGTTTGTCCTTTTAAGTCGAGAATAGACGTCTTAGGAGGGGTACGTGTGCCGGGACGACTTTTTAGCTGTAGGTAGTGATAGCGTTTGCGGTCTGCATTGAGCAACGTTTCTAGCGCAGGTGTTGCACTACCTAAAATAATGGGAATTTTTAACTGGCTCGCACGTTTAACTGCAAAGTCACGAGCATGGTAGTGGAAGCCTTCTTGCTGCTTAAACGAGCCATCGTGCTCTTCATCAATAACAATGATGCCAAGGTTTTCAAAGGCACAAAATATGGATGAACGTGTTCCGACCACAACATCTGCTTCCCCGCTATGAGCACTTTGCCAGTTTTGCGCACGTTGGGTGTCATTCAGTCCAGAGTGCAAGGCGACGACAGTCTGCTGAGGGAAGAAGTCACAGAAACGTTGGAATAGTTGGGGTGTTAAACCTATCTCAGGGATCATTAATAAGGCTTGCTGACCCTTTTCTAAAACAGGCTTGATGGCACGCAAATAAATTTCGGTTTTACCGCTACCCGTAATACCGTGCAGCAAGACGGGTTGTAATTCGTCAGCTTCAACCCATTCGGCTAGTTGCGTCAGGTTTTGCTCTTGCTCGTCACTAAGCTCTATTAGGTGTTGGTTAGGGTGGTCAACGTCAGTACCCGATGACTTTTTAGGGACAACCAGTCTCCGCTCGGCCCAACCTTTATCTTCTAATTGCTGCATTGGCTTACGCCACTTACTCATCATTAGACTTGTGAGTTGCGCTTCTGTGAGGCTACTCTTTTGCAGTTTAGTGAGTAAGTCTTGTTGCAGTTTGGCACGTTTGATTTGACTAAGCGCGTCATCTACATCGGTGCACTGTAAATGCCATTCAAAGTTTTCTTGTAACGGTCTTCCGGCTCGCAAGCGGTTGGGGAGGGCGGTGAAGAAGACTTCGCCAATGGGGTGGTGATAATAAACACTGGCCCACTGAAGTAAGTCTAATAAGGGTTTGTCGAGTAGTGGCGCTTCATCTAATACTGACTCAATGGGTCTGAGTTTTTCAAACTCACTGACAAAGCCATTTTCTATGACAATACCAACAACGCTATGGTTTGGGCCGAGAGGCACACGCACGCGACAGCCAGGATCGGGTAAAGGCTGGCTGTCACATTCGTAATCAAAAGCTTGATATAGCGGTCGCGGTATAACGACCCTAAGCGTATTAGGTGGTGTGTTTGGCATGCCGCAGTTTAACGCTTAGCGCGTAGTTTGTCGGCTTCCTGTTGCAGTAATTTCTACACGACGGTTCTGTGCGCGTCCTGCTTTTGTTTTGTTGTCAGCAACGGGTGTGCTTTCACCTAAGCCAACCGTTGTCATTGATGATCGCATTAGACCTTGTTGAGCTAGGTAGTCAGCGACTGCATTGGCACGCTTAAGTGACAGGACTTGGTTTGTAGACGCAGAGCCTGAGCTATCAGTATGGCCTTCTATAAGTAAGCGAGTAATAGTGGTGTTCGCTGCGCTTAAACTACGTGCTAGTGAATTTAGTTTTGTCTTGCCGTCAGCACTTAGACGAGAGCTACCCGTTTTAAACGTTGCACTACCATTAAGTGTTAAGCGACGCGTTGTATTTTGTGTAGCGGCAGGCTTTGATGTTGCCATCACTTTTGCAGCAGCAGGTTTTGGAATGGTTGTTACCTTGGCGCTAGAAATAGGTGCTTGCGTAGGCTTGGTAATAACAGGTGCTGCAACGGTCATTTTAGGTGCGGTAGCGGTTACACCAAAAGCAGAAGTGGTTCCGGTACTTGCAGTTGTAGCTGTGCTTGTATTATTTGTTGCTACGACCGTGGGTGCTTTTAGTATCGTTTTACGCATCGGCACAGTAAGGTCGGTATTGACTTCAGGCACGACAGGCGCGGCTTTCTTTGCAGTAGTAGTCACCGCTTTTTTCGTCTCTTCCTTTTCTTGACCATACAGCTGACTACCAGGTATAGAGGAAAGGTTTTGAGTACTACAAGCAGTCGTTAATGCAATTAGAGTAAGTAGTGATAACGCTTTAGATGCAGGCTTTATAATAGTTTTATTCACGTTTCGATCTCCCAATTTATGACTTATTTTCAAACATCTTAACTAATTTATTGCAGGGTCACCACTGGGCGCTCAAATAAAGCTTCAAAGACGACTTTAGCCATGTCTTGAAGCTCACTGATATTGTACGTCGAGAGTGCCTTATAGATTTCTACCTTCTCATCGACGGTTAAACGATGGTTAGGTGAAATATCTTGCAGCAAGTAGGTGTCTTGCATGGCAGAAAATATAACAGAAGATGCGTAATACTCAGGCTGTCCTTGAGTCATTGAATTAATTGAAAATAACAATAACTTGGTGAGCCAGACTTTGTGGTTTGAGTCGGTATAGACCAGTTGTGTTAGATAAGCACCTAACTCTTCAAGACTGCTTTCGACGCCACGCTCGCTGAGTGATGAGAACTCTTCTGCTACCCAGCTAGGTTCTTTCCAGTCGCCTTTTTCAATCTGATGATAAGCCTCGTGATATTCAATGCTCGGTAACAGACTTGTCATGAGCTTTTCAAGCTCAGCCTTTGCCGCTTTTTGGGCGGGTTGAGGTTTTGGCTCTCGCAAGGTATCCATCATTCCACTAATAACGTCGAGCGCACCTTCTGAGCTTGTTGCTGGAAGTGAGCGCTGCAAAGTTTGCTGCATACGTGATGAAGCTAGGTGTTGTTGGTCGAGTAGCATTTCTTTAGCGGCACTGCGAAGCAACTTCAATGACTCTGGGCTTGAGAAAAGCTCAGTGATATCTGACTTGTAGTTTTTGGTAATATTTTCTTCAATGTCGTAGTAGCCCTGTAGCCAATAAGGGATGATGAAAGAGCGTCCCTGAAAGGTAAGTGCGGGTAATACTGACTGCTCACTGAAGCGTTTTATTTGATCCAATAGAATAAGCGAGCCGATACCTTGGCTCTTAAACGTGAGGCCCAGCGCACCATCAGCGGCTGGCACTCTATCTGCACGGTAGACGTGATAAAGCGGTAGCTCTTCATCTTCTAGATTGTCTTCGATGTAGTCTAGCGCCTTTCTATCTTGGACTTTGTACACGGTAATAATGCCGGTACGGCAAAGTGGCACGCTATCATCAACTTTTTGTTCATTAAGAAGGCGGCTCAGCAAGTTAATGATGGCATTTTCTTCTTTGTCGACTCCGGGAGCAAAGCTGCTGCACTCATCGGTAAATAACTTAGGCGACATATAGTAAGGCAGATTCTGTATATCCATCTCAGCATTCAGTCTTTTGAAAAAGATCATGACTTCTGCGCTACTTAACGTGTCATCTTGCATGCTGGATAGGGCACGTTCCATCTCTGTACGTACCCCACCTTTGTTAGGGACTAAGCTAACAATGTGCTGTTTTTCAAGCTCGGCTTTTGCAAGAATTTCTTCTAATGGTTTTTGTGCAGCGTACTGCTTAGCAACTAAAGCTTGGTGCAGTAGTTCACTGTAGTAGGGCATACGGTCTGCTAAGGCGAGGTGCATGTTTTTATTTACATACCACGTATGAGCTTGCCAGCTTCCAATAAGCAAACCTGCAATGATCAGCGGGTAAAATATGACTTTTGACAAAGGACTAAGTAGGGTTGATGGCATGATGCCGTCTCTAAACCAAACTTTTTGTTGCAAGCGCTGTTGCATGGCACCGATAAAGTCTCGACGAAATACGGGGTAAATCCCCTGCGTCTTAAATGTGCCAAGCACGGCTTTTTTATGCTTGATGTAGCGCATCGCTAATACATAGCGTAACGGCAGTATCCAGTGGTCATAGAAGCTCGGCTGCTCAAACCCGTCAGCAGTCATCGCTTCAATGTTTTCGCTATTGGACTCTTGTTCAATCAGCTTTAGTAATAGACTGTCTATCATGTTGCCTCCTAGCGCTTAAGCCACTGTAAGACATCACGTACTTTCGCGATGCGTTCATCAGAGGTTTGTGTAACATAGCAGTCAGTTGCGACAACTAGTTGGTCAGCTTTTTGTCGAGCAACGGGGTCTTTAATCGAGTCACTCAGTCCGCGTTGGAAGCCAGACCAGTCCCAGTCACAAATGTATTCTGGTAAATGTTTAAAACGTTCTGCAACGTTTCCTAGTGCAATAGCCGCATCTGCATTGTTATTGTTCTGCAAATAATAAATTCCTGCCAATGCGTCTTTAATTTGTTTGTAGCCATCAGTCAGCAAGCCACTGTTGTTGATGTCGTTATGCAATGCGGCGAACGTTTTAGGGTCGATATTTGCAGTGACATACGTTTCTAGTAAATCGAGGTCAACTTCTGCTGCAACACTCCGAAGGACGGGTGATTGGTCGCGTGCTTTTTTTAAGGCGTTGCGTGCCGCTTCTAGCTCACTAACGGCTGTATCTAGGTCGTTGAAATATAGCCATGCCAGTGCACCAGACTCTCTATGTCCAGAAGCGACTCGCCATGGCTCAGGGCTAGATTTTGCAATAAAGGAAACGGACTCTCTAAAGCATGAGTACATCGTTCTAGCTTTTTCGATGTCACCACTTTTGTGATAATTCGCAGTCAGGTGCCAGTAACTTGAGTTGATGGCACTTGGATCTTTAGAACACTGCATTTTTCTTGAGTATTCGATGGCTTTTTCATAGTTTTCTTGACGAGAGAAGCAGCGAAGCGCAACACTTTCTAAATCTGATTTAATATCAATTTCACTGCGTCGCCATTTTACTTCTTTACCAATAGCTTGAATTGAAGTTTCAACTTTTGCACAGTCTTTTTCATTATCAAGCACTGCACGGTAGGAATTTACAATTAGCTCAATTTCGTTTCGTCTAGCGCCACCAGCGGTTGGCATGTCGTTGCATTGGGGGGCAGGCTCAAGGCTGCACTGGAAGGCGCCACTTCCGTCACCCTCAGTATTATTCCCACCGGTGTCATCATCTTCTTGCAGGCCTTGTTGACGAAACCGCTCTTGCATACTTGAGGAAGTCATTGACGCGAGTAGTTCGGCTGGCGTTAGTGCGGATGCAGAGCTGCTAAAGTCAAAACTTAGGTCTGGGTTTGCCTGAACTAAATTACTGAGTACTTGCTTAGTTTGTCTGTCTGCGAGCCATTCAACAAATAGAAAGGTTTTTGGATCGGTTTGAGCTTGTTGCTCGGCAAAGTCATTATCAATATAACGAAAAGTTGCGTAAGCGGCGCCTGCGAGTACCACAGGGATCATCAAGAACGCTGCAAGTTTTACTTTCAAACGAGTTTGAGCACTACCAGCGCGATCAATAGTTGCTTGGTTGCGTTGTTCCGTTCGGCCTTGGGTATACTTGATGGTATCTAGGTATTGCTGTTGAGCTTCACTAGATTTATTAGCTTTACGTAGCTCTTCTGCTCGCTGATAAAGCAGCTTAGAGTCACTGTCCGATCTGTTCATACGTCGTTATGTCCGAGCGCAAAAAAAATGCTTGTAAGCTGAGGCCTACAAACAGCGAGAAAATTATCATAATTATCGTCGCGATACATCGTGAATTCCAGTATGTGGTTGAGCCAACTATACCAGACTTTTTCCCCCAAGCTGTTAGCCTTTAGATTAAGGTGTAATAGCGCCAACGACTGTGCCGGCAACTGCGCCGCCAACCAATCCGCCAACGGGTCCACCAGCGACTGTGCCTGCAACTGTACCTGCAACGGTTGCGCCTGCAGTCACTACTGCGCCGGCAACTTTAAACGGTACTTTTGCAACACCAATTGTCGCACCTGCAACTTGCTGGCCTGAGCAGCCAACAACAAAGTAAGTACTTGCAACTACGGTCAGTAGCATTAGTTTTTTCATGGTATTCCCCTAACTATTTAATGTTCTAGTTCCGGCAGTTCTGAGCCGTTTTGCTCGGAGGTTACCCCATGCTCGTCGTCTGTTCCAGCCTTTTGTTCAAAGTTAATGCGCCATTCGAGGTTGTTTTTAGAGGTCGCATTTTCTAGTGCTTTCTCTTTGGTGATTCGACCCGCTAGGAAAAGCTTTACTAAAGACTGATCAAACGTGTGCATACCATCGGTTGAGCCTTTCTCTTGCAGTTGAGCCAACTCATGAGTATTACCCTTACGAATAATTTCACTAATGAAGGGCGTATTGATCAACACTTCACTGGCGAGTACACGTCTGCCATAAACATCTGGAATCAATCGTTGTGCAACAATACCCCGAAGGTTAAGCGACAAGTCCATCAAAATCCGTTGCTTTTGCTCAGCAGGGAATAGGTACAATAATCTATCTAGTGCTTGAGTCGTATTTGTTGCATGTAGCGTGGTAATGACCAAGTGACCTGTGTCGGCAAACCCCATTGCAGAGTCAACTGTTTCGGTATCTCGTACCTCACCAACCATGACAACGTCCGGTGCTTCACGCATCGCTTCACGCATCGCGTTTTTGTAAGACAAGGTATCAAAGCCGACTTCACGTTGGCCAATGATTGACTGGTCGTGTGTGAAGATAAACTCAATAGGGTCTTCGATCGTCAGAATATGCCCAGCATGTCGCTCATTTCGGTACTGAATTAATGAGGCCATTGATGTGGATTTACCCGCACCAGTAGAGCCAACGAATAGCACAAGGCCATCCTTTTTCATGACTAATTCTTTGAGTACTTCCGGTAAGCCTAACTCTTCAGGTGCCATGATGTCTGAACGCACGTGGCGCACGACAAGAGATACTTCGCCTCGTTGATAATAACCATTGACTCGAAAACGACCAACGCCTTCAATGGCAAGGCCTTTATTAACTTCACGCGTGGCTTCAAAAGTTGCCCACTCTTCGTCGCTAAACATTCCTTTGGCTAAGTTCTCAACCATGCCCGGCTTTAACGACTCTTTCGTTAGGTGCTTGAAGCCTCCCATCACTTTAAGTGAGACCTTAGCGCCAGTCGTTAAATATAAATCAGACGCTTCGTACTTCACCATTGCTGCTAGAAGCGCGGCTATCTTTAAAGGACTATCACTCATAGTGCAGCCTCGTCATAAACGTCTTCGATCGACATGCTATCTGTACCTTCGAAGAAATCTCCACCTTTTGCCTTACGGCTATGCAGCTTCAGTTGTAGTCTTAGATCATTGATCGAGTCAGCATTTCTCATGCCTTCTTGAACAGTAATTAGACCTGCATCAATCATTTGGAAGAGTGCTTGGTCAAACGTACACATACCCAACTGGTTCGACTTGGCCATGAGCTCTTTCATGCCTGCTATGTCACCCTTCAAAATCAGGTCAGCCATCATCGGTGAATTGATCATGACTTCAACGGCAGGGAAGCGTCCCTTACCGTCTTTAGTACGAGTCAGACGCTGTGACACAATGGCTTTCAAGTTAAGCGACAAGTCCATCAAGAGTTGCTCACGTCGCTCTTCTGGGAAGAAGTTAATGATACGGTCAATCGCTTGGTTAGTGCTGTTAGCATGAAGGGTGGTCATACATAAGTGACCGGTCTCAGCGTAACTTATGGCATATTCCATCGACTCGCGGTCACGTACCTCACCCAATAAAATCACGTCAGGCGCCTGACGCAGAGTGTTCTTCATAGCGATTTCATAGTCTTCAGTATCGAGACCAATTTCACGCTGAGTGATTAAGCAGCCTTTGTGTTGATGAGTAAATTCAATCGGGTCTTCAATGGTAATAATGTGGCCTTGTGTTGCCTCATTTCTCAAATCGACCATCGCCGCAAGTGTTGTCGACTTACCCGAACCTGTAGAACCCACCATGATAATCAAACCACGCGTCGTCATCGTTAAGTCTTTAAGCACTGGTGGAATACCTAGCTTTTTGAAGCTTGGAATATCACTTGGAATATGTCGCAAAACCATGCCTGCACAACCACGCTGGGTAAATGCATTTACACGAAAACGGTCAGACCCAGGAAGGCTAATAGAAAAGTTACCTTCCATGTGCTCTTCAAAGTTACGCATCTGTTTGTCGTTCATGATTGAACGAACCAACATGCGTGCTTGGTCTTCATTCAACTTTTGGTTAGACAGTGGTTTCATTAGACCGCTGACTTTCACGCTAGGTGGCGCACCTGCGGTGACAAAAAGATCCGAACCATTAAGCTTTAAGACGTTATGCAGCAGACTATGAACGTATGCCATTGCACTTTCTTTATCCATAATAGTACTCCCTGAAAGTGTTATTTTTATTATTTAGATTGCGTCTGGGCTATCTGCTTTAGATATAGCAACTTCTTTGGTGATTAGCCCTTGAGAAACCAACTTTTGCAATGCCTGATCTAGGGTTTGCATACCCTCACCAGCACTGGTTTGTAGTGTTGATTTCATCTGTGCGATTTTGTTCTCACGAATCATTGATCGAATAGCACGTGTGCCGATTAGAATCTCGTGAGCAGCGACTCGTCCGCCGCCTGTTTTCTTAAGTAGTGTCTGAGAAATGATTGCTTCAAGTGACTCTGAAATCATTGAGCGAACCATGTCTTTTTCAGCGGCAGGGAATACATCAACAATACGGTCAATGGTTTTTGGTGCGCTGGTTGTATGGAGTGTTCCGAACACTAAATGACCCGTTTCAGCAGCGGTTAGTGCAAGTCGAATTGTCTCAAGGTCACGCAGCTCACCGACCAAGATAGTATCGGGATCTTCACGAAGGGCTGAGCGTAGTGACGCTTCAAAGCTCTTAGTATCACGATGAACTTCTCGTTGGTTAATCAAGCATTTCTTACTCTCGTGAACAAATTCTATCGGGTCTTCAAGGGTCAAAATATGGCCGTAGTCATTCTTGTTTTTGTAGTCAATCATGGCTGCAAGCGTCGTCGACTTACCAGAACCTGTTGGGCCAGTTACTAAGACTAAACCACGCGGCTTATCAGTGATCTTCTTAAAGATCGACGGAGCGTTTAAATCTTCCAAGCTAAGGATCTTACTTGGGATTGTTCTGAATACAGCTGCCGCACCACGGTTTTGGTTAAATGCGTTAACACGAAAGCGAGCTACGCCAGGGATTTCGAATGAAAAGTCAGTTTCCCACTTTTCCTCAAAGTCCTTACGTTGCTTATCATTCATGATGTCGTAAACCATGCTGTGAACATCTTTATGCTCAAGCTCTGGTAGATTGACGCGACGCATGTCGCCGTCTACACGAATAATAGGAGGCTGACCGGCCGAGATATGCAAGTCAGAGGCGTTATTCTTTACCGAAAAGGCCAGCAGTTGTGTAATATCCATGATTAGACTTTTTATTATTTAGAAAATACAGGTTTGACCGTACCATAGATGCCTAATATCCCTCATAATCTTCAGACAATTGGCGCAGAGATTGCCGAGTGTTGCAAGCCTGTTAATCGGGCGTTTGGCCACGTTCAGTTGTTAGCCGTCAGTAAGCGCCATGGTGTAGATGCTATCAAGCAAGCATATGACGCAGGACAGCGTGCATTTGGTGAAAACTATGTGCAAGAACTGGTCGAGAAAGCACAAGCGTTGAAATCACTCGATATCGAGTGGCACTTCATTGGCGCCCTGCAATCCAATAAAAGCAAAGACATTGCCGACATTGCCGACTGGGTGCATACCATCGACCGCTTAAAGATAGCGCGTCGTTTGAGTGAGCAACGTCCTGCTGAACTACCTCCACTTAACGTGTGTTTGCAGCTCAATGTAAACAATGAAGAGAGTAAGTCGGGAGTCGGCCTCAGTGAGCTCGAAGCATTAGCAGAAGCAGTGTCAAAACTACCTAATTTGAAACTGCGCGGCCTCATGGCGATCCCAGAAGCGACACACGATGAGGCGACGCAGCGCGCTAATTTCGCTTTAGTTGCCGCCGCAAAAGATACCTTAAATGCCAAAGGCTATGAGCTAGATACCTTATCAATGGGTATGAGTAGTGATATGCCCGCTGCCATTGCCGAAGGCGCAACGATTGTAAGAATTGGTACCGCTATTTTTGGTGCCCGAACCTAAGAACAAACAATAGGTACACACGCATGACAACGAATACAAAAATCACCTTTATCGGCGCTGGCAATATGGCTAGTAGCATTATTGCAGGCTTAGTTGAGTCTGATTCTGCGGTAGAAATTACGGTATCTGACCCTAATGAAAGTCAGCTTGACGTGGTTCGTGCGCAGTTCCCAAACTGTCATACAACGACTGATAACCATCAAGCGGTGAGTACTGCCGATGTGATTGTACTCGCAGTGAAGCCACAGGTTATGCAAGTGGTTTGTGAAGGCTTAGAGCCGAGCGTCCAAAAAACGAAGCCAATGATTATTTCAGTTGCGGCAGGTGTCAGTGAGTCTAGCCTTAGCCGTTGGTTAGGTGGTGAGCTTCCTGTTGTACGTTGTATGCCAAACACGCCCGCGTTAGTGGGTGCAGGTATGTCAGGTTTATATGCAAATTCACGCGTTAGCGCTGAGCAAAAGAACCTAGCAGAAAGCATGTTACGTGCGGTTGGCGTAGTGATGTGGCTTGATAATGAAGATATGCTACATGCTGTTACCGCAGTATCGGGTTCAGGCCCTGCGTATTTCTTTCTAGTCATGGAAGCGATGCAGCAGTCAGCAGAGTCATTTGGCTTTACGCCAGAGCAAGCTCGCTTGTTGGTACAGCAAACCGCGTTTGGTGCGGCTAAGTTAGCGATGGAAAGTGTTGACTCAGCAGCAGTACTGCGCGCAAAAGTAACCTCGAAAGGCGGCACAACCGAAGCAGCGATTAATGACCTCCAAGCGTCAGGTCTTGAAGGGATATTTGATAGTGCCTTGAAAGCTGCAGCTAATCGCTCAATTGTATTAAGTGGCGGCCAGCCAGCTATTGAAAAATCATAAGGATAATTTGTTATGTCAGTGATGTTAGATATTGGTGTTTTTTTAGTTCAAACCATATTGTCGCTTTATACTTCCGCGATCATTTTGCGCTTCTTATTAGGATACGCACGTGCTGATTTTTATAATCCGCTATCGCAGTTTTTGGTCAAAATAACCAACCCAGTGTTGGTACCCGCAAGACGCTTTTTGCCATCTATTGGTAAGCTTGATACATCTGCAGTGGCAGTGGCTTACATCATTATTTTGATTAAAGGCATATTGCTTAATTCGATGATGAGCGCCGGTTTTAGTATTGTCAGCCTACTGTTTATGTCGGTCGGTGAACTGATTAGCTCAGTGATTTGGATGTACATTATCGGGCTATTAATTATGGCAGTTATTAGTTGGATTGGTAGCGCACAAGGCAACCCTGTATTGCCGTTGATTAATAGTTTAACGGCGCCATTGCTTGCACCTTTTCGTAAATTCATTCCGCCAGTGGGTATGATGGATTTAACACCGATGGCTGCTATGCTGGCTTTGTATATATTATTGATTGTCGTTAAAGGGATTTTTCATCCAGTTTTCTAATGGTTGGATACTCTAAATGTTAACGACTGAAAGCCTCGTATGTGTATTCATTTCGAGGCTTTTTTTGGACTTGAAATCTGTGTCTAGTCCAAGTCAGTTAGTATCAATATTGGTTAGGTTAATAAGCCGTTCAACGATGGCAAGAGCAAGGAAAGAATAATGAAAGCAATGTTAGCGAGTGTATTAGCGTTGGGGTTGGCCTTAGTTGTCAGCATGGTGTCGTTTGCCAAGGAAGTTGAGGATGCTTCTGACGGTTTTGAGCCTGATCATAAGGTCGTGATTCAAGTCAGTACGGCCGATCCAAAAGTTCATGCATTGGCGTTGAGTAACGCTGTAAACCTGCAAAAGCATTATGGCATTGATAATATCGCGATTGAGATTGTGGCTTATGGCCCGGGGCTGAGTATGGTCACAAAACAAAGCACGGTACTTGAGCGTGTAACTAGCCTGATATTTGAAGATGTTACGGTTACGGCCTGCGGTAATACCATGGATACGATTGCTCGTAATACAGGTAAGCAGCCTGAGTTGATTGAAGGTGTCGGTAAAGTTCAGACGGGTCTGGCGCGTATTATCGAGTTGCAGGAACAAGGTTATAGTTACGTACGACCGTAAGCGCCGACAGTCTTCACAATAGCTGCACAATTCCCCTTAAATTTTAAGTTACAGTCTGGCCGTATTGCAGCCAAAAAAATAAAGGGGACTCTAAATGCGGCATCTATCAATCTGTGCATCGGCACTGCTTTTGAGCGCTTGTCTATCATCGTCAAATGACGATTCATATGCTTCAGACTTCATAAGTGATACAGCGTTTAAGGCGGCAGTCACAAACACGGCACCAATCGCGGATGCGGGTGTAGATAAGAATGTTGCAGCGGGTAGCACCGTGAGTTTAGATGCCAGTGGCAGCTCAGATATAGACTCAGATATACTCTTTTATGACTGGTCTACCGGGATAACTACCGCAACCATTAGCTCAGCAGCGTTGAGTGAAACGACCATTGTTAACCCATCATTTACTGCCGACGAAGTAGGTACTTACATCTTTCAAGTCGCAGTTAGTGATGGGATAGACACGGTTACTGACGAAGTTACCATTACTGTGACTGATGGAACAGCGACAGGCGAAGGAACAACATCAGGCATTGAATGTGATTACAGTAGTAGTACCTACAATGACTCTGACTCAGTAAACCTACCGAGCCTTTCTGACTGGACGTGCACAGATACCACGCGTGAACTCATTGCAAATGGTGTGCCTGACCACGCCGTAGGTACCTTCCCCAATGCTGGAAATTCAAATACGATTAGCGAAAACGAGGTTGCTGTCATCTATCCATTAGCGCCTGTGCTAACAGATAAAGTGATTGTGCTAGGTGGCTTATCTGGTGCGCTAGGTTATATGCTAAATGGTGTAGAAATTGACGCGTCTACAGAAGGTTCCTGTGATGACTCGGGTGACTTTTGCAGTCTTACAGATAATAGTGCGAGTTGGAGTATTGAAGTGCTGGGTCAAGGCGGCTTTGATTTTGGTATTGATTACAATAATGCACATGTGCGGCCTGATGGTACTTATCACTATCATGGCTTGCCAGAAGCGTTTATTTTATCACTCGGAGTTCATAGCAATAAAATGACATTGATTGCTTGGGCGGCCGATGGTTTCCCGATTTACGCGCGTTATGGTTATTCTGGTGTGATGAGTTCAGTGTCACCCTTGGTTAAGATGAAAGGAAGTTATCAGTTAATGCTGACACAAAGTCCGACAAGACCTTCAGTAGATACTTTCCCACTAGGTACGTTTAAACAAGACTGGGAGTATGTAGAGGGTTCGGGTGATTTGGATGAGTGCAATGGTCGTTTTGGTGTAACACCTGAGTTTCCGAATGGTATCTATCAT
This sequence comes from Leucothrix arctica, assembly GCF_003172895.1. Taxonomy (GTDB): domain Bacteria; phylum Pseudomonadota; class Gammaproteobacteria; order Thiotrichales; family Thiotrichaceae; genus Leucothrix; species Leucothrix arctica. The sequence continues at coordinate 65,779 of NZ_QGKL01000043.1, read as the reverse complement.
TACTATGGGACAGATACTTACCCTTATTTGCAGCGTTGTGTGAAGGGTGTGGTCGAGGATGCGCTTGAAGGTGATCGGTCTTAAAACGTTTAGCTGAGTTCTGTCTTAATAATTTTCTAGATACAAAAAAGGAACAGCTAGAGACCTACTAGCCGTTCCTTTTAAGTTTTACCTTCAGGTATTTAAGGCCGTTTTATTGGCCCAGTCTCTTAGGCAATACTGCTTTCAACGCATAAATGCTCACGCCAAGGTTATCCGAAACTTTTGAAAAGTCAGCGTTGGGGGCACCTGCATCTTGTAGCGCTTCGATGAGTGCTTTCTTTGTTACGTTTAACTTTCTAGCTGCTTCACCAAAATCTGTAGGAGATGTCGTTGGTGCTGTTTCTCCAGCACAAACGCACGTGCTTAATAATAGCGCCGAAGAGATTAAGGCAAGTGTTGTCTTCATTGTTCGTTTTACCAAGGTGGCAGTGTGAGTCTTTAACTCGTTATAAAGTACAAAAATGTGTGTGATATAAGTCACCCATATTTAAGATTTTAGTAGCCACTTTAATCGTAAAATGTGAAGTTAGGATGCAGATGCTAGCAAAGAAGTTGTAAGTATTTTTATACTAGCTTCTCTGCTGGGAAAAACATTTCAAATTTTGTTTTTCCTTCAAATGATTCAGCTGTAATCGTCCCGCCATAAGTCTCAATAATTGACTTAGTAATAGCCAAGCCTAAGCCTGCACCAAAGCCATAATCATGCTCTCGTGATTTATCTTTGCGGTAAAAACGCCCAAAAATAAACGGTAGGCAGTCCGCAGGAATAGTGTCACCGACATTATTAATGCTTATGGTTAGGTCTTGGTCTTCCTCTTGCTTAATCAAGATGCGTATCGTTGAGAAGGGCGTAGAGTGGCGAACGGCATTTGACAGCAAGTTGTTTATTGCTCTCTGGAACATTTGCTTATCGCAATTAAGTACACCTGTACCTACCATTTTAATCTCTAGCTCTTTGTCTTCTGCAGCAATACTGTGGTATTCAATGAGTTGATCAATAACGTCTTCTAGTTTTAGCTTTTCATTATTCTTGTAGAGTAATGAATTTTCAGCTTTAGCGAGGTATAAGGTGTCATTAATTGTTTTGTTAATACGCTCAAGTTCTTCTAGGTTTGAGCCTAAAATATCACGGTACTCAGCAACATCGCGGTCGCTCGATAACACAACCTGAGTTTGTGTGGTCAGGTTAGTGAGCGGTGTGCGTAACTCATGAGCGATGTCTGATGAGAAGTCACTCAGGCGCTTGAAACCTTCATCTAAGCGGTCAAGCATGTTATTTTGCCCAATGGCCAACTCTTCCAGCTCTGATGGGAGTTTTTGAGTCGGAATACGAATATCAAGATGACCAGGACGTATACGTGCTATGTAGTTCTCAAAGCGTTTAAGCGGCCTTAAACCATTACTAACAATAACAACACTATATAGACCTGCAAGTAATGTCATGACTGTCGTGAACCAGAAAAACATGGTGCTAACAGCCTCAAAAAATTCGATATGGTTGTTAATGTTTATGCCTACAACCACAGTCGTTGTTTCATTTATGTAGAAAGATTCTGCGAGGTAGTGATCTTCCTTATCTATCCACTGACGAGAGTACATACTCGCTTTGTTATCTAAAACAAACTTTGATGGGTCACTAGGTAGTGATGCTGATGAGTTCTGGTAACTAATTATATTATTTTCAATGTTCCAGACCTTCAACGAGTTTCTTTCAAAGCCACGGATCATTTTTTGCTGATAAGGCGTAATAGCGGTATTGCGGTTTAGAGCGGTAAAGCTTTCATGGATGTAACTAGATCCAAGATCCAAAAAGTGTTTTTTAATGGTGTACTGCGCGATTGACCCAAGCATTAGCTGAAGTACCACCGTTATACCAAGAAACATCAATATTAGATTTTTTCGCATTGACGGTTTGCGGTTAAATATCATGAAGATACCGCTTCGAATTTATACCCCATGCCTCGAATAGTATGGATTAATGGTTGTTCGTAAGGTTTATCTACTTTTTGTCGAAGTCGCTTTACCGCTACGTCGATAACATTTGTATCGCTATCAAAGTTCATGTCCCATACCAGTGATGCAATACTTGTACGTGAGAGTACTTGGCCTGCTTTGCGCATAAATAACTCAAGCAATAAAAACTCTTTGGCCGTCAACGGGATAGAGTTTCCTTGGCGAGTGGCTGTGCGCTTTAGTAGGTCTAACTCAAGATCAGCAATTACAATGGTCGAAGAGTTTTGAGCGCTTGATTGGGGAGGGTTGCTAGTACGCAGTGCATTTTGAATGCGGGCTAGTAATTCTGCAAAGGCATAAGGTTTTACGATGTAATCATTTGCACCGGACTCTAAACCTTTAACGCGATCCTCGATCTGGTCTTTGGCTGTAAGCATAATAACAGGGGTAGCTATTTCGCTACTTCTAAGTGTTTGAAGCACTTGCCATCCATTAAGTTTGGGCAGCATGATGTCTAGAATGATTAGGTCATAGGGTTGGCTAGTTGCATGATATAAACCATCAACGCCATCACAACAAAGGTCAACAGTGTACCCAGACTCTGTCAGGCCTTTCTGGAGATATTGTCCCGCTTTTACTTCATCTTCTATGACCAACAGTTTCATGCTGTGTATTTCCTTTGGTGCAAAGTGTTTAGACTATCTTATATTAAAAAATAAAACAGAGGCATGATGATATTTAGTCACCAAACCTCTGGTCTGCAGGGAAGCGTTTAACATTCCTTTTAATAGAGTAATTATTGCATTAAAAAACTGACCTCACTCTTTCAGTAACATGACATTTCTGCCATCTAAGGTCTTATCTTGTACTTAAATCAAGCAGTTTATATTTAGGCAAAAAAAGACCGACAAAAAGCTGGTCTAAAAAGGGAGGAGTGCAGCATGAAATTAACTGCGGTCTTGCGGAGTAGTGCTATTAATCGTTGTCGTTGTCACGATCTTCGTTGAAACTCACATCAACATTCACCAGGCCGACAAAACCAAGTTTACCGTTTGCGCCCATGCGCTCTTGAACAGTGACATAAGATCCGTTTTGTAGTTTCGCTGAATTAATATCTGCATCGATCGAAAAGATATCCAACTCATTAAATAGCTGACGTGGTGAAGCAGACTGTAGTTGAGACAATTTGCTCGTACCTAACTGGTAAGCTTCTGCACGGCTGCTCGCTGTTTCAGTGATTAGAGTGTCTTTCTTGTGTTGCTCAAAGTCATAAGCCTGAGCTGCTGATGCGCCGATTAAAAGAACAGATGCTGCTACTAGTGAAGTTAACGTTTTCATAATATGTTTCCTGTTGAAGGTTTTCGTTTAAGTGGGTCTATTATGTCATCGCTTGCTGACAAAAACCTTTCAGAAAAATGACATTACTGCCATTTAAAGACTTATTTTGTTATTAAATAAAAGACGTTATGTACAGACAAAAAAAGACCGACAAAAAGCCGGTCTAAAAAGGGAGGAGTGCAGCATGAAATTAACTGCGGTACTACTGAGAGACAATAATTAGTCGTTGTCTCTGTCTTCTAAGTAAGTGACGTCAACATTGACTAAGCCAACATAGCCAGTCTGGCCATTGCTGCTGCGCGCTCTTGAACCGTAATGTAAGCACCATCCTTAAGACGGGTCGTATTTTCATCAGCATCTAGCGAGAAAATATCTAATTCATTGAACAGCTGACGAGGTGATGCAGACTGGAGTTGTGTCAATTTGTTCAGACCCAACTGGTAAGCTTCAGAACGGCTAGCCGCTGTTTCTGTCATGACCGTGTCTTTTTCGTTTTGCTCAAAGTCATATGCTTGAGCTGCTGATGCGCCGATTAAAAGAACTGATGCTGCTACTAATGACGTTAATGTTTTCATGATATGTTTCCTGTTGAAGGTTTTAGTTTAAGTGAATCTATTATGTCACTAGCTTGCTGACACAAACCTTTCAGGAAAATGACATTGCTGCCATTTAAAGATTTATTTTGTCACTAAATTTCAGGTAAAAAAAAGACCGGAAAAACCGGTCTTAAAAAGGGAGGAGGAAATGTAAAACTGTGTACTACTGAGGAACGTTATTAATCGTCGTCTCTTTCTTCGTTGTAACTTACATCAACATTCACTAGGCCAACATAACCCAGTTTGCCGTTTGCGCCCATGCGCTCTTGTACAGTTACAAAAGATCCGTCTTCTAAGTGTGCTGAACTCACAACCGCATCAATCGAGAAAATATCCAACTCATTAAATAGTTGGCGTGGTGATGCTGATTGTAGCTGAGATAATTTGCTCGTACCTAGCTGGTAAGCCTCTGCACGGCTGCTCGCTGTTTCTGTCGTTAGTATGTCTTTTGAGTGACGCTCAAAGTTAGAAGCGTTTGCTGCTGTTGCACTGATAAGGAGAACAGACGTTACTAGTAATGATGTTAAAGTTTTCATGATTATTTCCTTTCAGAAGTTCGTTTAAGTGAGTCTATTATGTCACTAGCTTGCTGACAGAAACCTTTCAGTAAAATGACATTATTGCCATTTAAAGACTTATTTTGTTATCCAATAAAAGCTGTTATTTACAGGCAAAAAAAAGACTGGCAAAAGCCAGTCTAAAAGCAAACGAGGTAGGGACTATGGGGTAATCTTACTACCTCTTCGCAGGAGGAGTTTAGTTGTCAGCGTGGTGTCTTGTGACACTAGCGACAACATTATTTAGAATATTGGCATAAGGGCCATCTTCTAAATCTATCTGGCTTTCATCAACACCAGGCGCAAAAGCCTGAAGTTCGTCATTAAACTCGTAGACATTTTCACGGCTACTAGAAGATTCTGAAACTAATGTGTCTTGATCAAAGTAAGCTGCGTTTGCAGTTGCTGCGCTGATTAGGAGAACAGAAGCAGCCATAAGTGATGTAAGTGTTTTCATGGGCATCCCTTCAAGTGGTTAGTTAATGATAGTTATATTACAGATTCAAACTGACATCAGTCTTTCAGTAAAATGACATTTTTGCCATTTAAGGGTTTTCGGTAATAAATATTCTTTTGTCATGCTCTTGGTAACTGACTTCAACGCTGACTAGGCCTACATAGCAGAGTATGCCGTCTGCATACATACGTTCTTGAACAGTGACATAAGAGCTGTCTTCTACACGTGCTGTGCGCTTATTGATGCTTGATGAGTACCCGTGTACTTGATTCGTTAACTGTTCAGGCGGGATAGACTTTAAGATTGATAATTTCTCAACGCCCAGCTGATAAGCTTCCGCAAAACTGGTTGCGTCTTTGGTCGTTAATGTCTCTTTCATGCTTTGATCAACGTCTGCGGCATTAACTGTTGTTGCACCCATAAGTAGGACCGATGTTACAACAAGTGATAATAGTGTTTTCATGGCTGCTCCCTCTTAGAGATGTCATTTAAGTGGGATCATTATTGCACTCTGAAGCTGACAGCTGTCTGGCAGGAAAATGACATTAATGCCATTTGACAATGTAGGGTATATAAATATGACAGGCACAAAAATGGCCGGTAAAAACCGACCATTTTGACTCTATTCAATCAACGCAGGGAATAGAAACGTTGACTGAGAGTCTTTCGAAAAAAGTTAACTAATCAAATTAGAAAGCGATTTTCATACCAGCCATGTAACCTAGGTCAGATGCATCTACGTCGTTGTCGCCGATCTCAGCAAATACACTTACATTGCTGTTCAAGTTACGTGTAACGTTACCGTAGTACTGAACAATATCTTCTTGTCCTTCTAGGTCTGCATATGTTGCACCAACAGCCATTTCAGTCTTAGGCATGATTGGGAAACCAACAGCAACGTTAGTGTAGCTATCAGTATCATTGTCACTGTAGTCGATACCAACATTAGCTCGGCCGATGTCAGCAGAAGCCATGATACCGTATGTTTCTACAGAATCAGCACCAGGAACAGACTTGTAGTCTTGGTATACAACGCCAAGGTCAACAGGACCTAGCTTAGTTGTTAGAAGTAGGTCAGTTGCAGACTCGTCATCTTCTTCTAGGTCGTGAGAAAGTGTTGCGCCGTAGTTTGATGCAGCGTATGCAAATTTAACAGTGTCAGAACCACCAGTTGTTGGGAATGCGTTACCGCCGTCCATTTCGAAACTCTTTTCAACACCGAAATCATCACTACCCCAGTATTGACGACCAAGAGATGTACTTAGACCGCCAACTTTTAAACCGACATAAGCTGTGTCAATGATATCGTCGTCATTTTCAATAATACCATCAGTTCCTCCATCAAAAATACCATCAGCTTCGCTAGCCCAATCTAGACCAAGGTTACCAAAAGCAACCATGCCGTTACCTAGCTTGTAGTTAACACCGAAGTCTAGCTGAAGGTCGTCAAACTCAACTTCGCCACTTTCGTTCTCACCGATCTCTTGGATGATTTGAACTTCGTAGTTACCGTCAACGCTAACAGTTACGCCGTCGTTTGTGTAAAGGTCTGCAGCAGTAGCTACAGTTGATGCTGTGATTGCTGCAATAGCGCTAGCTAGGATTAGTTTTTTCATGTCTTGTTTACTCGCATTAAATTAGTAATAACTACTTACCGTTTTCTTTGTCATCTATTAAGAACGACCCGGTAATTATGTAATAACAGGCTTAAAGAGAGAGGAGGGGAAACCCGTCAGTCTGTTAGTTTTATGCTGTTTTTTTACCTTTACCGTGTTGTGGTAAAAAGGCTAAAAACAACATATGGAGCGAGTATAGGGTCGTGGGGATTGCAGGGAAGTGACCGCAAAATGACATAAATGTCAGAAAGAAAAATAATCGAATGCGAATAGGTATAAAAGCGTGGCGAGTACTATTTGTGGATAATTAGAGTGTTGTTTTTTTGCCTACATTAAGCAACTGAGTTATGAGTGAAAGCTAGGTAATGATTGGTGTGCAAGGCTGTATCGAGCTTTTAAGAGAGCACTCAAGCGGTAAGTTTAACGGTTTATTTCCCACCGCTATTTCTTTATTACTAATAATTTATATTGACCATTTAGTTGATGACACAGGCAAAATAGTTATTTGACGCTACCCATATAGCTATTGGATAGCGTTTGGTGCAAGTAAGATAAAGTGACTATCGTCGTGAGTGCCGATCTTCTGCTACTCAATCAATTCCATCAACGTAGCGACTTTTTCTTCTAGCTGCTCAATACGTTTAAGCAAGTTGCTATCAATAGCAGGGCTAGTTGCGCTTGAAGACACGGGTGAAGCGTCAAAGCTAAATGCTGAAATATCAACCTCACCACACAGCGTATGAGAATAACGATCCTCACGTTGTCCTGAGCCTTTGCCAAGTAACACTAGTAAAGGGTAAGTGCGGTTAAGTAACTTTTGGACGGTTGCTTGTACTTTGTCGATGCTTTCAAACGCCACCATTCTATCGGTGCGGGCTTTGATCTCATTAATGGTTAATGGCTCACGTAGCATCAGTATGCTTAATACAGCAAGTTCTTCGCGGCTTAGGTTCAAGCTACGCATCACTAAGTGACTCATCTTATTAGCACGGCTGCCGTATTCTATTTTTACCAAATCAAGCGTCACTAACTCATTACAAAGATGGCCGACTTCGCCTTCAGTCAATGACATGACGGGTTGTCTATTGGTCTTTTGGTTGCAAGCAGTGACTAATGAGTGAACGGTTAGAGGGTAGCTATTAGGTGTTGCTAAATGCTTCTCTACTAAACTAGCCAGCACGCGTGCTTGGTTGGCCGTTAGCTCTGGTGGCTTTGCATCGGGTGCATCTACCAGAAACTCATTGGCGACGTCAGACATAAGAGTTGCTCCTTCTGTTTATTAATGCAGTTTATTGTAGAATAAACTATCAACTACTAGCTTAACAGGAAACCTTATATCGTTAATAAGCCGGTTGAACATAAGGCTCGACCCTTGCGTTCTTAATTTGATATCCCGCTAATGCTAAGTCAGTTTCCACATCGCCGACTTCCATCTCACCCACAACCCAAACAGGTCGGTAAGTCTGGTCAAGCGTGATGCTTTTTCCTTTTATAGGACTAACCATAACCGTTTGGTTAGCTGGTGGTGGTGGCGAGTGAATGCAACTTCCGTAATAAGGCACAAGTAAGAATTCTACAACTGTCTCACCATCATTTTCTAGTGGAGCGACAAAGCCCGGAATACGTATTGTCTTTCCACGCAGCTCTGCATTGCCACCCGCACTATTAAACTCAGCCATAACCTTGTCATATAATACGCGTTCTTCTTCAGAACCTTCTTTGGCTGCTTGAATTTCTGCTTGGTACTTAGCCATGATTTTTTCAGGGCGGAAGTCAGGCGGAACTAAGTCATCCCATGAAAGTTCTTTGAACTCGCTAGTCGCCGCAGACTCCCTTTCAGCCTTACTCGGTTGCTTCACAACTGCTTTGATGTCAGTACCTAGCTCAATGACATCGGGGTCAATTTTTGATACCAAAGGTTTATCAGCGTCACTTGATCCCGCACCACAGCTGGCTAACAACAAGCCACTCAATAACAGCGGTATAATATTCATCTTTTTCATTTTTAAACCTTTACAGTTAAACCATCCTGAAGTGCTCGGCGATAAGCGATCAGCGCAGGCAGGGTGCTAAATACGACAGCTAAGCCAGTGACTAACAATAGTAATACGGCGTCATCCCAATTTAGGATCCACGTACTTAGGTGTAAGCCATACTCTGCGGTTACCCAAGGCTGTGCTAGTTGTACTCCGAAAAATACCAGTAAGCACCCCAAAACACATCCCAATACGACAATAATTAAGGCTTCTAATAAGAAAAGCAAAAATACATGCCAAGGATAAGCGCCAACAGCTCGCAATATAGCCATTTCTCTACGTCGCTCATTTAGCGTCGAGAGCAATGTCGTTAGCATACCTAACAACCCTGCCACGAGTACAAAAAGGGTGATAATACGTAGTACGGTTTCAAACTGTCCAATAGATTGCCAAAGCTCGGCGAGTGCAACACCAGGAACAACAGCAAGCAGCGGTTCTTTCTCAAACTCATTAATTTCACGTTGCACGCGGAAGGTGGTCGCGCGTGATTTTAGACCGACCAAAAATGCAGTGATGTTGGTGGGTGTAAGATTCATCCTTGCTGCTTTTTCGGCTGAGATCTCAAAGCCAGCGACAGGAGAGCCCGCTTTCCAGTCAATATGAATCGCTTCAATACCTTCCAAGCTGACGTGAACGGTACGGTCAATCGGTGTGCCCGTTGGTTTTAAAATACCAACAATGTTAAAGGGCTTATTCTTATGTTCAGAAAAGCTAGTGGCAGCTGCGCCATGTGCGAGCGTGATTGTTGTACCAACTTTATAGTTAAGTTGTTTGGCGACTTCTGCACCGATTACGGCATCATAAACACCATCAAACTGTTTACCCGCAGAAAGCGCTAACGGCTGTTTATTGGAATATTGATAATATTTGAAATAGTCTTGATTGGTTCCCAGTACTCGGTAGCCCTTATGACTATCACCCAGTGAAAAAGGAATAGTCCAAGCCACACGCTTATGTTCAGCAAGTGTTTGATAACTATCCCACGTAATATTATTAGTAGCGTTACCAATACGAAATACGCTGTATAACAGCAGTTGCACCGGGCCACTACGCGCACCAACAACTAAGTCTGTCCCCGAAATAGTATTCAGAAAGCTGGTTTTCGCTTCTTTACGAATGTACTCCACGCCGAGTAACAAACTAACGCTAATGGCGATAGAAAGTAGCGTCAGTATGACACTGACGCGTCGGTTCCAAAGGCTATGCCATGTGAGCTTAAATAAAATCATAAGGCCTCGTTGATCTCGCTTAGCTCGATAACACGCGGAAAGCGCTCGGCAATATGGGGGTCATGACTGACAAAAATAATGGTACTTTGCTGGGCTTCCGCCTGACTAAATAACAACTCAATAAAACGGTCGCGAGTACTGGTGTCTAATGCAGAGGTTGGCTCGTCAGCGATAATGATTTCTGGCTGGCCAATCAGAGCACGAGCGACGGCAACACGTTGCTGCTGTCCAACACTCAGCTCGGTGACAAGGCTTTTGCGTAAGCCTTCGTGCAGCTGTAAGTGATCTAGTAGCTGTATTGCAGATGCTTGAATATCGCCTGCCTGTTTTTTACGTCGTGCAGAAAAATGACAGGGCAGGGTGACGTTATCAACGACCGATAAATAAGGCAGTAAATTAAACTGCTGGAAGATAACGCCCATATGGTCAGCACGAAAGCGGTCCTTAGCCATTGATGAAGCATGGCTAAGGTCCTTTTCTAATAGCTTAATGCTGCCTTCTGTGGGTGAAAGAATGCCTGCAAGTAGGTTTAACAGGGTTGTTTTACCACTACCACTTTCACCGCGGAGAAAGACGTGCTCTCCCTTCGTAATCGTTAGTTCAGGAATACGAAGAATATCGCTGGATTGTCCCTTCCAGCGATATCGGAGTTCATTAAGCTCAACAATATTCATTACTTAAGAGTAACGCTCCCATCGCTTTCTAGCTCAACATGACCTGACTTGCTTGCACTGATCCAATCAACATCTAAGTCAGTAAAGCCTTTTGGAAATGCAGTGAATAGCTTCACGTCAACTTTTTCAAGTGTGCTCACTTTGTCACAATCAAAGTGCCAAGTAGCATCTACGTCACTATGCGCTGACTTATGCTCTTCGTGATCATCATGCTTCTCAGCGTGCTCATCTTTATGATCTTCATGTTTTTCATCATCATGGTGATCTTTGTGGTCGTCATGCTTCTCAGCGTGCTCATCCTTATGACCTTCGTGCTTTTCATCATGATGCTCGTCGTGATCTTCAAGTAGAGCAGACTCTATAGACGCTTCATGAAACTTACAGCCAGCAGCACTGTTAGCTGCAAATAGCATGTCGCCATTTTTTAAAGTCGCTTCAACTTTTTCAACCGTCGCAAGGTCATCTTTAGATGTTGGCTTGTACTCAAAACCAAACACATTAGCGGCAGGCGTCTCTAGTGTGACTTCGAATCCTTCGTCGTTAGTAGCGATGGTTAGTCGTGCTGCACCATGCTCGTGGGCTTTTTGTGTTTCAGCGAATGCGCTGAAGCTAAATGCAGAAGCCGCTAATAGTGATACGACAAACGTTTTTTTTGCTTTCAATATCGTTGAGTTCATAGTGATTTATTCAGTTGAATGTTGAAATGATACAATATAACGTTTTGCGCTTCGGCTTGTCTAGACTTGTTTTGACGAGCAGTAGTTATGCTAGTTTTTTAAACTTCCAACCAAAATGTGACCGGCCCATCATTGGTCAAGTTCACCTTCATATCTGCCGCAAACTCACCTGTTTGAATAGGCTTTACAACCGACTCGCCCGCCTTAACCACAAAGTAATCATAAAGCTCGCGCGCAAGCGCAGGATCACCAGAAGATGCAAAACTAGGGCGTAACCCTTTCTTTGTATTAGCAGGCAGTGTGAATTGCGACACCACTAATAGCTCACCATCAGTATCCAACAGTGAATTATTCATTCGACCCGTATCATCTTCAAACACACGATAATTGATGACTTTATGCAGTAACTTATCCGCATGTGCTTGAGTGTCTTCCTTCTGCACACCGAGCAGTAGCAGCAAGCCACCGTCGATTTTACCAATCACTTCACCGTCAACGACCACTTGCGCGTCACTGACTCGTTGAATTAGTCCAATCACGATAGTTTCCTAATCAGGTCATCACTAGCATTGACCAGAGCATTCACAATACCCGGCTCGTTTGCGGCATGACCTGAGCTTGCAACAACGGTGTAGTCAGCTAGCGGCCACGCCTTATGCAAGTCGTAAGCGACCTTTAACTGACAAATCATGTCATAACGGCCATGGACGATATAACCCGGAATGTTTTTTAAAATAGCCGCATTATTCAATAGTTGGTTATCGTCAAAGAAGCAGTTATTCATAAAATAATGCGCTTCTATACGAGAGATACTCATCGCTTCACGAGGGTGGGTGAAGTGATCCATGAGTAGCGGTGAAGGGTTTAGATTAGCCGTGCGGCCTTCCCACGTTGACCATGCTTTTGCAGCACGCATACGCGCGAACTCATCTGAGCCAGTGAGTCGTTTATGGTATGCCGTGAGCATATCGTCACGCTCAGACTCTGGAATAGGGGCAACAAAGTCTTCCCAATAGTCAGGGAAAAATTGGCTCGCACCGAACTGGTAGTACCACTCAACCTCAGGCTTTGTGCCCAAGAAAATGCCTCGTACGATCAAACCTAATACGCGTTCGGGATAAGTCTGTGCATAAGCGAGGGCGAGCGTTGAACCCCAAGAGCCGCCAGCCACTACCCAACGTTTAATGTTGAGTGCTTCACGGATTTGTTCCATGTCGGCAATCAGGTCTTGAGTCGTGTTGTTACGTAACGAAGCGTGAGGCGTAGAGCGAGCACAGCCACGTTGATCAAATAAGATAATGCGGTATTTTTCTGGGTCAAACAGTTGGCGGTGATACGCCATGCTGCCAGAACCGGGGCCACCGTGCAGATACACGACAGGAATGCCATCCTCTGTCCCGCTTTCTTCAACATAAAGGTTATGTGTATCGTCCACTTTCATCATGAAGTGGTGATTGGTAGAGATAGCAGGGTAAAGCTCACGCATAGGTTGCTCGATACTGTTATTTGCAGAGTTTTATCATAGCTTATTTTTGGTAGAGCGGATAAGGCGTTTAGTCTAGAAAGTCTTGGAGCTAAGCGTTTGTTTAGCATGTCAATGATCGTTATTACGTTTGAAACTACATTTAATCTGTGTGATTTATATATGTAACGAAGTTAACTTGGTAGAAAATGCGAATAACAAGAGGAGATTGAAATTTAACCTTAGAGGTTTGATTTGTAGATGATGTGGTAAAATATGCTACAGTTTCATGAGTTATGGGCTATTTTTCAGGTTAGCCCAAAAATTAAGGTACTAGTCCTTATTAATACATTGTTAGCTCCAATAAATTATGAATTCATCAGAACGTAAAAGAGTTTCCGTTATTTCAAAATATGCGATCGCCTCATTTACAGAGGGAGACTGGCTAACACTTGGGCAGATAACGGGAAAGGTGAAGGAAGTAACCGGACATGGAAGGCTGTTCAGGTCTCTTAGCTTTGGAGATGACGACTACAGTTTTTGTGTAGCTGAGGTGCTCGATTCGATATTTTCTTCAGACACTAATCTTATAAATGAAGTGGTAGATCATTTTGATATTGATTTGTGGTACCAACAAAAAGATCCCACGAAATATCAAAGAGTTTTTGTCGAAGCGAAGATAACAAGTGCGGACTTCTGGGTGGATGGCCAGTTAAGGTTATTTGTGAGCCACTTATCGTTAAATCGAGAAAGAATGTCTGCACTAAAGTCTTTTTTAGCGCACTGGGGGATTTGTGCTTTTATCGCTCATGAAGATATCGAAGCATCTAGAGAGTGGCGTGATGAAGTTGAAGCGGGTTTGGAGACAATGGAAATACTGGTAGCGGTTGTAGAGCCAGGATTTAAGGAATCAGATTGGTGTGCCCAAGAAGTTGGATACGCCTTAGGGAGAAAAATAGACATTATACCTCTTAAAGCAGGGCTTGATCCTTTTGGTTTCTTTGGTAAGTACCAAGGCATACCAATAAAGGGAAAAACACCTGATATAGTCGCAAATGAGATTGCAAAGCTTCTCCTCAAAAAACCAAAGCATCGTGAAAAACTTTTAAAAAGTATAGGAAAGGCTTTTAGTACACTAGAGTCTCCTAAGAAAATCCATTTAATCACATTGCTAGATGAGTGGTCCGCGGTAACAGATGACCAGTTAAAGGATATTGTTGAGAGAGCTTCGCTATCAAAGCATGAGCAAACCAAATTGAGGAATATTATCGCTCGAATTGGCGCATATAAACCGCCAGAGCAACCGGTTAATTTTAATGATTATGATGATGATATTCCATTCTAGAAAAGAGCTAACAAGAAAAGTAATCGGACAGTCAATTGCCGGTTATTTGAGTGTTATTGGGTAAAGTTTAAGAATTTATGAAATCGAAGCTTTTCATTTTAAATACAAATGATCCATCAATCTGCGAGATTGAATGTGGAGATAACTTAACGACTAAATATTCTATTAAAGTTCCGACTTTAAGTGCTTATGCGGTTGAATATATGACGGTCAATATATCAGGAAGTACGGCTCTTCTGGATAATTCTACTATCTCAAATGATAAGCTAATCATTCATGCGACTACTGAAAGTGGTCTGCAAAGGCATGATTTAATGCTTTTCATCCATTATCATGGGATAAGGAAATACGATTTATTGTTCCCTAGTATTAAAGAAAAGGAACTAAGAGTGAGGTTGGGAGAGTTTTACAGGGAAGCAGAATTAGCATTTGATAACACCTCCTGGTTAACTTTTCTTCTAATGTGCGGGGCTATTTTTGAGGGAATACTATTTTCGAAAATAGCTGAAAATAAACCGTTTAATTTTTTAATAAAGGAAGCCTCACGTTTAAAAATTATTCGTGCTGATGAAGCAGATATCATGAATAAAGTGAGAGAGTATAGAAATTTAGTACATGCCAATAAATTCGATAAAGCATATGTATCTAGAGAAGACGCAATGGATACAATGCGCTTATTAAATTCAATAATTCAGAATGCATAATAGGTGCCACAGTTTAGAAACTATGAACTTGTGTTCGTAGTTTTCTGCTGAATTAAGGTTTAAGTAGCAATTCTCTCTAAATAACTTAAGCCTTAAATATAGGTATCACCGATGAGGTTGGAGCACCCTGATTAGGTAACGGTTCACTATCAAACAACGTATCACCATCTTCAACAGGCCCATCCTGCGTACTAATCCCCGTAAAGTCGTAGTAACGACGATCCAGCAAATGCGACGGGCTAGTATTACCTAAAGCAGTCATCATACTGGCAAGACGATCGGGGTTCTCCTTCTCCCACTCACCTAACAATACTTTCATCGTCTGGCGCTGCAAGTGTGGCTGCGAGCCACACAAATTACACGGAATGATCGGGTACTCTTCAGCTTTAGAATACGCCTTAATATCCGCTTCCTTGCAGTAGCGTTTCTAAAATACCGTCACGGTGTGAGGTTAAACTTTTCGATCAGTGTGTTTTCATACGCTATCGCTGCTTGCACGCTAGGGCGCTCTAAAATCCTTTGTTGGTGGGCTTGGCAATTCTGGAAGTCGTCTAAGCTAAAGTCGAATAAACCTGAGCGACGAAAAGCCCAAAAGAAATAGGCATCAGCGGCGCTAAACTCATTTAGAAAATAATCTTTGTCGACCAATAAACTGTCTACAAGTTTAAAACTCTCCAGCAAAGACTCTCTAGCGATCCGCTTGACGCTATCCTCAGTGCCAGCTACGTCGCAGAACTTTAAGGGTGAATTATACCGACTAATGTTGGGGTGGATGCCAGATGCAAACCAAGCCAATAGCGAAATAGCCTGAGCCTCTTGCCATGTATCGCTAGGCAGCAAGCCTGCCTTTGGAAAGCTGCGAGCTATCCAAAGTTGGATGGCAACATTCTCACTGAGTGGTGCTTCGTCCACGATTAAATAAGGGACTTTATGCTTCGGGTTCAGTTTATTGAACTCAGCCAACTCTGGACTCTTACCTCGAATGTTAATCGGTTTTACTTCAAAGTCCGCACCCGCTTCCGTCAAGGTTATGTAGGGTACAATAGCGCAAGATATAGGTGCAAAATACAAAGTGATATTCATAGCTAAGTCCTTGATTTTAAAAGTTAATATTGGAAGCTAAGCGAGCTTATTGGCTTCTTCCCAAGAATCAGAATAATGTGAAATAGGGTGACTCATACCAAACAACCGGTACGACGAGTTCAAATAGTCCATAGAGCCCAATGGCTGCTGCAAGACAGTATGTAGCGATGACTTTGATACCGTAATGTCCCCAGAAGCGAAGGTAGACTGCTACAAACAGCAGTATGGAAACAAACTGTCCCAACACCAGTGTTGCCAGCAAGATACCCAGCAGTAGCCCACCGAATTTGAATGCTTGAATCAGCTCTTCTCGTGGCATAGTTTTAAGTGTTAGTTTCGAACCCAGTCGCATTTGTGCCAGATTGTGACGGTCTTTACGCAGTACGGTAATCGAAAGCGCTAAGCCCAGAGCGATGACTGCTAGTGGAAATAATTTGGACCCATAAGACCAGTCATACGCCATGATGCCTGCGCTAATGAAGACTAAGCTGGCACCGATGGACAAAGGTAGTGAGTATCCGGGGTAGTGAACTCCTCCACCTTCGGATTCATTAACTTCCTCAACGAGTTCGGTTTTCTTGAGACCATTACGGTGTCGTCTAAATGCTAAGAACAAGGTAAGAATCAACAAAACGATTAGCACTAGTACGATAGGGCGAGTGAAAGCAGCTGGGCCATCTGTTTGTATGCTGATGTGAAGTGCTGTTTCCATAATAGAGCCTAAAATATAGCCCAGCACCAGTGGTGGCCTTGCCCAGCCACCTTTTTTCATCACATATCCAAGCAAACCAAACATCAATAATAATATCCAGTCGCCAATGTCACCGCGTTCGATCCATGAACCCATGAAAATGAAGATGGCGACCGCTGGCACCAGAATGTGACCTTTGACAAACGTCAGTTTGGCTAGTTGATTCCCCCAAACTAACAATAGAACCGCGCCGACAATATTGGCAATGGCCAGCGACCAAATAAGGCTGAAGGTAATGTCCAGCTCGCTAATCAACATCTGAGGGCCAGGTTGTAGACCCTGAATGGTGAAGGCTCCCAGTAGTATCGCCATTGAAGCACTGCCGGGAATGGCAAAGGCGATGGTGGGCAATAGTGCGCCCCCCTTCATTGCGTTGTTAGCGGCCTCTGGTGCAATAACCCCGCGCACGTCGCCGGTGCCGAACTTACTGCTGTCTTTGCTACTTTGTACGGCGTGACCATAAGCGACCCAATCGACAATAGCGCCGCCAAGGCCGGGCAGCATACCGATATACACACCAATCACGGTACAACGCAATCCAAGCTTCCAGTGGGTGACGGCATCGCGCATTCCTTGCAGCATGCCACCTTTGACCTCATTACGTTTCACTTGAGATATGCAACTGTTGCTAACGGCGAGATCTAGTAGCTCAGGCAAGGCAAAGAGGCCTAGCACCAACGGTAAAATGGGGATTCCGTCGAGCAAGTAAGTGTATTCAAATGTGTAACGCAACTGACCGCTATATTCTGCGAAACCAATAGTGGCTAGCAATAGACCTAAACATGCAGCGGTTAGACCTTTGAGGATAGAGTTCCCTGAGAGCGCGCCTACCATGGTCAACCCCAGTGCGCCAAGGGCAAAGAATTCGGGTTCGGAAACGGCGAGGATTAAGGGCTCAACTAATGGAATCGAGAATGCGAGTAGTAGTGCCCCTAACACGCCGCCAACACCTGATACGGTAAAGGCTGCTCCTAAGGCACGGGCTGCTTCACCACGCTGTGCCATTGGGTAGCCATCGAGGATGGTTGCCTGAGAGGCGGCGGTGCCTGGAACCCCAAGTAACACTGAGGCTAGCGTGTCACTCGTGGTGGTGACTGCATACATGCCCATTAAAAATGCAAAGGCGGATGCGGGCTCCATGCCAATGGTAAATGGCAGTAAAATGGCCATGCCGACCAAGCCCGATAAGCCTGGAACCGCCCCAAAAAACAGGCCTAACAATATACCAAGTCCCAAATACCCAACTGCTGGCCACATCATGACCATCGAAAGCCCTTCAAGCGCATTTTCAAGATACATCTATTTCACGCTGCCATTGTTGGCAGGCCCTCAGAGGTTGGTTTCGGGTTTAGGCTATCCCTAATTCGGGATAGCCTATTTGGTTTTTAGTTTGAGCCTTCAGCAGCAAAGCGCTTAATAAATGCCACTGTTTTTGCGTCAGTGTTTAACAAGCTCTTCAAGCGCACTTGGGCGTCGACACCTGATATTGCAGTTAAATCAAAGCCACTGATCTTTAGAAATTCTGCGCGATAGTCTGGGTCGGCAGTCGTTGAATCAAACGCTGCGCGCAAAGATTTGACGGCTTCTGGCGGCGTGCCTTTCGGTAAAAATACTGCACGTAGCGAGGTAGCGCGAATCAAGGCAATTGTGCGCAGCACATCATATTTTTGACCTGATGGTTTTTTGCCGAATTTAGCTTCATAAAATTCGTCAAACGTAGGAACACTTTCCAAGCTGCCAGGTGCGCGGCCTAGTTGGCCATCGTCGGTAGGTACACCGATTGAAAAAAGAGGGATTGAATGGCCCTCGTCGACAAGGTTTGGTCCAACGCGGGAAGCGTAGCCTGTCATTGAGTCGGCACTCATATCGACATCACTTTTTAATATTGCAGCACGAATTTTCCCCGATGACTTGAAGCCAGTGACATGCTTGTAATCGACTTCCAGAAGATCCATGGCAGCGCGTAACATCAGATCTTTCATATTAACTGGGCCGTGTCCGGCTGTTTTAATCGGTGCGGCTAAGTTAAATAGATCAGTGGCTTTCTCAAGTCCCGGCACCTTACGAGAGTGGTAAATTGTGTCTTCGGGAATGCCACCAACAAAGATGAAGTCATTGTGGGAAACTGTCAGGGCTGGATCCTTCATCAGCTCGGGCATCAGGGCGACAGAAAAGACACCCGCAGTGAGGCCATTGGGTTTACTGACTGCACCGAAATAGTTTGTTCCAACAATTCCACCGGCTCCGGGTTTATTCTTGATGGTGATGCGAGGTTCGCCAGCGATGTGTTTCTGCATAAACTGCATTAAGGCTCGTGCGGTAATATCTGTGTTACCACCGGCGCCGTAGTTGATGATGACGTCCAGCTTTTTTCCTTCGTAAAAACTGTCAGCAGCAGTGGCCTGACCTACGCAAAGCGAAAGCATTAATATTGATCCTGTTATCGCTGTTTTGATTGGTTCTATATTCATGTGTTGTCTTCCCATGTCAGTAATTGTTAAACATCTTCAAACTGGCGTAAGCCTTTGACTGCTTACTTTCCCTTAACCTACACGACTTTTAATATATTAAATATATTTACATATTTAACTAATATCTCTATATTTATTTACCTATGAGTCAAAATTTAAGTATGGACTGTCTTAGGTCTTTTTTAGCTGTTGTCGAATTGGGCGGTTTTTCGCAGGCTGGTGATCGTGTTGGTCGCACCGCGCCTGCTATTAGCTTGCAAATGAACCGACTCCAGAATCAGGTCGGGTTACCGTTGTTTAAGAAAGAAGGCCGCTGTCAGGTGTTGACGCGAACCGGTCATGAAGTTTTGGAGCACGCCAAAGCGATTCTTTCTCAGAATGATGCGGTACTCAAAATTGCACAGTCTAATCAGATATCTGGAGTGGTTAGGCTAGGTGTGGTGCAAGATATAGCCGAGAGCTTTTTCCCAAATGGCTTAGCTGATTTCTCGGAGCAGTTTCCGAATATTCGTGTTCAGGTATTGGTTGATCGCAGCCCTGTGCTTTTGGCTGCTCTTGAACGGGGTGAGCTAGATCAAGTGATTGCATTTAAGCAACAAACAAATATCCCTTCGGTTGAGTTACGCTCACCGTCGATGATATGGATTGAAAAATTGGGGTCCGACATTTCAGCCAAGCGTCCACTGCCTATTGTGATGGTTGAAGGCCCTTGTAGGTTCCGAACTGAGGCTTTTAATGCTTTAAGCCATGCTGGCATTCCCTGGGAAATCACATTAACGAGCCCGAGCCTTGCTTGTGTTGCCGCCGCCGCAGAGGCTGGGCTTGGTGTTACTGTGCGCACGCAAGATTTGTTAAAACATCGACGCCCAAAATTAGCCCATGCTCATTCTTTGCCTAAATTACCAAAACATGAGCTACATATTTATAATGGTGTTGAGACTACGAACGCAGCGATCGACGAAATATACGACTTTTGGATACAACAATTTTCAACGTTCTGAGTGTCTGTTTACACGGCCGTAGTTTCCACAACAACTTAAGCTTTAAATATAGGTATCACCGACGAAACAGAGCTACCCTGATTAGGCAACGGCTCGCTATCAAACAACGTATCACCATCTTTAACAGGGCCATCCTGCGTACTAATCCCAGTAAAGTCGTAATAACGACGATCCAGCAAATGCGACGGGCTAGTATTACCTAAAGCAGTCATCATGCTCGCAAGGCGACCGGGGTTTTCCTTCTCCCACTCACCCAACAATGCCTTCATCGCTTGGCGCTGCAAGTTCGGCTGCGAGCCACACAAGTTACACGGAATGATCGGGTACTCTTCAGCTTGAGAATACGCCTTAATATCTGCTTCCTTGCAGTAAGCAAGAGGGCGAATAACAATGTTCTTACCGTCATCCGACACCAACTTAGGCGGCATGGTTTTCAAGCTACCCGCGTAAAACATGTTTAATAACAAAGTCTCTAGAATATCTTCACGGTGATGACCCAAAGCAATCTTAGTCGCACCCATTTCTTGAGCAGCGTTATACAAAATACCACGACGTAAACGCGAGCAAAGTGCGCAAGTTGTTTTGCCTTCTGGGACTTTATCAATCACGATACTGTAAGTATCTTCTTCTAAGATCTTGTATTCGACGCCAAGTTTTTCTAAATACTCAGGTAATACATGCTCAGGAAATCCTGGTTGTTTTTGGTCAAGGTTCACCGCAATCAGTGAAAAGTTGACCGGTGCAACGCGTTTCAAATTGAGCAACATGTCCAGCATGGTATAGCTATCTGCACCACCAGACAGGCAGACCATAATGCGGTCGCCTTCTTCAATCATATTAAAGTCAACAACCGCTTCGCCAGTGGCTTTTCGCAGGCGTTTTTGCAGCTTGTTAAATTCAGCCGATGGTTTGATGTTTACCGCAGTGTTCATGTTGCTACTCATTAATTAATCAGGTTCTACGTCTTTCGCCAATGACTGGCAAATAAAGCTGCGTGGTACGTCCAGTGCATCCGCAATTTCATTCATTACAGTACGCTCTGGCTCAGTAGTGTGGCCGCTTGCGCGAGACATAGTACACAGATCATTCAAAATCTGCATGCGTTGTGGCGTCGAAGCGACTTCTTTTACGGTTTTAATGCGCTCTTCCAATGTTCCAGCTAACGCTTTGACGTTGAGGTTCTTGTCAAACTCACCTTCACCAAAGAACTCTTCAAACACAACAGTTTCTTCTTTTGAAATGCCATCACTTGCGTTAGCAACACAGATACTTGCTGCAAATAACAGGCGGCGCATGTGGATCGCGGTCTTAGTTTTTCCTTCTAAATAACTAGGCTCCATCAAGCTCATCACGCCTTGAACACCGACTTCTAACTCATCCTTGCTCATATCGCCATTGGCCAGCACTGACTTGTCATAAAGCTCTAGTGCTTTCACGCGCATTGGGCTAAATGGGTGTGTTGAGAACCAGTCTTGCTTCGGTGCGCTTTGCCCTGGCGCTTAGTCAAATAGCTGCATTTCGTCAACTTGTTGCAGGAAATCTTGAAGGTCAAACTCAATAAAGTCACTGGTCAATCCAGACGCCAGTTTAAATAATGCACGAGCCACCGCTTCAATATTTTGAGCACAATGCGCACCTGCACGATCCGCTGAAATCTCAGCATAACGCGACCAAGCAAACAGCTCTAGTGCTAGACGTGGGCTAACAGGGTTTTCACCTTTTAATAGATAGCCGATAGGGATGTCGTGGTGTCTGTAAACGTGGTGGCCTAGCTCATGACCGATCACAAATTTTAGTTCATCACCTTTAAAACCTTCTAGCAAGCTAGAAGAAAACATCACGTGTAAGCGACCTTCCTCAGGCTTAAAGCACATAGCGTTGAATTGCGGGCTTGGGAATACGTAAAGCTCCAAAGGAATGTCCATGCCGAGTGTTTCTATGCACTCATCCGCCATTTTGTGAACGCTAGGTGCCATACCTTTGCTTAAGCTGACTGAGATTGCGAGCAGGTGACGACGTAGACCTGTTGGGCCTTTTTCTTCTTGGCGGGCAATGTTTTCGTTGACCTTAATAACGTCACTGTGCTGGAGCAAAGTGGAATACATTTTAAGGTCGTTTTGACAGCGGATATCTTCTGGTTTCATAAGTGGCTTGCTTGCGAAGCTCGTTATTATGGCGGGCTATTTATAGTGATATTAAAAGTAGTTTACAGTAATGGGGTTGGTGGGGTTTGGCAAGGTTGTGTGGTGCTTTGACTTATTAGAGAGGTGAAAGGTTAGAGGAATAGCTTTCTTGCATTCTGAATACAGGATTATTAGGTATGGGGTATGAGCCACCCGTCAGCTACCCCATTTGCATTAGTTTATTATTGTAATTTCAATGTTACTATTGGCTGGGTTTTATTGTTTAATAGAGTCGTATTCAAATTTAATCAGATATGTTTCGACTAATGACTTTTAAAACGGAGTTAAAAAGTTATGGATAAAGTTAAGTGTAAGTCTTGTCAAAGTAATGTAATTCCTCGTTTATGGGTAATGAATGGGGGATGGTTTCATTACCGGCGTAATCAGCACTTGTGTGTAATTTGCGGTGTTGTAATGTATGAAAGTGGTGGCGAAGTAGCTTTTGAGAGGATTTGGTTGGTAAGTGGAGTTGTTGGGTTGGTTATTTTCGGTATCGGTGGTGCTATTCTGGTTGTAGCTGCTTATTTATTGAAAGGTAAAATCAGGAAAGTACTCCAAGGCCTAGAAGATAAAAAAGAAATTAAAGGTAAGTTCCTTAAGTATTTTGATTCCTTGCGTTCAATAAAGGGCAAGGAAAAATAATATGACACGTCTAATTTATGTTAAACACCACTGAGGAAGTTTAGGACATGCCCAATCTAAGTCTGCAAGACCAAACTACAGAGTTTCTCCTTTATACTGAGCCGAATGGTGAGGTAAGAGTTGAGGTTTTGCTGAGCAATGAAACTATCTGGCTTACTCAGAAGCGTATGGCTGAGTTGTTTGGTGTAGGTGTACCTGCTATTTCTAAGCACCTTAAGAATATTTTTGAAAGCAATGAATTGAAGGAAGAAGTGGTAGTTTCCATTTTGGAAAATACCACTGAGCATGGCGCAATTGCAGGGAAAACCCAAACCAGCAAGGTAAAGTATTACAACCTAGATGCGGTCATTTCTGTTGGCTATCGCGTTAACTCTGCGCAGGCTACCCAATTCCGTATTTGGGCAACGCAGCTGATCAAAGATTACATCATTAAGGGTTTTGCCATGGATGATGAGCGTCTGAAAAATGGTCAGTTTTTTGGGAAAGACTACTTTAAAGAGCTGCTGGAACGAGTGCGCTCTATTCGCTCCAGCGAGCGACGAGTCTATCAACAGATTACCGATATTTTTGCGGAGTGCAGCATTGACTACGACCCGAAGTCAAAAGTGACCCGTTTGTTTTATGCTCATGTGCAAGACAAGTTTCATTTTGCGATTACTGGACATACGGCGGCAGAGATTATTTCGAAGCATGCGGATGCAAGTAAGCCTTTGATGGGTATGACGACTTATAAAAATGCGCCTGATGGTCGGGTATTAAAGTCAGATACTGTTATTGCAAAGAACTACTTGAGTGAAGGTGATATTAAAAAACTTGAGCGGACAGTATCGGCTTTTTTTGACTATATAGAAGGTATTATTGAGCGTCGCAATACGTTTACCATGGATGCCTTTTCTACCAGTGTGAATAAGTTTTTAGCCTTTAATGAATATGAGGTGCTAGAGGGGTACGGCCGTTTGAGTCGTAAAGCCGCTGAGGAAAAAGCACATGCAGAGTATGAGCAGTTTAATACGCAGCAAAAAATTGAATCTGACTTTGATCGTGAAGTGAAAAAGCTGTTGGATAAAAAAGATTAAATGATTTTTATCAACGAGACAAATTCCGAACTGGCGAAACATGATCTCCAAACGGCACATGTCGTCGCCTAAAAGTCACACCTTCAACCAGCTCAGGTGTACTAATCCGATCCATCCGAAAATGCCGAAAGTCCTCACGTGCTGGGTCCCAAGCCACCAAATACCATAGCGGCGGCAATATCAGCATGGCTTGCGGCTCGACTTCTCGTTGGGTAACGACCCCTTTCGCATCTCGGTATTGAAAGCGGAGGTGCTGTCGTTGCAGAAAAGCAGTCTCAAACGCAGGCAGTAGTTCTGGCTCCATCGTCCCCATATTTGATATATCCACCTGTAGTGCAAGTTCTCCGATATACAGACAATCCAAAAAGCGGCGTAGGTCGCGTACTTTGTCTGACGGCAAGGCTTTCTCGATTTTGGCAAGCGCAACATCGGCTAACCCTGAAAAGGGGATACCGCCAGCCGCTCGCATAGAGGCAACGCTGATGAGTAGCGCAAAGACTTCAGAGACGGAGAGTCGTGCGGTGGTTTGAATCGACTGCGGGTCAAGTTGCAAGCCACCGCCGCGTCCAGCTTCCGAATGAATCACAAAGCCTTCATCGCGTAGGGCGCTAATGTCTCGTAGCACGGTGCGCTTAGATGCGCCGACCTCTTGAGCTAAGGCAGCAACTGTCGAAGTACCGTTGCGGCGAAGGCTACGTGCGATGGCGTCTTGTCGTTGGCGAACATTCATTTCATAAGCTTATCATTTTATAGTGTCAATTTTTGTCACCTTTAGCGTTTATAAATTGTCTGACGATCCCAAACAGATAAAGGACAACGATAATGTTTAACCCAAGCGATTTTCCCAAACCAACACTTATTGCCGTTAATGATGTGCAGCTCGAAGTTTTTGAAGCAGGACAGCAGAATAAAGGAAACCCAATTGTGCTTTGTCATGGCTGGCCAGAGCATGCCTTTTCTTGGCGTTTTCAGATGCAGACGCTCGCAGCAGCGGGCTACCATGTCATCGTCCCAAACCAGCGAGGCTATGGTAATTCATCGTGCCCGACAGAAGTAACAGCTTATGATATTGAGCACTTGTCGGGTGATCTCATCGCACTGCTCGATCATTTTGGGTATGAGAAGGCCATTTTTATTGGTCATGACTGGGGTGCTGCGGTTGTTTGGGGGCTGACTTTATTGCATCCAGCGCGGGTAGATAAAGTCATAAACTTGGCGTTGCCTTATCAAGCGCGTGGTGAAATGCCTTGGATAGAGATGATGGAAACAGTATTTGGTGGCGACTTTTACTTCGTTCATTTTAATCGGCAGGTAGGTGTTGCAGATGCGGTATTGAATGAGAATACGTTTCAGTTTCTTCGTAATCTGTATAGAAAAAATGAGCCACTGAAAGCGCCAGAGCCGGGTATGGCGATGATCAATCTTGCTAGAGCAGAAGTTGCGCTGGGTGAGTCTATTATGAGCGATAACGAGTTAGCTGTATTCGTATCAGCCTTCGAGTCAACAGGCTTCACTGGGAGTATCAATTGGTATAGAAACCTTGATCGCAACTGGCACTTGTTGGGGGATGTGAATCCAATTATCCAACAGCCTACGCTGATGATTTATGGTGACAGGGATATGATTCCGAAGTCTGAAACGTTGACAGAGTTCGTGCCTAATGTGGATGTGGTGAGTCTAGATTGCGGCCATTGGATTCAGCAAGAAAAGCCAGAGGAAACTAACCAAGCAATTTTGAATTGGTTGGAGCAGCAGAGTATTGTCTAAACCCAATAACTCTTGAAGGTGCAGCCGTCTCTCTGGTTTAATAATAATTTAGCTTAGGTGTCCAATTGGCAAATTCTGAGGCGTCTATATAGTATCAGTAGGGCAAATCTTACTGATTTAATCAACGTAACCTAGGAGTCAATCATGAGCCAAAAGAACTATATGTGTATTTTACGTAGTGCTGCGGGTGGCTGTAGTACCGACGAGCAACCATCACCGTCTGATATGGAACAGATGTTTGCAAAGTACCAAGCATGGCAGGATAAGTTTGCGGATAATATCGTGGATATGGGGGGGCAGCTCGGTGACAGCGCCAGTGTGGTTTCTCAGGATGGCGTAACCGATGGGCCTTTTATGGAGCTTAAAGAAATCGTTGGCGGTTATATGTTGTTAAAGGCCGATACGCTGGAAGAGGCTAATGGCGTGATCACGGCTAGTCCGATGGTTGAAAACCCTGGCGTTAGCATCGAGATTCGAGAAATTCATACGCCTTGAATGCACACCAGCAAACGGCGCATATTTTTCGCCATGAGTATGGACTACTCGTGGCGTCTTTATTGCGCCGTGTGGGTGTGGAGCAGTTGGATGCGGTTGAAGATGCCGTCCAGCAAGCTATGCTCAAAGCGCTGGATGTTTGGACACGACAAGCCATTCCTGATAATCCATCAGGGTGGCTTTATCAGGTGGCCTACCGTGAATTTCTCACGAATGTAAGAAATGCCAAGCGGCGACAGCAATTGTTAGCCGAGCAATGGCAGCTTGAACAACCAACACTTCAGCCTGATGAAGTACCTCCCGTTGATGTAATGACCGATGACTTTTTGCAGGTGCTTTTTGTGGCGTGTCATGAGTCGATACCTATCGCCTCGCAATTGGTTTTTACCCTTAAAAGCTTATGCGGTTTTAGCGTGCGTGAGGTTGCTTTGCGTTTGTTTATTACCGAAGCCAATGTCTACAAACGTTTTAACCGCGCAAAGCAGCAATTACAAAAGCAGCCACAGCTGTTGGATGAGCTATCTGAGCTGGATAAACAGTCGCGTTTGCCGATGGTGCAGCGGGTGATTTATCTGATGTTTACCGAAGGCTATTTGTCCTCTCATGAAGATCATGCGATTCGTACTGATCTGTGCGAAGAAGCGTTACGCCTGATACGCTTGTTAGTGGAGACTCCGTCGGGCAACGTGCCTGAAAGCCATGCGTTGCTGGCACTGATGTATTTTAATGTCGCTCGTTTACAGGCTAGGCGGGATGAGTCGGGTGCGTTGTTACTCTTGGATCAACAGGATCGCAGCCAGTGGGATCCTGCATTTATCGAGCTGGGTATTACCTCACTTCATCAATCGGCAAGTGGTGAGACTTTGAGTCGTTATCACCTCGAAGCCTGTATTGCCGCTGAGCACTGTTTAGCACCATCATTGGCGGTGACCAATTGGCAAAAAATTGTGAAGGCTTATGAGTTATTGGAAGCAGTTGCACCTTCGCCGATTCACATCTTAAACCGAGCGGTGGCAATGGCTGAATGGCAGGGTGCCGAGGCGGGGCTAGCAATTATTAAGTGTGCAGATATTCCTAGCTGGCTAGCGCGTTCTTATCATTGGTATGCGGTTAATGCTGACTTACAGCGGCGTTGTGGTTTGCTTGAGGAGGCACAACAAAGTGCTGATCAGGCGATTCGATCTGCGCCTTCTGAGCATATTAGGCAGCTGTTGCGTGTGAGATTACAGATGGACTTTACTGGAACAGGGCCTCCAGTAAAGTTAACGACGACCCAGTAAATGCGATGGGCTAGTATTTTTATAGCGGGTTATTTATTTTGGTACACAGTGACTGCCACAAAAATATTATTGTGATTTTTTTATCAAGCAGTTCAACGGGGTCTACTTATCACCTATGAGTAACTATGATGCTCCATTATGTAATATATTAGTCAAATGTGATTATTTAGTTCACATAGGTAGAGCATAAGCACTGTTGAAAGGTGTTTAATATCAATTAGATTAAAGACTTATCTCGACTAAGGTAGATTGCTGCGTAATAAGTTATATGTTAGTAATACAATAAGGGATTTTATGATGCTGGGCTATTTAAGCTAATAAGTCTCTAATTATATTGGTTCAAATATGTTTGAAAGTGGCTATGACATATTGAAGGTAACCATATAGTTTTAGAAGCAATCCTAATGGTAGTGTTAGGAAGTGCTTTTTTGATCAAAGTCTAGAAATCCAAACGCTTGGACTACCCATTTTTTACTTCATGTAGGGTGAAGTGGTGTTTGGCTAGATAAATAAACGCTTTATTGAGGAAAATCATGATTACTAAAACACTTTTATCCCTAGCTGTTGCTGCATCTCTTACTGGTTGTTTTTTAGATAGCGACAACGATGATGAGACAAGTTCAACGGGTACAGAAACAACAGAAACCACCGCCGAGACAGAAACAGAAATAGAAACTACACCTGAAGTAGTGACTAATAATGTTGTAGCTATTACAGATAGCGCGACAGATGATACTGGTGAGTTAAGATATATTTTTGATTCAGGGCTAACACAGGGGAGAGTAGCGCTTTCGGTTGTATATGCTGAAGGTGAGACTGAATCGTTCCAGATTGGTTTATACGATAGTAATAACTCAACGGGCTCCGTGATTGCTGATTTAAAAATGGATACAGGTAAGTTCTCACTACGTGATAATAATGGTGAAGATTTTGACTTCACATCAGAGTCTAACTTTACTGAAGGTGAGTCTGTCGATGTTGTGTTGACCTGGAATACGTCAGTAGCGACAGAAGCTGGTACTTATACTGTGTCTATTGATGATGTTTCTTATGGTCCCATTAAGTCTGAAAACATTACGCCAGGTGTTGAAGTGACTTCATTAGGTATTAGACTTGCTGATAATTCAAAGACAGCTGAAACAGCCGTGTTTGTAGATGATTTAGCAATTTACTCAGATGAAGCTGGTACAGCAGAAGTTTTCTCTGATGACTTTGAAAGTTATGCAGCAGGGACTAGTCTGACAGATGATTCTCCTTACAGTGACAAGACATTCTCAACAAGCATTGTTGAGTTACCTAGCGATGAGTAATTTTTCGCAAGTAGTCTGTTTTAATAGGTGTTCCTAAATTAACAAGTCATTTTTAGTCATATATCCTGCCTGAAATATATTGGTAGTTTATCAAGCCAGCTCAGTTTTTGAGCTGGCTTTTTTATGACATCCCACCCCATAACTGATCAGTACCAACATACTTCCAGCTGCATCAATAGCATCATAAGATTTTTCACTTTAGAAATGATTTGTTCAGCGTTGGTTTTAACTAAGAATGCTACGGTTTAAGTATTTTTATAAAAGTGTTTTTTGCCATGTGAGCAATTATACAAGATAAGTGAGAGGTCATAGATAAGGTTATGTTAACGAGAAATTTAACATATTCAGAACAGCGCTTAGTGAAAACCATCCGTTTCACTCAGCTTGCTATGATGTTGGTAGTACTAAACTACATATTTGAATCAGTGATGAGTTCAACAGCAATCTTAACGCCAAATTTCATTGTTATGGTATCAGCGACGTTACTGTTAGAGCGATCGGTTCGTTTGGTCTATGAGAAGAAACAACATCAGGCTTTCAGTTCCTTTCTAGCAGCGATTACGTTTGCTCTATTTGTAGCGATGGCATTCAGAGGTGGCTTACATAGCGCCGGTATTGTTGGTATCCCAGTCGTAATCTTGTTTGGTGTTCTTTATGGGCGATGGCAGGATGTATTGTGGCTGTTAGCGTGTGTCCTTGTATTTATAGTGCTGTTAGCACAACCCTTTGTTATTGCTCTATTACCTAGTGCTGAGGTCACTGGTACTGTCGTTCACCAACTACCGATTGTGCTATTAGTTATCTGTGTTGGTGGTTATATTAGTTGGGCGATTGGTAGTGATATGCGCCAAGCCTTTCGGACCCTTCATGCCGAAACTATTAATCTATTGGACTCCAAAGAGTCTATTAGCCGACTATCGAAGACTGACTTCCTAACGGGCCTAGTGAATGCCAAGCAAGGTTGTGTTGATTACAAAGCACTATTGGCAGGCCTAAATAAAGAGCAGCGTGTTTGTTTTTATTTTATTGATCTAGATGGCTTTAAAGAGGTCAATGATCTGTTTGATCATAAGGCTGGCGATGAATTGTTGGTGCTGGTTGCAGAGCGCCTTAGGCAAGCGGTTGAAGAGACTGCATATGTGTGCCGTTTAAGTGGTGATGAGTTTATTATTTTCTTTGTTGCGAACCGTGACAGTGAGGTGATTGAATTTGCTGAAAAAATATTGGATACGGTTTCTCAACCACATAATCTGTTTGGGGCGTCTGCTCAAATTACCGCCTCCATTGGTATAGCCACGACTAGAAGACACGCATTTAGCGACATCAGAAAAAAAGCCAGCATGGCTATGTACCAGTCAAAGCGTCAAGGTAAGGGTCGTTACTATCTCTATACTGATGCGCTAGAAGCACAGTATATGCAGCGGATATATATTCTTCAGGGACTAAAAAATGGGGTGAAAGAGGGCTTGTTTGAGCTTCACTTCCAGCCAAAAGTGGACTTGGACACACGCCAAATTACTGGAATGGAAGCCTTAATTCGTTGGACTAAGGGTAACTCTCGCAATTACACGCCTGATGAGTTTATGTCAGTCATTGAATCAACTGACCTTGTGCATGAAATTGGAAGCTGGGTCATCAAAGAAGCTTGTATTGCCTGTAAGAAATGGCACGAAGCAGGTCATATATTACCCGTCGCAGTTAATGTGTCAGCGTTGCAGTTATTGCGTCCAAATTTTGCTAAGTCAGTGCTTCAGGTTTTATCCTCGCTGGGATTAGATGCCCGCTATTTAGAAATAGAATTAACAGAGCGCTTTTTGGTTGAGAAAAATGACGCAGTCGAGAAGCAGCTCGAAAGCTTACGCCTAGCAGGGGTGAGTTTGGCCATTGATGACTTTGGTACAGGTTACTCAAATGTTAGCTACCTGATGAACTTGGAAGCCAATGTGCTTAAGCTCGATAAGAGTTTTGTCGATAGTCTACATACCAATGCATCAATGCAGTCAGTGGCTAAAGCCATTATAGAAATCGCCAGAGCAGGGCAAATGAAAGTGGTGGCGGAAGGTCTTGAGACGCTAGCAGATATCAAAGCCGTGACTGAGTTGGGCTGTGACGCAGGGCAAGGCTATTATTGGTCTAAGCCGGTAAATCAGCAACAAGCGATGGCTTTGCTTGATGGAGAAATGTGCGCATGAGACTAAATGAATTTCCAGTTATGCAAAGTCGTTATGTGCAGTTGCTACGGGTCATACAGTGTATTCATGTTTTTTTGAGTATTACGGTGTTTGCTCAATCATTTTCCCAGAGTACCCCCTTAGCTGGGTTCAATATTAATTTCTTTTTAGATCTAGGGATGGTTGTAGTAATGCAGCTACTCATTGCCCAAGTAAAGAAGGGAAGAGTGGCCTTAGCCGTTAATATCCATCAGCTAATAACATTATTCTTTTTAATCTTGATGGCGTTGATGCATGGTAATCTTGCTAATCCAGGCGTTGTCGCGTTTCCAATATCACTGCTTTTGGTTAGTATTTATACGAGACAGGCGAACTATCTGATTTACTTTTCTATCGTATTTTTAGTCGTCATGGGGCTTGGCTTAAATATTCATTTCGGTTGGTTAGCAGTGAGCAATGAGAACCTTGGGACTGAGCGTAGTCATCTTATTAGGTTATTGGCGGTGTTTTCCTTTACAGGTTTTTTGTCCTGGACATTAGTCCGCGATTTAAAGTTTGCTTACACAGAACAGCTGAAAGAGCGTGAGCGTCTCAAAACAGCGAAAAAACAGATACAGCAACTGGCGGATACCGATCAACTGACTGGGCTGTTAAACCGTTACGGCGCTAAAAATAAGTTTGATGATTTATTAAAGAAAACTGACTTTAGCCGATCATCGGTGTTGTTGTTATTTTTTGATATTGATGACTTTAAATTAATCAATGATCAGCACGGGCATCATATTGGTGATGAAGTGTTGCTGGTGATTGGTCAGCGACTACAGCATTCGATGAATGAAGATGCTGTTATCAGTCGTTTGGGAGGGGATGAATTTATCATTGCTTTCGCCCATGATAGTGCGTTTCATCTTGCTGAATATTTAGATTGCCTGCTTATTGAAGTGGCAAAGCCTATTCGTATTGAGTCTGCCGCGATGGAGATAACGTCTTCAATTGGTGTTGCCGTTGCCGGTCACCCAGAGTACTCGTTTGCCGAGCTTTGTCGTAAGGCGGATATCGCGATGTATCAAGCAAAAGAGGATGGTAAAAACCATTATTGTCATTATTGCGATGATTTAGAGCACGCCTACATGGCAAACCTGAAATTATTACAAGGGATGCAAGAGGCTGTTGAAAAGGATGGTTTGGCATTACATTACCAACCAAAAATTAATACAGCAACGAATCAGGTAATCGGTGCTGAGGCATTGCTTCGTTGGGAAAAGTATAACCCCGCTGCTTACACTGCTGACCAGATCATTCCTGTCATCGAGACTACAAACCTCATTCATGAGGTGGGTTATTGGATTCTTCGTCAGGCTTGTCAGGACTGTAAAGCATGGTGTGATACTGGTGCTGATTATCCCGTGTCAGTCAATATTTCCTGGAGGCAGTTAACAGATAAGAACTTTGCTAGCAACGTTAAGCAAATCCTTGATGACGTTGGGCTACTACCATCCTCATTGATGTTGGAAGTAGCGGAGAGTGCTTTGAACCAAGAAGGTTCTGATGTGATGTCACAACTACAACAAGTGAAAGCGTATGGTATTAAGCTAGCGATTGATTGCTTTGGTGTTGGGCCTTCTAATTTGGCTTATTTAGTAGACTTAGATGTCGATGAGTTGAAAATGGATCTTGGCTTTACGCGAAAGCTAAACAGCTCTCACAAAGCCCGTTCAATCGTCACAGCGTTCGTTAAAATGGCGAATCAATTAGGTATGCAGTTGGTTGCTTTGGGTGTTGAAAAGGAAGAGGATGATCGAATCTTACGGGCATTGGGTTGTGTCATAGAACAAGGTTTTTTGTGGAATAAGCCAGTACCAGCTAACGAACTTGGACAATTAGTTAGATACTAATAGATTTATTTTTATGAGTTCCTTCTTCCACGAATAGGGCCTACAACCTAAAGAAGCGTTAAGAGCTGTTGTCTTTCTGCTTAGTGACAGGTGAAGATATTCTCAGAGGTGTTTCTGACACACCCTAGTAAGGACGAAGCAGATAAAGCCTTAAGCCATAGTGAGTATAAAGTGTAGCCCGTGTTTGACGAAGTCATGGGCGTTGATAATCTGACGCCTAAGTTAGTTATAACGCTTTAAGAACTCACGAACATCCACAAAACTATTACTCATATACCGCAATGGTTTAGCAATACCACCGAGTAGCTTCTCGTGATCAACACCAGGATAAAGCTTCATTGTGACATCATTTCCTTTTGCCAATAGTGCATCTCTAAATCGAGACGCATGATAAGGCGGCACGCGCGGATCAGCTAAACCATGCAATAACAACGTCGGTGGCATATTGGGGCGCACATTCAACACAGGCTTGGCACGTTGCGCAGTTGTTGTATCGAAAATGGCAGCAACCTCAGGGTCATTCATCGGTAAATCATAAGGCCCCGACATAGCGATCAGTCCTTTTAGTCGTGCTTTAACTTGCCTTTGATTGAAGTATCTCTGGTCAGTCGCTAGTAATGCTGCCGTGTGGGCACCGGATGAATGCCCCATCAGAATGAACTCTGTGAATGGCTTTGGCAGCCCGATGCTATTCCGGTCAACATAGCTAATAGCGTCAGCGACATCCTCGACAAATACAGGGAACTTGACCTCAGGATAGCGGCGATGTTCAGGCACGATTACTGGGTGGCCAAGGCTAGTTAATGCCTGTGCGACAAAGACAAAGTCAGATTTATTAAAAGACGTTTTCCAAGCACTTCCATACACATAAACTACCGGTATTTTGGTTGCGCTAGTCTTTGGCAAGTAGAGGTCAAATGACTGCTGTTTGTCACTACCATAGCTAACTTGCTGTTTAGTGTAACCACCCGACGGCACCAAAAAATTGATGGCGTCCGTCTTTTTTACAGAGGCACAACCAGACAGCGCTATCGCTAAGATGGCTAATACGAATAGGAGCGGCGTTTTTGTAGTTTGCATATTCATTGGAATGACCCAGTGTACTAATAGTTCCTTTTACGAAGCATTTATGTTGATCGGATTTCTGAGCTTAGTTTATTGGCTCGATAAAATAATCTGTCGTCTAATCTCCTGCATACTCAACGACGGCTCAGTAACACGACCCGCGTGCGTACATTTCTCTTCACGAGGGCACAAACCACCCCGAGGACAAATCACAATTGCGTGATCATTTAAGCCACGCTCAACCCAAGAAATATTCAAGATACGACTAACTCGTGTCAGCTCCTTCTTAATATTTGCAGGAATCTCAGCCTGACCACCGTGTGAAATACAATTCTTCTTAATTTCAGCTGCAATTTCCTGAGGATCACTCCCTTGAGAAGCCAGCGCAGGGTTAAGGTCGATACCGACACATAACACATGTGGATTTCCCGCAAGGTCATTGGTACGAATCGAGTCACAAGAATAGATGATGTCTTGATCACCTTTACGCAGTACCGAGATCTGCGCTTTAGGCTTGCCAGAGTCTGCTTGCAGCACTCGAAATAACGACCAATGTGGACAAGGATCTTGAATCGGTCGCATATTCCCAATCGGCAGCGGGATACCATTGCCACGATAAACCGCTTTTAACTGACCGGGTAAGTAAGCGTCAAAGTAGTGCCAGTGCGGGTAAGCGGATACTGACGTCATGCGACGCATATAGGCAGACATCGACACACCTACCGCTTTATTCGCATCAATCGCGTAGGCAGTTCGGTTTAAGTGTTGCTTAAACGCGGCTTTTGGGCACAGTAACGAGCCGGCAAAGAAACTACATTCAAAGTTACGCCACGCTTGTAAAATCTCGCTAGAGTCGATGGTCATAGACTCATGAATCTCGTTAGCGTCTCGCAAAGTATGCTCAACCAACCCTTGTCCTGCAGAGTTAGTACTCGACAGGCCGTCCTTACCATACAGCGCGTAATGACCAATGTGTGTCGCGAGGTCAAACTTGAGTCGGTCAGGGTATTTCTTTAGTTCTTCGTTGGCGTAGATGATGCCCGGTGGCTCATAAAACGAGCGTACTAAGGTGTTAGTTTGGTTGTTTGACTCATCCGTCACTTGGTCTGGGTCACGACTAAACCACTTAATCTTCATCCCCATTTTTTTCACAATGCCGCGTATGTCGTCTAAACCCAACGGCATTTGCTTTTTGCCGACTTCTTCTGCGGCTTTCTCTAAGCTGGGGAAGTTGTTCTGATTGTATTCTTGGTGAGCACGAATCAAAAGGTGAGCAAACTGGCGGCCAGAGGTACCTGTTTGTGACAGCATTTCAGGTAGCGCACTTTGCAGTTGTTGCTTGGAAAATAAGAACTCAGGCTCTAACGCAACCCCGTCAATTCCACCCTTTTTATTTTTACCATCGACGATTACACCGGTTTCAGATGACTCATCTAAGAACCAACTTAACTCCTTTTGAAACACTTCGGCAATTACCTCCAGCATTTTTTCACTGGGTATTCGCTTACCATTTTCGATCATCGACAGGTACGAAACGGAGGGTGCGCTGTCTGCATCAACCTGTATACAACGTACTGATAAGTCTTCCATTGTTAGGTTATTACGCTTTCGAAGATTGCGTATCTTAGTGCCTAAGAAATGGCCCTTTCTGGAGAGTGAAGTTTGCTTTGACATTTTGTGAACTTAACACTGTGAAGTTTTAATTGTGAAATTATAACAATTTTGAGAATAGAATGCTAAGCAGAAGTTAGGAAGACAGATATTACTAATACAGCGACAAGTGAGTTAAGCAATGAATGCAATACAAAATATCATGGAGGGGTTAACGATTAACACTGAGTTTCGTCAATTCGTTGAGGATGAAGTGTTACCGCTAACGACATTAAGTGCTGACCAGTTTTGGGAAGATGTGCAATCGCTCGTTGAAGAGTTTTCACCGATTAATGCTGCATTACTCGCCAAGCGTGACGACTTACAAGCACAGATTGATACTTGGCATAAGCAGAATGACTATGCCGCCGTCGGTATTGAAACATACCAGCAGTTCTTAACAGATATCGG
The DNA here is from genome assembly GCF_003172895.1 of Leucothrix arctica. Classification (GTDB taxonomy): domain Bacteria; phylum Pseudomonadota; class Gammaproteobacteria; order Thiotrichales; family Thiotrichaceae; genus Leucothrix; species Leucothrix arctica. The sequence goes on along the minus strand of NZ_QGKL01000043.1, from coordinate 29,842 downwards.
TTACTTAGTGGATGAAGGTGAAGATTTCGCCATTCAAACTAACCGTGTAGACGCTGAAATAGCGACAATGGCAGGCCCGCAGTTAGTGGTACCGATGAAGAATGCACGTTTTGCTCTGAATGCAGTGAATGCGCGCTGGGGTAGCTTGTATGACTCACTTTACGGCACAGACGTTATTGATCGTAGTGGTAAATTAGCGCCAACAAGTAGTTACAACCCTGAGCGTGGACAAGAAGTGATTAATCGTGGACGTAAGTTCCTAGATGAAACACTACCGTTAGCTGGTTGCTCGCACACTGAAGTATTTGAATACCGTGTTGAAAACGAGCAGTTCGTTGCTTTAGTGAATGACGGTTCGCAAACAGGTCTTAAGCAGCCACAACAGTTTGTTGCCTATGACGGTCCTGAAGCGACACCGACAGCATTGTTCTTTAAGCATAACGGCTTGTTGGTTGAGCTAGTTATTGACCCTAACAGTAGTATTGGTAAAGCAGATACGGCAGGCGTTGGTGACATTCGTTTAGAGTCAGCGTTAACAGCGATTATGGATTGCGAAGACTCTGTTGCAGCCGTTGATAGTGAAGAAAAAATTGAAGTTTACCGTAACTGCCTAGGGCTGATGACGGGTGACTTAGAAGAGACGGTGAATAAAGGCGGTAAGTCCTTTGTGCGTAAAATGCAGAAAAATACGGTGCACACACGAGCGGATGGAATGCGTCACTTCATCAGCCGTCGCAGCCTAATGTTCATTCGTAACGTGGGTCACCTGATGACGATCAATACGATTCGCGATAGTCACGGTGCAGCAATCCCAGAAGGTATTTTGGATGGCATTATCACTGCACTGATCGGCTCGATTGACGTACGTAAAGAGTTAGATAGCGAAATATTAAATAGCCGTGAAGGCAGTATTTATATCGTAAAGCCTAAGATGCACGGGCCAGAGGAAGTTGCGTTTACTTGTGCACTGTTCTCTCGCATCGAGCAAATGCTAGGTTTGTCGGCAAACACGATCAAGCTCGGCATTATGGATGAAGAGCGTCGTACCACTGTTAACTTGAAAGCGTGTATTCGTGAAGCAAAGCACCGTTGTGTATTCATCAATACTGGCTTTTTAGATCGTACTGGTGACGAGATTCATACCAGTATGGAAGCAGGGCCGTTTATGCTGAAAGACCAGATCAAAACACAGCCTTGGATTGCTGCTTATGAAAACTGGAACGTGGATATTGGCCTAGCGTGTGGACTTCAAGGTCGAGCGCAAATAGGTAAAGGCATGTGGGCAAAGCCAGATGAAATGGCTGAGATGATGGCGGTGAAAATTGGTCACCCACTTGCTGGTGCAAATACGGCTTGGGTTCCATCACCTACCGCTGCGACGTTACATGCGATGCATTATCACCAGGTAGACGTGTTCGCTGAGCAAGAAAAGATAAAGCTGCGTGACCGTGCCAGTTTGCAAGATTTGCTGACTATTCCACTACTAACTGAGACGCTGACCGCTGAGCAAGTAGAGCAAGAGTTAGAAAATAATATCCAAGGTATTTTGGGTTATGTAGTGCGCTGGATTGACCAAGGCATCGGTTGCTCGAAAGTACCCGATATCAATAATGTGGGCTTGATGGAAGACCGTGCGACATTACGGATATCAAGTCAGCATATTGCAAATTGGTTACACCATGACCTTTGTACCAAAGCGCAAGTGTTAAGCATCATGCAGCGAATGGCTGCGGTGGTTGACGAGCAAAATCAAGATGACCCTGATTATCGTCCAATGGCGGACGATACAGACAATAACATGGCATTCAATGCGGCTAAGTTTTTAATCTTTTTAGGCTGTGACCAGCCAAACGGTTATACCGAGCCTTTATTGCATCATTATCGAATCGAGCAGAAAGCTCAATTTGCTTAAGTAATTTAGCCAACGTTTTACCAAGGTAGTCGCTATTAACTAGCGGCTACCGCAGGAACCAACCAAACGAAGACCCCTAATCACTCCAAAAATAGAAATGGTGAGTGCTAGACAGACTCACTTTAAATTTGAGAACCACGAGGAAATACATCATGAGTAACTACATTCAAGCAATTGATTTAATCAGAGACTTACGTGCAGAAAACGGCAGCGCTTGGGCAGCTATTGACCCAGAAAGTGTTGCACGTATGAAGATTCAAAACCGCTTCCAGACGGGTTTAGATATCGCTAAATATACCGCTGACATCATGCGTCAAGACATGGCGGACTACGATGTTGACTCATCGGCTTACACGCAGTCTCTAGGTTGCTGGCACGGTTTTATTGGTCAGCAGAAGATGATTTCTATTAAGAAGCACTTCAGCACTGTTAAGAAGAACTACCTATACCTTTCAGGCTGGATGGTTGCGGCACTTCGCTCTGACTTCGGCCCACTACCTGATCAGTCAATGCATGAGAAGACGTCTGTTCCAGCATTGATCGAAGAGCTATACACGTTCTTACGTCAAGCGGATGCATGGGAATTAAACCACCTATACCGTAACCTTGATGCTGCAAAAGAAGCTGGTAATGAAGTTGAAGTTGCGAACTTGATTAAGCAGATCGACAACCATGAAACACACGTTGTACCAATCGTTGCAGACATCGATGCTGGTTTCGGTAATGACGAAGCGACTTACCTTCTTTCTAAGAAGATGATTGAAGCAGGCGCTTGCTGTATTCAGATTGAAAACCAAGTATCTGACGCGAAGCAATGTGGTCACCAGGACGGTAAAGTAACGGTTCCACATGAAGACTTTATCTCTAAAATCAATGCGGTACGTTATGCATTTTTAGAGCTAGGTGTTGATAATGGTGTAATCGTTGCACGTACAGATTCTCTAGGTGCTGGTTTGACACAGAAGATCCCAGTATCACTTAGCGAAGGTGATTTAGCATCTCAGTACACAGCATTCATCGAGACAACAGACGTTAACTCTCCTGATGATCTAGCGGAAGGCGACATGGTTCTGAAGCAAGACGGCAAGCTAGTTAAGCCTGTTCGTTTACCAAATGGTTTGGTTAAGTTCAAAGCAGGTACAGGTGAAGATCGTTGTGTACTTGACTGCATTACGTCACTACAGCACGGTGCTGATTTGTTGTGGATAGAGACTGAGAAACCGCATATTGGTCAGATCGCAGGCATGGTTAACCGTATTCGTGAAGTGATTCCAAATGCAAAGCTTGTTTACAATAACTCGCCTTCATTCAACTGGACGTTGAGCTTCCGTCAGCAGGTATTCGATACTTGGAGAGAGAATGGTCGCGACATGGATGCTTATACACGTGATGACTTGATGAATGTTGCTTATGATGAGACTGAGCTTGGCAGAAAAGCGGATGAGAAGATTCAGAACTTCCAACGTGAAGCAGCTGCAGAAGCAGGTATCTTCCACCACTTGATCACGTTACCGACTTACCACACAGCTGCACTATCTACTGACGTGCTTGCGAAAGGTTACTTCGGTGATGAAGGGATGTTGGCTTATGTTAAGGGTGTTCAGCGTGAAGAGATTCGTCGCGGTATCGCAACAGTTAAGCATCAAGATATGGCCGGTTCAAACATTGGTGATGACCACAAAGGTTACTTCGCTGGTGAGAAAGCACTGAAGGCTGAAGGTAAAGATAACACCATGAAGCAGTTCGGTTAATAGCGTTTAGGAGTCATCCATCAGTCCCTTGAGTAAGGGCTGATGGAGCGCCTCTTAATTAATAGGTGGTAGTTTTGCGCGTTCTGCGTTTACCCAATCTTCCACTTCTTTAATCACTTGTTCCGCTGTTTTACCCGTCGTATCAATCCTTGGACTAATATTGGTAGTGACGGTACCCGGTGTTTTGATTAAGCCGTTACGAGGCCAGCATTCACCCGCATTATGAGCAACAGCGTAGACAGGTACACCCGCATGTATTGCTAATTTTGCACCACCGATTTTAAAGCGAGACGGCTTAGAAGGGTGTGTACGAGTTCCTTCAGGGAATAGGCAAACAGAGTTACCTTCTTCCATACGCTGTTTACCATTATTCAAAATCTGCTCTAGTGAGCTAAGGCCATTACTACGGTCAATAGCGATAGGGTGAGACTGCTTCATACCCCAACCAAAGAAGGGAATATTGAGTAGCTCTTGCTTAATGACCCATGACATTCTTGGGAACTTAGCCAAGATGTACATGGTTTCAAAAGTTGACTGGTGGTTTGACAGCACAACCGCAGGCTCATCATCATTAAAGTTTTGATAACCGTTCATAACACCCTTGATACCACAGGTGATACGCAACCAAACCAAGCAAACTTTTGCCCAAGCACGAAGATAAATGTAAGCAGTCTTTGCCGGGATCAGAGCTAATAGTGGTGCGAATAAACCCATACACGTAGTTATAAGGGCAAAGCCGATCATAAAGACGATTGCACGAAGGCCTAACCACGCAGATATTAAAGGTGATCGTTTCATTGTAACTGCTCCAACAAGGCTTTCAAGGCGATACCGCGGTGACTGATTTTGTTTTTCTCAGCAGGATCCATTTCGGCAGCTGTCATGTTGTGCGAAGGCACGAAGAATAATGGGTCATAACCAAAACCCTCTGCGCCTGTTGGTTGCTCAACGATACGACCTTCGAGCGAACCTTCGGCAATAATAGGTGAAGGGTCAGCGGCGTGACGCATCATCACAATGCAGCAGCGAAAACGTGCAGTACGCTCAGCTTCTGGTACACCTTTTAGTGCTTCTAATAACTTCTCGTTACACGCAGCAGCGCCAGCACCAATACCCGCGTAGCGAGCAGAGTAGATACCGGGTTGACCATTTAACGCATCAACTTCGATACCGGAGTCGTCAGCAAACGAGGGTAAGCCCGTGATTTCAGCGGCATGGCGCGCTTTTAAAATAGCGTTTTCGACAAATGTTAGGCCTGTTTCATCAGCGTCAGAAACGTTGAACTCAGACTGTGGATGAACGTCCATTCCCACGCCTGATAACATTTGCATAAACTCTTTAACTTTGCCTGCGTTACCACTAGCTAGAACCACTTTCATTGGGGCTTACCTCTGTTTTCTACTTAACGATTTGTTGGTTGTAAATACTTACTCTAAACCAAGAATATCTGACTGCTTGACGATAATTTCTTTGATGCCTTTCTCAGCAAGCTCAAGCATGTCATTCATTTCAGTACGCGTGAATGCGTGACCTTCCGCAGTACCTTGTACTTCGATGAAGTTGCCGCCTGAGGTCATGACAACATTCATATCCGTCTCAGCGTTTGAGTCTTCTGGGTAGTCCAAATCAAGCACTGATTTGCCGTTGTAAATACCAACAGATACAGACGCAAGCTGACCGTGAATAGGGTTACGCTTGAGCTTGCGCTTCTTCATAAGCTTTTGAACAGCGTCATACATAGCAACGTATGCACCACTAATTGATGCTGTACGTGTGCCTCCATCGGCTTGAATTACATCGCAATCGATGATGACTTGGCGTTCGCCAAGTGCTTCCATGTCGACTACAGCACGCAGTGAACGAGCGATTAGTCGCTGGATTTCTTGAGTACGACCCGTCTGTTTACCACCCGCAGCTTCACGACGCATGCGTGAGTGCGTTGAGCGTGGCAGCATGCCGTATTCTGCCGTTACCCAGCCCTTACCTTTGCCGCGCATCCAACCCGGTACATTTTCTTCGATTGTTGCAGTACAGATTACCTTGGTGTTGCCGAACTCTACTAGCACCGAGCCTTCTGCATTGCAGGTGAAGTCACGGGTGAATTTAACTTGGCGCATTTCGTCTGTAGCACGGCCGCTTGGTCTCATGATGAATCCTGATGGGTATTTGAATAGAGGGGAATTATACGGGTTGGATAGGGGTGGTGTTGGATTTTTTATTATTCTATTTTTGCTAGCTCTTCTTCAGCAATTTTCCAAGGAAGTCTTCTACCTGCGGCTTTCATTTTTTCATAGGATACTCTGGCCTCTGCTACAGTAATAAGCTGCTCTTCGATCAGCCGTGAAACTACCCAAATGGAGCCATTGGTAGCAACCAGTTCCTTTTTTGCTAATTTCCTTAGCGCTTTGTCGCCACTTAAAAGAGGGCACTGCTCTTGTTTAGCTAGAGCAATCGCAAAGCAGTCATTTCTACTTGGCCCACTAGCTTTTTGAGTGAGTGTAAACGCATAACTCATCGTTTCAGAGTTCAGTTCTCGAACAGCAAGTCCCATTTCTAGTAAGTGAACATGTTGCTCCTCTAGCTCCTCATAGAACAAAATATCAGGGACTGTGAATTCATAAGGCAAGTCGAAGAAAGCAGTCAGCAAACCGCCTTCTTCGAGATCAATTAGAATATTCGCATCACTAACCAGTAACTGCATCTTGAAGCTCCAGTTTACGTGCTTGATGGAACTTCATAATAGGCATCACTAGTAACTCAGCCGCCTTTGATTCGCTAATAATGCCTTCGCCAAGTGCCCGATACACCAACTGTTGAAACAAAATAGTTGTTTCCTTCGGGTATGGAGCTTCAGGTTCTTGCTTACGCCAACCATTTGTTGAAAATTTAATAATTAAACTTTTCCGAACACTCTCAGAGATAATTTTTAAATTGGCAGCATGGTGAAAACAACCTGCCATGCTTAAGCCATACTCTTGCTTTAATAAGTAAAGTTCGCGTGGTTCTAGCTTATGGCGCTTTTCACCTAACTGCTTAAACATACTCACCGACGGGATTAAAAAAGCAGATGCAAAACGGTTACACGCCTTTTCTTCATCCAATTCATTGGAAAGACGGTCATGCAACATCAGATGTCCCAGCTCATGAGCAAGCGTAAAACGCTGGCGATCACCCGGCCAATTAGCAGAAACGACAATGACTGGTTTACCTGAAATGGATGTTTGTAAACCATCAAACTTTTTCAACTCATCCACCGCCGTTACGATGACCAAAATACCATTTAACTCAAGCGTATCAATTAAGTCAGTAATTGGATTGAGTCCAAGCTGCCACACCTTACGAATTGAGTCAGCGACAGAATCTACCTCTTCTAATGTACTTACTTGGTCAGGAAGAGAGGCTGGTACAGAAAAATCTGGCAAAGGAAAGTTAGGCCATAGATTATTTAACTCTTCCCAGCGTTCAGCCTGATCCAACACGTCAGCTTCAATACGTTTAAGTATGCCTTTAGGTGTGTTAGCACGTTTACGGTACTCAACAGCGGACAGCTTTATTTTTGATGGACGAAAGAAATACTCACTACGTACTTGCAGTGCTTTAGAGAGTTTAATTAAAACTCCTGAGCTAGGCATGCTTACATCGTGCTCATACTTCTTAATCATGTTTGCGCTGACGCCAGCCGCATCGCCTAACGCTTTCATTGATAGACCAGATGCTGCACGCGCACGTATTAATCGCTCACCAATCATATCGGTCACCTCTGAGTGTTGGTTTATAAATTTATTATTATTCTGATTATTGTAAACCGTTCGTAACTTCATGTCGTGTGAATATTAGAGGGACAATCATGAAATAGGGGTGTTCTCTAGGTTAATATAAATAATATTTTACTGATTGTTTGAATTAGTCATTGAGTTTTTAAATTATTTGTTTATTATAGCTCCCATAGACGAATAACAAAGAGACAAGTAAATGGCTAAGACACGACATATTGAAAAGAGAATGAGTCAACGCGGTATTCAGCAAGAAATGTTGAATATAGTGAAGCAGTTTGGTGTGGATGAAGGTGATAAAGTGACATTAAACCGCAAAGGGTTGGACTGTGCTTTATTAGAGCTAAAGCAGCTATCTATTGTCATGGAAAGAATGCAAAAGCGTGGTGGAATAGTGCTAGTTGCGAGTAATGACTCTGAGATTACTACTTATGATTTAGATAGTTATTCTCGTAACCGTAAAAGACAAATGGAACGTAATAAATGAATAAGCAAATGATGTCTATATTGGACAGGCTCAACTCTATACCCTTGGAAGGCACCGAGCGTTTATCTTTTTTGATGCAGAGTTTTTTATTGATTAAGCTAAATGAATCTGACGATTTTGTTTCTTTACTAACTAGTAACAAAATACAGTCTAAGTTTGATGAGTTATCTGCCTATTACGACAAGCAAGGAATCTTTATTACCCCAATAGAGAATCCAATGATAGGTAACTTTCTGCTGGGTTTAGTTGATCTCTATGAGGCTGACGTTATTAACTTTAAAGATATGGCAGAGGCTATATCTTTAGAGTTAATCCGAAAGGATCGAGCGAGTTTTATAATGCCTGAGGAGCTTTGTAAGTTGGGTATAGCATTTCTTGAAGGTAAAGACACCAGTGTCTACTGTCCCTTTGAGTCATCTGATAGTTTTGCAGAAAGACTAGCTAAACATTCTGATGTTTCTTATGAGACTAAAAATATGGAGCGCTTTCTCGTAGCTGATGTGCGCTCAAAGCTGCTCAATTGTAACTATGAAAAGTATTGCTCTGACCCAATTTCACAACCAAAGGTTATTGAGTCTGGTGGTCTAAAGCGATTTACTAGTTCAATTGCCTTCCCTCCTATGGGTGTAAAATACCCTACATCTAATGAGTTGAATGATATTTGGGGGCGTTTCCCAGAGAAGTCATTTACTGGTGATGTTCTTCACTTGCGCCACATGTTGGCTCAAACAACAGATCGTGTCGTTGCTTTTGTGGCAGCGAGTTTCTTGTCTAGATCGACAGCAGGTGAGAAAAAGTTCAAACAAAGTTTACTGAAAAACAATTGGCTTGAAGCTGTAATTTCACTGCCTACTAATATTTTATCTCCCTTTTTAGGAGCAAATATTAGTATGATTATTTTGGATAAAAAGCGAACAATTGAGCAGGTTAAATTTATAGATGCTTCCTCTAATTTTGAAAAGAAGACTGCGCGTGAAATCAAGTTAGTAGGTATTGATGAGATCGTTAAATTATTAGACTCTGATAAGAGCAAGGGAAAGGTTGCAGTAGTCACTAGCCAAGAAATAGAAGCTAATGAATATGACTTATCTGTACCAAGATACGTCTTTTCTCAAGAGGCCCAAGCTTTGCAGAGTGAGTTAGAAAAGTATGAACTTACTAACTTGGAAGATGTTGTTGAGCTTATTCGCCCCCAAGCAGTTAAGTCTATAGAGGGTGGGGAGCATGAGTTAGTTGAAATTAATATCTCTAGCTTTAACAAGATTGGGGAATATAACGGGATACATAAAGTTATTTACCAAGAAGACGACCCCGTAAATAAAAGTAGTCGTGCATCTAAACAATTTTTACAGAAAAACGATGTTTTAATCGCAAGCAAAGGGTCGATAGGGCGTATTGGTCTAGTTGAAGATCTCCCTGCTGAGCTAACCATAGCAGGCCAATCTTTTATGATTGCGCGTGTTTCACCAAATACAAAAGGGGTGACGCCTGTATCGCTTTATCAGTTCTTAAGCTCCAAACTGGGTAATGAACAGTTGCAGAGAATCCAAAGTGGCGCGACTATACCGTTCATCAATATTAAGGATCTTAAAAGCCTTAAAATACCTTTGGCTACGCAAGAGCAACTGGATTTAGCTGAACAGCTCAGAGCTGAGGTAAAAGCACAACATAATAAAATAGAGAAACTACAAGACTCTCTAAACCAACTGACCCAAGACAGATGGTTTTGATCAGCTTACTTTTCTCTATAACTCTCCACCAAGGATATAAATGAATACCCAAGACCTAAAAAAACTAGAAAATGACCTGTGGTCTGCTGCTGATAGCTTGCGCGCTAACTCGGGTCTAAAAGCCTCAGAATATGCTGCACCTATCTTAGGGCTTATCTTCCTGCGGTTCGTTGATAACAAATACAGCCAGTTTGAAGCTGAAATCAATGCAGAGTTCGAGCGTAATAAAGGTGGCAGAAACGAGAAGTCACTTAAAAGTATCGCCGTAGCAAAATGCCGTTTTTATCTACCAGAAACAGCGCGCTACCAAACACTGCTTAACTTGAGCGATGCTGAAGATATTGCTCTGCACATCAAGCATGCCATGCAAGCCGTTGAAGATGGTATTGATGATGACCAGTTTAAAGACGTACTCCCAAAAGACGAATACGCAGGTTTAAGTGGTGACAAAGCCGAAGAAGTTAAAACTGTTCTCAACACATTGCTTCGCGTCTTTGAAGACATACCCGTTGATGCGGGTGGTGATGTCTTTGGTAAAATATACGAATACTTCTTAGGTAAATTTGCCCTCGCAGAAGGTCAGGGCGGCGGTGAGTTCTTTACCCCAGAGTCTGTTGTTAAATTCATGGTGGCTATGATCGAACCTAGTAGCGGCACCATCTACGACCCTGCGTGTGGTTCGGGTGGTATGTTCGTACAATCCGCTCACTTTATTGACCAACACCGCACACATGGTGAAGCGCGTGAATTTACCGTGCGAGGTCAGGAAAAAAGCCCACAAACCGCCAAACTAGCGCGCATGAACTTGTTCTTGAATGACTTAAAAGGCGAGATCAGTACGCTAAATAGCTACTACGAAAACCCGTTTGATAGCGTAGAACAGTTTGACTATGTGATGGCAAACCCTCCGTTTAACGTCGATGATGTCAACCTAACTAAAATCAAAGACCAGAAGCGTTTTAACACCTACGGCATACCGCAGAAAAAGACCAAAACCAAGAAAGTGGATGAAGGAAAAGAAACCGTTCCGAATGCCAATTATTTATGGATAAACTTATTTGCAACGTCGCTAAAAGCTAAAGGTCGTGCGGGTTTGGTAATGGCGAACTCCGCCAGTGATGCACGTCACTCTGAAGCTGAAATACGCCAAAAGCTGATTGAAGAAAACCTCATCTATAGCATGGTGACGCTACCGTCGAACATGTTTTATACCGTGACCTTGCCAGCGACCTTATGGTTTTTTGATAAGGATAAAAAGGATGAGAAAATCCTGTTTATTGATGCGCGAAACGTATTTACCCAAATAGACCGTGCTCATCGTGAATTTAGCGATGACCAAGTGCGTAACTTAGCTTTAATCGGCAAGCTGCACCGAGAAGATCGCGAAGAGTTCACTAGCACGATTAGCGACTACTTCAAGCAAGGTATCGGTTTACTAAAAGAGCAACAGCGGCCTTTAGCTTCACTACGTCGTCAGGTAAAAGAAGCCTTACCCGAACCCATTCAAATCGCTATATGTGATCAGATTAATACCATTGCTAGTGACTTTAAGGTGTTATGGCTGGCGCAGCAAAACTACCAGCAGCAAGCCGCAACCAAAGGCTTGTCTGTTGGCGACTTAAACAAGAAACAGCAAGCGTGGTTAGCACAATGTGAGCCGTACTTAGACGCGCTAAAACAAGGCTTAAAGCAGCTTGATAAAACACTGCGCGAACACGAAAAAGGCTTACAAAAAGCCCACGAAACTGAGCAAGAAAACGAAGATAAACCAAAACGTTTTTCGCTAGATAAAGCCAACAAGCAACTACGCAAAGAAGCCGAAACGCTGCACGACTTATTAAAACAGTGTCGTTTACCGTTCGTGCACATTCGCTGGTTGCAAGATCGCTTCCCCGAAGCTAAATATGAAGATGTCACCGGCTTGTGTAAGTTGGCGAGTTTGGCGGAAGTGCAGGAACAAGACTACTCACTGAATGCTGGACGTTATGTGGGTGTGGTGATTGAGGAAGATGGTAAGACTGAAGAGGAATTCTTAGTAGATTTGCAAGGAATGAACGCAGAGCTTGAGCGGCTTAATAAGTTAAGTGTGAAGCTTAGTTCTGTAATTGGTAAAAACATGGCCATAATGTGCGAGGGCCTAGAATGATTGCTTTCCCTGAAAACTGGCAGATGGCTAAAATAAATAGTGTCTGTGAACACATCGTAGATTGCATTAATAAGACTGCCCCAGTAGTGGATTATGAAACGCCTTATAAAATGATAAGGACAACTAATGTTAAACAAGGGCGTGTCAATTTAGATGTTACTAGGTTTGTTACTGAGCAAACATTTATAAAGTGGAATCGTCGGTTAACACCTCAAAAAAATGACGTTGTTCTTACAAGAGAAGCACCTCTAGGAGATGTAGGGTTAATTCGCTCAAATGACCATGTGATGCTTGGTCAGCGTACAATGCTATATCGGGCTAACCCTGAAGTTTTAGATCAAAACTTTCTTTATTACTCCCTTTTAGGAGGAATATTACAGGCTCAAATTAGAATGCTGGGTTCAGGCTCAACAGTTGAGCATATGAGAGTGCCTGATGCTGAGCAATTAGATGTTCCTTTACCTCCACTTTCTATCCAGAAAAAAATTGCTGCAACACTAACTACTTATGATGATCTAATCGAAGCCAATAATCGTCGTATCCAGCTATTAGAAAATATGGCTGAGGAAATTTACAAAGAGTGGTTCGTTCGTTTACGTTTTCCAGGTTATGAAAATGTGAAAACTTCTAAAGGAGCTCCTGAAGGTTGGCAAATGCTCTCAATAGATAGTTTGTGTAATTTGATTACAGACGGTGCCCACAGTAGTCCAAAGCATGTTGAGAGTAGTGACTACCGTATTGCTACTGTTAAAGATATGGAATCAAATGGCTTTAATAAAAAAACCATGAAAACTATTTCAGAGTCAGATTATCGCAAGTTGGTCAAAGGTGGCTGCAAGCCTAGTGAAAACGATATCCTTATTGCTAAAGATGGTAGTTATTTAAAACATGTATTTGTTTGGCGAGGAGGTGAGGGTTTGGTACTTCTTTCATCAATAGCAATATTACGACCTGACCTAGAAAAGATATCACCGTATTTCTTGGTAATGCTGCTGAAACAACAGTCAACCAAATCAATGATGTCGTCATATGTTTCAGGTGTAGCGATACCAAGAATTATATTAAAAGATTTCAAAAAAATGATGTTGCTAGTTCCTACATTTGATTTGATGGATAGGTTTGAAAAAGAAGCCTCTCAAATTTTTGATCAGATGGCTTTTTTGGAAAAAGTTAATCAAAACTTAGTTGCAACTCGCGACAAATTACTCCCTAGACTAATTTCAGGTAAACTATCCGTAGAAAATTTAGACATTAACTTTCCGCCTAGTATGAAAGAAGCTTTAGCATAAGGAATAAACTATGCCTGCCCCAGTCCTTGAAGACGATATCGAACAAGATTTATTAGCCACGCTTTTGGCTGATTACAATATCGAGCAATTGAATTGCAACACGGCTAAGGCAGATGACCTCAACGATGGCTCAGGGCGGGCAAAGAAGACGGATGTTCTACTGGTTAGCCAGCTAAAAAAAGCGCTTCCAGCACTTAATCAGCATATTCCAGAAGATCAGCGCGATGATGTGATTCGTCGTGCGATTGATAAACTCATGGCTCCTTCCGAAGGCACACCCATTGATATTAATCGTCAAATGGATAGCTGGATGCGCGATGGTATTCCAGAGTTAAGTTTCAGTAATGCGCAAAATAAAACAGAGTCCTGTTCGGTTTATCTAATCGACTTTAAGCAACCTGACAATAATTCGTTTTTAGCCGTGTCGCAGCTTTGGATAAAGAGTCAGGGGGCCGAGGCGAAGGCGAGCTATCGCCGCCCTGATGTGATTTTGTATGTAAATGGTTTGCCGTTGGTGTTTATCGAGTTGAAAAACGCCAATGTGAAGCTGAAAACGGCTTACACGGTTAATCTAGCCGATTACAAAAACGATATTCCTCAGTTGTTCTATTTCAATGCCTTTTGCATCTTGTCTAATGGGCTGAATACTAAGGTTGGCGCGTATGCTTCTGAGTGGGATTATTTCTTTGACTGGTTACGCGTCAGTAGTGAAAAAGAGAAGGTAGATCGTAAGAAAATCGAAGCGAGCGGTACGAGTTTAGAGTATGCGATTGAAGGCTTACTTGAGCCAAGCAGGTTGTTGGACTACGTTGAGAATTTCATTGTTTATCAAAACGAATCGACAAAGATTATCGCGCAAAGTCATCAACTTCTAGGTGTAAATAAAGCATTTGATCGTTTTAAAAATCGAGAGGATTATCCTGAGGATGAACGCAGTAAGTTGGGTGTGTTTTGGCATACGCAAGGTTCGGGTAAGAGTTATTCGATGGTGTTCTACATGCGGAAGATCAACCGCAAGTTGAATGGTAATTACCGTTTCTTGGTGGTGACTGATCGTAAGGATTTGGATACGCAGATTTATAAGAACTTTTTGGCAACCGCGACGATTAAAGTTAAAGATGCGGTGATGCCTAAGAATGGCGTGCAGTTAAAAGAATACCTAGCTCAAAACAAGCGCATTGTGTTTACGCTGATTCATAAGTTTCATAGTCCGAAGGGAAAGACATTCCCTGTTGCAAGTGAGGCGGATGATTGGATTGTGATGGTGGATGAGGCGCACCGAACTCAATACAAAGGTCTCGCTGAGAACATGCGTACTGCGTTGCCCAATGCGAATTACATTGCGTTTACAGGGACACCGTTACTGGGTAAGCAGCGTAAAACACATAAGTGGTTTGGTGACTATGTGTCGGAGTATAGCTTTCAGCAGGCGATGGATGATGGGGCGACGTTGCCGTTGTTTTATCAAAAGCGTGTACCTTCTGTGCTTATTCAAAATGATGATTTAGACGAAGAGTTTTTAGAGCTACTTGAAGATGATGAGTTAACAGATGCTCAGCGCGAGAAACTCGAAAAGAAGTATGCGACAGAGCTAAGTGTGATTAGGGGTGATGATCGCCTTGAAGTGATTGCTAAGGATATTGTTTACCATTTTCCTCGCCGTGGTTTTCGCGGTAAGGGGATGATGATTTGCGTTGATAAGTTCACCGCAGTCAAGATGTATAACAAGGTTCAGTATCACTGGAAGGAAGCCAAGAAAGAACTACAAAAGCGTATTAAGCAGGTGGATGACTTAGAGAAGCGTCGTTTGAGTCATATCCTGAGCTATATGAAAAGCGTTGATACGGCTGTAGTGGTTAGCCATGACAAGAGTGATGAGGATCGTTTTGAGCAAAAGGGTTTAGATATAAAGCCCCACGCTAAACGTATGGAAGGCACGGATAAGAATGGCTGGGATATAGAGGATCAGTTTAAAGCGCCTGAGCATGAGCTTCAGTTGGTGTTTGTGTGTGCGATGTGGCTAACGGGGTTTGATGCGCCAACGGTGTCTACTTTGTATCTCGACAAGCCGATGAAAGATCATACGTTGATGCAGGCTATTGCGCGTGCTAATCGTGTGTCGTCTTATACGGCTAAGGGTTTGACAGGTAAGCCTGTTGAGAAGAAGAATGGTGAGGTGGTTGATTACTATAATGTCTTCCGTAATATGAAAAAGGCGCTGAGTGATTATGGTGTCGGTGATGATGGGGAAGAACCACCGATTCAAGATAAGTCACAGTTGTTTGTGTTGCTTGAAGAGGCGATTGAAGCTACTCAGAGCTTTTGTTTGACGCATGACGTTGATTTGAGCTTGGTGTTAAGTCGCCACGCGGAAACGGCATTCACAAATGTTGCTTTGTTTAATCAGTTTGCGGATAGCTTGTTTGAGCATGACAACACTTATAAGACGTTTTATGTGTTTCAAAACACGGTTGAGTCTTTGTATGAGGCATGTCGCCCTGAGATAAATCAGCCGACGTATTTTCCTCTGCGTAAACAGGCCGCAGTCATTCAATACATGCGTAAGGTGATATCGGTATTGATTGATGATGTTGATATAGAAAAATATGAAACGCCTATTGAAGCGCTTTTAGATGAAAGTATTGTTGTTGGTGATACGGATATTGGCGATAAGAAAACAGGCGACCAATTTAGTTTGTATTCTAACAGCTTAATTAAGCAGGGTAAGTTGTGGAACCTGCAGACGATTGATTTTGAAAAGCTGAAAAGTGACTTCAAAAAGGTCGAATATAAGAACATTGAAATTAATGATTTGAAAGCCTTTTTGGAGCGCAAGATTCAGCAGATGCTCAAAGAAAACTCAGAGCGTAAAGGTTTTTCTGATCGTTTGAGAGCGATTATAGACCGTTACAATGCTGGGTCATCTTCTACTGATGAGTACTTTGAAGAGTTGGTTAGCCTGAGTCAGTCGTTGGCTGAGGAAGAAGAGCGCCATATTCGTCTTGGGTTGACTGAAGATGAGTTGGAGTTATTCGACTTACTTATGAAAGATAAGCTGACGAAGGCGGAAGAAGAGGAGGTCAAGTTAGCTGCAAAAGCACTGATTCCCAGCCTTAAAGAAGCTGCGCCTAAAGTGTTGTTGGAGCGCTGGTATCAAGATCGTCAAAATACGGAAAGGGTGCGAAATAGGATTTCAGACTTCCTGAATGAGCGTTTACCTCAGAGTTACGATACTGACGTGTTTCGTGAGAAGTGTGATGCGACGTTGATTTTGGTGACTGATTTGGCTAAAAACAGACGTAAGTGGGCGGCTTAATATTTTTTTTAGCTAATGCTAAAGTGCCTGTTGTTTCAATGCTTGGTTAAGAGCCTCTTCATTAACTAAGTGTACATTTCTACCAACGCGTTTTAGATCCCGCCATGCGGCACTTTCTTTAGCGGAACGTAAAGGGCGGTTTACATCAAGAGTACTTTTTAAAATATCGCTAACAGTCCGTTTAGTATGAGTAAATTCAATCGTGCCTTAGCGATATGTTCGATGGTATTAGAGTCTTTATTTTTATCAGCAGATTAATCTCATATTTACCCTGATTCGATCATAGTGGGGGATGAATATAAAAACAAAAACCAACCTATTACTTATCAGCTTTCTGTTGCCTGCCGCACCGCTAGTCTCCTTTGCCGGCACACTTCCAGAGCCAGAGCTATTACTAGCCAAAGTCTACAAACAACAATCCGACATCAGCGGCTACTTTGTCAGTGAAAAGTACGACGGTGTCCGAGCCTATTGGGATGGCGAGCAGTTCATCTCACGCCAAGGTAATATTTACCACGCACCCGCATGGTTCACAAAAGGCTTCCCAGACCAACCGTTAGACGGTGAGTTATGGATAGCCCGAAACCATTTTGAAAAGCTATTAAGCGCAGTCACCAAAGACACACCTATTGATAGTGAGTGGCAACAAGTAAGCTACAGAGTTTTTGAATTACCCAATGCTGAGGGCGGCTTCGCTCAACGATTGGCCAGACTCAAAACGTTGTTAAGCAACATTGATAATCCCGTTATTCACATCGTAGAGCAGTATCGTCTCGAGTCTCATGAATTATTAATGAGTAAATTAACTGACGTGGTAAAGGCGGGTGCAGAAGGGTTAATGCTTCATCACGAAAGTGCGTTATATCAAACAGGGCGAAGTGATGCGCTACTCAAAGTAAAACGTTATGAGGATGCAGAAGCTCGCGTGATCAAGCAGCTAGGTGGAAAAGGAAAGTACCTAGGGATGATGGGCGCATTATTACTGGAAACGCCCGACGGTACGCAGTTCAAAATTGGTTCAGGCTTTAGTGATTTGGAGCGTCAAAACCCACCGGTAATAGGTTCGACAGTCACGTACAAGTATTACGGAAAAACTAATAAGGGAAAGCCCAAGTTTGCGAGCTTTCTCCGAGTGAGGGCGGTGGCAAGCGAAGCATCAGTTACCTCTCAATAACTTTTGAGCGACCATAAAAAAGCCCCGCTATCTAAACAAAGTAGATAGCGGGGCTTTAACCTATTTCAGGTTAGTTAGCTTACTTGCTTAGCCAATAGATCTTATTAATGAAGTCACCCATATTGTTGTTAGCACCAACGGTATCTTTGTCGATGATTGGTGTAGATTTAGTACCTACACGTAGATCAACAAATTGGTCACAACCATCAACAGTACAGTTAGTTGGTTCATTGAACACTAGCTGTGGCGTATCTAAGATATTGCCATTTTCTATGATAATACCTTCGTCGTCTTCATCAATGACACCATTACCATCTAAGTCTACAGTCGCATCAGCGGTCAACAGGTCGAGTACGTAGGTTCTTGCTATGTTGGTACCCGCGATAGAACAACCATTTTCATCAACTGTCGAGGTTGTCTCTCCAACTGCAAAGGTGGTGAATGCAATCTTCGACAAGAAGGTAATAGGGGAGGCTAGTACTTTTTCACCTGTTCCATTAGTTAGATCCTTATACCAACCTTTTTGAGCAGGGAAGAAGCTAGCGCCAGCTAATGTGCTTGCTTCTACTAGGTTAGAATCTGTTAATGGGGCTAATGTTGTTGCTGGAACATCGTATACATTCACATCATTTAACACATAGAAACGGTCAGATATGCCTTCATTCAAAGGGTGTGCACGATATCCACTACCTATTGATAGAATTAAGGCTTCTTTACCTTCGCTTCTGAAGACTGAAACATCTGGCTCGAAGAAGAACATACGTTTATCAGTACCTGAACCGCCAAGGTTTGCAAAGTGGTTAATCTGCGCATTATTAGCGATATCATAACGTGTATTACCATTGTCATTATCATAAGCCGTTAAGTCAGCTCTCCAGATGTTTCCACCTGTATCGCCGAAGTACAAGCGATCAATACTGCCGTCGCCATCCATATCGAGTGTACGAATATCACCAGGGATACTGTGATCAGGCTTAGTGCCTGCCGCATCGTCAGTGCTCCAGATTAGATCACCGGTCTCAAGGTCAACAATAAATACTGAATTACCTTTAGTCGTTGATAAGTTAGTACGTGCTGTTGGGTCTTCTTCGTCTAGACGGTTGTCATAACCACCACCAAAGACTAATACGTCAGCCAATACAGAATCTGTTGCACCTGACTTGATATAACGTAACTTCGCAGGCTTTGGCTTTGACCAAGTTTCGCCTAGTTTACCAAAACCTGTATCGTCACCCGAAATCTTCCACTTCAGAGAAGGTGAGTCAGGGTTTGAAACATCCAATGCATAGTACTCATTACCACCACGGCGTAGACCGAATAGTAGTGTTGCAGTATCACCATCAGCAGTATCAACTGAGCCGTTATTATTAGTGTCTGTGATGAACGCTACTATCGTGCCGTCCACACCATAAATTCTAGTCAGACCACCGTCAGGCATTACTGTGTTTTCTTTGAGTCCTGCAATGTTTTTCAGTAAGCTAGAAGGCATATAAGCAAACTTCTCTTTACCACCAGTGCCGGTATCGCTTGCATCCGCAGCATCGATAGCATGTAGGAAGCCTTCGTTAGTCCCAAAGAACAATACTTTTTTGCTAGCACCGTAAGAGATAAAGGTAGGCTTACTGTGAAGGATGTCACCAATAGCACTTCTTGGTGTCGTACCATCTGCTTCATAACCTCTGATGTAACTTAGGAGCTCTGCTTTCTCAGCATCAGTCATTGCTGCATCGCCAAGTGCCGCTTTTGAAACACCCGCATCATTTAGGTTAGTAAAAGATGCGCCGTCGTCTGTCTTCAATACTCGAGTGCTTGGTACTAAGTTATTAGCGAAACCACCGTCAACAATTGAGTCGCCTTCTGTTGGAGCAACCGCTCCAACAGGCATCCAGTAGTCGATTGCTGTAGGTTTTAAACTGCCTAGGTCATCGAATGCAAGGACGTTATCTCTATCAACAATTTCACCATCAGCATTCAATTTGAATTTCTTCAAGTTGCCAGCCCAACCTGGAAAGGCTGTGTTTTGGAATAGTGGAAGATAAATGTCGTTGCTGTTAGAGATTAATGAGTCAGAGTCAACCGTATAAACAGGTGCTGCAAAGCTGCGAGAAGAGGCTTGGCTATCTTCAAGAGCAGAGATAAATGCCGCTGCTAGCTCTGCTTCATTATCCGCTGAGTAGTACTTACCACCACCACTAGTCGCCAATGACTCTAGGTAGGCTTGAGCTTCTGGCCTACCTGTAACAGCAAAACCTACGGTATACGTTTTGACAGTATTAATGCCATCAACGTCATCTCTTAGGTCTTCATTTGCGAGATACTCTGCTATCTCTGGACCACAACGACCATCAGCCAATGTGTTAGTGCCTGTTACCGGCGTTACCTGACCATCAACATCCGCACAGTCTGCTGTTCGACCTATTAATGTTTTAATTTCTTCTCGTACAGCATCCGTTTCATCTTCATCCGCACTAGCATTAGGCGAACCATCTGACATTAGGATGATTAAGTTATTTTGGCATTGTCCTGTGATTGGCGAGTTGTAAGCCGCTGTACCGGTAGTCACTTCTTCCTCAATCTCTGCATCACATTCATACTTTTCACGGTCACACGAGGTGATGTCTGTTTCAAATTTGCATAAGGAGTAATTTTCTGTCGAGCACGACTCTGTTTCTGTACCAAGGCAGGCACCTGTTTCTGGGTCTTGTTCACCACTACACGTCTGTGTGCAATCTGTATTAGATTGTTCATTACAGACTAAGTAGTCGGGGTTAGAGGCCATACACGCGTCGCTAGTGGCTAAGTTACACGTCTCCCATTTTTCACCTATTTCCGTGGTGCAGTTATTGCCTGTGTAGCAGCTTGTTTCGCCACTGTTACATTGGCTTGCGGCGGTTATATCTATGCAGTTAAGGCCGCATGTCGCAGTAGAACACGTATTTTTCCATCCGCCTAGTGACTTCTCAATCGTTGTGAGGTAGTTACCTGTATACGATGAAGGATGCGCTGCATTAACCTTTGCGGCACTCTCTGCTCCCCACTTAGGAGGCTCTCCTTTGAAGTAGAGTGTTGCTTCATGAAAAGCATCAACGATCGGTGTGCCACCACTTGCAGTCCAACCGGCGAGGACATCCGGTAAGTACTGACGGACTGTTTGGTCTGTCGTTGGGTTAGGTAGGTTGTCATCATCTAACGTGAAAAAGCCGAAGTTGTCGCCAGTATAATAAGATGAAGGAATAAGGTTGGAGATCATGATGGGAGTGATTTCATCATCAATAGGCGAAATAGGGACGGATATACCATGAGGTCTTGGGGTTGAATCACCGTTACTAAATGCCATCAAGCCAATATTGATATTCTCAATATCAGTGTTGCCGACAAATGTTTCAACAGCAGATCCAAGCGCTTCCATTCGAGTGTCTGTACTACCATCAACAATAGTAGTCATACTGCCTGAGTTATCAAGTATCAGTAATAAATTGGGAGGAGTGGGAGGCGCTTCATTTGAAAATATTTCTGTATCTTCTGCCGACGCAGTGAGTGATACAGTAAGGAATGTAGAAATTAGAAGCGTCATAGTGAGCGCTTTCAAAGACTTACAGCAGGTCGGAAAGTTAAGCATATTATCGTACCACTATATTATTTTTATAATTTATGTATCAATTAAGTATACATAACTTTTCTAGGCAAGCAAGGCAGGTCACTGGCGTGCCCTCATAGATACGACTAACAGTAGCCTTTGGCGGCAGTACGTACAGTTAATGAACATCTTTAAAGGGCAAGTCAGCTGGGAAGAGAGAGGCTAGATAGTTTCTTGAAGGATATAATTTATAAAGTGTAATTTTTTGATACATAAAATACAGTTTTTTGTCTAAGTTTACGCCTTTTATCTAATGGCTTTGGACAGGGCATAAAGTCCCCCATATTGTTGTAGGTATATAAATAATTATAAATAATAATGAAAAAAAATATCCCAACCCGCCTAAACATAATTAAGAAGATCACTTTATTAGTGGGCCTCTTATTTTTGTTCGTTGGTGTGTCTGGGTATTTTCTTATGACAACTCATGAGCAAAAAATTATTGAAGAGCAGGCTTATGGTGTGGCGGATATCGTTGCTCATCAGGCGATTACTGGGCGATATTTTTACGGTAAAAATGTTCTATCAATATCAAGAGAAATAAAGGCTAAGATTATAAAGTCGGATAAGGACTTTCATGACAAGGTAGGAAGTAATGTACTCACTCCTGCACAGTTTTTAAAAGGTATGGCGAAAACAGCGTCGGAAGCTTCAGATGGTCTTTATAAATATCGTGCGGTTAGTAAATGGAATATAGCGCCTGATCAGGGGCTCGATAATGAATTTCTTAGATTTGCCTGGGCTGAGCTAGAGAAACAAGATCAGCTTAATCCTACCAAAGTGATTGATTGGAAACCTATTTTTAAAGTCCAAGAGTTTGAAGGTAAAGATACCTTGTTATATCTGAGACCTGATCCCGCTGTCGCTAATTCTTGTGTGAGTTGTCACAATATATATGAGCAAAAGTCTGAAACTATAGAGCGACGCATTCAGCAAAATGTAGCGCCTAGAAAGGTATTCAAGCAGCACCAATTGATGGGCGGTATTTTTGTACAAATCCCGGTTGATAAGATGCAGCAAGTGTCTGCACATCAAAGTAAAATTGTTATCACGATGATATTGGGCATGCTGACGATCGGATTGATAGGTCTCACATTGTTTTTCTCAAGAGATATCATTAGGGCGAGAGGTATCAGGAAACAGCTATTTTGGCAGGCAAAGCATGACTCATTGACTAGACTGCCGAATAGAATCAGTTTTGAACAAAAGGTCGCTTTGTTAGTGGAAGATGCGGTTGCAGAAGATAGTTCGCACGCTCTCTTTTTCTTAGATCTTGATCAGTTTAAGTTGGTCAATGATACCTGCGGACACGCAGCGGGTGACGAGGTACTTTGCCAAGTCAGTAAGCGACTCGAAAGTAGTTTGAAACAAAATGACTTTTTGGCACGACTAGGTGGTGATGAGTTTGGTGTTCTTTTGTCTAACTGTGATGCTAAAAAAGCGCAACGAGTGGCTGAACGTCTTTGTAAAAAAATTAAAGATTATAAATTTATTAAAAATGAACACTTCTTTGATATTGGAGTGAGCATTGGTGCGGTGATTATTAATCAACAGACACACAGTGTTGAAAAGGTGATGAGGCAAGCAGACTTAGCTTGTTACGCTGCAAAAGATGCAGGTAAGAACCGTGTTCGAATCTATCAAGATAGTGATGAAGCCCTTAATCAGAGACGAGGCGAAGCATCTTGGGTATCTGAAATATTGAAAGCCTTAGGTGACGGTAGGATTGTTATCTATAGCCAACGTATTGGTGCAATGTCAGCAACGAGTGAACACACGCATCATGAAATATTAGTTCGTTTGATTGATCAGCAGGGAGAGATCATTTGTCCAGAAAAGTTTTTACCTGCGGCAGAGCGGTATCAGCTGATGCCTAAACTGGACTTGGAAATTATTGAGCAGTCGTTTGCAGCGTTACAAAGCGGATATTTTAGTGATTTAGGCGAGGAAGGTTTTATATCGATTAACCTGTCTGGTCAGTCTCTGAGTGTCGGTGACTTTTTAGTGACAGTGAAAGCGTTGATATCGAGCTATAAGGTCGACCCCAAGAAAATCTGTTTTGAAATCACCGAGTCTTCTGCAATTGCAAACCAAGTGAGAGTTAGAGAGTTCATACTTGAAATGAGGGCGCTTAATGTCAAGTTTGCCTTAGATGACTTTGGTACAGGCTTAAGTTCTTTGACCTACCTTAAAGATTTTCCAGTGGATTATTTAAAGATTGATGGCAGCTTTATTAAAGATATTGTGACTGACTCTACTGATAGGAGCCTAGTCGATGCGATTAATCAAATGGCTCACACCCTCGGGTTAAAAACAATAGCTGAATACGTTGAATCAAAAGAAATCTTCAATATGCTTGATACAATGAAGATTGACTATGCGCAGGGTTATTTCATTCAAGAACCAAGATTGGTTGACGTTAAAAAGTAAAAATATCTGTATTTCAGAGCGTTTGATTTACAAGTTTGTGGTAACTTTTGATCACTTAAAATTACCTACTCAGTCTTATGGATTCTCTAGAAAAGCGTCAACAACAGTATCAACGTTTAGATAAGCTCTCTTGGGTGCTAGATAGTTCGATAAAAATTCCATTCACCAATCGTACCATTGGCTTAGATGGCTTGATTGGCCTTATCCCCGGTGTTGGTGATGTTGCGGGTGGCTTACTTTCTGGCTACATCATTTTAAAGGCACTAGCGCTAGGAGTGCCTGCTTTGATCATTGTTCGTATGGTCATTAATATGATTATCGAAGGTATCGTGGGAATCATTCCTTTCTTTGGCGATATTTTTGATTTTATCTTTAAGTCTAATCGCAAAAATGTACATCTCATGAAAGAGTATCTTAACGACCCAGAAGAGACGACTTCTCGAAGTGGGCTATCTATTATAGTGTACTTATTTGCATTGTTTTTTACGATGATACTAACCATTTGGTGCATCTTTAAAGCGCTAGGGTGGTTAACTACTGCGATCTTTTAAATAAGCGCCATTGGTCGATAGTTAATGCCTGATTTATCCTAGTTTTAGCATAGTGCAGGGATGAATATAAAACAAAACTCAACTGTACTATTAGCATCTTTATTTTTATCTATTTCACCGCTTACAGTTTATGCAGGAACGTTGCCTGCGCCTGCGTTATTACTCGCCAAAGCTTATAAACAACAGTCTGATATCAGCCGTTATTTCGTTAGTGAAAAGTATGATGGTGTTCGTGCCTATTGGAATGGCGAACAGTTTATCTCGCGGCAAGGCAATATCTTTCATGCGCCTCAATGGTTTACCAAAAACTTTCCAGACCGGCCTTTGGATGGAGAGCTATGGATCGCTAGAAATCAGTTTGAAGATTTGCTCAGTGCTGTGAGCAAAGATACGCCTGTTGATAGTGAGTGGCAGCAAGTGAGTTATAAAGTGTTTGAACTGCCGAATGCTGAGGGTGGTTTTGACAAGCGACTGACTGACTTAAAGGGACTACTTGATAAGGTAGATAGTGCTTATATTGAGCCGGTGGAGCAGTACCGTATCAATACACATGAGCAGTTAATGGCTAAGTTAGGTGAGGTTGTGAAAGCTGGGGCAGAGGGCTTAATGCTGCATCATGAAAGCGCTTTGTACCAAATAGGGCGTAGTGACGCATTGCTTAAAGTGAAGCGTTACGAGGATGCTGAAGCGCGTGTGATTAAGTTACTCGGTGGGAAAGGTAAATACCTCGGTATGATGGGCGCGCTATTATTAGAAATGCCTGATGGTACTCGCTTTAAGGTGGGGAGTGGGTTTACTGATATCGAGCGTCAATATCCACCTGAAGTAGGTGCACTTGTAACCTATAAGTACTATGGAAAAACACGAAAAGGTAAACCAAAGTTTGCTAGCTTTTTAAGGGTAAGAGAGCCTGCTACGAGCTTAGGAATATCCGTAAATTAGTGCTGTTAAAGCTGAAGTTCAGGGTGTTCCAACTGAGTCTGGTAGTTTCTTTGTAACGACTTCTGTAAGAGTAGTTAATAGTGCATGAGAGAGTAAGGAACTGCTGATAAACGTAGAGTTCTCAGTAGCTTTAAGAAAAGGCCCGTATTATGCGGGCCTTTTTTATTACTTAAGGACCAAGCCAAACCTATCCCAGCGAAGGCCTTCAGCGCCTTTGGAAAACCAAACTTGTGATGCTTGTCCAACCACGTCACGAACAGGTACGGTGCCAAACTTCCGAGAATCATTTGATGCGCTGCGATTATCACCCAGTACAAATACCTCACCTTGCGGGACAATCAATGGCTCCATCGTTGTTACATCATCCACTGACCATTGCACTTGGTACTCTAGCTCTTCAGACTTTTCCACAGAAATATACTTATCACCAACTTTATCCACAGCTTTGCTTAAACTTTCGCCATTGATAAATACTTGTCGGTTTTCTATATGAATAGTCTCGCCGGGTAAGCCAATGACTCGTTTGAGGTAGTAAAGCGTGCGGTTATTGGGATAAACAAACACACCAATATCTCCTCGTTTAACTGAGCCTCGGCAGCGAATACAGTTATAACTCTTATCTGTAAATAGAATGTCACCCTGTAGCACTGACGGCTCCATACTGCGAGAAGGTATATGGAAGGACTCAACTTGCTTGTCTCTCATATAGTTCGTGGCCGCAGGAAGGATTAGAAAGGCAGCTACTAAAAATATAGTCAGGTACATGGCAGGTATTTGCCAGCTCTGTAGGGTGTAATTCCTGAGCTTCTTTGCTGAACGATAAGCATCAATAATTCCATAAAGCCATAGTCCTATACTGACGACCACAGTGAATGCAACCAAGGGTAAGGTCAGTGCAGTAGGCAAACTGAGTGCTACCCACAAAACGAGTGGGACACTGCATAAAATAAAGGCTATGAATATGAGTAAGCCACGGTTGACGTGACCGTTATAAAGCTGACCGAAGCCCGGTAAAATGAATGACATGCTTGCTGCCATTAGAGGATTTCTTGAGGTGGTATTTTTCATGTGTTTGCTCCGGTTATCCGACACTGGCGATATGCCAAGCGCTAAAAACAAAAGTGGCTAGTTGCATAATGGCAGGGACTCCACCGCCGATTAGAGCAAGCCACTGCCACCAGCTGGGTTTGGTGACTATGTCTTCGCTAGGTAAAGCTTCGATAGCTTGCATGACATTGTGACTAAAGTACTCCGGCACGGGCGGTGTTTCGATATTGGTTAATAGCTCATTTAAAGCATCGTCAGTGATCGGTTTTGTATGTTTAGTCATGGAAGTCATCTCCATTTAAGGTGCGTTTAAGTTGTTGTCGAATACGGTGAAGGCGTGATTTCACCGTGCCTACGGGGATACCTTCAATCTCGGCAATAATGCTTAGCTCTAGGTCTTTTAGGTAAGCTAAGGCCAGTAAGCTTCTGTCATTAGCGTCTAGTGTTTGTATCGCCTGTTGTAATAACTTTTGTTGTTCTGCGAGTTGTAGGGTCTGCTCGCTCGATATAGAAGTATCGTCTGTATAAGTTGATTCATTGTTGTCGCTGGTTTGTTCGTACCTATAGGAAGCACGGCTTAGCTCATTGATTGCCAGTCGGCGAGCTATGGTGAATAACCAAGTGCTAATGCTGGAGCGTGTTGGGTCAAACTGCTCTCTGGACTGCCATGCTCGAATGAATGTTTCTTGGGCAACTTCTTCGGTCATTGCTGCGGGTAAACCCATCCTGCCAAGGTAGGCAAACAAAGGAGTTTGAAAGCGACTTACCAGTGCGGCAAAAGCATCTTTATCTCCTTGTTGAAAACCTTGTATTTGCTGAGTGTTCACGGCGAGTCCTGTTTGTTGTTATTTAGTTATACAGGGCGTGGATGGGAGCGGTTCAAAATAAACTCTCAGACAGAGAGAAATGAATCAGTAATTGTGGATTACTACTTGCATTTTATAAGAGCACGAAGTTTTTACATTGTGCAATGACTGATTAACGATTAATCACACTTCAGTTCTCGATCACTTGCCCTCTATAGACCAACGTTCGCTTTTTAGCACTGCTATCGTGTTGTTGAGGCGCATCTATAAATACCTCCTGACCTCGATAAATTATTTTTGACTGTTTTGGTCGCGATGTGATTGCTTCAGCAGGAACAGGTGCTTCTGACTCTACAGCAGGAATACTAATCCCTAGCTGCTCGACAACGGTCTGATGATCAACTTGGTCAGCGTCTTTAAAGAGGGATTTTTTGTTTTAAAAAAATTCGAAATGACCTCGAAACCCTTTTTTAATGACCTGAATTTCATCAAATCCGTGAAGCCGTTTATAGCAACAATGGGTAAATTTCCCCTGTTGAAGCGCGAAGCGACACGAGGCGTTATCTTCGGTGGCAATAAAAAAAGTACCGGTGTTTTTCATAACCAGAGGAGTCATTAACTCACTCATAAGCTGGGCTAAGTCAGCATATGGTTTTGTTGGCATTACAAACTCATTCAATTGGGGGCGGGAGTATTTACAAGCTTACAAATAACTTAGCAATATATAGGCCAAAGCTATAGAAATAGTAAGTGCAACTTATCCTAGCGTCATTTTATTCTAGTGAGTAGCTAATTGCCGTATTAGTCCATTACTTATCTAAATCTAGCCAGCTATGCTTAAAGTCTTTATCAGCTACAGTCGTGATGACTGCGCTTGCTTTTCTAGAATGGATTTTGGTTCGGGAAGCGCCATTAAGTGACGAAACTTAAGGAGTGGGGATAAGACGTCAGAAATTTTGAGTGGTTTTTCGAGTGAAATATTACCTTGCTGCTCAAATGCTGAATGGAGCCAAGACTGACACTTGAGTGTTCCAATAGCGTAATACGGCTCATGTTTTGCGTTGTGCGCTATTTACTGCTTAGCTTCTTTTAGGGTTATAAATATTAACTGATAACATAATAGCGATTATATTGATTATTAGGTATTTATTGTTAATATTTTAGTTGTTAATCCAAGTTAAGCGACAACAACGTCTCAGCCTCATCCAGAGTAATCCCCTACGCTCAGCATAATCCGCAACTTGGTCTTTATCCCACTTAAACACACCAGCGGCCTTAAATTAATATCCATCACTAATCATGTTCTGAAGTGTCTGTTATAGTTAAGTAAATCATTATGAATGAAGCATATTATGGAGTGGTCAGAAGTCGTTGATAATCCGTTATTACGTGACTTACCTTTTAAAATAGAACTAAATAAGTTTGGTAAGTTGCTAATGAGTCCTGCATCAAATAACCATGGAATGCTTCAAGGAGCATTAGCTGGCGCACTATGGAACAAACACCCCGAAGGTAGAGTAATTACCGTATGCTCAGTACAAACATCCGATGGTGTAAAAGTCGCTGATGTTGCATGGGCTTCTGCTGCATTCATTGAAGAGTTTGGCTACACAACACCATACATTCAAGCGCCTGAGCTATGTATTGAAATCGTTTCACCTTCAAATTCGAAGCTTGAGATTTCAGGAAAAGTAGATCTGTATTTAGCTAAAGGCGCTCAAGAAGTTTGGGTGGTTTACGATAATAACGTGATGGAAATATTTACCTACAAAGGGCAAGTTGACGAAAGCCCTATGTCGGGCGGTATCCGAGAACAAATTTTTCGATAGTTGTTGACCGCAAACAAAAATGTATTATTACCATCATATTGAATCTAAGGAGTTACACTAAGATGCTTCTTCAGGAAATTGAAAGCGACCCAGACCTAAAGAGATTAGTCTTTGAGTTTTTCTATTGTTTCTCAAGATTCGAATTTTCACTCAAGGCAAATGAGCATGCTAAAAAAAATAGAAAAGTTCATTCTGAAGAAAATGAAATTCATAAGGTAGCTGCTGATTGGGGAAAGTTTTGGAGAACATATGAAAAGAGTTATGTGCTTTCAAGTGAAGCGAGAGAGCTTCTGAGCAGCCACTACTATTACAAGTGATTGACAAAAGCGGTGACTTAGATTTCATTACTGAAGCGCATAAAGATAACTATACTGAGTTACATAAAGTGATAGTTTCAATTCAAAGAATTAGAAACAACTTATTTCATGGAGGGAAGCATGGGTCTAGGGGGGAAGATGATTTAGAGCGAAACAAGTTTTTGCTAGAAAAAGGAAAAATCATTCTTGATCAGCTAGCTGAGCTGACCCTAATATTACATTTGACTATTCAGGAGGGTACTGAAAAGCTTTTCATGTCCTAGATAATGCGAAACCGCGTGGGAGCATATAAGTTACCACGCGGATTAGTCAGAAAATTAAGCAGGTACATAACCCAAGTTAGGCGACAACAACGTCTCCGCCGCATCTAGGTCAATACCCTTACGCTCAGCATAGTCATGTACTTGATCCAACTTAGACACACCAAAGTACTGTGACTCAGGGTGCGAGAAGTACCAACCACTCACCGACGCTGCTGACAATATCGCCCAGCTTTCCGTCCACTCAATGCTCGCATTCTCAAGCGGCTTCAACAGATCCCAAATGATCTCTTTCTGAGTATGGTCAGGGTTAGCAGGGTAGCCCGGTGCAGGACGAATGCCACGATACTGTTCTTTAACCAATGCTTCCTGAGTTAAGTTCTCATCAGCCATGTAGCCCCAATGGTTAGTTCGCACTTCTCGGTGCAAGTACTCAGCAAATGCT
>NZ_QGKL01000042.1 GCF_003172895.1 Leucothrix arctica | reverse complement strand
ACGTTATTCAAAGAAACCTTGGACATTTGACCCCTATTCAAAGTATGAAGCAGTGGCAATTAGACAAACCTGATTTATTCAAAAAGAAAGTTTACAACCACGCGGTTCTCGACACGTAACTGCTTTTTTGTGTAGCTTGATTGTTCAGTAGCTAATGACTGCTTACCGTCTGCTATGTCATCAATATATTTAAAAGCAGCGTATTGTTTCTTTGTCATCATTTCTTCTGGAGGAAGTTCTTTATAGAGCTTTTGTAACCACTTGCTCGACCTGCGGGTACTCTTCCAAAAAGCTTTGCTTGGGTAATGCGTTATTAGGTGCGCTTTGGTTTCATCATGTAGCGCCAACACTGGTATTGCGCAGTAGCCGTAAAAAGCTTCGTCTATGAACGCGAGTGCTTCTAGTACAGATGACGACGACAGCCACCTAAAAGTGTGTTTCTCATCTTTTGTGGCGGCATAAATACGATAGAAAATAGTACCTCTAGCGCCTTCGATATGTGTTTTTGAGTCTTTAAATAAAACCGTGAACTGGCCTGACGAGTGAGTCACCTCAATGCCTTTTTTGGTGACGCTAAACACCGTTTCTTTAGCACCGAATAGACGGCCTAAAAATGTGGGGTGGATAGTAAAATCTCTTGGTTTAGCGGGCATAATTAAGTTCTATAATTTTGGTTATTAGTTGATGTGCGGAGTATACATAAACAGTGTCAATTGTTGTTATACATTGGCTTTGGATGCTTGCCCTTTTCTAAAATTTAATGTGTTGAGGTGTCAACAGTGAGGTAATCTAAAACCCAATTTTTTATCTAGTCTTTTAGATAAGTACATCATCTAGTAACAAAAAAAGGGGATTTATGAAATCAGTTTACTCAATATTGTTGGGAGTCATGCTTACGTTGTGCACCTTGCAAGCTCCAGCCGCCACTCACTTAGCGGGTGTAGCAGTGCCCGACACTTTGAAGTATGGCAACAAAACCATGGTGCATAATGGTTCAGGTATTCGTAAGAAGTTTTTTGTACAGCTGTATGTTGGTAGTCTTTATTTGTCGAAAAAGAGTAACGATGCCGCTGAGATTTTAGCATCGGAAGATGCAAAGGCGATTCGCTTGGTGCTGATTTCTAATAAGATCACCATACCAAAAATGAAGCAGGCGATGCTAAAGGGTTTACACAGAGCAACCAAGGGCAACTTGGCACCGATTCAGACTGAAGTTGACCAAATACTTGCGGTGTTTGAAAAGGGCGTTGCAGTAAATGATGTTTTTGACATTATTAATGTAGAAGGTGATGGCTTACATGTTCTCAAAAACAGCGAGAAAATTTTAGCTATTCATTCGCCGGTATTTAAAAATGCGTTGTTCAAAATGTGGCTGACTAATGCGGCAGTTGATTTAAGGTTGAGAGCTGGCCTTTTGGGTATGTAGTGTGTTGAAGCACTTAGTGTTGAAAGGCTAAAAGTGGTTTCTACATGTTGGAGCTGCTTCATGTTGAATTTTAAAAAATCAATTTGGATCAGTTTCAATCTCAAAGAAGGTTAAACTGTTTAAGGCTTCTTGCCTATTGTTGCCGCAACTCTCAAAGCTAGGCTTAAAATCGGTGCATACTTTTGGGTATAGCTCGGTTTCCCAGACGCTACAGGTAAATGTGGTCGGGTCGAGATTTATGCACAGTTCTCCAGCTTCCTTGCCGTTTGGCATGCCTGGAAGAGGCGAAGAAATTGATGGAGCAATACAGCAGGCGCCGCAGTTGGGTCGGCATATCATTGGCTGCAACAGTGGCGGATTTTCAGCCAAGTAGCTACTAACGATAATAGTTTGGACGCTTAACTAATGTGATTCTATTAGTACATGCGTCTAAATTATTAAAACCACAACCGCTCAAAAGACCCGTTAAAATTTGTTGTAACAGCAGTTTTCACTCAGCACGTTTGAGGTGCATAATAGACGTTTATTGAAGTGATTAAACAGTCAGCGTCAACACTCCAGTTCTAATAATTAAGTAGCCGCGAGAGGCTAACTTTAGGTAACAATAATGGTTTCACGTAAGCATCAAAAGCTAGTATTTTCCTTTTTTATGGCACTATTAATGTCATGCATTATGTCCTTCGTTATCAGCGTGTTTAACGTAGGCTTGGTCGAGAATATTATTTTTATTTGGCTTAAGTCGTGGGTCTTCGCATTCGCAGTTGCCTTCCCAACCGTATATGTCGTCGCGCCATTTGTGCATAAGCTTGTGGCTTATGTGTTGCATGACGAGGAAGAGAAAGCCTAACTCACGAGGTATTTATGAAAAAATTATTACTACTGACGCTGCTGACATCATGCGCTTACGCAGCAAAAATCGATGTTGAGACATTTAAAACGTCTTTGGATTATGCTCAAGTCACTAAGGTTGAAGCGACTCAAAGTGCTAACGGTAACTGGTGTTTTAATACTACTGTGCGCCACAACGACGAAGGCTGGGAACATTACGCAGACGGTTGGGAGGTACTCGATATGAATGGTAATCAGCTAGGCTATCGCATGCTGGCTCATCCACATGAAAATGAGCAACCCTTTACCCGTAGTTTGTGTGGCGTTGTGATACCTGAGGCGATGACTCAAGTGATGGTTAGAGCGAAGTGTGAAGATCATGGTTATGGGGGCAAGGCGATAGTTGTTATGCTAAAGCAATAGCCTCATAAATTCCTACTACGCTATCTTTTAAAGCTGTTAGTGATTTGATTCACTCGCAGCTTTTTATATTCAAGACGACTTCCAGAGCAACTGGAACGCTTTATTGTGTGGCTTGCCTTATAAATCTATAAAAATAAGTGGATTATGTCTAACTATTAGTCATTAAAATTGATGCGTAAATTAAAAGATCGTCCTTAGGAAAATATTATGATTAATGTTAACCTACGCGCTTATTAAACCTAGGCTTACCCATGGACAATAACGACGTATTACGACGACTGCGCTACTCTTTTGAGCTAGATGACTCAACGATGATCAAGCTTTTTAAGCATTGTGATGTGACTGTAACGCGTGCAGAAATTAGTGCGTGGTTAAAGAAAGATGAAGATCCAGAAGTTGTACAAATTAATGACGCTCAAATGGCGACATTTTTAAACGGTTTTATTGTAGAAAAACGCGGTAAGAAAAACGGTCAAACGCCTCCGCCAGAAACTAAAATGAATAACAATATTGTTCTGGCGAAATTAAAAATTGCACTTGCTTTGCAGTCTGAAGAAATTATCGCGCTAATCACCATGGCTGGTTTAACCATCAGTAAGCATGAGTTGAGTGCCTTTTTCAGAAAAAACTCTCACAAGCATTACCGCAGCTGTAAAGACCAAATTTTACGTCATTTTCTAAAAGGTGTTCAGATGAAGTACCACGACGGTATTGAACCTGTGATTCCAGAGCCAGCACCAAAAAAGCCAGCACCGGCAACAACGGTTGCAAAAAAACAAACGGCTAAAAAAGGTAATCCTTTTCAGTGGCGTCAGACACCGCCAAATGATTCGGGCGAATAAAGACATTACAACAAACATTTAAATCAGGCCTAACACTGATGAAATTGATGGATTATTAAGAATAGTTTTGTATATCAGACGGAACCACTTGTACTTCATTGATATTGTTGGATAAAAAGATTTTTTCACGCCTAATTTTTTTGGGCGGCTCTTTACCAACCTGCGCACCAACAAACGAGGCGGAATCCTACATGACTATGGAATCATCCGAGGCCCGAAAAGGGTTTTTAAAGCTATCCCGAGGGGACGTCATACGTCTCGCTATCTCGATTTCATTTATCATAGGCATCATGCTTTATGTGAAATCGCAAGTGTTCGGTATCCCAAACAGTATGACGCTAATATTCGCCTCTATGGTAGGTGGATACATGGCGGTGAACATTGGTGCAAATGATGTTGCCAATAATGTAGGTCCAGCGGTTGGCTCTAAAGCAATCAGTCTAACGGGCGCCATTGTTATTGCCGGTATCTTCGAAGCTGCGGGTGCGCTTATCGCGGGTGGTAGTGTTGTTAGTACCATCAAAAAGGGGATTATTGACCCTAACATGATTGGTAACCCTGACGTTTTCGTTTGGTTAATGTTAGCAGCGCTTTTAGCGGCAGCAATCTGGCTAAATGCTGCGACTATGTTGGGTGCGCCTGTATCAACGACGCACTCGATTGTTGGTGGGGTGCTGGGTGCTGGTATCGCCGCAGGTGGTTTCGGAATTGCTAACTGGGGGACAATGGGTGGAATCGCTGCAAGTTGGATTATCTCACCCGTACTCGGTGGTTTGATCGCAGCAGGCTTCCTCTACTTCATAGAGCGGCAAGTCATACATCAAAAAGACAAACTAGCGGCAGCGCAAAAAATAATACCCATTTTAGTGGGTATTATGGCTTGGGCATTTAGTGTTTATTTGATCCTAAAAGGTCTTAAGAAACTATGGAAAGCAGACTTCTTAACTGCCTCAATCGTTGGTTTATTGATAGCGGTTGCCGTTGTGTTTATTGCTCGGCCATTGGTTAAGAAAATCTCAGCGCGTATCGGTAATGACCGTGAAGGCGTGAACGAAATGTTCATTATCCCATTGATCTTTTCTGCTGCGCTATTGAGTTTTGCTCACGGTGCAAATGATGTTGCCAACGCGATTGGGCCATTAGCGGCAATCAACGATGCGATTGTTTCAGGATCAGTCAATAGTAAAGCGGGCATCCCGATATGGGTGATGATCATTGGAGCGATTGGAATTGCGGTTGGTTTAGCGCTATACGGCCCTAAACTGATCAAAACAGTGGGCTCAGAGATCACAGAGCTAGATAAAACACGTGCATACTGTATCGCTATGGCAGCTTCTATCACGGTAATCATCGCAACGCAGCTTGGACTTCCAGTTAGTTCGACACACATTGCCGTCGGTGGTGTATTTGGTGTTGGTTTCTTACGTGAGTATTTCGAAGGAAACATGGCGCGTATGTCTGCTGAGATCAAAGAGCATCATGCAGATGATACTGATCCGTCATTGGTAGAAGCATCTTTACTAGAGTTTGAGAGCACGCCTTTGAAAGATAAGGGTGCATTTTTAAGCGATCTTAAAGCGCAGAAAAAAGCAGTGATTGGACTAGGCAAAAGTGATCGTAAACAGATGAAAGCAGTTTACCGTGAAGAACTAGTTAAGCGCTCTATGGTTTATAAGATTGCAGCGGCTTGGGTGATTACAGTACCTGCATCTGGCTTGTTAGCGGCGATTTTGTACTACATGATTCGTGGAATTATGATGCCTTATTGATAGGCAATGATAGGTCTTGATTGAACTCGGCTGGCTACGATGATGTTGTAGCCAGCCATTTTTTTACTTGTTATAAAGCTTTACTTCGCTACTGGCATCTCGCCCACATTAATATCATTCGATATCTGCTTCACTACTTGGTCCATTGCTGACTCAATAGCTTGCTTTAACTTAGCAGGGTTCTTTTTCAAG
This sequence comes from Leucothrix arctica, assembly GCF_003172895.1. Classification (GTDB taxonomy): domain Bacteria; phylum Pseudomonadota; class Gammaproteobacteria; order Thiotrichales; family Thiotrichaceae; genus Leucothrix; species Leucothrix arctica. Next base: position 741,650 of record NZ_QGKL01000042.1, on the reverse strand, counting down.
TATTCTGTAACGTTTAATTTCTCTGCACCTACTGTCCCAATATCGATCTTAGACACCGCTGAGAAGTTGCGTTTGTATATCTTTACTTGTGGGCTGGTTTTCAAAGCAGTGTTTGTTTTCACCGTTACCGACTGGTGATCTGGGTGAAGCATGTAGTTTGCTTTTATATTTAGGGAGTTCTCAGCACTTTCAATCGCTGTCGTACTTGAGTTAACGGTCACGTTGTTTGCGATGCTGTTACCGCCAATGCCTTTCAACTTGTTAGCAAAAGCCGTACGAGGGTTGTATGAGCCCAGTCCAGTAATGATGGGTGCCATAGTACTTCTACGCTGCGCATTGACTGCTGCATCGATACCGGCACCGATTAGACCACCAATAGTGCTTGAACCCTTACTGCTAGGTACATTTATTAGTGAGTCTTGTGACGTGAGGTCAATGACTGATATTTTCTTTGCACCCAGCGCTTTTCTGTCTAGTGTTGCTGGGTTAGACGTACACCCAACAACCGTTGTTACCAATACTGCCGCGATGATTGCCTTTAATCTGTTGTTCATTTGTTACCCCATTATTAATTAAACTAATGGTTGAGTAGAGACGAACGGTAGTTAGGTTAAAAATAATTAGAATTTATATGAGATTACTTCTTCCAAACTTCCTAATACTAGGTGACCCAGTGCGAGTAACTCTTCAGTTGGTGCAATCAAGTCAGGTATTTGCACGACGGTCATATTGGCAGCCACTCCCGCTTTAACACCGTTTGCCGAGTCTTCAAAAGCAATGCAGTCAGTCGCAGCAACATTTAGCAAAGACGCTGCTCTGAGGTAAATCTCGGGCCGTGGTTTGCTGTGTTCAACCTGATCCCCGCCCACAATAATGTCGAAGTAGTCGATAAGTTCAATGGCGCTAAGCTTTGTTTTAGCCATCTCTGTTTTGGTCGATGTAGCAACGGCTATAGGGATACCTAAAGAGCGTAAGTGTTCTAATAACAACTGCGCACCGTGCTTTACCGGGATGGGTTGTGTCGTCAGTCGGTGTTTGTAAGTGGCATGCCAGTGCTCATGGAACAAATCTATATCTGTGCCTTCAGGTAATCCTTTGCGAATGATTTCTTTAGATAGCGTTGCGTTTGTGCCAATGCAGCTGATAACAACATCGTGATGATTACCTAATTTAAAGTGATCACAGGTCTCATTAAATAATTTAACAGCGATCTTTTCACTGTCGATGAGAAGTCCATCCATATCAAAAATGGCTGCTTTAAACTGCTTCATTACGAGTCCTTTGGGTGTATTGATGGCTGAAACTATAACTGACTTTTAGCAAAATATATTCACGTTTGATCGACATTGGAAAGAACAATATTAAGTAAAGGTCAAAAACGAAGAATAAAAGGATAACTCAATGAAATACGTACTTACATTAACTAGTTTGTTATTTCTACTAGTCAGTTTCAATGCTTCAGCCACTACTAATCATTTAAAAACGGTTGGGAAAGCTGAGATGCGTTGGTTGTTGTTTCCACTGTATCAGGTGGAGTTAAAAACAGCAGATGGGCGTTACCAACAAAATCAATACCCGCAAACACTAGATATCTTGTACCGTCGAAATATTGATAAGCAAGACTTGCTGACAGCAACAGATAATCAGTGGCAAAGGCTCGGTATTGGCATGGCACAACGTCAGCAGTGGATTACGCAGCTAGGCTCTATTTGGCCATCAATTAAACGAGGGGATAAACTAGGCTTTAATATTGCTGCAGATGGGAGTAATAATTTTAGTTACAACGGCAAGAATATAGGCGGGGTGAATGATGCTAAGTTTGGTGAGTCATTTTTAGCGATTTGGCTGTCGCCAAAGACTTCTCAACCCGGTGTTCGTCAGTTATTGATTGGCTTAACCAACTAGTATAAAAGTCGCTCTTCATCATGTAATCATAAAGAGCGACTGACAATTAGTCTTACAAGTGCAACATGCCACCTGGATATTCACTCATTTTAGTTACATGGTGATGAATCTTACCCGTGAAATAACGCTCAACGATCTTACCCGTTGCTTCCTTTGAAGCATAACGAGCATTGCACTCTAATGCTTTTTCCATTGTTTCGCGATCAGGGTAAGTGATGCCCAAAATTAATGGGTACTCTGGTGCTCCTTCATCGCGCTCTTCGCTAAACATAACACGTACTTCAGTGTTGCCTGTAAACTGTGTCCAAAGTGGCACTAAGTTATCGTTGACTGCTTGGCGAAATGCTTCGGTATCACCTTCGTGTATCGAACCTTCAAATATTGCATAGCGAGTGATCATGATAAATCTCCTTTGGATGGACCTTCGTAAAATTTCATTAGTGCAGCGTTGTCTAAACCGCCTAGTCCTGCGGTCATAAATACGCGATGTATTTCAGCGCAGACTGCGGTTAACGGCATCGATGTTTGAGTAGCACGCGCAAGGTCTTGAACACCGTTCAGGTCCTTAACCATGTTATCGATTCTCCCGGTTGGGCTGTAGTCGTTTGCGGCCATCTTAGCCATGTACTCTTGCAAAATAGCGCTATCTGCTCGTCCACCCGCTAAGGCTTCGGGAATTTTTGATGCATCGACACCAGCATCCTGTGCCAGTCTAGTAGCCTCTGCAATCGCAACAAAGTTGAGTGCGCACAACACTTGATTGATCAGTTTTGTTGTTTGACCAGCGCCAGATGGCCCCATCAATGTGTAGTTACTGCATAGGTGATTCATCACTGCTTTTGAGTCTTCAAAGTCAGTTTCATCACCACCAACCATTACTGCTAATGTGCCAAGTACTGCCTTTGGCGCACCGCCAGAAAGAGGGCAGTCCAACCAGCGTAAACCTGCTTCTTTAGCTTTAGCGGCAAAGGATTGTGTTGACACCGGGTCGATGGATGACATATCAATAATCATGGTGCCGTTTTTTGCTGTACTGCTGACACCGTTCTCGCCAAAGACTACATGCTCTACCACTTTGCTAGCGTTTAAGCTGAGAATAACGAAGTCAGCATCCGCTGCAGCGTCAGCAGCACTAGTCGCTGCGGTTGCACCTAAGGCTGTGAGTACTGCCACTTTTTCTTCACTTGGATCAGAAACAGCTAAGCTATTGCCTGTCTCTAGTAGGCGGGTCCCAATGGCCCCGCCCATAACGCCGGCACCTATCAGTGCGACTTTATTTGTCATTATTTAACTCCTCAATTTGTTGCTTGATCCGCGAGATTATTACCTCCGGCGAGCCATTGATGTCTACTGAGATTGCGTATTCGTCGGCATCTGGTGTTTCTAGTGTTGCAAGCTGACTTTCGAGCAGTGTGGTCGGCATAAAGTGATCTTTACGACCCGACATACGCTCCATTAACAATGCTTTGTCACCATCTAAATATACAAATAAGATGGGTTCTTTTGCTGACTCTGTTAAGCGTGTTCTGTAAACACGTTTCAGTGCAGAACACGCGCCAACACAAACCGTCGTTTGCTCAGCCATGGTTTCACCAAAGGTTTTTAACCAAGGCCAGCGGTCGTCATCGGTTAAGGCGTCGCCTCTGCTCATCTTGTCGATATTATTCTGCGGATGGTAATCATCAGCATCCAAGAAAATAGCGTTTAATGCTGTCGCTAAGTGTTCCGCAATCGTTGATTTACCAGAACCAGATACACCCATTACAATCAGTAGCTTAGGGGTGTTAGATGCAGGCTGTGATACCTCCATCGACGTAGATTGTTTGTCCATTTACAAAACTCGAAGCGCTTGATGATAAAAATACACATGCGCCAACCAGTTCTTCTAATTGGCCCCAGCGTCCAGTCGGGGTGCGCTTGCATAACCAGTCACTGAACTCGGGATCGTTGACCAAGGCTGCGTTTAATGGGGTATCAAAGTAGCCTGGAGCAAGAGCATTAATTTGTAATCCGTGTTTGGCCCAGTCTGTTGTCATGCCTTTTGTTAAGTTAGCCACTGCGCCTTTAGATGCAGTGTAAGGGGCTATGCCCGGTCGCGCTAGTGCTGTTTGTACTGAGGCAATGTTGACGATTTTTCCTTCACCGCGAGGGATCATATGTTTAGCAACGGCTTGGCCGACGTTAAACACTGAGTTGACGTTAGTTTGCATAAGTCGCTCAAAGTCAGCTGCGCCAAACTCTTCTAAAGGACCGCGATGTTGCATGCCTGCATTGTTGATTAATATATCGATTGAACCTGTAGAAGCCTCAAATGCATTGACCGCTTCAGCGGCAGCAGTATGGTCGGTAACATCAAAAGGCATTTGATGGGTTTCGATACCTAAAGCACTTAACTCATTGGCAGCTTGTTGCAGTTTTTCAGCGTTGCGACCATTTAAGATAACCTCTGCACCCGCTTCGGAAAGTCCTTTCGCAAGCATGAAGCCAATACCTTGGCTTGATCCTGTTATTAGTGCACGTTTGCCTGATAAGTCAAAAATATTCGTTTTAGTGTTCAAAAAGAACTCCTGTAAATTTTTAGGATTAAGCGCTTGCATTTATCAATGATATCGATAACACTGAAAATGTCAACTACGATTAAAGGATAGAATGTGAATAAGCCAGAAATTCTTCAAGTGGGAGCTTACCCAGAATGGGATGAGGTTGTGCTAAACGACCTTTTCAACATGCATCGATATTTTGAGATTGAGGATAAGTCTGCTTATCTAAAGCAGCATGGTGCTAAGATAAAAGGAATAGCCACGCGTGGGGAGCTTGGGGCAGATCGAGCACTTATCGAGTCACTACCATCACTAGAAGTTATTTCAGTGTATGGCGTTGGTTATGATGCGGTTGATTTAGCGGCAGCTAAAGAGCGAAACATTCGCGTTACCAATACCCCTGATGTGCTGACAAATGATGTCGCTGATTTTGGGTTAGCAATGATGTTATCGTTATCTCGTCAAGTGATCGGAGGCTCTGAATGGGTTCGCTCGGGTAACTGGAAAAATACAGGAAACTTTCCTTTAACGTCACGTATTCATGGTAAGCGTGTGGGTGTTTTGGGCTTGGGTCGTATCGGTTTTGAGGTCGCAAAAAGACTGACTGGCTTTGATATGGAGATTAGCTATTCCGATGTCAGTGCTAAAGACTACGCGCCAGACTGGAACTTTATTCAAGACCCTGTGGCATTAGCAGAGTCATGTGACTTCTTATTTGTAACTTTAGCGGCGAGTGCAGAGACACGCCATATAGTAAATAAGGAAGTGATTGAAGCCCTTGGTAAAACAGGCATGGTGATTAACGTCAGTCGTGCAGCTAACATTGATGAAGAAGCGTTGTTAGATGCATTGGAAAGTGGTGCATTAGGTTCAGCTGCTTTGGATGTCTTTGAAGGCGAGCCTGCACTTAACCCTAGATTTTTAGCGCTGGATAATGTGTTGTTACAGCCTCATCAAGCTTCTGGGACCTATGAAACACGAAAGGCGATGGGTGGCTTGGTTCGAGAGAATTTGGTAGCACACTTCGCTGGAAAAGACCTACTAACACCCGTTTTGTGAGAAAATAGTATGCGTGCACTAGTAATTCATGACGCAAAAGATCTTCGGATCGAAGAGCGTGCAGTCCCAGCTCCAATCGCTGGCCAAGTAAAAATTCGAGTAGCAAGTGGTGGTATCTGTGGTTCTGATTTGCATTATTATAATAATGCGGGTTTTGGTACGGTACGACTTAAAGAGCCAATGGTGCCGGGTCACGAGTTCTCAGGGTTTGTTGAAGAGCTAGGTGAGGGCGTAACAGGCTTGGAAAAAGGCCAGTTAGTAGTCATTTGTCCATCGCGCCCTTGTGGTGACTGTGAGTATTGTGACGAAGGGCTACGAAACCACTGTTTGAATATGCGCTTTTATGGCTCGGCGATGCCGTTCCCTCATATCCAAGGCGCCTTTCAAGAAGAGTTGATTGTCGATGCTAAGCAATGTGTTGATGCTACCGGTTTAACCCCAGGTGAAGCAGCGATGGCGGAACCTTTTTCGGTCTGCTTACACGCTGCTCGACGTGCGGGTGAATTGCTCGGTAAGCGTGTACTAGTAACAGGTTGTGGTCCGATTGGTGCCTTAGCGGTTGTTGCTGCGCGTGCAGCAGGTGCTTCTGAGATTGTAGTGACGGACTTGGTCGATAACGCTTTGGACTATGCCAAAAAAGCAGGTGCAGATAAGGTTGTCAATATGGCTAGTGATCCCGACGGTTTGTCCTCCTATACCGAAGGGAAAGGCTATTTTGATGTCTTATTTGAGTGTACAGGGTCTCATCATGCCCTAGCAGGTGCTATCCCCACTTTACGTCCTCGCAGTGTCATTATGCAGTTGGGCTTAAGTGGTGATATGCCTGTGCCTATGATGGCGATTACTGCAAAAGAACTAGAGATTCGAGGCTCCTTCCGTTTTCATGAAGAGTTTGAAATTGCAGTATCGTTAATGAAGTCGGGTTTGGTCGATGTGAAGCCGTTAATTTCTCATTCGTTGCCAATAGACCAAGCGATTGAGGCATTTACTATTGCTAACGATCGTGAACAAGCCATGAAAACACAAATCAGTTTTGCCACCGCCTAAGCGATGACATAACAGATCATGCTTCAACAGATCACTTGGCTTGCTGAGTGGTCTGTGAATGCAGCCAAAGGTAGTAGGCCGAATGGTCTAGCTCACCACCATCATGTTCTTCAACCAAGTTTTTAAAGCTTGCCTGCACACTACTTGCCAGTGGTAGCGACAGCTTGTTCTTCGCCGACAAGGCCATTGCATTATTCAAGTCTTTTAATTGTGACTGGCAACGCCCACCAGGCTCATAATCTCTCTCTACCATACGCTTACCATGCAGCTCCAGTATACGACTATCCGCAAACCCACCTTGAAGTGCCTGTTGTAATACGGCTATATCGCAGCCCGCACTGTCCGCTAGTTTAAACGCCTCCGACACTGCGCCAATAGTGATAGCTACAATCAACTGGTTCGCTAACTTGGCCGTTTGCCCAGCGCCAATAGGGCCAAGTAAGTTAGGCCTACCCATTGCTTCTAAAACAGGTCGTGCCGCTTCCAAGTCTTCTTTGTTACCACCGACTAGTATCGTCAATGTTGCTTCTTCTGCGCCTTTAACACCACCAGAAACAGGTGCATCTAAGTAGCGTTTGTTTTTTCTTAGCGCCAGCTCAGCAAGGTATTTATCACATTCGGGTTCCACAGAGCCCATATTGATAATGGTGGCGTCATCAGGTGCGCTATCGATAACCTTTTGTTTATCTAAAACATTGCGGGTGATTTCTCCATCAGCCAACATACTGATAACGATTTCAGCGGTTTTGACCGCCTCGTTAGGCGATTCATGAACCGTTGCTACATCTGATAGTGCTTGCGCTTTTTCAGGGCTTCTGTTCCATACATGGACATCATGCCCCGCAGTGCTGAGCCGTCTAGTCATTGGCGTGCCCATAAGGCCTGTGCCTAACAGCGCCACAATCATAAAGAAGTCTCGGCGTTTATAGCTAGTAGCGCTGCTCTTGCTACTGCGATATCTTGATCACCTGTGCCTGAGCCGATACCGATACCTCCTAATAAGCTACCTTTAAACCAGATAGGTAAACCACCGGGTAAGCCTGTAATACAACCTTCAGTAGCTGCGGCAATAGCAGGGCGTACTTGTTCTGGTATTTCATTGCTAGCTTTGCCAACTGAGGCGCTAGTCAGTGCTTTAGCAAGCGCACTCTTACGGCTCAAAAACTTTGCACCACTCATGCGAATTTCACCTAATAGCTCTCCACTAGTATCAACAATAACAATGCATTGTGGTTGTTCTTGAGATTCTGCTTCTTTAATCGCAGCAGTTAGCATAAGCATTACCGCTTGGTGGGTTAGTTGTGGTTTATTTTCAAAAAGTCTCATGATAATTCGTCCTTAAATGTGGGTTGCAAAAGCTTAATAAATGCTATACGTTATCGATAACATTATCAATCCAATACTGTAGGTAAGCATGTCATTTATTGAAGCCATTCATCCCAAGTTTTCAACCTATGTTTTAGGAAACGCGCCAGTAAAGCAGATCGCAACTGGCTTTGACTGGGTTGAAGGGCCTGTTTGGTTTGGTGATGCAGGGTGTTTGCTGTTCTCCGATATTCCGAATAATCGAATCATGCGTTGGACACCTAATGTCGGTGTAAGCGTATTTCGGGAGCCATCTAATTATGCCAATGGTCATACACGCGATAGAGAAGGGCGTTTAGTGTCTTGTGAGCACGGAACGAGACGGGTAACACGCACAGAGTTAGACGGTTCTATTACTGTTATTGCCGATAGTTTTGATGGTAAACGTCTGAATTCACCTAACGATGTTGTCGTTAAGTCAGATGGTACGATTTGGTTTTCTGACCCGCACTACGGCATCATGACTAACTACGAAGGTTTTGTCGCCGAGCAAGAACTGCCTTGTCAGGTTTACCGAGTTGACCCATCCACAGGGAAAATCGACTTAATGTTATCTGACTTTGCGGGACCTAACGGTTTGGTGTTTAATCATGATGAAACACGTCTTTATGTCGCAGATACAGGAAAGATGTTTGATGAAGCTGCCGAGCGTCATATTCGTGTGTTTGATGTAACTGATGACGGTAGCTTGTCAGGCGGAGAGGTCTTTCACGTGATTAATCCCGGATGTGCGGATGGCTTTCGGATAGATAGCGATGACAACTTGTGGTCATCTGCTGCGGATGGCGTGCATTGTATTAGCCCAGAAGGCGAGCTGCTGGGGAAGGTGTTAGTGCCAGAGCTAGTGTCCAATATCTGCTTCGGCGGACGTGCTAAACACCAGCTCTTTATTACTGCATCAACGTCTGTTTATACCATCACTTTAAATCGTCAGGGCATACAGCGACCCTAATACTTTATACGTGCGCGCTACTTGGGTGAGGTACTTTCTCGCTCGAGCAATTGCGTTGCGATTTTAATACGTTGCGGTGCTCTTTCTTCTGTTTCGTCATTATCATCAGCAAGTTGGCTAAGTATCACTTTGGCAGTCTCGGTCCCAATTTGATAGTCGCCGGCCTCTAAGGTAGTGATTTGAGGTATTGCATTTGCTGATATGTCATAACCACCAAAACCTGCAATAGCAATATCCTCGGGCACTTTTAGTCCTCTGCGTTGGCAACTCATCATCGCCCCGAATGCCGATAAATCCGATGCGCACATTACTGCTTGAGTGTCTGGATGTTTGTCTATTAAATAATCCATGGCTGCTGCACCTTGAGCCATATTTCTAACAGGCTCTTCAGATATTCTTAAGCGCTCAGTACTTAGGCCTCTTTCTTCTAGGACTTCCGCGAAACCTTCGCATCGATCAGATCCACGGGCATCTTGTTTGGTGTTACCACCAATAAAGCCAATATTTTTATAGCCTTTATCGACAAGGTAGTTGGCCATGGCTCGACCCGCTTTTACATTAGAAAAACCAACTGAGTGTTCGATAGGTGAGCTTGGTAAGTCCCAAATTTCAATCACTGGTACGCCGCTGGCTGCTAAGTAACGTCGACAACGCTCAGTGTGAACACCACCTGTAACAACAATGGCTTCAGGTCGACGCCGTAAAAATGCCTCAACCAATCGCTCTTCTTCTTTGATGTTGTAATCGGTGAAGCCCAATAATACCTGTAGGCCAGAGTCCTGTAAGCCTTCATTTAGTCCACGGATGGTATTAGCGAAGTTGGCGTTATTAATGGATGGGATGGTGACCGCCACGAATCCTGTTTTACGAGATGACAAGCCAGCTGCAGTGCTGTCGAGTACATAACCTAGTTGGTCTGCTGCTTCACGAATTTTCTTACGTGTGCTTTCTGAGGCCGACGCATTAGGGCGCAAAGCGCGAGATACCGTCATCGGCGAGACGCCTGCAAGCTTGGCGACATCAGACATTGTAGGTGGTTTGCTTCGTGGCATATTTTTCCTTGGTGTGGCTTTCAATCTTCAATGTGTTAGCGATAACGGGGTTATTGCGTGATCACTGTTCATGCGCCGTTATATTGTCATTGTTATGTTAACAATTTAATGAACGACAATTTACGCATCTGCTTATGACTTGTCAAAAAAATCATAAACAAGTTGCATCAGTCAATCCTATGTATTATGTTATCGATAACATTAAATCTCTCGGAGGAGACAACGTGCCAGAAATACGCTTTGATGGTGTCAGTAAAAGTTATGGGGAAATAGAGGTATTACCCGCTTTTGACATGAAGTTAAACGATGGTGAATTTACTGTGCTAGTAGGCCCATCTGGTTGCGGTAAATCAACAACCCTAAGAATGTTGGCGGGCTTAGAAGATTTATCCAGCGGACAAATTTTATTTGACGAGAAAAAGATAAGTCACCTAGAACCTAAAGACCGAGATATCGCCATGGTATTTCAGGATTACGCACTTTACCCACATATGAATATTGCGCAAAATATGTCCTTTGCGTTGAAGTTACAGAAAGTACCGAAGCCAGAAATTAAGAAGAAAGTTGAAAACGTCGCTGAGATTTTAGGTATTCATAATCTATTGACGCGTAAGCCCGGTGAATTGTCTGGTGGACAGCGTCAACGTGTGGCGATGGGACGTGCGATGGTAAGAGACTCATCAACTTTTTTGTTTGATGAACCACTGTCTAACCTTGATGCCAAGCTTCGCGCAAAGATGCGAACAGAGCTCGCTGAGATGCGAAACACCTTAAACAAAAATATGGTTTACGTGACACACGATCAGGTTGAGGCAATGACGCTCGGTGATCGTATTGTAGTAATGGCCAATGGTTTGATCCAGCAGCAGGGGTCACCTGAAGAGCTATTCAAATCACCCGCTAATAAGTTTGTTGCTGGTTTCATTGGAAGTCCATCAATGAACTTCCTTGACGCTTTTATTGTTGAAGAGTCAGGCGACCTTATCGCCAAAGGAGAAGGCTTTTCATTAAAGCTGAACCCTGATATGGCGAGTATTATTAATACGTTGTCGAGCAAGGACGTCACGCTCGGCATTCGACCTTCCTGTTTTGAGCTGTCCCAAGGTAATGGTGATGGTGTTGATGAAATTAAGTTAACGACTGTTGTTTCAGAATATTTAGGTGCGCAGTCGGTCCTTGTTACACGCTGTTGTAAACAAGATGTATTGGTCGAAGTTCAGAGTGCATCACCTATTCCAGGTGGTCAGGAAATGACGTTTAGCGTTAAACCTGAAGACATTATGATGTTTGACAAAAAGTCCGGGGTAAGACTTTAAACCCTAAGATATTTATTTGTTTGATTTTGGAGGAAACGATATGATAAATGCTATTAAAATCGCTGCAACATCCGTTGCTGCACTATCACTGACTGCAAGTGTGGCACTTGCAAATCCGTATGCACCTTATAAGGGTGATACGTTGGTGGTAAATTTCCCTGCACATCCGCATTATAACGCGGTGATGAAGGTCCTTCCTGAGTTCACGAAAGAAACAGGAATTAAGGTAGAAGTTGACCAACTACAATACCTGAAAATGCGTGAAAAGCAGACCTTGGAGTTAACGAAATCAAAAGGTGATTATGACCTTCTGGCTTACGTGGTCTTTTCTAAAGCGGATTATGTATATGCCGATCAGCTAGAAAATTTAGCGCGTTATTTTATGAACCCAAAACTGTCTGATCCTAGCTATGATGCTAGCGATATCATCGATGGTTATATAGGTAATATCGGTGTTGCTGGCGGAGAGAAAGGTTATTTACCGGGCCCAACAGGTTCTCTGTATGGTATGCCTTTTGGTTCGGAAACATCGATCTTAGGTTATCGCAAAGATATCTTTGAAAAGCACAACTTAAAAGTCCCTGAAAACTACGATGAGCTGTTGGATCTTGCATGCAAGATTCCTCAGCTAGAGCCGGGTATGGGTGGATTATCGTCTCGTGCAGCATCTGGTCACCATGCAAGTCATGCGTTCTTATTACACCTTGCGCCACTAGGCGGTCGTATCTTTGACGATGAGTGGAATCCCATCGTTAATAACGAAGCAGGTGTTAAAGCGGCTCAAGCGCTAAAGAAGATTGTTGATTGCGGGCCTGAAGGTGCGCGTACTTTCGGTTTTGCCGAAGCAGGTGCAGCATTCTTACAAGGCCGTACTGCAATGTTCCTAGACTCCACAGTATTTGCGGGTCAGGTAAACGATGCTAGTAAGTCAAAAGTCGTTGGTAAAGTAGGTTGGGCAGCACATCCTGCGGGCACACGTCGTGGTTCTCAGACAGGTGGCTTTGGTATTGCTATTCCTAAAAATGCACAAAACAAAGAAGCAGCATTCTTATTGCTTCAGTGGCTTACTTCAAAAAAGGCTGATCGTTTAATTGCATTAGCGGGTGGTAACCCATCTCGTTATTCGACGCATAATGATGCTGAAGTTAATGAAAAATACCCACACATGAAAGTGTTTGGTGAGGCATTAAAATATGCTGATCCTGACTGGCGTCCAATCATTCCAGTATGGGGCAAGATCAATGCTGATCTAGGAACAGCCTTGTCAAAAGTATTGACAGAAGACCTAGATATCAAAGAAGCACTTGACGGTGTGGCAGAGCGTACCAAGAAGATTATGGATCAGGCGGGTTACAACACCTGGAAGTAATTTAGCACCTGTTTAGGGGCAGAGCCTCAGTGTTCTGCCCCTAACTTATCAATAAGTAATGTGTCTTAATCAGTTAATCAGGATAGTTTTTAGTATGTTGCGAATCAATCCGAACCGCATGACCCCTTATATGTTCTTGGCACCCGCTGCGATCATCATGGCGTTTGCGTTACTGTACCCCATTGGATATATGGTGTACGCCAGTTTCTTAGACTGGAACCCAAGCCAACGCATCGGTGAAGCTGACTGGGTTGGTCTGCGAAACTATGCGAATTTGTTACAAGATGAAAGCTTTCGCGAGTCGTTTTTCGTCACCATTAAGTTTGCATTTGCTGTTGTAACATTGGAAATGATAATCGGTGTAGGTCTGGCGCTGCTGCTGGATAGAAATATCCGAGGCATGTCGATGCTGCGTACCATCTTCATCTTACCAATGATGATAGCGCCTATTGTTGTAGGTCTAATGTGGCGATACATGTATCACCCAACCGTGGGTATATTTAACCAAACATTGAAAAGTTGGGGTTTTGAGCCGATACCATGGCTTTCAGACTCAAATTGGTCACTAATATCAATCATCATTGCTGACATTTGGCAGTGGACACCCTTTATCTTTATTTTAGCCTTAGCCGCATTACAGTCATTACCACGTTCAGCGCTTGAAGCTGCTCGTATTGACGGTGCTACAGGTTGGCAGCAGATTTTCTACATCAAGATACCGCTAATGATGCCTGTGTTGATTGTGACAGCGCTGCTTCGTTTGATCGACGCGTTTAAAGTACTAGAAGTTATCTTGGTCATGACTAATGGTGGCCCAGGACTTTCAACAGAGATTATGTCATTACGTATCGCAAGAACAGCCTCTGAGTTTAGAGAGCTAGGCGTCGCCGCTGCGATGTCCAACCTGCTGTTATTGTTATTATTTGTTTTAACCGTTGGTATGTTTATCTACAACAAAATACAAGAAAACCGCGCGGCGCGCATTCGCAAAGTAGCAGAGGAGGCTTAAAATGAGTACCACTTATAAACGTCAAAACCCTGCATTTTATGCACTGATAGCCGCATTGATCATGATGTCCCTTGGACCAATCATTCTGATGCTGTCTACCTCGTTGCAGTTAAATGTCGATATCATGAGTGACTCATCATCGTTCTTCTTTATGCCAACCATGAAGAACTACGAGACGGTCTTGTGTAATGTCCTTTGGTATACGCCAGAGCATGTAGATTATTGTAACCCTAGCTTTGCACGATCACTCGGTAACTCGTTAATTGTTGCCTTAGTGTCAACCGTCATCACGTTGATTGTTGGCTGTATGGCAGCTTACGCGTTGGTACGTTTCCGCTTTATGGGACGTGGCACGATTTCTATGTCAACGCTAATGATGCGTATGGTCCCACCAGCGGTATTGCTAGTACCAGTATTTGGTATCTGGACATTCCAATATGGTTTAGATGGCACCTTCACCGGTATTGTCCTTGTCTATGTGGCGATGAACTTACCGTTTGTTATTTGGATTTTGCAGAGCTTTATTATCCAAGTGCCCATACAGCTGGAAGAGGCGGCTAAAATGGATGGCGCAAGTCCATTGCAGGTGTTCTTCTTAGTAGTACTACCCGTGATCAAGCCCGGCCTTGCAGCGGCAGCGATCTTCACTTTCCGTATCGCATGGAATGAGTTCTTACTCGCCAATGCCTTGTTAGACAGAAACACACGTACCGTTCCCGTGACCATCGTTAACTCTCTGACTGAGCATGACATTGACTGGGGCGTAATCATGGCAACGGGTATGTTGTTGGCTGTTCCACCGATCATCTTTACCTTCCTTGCTTCTAAGCAAATCATTACTGGAATGACTGCTGGAGCTGTTAAAGGGTGATTGATTGGCTCCTTGCATCGATCGATCCAAGCCGAGCACACGATGTATCATTCATCGTGTCTTGGCATGGTCGGTTCATGGTGCTGTCTTGGGGTGTGCTGCTACCACTAGGTATTTTAGTGGCACGCTTTCTAAAAATAACGCTTAAGCAAGACTGGCCAAATGAACTCGACAATAAGTTTTGGTGGCTGTGGCACTTGAGGCTGCAAATCAGTGGCAGTGTTATGATGTTAATAGGTTTACTGCTTATCTTAAATAAACCTGATCCTTCAACAGATGATTTCATACATTGGTACTTAGGATGGGCTGTAAGTTTGATGGGTGTCGCTCAAATTATATCTGGTTGGATGCGCGGCACGAAAGGTGGTCCAACGGATGTTGCGGAAGATGGCTCGATGCATGGCGATCATTATGAAATGACCACTTACCGCAAGGTGTTTGAGTACTATCATAAGTTTGTTGGGTACTCAGTATTGCTGCTATCAGCCGCCGCTATTTTGACTGGAATGTGGCGATCGAATGCGCCAGTTTGGATGTGGATTGGGCTGCTGGGCTGGTGGATGATGTTGATTATTGTATTTGCTTATTGCCAGTCTAAACAGATGGCGGTTGATACTTACCAAGCAATTTGGGGTAGCAACAAAGAGCATCCGGGTAATGCCATGAAGCCAATAGGTTTTGGTATTAGAAGACGACCTGAAAATCATCAAAAAAAAATATAGTCGTCATCAAATAACACTAAGAAGTTTAGTGTTTATTACAATTTTTAGTATTTAGTAGAAATGTGATTTATTAAAATAAAGCCTATTTTGTTTATTTTACTATCTATATTGGAATATTAAATAGCTTAATTTGTCTCAATAAAAACTCCCTTACTGTATTATTATTGATTGTTAATAATGATATAAGGCAATCATGAATAAACAGGCTGTTGATACGACTAAGGCTGACAGTTGTTCACAAATGCTATGTAATTTGCTTGATCAGACAAATGATAGTGGGGCGGCTATCTTGAGTATGGTTGAACGGTACATACACCACTTCTCTAGTGTTTACTGCAATTTAGACTTTCATGATAGACAAGAAATTCATCAAGAAGTGTCTTTAAAGTTGATATGTCACGGAGAAAAAGTAAGGGATAACTGTACAAAAGCATGGGTTTATACCGTCGTGAGAAACCAGTGTATCAACCACATCCGAAAGCGAAATGGTCAGCGCTCTGTTATTACGGGCTATGAAGACCCTGAACAGACAGCGACTACTTGTGGTGTTCCTTATATTTTAAGTAAGGGGTTAGAGACAGGAATGCAGGACCAACTAGACTGCTTGCAAAAAATGTTTGGCGTCATCGAGTCCGAGAAAACGGGTAAGTCTGACATCACGCTCTATACACTTTATGCATTTGGGCTCAGTTATACCGAAATATCGGAACGTTCTAAGCGAACTGTTGGCGCTATCGGACAACGCATTTGTTTGCTCAAGAAGAAATTAAGCAATCTTGTGCTTGAGCATTGTTAGGAGATGTATGTCGCAAAAAGATAATGATCAAGATCAAACATTAATCGCCAAGGATGATAAAGAGCAGTGGTACAAAGTTCTGCATGGCGAGATAGCGCCTGATGCCGATAATAAAAATCATATCAATGCTGCCAAAATACGGAGTTATTTACTGACGCGTGATGAGGTCACGGCGGTTAATAGCGTCGATGATGAGTACCTAGACACAATCTCCGCAGAAGAAGCGAGAGTCATTTATAGAAGAACGGTTGAAGAAGCAAAACGCAGAGGTGGTACTTCTTGGCGAAATGTTTTTAAAACGTATGGTGTGGGCATTTTAATTGGTGGACTTTCTGTTTACGCATTGCTGCTGACTTATGGTGTGGGTAACAGAACCTCTGAGTCGGAGTTGGCAGATCATTCACATTTAAACTTCTCTGATTATCCTGCTCTGAATGAAAATGAAAATGTAGGCACTTTGCCTAATATGTTGTTAATACCGGGTGGTGTTACTAACAAGGGATGCTCTAAGGGTTGGGACGACCTTGCTGGTGGCTGTAGGCCCACCGAGTTTCCTCCACACGCTGTTACGGTTGAGCCTTTTCTAATATCACAGCATGAAGTGACTTACGGCCAGTTTAGAAAGTTTATCGCTGCGGCTAAGTACATTACCGATGCGGAGCGGGAAAATAGAGGTTGTGTACATGAAGATACAACTAAGCCTGGAGGTCCTTTTGTGATGAAGCCAGAACTGACGTGGGAGTCACCGGGCTATTATCAAGATGATAGCTATCCTGTTACATGCGTGAGTTGGAGTGATGCTCAAAACTATATTGCATGGCTAAGTAAAGAAACCAAGACAAGCTACCGTCTACCTTCTGAATCAGAGTGGGAGCACGCTGCTCGAGGCGGTAAGGCGACAGCTTATCATTGGGGCTCTGTCGCTAACAATAATCAGGCGAACTATAGCGGTGAATCTGGCAAGGACCTATGGAAGTTTGCTTCACCTGTTGGTCAATTTCCTGCTAATAAGTTCTCCGTGCAAGATACCTCTGGGAATCTTTGGGAATGGGTTCAAGACTGCTGGCACGATACTTATGATGGTGCACCGGTGGATGGTAGTGCTTGGGAAGTTTGCAATAATAACAGTCAAAAAGTCCGTCGCGGTGGCTCCTGGGATATGAATGCAGCAGGTATTCGTTCAGCGATTCGTAGTAAGGGAGCAATTCACGATAGAAGTAATTTGTATGGCTTTCGTGTTGCTAGCGATTGGCAAAATCCGAATAAATAAAATATTTTTAATAACTACCCCTTAAGTTTTCTATTTTCATTTGTTACTTGGTATTGAGGAATCCCTCAATAGATACAAGGAGAGAACATGAGACAGAGGAAATTATCAAAACATATTGCTTTGATCACAGCAGCTTTGTTGTTACATGGTTGCGGAGGTAGTAGTAATTCGAGTGATGAAGTTGAAATCATAGACCCACCCACATTGACGGGGGTTTTTTTAGATAGCCCCGTTGCTAACATCGACTATAAAACCTTTGACGGTGATGTTGAAACTAGGTCTGGCGTAACAGATATCGATGGTAAATACGATTACGAAGCGGGAGAGACTGTTGTCTTCTCAATTGGTGCTTTAGAGTTTCCGCCCGTGGCTGCTGCCGCGACGGTAACACCGTTAGATATTGCAGATACTGATGACCCTAATGATACCGAAGCAGTGAATATGATTCGCTTGCTTCAAACATTGGACAAGGATGGAGACCCAAGTAACGGGATTGAGATTACAGATACTGCAAAAGCAGTTGCTAGTCCGATTGATTCATTTAATGTTTCAGACGAAGACTTTTCAGCATCAGTTCAAACGTTGATTACTAGTGGTGGTCAAGATGATGAGCCGACAGAGCTTGTTAGTGCTGCTGAGGCAGTTGCTCATTTTGAAGATACGCTTGCAGATAGTGGTGTCACGTTTAATACACTAACTGGCTCATGGCAGTTAACAGGTGAAGAAGCGGTAATCTTTCACTTTTTGCCTGATGGTCGTTACCTAGCTATGCAGTGGGAAGAGGTAAATGGTTCAGAAGGTTTTGAGTACGGTACTTACACTGCCACCGACGGTAGTATAACTTTTGTTACTCGTGAAAATAATGATGGGTATGCGCTTACTTGTGATGAAGATAGAGGCGTGCTTTGCGATGGGTCTAATGGTATAGAGCCCGGAGTTTGGGGTTATTCCTTTTCTGATGAAGGACAGTTAGTCTTTTCAGTGCCAGAAGATGGTGATTTTGGCTTTGATAAGCTAGAAGCAACGGACTCACCTATTGATGGTTTATGGGAGAACCGTGACGCAAAAAATTTACTATTCTTTACTAAGGGAAGCGCTACTAGTGCTGGTTACTTCTTTTACGTCGACTATGGGTCAGAGGGTGATGATTACGATACTAATTTAGACGTAGGTACTTACACTACTTTGGTTAATGAGGGTAAAACTGAAATAAAGGTAATTTCTGAAAAGCAATACAATCGCTTCGGTTTAGACTGCGAAGTGTTAGAAGAGGGTGATAATTGTGATGTGTATGAGCCAGGCTATGAAGTCGTCAATAATCAGTTAGCTATTAGTAACGAAGCAGAGGATGAAGATAGTGCACGTAGAAACTATTTGGATCGTGTTTTTGCGAATGATAATGCACCTGCGAATACCGCTAAGCTTGTCGCACAAAAGCATTATGCTTCTGATATTGCTGCGAATGAGGGCTATGGTATAGAGATTGAAGATGACTACAGAACTAGACTTCTAACAGATGATGTTGACACTGAGGCACCTAGCTCGTTTAAGGCAACGTTTAAGATTGATGAATCAGCAACATCCCTTCAACGTGGAGTAGATAGTAGCGCAGGCTTGGAAACACGTATGTACGCTTATTATCAGTTCCCAAATAATGAGGATCTTAGTCTTTCAGTGTCTTTACGTTTGCGCTATTACGGCGAAGAAGTAACAGCAAGGTTTATCTTGGCAAGTGAGCTTGTTACTGAGGTTGAAGTGATTGAAACGGTAACACTTGATACAGACTTCACAGGTAACCACACAATGGAAATGGCTTGGGATAGTGATTCTTCATCCTTTGACTTTAGTATTGATGGTGTTGAAGTAGGTAGTACACCACTTGCTAGTTTTACCTCAAACGAAGAAGTTGTTGCAGCTGGTGGTTATACGTTTAACCCAGCTCTATTTCAAAGCGTTAGATTCAGAGTTGAAGCTTACAATGTCACGAAAGTTGATGACAGTGGCCTCATCACAGTTCACTTAGATGAGTTCAGCACCAGCGGTGGTGTTTATGATGATTTCACTGGTGGATTGATTGATAGTGATAAATGGTATTACCAATCAGAAGAGCGTTAATCTAGTTACCTGATGTAAACCGAAAGTGCCCTTATTTGGTTTTGCCGAATAGGGGTATTTTTTATTGTGTCATTACCTTGTCACATATCCTTTGTATGTTACCGTCAAATTTAACAACTTGGGCTAACTATGATTCGCACACTTCTTTCGGCATGTTCCGTCGCCGCACTTATCGCTTCTGCACCTGCAATGGCAGAAATGAATTTCAATCGTATCGCATCATTCGCAACGCCAACTAATATGGCGGCTGGTGAGGATACTAAGCGTGAAACCTCACCAGAAATTATTGCAGTAACAGCAGACGGTATGACACTGGTTTATACGGATAGCCCGTTAGAATCTTTAGGTCTAATCGACTTAACCGATGCAAATTCACCCAAGCCATTAGGTAATATCTCATTAGGTGGCGAGCCAACATCGGTTGCGCTTATTGGTAATAACGCTTTTGTAGGCGTGAACACTTCAGAGAGCTACGTAAAACCTTCAGGTATGCTGAAAGTTATCGATATAACAACCAAAGAGGAACTAGCACGGTGTGATATTGGAGGGCAGCCAGACTCGGTTGCTGTGGCTAAAGACGGAACTTTCGTTGTTGTTGCGATTGAAAATGAGCGAGACGAAGACTTAAACGATGGTGAAATGCCACAGATGCCAGCGGGTAACGTGGTGATGTTTACCGTTGCAGATGACAGAATTAATTGCGGCTCTAAAAAGGTGATAGACCTAACAGGGCTTTCAGAGGTTGCTCCAACCGACCCAGAGCCAGAGTTTGTGTCAATTAATGGGCTTGGTGAAACCGTGGTCACGCTTCAAGAGAACAACCACATAGTCATTCTCGATAAAGACGGCAAGGTGATGAAGCACTTCTCAGCGGGTAGCGTTGATCTCGTGGAAGTAGATCTTAAACGTGATGGTGCATTGACGTTTGATAAGACACAAAAAGGCCGTTTACGTGAGCCTGACTCAGTAAAATGGATGGATGATGAGCACTTCATAACGGCAAATGAAGGCGACTACAAAGGTGGTTCACGAAGCTGGACAGTGTTTAATAAAGACGGCTCAGTTGTTTATGAAAGTAACTCTACCTTTGAGCATGCGTTAGTACAGATTGGTCACTATCCTGAAAAGCGTTCGGGCAAAAAAGGTGGCGAGCCTGAGTCTGCTGAAACAGGTGTTTTTGAGGGTAAGACTCTAGCCTTTATTGGCTCTGAGCGTGGTTCAGCGGTTGCAGTTTACGACATGAGTAACCCTGCAAAGCCAGTGTTAAAGCAGATGTTGCCATCTGGTATTGCGCCAGAGGGCGTGGTTGCGATTCCTTCACGTAATTTGTTGGTGACGGCTAACGAGAAAGACCTTGTCGAGGATGGCGGTGTACGTGCTCATGTAATGGTTTATCAATATCAGGATGCGCCAGCGAACTACCCACAATTAACCTCGGCAGGTGCGGATGAGTTAATTGGTTGGGGTGCGATTTCAGGCATGGTTGCTGACGCTAAACAGTCTGGCAAGGTTTATGCCGTAAATGACAGTTTTTATAGTATGCAGCCTACGATTTTTGAGATTAATGCAACGCAAAAACCAGCACTAATTACTAACGCAATTCTTGTGACGCGTGACGGGTTACCCGCTCAGAAGTTAGATATGGAAGGAATTACTTCAGACGGTAAGGGCGGCTTCTGGATTGCTTCGGAAGGTCGTTCTGACCGTGAGATTCCTCATGCGCTATATAACGTTAACGCTAAAGGCGAGATTACTGCTGAAGTGGGTTTACCTACAGCGTTGATGGAGGTTGAGAAGCGCTTTGGTTTTGAGGGTATCACTAAGGTTGGCGACACACTGTGGATGGCGGTGCAGCGTGAGTGGAAAGATGACCCTAAGCACCATGTGAAATTGGTGGCTTACAATACTAAAACTGAGGAGTGGGGTGCGGTTCACTATCCTGTCGCTCAGTCTAAGCAGGGCTGGGTTGGACTTTCTGAGATAACGGCACATGGTGATTATGCTTATATAATTGAGCGTGATAATCAGCTTGGTGATGCGGCAGTCACTAAGAGGATCTATAAAGTTGCATTGGCGGATATGAAGCCTGCGAAGCTCGGTGGTCAGCTGCCTGTTGTTAAGAAGGCGTTGGTGCGTGATTTAGTGCCTGATTTGAAGTCATTTAATGGTTATGTGCAGGATAAAGTTGAGGGGTTAGCAGTTGATGTGACTGGAGAAATGTTTGTTTCTACGGACAATGATGGTGTGGATGATAGCTCTGGGGAAACTTTCTTTTGGTCGGTTGGGAAGGTTAAGTAAACTTAGCTAACAACTACAAAATATTGATGGCGATGAAGGTTGCTCGGTGAAAGCCCCAACATTAGGTTGTTGGGGCTTTTTTTGTTAAGTTCTTTCGATTATGCGGTGTATTAGCTTGTCAGAGATGGAGAAGTTGTCAGCAAAGAATTCTGATGATCACTTAGCAAAACGTCCAATAAAGTCCATGATACGGGCAGCATTAGCCCCTCTATCTCCACGTCCAATACGAGAGACACTTCTGATATCAACGCGACTTGCTGCGCCTTCTGCAGTGACTACAACCACCACGTCATCCGCAAATTGATATACAGGGGTACGTGCTGTTGCCTCAAAGCGTAACGCTTCTTTGTCTTGTGCGACGATTTCCCAACCCATTGCTTGACCCACACGAAGTGCTTCTGTGAAAGCATCGCTTGCTGCTAGCTTAGATTGAATCGGAGCGACGTCAGGGTAAGTTTTCTTTTGTTGTGCTGCAATGTCAGGGCCACCGTACTCAAGTGTGTTTCGTGCGCCCGGACGTGTTTCATCCAGTACTAAAAATAAGGGTGGGTTAGTAGTATTGGTCGTTATGTCATGTATCGCTGGTGCGTGAACGGGTGGATTAACGAATGACAGTATCATTGGTGTAAGAAGACCTAGACCAATGAAGCTCGCGATAATGGCTTTAAGCACGCCTTCCTTGCCGCACACAACGAGGTATATAAACCCTAAAATGCTTAAACCAGTCACGGCATAACCAATAGGATTCATGTAAGTACGAACCATACCGAAGCCAACGACTGGCTCCCAAAGACCAAAACGTGCGCCGCACATCATTACTGCTATAGCCAAAAGTGCAACGACTGCTAAAAGTAGCAGGATAGTACCGATGCGAGATTTGTTAGAATTCATAGTTAATTACTTTGAGTTTGGCCCTAGGTAGGCACAACACCTAACCTTGAATAGGGCAGTTATAATGATTATGGAATGACTTAGAAAATAATTTTACAGATCAATTTGAAGCGGTCCTCTTGAACTGCGAGCACATAATATCAGTGCTTAGTAAGGGTGGGTAGAGTGTGACTAAAGGTTAATTTATAACGTGCTAGAAAATACTGAGGCACTTCTTAATTAAATAAAAAGTGCCTCATTAGTCGGTCTCAGGTGCTTATATAAAGTGAATGACTTTGTTTACTACAGAACTACCATTTTGATAGCCATAGCAACAACGCTAAGTACAACGACGCCAGCAACCCATAAGGCAATAAACCACACTAGCTGCTTTGATTGTTTGTTAGCCATTAGTGATAGCCCTCGTCAGGATTTACCTTACCTCTAAATACCCAGTAAGAATACGCGGTGTAAATCAAAATAAGTGGTACTAAAAATATCGTACCCGCTAATGTAAATTTCAAACTAGAGTCTGGCGCAGCTGCTTCCACAATCGTTAGACTTGGCGGAACGATATTGGGATAAAAGCTAATAACAATACCGATAAAGCTAAGGATAAACAGACTCAAAGACGCTAGAAAAGGCTGTATTTCCTTTTTGTTTTTCAGTCCTGTGAAGAGTAACCAAGTACACAGTCCCACTAAGCTCGGCACAAGTACGCTAAAGATACTGCCTGGTAAACTGAACCAACGTTGGAAGTAGGCGGCGTCCTGAAAAGGCGTGAGTATGCTGACGAGACCAAGGAACCCTAAGGTGCCTATGCCTAACCATTTTGCATAACCTCGCATTTTAGACTGTAGCTCACCTTCTGTTTTAAGGATTAACCATGTTGAACCAAGTAAGCCATAACCCACAATAACGGCAAAACCAGTGAGTATTGAGAATGGCGTTAACCAATCCCACCAACCGCCAGCGTAAGCACGGTCCACGACTTTGATGCCTTGTACCATTGCCCCTAACGCGATTCCTTGGGTGAATGCAGCGACGATTGAGCCACCAAAAAAAGCTGCGTCCCACACCGGTTTCCAAGAGACGGTTCTCCAGCGATATTCAAACGCTACGCCACGAAATATCAGTGCTAGCAACATCAAGGTAATAGGCATATACAATGCTGGCATAATGACCGCGTAGGCTAGCGGGAAAACTGCGAACAGCCCACCGCCACCCAACACTAACCAGGTCTCATTGCCATCCCAGACTGGGGCGATACTGTTCATCATGACTGACTTGTCTTGCTCGGAGTCAGCGAATGGAAACAGGATACCAA
The DNA here is from genome assembly GCF_003172895.1 of Leucothrix arctica. Classification (GTDB taxonomy): domain Bacteria; phylum Pseudomonadota; class Gammaproteobacteria; order Thiotrichales; family Thiotrichaceae; genus Leucothrix; species Leucothrix arctica. The sequence goes on along the minus strand of NZ_QGKL01000042.1, from coordinate 717,767 downwards.
TGCCGAGATCAAAACCATCTAACATCACATAAGTGAGTACCGCAAACGCGATGATGATCGCCCAAATAAATGATAATTCAATGTCCATGCTTATCTCCTGATGCGTCATCTGAACCAATTGTTGCGACTAATGACGGACTAGCCGTACGGATAGGGCCATCTTTTAAACCAAGGTGTGGTGTTGATGCGTTTTTGTTCATCATGCGTAAGATATAGAACGTACCTGCACCAAATACAAAGAAGTACACGATAATAAATGCGATTAGAGACGCTGCTACTGCGGGTGCTGCGACAGGCGCTAAGCTGTCTGATGTGCGAAGCAGCCCGTAAACCGTAAAGGGTTGGCGTCCTACTTCAGTGGTGACCCAGCCTGCTAGCACTGCCACAAACCCCATGGGTGCCATCACAATGGCTGCGCGTTTTAGCCATGAGTCATCGTATAGTTTTCCACGAAGACGTCTCCAAAGGCTCCATACGCCTAGCCCTAACATGGCAAATCCTAATGCAACCATAATGCGGAAACTCCAGAAAACGATAACAACAGGTGGTTCGTCCTCATCTGGAATAGTATCTAGTCCTGCTAGCGGTGCATTTAAGTCATGCTTCAAAATTAAACTCGAGAGTTTAGGTATCTGAATAGCGTAGTCGATACGCTTTTCTTCAGCGTTTGGTATGCCAAATAATATGAGCGGAGCGCCGTCAGGGTGACTGTCATAATGTCCCTCCATTGCCATAACTTTGACGGGTTGGTGCTCCAAAGTATTGATTCCGTGAAAGTCGCCGACGGTAATCTGTAGCGGGGCAACAATAATGAGCATCCACATTGCCATAGAAAACATTTTGCGTGCAGCAGCGTCAGCTTTGTTGCGTAACAGGTGTAATGCACCGACACCACCGACAACCAACGCAGTCGTCAGGTATGCGGCTAATACCATGTGTACCAAGCGGTACGGAAATGATGGGTTAAAAACTATTTGCCACCAATCTTCTGGAATGAATTGTCCAAGCTCATTGATGCTGTAACCCGCGGGTGTTTGCATCCAAGAGTTAACGGATAATATCCAAGTGGCTGAGAGCAAGGTTCCAAACGCAACCATCGCAACGGCAAACATGTGTAGTTTATCGCCAACACGCTCTCGTCCAAACAAGGCGACACCCAAGAAACCCGCTTCTAGGAAGAATGCGGAGAGCACTTCATACGCCATGAGTGGACCGAGGACAGGGCCTGTTTTTTCAGCAAACACGGACCAGTTGGTGCCAAATTGGTAGGACATAACGATGCCTGAAACAACACCCATTCCAAAGGCAACGGCAAAGATTTTTTTCCAATAATTAAATAATTGAAGATAGGTTTGATTTCGAGTTTTTAGCCATAGACCATTTAGCACAGCCAAGTAACTGGCCACACCAATCGAGAAGGCGGGAAAAATAATATGAAAGGAGATGGTAAACGCGAACTGTATCCGCGCAAGAGTCTCCGCTGTGAATGTGTCCAACATAATTAAGTACTCATTAAAGTTTAATTTGAATTTTGTAAGCTAATCGCAATTTAAAGTAATATTTTAAATATAGCTTTAAGTTGGAATCAGACAACTCTTATAAAGTATCTGATGATAAACTGTTACTTAAATTTTAGTAGTGTTATCACCGTGAAGTGTACCCTTGTGGGTTGTAGTATGGGCTTCAGAGAATCTAGAGATATTATAAATGTATTTTCAAATCCACCCTTGATAGCATCAACAAATAAGAGGTTATTGCTTGAGACCCATTATAAATATTGCTTGTGTAGTTAATGGTGAATCATGAGTAATCAATGAAAGTAGTTTTTACGGCTAGGCGTAAGGCTTTTGGCCAGTTTGGTTAGGCTGCTTAGTTATATTATAAGGTATATTTAATATATACTTTATAAGTGCAAGAATAAATATTCTAAAAAGGTGGGGAGGATTTTTGATGAAGTTAACCAGCTATACCAATTATGCAATGCGTTGCTTGCAGTTGGCTGCGCTCAAAAGTCCAGAGCTTGTGCGGGTTGATGATGTGGCGTTTATTCACAGCGTGTCGCGTCCAAACATTGTTAAGGTAGTTCATCAGCTGGGTAAAGCTGGCTACTTAGAGACAGTGCGTGGCCGCGGTGGTGGGTTTCGTTTAAACCGTCCAGCTGAAGAGATTATTGTCGGCGACATTATTCGGCTAACAGAAGGGCCGTTAGATATTGTTGAGTGCTTTAATCCTGAGGAAAATACCTGCCCATTGATTGGTATTTGTAAGCTATCTAAGAAAATTCAAGAAGCGACTAACGCATTTATGGATGTACTTGATGAAGTAACTATTGCTGATATTGCTTCTAACCGTATTCCGTTACTTAGCCGTATCGATTTTTTAGAAAACAACGGAAAAGAAGTGACGCTCGATAGCGCTAAGGTTGTCATTTAATAGATTGGCGTAATACTAGGCTAAGCAGCTTACTTGTTGTGAGTGCTGTAAGGTGTTGATAATTTGAAGCCATAGGTGAGGTAATCGTCAAATTAGGTTGTGATTTGCGCTTTAAGAGGGGCATTATTCTCTCTACGTGTTAAACAGCTAAGACCTCGGAACAACATGCAAGCCTTCAAAAACCTCACCAGAAAAACAGTATTCGACATAACTTCACTCGCATGGCCAATGGCTTTCAATGCGGTTTTATTACAGTCAGTCACTCTTATTGATCTCCTTCTAATTGCGTCATTGGGCGAGGTGTCGTTAGCGGCCTTCGGTGTTGCTGGCGCGATTGTTACCTTTATTATAGGTATTCAAGTTGCCATCGCGAGCGGCACGCAGTTTGTTTTATCGCGTGCTATCGGTGCTGGTGATATTAAAAAAGTCGGTGTAGAAGTAGCCGCGGCATGGATCGTTAATCTGGCCTTTTCATTGCTGGCAATGTTGCTGCTATTATTCGGTGCAGACCCGTTGGTTAGAGCCATTATTGCCGATGAATCGGTTGCGGTGCAGGCCACTAGTTATATTGAAATATCGTTGTGCTTACTGATATTTTCATCGTTCTCTCAAGTGATCGTGGTGTACTTCAACTCTTATAAAAACACCCGCATCCCCCTTTACGGTTTCTTATTGGAAATACCGTTTAATGTCGTGTGCAGCGCAATACTGATTTATGGTTTATGGGGCGCACCAGAGATGGGGTTAGCTGGCGCGGCTTGGGGAAGTGTTGCTGCAATTTTCATTCGTTTTGGTTACTTGGCGTACCGTTTTAAGCAAGAAGTGGATAAAGGACGCGTCGGTGGTTTTGGTGCGGTTAACTATGCTGCCACTAAGTTACACCTGCTTGAAGTGACACCCGTTGTCTCTAATTTTGCAGTGTTATTAACGGGACAAATGATGTTCCAAGTGTTGTTTGCACAGCTGTCAGTCTCTGCTTTTGCAGCGATCACTTTGATCATGCCTTGGATAAAAATCGGTGGTTTATTTGTAAACTCCTGGGCCAAAGCTAGCACCATTTTTGTGAGTCAGTTTATCGGTAAAGGGGATGTGAAAAGCATCAAACCTTTTGTGTTGCAGTCGAGTCTTGTTGCAACACTCATGTCTATTGTCATGATGTTTTGTTACTTCCTGTTTAGTCAGTCGCTTCCGCATATTTACAATAATTTGTCACCTGAAACGATCACAGCATTGGCTATTATCGCGCCTTCATACATACTTATTCCAATCTTCCGTACGAGTAATATGTTCTGTGGAAACATGATCAGGGCGATGGGTGAGAGTTACAGTATTGTGAGAATAAACTTCGTGACGTTATGGCTGATTGCATTGCCAACGGGGGCGTTGTTGATCTATTTGGATGCGCCATTATTGATGGTGTTTAGCATCATTTTGTTTGATGAGATGATGAAGTTTTACAAGTTTAGAAAGACGTTGATGCGGACGTTAAATAGTTACGTAGTGCTTTAATAAAAGAGGAAATAATTATGAATATCCAGCGTAAAACTGCCAGTGCTTTTGTAGGTACTATACTTTTAATGACAAGCTACCAAGCTCACGCATTGAGTTGTATGCGACCTGACCCTGTTCAGATGTGTCAGTTGATGCAAGAGTCACAACAAAACCCAGTGTTGGTGAATGGCGAGTTGCGCTTGGATAAGGTTATTTCTCAAGAAACAAAGCAGGGTGTGGTGGGTAGTAAAGGCCCAGCCGTTGCCGATTATTTGTTTACGGGGAGCATTAGCGATAAAGCTGGAAAGCGAGAGGTTAAGGGTGCCAAGTTGCGCATAACTACTTCCTGCATTGCCAGTTGGTGTGCGCGTTTACCAGAAAGTAAAACGAGTGGGTACTTTTTAGTAAAACCGGATGGAACAACGGGTATGACTTTGCAGCTTGGTGCATGTAGCGCTCAGCCGTTTACTGTCACAGAGCAGCAAGCGGCATTGCTTGAAACGTGCGTCACTCTGGAGCCTGTTGTCCCTGTATTGCCTGTTAAACCCGTTAACAATAAAGTTGGTTCTCAAATATTTTCTCAAGGTAGCGCTGCCAAAAAGTTAGTTAAGTAACATGAGAGCGAGCTTAAAAGAGAAAATCATCAAAGTGTGTGATGAAAAGATAGAGAAGAAAGGTACGAACGTTGGCTTGTCTTTTTACGCATTTTTCGCGAATAAAAATGATGATCCTGCGCTGTTGATGGAAGCAGCTGAGTGGTGGATCAAGACGCATGAGTTGGATCATTTTGAGAAAGCAGTAAAAATTAAGGCGATGGTTGAGTCTGCTTCGGGGTGAGTTTAAAAATGCTAACAATTGCTTCCATAGTCGATAAATGAAAATAATTTATAACACTGTTCTGTATGCGTCCTTATTGGTTTTTACCGTTCTTTGGCTAAGCAGCTATACCCATCACTCCGCCATTGGTATAGACCACGATCAGCAAGTCGAGTCAGGTGTTTTACATTACTACTATCGACTCAACTGGACAGGGCATGGTTCGGTTTGGGTAGGTTATGGAAGCCATCAAACAAGTGCGAATCCAAACCGTAAGTTAGAAAAGCTCGACCCTGCGAGTGCATTACTCAAGCCTGTTAAGCCACTTCCTGACTCTGCTACAGTTTGGAACCGGCTTGGCTTTTGGTATATCAACAGCGCAAAACCTACGCCAATTTTTTGGGTAGGGGTTCCAAGTTGGATACCGATATTACTTCCGCTATTTTTGATACTTTTAGGTAAACACCGAAAGCGTTCTGGTGGCTTATCTGAGGGTTCACTTTGACTCATAAATTTAGATTATTCAAGAACCTGTAAATGACAGTGATGCTCGTCTATAGGGTATTTCTTTTAGTAGGCTGTTTGATGTTTATACCTTTTCTCGCACTTACTAGCGAGTAGGTGTCAAGACCCGTCTGTTCATAAATTCTTTTTCTAAACAGTTCGGGCTTTTCACGGTACCACTTTTTCATTGCTTACACGGGCGTTAAGTGCGCTAAGTTTCGCTGTATAATGTGGTCATTATAGGTCTTCATATATTGATTAAGCGTCAGCGTCACTTCTCTAGCAAGACGGTGTTTACCAAATTTAAACAGACAATGATGACTAGGGTCTAAACAACTAGAGGCTGACTCTTTTAAGTGGTGTGCTAGGTTTATAACGGTATTTGATGTTGTTGAAAATGCTCTAGAAGAAAGACACAAGGCTGTGTATGGAAGATAAATAAAAATTAATGAGCAGCGTTAAATTGTCATCCATTTTGTTCCAAAAAAGGATGTTAACTCTCGAACGATCCAGAAACACCTCTACTACACCCATAAAATAATACAGGAAAATAACCTTAATTCTGCGATTATCGTCAGTGAACCACTGCATATGAAGCGTGCAATCATGATGGCAGAAGTTTTGGGTATTGATGCTTTTTCCTCACCAACTCCTACCACTAGGTACAAAGGCTTAAAAGTTAGAGTTAGCTTTCTAGTTCGAGAGATTTATTTTATTCATCATTATTTTGTAACTGGCGACTAAGTAAAGTAAGGCGTAAGTAGACTAGTCGCTTCCGACACTGTGAGCGAGTTTTAGTAATCCTATGAAAGGTCGTGTTAGGCAGTCGAACCGTCATCATCACCTCAATATTCTGAACTACTATGAAAATTGCCATTACAGGCAATTTCTATAACTCAGAAAGAGGATGACGTAATGAAAACATGGAAGTTAATAACTTGCGCAGTGACGCTAACATTCGCTAGTAGCGCTTGGGGTTACTCTGTCGAAGAGAAAAATCCATTCGCAGCTCTACAGTGGACGTTTGGCGATAAATCATTGAAGCCAGATGTGTTAGTGGGTTACCGCTCAGTTGACGTTGAAACTGATGGTGATGTTAGTGGTTGGCAAGCGAGCGCGTCATACGCACCTCACGAAGGTATCGATAAGCTTAAAGTTGAAGGTGTCACGGGTGATGAAGATGTCCAATACACCTATGGTGCTGGATATAGTTTGCAAGAGCGAAAGGCGCTTCTTACGGGTGGTGTGACGGGTAACTACTTAACGGCTGGGGCTGATGTAGTTCTAGGTCATAGAAAAAAGGTCGAAGCGTATTTTGGTGTGACGACTTTAGATGGCTACGACGTGCCAAATGAGCCAGTAAGTAAAACTGACTCATCGACGACAGATAGTGCGAGTGCTGACACTTTCGTTGAAACGGATACAAGTACTGTTGCTGTAAATGATGACCTTCAAACGGAATACTTCCCAGAATATTCTGACTGCGGTTGCTAAATAATAAAGCCGACTACAGCAATTGTAGTTGGCTTATCATTGCTCGAAAGCTTAGTCGTACCATCAATGTCATGAATAGATAGTAATTCTTTGACTGCTGCTAAATGTGTCTCTGCCTTGACTAAGTATTTGAATGGGGCTTAAATCACCGCATCTACAACACCTCAATATTCGTTTAAATACACATATTTACGGCTACCCAAACAAGAGGCAAAACATGACAAGTTTAAAAGAACAAACTGATGCTAAAGTGGCAGCAGGGCGCAAAGGTAATCCTGAGTTTATGAAAGGCGTTGATGAGGAGATTGCCAAGGCAAAAGCTTTTCAACAAGGCAGTGAAGCCTTGGAAGTGGGTCAGAAAACACCAGACTTCAACCTATCAAGCGCAGAAGGTAAGTCGGTTTCGTTAACTGAATTACTCAATAAAGGCCCTGTAGTCGTTACATTTTATCGTGGTAGCTGGTGTCCTTACTGCAACCTACAGCTGAAAGCACTACAAGCTCGTCTAGCCGACATTAATGCGCTTGGTGCTGAGTTAGTGGCAATTAGCCCTCAAGTCCCTGATGACTCTCTGACAAAAGATGAAATTAGTGGAATGGACTTTGTTGTATTGTCTGACCAAAGTGCAAAAGTTGCGTCAGAGTACGGTGTTGCGTGGGAGGTGCCTGAGTATTTGTTAGAGCACATGAAAGTAGACCGTGGACTTGATCTAGAAGCCATCAATAACGGAAATGCAAATATACTCCCGATTCCTGCTACGTTTGTCATCGGGCAAGATGGTGTTGTTGCATGGCGTTTTGTTGATGTTGATTACCGTACACGTTCAGAGCCACAAGACATTATCGATGCCTTAAAACAGTTAGACTAAAGTCACTCTAAAGATATTCCAAGTAAAGTAGCGGTGATGCAATTTATAGTATCACCGCTTTACTGTGCACCATTCAGCTAATCATTTCTTTGATTGAGCTAAAGCAGTCTTCACGCATAAGTCCCTAAAGCTATAAAGCAAACGCTGAAATCAACACAAAACAAAAATTATTAGTTGACAAGAGTGGAATAAATTATATTGGTTTTTGTGATAAGTGTTACTTATTAGTTAGGCTTATGCCTATATCAGATATATCCATTGGTTGCGGTTTAAGCTTAAGCGCATGATGCGTTTAGAAGGAGTTTAGGGTGTTTGCTCATAGGGCACAGTCTTAATCATGAAGCTATTTGTGGCAGTCGGTACTCCTATTTCTTCCAATCAACTAAGTAATATTGGGTACGCCTACATGACTATTTCTCCGATTATCGATAAACGAGTGGCTCAGTGGAATAAGCTGTTTGCTGGTTTTGCGGTATCTGCCATTGTTGCGGTGACAGCACAGTTTTTTTCTGAACACTATGGCGCTCCTGCCATGCTCATGGCGTTACTATTAGGTATCGCTTTCAACTTTCTCTCAGAAGAAGGTAATTGCGTTCATGGTATTAGTTTTACCGCAAAAACAGTGTTGCGGTTTGGGGTAGCGTTGTTAGGTGTTCGCATTAGTGCTGAGCTTATTGTGGGCCTAGGGCCTGAGCTCATTGGTATGATCATAGTCGGTGTCTTTTTAACGATTGGTCTAGGTTTTGTGATTGCTAAACTGTTAGGTAGAAACTGGCGTCTTGGGCTGTTGACTGGAGGTTCTGTGGCTATTTGTGGTGCTTCTGCTGCGATGGCTATCGCTGCAGTATTACCTAAAAACCAATACTCAGAGCGCAACTTGGTCTTTACCGTATTAAGCGTCACCTTGCTTAGTACTTTTGCGATGGTGCTTTACCCAATCATTGCAGAATCTTTAGCGCTTAGTCCTGTTGCAACAGGGGTATTCTTGGGAGGAACGATTCATGATGTCGCCCAAGTCGTTGGTGCGGGTTTTAGTGTGTCACAAGAGACAGGCGATACCGCGACTTTAGTAAAGTTAATACGAGTGTGCATGCTTGCACCAGTCGTTTTATTGTTTGCTATAGTGATACGCGCTAAAGGGCTTGAAGATAATTCTGAAGGTAGTCGACCACCGCTAGTGCCGAGTTTTATTATTGGCTTCTTAATATTAGCGACAATTAACTCGCTAGGACTTATACCAGAAAGTGTCGCGCAGTTTTTCAGTGATGTATCGCGCTGGGCGTTGTTGATCGCGATTGCCGCTGTTGGTATGAAAACATCTTTACGCCGAATGTTAGATGTCGGTGGGCAAGCGGTATTGTTGATCGTCTTAGAAACGGTATTCATTGTGGGGTTTGTACTTGCTGGCTTGAGCTTGTTTGTTTGAGTGCAAGACTATTCAGTCGAATTATTAGATTAAGCGTAAAAGCTGTAATGTAATAAGCGTAAAAAAGGCCGTTATCCTTTTAAGAATAGCGGCCTAGGCGATATAAATTTAATATTTAGTCGTTACTATGAAGCGCAGTGTTTAAGCCGCCCCAAGTAGATGAATTGCTGACAGATGCTTCTACTTGACCAGAGATGCTGTTACGACGGAATAACAAGCCTGACTGACCTGAAAGGTCACGTGCTGCAACAATGCCGCCATCTGGTGCTTTAACTTTCGTTCCAGCAGTAAGGTATAGACCTGCTTCAACAATGCAATCATTACCCAACGAAATACCCAAGCCAGCGTTAGCGCCCAATAGGTTTCTTTCACCAATTGAGATAACCTGCTTACCACCGCCAGACAGTGTACCCATGATAGACGCACCACCACCGATATCAGAACCGTCACCAACAACAACACTTGCGCTGATGCGGCCTTCAACCATTGAGCCACCTAATGTACCTGCGTTGAAGTTAACAAAACCTTCGTGCATAACGGTTGTGCCAGATGCAAGGTGTGCACCGAGACGAACACGGTCAGCATTACCAATACGAACGCCTTCAGGAATCACGTAGTCAGTCATACGAGGGAATTTATCGATAGACGTTACGTTTAGGTGGTGTTCTTCGCCAGCAATCAACTCACGTAGGCTTTCAACGTCTGTTGCTAGTACTGGGCCAGCAGATGTCCATGCAACGTTGTTTAGCAAGCCAAACACGCCATCTAGGTTGATCTTATTAGGCTGTACCGCACACTCAGATAGTAGGTGTAAACGTAGGTATGCATCTTCAGCAGACTTCGGTGCATCATTAATTTCTAGTTCTACTACAACGAAATCACTTTTGATTGCGCCCACTTTAAGTGCCAAGCAATTACGTGCGATTTCTTTGTTTGAACGTGGGAACCATACATCTAGTACTTTTCCAGTGTTTGAGTCTGTATAACGATGTCCGATACGCTTGATTGTCATTGTCTGTTCTCTTTGTTTGATTATTTAAATAGTTGCGGCAAAGTATACTGTCTAGCGGTACACGATGCTAAATACTGAGCTAAATAGTTGAGTAAGGCTTGTGTGTAGTTACAGCGACTCAATAAAAGTTCTAATACGTTTTGCAGCTTCAATGCACTGCTGTGTCTCAGCAACCAGTGCTAGACGAATTCTATTTTTACCGGGGTTAATGCCGTTAGCTTCACAGGACAGGTAGCTGCCAGGAACAACATTTAGGTTTTGCTGTTCGAAGAGGTCACGAGTGAATTGCACATCATCAATAGGTGTTTTTGCCCAGAGGTAGAAGCTCGCGTGAGGTGTCGGTATGTCCATTACTGGTGATAGTATTTCCAACACGGCTGCGAACTTTTCACGATATAGACGACGGTTTTCTTCTACGTGTTTTTCATCACCCCATGCAACGATGCTGGTCGTTTGGGTGTGTGGAGGCATCGCGCCGCCATGGTACGTTCTATACAATAAGAAAGCTTTAATGAGCGCAGCATTACCCGCAACAAAACCCGAGCGTAAGCCCGGTGCATTTGAGCGCTTAGATAAACTATGAAACACCAAGCAGTGTTTGTAGTCATCATTTCCAACACTGTGAGCGACTTCGAGTAATCCTATTGGCGGCTTACTTTCGTCTAGATAAATCTCTGAATAGCATTCGTCAGAAACGATAGTAAAGTCATATTTTTCAGCAAGTACTAGTAGCTTTTTGATTTCACTTGCAGGTGCGACGGTGCCTGTCGGGTTACCCGGTGTGCACATGAAGAAAAGTTGGCAGTCTTGCCATGTTTGTTCGTCAATTGCATCTAGGTCGGGTAAAAAGCCATTCTCTTCCGTGCAATTTAGGTAAACAGGTTCTGCGCCTGCTAACAATGCTGCGCCTTCATATATCTGATAAAAAGGATTCGGCATTAACACCTTGGCATTAGGCTTACGCTCAATCAGGCATTGTGTAATTGCAAACAGTGCTTCACGCGTGCCGTTTACTGGCAGTGTCTGTGTTTCTTGGTCAACACCATTCTCTGGCAAGTTAAAGCGCTTAATTAACCAGTCAGCAAATGCTTTGCGTAGCTCTGGTTTGCCTTTCGTGCCTGGGTAGCTGGCAATCTCAACAATACTTTCACGCAAGCTATCTAAGATGAGAGTGGGTGTCGGATGTTTTGGTTCACCAATGGATAATGATAGCGGAGTTAGTTCTGGGTTAGGCTGGACGCCTTTTTTCAGAATCGCTATCTTTTCGAAGGGGTATGGCTGGAGACGGCTAAGATCAGAATTCATGGCACTTTAGGTAAGATGCAAAAAGGCGAAGTATACCTTATCTTTAGCGTTTTTGAGCTAAAAAAAGTGCCAACAATGTGGCACTTTTTAAATCGTATCTTAAAACTTAATCAAACAAATGGGATGGTCTTGTGACCTTGCCAAGGGTGATTACCTTGACGCCAGACACGTTGAGCCATCGTCGCATACATTTGACGGAAGTCTGTCGTATGAGCAACGTTACCGTTAGGATCTAGTTGTTCCATGTTCGGGTGTTGTCCATAGAGTCCACCACGAATACCACCACCCATAACAAACTGGGCAGAAGCTGTTCCATGGTCGGTTCCACCAGCGCGATTTTCAGCAGCACGACGACCAAACTCAGAATAACTCATGATAACAATACGATCCCACAAGCCTTGTTGCTTCATCTTGTGTACGAATTGACCTAGCGAATGGTTAACTTGGTAAAGGTTATTGTTATGTCTTCCAGTTTGACCAGAGTGCATATCAAAACCATCTTGAGTAACCTTGTAAACAGGGCAATCAATACCAGCGGTAATCATTTGAGCAACAGAGTTTAGGCTGTGCCCAAAAGCACCTTTCGAATTACTTCTAGTTTTCTGCTTTAAGCTACGAGTCATTTTCTCACGAAGCTGCTGGCCTGCCTGAAATAACTGATGTTGCGTCGTCGTCAGGTGGGCCAGTGCGGCAGTGGAATTTACGGGGGTAACATCTTGTATTGAACGTGATTGGTTCACGAACATTCGCGGGCTTTGCATAGCAACACTATTCATGTTTGCGCTTTGAAGCGGTCCGAGGCTGCTGCCATCTGGACTCACACAAATGCCATGCAGGCCTGCTTTATAATTAGGTAGTACTTGCGACAACCAGCCATCCGAGATGAATTGGTTGGCGTTCGAGCCTGAATCCCAAATATCCATTGAGCGGAAGTGGGACAACACAGCACCCTGATAGCCTAGGCCTTGAACCCATGCCATATCACCTTGATTCCAAACTTTCATCAGTTCGGTCAGGTTAGGGTGCATACCCATATTGCCTTGAGCAAGCGTTAGTACGCGCTTTTCAGGAATGTGGATAGTCGGGCGCAGTTTTTTGTACGCTGGGTCTCTATAAGGTACCAGTGTATTGAAACCATCATTACCGCCTTTTAGTTCAACTAAAACAACGATTTTTTCAGGAATACTGCCATTTGCCGAAAATGCTAACTCAGGTGCTAGTCCAGCTGCTGACATTAGACTTGAGTATTTTAAAAATTCTCTACGATCCATAATATATACCTCAGCAGTTAACTAACTTGATAAGCAGGGTCTAGTACTAACGCTCTAACGAGACGTTGACGACCAGGCTGTGTTGGGAGGGGATGCAGTGGCTTAACAGGTATTAACCACGCCATAAGCTCCTCGTCGCTACACTCAGGCATATGCCTCATGAATAGCGGGTCGTGTTTCCCTCGCAAGTTACCGCGGGTTAAATTGGTCATTAGGCCGCTTCGGCGCATTAATGATTGTGTACTGATCCATGACTCACCGCCATCCCAGCCTTTAACACTTGGCTGAGCAAACAACGACTGACCCATTAACGATAAGTTATGTGCAAGGTTGTTTTTACGTAGACGGTATGGAAGCGTTCTCATGGTACCGATCGCAAGCTCTACGGGTGACTTGATCAGTCCACCCATATTTGCCGGATGCCAAAATACATCACTCGTTAACACGGCTGTGAGCAGTGTTTTGATGTCGTAATTTGATGTGCGGAAAATGTGTGCCCATTTACGTGTATAACCAGGGTTTGGTCGCGACGTGTTGATGAACTCTTTCCACATTTTCTCAGCAATAGTTTCTGCTGTGCGCGGGTGTTGTAACAAAATCTTAAGGATATCGTCGCCGTTAAAGTTGCCACGCTTACCCATAAAGGTTTTAACACCCGTATCATGTTGCTCTGGACGATTAATGAACTTACCCGTGCGATCATCAATGCTCCAGCCAGTAAAAGCACGTGCAGCGTTTTTGATGTCGTTTTCAGAGTAGTAAACTGTGCCACCCATGGTGAACAGCTCTAGTACTTCACGCGCAAAGTTTTCATTTGGATCGTCTTTAATGTTGCTGTAACCATCAAGGTAAATAAGCATTGCAGGGTCTTTCGATACGGCCATTAACATGTTGCCGTAGTTACCCAGTGCATTTTTACGGAGCATCACATTTTGATGATACAGTGCGCTCGGTTGCTTTGTGCCTGCGATGGTAGACGGAAAGTGGTTACTCCAAAACAGTGTCATTCGCTCAAGGAATGGTGTTTTGGTTGTCAGCATATGATTCGCCCACCAGGTTTGTAGTGCGGCACCTTCATTTTTCGACATGCGCATCATGTTGCGCTGTCTGCTGACTGACTTTCGGTTTCCAACAGTTTTTGTCCAAGACGACGTTCTTGGTGGTCTTGGAAGTGTGTAGTCGACATAACTTAGCGTATGAGCGACAGCGTCGTTCATTGTTAAGTTTTTATATCGTTGGATAGTTGCCCATTCTGCACCCATACCTGTTCTAGATACCAAGTGCCGGGCTTTAACTAAGCCTAGTTTCCCCATTTTATAACGCTCGCATTATTTTTGTTATTGTCCTTGTCAGACAGTAACTGATTAAATTGGTTCATTGGTAAATTATATATTGTGTAGGTTGAAGTGATGTTTATAGCACCTAATGAATCGATATGATTTATTTTTAAACATATTAATGTTTTTAAAAATTGTGTACAATGTAGGCAATAAATTTTGTATACCTAATAAAAACAAATAGCTACAATATATATGAACCTATATTCTCTGCTACCTACCAAACTTGCAAGGATACTAACAATAAAACGCTTTTTTTTCTGTTACGGTTTAGAAAGCTATGATTAAAATATGTTAATCTCACCCCCGATTTACTGCATATCAAGGATGAAGCATGCAACAACCGATTAGCGCAGGCACGGTTATAAGTCACCGATATCAGATACAAAAGAAGATTCACGATAACACCTTTAATTCGTGCTATCTCGCGGAAGACACTGAAAATAGTAACCGCTTAGTGATGCTCTCACTACCCCGTATTGAGTTACTAATCCTACCAGACTTCACACCCGCTTTTGATGAAGTCTGTGTGAAATTAATGAGATCGTCTTTCCCAGGGCTACTTAAAGTGCTTGGGCATGGCGAATACAATTCACAGCCTTATGCTGTGCTGCAATATGTCACGGATGAGACATTGGAGCACGTACTAGGGCGAAAACGTATTTCTGAAACGAAAGTTGATATGGACTCAGTACTAGATTGGGCAACCCCCTTAGCTAGTACTTTGGATGAGTTACATGAGTCTGGTTATGTTCATGGTAGCTTGAAACCTTCTTCTGTATTTATCGGTTCACAGAAAATTTTGATGGGTGACTTCATTACTGAATATGCCCTTCAGTTAATGGGTAAGTTCAAAAACGGTATTACTACGTTAAACGTAGATCAGTACTTGTCACCTGAGTACCTCAAGAGTGCTTACACTGCAAATTACGATCAATATCTACTAGCTACCATGGTTTATGAAGCGTTGGCAGGTAAAGTGCCTTTTGCTCGCACCAAAGGGGGTGAAGACTATCGTATGCAGGTAGCGACTCATGTCTCTCCTTTGTTAACCGCACACCGTCCTGAATTAAAGTCAGTGTCTGACGTGTTAGCAAAAGCGATGAAGCGTAAACCGACAGACCGTTATAAGTCGTGTCGTGCATTTATTTCGCAGTTACAGGAAGCACAGGCCGCTGAGCCACCGAAGCCACCACCACAGAAGCGAGTTGTGATTACGACACCTTTTTCTGATGAGCCGGAAGAGGACGAAGAAGCTATTGTGACTTCTATTAGAGCGACGAAGCAGCGCTCCGGTAGTAAAAAGGGTTTAGTTTGGCTAGGTGTTTTGTTTGTTACTGGTGGAGCTGCTGCTTATACCGCAGTTAATTATCCTCAGTATTTTGGGCTTGATGCTCAAAAAGAAGCTGCGCCTGTTGTCGTGCCAGTTTCAATTGTGCTTGCGCCAACTTCTACTCCTGCTGTTACGCAAAGTGTACCTACTGCAACTGCTGTGTCTACCGATGTTATTAAGGTAGAGACTGTAGCTTCTGGCGTTGACAGTGCTTCTGTTTCTCCTTCACCAGCTGAAGCTGTTACTGAGAAAGAA
Organism: Leucothrix arctica; assembly: GCF_003172895.1. GTDB lineage: Bacteria > Pseudomonadota > Gammaproteobacteria > Thiotrichales > Thiotrichaceae > Leucothrix > Leucothrix arctica. The sequence continues at coordinate 702,222 of NZ_QGKL01000042.1, read as the reverse complement.
GAATCAAATCAAGTAGAAGTATCAAATCAAGTAGAAGTATCAAAGCAGCTAGAAACACCATCACCAAAAACGACAGAGAAAGAGGTTTTAGGAGATGAGACTGTAGATGACTTACAGCGTGTTATTAGTAAAGCGTTGGATACGGGTAGTGAGAACTTTAAAGTAACGACTGCCGCAAAGGAAAGCAAAGCGGTTTTACACAATGATTTAGATAAGGCTGTGATACAGGCGTTACTAAATGGACAGGAGGCCTTTGCCAAAAAGACTGCTGTTGAAAAAGTTGATGTAGATAATACTACTGATCCTGCTAGTCCAGCACTCAAAGCGGTTGATAAGAGTAAAGTCGGTGAGGCTGAAGAAGTCAATAGCACTCCAGCGGCTACTTCGGACGTTAAAGAAACGGTTGCCGCGGTTGATGGAGAAAAGCCTCTTCCTGCTTCTGTGGTTACTAACGAAAGTGGTGATACTTCTGCTACTCAAGCGACTGAAGAAACTGCGACAGTCAGTGTTAAAGAAGCCCAAATTTTGGCACAAGCGGGTGTTTCTGCGCCGGTTGAAGCGACACCAGCGGTACAAGTGCCTGCAGTTGTAAAAGCACCTGTTGATCCATTGGTGGCAAAGCAAGCAGAGCGTAAGAGGTTGCAGGTTTTAAAGCAGCAGAAAATTTCACGCATCAAAGGCATTACCGATGACTGTACGATTGGTGGAAAGATACTTAAGCAAGCGTCTTTAGGAAATCTTGCTTATGTTAAAAATTGCCTATCTGTTGGTGTTTCAGCGAATCTCAAGCAAGGTAATGGTTGGAGTTTGTTACATGTCGCAGCACGTGGCGGTAGTCTAAATCTTTGTAAGCTACTTCTTGCTAAAGGTGCGATTGTTAATGCTAAAGCGCCCAATGGTCAAACTGCGTTAGATATGGCTATTTCGCTTCGAAAGGATAGAGTGGCTGCTTATTTAATTACTCGTGGTGCTAAGTAGGTAGAGATACTACTTAGCATAGACGGTAACGTTGAATGATCAGAAACAAAAAAGGCCCAGCAAATGCTGGGCCTTTTTAATGCCTATTGAAACAATAAATTACATCGCTTCAATCTTTACCAATTGCTGCTGAAGTTGATCAAGTGCTGCTTGCTGTTCATCAGCTTGCTTTTGAACTTGAGCGACAACATTCTCAGGTGCTTTGTCAGTAAATGCTGGGTTATTTAAACGTCCCAATACACCTTGTAAGCTCGTGTTGATCTTCTCGATTTCACGATTCAGTCGCTTTATTTCAGCGTCCTTATCAATCAATCCAGCTAACGGGATTAAGATCTGCATATCACCAACGAGGGCCGTTGCCGACTCCGGTGCAGTCTCATCGCTAGTTAGCCACTTCACAGGCTCTATCTTCGCTAGGGACAGGATTTCACGGGTACAGCTTGCATACAACGCTTGATCTTGTTCCGTCCAGTTAGCAATTAAGATAGGTAAAACTTTGCCCGGCTTAATGTCCATTTCTGAACGAATCTTACGAATGCCGACAATAAAGTCTTGAGCCCATGTCATACCACTTTCAGCTTCAGCATCATCCAAACTATTGTCAGCAACTGGATAGCTTTGTAGCATGATGGTGTCATCAGTGATCGCTAGTAGCGGCTTGATGTCTTGCCAAATTTCTTCAGTGATATACGGCATGATTGGGTGTAGTAAACGAAGAATAGATTCGAATACAGTGACCAATGTGTAGCGTGTACCGTGCTTAGCAGAATCACTTACGTCATCTGCAAACAATACTGGCTTAGATAGCTCTAGGTACCAATCGCAATACTCGTGCCATGTGAACTCATACAGTGCTTTTGCCGCAAGGTCAAAACGATACTTCTCAAAGTGCTCAGCAACTTCAGCAGAGGTCTTTTGAAGGCGAGATACAATCCAGCGATCTGCTTGAGATAACTCACGGTTTGGATTATCTAGACCAATATCTTTGTCTTCAGTCTGCATCATTACATAACGCGCACCGTTCCAAAGCTTGTTACAGAAGTTTCTGTAACCTTCGATACGTTGCAGGTCAAAACGGATGTCACGACCAGTCGACGCAAGTGCTGCAAAGCTAAAGCGCAATGCATCAGTACCAAACGCTGGGATACCATCAGGGAACTGCTTAAGCGTTGCTTTTGCAATGCTATCGCGCGTGTGATCCTGCATTAGATTTTTGGTGCGCTTCTCTAGCAAGTCATCAAGGGTGATACCTTCGATAACGTCTAGTGGGTCAATTACATTACCCTTAGACTTGGACATCTTCTGTCCTTCAGCGTCACGGACTAGACCGTGCATGTAGACTTCTTTGAATGGTACTTCACCATCCATAAACTTCAGACCAAACATAATCATTCTGGCAACCCAGAAGAAAATGATGTCAAAGCCAGTAACCAATACGTTTGTTGGGTACCATGTTTGAAGGGCTTCAGTTTTGTTTGGCCAGCCTAGTGTAGAGAAAGGCCAAAGTGCTGATGAGAACCAAGTATCTAGCACGTCAGTGTCTTGACGCAGTGCTAACTCAGAACCAAGTGAATACTTTTCACGAACAGCGGCTTCGTCTTTACCAACGTAAACTTTACCAGAATCGTCGAACCATGCTGGGATTCTATGTCCCCACCAGATTTGACGAGAAATACACCAGTCTTGGACATCGGTCATCCAACTGAAGTACATATTTTTGTAGTTATCAGGTACGAACTTAATACGACCAGATTCAACCGCTTCGATCGCAGGGCCAGCGAGTGGCGCAACTTTTACGTACCACTGATCTGTCATGTAAGGCTCGATTACCGTACCTGAGCGATCACCACGTGGAACCATTAATTTATGATCTTTAACAACATCAAGTAAGCCAAGCGCATCTAAGTCAGTAACGATTTTCTTACGAGCATCGAAACGATCCATACCGATATAAGCTTCCGGTACTGTGTCATTCATCTTAGCGCTATCATCAAAGATATTGATAACTTCAAGGTTGTGACGTGCGCCAACTTCATAGTCATTGAAGTCATGAGCAGGGGTGATCTTAACGCAACCGGTACCTTTTTCAGGGTCAGCATAGTCATCGCCAACGATAGGGATCAAACGACCTACTAGCGGTAGTTTGATGAACTTACCAATAAGGTGCTGATAGCGCTCATCGTCAGGGTGGACTGCAACACCACTATCACCAAGCATTGTCTCTGGGCGAGTCGTTGCAACAATCAGGTGCTCATCTGTCGCGTTACCTTGCTCATCTGCAAGCGGGTAACGGAAGTGCCACATGTGACCGTTTTCTTCTTCGTTTAGTACTTCGATATCTGACAATGCAGTGTGAAGTACTGTGTCCCAGTTAACTAGGCGCTTACCACGATAGATAAGACCTTCGTCGAATAACTGTTCGAATACGTTACCAACAGAGTCAGATAAACCATCATCCATAGTAAAGCGTTCACGAGACCAGTCAGGTGAAGCACCTAGGCGACGTAGCTGTTGTGTAATTTCACCACCAGACTCTTCTTTCCAGTCCCAAACACGCTCAACAAACTTATCACGACCTAAGTCATGACGCGTTTTGCCTTCAGCATTTAGTTGGCGTTCGACGACCATCTGTGTAGATATACCCGCATGGTCTGTACCTGGCTGCCAAAGCGTATTATCACCTTTCATGCGGTGATAACGAATCAGCGAATCCATGATCGTATCTTGGAATGCGTGGCCCATATGTAGCGTGCCAGTAACATTCGGAGGTGGGATCATGATGCAGTAAGGATCACCTGTGCCAGACGGTTGAAAGTAGCCCTGAGATTCCCAGTGCTTATACCAACGTTGCTCGATGTCCTGTGGGTTATACGTTTTATCCATGCGAATACAGTCTGATAGTCATCTTGAAAGATGAAATTATAGCCCGAATCACTGCATAGATGCAGTGATTATTCGCATTTGGGTTATCGTGTATTGATTCTTTTAAATGTATAAGTGACGTACTTAAAAATTAAGAGAGTTCTTTGTTTTTACTGGGGGTTTTATTGCCTTTGATTCTCTTAACAGGTGGTGTTCTTGTTCTACTGGCTTCAGCACGGATAGCATGGGCGCGGCTTTGTGATCCCATTGTATCTTGGCCAATTGCTGATTCTAATTCATCGATTCGTGAATTTAGGTCATCAACGTAATTTCTGTTCTTTGATTTTCCGGCAGCATTAGACTGTTGACGAAGCTCAGGGTTACCTGGGACAACAAGGTCTGACACAACTGGAATGTACTCGGATGCTTTCGACGGGGGATTCGACATCTCTATAACTTCCTACAGTTGATAGTACTGCAAATTATAGCCTCTATCTCGATAATAGGCATATCTTTTACGACCATCGGTTAAAATATCGGGGGTTTGATCAAGAATCTCTGCCATCTTTGTAAAGCGGGAGAAAAACTTGGGTTGTTCATTCGATAGATTAATTAAGTAGTCACAGTCCTCATGAGGTTCATAATCATGAGAAATTATTATGCGTTCCTTGTCTGCATTTTCGATAATGGCATGCGGAATAAAACTGGTAGGACTGAAGCTCCACAGTAAATCATCCAGTTGACGAGACGTGATAAGAGAGTCTGTGTGGATGTGGATATGGTAGCCACGGTCGTATGCTTTTTGTGCCACACGGCAGGCTAAAAAAAGCCTACCGTGTAGATTGTCTTGCTTACCGACATAAAAACTAATTTCTGTCATTAGGCCTGATCAATTAAGAATTGAGTCAGTAGTGGAACAGGGCGTCCAGAGGCTGCTTTACCTGTCCATGCTGTACCAGCAATGTCTAGGTGAGCCCAACGATAGTCTTCAGTAAAGTGACTTAGGAAGCATGCCGCAGTAATTGTACCGGCAGTACGTCCACCGATGTTGCCAATGTCAGCGTGCTCACTCTTCAGTAGCTTCTTGTACTCATCGTTCATTGGTAATTGCCAAGCTTGGTCGCCAATACTTTTACCTGACACCATGATCTCATCAGCAAGTGACTGATCATTAGCAAGTAGGGCGCAGATCTCGTGACCTAGAGCGACAATACAAGCACCTGTTAGCGTTGCAATATCAATCACTAAACGAGGCTTGTACTTGCCTGCATAAGTCAGTGCATCACAAAGCACTAAACGACCTTCAGCATCTGTATTCAATACTTCGATTGTTTTACCAGACATTGATTTAACGATGTCACCTGGCTTAGTCGCGCGTGCACTAGGCATGTTTTCAGCCGCTGCTAAAATACCAATGACGTTAATAGGTAGCTTCATCTCTGCAATTGCTTGGATAGTACCGGTAACACTAGCAGCACCAATCATGTCGAATTTCATTTCGTCCATGTTTGCGCCGGGCTTAATTGAAATACCACCCGTATCAAATGTCACGCCCTTACCAACAAGTGCAACGGGTGCTGAATCATCACCAGCACCGTTGTATTTGAATACAACCAGTTTTGATGGTTGATCACTACCATGACCTACTGATAAGAAAGAGCCCATTCCAAGCTTTTCCATGTCAGCTTCTTCAAGAATCTCAACATCCAGTGCGTCAAACTCTTTAGCCATACCTAATGCTGTTTCAGCAAGGTAAGTCGGTGTGCAAACATTACCTGGTTGGTTGGATAGATCGCGAGATAATTTAGAGCCATGCGCCATAGCGGTTGCTTGCGTAAGCGCGGTATCTGTATTGGCAACGTCACCACTAAAAGCAATCGTCATCGATACTAGTAATGATGGCTTACTTTGCTCTGACTTATGAATGTTAAACGTGTATTGCTTATCAGCGACTGCAAGAATCGCTTGCGTGACTGCTGCAGCTGAATCACTTGCTAAATCATCACCTAAGAAGCTAGTTGCGCTTGTAATAGAATCAGTAGGTAGTGCTGCAATCGCCGCACTAACACATTTCTTAAGTGCGAAAGCATCAAAAGCTTTTTGCTCACCACATCCGACTAATACAACGCGTTTAGCAGTAACACCTGCAACGCTATAAAGTGTGTGAACTTGTTCTGCTTTACCTGTGAAATCACCAAACGCAAGTAGTTCAGAAATCGCGCCGTTTGATGCTTCATCAATAGATTTTGCAGCAGCAGACAGTTGCTTGTCTTTGTAGATCGCGATTAATAAGCAATCGCCAGCGGCATCCTTTGCAGAAAGGTTACTTGTAACTGAGTAGTTCATTCGGTATCCGTTTTATTTGTTGTTAGCATGGCGCTTATTGTGCCATGTTTTAGTTGAATATGGCCATTTCTAGCACGGCAAAAAAGTTAAATGTACCGTGTAGTGTGATAGGTAATAAGAGTGAGTGACTGGCTATACGCGCGACGGCTAATATAATGCCGAAAACGAAGACAGTGATCAGGTCAAATGTGCCGTATTGGGTGTGTATCACGGCCCATGCGGCTGCACTAAAAACAATTGCTGCCCCTGTACCGAGGTGGCTTTGTTGTAGTCCTGAAAAAAGGAAGCCACGAAACAAACATTCTTCAAAAATGGGTGCGGCAATAACCACGGCAATCAGCAGTAACACAACGTTGTCACAGCTTTCCCATAGTCTCTTCATGAAGTCAGACGTTTCATGCGAAATGACATAAGCAAATAGGCTCGTGATGGCGATAAAGGCGATCATCACTAGCTGCCAGTTAATCAGATCTCTTTTGGTGTACGAGTAAAGTGATAGATACTGTTTTATGCTCAAACTGCGTAGATGAATAATCAACAGTAAAAATGCCGTAGCAGTGATGGCACCGATGATACTAACCAAACTAACCGCAGTGGCATCAGAACTCATGATTTTTAATAGCGCAGACCTTTCCATTTCTGGAAAGTTGGCCATTTGAGAGTCAGTATAGTGTTGCAGTGCTGAGGTTTGAGCAAAGAGAAAAACAACCAGCGTCAATAAGGTAAACACGATAGTTTGCCAAAGTGGAATACTCGGCGCTGGTGCAGTGTTTTGATCCATTACTTAATGTCGATAATATTTGAGTGAGAGGCCTTATCGTGCCAAGTACGTTTGTTCTTATCGACGAGCATCCATAGGTAGCCAGCACCGCATGGAATCCAGCTAATCAAGGAATAAAAAAATCGAAAGAAAGCCTGAGTCCATGTAACAGGTAAGCCGTTGTCTTGTACTAGTTTAATTTTCCAAGCGCGCATGCCGAGCGTTTGACCGCCATGCGTCCAGAACCATGCGTAAAACACAAAGCATAAGACCATAATGTAAACGAAGAATATTTTGGCAGTTTTCGAGCCTGCTTCTACGTTCTCAAGACCAAAAACGCTTTGTACGATTACCATGCTGAAAAAGCCAAACACCAACACAAAAGACAGTGCTAATAATGCGTCGTAAAACATGGCGCAAAGGCGCTTAACAAAGCTAGCGGGTGGGTAGGCTGGATCCATTAGCGTGTCTCGGCTGTTAAGAAGTTTTTAAGCATGTCATGGCCGTGTTCACTCAAAATAGACTCTGGGTGAAATTGCACGCCTTCAATATTTAGCGTTTTATGACGAATACCCATGATCTCATCCATTGAGCCATCTTCATTTTCGGTCCAAGCAGTCACTTCCAAACAGTCTGGGAGTGTTGCAGCCTCAATGACTAATGAGTGATAACGCGTTGCCGTATAAGGGTTATTTAAACCTTTAAATACACCTTTGTCAGTGTGGTGCATCAAGGATGTCTTACCGTGCATGATTTGTTTTGCACGAATAACGTTTCCGCCAAATGCTTGACCAATGGCTTGATGACCCAAGCACACGCCAAATAATGGAATCTTGCCAGCAAAGGTTTCAATCGTTTCTAAGCAAATACCTGCACCAGACGGTGTACCCGGACCCGGTGAAAGCATAATACGTTCAGGCGCCATTGCTTTAATGTCATCGACCGTGATTTGGTCGTTACGGTGTACTTCAACATCCGCGCCTAGCTCGCCTAGGTATTGAACAAGGTTATAGGTGAATGAGTCATAATTATCTAGCATCAAAATCATGAGATTTCTCCTTCATTTTTTTCGGCATTATCTAAGCCTGCAGATACTTCGCTAACGGCTGAGAAAATAGCTCGTGCCTTATTCATTGTTTCATCCCACTCGGACTGAGGTACAGAGTCATAAACGATACCTGCACCGGCTTGGACATACAGCATTTCGTCTTTAATGACCGCAGTACGGATAGCAATGGCCGTATCCATATTGCCGTTCCATGAGAGGTAACCGACTGCGCCAGAGTAAATACCGCGTTTAGTTGGCTCTTGCTCGGCAATAATTTCCATCGCACGAATCTTTGGCGCGCCACTAACCGTTCCTGCAGGGAAGGTTGCACGGAGTACATCCATAGCACTCATGCCGTCTTTCAGCTTACCGTTGACGTTAGATACGATATGCATAACGTGCGAATAACGTTCTACTAGCATGTTCTCAGTCAGTTCTACGGTGCCTATTTCACTGACTCTACCTGCATCATTTCGACCGAGATCGATCAGCATCACATGTTCTGCGATTTCTTTAGGGTCAGATAATAGATCTTTCTCAAGTGCAATATCTTGTGCCTTATCAACACCTCGTCTACGAGTGCCGGCAATAGGGCGAACCGTTACTTCATCATCTTCTAAACGCACTAAAATCTCAGGTGATGAGCCTACAATTTGGAAGCTATCCAGTTGTAAAAAGTACATATAAGGAGAAGGGTTTAAACTGCGTAGCGTGCGGTATAAGTCCAAAGGGCGTGCTTTGAATGGAATGCTCAAGCGCTGGGACAAAACTACCTGCATGATGTCGCCTTCACAGATGTACTCGCGACCTTTGCTCACTGCTGCTTTAAACAACTCTTCTGGGAACTCAGAAACGAAGTCTTCTTCTTTAACCTGTGTATAGTGTTCGGCACGATCAAGAGGATAGACCATTGGCTCACGCAGCTTCTCGTAAAGTTCTTGCAGCCTTGTTTGTGCTTGATCGTAACCATCCGCATCAGCATGAACGACGAGATATAGTTTGCCGGCTAAATTATCAAAGACAACCACCTCATCTGACACCATCAATAGGATGTCAGGTGTGTTGATAGGATCTTCTTTTTTAAAAGCGGCAAGCTTTGGCTCAATGTAACCAATCGTTTCATAGCCGAAATAACCGACTAAGCCACCCGTGAAACGCGGTAGCTCTGGGATTTCTGCAACTTTAGAGGCATTTTGACGATCTTCAATCCACGCAAGCGGGTCTTCAACCGTAAATTTCTCACGGCTAACACCGTCAATTTGAATATCGATTTCTTTTTCGTGAATGTGGATAGTCTCACGAGCAGGCAGCCCAATAATGGAATAACGACCCCATTTTTCGCCACCTTGAACGGATTCAAACAAGTAGCTATAAGGCGCATTAGCTAGCTTAAGGTAGGTGCTTAATGGGGTGTCTAAATCCGCTAGTACTTCACGAACTAATGGGATTTTGTCGTAGCCTTGCGCAACGCAAGCCTGAAAAGTATCTCTTAACATAAGTATAAACCTGTAAAAACATGTGTATTTGGGTGAAAGTTCGCGCTAGTCGAGCTTCACCATCGCCAATGCTTGTACAGATCTAATAACATCATATGTTTTCCGAGTTGATTTGACATGAGTCTAACTTTTCCGATTAATGTTGTCACGGGGATAATCGCCTATGGGTCTTGCCTGTAAATCGTGTTTGTTTATGCCTCTATGAACTGACTGTTGCTAGCTGCTCTCTAAGCTGACGACAAACAGTGTCGTAGTGGTTTGGATCAGTCTTATCTGCTGCACCAAAAATAGCAGAACCTGCAACAAAAGTATCCGCACCAGCGGCTTTTATTTCAGCAATATTGTCTATCTTAACGCCACCATCAATTTCCAGTCTAATATCTAAACCTGAATCATCAATACGCTTACGTGCTTGTCTTAGTTTATCAAGCGTACCCGGTATGAAAGATTGACCGCCAAAACCTGGGTTAACTGACATTAGTAGAATCATGTCTACCTTATCCATTACATAGTCAAGTACATCTAGTGATGTTGCAGGGTTAAAGACTAAACCTGCTTTACAACCATGGCTCTTGATGAGCTGTAGTGTACGGTCAACGTGCTCAGAAGATTCTGGGTGGAAGGTAATGTAGCTTGCGCCCGCGTTAGCAAAGTCAGGAATGATTCTGTCGACAGGTTTCACCATGAGGTGGACATCAATATCGGCTGTTACACCGTGCTTGCGTAGTGCTTCACACACTAATGGCCCAATGGTTAAGTTAGGAACGTAGTGGTTGTCCATGACATCAAAATGCACGATGTCAGCACCTGAGCGTAAAACATTATCAACTTCTTCACCAAGACGAGCAAAGTCAGCGGAAAGAATAGAAGGGGAGATAAGATCGATTTGGCGTGCCATGGTAGTCATTCCTAGCATTTTTCAAAAGAATGATAATGTACTAGAAATAGCAGCTTGTTGCATAGACAAAAACAAGAAAGGCAACCATTTAGGCTGCCTTTCTTAATATCGGTCAAATGAGTTTTATAGTGTTTCTAGCTCAATACCTAGGCTCATTGTTGTAACGTCTGTTTTTCTACCACCTGCTGTCTCAACGTCAGAGATTGACTCCCACTCAGCACGAAGTTTCATTGTTTCGTTTAGACGTACTTTTGCGCCAAAGCCGTAGTTGATGCTGAAGCCATCTTCGTCACCGTCGCTGTTATTGCTAGTCCAGCGCGTTGCGCCGATCTTTCCTAATGCTTCAACAGAGTCATTAATTTCATACTTACCAACCGCAGAGATAGATAGCGCATCGATTTCAGCCGTTTCTCTTCCTGCTTCGCCTTCACGGTTTAGATCGCCAATGCTGTTATAAGCGACTTCAGCATCGATCATGTCATTAATCTTGTAACCACCGTATATTTTCCAAGATGTGTCGTCTTCAGTGCAGCTAGATGATGTACCACAGTAGTCATCAGCTTCTGATTGGCCAAATGCGCCACCAAAGAATACGTCTTCAAAGAATTCACCACCTTGAGTGCTAGCGTTGTTCACTTCAAAGATATTTGCGTGTGCTGACATCGCACCAAGTAGAGGAATTAGAGCAACTGCTAAACCAATTTTTTTTATAGTTTTCATGGTTGGGTCCATATTGTAGGGGGGTTATTATTATTTTTATGTAACTTTATTACCAGCTCTAGTCTTTACTAGAGATCTAATAATAGGATTTACGGGTTGATATTGTAAATGATTCCAAGATGAACGGATTGACCACTAATCTTCATCTGTTTTGTTTTATTGACTATAGGTGGGGTAAAGCATGACTAAAGCCGTGGCGTGATCAGCTTTAGTCATACTGCTAGAAAGTGTTGTTTAAAGTTAGCCGCTTAACAAGGTTTGCTCTCGAAGTTTGGTGATCTCATCACGCGTTCTAGCCGCTTCTTCAAACTCTAGGTTTTTAGCATGCTTAAACATATCCTTTTCTAACTTGGCTATCAGCTTGATGGCTTTTGCAGGAGTGAGTGCCCGGTAGTCTGTTTCTGACTCAGCGACTTTCTTGCCTTTATCCGAACGGCCACCAGAGCGACCTTTGCTATAGGCGCCTTCCATGATGTCAGCAACGCGCTTATGGATAGTTTTAGGCGTGATGTTATTGGCTGTGTTGTGCGCGATCTGTTTCTCACGACGACGATCTGTTTCATCAATGGCTTTCTGCATTGAGTTGGTAATGCGGTTGGCGTATAAGATTGCCCGACCTTCTGAATTACGTGCTGCACGACCGATGGTTTGAATTAAAGATCGTTCAGAGCGAAGGAAGCCTTCTTTATCTGCATCTAGAATGGCGACAAGGGTCACTTCGGGCATGTCCAAACCCTCACGGAGTAAGTTAATACCGACTAAGGCGTCAAACTCACCAAGGCGTAAGTCACGTATGATCTCTGTTCGCTCTACTGTATCAATGTCCGCATGTAAGTAACGTACCTTAATGTCATGTTCCATTAAGTAGTCGGTAAGATCCTCAGCCATTCGTTTAGTTAACGTGGTAATTAACGTTCGTTCATTTTTAGCCGCACGTATATTGATCTCTGACATCACATCATCAACTTGAGAGTCTACAGGACGAATTTCTATGGTTGGGTCAATCAAACCGGTCGGTCTGACTACTTGCTCTGCTACATTGTCACTGTGTTCGTTTTCATAGTTACCGGGTGTCGCTGATACATGAACAGCTTGAGGTATTAAACGTTCAAACTCTTCAAATTGTAAGGGACGGTTATCTAAGGCAGACGGTAATCTGAAACCATATTCAACTAAGTTATTCTTCCTTGATCGATCGCCTTTATACATTGCCCCTATTTGCGGGACGGTCGCATGAGACTCGTCTATTACAACCAAAGCCTCTTCAGGTAGGTAGTCGAATAAACACGGTGGAGGTGAGCCGGGAGGTCTTCCTGAGAGGTAGCGAGAGTAGTTTTCGATACCTGAGCAATAACCTACTTCCATGATCATCTCAATATCATAAAGGGTACGTTCTTGCAGTCGCTGTGCTTCCACTAGACGTCCATTGGCATGAAGTACCTTAAGACGTTCTCTTAATTCATCCTTTATCTTATCTACGGCACCTACTAAAGTTTCACGGGGGGTTACATAGTGAGTCTTAGGGTAGATAGTGAGGCGAGGGACTTTGCGTAGCACTTCTCCTGTTAATGGATCAAAGTAGCTTAAGTTCTCAACTTCATCATCAAATAGTTCAATGCGGACCGCTTCAATGTCTGAGTCAGCAGGGTGGACGTCGATGACTTCCCCACGCACGCGGTAGGTACCACGAGACAGTTCTATGTCGTTTCGTGTGTACTGTAATTCTGCGAGGCGTCGTAGGATGCTTCGCTGATCGATTTTTTCACCGCGATCAAGGTGGAGTATCATCTTCAAATATGAGTCAGGGTTACCCAAACCATAGATGGCGGAGACCGTTGCAACGATAATTACGTCTTTGCGTTCTATTAAGGCCTTTGTTGCGGACAGCCGCATTTGCTCAATGTGTTCATTTATCGACGCATCTTTTTCAATAAAGACACCAGAAGCAGGGACATAGGCTTCTGGTTGGTAGTAGTCGTAGTAAGAAACAAAGTATTCCACAGCATTGTTGGGGAAGAATTCTTTCATTTCCCCGTAAAGCTGTGCGGCTAGCGTTTTATTGTGAGCCATTAGGATGGTGGGGCGCTGTGTTTGCTCAATGATATTGGCAATGGTAAATGTTTTACCTGAGCCTGTAACACCTAATAATGTTTGATGCAGAAGACCGTCATTAAGCCCATCCACAAGTGATGCTATAGCTGTTGGCTGGTCGCCAGCAGGCTGAAAATCTGTGTGCAGGTCAAATCGTGTTGTCATAGGGTTTTCCGATAGCGCTCATGCATTCGTCGGAATATGCATGACCCAATCTGTCTCTATTGATAGGATGGAACGTAATACTAACAATTATAACCCCCCATTATCATGACTTCTATTAAGCTTACTGCTTTAATTTTTATACTTGCTAGCTCTGCTGCTGATGCTAGTTTATTTCGCTGGGTTGATGAGAGTGGGAAGGTGCATTTTTCTGACAAAATTCCACCATCCATTGCTCAAAAAGGACATACCTCTTTAAACAAGCATGGTATCGAATCTGAAGTGGTTAGCTCTTCTGCAGAGTTAAAGCGTCAGCAAGAAGTACACGAAAAGAAAAAAGAAATTGAGACTGAAAAAACGGCAGCTATGCTAGTCGAAGAAGAACAAAAAAAGAAAGATGACATGTTACTTTCAACGTATGACTCACGCGGAGAGTTAATGCGTGCGTTTAATAACAAATTATCACTGATTGATCAGAGTGTTGAGATCTCTACGGCTAGAGAAGAGAACTTGGTGCAGAAGCTGAAAAGACTTCATAGGAAGCATAAAGCGTCAAAGAGCGAAATGAACCGGATGACATTGTCACTCCAGATTGATAATGCAGAGAGTACGTTGGCGGATTATAGAGCGCTTATACTGTTGAATAGAACAGATAAGAAAATACTGACAAAGCAGTATAAAACTACGCTTTCACGTTTTGATGACTTAACACAAGCAAGCGAATAATTTCGCAGTCTTGTCGCTAATAAAAATAATTATAATGAAAATTCTTTATTTAACAACAGCACTAATTATGCTCGCTTCTTTGCCTGTACATTCTGGCTTGTATCGCTGGGTGGATGCTGATGGCAAGGTTTACTATAGCGATGTGGTCCCACCTGATGTGGCACAGAGTGGTCATACTAAGCTGCGCCAGAATGGAATGGTCGCAGAAACAATTGAATCAGCTGAAGCTCGCAAGCGTAAAATCAAACTCGATCAAATCAAGTTAGCGCGTGATGCGGTTGAGAAGGAAGAGCAGAGACGTAAAGACTTGCAAGAAATGAGAGATACTCAGTTACTTGCTATGTTTGCGAGTACAGAAGAGTTAATTAAAATTTACGAAAGTAAACTAGAGATGACTGATGGCAGTGTTGCTATTTTGAAGACTAGACATAAAAAATTATCGGAGAAGTTATCTGATATAGAAGCGCGATACGAAAGAATGGTGAACCCTAATACTAAGAATATGTTGGGTATTAAAATAGACACTATTTTGGATGATCTTCATGTCTATCAGCAGGCGATTACTGAGAACCTTATCGAGAAAACTAAGATAAAGAAGCGGTATAGAAGTGACTTGGAGCGTTTTGAGCAGCTTAGTGCTAAAAAGAAGAAAGTTAAGTAGTCGTTCTTTAGTGCTTATCACAATCAAAGAGGGCTAGAGGCTTTGTCAGCACTCTAGCCCTATAAAGATAAATGACTAAGATATTCTCAGTCGTTTTACTTAACTCTCATACCTGCTTCAGCGCCAGGGTCTGGTTGAAGTATAAATAGGTCACTTCCTCCAGGGCCTGCAGCTAGAACCATGCCTTCTGACATGCCAAAACGCATTTTACGCGGGGCTAAGTTAGCCACCATGACTGTTTGCTTGCCAACTAATGACTCAGGGTCGTAAGCTGACTTAATACCAGCAAACACTTGGCGTTTCTCACCACCGATATCTAACGTTAAGCAAAGTAGCTTATCAGCACCTTTTACGTGATCAGCTTTTTCGATTGTTGCTATACGAAGGTCAACCTTATCGAAATCTTCATAGGTGATTTCAGGTTTGATCTGGTCATCAGTCAAATGCTTGCTAAGTTCAGGTTTGTCAGCTGCTGCCGCTTGAATCGCTTCCAACACTTGCTTGTTCTCGTCGAGCATCGCTTCAATCTGTGTAGGTTCAATACGCGTCATTAGTGCTTTAAACTTTCCAAGCTCATGATTAAGCAATGGTGATTGAGCTGACGTCCAATCCATTTCACCTGCATTCAAAAACTTTTCAGCGTTTTCTGCAAGCTCAGGCAATACAGGTTTAAGGTAGCAAAGCAGGGCGCGGAACATGTTCACACCTTGTGTGCAGATACCTTGTACTTGATCTTTAGTTTCTTCGTCCTTGATTAATACCCAAGGCTTGTTCTCATCAATGTACTGATTAGCAAGATCTGCCAATGCCATGATTTGACGCATTGCTCGGCTGTACTGACGTGACTCATAGCTTTCTGCAATTTCATCGCTAGCTGCTGTGAATTTTGCATATAGCTTAGGGTCTGGTAGCTCAGCTGATAGTTTGCTGTCAAACTTCTTGTTGATGAAGCTAGCACAACGAGAAGCGATATTGACAACCTTACCCACTAGGTCGCTGTTAGCGCGCTGCTGGAAGTCTTCTAGGTTTAGATCAAGATCATCAATCGTATTATTTAGCTTTGAAGCAAAGTAATAACGAAGTTGTTCCGCAGGTAAGTGATTCAAGAACACACGTGCTTGAATGAACGTACCGCGAGACTTAGACATCTTCTCGCCATTCACTTTCAAGAAACCGTGGCAGTTTACGCTTGTAGGTAAACGGTAACCCGCTGCTTCAAGCTGTGCTGGCCAAAATAATGTATGGAAATAAGCGATATCTTTACCGATGAAGTGATGAACTTCAGCTGTTGAGTCTTTCGCCCAGTAGTCATCGAAGTTTTCGCCGTTCTTGTCGCACAGGTTCTTAAATGAAGCTAGGTAGCCAATTGGCGCGTCTAGCCATACATAAAAGTACTTGTCTTCAGTGCCCGGGATTTTGAAACCCCAGTAAGGCGCGTCACGAGAAATATCCCAATCAGAAAGGCCATCTTCAACCCATTCATTCATTTTATTAACGACTTCTTTCTGTACTGAGCCGCTGGCTAGCCACTTCTCTAAAAACTCTTTAAAGTTGCTTAGCTTGAAGAAGTAATGCTCACTGTCTTTTTCAATCGGTGTTGCGCCTGTCACAACAGAGTATGGGTTTACAACTTCGGTATTCGAATAAGTCGCACCACAGACCTCACAGTTATCACCGTACTGATCTTTTGCGCCACACTTAGGGCATTCACCTTTGATGAAACGATCGGGTAGGAACATTTCAGCTTCAGGGTCGTAAGCCTGCTTAATCACACGTGTGTCGATATGACCTGCTTCTTTTGCCGCGAGGTATACCTGCTCTGAAAGAATACGGTTCTCTTCCGAGTGAGTCGTGTGGTAGTTATCGAACTGGATATTGAAACCCGCAAAATCCGCGCGGTGTTCCGTATTCATATTATCAATCAATTCTTGAGGCGTGATGCCTTCCTGTTGAGCGCGCAGCATAATCGGTGTGCCATGTGCATCATCCGCACACACGTAGTAGCAGTGATTGCCGCGCAAGCGTTGGAAGCGTGCCCAAATATCAGTTTGAATATATTCAACCATATGGCCAATGTGTATCGGGCCATTTGCATAAGGAAGTGCGCTGGTTACAAGAATTTTACGAGTCATTTTCAATATCCGTGTTGTTTCGGCTTGTATCTGTTGGAGTATATCAGCAGTATTTTGCGATCAGAGTTTGTTGCTCTGCTTTCTCAAGGCGTGTACCGAAGCGAGAAACAATAATTGAAGCTGCTTCGCTTGCTAGGTTACCCGAGTGTAGATCACTAAAGCCGTGTGTTAGACCAAACATGTAAGCACCTGCAAACATATCGCCCGCACCATTAGTGTCAACAGCTGTTGTTGGAACAGAAGCAATTTTAACACGCTCGCCGTTTTTAATGATTACAGCACCCTTGTCACCAAGTGTAAGTACTAATGTACCTGCTAGTTTCTCTAGTTCAGCGATAGCGTCATCAAGGTTATCTTTGCCTGTGTATGTTGTTGCTTCTTCTTCATTACTGAAAAGAACATCAACACCACCGTCAAGAATTTCAGTCACGCCATCCTTGAAGTAAGTCACCATTGCAGGGTCAGAGAAAGTGATTGCTGTTTTAACGCCATTCTCTTTCGCTACTTTACGTGCAGCCATAACTGCGTTGCGAGAAGTGTCTGACGTAACTAAGTAGCCTTCAACATAAATGTACTCAGATTTCTTAAGTGCATCTAGGTCTAGTTCATCTGCAGAGAAGTCTGAAGTGATTCCTAGGAACGTGTTCATTGTTCTTTCAGCGTCAGGTGTCACCATCACAACACAATTACCGGTGATACCTTGAGACTTAACCGCACCTAGCGCTGTTGTAACGCCCGCTTCTTCCAAGTTTTCTTTGTAGAAGTTACCGTCAATATCGTCTGCAACCTTACACGCGTAAAAAGAGTTTCCACCTAAGTTACTCACGGCAACGATGGTATTTGCTGCTGAACCGCCACCTGTACGCTTTTTAACGCCATAAGATGATGTTAAATTCGCTGATATTTTTAATTTTTGTTCTTCATCAATTAGCGTCATTAAGCCTTTTTCGATGTTATTTTCCTGTAAAAAGCTTTCTTCTACTTCAAATTCCATGTCAACAAGTGCATTACCAATGCCGTAAACGTGATAACTCATATTCTTTTCTCTATTGAATTTTGTGAATGGGGGACTATATTAAAGCATTATGCCGTCATATAAACGATTAGTTTTATGATTGAATTTTATTATAAGAGTCAGAATAAGTATCAGTAATACAAATAATGACGGGGATTCATTGTGCGATACTTTAGGGGGTTGGCTTAGTCTCTGTAGCGAGGGTTTTCGCGAAATGAATTTTAATAGACAATTAGGAGTATAAGATGGGATTTCAGCATATTATTGCGCCTGCTCAAGGCGAAAAAATTACAACAAACGCAGACTTTTCACTAAACGTACCAAGCAACCCCGTTATTCCTTTTATAGAGGGTGATGGAATCGGTGCTGATGTTACCCCTGTTATGAAGAAGGTAATTGACGCTTCTATAGCAAAAGCATATGGCGGCAATCGCAAGATCGAATGGATGGAGATTTTTGCGGGTGAGAAGGCAAATAATCTATACGGTGGTGACACTTGGTTACCTGAAGAGACGTTGGATGTCATTAAAGATTATGTTGTTTCTATTAAAGGACCACTTACTACGCCTGTTGGCGGCGGTATGCGCTCTTTAAATGTAACGATTCGTCAAACGTTGGATCTTTATACTTGTCTACGCCCTGTACGTTATTATGAAGGTACGCCGAGCCCACTGAAAGACCCGACTCAAACTAATATGATGATCTTCCGTGAAAACTCAGAAGATATCTATGCAGGTATTGAGTGGGAGCAAGGTACACCAGAAGCTGAGAAAGTTATTAAATTCCTTCAAGAAGAAATGGGTGTCACTAAGATTCGTTTCCCGGAGACTTCAGGTATTGGTGTAAAGCCGGTTTCTAGAGAAGGAACAGAGCGTTTAGTGCGTAAGGCTTTTCAGTATGCTATCGATAATGACCGTGAAGTTGTTACAATAGTACACAAAGGCAATATAATGAAATTCACTGAAGGTGGATTCAAGGCTTGGGGTGTTGATCTTGCTGTTAAAGAATTTGGTGCGACATTATTAGACGGTGGGCCTTGGTTATCCTTTAAGAACCCCAATACTGGTAAAGATATCATCCTTAATGATGTGATTGCAGATGCGTTCTTACAGAATATCTTGTTATATCCTGAGAAGTACTCAGTTGTTGCTACACTGAACTTGAATGGTGATTACATCTCAGATGCGCTAGCAGCTCAGGTTGGTGGTATCGGTATCGCACCAGGTGCTAACTTGTCTGACAATATAGCTGTATTTGAAGCTACTCACGGAACTGCACCTATGATTGCTGGGCAAAATATAGCAAATCCTGGGTCTATTGTTCTGTCTGCTGAAATGATGTTGCGCCACATGGGCTGGTTAGAAGCTGCTGACCTTGTAGTAAAAGGTATTTCTGGCGCTATAACCGCAAAAACAGTAACCTTCGATTTTGCGAACGAAATGGATGATGCAATAGTTCAAACAACTGCAGAGTTCGGTGATCGCATTATCGATAATATGTAAATAAAGTTCCGGAGAGCTGGGAAGAACGATGGCAGATAAGCATGAGATAGATGACGATTCTGGTTTGGCGGTAGAGGAATCCCGCCCAGAAGTTAAAGAACCAAAGCGTTATAGCGTTATACTAGTGAATGACGACTTTACTCCTATGGAGTTCGTCGTGGAGGTACTAATGGTGTTCTTTAGTCTTGATCATGAGGCTTCTACACGAGTCATGCTAAACGTGCACCAAAAAGGCAAAGGCGTTTGTGGAGTCTTCACTAGGGAGATTGCAGAAACCAAAGTCGTTATGGTGAACGAGCATGCTCGTGAGTCCCAGCACCCTTTGTTATGTACCATGGAAGAGGCCTAAGGAGACTAAGTTATGCTGAGTCCAGAAGTTGAATACTCGATAAATAGCCTATTTAGGGAAGCCAATGAGAAGCATCACGAATTTGTGACTGTGGAACATTTACTATTGGCGATGACAAAGAACCCTTCGGCAGCAGATACCTTGCGAGCGTGTGGTATTAATATTCCATTACTGCAGCAAGATCTAGAAAGTCACATTGAAGAAAGTACACCGATCTTAGTGGAAGATGATGGACGAGAAAGTCGTCCTACAATCGGCTTTCAGCGCGTTTTACAGCGTGCGGTATACCATGTTCAAGCGTCGGCTAAAGAAGAAGTAACAGGTGATAGTATTCTTGTAGCCATTTTTGGCGAAACAGAATCACATGCGGTTTATTATCTTGCTAAGCAAGAGATGACTCGTTTGGACCTTGTTAACTTTATTTCTCATGGTATCCACAAAGAAGAAGATATTTCTTTTGACAATCTTTCAGTGGAAGAGGATCAAAGTGATGCGGATACTAATAGAGATGAGCAAGAATTTTCAGAGGATGAAGCGAAAGCTAGTCCACTGGAGCGTTTTGCAAGCAATCTAAATCAGGTTGCGGCAGAGGGTAAGATTGATCCTCTAATCGGTCGTGATGAAGAAGTTGAACGAGCTATTCAAGTGCTTTGTCGTCGCCGTAAAAATAATCCTTTGTTGGTTGGTGAAGCGGGTGTGGGTAAGACTGCTATCGCTGAAGGTCTGGCAAAGCGTATTGTTGATAAAGAAGTTCCAGAAGTATTGGCTGATGCAACGATCTATTCATTAGATTTGGGTGCGTTGGTTGCTGGTACTAAATATCGTGGTGATTTTGAAAAGCGCTTAAAAGCAGTGCTCAATCAAATTCGCGATGAAGATCATGCGGTTCTGTTTATTGATGAAATACATATCATCATTGGCGCAGGTGCAACGTCTGGTGGAACGATGGATGCTTCAAACTTGATTAAGCCAGTGTTGGCGTCAGGTGAATTGAAGTGCATGGGTTCTACAACGTATCAGGAATATCATAGTATCTTTGAGAAGGATCGTGCACTTGCTCGACGCTTCCAAAAGATTGATGTGAA
The DNA here is from genome assembly GCF_003172895.1 of Leucothrix arctica. Taxonomy (GTDB): domain Bacteria; phylum Pseudomonadota; class Gammaproteobacteria; order Thiotrichales; family Thiotrichaceae; genus Leucothrix; species Leucothrix arctica. Next base: position 681,391 of record NZ_QGKL01000042.1, on the reverse strand, counting down.
TGAGCCGTCTGTTCCAGAGACAATTAAAATCCTTAAGGGTTTGAAGTCGCGCTTTGAAGAGTATCATGATGTTAAATATACCATGCCTGCACTTGAAACAGCGGTAGAGTTGTCTGCACGTTATATTACTGATCGTCGCTTGCCTGATAAGGCAATCGATATCATTGATGAAGCAGGTGCTCATCGCCAGTTACAGCCAAAAGCGTCACGTAAGAAAACAATCAACGTTAGTGATATTGAATCAATCGTAGCGAAAATAGCACGTATTCCACCTAAGGCTGTTTCTAGTTCTGATATGGATGTGCTTAAAAAGCTTGAAGAAAATCTTCAGCGCGTTGTGTTTGGGCAAGATGAATCAATCAAGCAGATTGTCACGGCTATTAAAATGGCGCGTTCAGGCTTGCGAGATGACCATAAGCCAATTGGTTCGTTCCTATTTGCAGGTCCGACGGGTGTTGGTAAGACTGAGGTAACGAAGCAGTTATCTGAGCATCTTGGTATCAAGCTATTGCGATTTGATATGTCTGAGTACATGGAGCGTCATACTGTTTCTCGTTTGATTGGTGCGCCTCCTGGTTATATTGGTTATGACGAAGGTGGCTTGTTAACCGATGCTGTTAACAAAAACCCACATGCGGTACTGCTTTTAGATGAAGTTGAGAAGGCTCATCCGGATGTGTTTAACTTGTTGCTACAGGTTATGGATAACGGGTCTTTGACTGATAGTAATGGCCGTAGTGTTGATTTCCGTAACGTTATATTGATTATGACTAGTAATGCGGGCGCACAAGATATCAGTCGTAGCTCAATGGGCTTCACGCAGCAAGATCATTCTTTGGATACTACTAAGGCGATTGAATCTACGTTTACACCGGAGTTTCGTAATCGTTTGGACGCTGTTGTTCAGTTCAATCCATTACCGGAGTCGGTCATCACGTCAATCGTTGATAAGTTCTTAATTCGACTGGAAGTGCAGTTGGATGAAAAGAAAGTTAGCTTGGTGGTAGATGATAAGGCTAAGCGATGGTTAGCGAACAAAGGCTATGATGTTAAAATGGGCGCGCGTCCTATGGAGCGTGTTATTCAAGAAAACATTAAACGACCTTTAGCTGATGAGATCTTATTCGGAAGCCTTGTTAAGGGTGGTCTAGTTCGAATTACAGAGAAGGGTGATAAGCTTGTTTTGAATTTTGAAACGGAAGCTGAGCCTGCTTAACACCTGAGTAAGTGCTCAGATACAGAAAAGCCCGCTACTTAGTAAATAAGTAGCGGGCTTTTTAGTGTTTGGTATTTGATAATCAGAAACTAAGCTGACTACATAGATGCAAACTATTTACTACGGTAAGTGATTCTACCTTTGGTTAAGTCGTATGGTGTCAACTGAACCGTTACCGAGTCACCCGTTAGTATACGGATGTAGTTCTTACGCATACGACCAGAAATGTGTGCATTCACAACATGTCCGTTTTCTAATTCAACTCTGAAAGTTGTGTTTGGTAGTGTCTCAATGACAGTACCTTCCATTTCGATATTTTCTTCTTTAGCCATGTGTTCCAGTATAATTGCTATAGAGTATAGAGCGGCGTATTATCCACCACCTGCTTGATTACACAAGTCATTTCTCTATATTGGGGTGTTTATTTGAGTATTGTTCTACAATAACCAGACATTACACAGGGGTAATTGATTGCGTAATGAAAAGTCTAGGTATAGGTGTTGGATATATTAGCTTCATCTATGTATGATTCGCCCACACATTTTAAGCGCAGGTACTAGTGCATGAATTTCGCAGCAGTTTTCCCGGGCCAAGGCTCACAGTCTCTAGGTATGGTTGATGATTTGTCGTCAAGTTTCCCTATCGTTAAACAAACATTTGAACAAGCGTCAGATGTGTTAGGTAAAGACCTTTGGGAGATTGTTACAGCCGGTCCTGAGGAGTTACTGAGTCAAACAGAGATCACGCAGCCATTGATGTTAGCGGCGGGTGTGTCTGTGTGGCGCGTGTGGCAGCAGCAGGGTGGTGCAATGCCAAGTGCTATGGCCGGTCATAGTCTAGGTGAGTACAGTGCTTTAGTCGCTAGCGACACATTAGGCTTTAAAGTTGCTGCTGCATTGGTTGGCACGCGCTCTAGTCTTATGCAGGGTGCAGTTCCAGAAGGTACTGGTGGGATGGCGGCTATTCTTGGTCTGACTGCGGATCAAGTGGTTGAAGGCTGTACTACGGCTTCAACGGCAGATTCTGTTGTCGAGGCTGTTAACTTTAACTCGCCAGAGCAAACGGTTATCGGTGGTCATGCCGAAGCGGTAGATCGCGCATTAGAAGTTATGACTGAAATGGGTGCTAAGCGTGTTATAAAGTTAGCAATGAGTGTGCCTTCTCACTGTAGCCTATTAAAGGGTATTAGCGTTAATATGGCTGAAGCTTTAACGGCAGCGACATTTAAACAGGGTATTGTTCCAGTTTATCATAACGTGAGTGCAGCAACGTCGGCCTCTTTAGATGGTGCTCGCGAGGCAATGGCTGAGCAACTTTTCAAGCCAGTACGTTGGGTGGAAACTATTCAAGCACTTGAAACTCAGGGCGCTGACACCATAATCGAGTTTGGACCGGGTAAAGTTCTCTTCGGTTTAAACAGAAGAATTAATAGAAAGCTGGGTAATTTGATGGTGAATGACCAAGCTTCATTAGAAAAAGCACTAGCAGCGACGCAGGAATAAAGAATGATTTTTGATAAAATGCTTGATGGTAAAGTTGTATTAGTTACTGGCGCTAGTCGCGGTATCGGTCGGTCGATTGCTGAGAAACTAGGTGCTGCTGGCGCACTAGTAATTGGTACTGCAACATCTGATAAGGGTGCTGCTGCAATTTCAGAGTACTTTGCGGCTGCAGGTATCAATGGTTCGGGTAAGTTATTAAATGTATCTGACCCTGAGTCTATTGCTGCTTTGTTAAAAAATATTAATGACGAGCATGGCGCAATTGAGATACTTGTTAATAATGCAGGTATCACGCGTGATAATTTGTTAATGCGAATGAAAGACGATGAGTGGGATGATATTATCAATACCAACTTGAGTTCAGTATTTCGTTTGAGCAAAGCATGTTTAAGAGGCATGATGAAGGCACGTAGTGGCCGTATTATTTCAATAGCATCAGTGGTTGGTGCGACGGGAAATGCAGGTCAATGCAACTATGCAGCAGCGAAAGCTGGTATCGTAGGTTTTTCTAAGTCATTAGCTCGAGAAATCGGTTCACGTGGTATTACCGTGAATGTCGTCGCTCCGGGCTTTATAGATACGGATATGACAAAAGCGCTATCTGAAGATCAGCGTAATGCCATGTCCTCAACGATTCCATTAGGCCAGCTTGGACAGCCAGAAGATATTGCGAATGCAGTACTGTTTTTGGCGTCTGATATGGGGAACTATGTAACGGGTGAAACCTTGCATATTAATGGCGGTATGCACATGGCGTGATGCCATATTGCTTTGTAGCTTGTGTACTCTATTTTGATTATAATAGTACGCATATTATGTTTTTTAAATAAGGAAGAAATATCATGAGTGATATTGAAAAGCGCGTTAAGAATGTTGTTGTTGAGCAGTTAGGTGTTGATGAAGCAGAAGTAGTTAATACTGCATCTTTCGTCGATGATTTAGGCGCGGATTCACTAGATACTGTTGAGCTTGTAATGGCACTAGAAGAAGAATTCGGCACTGAAATTGCTGACGAAGATGCTGAGAAAATCACTACTGTTCAACTAGCTATTGATTATATTAACTCGCAGCAAGGTTAATACCAGATTCAAATAAGCCGCAGTTTATTCACGTAAACTGCGGTTTTTGTGTAACTGGATTATGTAGATATATTTATTTTTTTGTAAATATTATGAAGCTTTATAGGGTATTTCATCATGTCTAAACGTCGTGTAGTGGTTACTGGGCTTGGTATTGTTTCACCTGTTGGTTCAAAAATAACAACAGCTTGGGGAAACATTACCGCTGGAAATAGCGGAATAAACTTAATCAGCCCTGATTTGTTTGACACTAGTGAATTCAGTGTAAAAATTGCTGGAAATATAAAAGACTTTAACGCTGATGAATACATTAAGCCTAAAGATCAACGTAAAATGGATCCTTTTATCCATTATGGTATCGGTGCAGGTACTGATGCGTTGACTGACTCAGGTATTATCGTAACTGAAGAGAATGCCGAAAGTATTGGTGTGATCGTAGGTTCTGGTATTGGTGGTATTACTACCATCGAAAAGAATTTAAATGCTTACCGTGACGGTGGGCCGCGCAAAATTTCTCCTTTCTTTGTTCCAAGTAGTATCGTGAACATGGTTGCGGGAAACTTATCAATCATGCATGGACTAAAAAACCACAACATGTCCCCAGTCTCTGCCTGTGCAACTGCTACACACAGTGTTGGCGATGCAGCGCGCATGATTAGTTATGGTGATGCCGATGTGATGTTAGCAGGTGGTGCTGAAATGGCGACTTCGCCACTAGGTATCGGTGGTTTTGCTGCTGCACGTGCACTCTCTACTCGAAATGATGACCCTACCGCAGCAAGTCGTCCGTGGGATAAAGACCGTGATGGTTTTGTACTTGGTGATGGTGCAGGTGTATTAGTACTCGAAGAATATGAAACAGCAAAGGCACGTGGTGCAGAAATTTACTGTGAGTTAGTTGGTTTTGGTATGAGTAGCGACGCTTTTCATATGACCTCTCCATCTAAAAATGGTGAAGGCGCTGCACGCTGTGTTAAAAATGCGCTGAAAGATGCAGGCTTGAATCCTGAAGACATTGATTATATTAACGCTCATGGAACATCGACGCCTGCGGGCGATGTCGCTGAAACGATGGCACTAAAATTAGCGTTAGGCGATTACGCAAATAAAGTCGCTGTTAGCTCTACTAAGTCTATGACGGGACATTTACTCGGTGCAGCGGGTGGTATTGAAGCTATATTCAGTATTCTTGCGCTTAGAGATCAAATACTCCCTCCAACCATTAATCTTGATAACCCTGGCGAAGGTTGTGATCTTGATTATGTTGCAAACACAGCACGTGATGCTGAAATCAATGTTGTCATGAGCAACTCTTTTGGTTTTGGCGGCACTAATGGGACGTTGATCTTTAAAAAGATCTAACGTTCCAACTATTGAATTGGCAAGCGAGACAGAAAGATGAAAGCAGTTTTTAAAACATTTTTTATACTACTTTTACTTTCAGCAATCGCTGTTGGTGGATATGGTTATATTGAATACGAGAAGTTCACAAAGCAAACGGTAAGTGAGTCTGCTCCTAAAAGCTTCCTTATTGCTAAAGGAAGCAGCATTAAGCGTGTCGCTTTAGAGCTTGAAAAACAAGATATTATTAAGCCAGCTTGGCAGTTCCAAGTGTTAGCTAAAATCACCAAGCAAGACACAAAAATTAAAGCAGGTGAGTTTCCATTAGAGGCGGGGATGACAGCACAGCAGGTGCTCGATCGTTTCACGTCTGGAAAAACGATTAGTTACAACAGTAGTATTATCGAAGGCTACACTTATAAAGATCTCGTCAAAAATATTAAAGCTGATCCTAATCTAGTGCAGACGCTAACTGATGAAGATTATGCTGACATTATGACTAAGATAGGCTCTAAGTTTAAAAAACCAGAAGGTTGGTTTTTCCCTGATACTTATAATTATCCTCGTGGTACGACTGATCTAGAATTTTTAAAGCGTAGTCACGCTGCAATGGTTAAATACCTCAATACAGAGTGGGAAGGGCGAGATCCTTCAGTACCTTTAAAGTCACCTTATGAAGCACTGATTTTGGCTTCAATTGTTGAAAAAGAAACTGGGGTTCCAGAAGAGCGCCCGTTTATTGCTCAAGTATTTCACAATCGATTACGTAAGGGCATGATGCTTCAGACTGATCCTACAGTCATTTACAGCATGGGCGATCGATTTAAGGGAAATATTCGTAAGTCCGACCTTAGGCGAAAACACCCGTTTAACACTTATACTCGAACTGGCTTGACTCCAACACCTATTGCAACGCCAAGTGCTGAAGCAATTGATGCGGTATTGCACCCTGAAGACACGAAAGCGTTGTACTTTGTTGCTCGCGGTGATGGCACGTCACAATTTAGTAATAGTTACAGAGATCACAAGCGAGCAGTTGTTAAGTATCAGCTTCGTGGTAATGCTAAAGCGTATCAGGGTGACAAATGAGTACTAAGAAAGGCTTGTTTCTCACCTTTGAAGGTATAGAAGGCGCAGGTAAAAGTAGTAACGTTCAATACGTTAAGCAACTACTAGAAGCTGCTGGTAAAGATGTTGTTGTTACCCGTGAGCCTGGTGGAACTGAGGTTGGTGAGCATATTCGTAACGTGCTTTTAGATCCCGATCTACCAGCGATGCACTCTGATACTGAGCTGCTGTTGATGTTTGCCTCTAGAGCTGAGCATTACCAGTATAAAATATTGCCGGCCTTACAAGGTGGTCAGTGGGTTTTGTGTGATCGATTTACTGATGCTAGCTATGCCTATCAAGGTGGTGGACGCTCTATTGATATGGAACGTATCAGGCGTTTAGAATCTTGGGTGCTTGGTGATTTTAAAATAGATAAAACGCTATTGTTTGATCTACCAGTGGCTGTTGGTTTATCTCGTGCTAAAGCTAGAAGTGCAGCAGACAGAATTGAACAAGAAGAAGCGAGTTTCTTTGAGAAAATTAGACAATGCTATCTTGATCGTGCAGATGCTGAAGCGACACGTTTTGAATTGATTGATGCTGAGCAGTCTATAGAAAATGTTCAGCAACAGTTAGACAAAGCCGTGGCTGTTTTACTTGAGAATGCAGGGTGATTTATCCTTGGCAGCAAAAAAGCTGGGATACGTTAAAAAGAGTCGTCGGGCAGGGCAATATGCCTCATGCTATTTTGTTAGCGGGGCCTGAACATACGGGTAAGCATGATTTTGCTCTAACCTTGGCGCAGTCATTACTGTGTGAGTCTCGTGATGAAACTGGTTTTGCCTGTGGTGTTTGTCAGAGTTGTCATATTTTTAAAGCGGGCTCGCACCCTGATTATACCTTTATCGGTCTAGGTGAAAAAAAGACCCAAATTGTCGTTGATCAAATTCGGACCCTAAATGATTTCGTTCACTTAAGTCGTAGCTATCAAGGAAGTCGTGTAGTGCTACTTTCTCCTGTTGAGCGTTTAAATATTAACGCTTCAAATAGTCTACTCAAGACGCTTGAAGAGCCACCAGAACGTACCGTATTACTGCTTGTAAGCTCAAACCCATCTGAACTATTGCCTACCATTAAAAGCCGTTGCCAGTTACTACACTTACCACAGCCGACTCTAGAGCAAGCCTCTGAGTGGTTAAGTACTCAAGAGTTAACGCACTCTGTTGATGATTTGTTAGCAGCGAGTCTTGGTAAGCCTTTGCTTGCTAGAACCTTAGATCAGGATGAGCGCTTGGCTGTTCGTAAGCAGTTTGCGGGTGACATCTTAAAATTACTTAGAGGGAGTTTATCCCTTGTAAGTGCCGCTAAAAATTGGGAAAAATCACCTAAGCAAGATTTAATTGATTGGCAGCTACAGTGGGTGGAGTTGATGATTAAAGGGCTCTATCAGTCGGATGATATTAAAAAAGACGTGATTACGCCGCACTTACAAAAACACATGAAAGCAACGCCTCAAGCGCTTTGGCAGTTGCGAGATGGGTTGCTTGAATTAAAACAACATGTCCATACATCGTTAAATACTCTTCTGTATACTGAAAACATGTTAGTTTTATGGCACAGACAGGCTCTATAATTTAAAGCGAATAACAATAAAAAGATAAACATTATGGAACAACAGGATCCAACAGTACGCAACGTCGTCTCTGTTACACTTAAAGATAAAGCCGCACTTCACGCTAACTACATGCCTTTCATTCGAGGCGGTGGTTTGTATGCCGTAGCTGACAAGCCTTACAAGTTAGGTGATCAAGTCATTCTTTCTCTTAAAATTGACTCGGTAGGTAAACGCTTCGCGATTCCGGGTGATGTGGTTTGGATGTCACCTAAAGACTCAAGTGGCAAGCATGGTATTGGTGTTCGGTTCGGTGGTCGCACTAAAGATAATGTTCGTGTTTTCTTGGAAAGTATTCTTGGTGATTTAGCAAAAAAACCATCGGTATATCACGCTTACTAAGTTCTTTATTCAAAACCCCAGATAAGTTTGTCGAGATCTTCCTCAACGTCTTTGTTAGTAGGTATGACTTTACCGTTTAGTAACTGACAGCCTTCACTCTCAAGTAGCTTTTTTTGTTTATTGTAAGTGTTGCTGTCCTGCGGAAACGCCAAAGTAGCGTCTGATTTAATGACTCTGTGCCAAGGCAAGTCATAACTGCAGCGAAACATGGCTTTACTCACCATGCGTGAATGCCTAGGAAAGCCCGCTTTTCTTGCAATATCGCCGTAAGACATCACGCAGCCACTAGGTATATTAGCGACTACATGATGTATTTTAGGGTCAAATTTTGATCGAAACTCATTCATTTAAATCTAACTAATCTTATTCCCATGCGTTAGGAGCAGAAGGGTCATTTAATAATTGGTTGATCGCATTTGCTTCGGCGCTACTCGGGTTGTTCCATGTAGCACGCTGTACTACTGGTCTTTTCAAGTCAGTGGATGTAGCTGATGCTTTCAATAGGTGCTTAGATTTATTTATTGTTGGTACGCCTGGTTTAAAGCGGCGATTCATTACATAAGTTCCTGGGTTATGCTTAGGTTTGCTCTTTCGTGCTACATGGCCCGAGTTTGAGCATGCATACCACCAGCACTTATTGGTTTTCTGGAAGTACATTAGTGCACGGTATTTGGGTGCTTCAGAAGCATCTTGAGCAATATGTTCTTTGATCCCCCAGCTACCAATCCAGCTGAAGTGGCGAGGCGCAGAGAACGCGATAAATAGCTTTCCGCCTGCTTTCTTCCAGCCTTCCAAAAACTCAAAATAAAGCTTAGCCATTCGTTCATCTTTATTTGCTTGGATTAGGTATTTATTAGAAGAGTCATCGACACTATGTGTTTTGTAAGCAACTAGGTGTTGTCCGCCTTCATAGGCTATCAAATCAACCCCATACTTTGCAGCAATACGGTTTTGTTGTGTTACCATTTTTAAGGTATTTGTAACCGAGTAGCGATTTTTCTTAGAACGCATCAGCGCAAATACTTCATCTAGACTATCAATGCGTTTCTGTGCTTTTTGACTAGCGTGAAAATAAGGTGCAATGGCCAAAGCGTCAACATGTTTAAAGGCTTCTTCATAACCTAAAATCATATGAGACATAGGTAGGTTGGTCGTCATGCCACCCATTACGCGGACAAGTCTGTTATTGCCTTCAAATGCGGTTTCCCATAGTTTGAATATCTCAACGCTACGTTTAGAGTAATACTTTAAACCACGATATATAACGTGTTCGTCTAGCCCTAGACGCTCACCCATATTTTGCATGTGATGTGTTTGCGAGAAAACACCGTTCCAAGTTTCATTGCTGTATTCAATATAGGCTTTGAGGTCAGGGTTTAGGTTTGCACTCACATACTCTGCATATTTCTGTATAAAATCGTTGTTAGCGCGGTGAGGTAAGCTAAACCATGGGTCAGCACCCGTTAGGTTGGCTAGCTTGACCATAACTTCAAGGGGTGCTCCGCGTACGCCTTCTTTACCCCCCCAAGTTGCTTGTTCTGTTTTTGGACGATTTTCCCACATACCTAATGGGTTACGTGTAATGCCTGACATGTTCATCAGGCGAATTACGCGGAAGTCTTTCATGAAGTTTAAGTACTCTGGATTAAATACCAGTTCTTCATGGTGTTGCGCGAATGACTGATAAGGATTACTGGGCCCACAGTCTTTCTTTTTGCTTACCTTGCGAAATGGATTGCCTTTGCAAATCCCACCCGGCATCAATATGCGAATATTACGCAAGTGATTATTGGGGTTGGTTTCGATAATTGTTAGCGATGCACTGATTTTTTTATTTTTGCCTGGTCTAATTTCTATCAGGTCTCGCCCAGGAAGTCTTCTTACTAATTTCGCATCAACACCGTAGCGTATCTTACCCTGACCTTCATAAAAAACGTTATAAACCGCACTTGGGATGCTGTCAGCAGGGTAGCCGCCAATAAAACGAGTTCCAGCAAAGCCTCCATTGAGGTTTTTCGGCCAGCCATTGTCATCATACTGAATGCTGCCCTTGGTGAGCCAAGGTCTAGCTTCTTCAAAGGGGAGTGCTAATTTAAATAGGTTTATAAACGGAACACTGGAGTCCATATCCATGGTCTCATTGGTGTTGATACCTAGTGGAGAGGTACGGTTACCAGTGAAAGCATTAGCTCCAAAAGAGGCAAGCGTTATTGTAAAAAATATCAGCGCACTGATACTTTTTTGATAATTATTTTTCATGAGGGTACTTCAAGTTGTAAGGCTAAACTTCGGGAACTAGCTTCGCTTTCCTATATTGTATTGTCAGATTAAATCGGGGGATTCGTTACCATAAATACATAATTTACATACTATATATTCACCTTTGGAGTGAGAGTCAATATATTTGGAGTTAATATAGCTTACATTGATAAAATTTATGCGGTAGTTGTAATAGATAGGCTCACCGTTTATATAATCTAGCGGTGCAGTAGGTAAAGTTCAAAATAGGTTGGCTTATGTATGGCATCGTTTATGGGTAAACTATTTAATATTAAAGGATTTATTCATAGCCGAGGCGGGCCTGATGTGTAAAAATCCCCACCTTTAAATTCTTAGTCAGCTATCTAATGTCTTTTCTGAAACAACTCTCTCCTCTAAGCCCAAAAGACGATGTTCTTTCCGGTCTTACAGTGGCACTTGCTTTAGTGCCTGAAGCCGTCGCTTTCGCTCTTGTAGCTCAAGTTGATCCCTTATTAGGTTTGTATGCCGCATTTATCATTGGTCTTGTGACCTCGGTATTTGGTGGGCGCCCAGGAATGATTTCTGGTGCAACGGGTGCGATCGCTGTTGTACTAGTCAGTTTAGTTGCTCAGCATGGTGTTGAATATCTATTTGCTGCTGTTGTATTGATGGGTATCTTGCAAATTATCTTTGGTGCTTTCCAGTTAGGTAAGTTTATCCGACTCGTACCTTACTCTGTGTTCTTAGGGTTTGTTAACGGTCTGGCTTTGGTAATATTCCTCGCTCAGATGAAGCAATTCCAAATCAAAGATGCTGATGGTGTATATCAGTGGATTCAAGGCACACCGCTTATTATTATGTTAGTGTTGGTTGTTGCGACCATGGCAATCATTCAGTACTTGCCGAAGCTGACTAAAGCTGTCCCTTCAACGCTGGTTGCGATTGTTGCGTTAAGTGTTGCCGTTTACCTGTTTAACCTAGATACACGAACGGTGGGTGATATTTCATCCGTTGCTGGAGACTTGCCAAAGTTCCACATTCCTTCAGTGCCATTTACATTAGAAACACTTTGGATCGTTCTTCCATATGCCATCATTATGGCGCTAGTTGGTTTGATCGAGAGTTTGCTAACACTTAACTTAGTCGATGCGTTAACTGAAACTCGTGGTCAAGCAAACCGTGAAAGTATGGCTCAAGGTTTAGCTAACTTCGTCACAGGCCTTTTCGGTGGAATGGGTGGTTGTGCGATGGTTGGTCAAAGTATTATCAACATCAACTCAGGTGGTTCAGGGCGTTTGTCTGGTATCACTGCTGCACTCGCGCTATTGGCAATCATCCTGTTGGGCGCACCATTAATTGAACAAATCCCAGTTGCTGTATTGATTGGCGTTATGTTTATGGTTGTTATCGGAACATTCAAATGGTCAAGCTTGCGTTTATTTGGTCGCGTTCCTCATCTTGATCTAATCATTACGGGTATTGTAATGATCGTGACAGTATTTGCTGATCTTGCGGTAGCCGTTATTTTGGGTGTTATTTTGTCAGCGTTGGTATTTGCTTGGGAGCACGCGAAGAAAATCCGTGTTCAGAAGTTTACAAACGATGGTGGTAATACTGTTTATGAGCTGATTGGTCCGATCTTCTTCGCATCTATTCATAACTTCCAAGAGTTATTTCAGCCGAATGAAGATGCGCAAGACGTTATCATCGATTTCAAACGTTCACGGGTGGCAGATCACTCAGCATTAGAGGCTATTGATCAGCTGGCTGAGCGCTTCGAGAAAGCCGGTAAGCGCCTTCACTTGGTACACCTTAGTCCAGAATGCCGTCTACTATTAAATAAGGCGGGTGATTTGGTAGAAGTGAATGTTGTAGAAGACCCAGTCTATGCAGTTGCTGCCGGACTTACGTCAAAAGAAATAGACGCATATGCAATGCGTAGTAAAAAATCAGGTGCTGCTAGCCACTAACGCTTCATCTGTGTGAAAAATGAAAAGGCCATGTGAATTTTCGCTCCATGGCCTTTTTTTATTGTGTGTGAAATGGGCTATCTATGCCTTTATTTAAAAAGAACCTTATTGTTTTCTCTCAGGTTATTTGTTTAATGTGGCGAAACCGCTATAATCGCGCGATGAATACACCTGATGCTCGCGACATATTTTCGCACCGTAAATTTTGGCCCCACAAATTTGGACCTGCTACTCAACTTCCTATGACTCGTGAAGAGATGGATGTTCTAGGCTGGGACTCGTGCGATATTATTATCTTAACGGGTGACGCTTATGTTGATCATCCTAGCTTCGGTATGGCGATCATTGGTCGACTACTTGAGTCTCAAGGCTTCCGTGTTGGAATCATCGCACAGCCAAATTGGCACAATGTTGACGACTTCCAGCGTTTAGGCAAGCCGAACCTGTTCTTCGGAGTAGCGTCAGGTAATATGGATTCGATGGTGAATCACTATACTTCGGATCGTAAACGTCGCTCAGATGATGCTTATACTGACGGTGGTGTTGCGGGTAAGCGCCCAGATCGTGCAACGATTGTATATTCACAACGAGCGAAAGAAGCTTATAAAGGTATTCCAGTTGTTATTGGCGGAATCGAAGCGAGTTTGCGTCGTATCGCACAGTATGACTATTGGTCAGGGAAAGTACGTCGTTCTATTCTGGTGGATTCAAAAGCAGACCTGTTGGTGTATGGAAATGCTGAGCGTGCGATTGTTGATGTGGCACATCGCTTGGCTAGTGGTGATAAAATCACAGAGATCACTGATCTTCGTGGTACTGCGTTTATGCGTCAAGGTATTCCTGAGGGCTGGACGGTTATTGACTCAACGAGTATTGATGAGCCAACTCACTTAGATCATCCAGTCGCTGATCCGTATGTGGATACGACTAAGCAGAATGATTGCGAAAAAAGCAATACAGATGCTGTGACTAAAATTGAGAAAGAAAACGAAGGTGCTAAGCAAGTTGTTTTCTTTGATCATCGTCCTAAGAATATTGACCGTGATACCAGTGTTATTCGTGTGCCGTCTTATGATCAGGTGGTTGAAGATAAGTATTTGTACGCTCACACTTCGCGAGTATTTCACTTAGAAACAAACCCAGGGAATGCCCGATCGCTAGTTCAGCGCCATGGTAAGCGAGATGTATGGCTTAACCCGCCACCAATTCCGCTCACTATGTCTGAGTTTGATAAGATGTTTGAGTTTCCGTATACCCGTAAACCTCATACAGCTTATGGCGACTCTATAAACCCTGCTTACAACATGATTAAGTTCTCAGTGAACATCATGCGTGGTTGTTTTGGTGGTTGTACGTTCTGCTCTATTACAGAGCATGAAGGTCGAATTATCCAGAGTCGTTCTGAAGATTCAATTATTCGTGAAGTTGAGACGATTCGCGATAATGTACCTGGCTTTACTGGAAATATTTCAGACCTTGGTGGCCCGACTGCAAACATGTATCGTTTGCAGTGTAAGAGTAAAAAAATCGAAGCATCTTGCCGACGTTTATCCTGTGTATTCCCAGGTATCTGCAGCAATCTAGATACCAATCATAAGCCGTTGATTAATGTCTATAAGCGAGCACGTGAATTACCGGGCATAAAAAGAGTCTTTATCGCATCTGGTTTGCGGTATGACTTGGCAGTTCAAGACCCTGAGTACGTGAAAGAACTAGTGACGCATCATGTTGGTGGTTACTTGAAGATTGCACCTGAGCATACTGAAGCTGCACCATTGGCTAAAATGATGAAGCCGGGTATAGGTAGTTATAACCGATTCAAGCAGTTGTTTGATAAGTACTCAGAGGAAGCGGGCAAAGAACAATACTTGATTCCTTACTTCATCTCTGCTCATCCGGGTACGACGGATGAAGATATGTTGAACTTGGCGCTTTGGTTGAAGGAAAGTAATTTCCGTCCAGATCAAGTGCAAGCATTTTTGCCAACACCGGGTGCGCTTGCTTCTGCGATGTATCACGCCGGCGTCAACCCGTTGAAAAAGGTTGATCGAGTTACATCAGAGCTTGTAGGTACTGTTCGTGACCCGGGACAGCGTCGTTTGCATAAAGCATTCTTGCGTTACCATGCACCAGAAAACTGGCCAGTCATTCGCCAAGCGCTAAAGAGCATGGGTCGTGAAGAGTTGATTGGTAATAAGAAGAGTTGTCTTGTGCCTGCTTGGGATCCTTCAAAGCCACGCTCTAAGTCTACAGGTGGTAGTGGTAGCGATTTACATCATCGTATTCGCGTAAAATCACCCGGCAGTAAAGGGCCAGTTAAAGGTAAGGATGGACGTGGAGGACGAGGCGGTAAAGGGCCTAGGCCACCAGCGTCTGGTAAACGAACCTAGCTGATATTTAAAGCGCCCTAAGTACTGAGTATTTAGGGCGCTTTTTATTGATTATAGAAACGCTATTGCGATTAACTCAGTCGCTAGCGACACTCAGTCATAATTAAAAAATTATAAGGTATATCTATGCTTTCTCTACCGTCGTCTATTAGCTACCAGCAACAACCCGGTATGTTAAAAACACTGATGATTGATAATCAGTTTGCTACTGCTGAAATAGCATTATTCGGTGCACACATGCTGAGTTTTATCCCGAAGCACGTCCAGCGAGAACGTTTATACGTCAGCGATTCAAGCATTAGAGATGGGAAAAGGGCAATCCGCGGTGGTGTGCCTATTTGCTGGCCATGGTTTGGTGGCTTAAATGAAGGTTATCAAATGCACGGCTATGCAAGAGAGCGTGTTTGGGAGTTGATTAGTGCGACTGAAAAAGACGATTGTACTGAGTTAGTTTTATCTTTAGCAGACACTATTGGTGAAGGTTTTTTTGGAAAAGCGACTGTCTCAGTGGCGATTTGCGTTGGAAAGACTTTGTCTATGTCATTGACGACGACGAATGTTGGAGATGATGCTTTTGAGTTCAGTACAGCACTACATACTTACTTCGCAGTTGATGACATTAATAGGGTTGAGCTAGTGGGTATGACCGGAGACTACACGGATAAGGTGAACGATTGGGCAATTGGTACGACGCCCGTGCCTTATAGATTTCCAGAAAGAACTGATCGTATTCATTTTAATCCAGCTAAATATTTGACGATTGTTGAAGGTGATAATACAGTTAATATCGAATCAGCAGGGCATGACAGTATTATTGTATGGAACCCAGGTGCGGAGCTTTCAAAATCGATGACGGATATGTCGGATGATAGTTACCTGAAAATGTTATGTGTAGAAACGGGAGTAACACAGGGTAAAAAGCTTGCGGTAGGTGAAATACATACTATGAGTTTAATTGTTGATTAGATGTTGTTTTCAACATAGATAAAACCTTACTGCAAGATTAATAGTTTTTATTTTAGATGAAAAAACACCGTGTATCACTTGACTTAAAAAAATAATAAGCTTGTCCACAGAAGCTGTGGATAACTCTGTTAGCAGTATCATTTAAGGTAGGCTAGAGCCTTTGTTTATAAGGCTTTCAGCGAATTGATTAAAAAATAACCAGTATCAAAATGCACTGTATATCAACCACTTAAGTTGCACCGTTTATTGAACTAGAAAAATACCGTAAAATAGCGCCACAAACGGTTAGTGATGATGAGGGCTTTTTAGTTGCATGTGCGGTGCTGTACATTACGCATGTCACAATGACAGTTACTCGATAACGTGAGACACTTTATCCATGATTAAACGCTATACTTATATTGCACTATTACTCTCATTAATCTCATTCGGTGCTTTCTTTTGGTGGTTTCAAGGGAACATTATTGCTATAGGGATTTATGCTGTTATTGGCTTGGTGTCTGTACTGTCAGTACCTGTGCTATATCGCATGGCAGGGTATTCAAATGCTGACGATGTTGAATGGTTGGCAGAGCGTGAGGCAAGTGAGCATGAGGAGATGCGTCAACGCTTAAATACAATTAGCGCGGATCTTGAAGCGCTTGGCTTAAATGAAGGTAAACGTCAGGTTACTTTACTGACCGATATCATCGACGACTATCATTCGGTGGTTGAAACGCGCTTCTTCGGTAAAGCTAGTGTGCCCACTACTTACTTAGGCGCTGCACGTTCCGTTCAGAAGCATGCTATTCAAAACCTTGCTGACGTTGTTGCAGTTGGTCATAGCTTATCAACACTGTCTAGAAATCATAGACAAGCTAATGATGTTGAAAATACACAGCAGCAAGCGCGCCATGAAAAGCAAAATGAGTTATTGAGTAATCAGCAGCAGCGCCTCGATGGTTTATTTGAAGAAAATAACAAAATGTTTCACTCTCTTACTGAAACAGCTGTCGAGATTGCCAATATTCGATCATTTAGTGACTATGAGCGCACTGACGCCTTAGCTCGGCTAGTTGCATTGGCGCAAATTGCAAATAAAAGCGGTCGTTAATCTAACGGTTGCAGGTACTTCCTAAAAATACAGGATAGAAAAATGTCACAGTTATTCAATAAAACAATAATAAAAAAAGTAAACGTTCTAATCATGGCCTCTACTGCTGCACTAGTGTTGACTGCGTGTGATGTTGTCGTTGACTCGGCTGAAAAAGCCGCTGAATCAATTCATAAGCTGGTTGCTGAAACTATTGAGCCTAGCTACAGAGAGAATCAAGTACGTGCCAATATTCAATTAACGCAAACTAATTTGTTATCGATGCTGCCTGACTTAGCTGAGTATCCGATGACGCTAAACGCACGTGATGATAACTCGACAGAAGCGGTTGAAATATTTACTTCTTCTGAAAAAGCAGGAACAGGCCGTGATGGTTTCTACGTTGAATTAGCCACCGCCTTCAATAACCAAAATAATCGTATCGCTAATGGTAAGCGAGCGAAGATAGCTGTTCGTAAAATGGCGTCAGGTCTCGGTGCGCAGTTCATGCAAGCGCGCCGTTATATGCCCGATGCTTTCTCACCGAGTAATACCTTGTGGGGTGACTTACTTAATGCCAATGGTGTACCGCTTGTTTCAATCGCTGATGTAACCGCGCCTAACACTGCCGGTATCGTCGTTAAAAAATCTAAAATAGATATGATCACGACCGATGGCAAGTTAGATGTTTCAAAGCTACTGACTAACGTAAGTAGCGGTAGTTTTGCGATGGGGTACACCAACCCTTACCAGTCAAGTACGGGTCTTAACTTCCTGTTGACCATCCTTAATTCCTTTGCTGAAGGTGATGAGTCACAAATGTTATCACCAGACGTCGCGAGTGCTTTTGAAGCTTTTCAGGCAGGTGTACCGTTTGTTGCGCAAAATACGATTCAAATGCGTGATGCTGCTCAAGGCAGTGGGGTTCTGGATGCATTAGTGATGGAGCACCAATCATGGGTGAATGTAACAGGTATGAACGATTATGAATTCGTACCTTTTGGTGTTCCACATAACAGCCCATTGTATGCGACGCCTGAAGCCGACCCTGCTGAACGTGAAGTATTGGCTTTGTTTGCGAAGTTTATTGAATCACAACAGTCTCTAGCTAAGCGTTTTGGTTTTGGCCAGTCGGCTAGTGAAACGTCATACAGAATTATTGATGGCACCATCATTGGTCAGGCTCAAAAACTCTGGAAGCAGAAAAAGTCAGGTGGTCGTCCTGTTGCTGCAGTCTTCGTTGCTGATGTCTCTGGCTCAATGGAAGGGACTCGTATTAAAAACTTGAGAAAGGCACTTGTTGAGTCATCTGACTTAATTAGCTCAAATAACTCGATTGGATTAGTGACATACAGCGAAAAGGTGAATGTTGACTTGTTTGTGCGCCCATTCGATGTTCAGCAAAAAGCGTTGTTTAACGGTGCAATTGGCCGCTTACAAACAGGTGGTAAAACAGCGACTAATGACGCGGTAATGGTCGCAGCTGAGCTTCTATTAGAGTATGGAAAGACCAGCCCAGATCATAAGAAAGTTATTTTCCTATTGTCAGACGGCTCAACCAATCGTGGTTTGACCTTTGAGGACATTGAAAAGTCTTTAGAGTGGTCAGGCATTCCAGTGCATACGATTGCCTATGAAGTTAATGGCCAAGATACTGATCTCAAAGCAATGGCCGCTTTAGCGGAAGGCGCATACGTTGAGTCAAGTTCAGGCTCTGCTTCATATCGTATCGGTAATTTATTGAATTCGGAGATGTAGTCGCTGATGAAGCTAATTAAGGTTTTTGCGTTATTTTTGGTATTACATGGCTCTGCTTGGGCAGGCGCTCACTTTTACCTAAGTCAAAATAAGCCTGAAGTCTTGGTTGTGGTTGATACCTCATACGCTATGAAAACGAAATTCAGCGAGGTGAGTGACTGGATTGATGATTTCGAGTCGGGTTCTCGTTACAAAACGGTTGTGATAGGGACTGATAAGGCATTGTTAGGTGAGCTATCAAAGCTGAAGGCGCAGTCAGTGATTTTTCGTACTGCTTTTGGTCGTATGACAGATGCAAGCTTAGATCGTTATGCAAAGTATCCAGCTAAAGAGAGAATATTGCTTTCTGACGGTACTGTTAAGTCAAAGGGGTGGAAGGTCATTAGTTTTTAATTTTACTTTTAATGGCTAGTTGAGCGTGCTAATTGTGGTTTCTTTGGCCGAACATTAAGGAAAAGTTAATCTTTAGCAATGTATCTATGAATTACTTGTCAAATTGTGGTGGCGGATTTATTCTAAAGGCTCCCCAATCTAGCAGTACTTTTGGCTCATCCTATTTTAGTTTGAGCCAATTTTTTCTAATAAAAATAATTTGGTTGGGTGAATATGCAAATCTCTAAAAAAACGGGCTTGATAGAGGGTGTCAATTTTCTGGCGTCGCCTAATCATGATGATCGTACAGATGAAAACGACATTAGCTTAATCGTTGTTCACAATATATCTCTTCCGCCAGAGCAGTTTGGTAGCGAACATATAAGTCAGTTATTTACAAATTGTCTTTGTCCTGATGAGCACCCGTTTTTTGCTGAAATAAATCATCTTCGTGTGTCTAGCCATGTCTTAATTCGGCGTAATGGCGACATTGTTCAATACGTACCTTTCCATAAGCGTGCATGGCATGCAGGAATTTCTAGTTATCAAGGTAGGGAAGTGTGTAATGACTTCTCGATTGGTATAGAGCTAGAGGGTACGGATAATCAGGCATTTTGTGATGAGCAATATCACTCGCTAAATGTGTTGGTGCCAGCCTTGCAGGATACTTATAAAGGCTTGGCAATTGGTGCTATAACGGGTCACGAAGATATTTCACCGGGTCGCAAAACAGATCCAGGGCCGTACTTTAAGTGGGAAAAGGTGGCAGAGCCATTAGGTGTTGACTTGCCTGCTAAAGCCGAGGTCTGTCGTTAGCTTTTTAGTTCTTCTTTAGCTTCCTTCATGGATATGAGATGTCCGGATAGATGTGCACCTTGGTCCAACTCGATGTCGTTGTAATGAACATCACCGATGACTGTAGAGCCTGTTTTGATGCTAATGCGATGACTTGCAAATACATTTCCCGTGACTTTACCCTTGATCTGGATGTACGGAACACGAATCTCCCCAGTTACCGTAGCGCCTTCTTCAATCAGTAGGGTTGCTTCAGAGTCAGGCGGGGAAATGATATTGCCGTAAACATTGCCTTTTAATTGTAGCAATCCTGAAAAAGAAAGATCTCCCACAAGTTTGATATCTTCTTCCAGTTGTGATGCGACACGACGCGGCTGTACAGGGGGTAAAGACTTGGTTTTTTTTCCAAACATATGCTCTGAGACCTTCGGAACTTAGTTATGAATTTAATAAGGTTGAGGGGGAATTAAATTCAAGAGAATGTTGAGTAGCGATGTTAGTATATCCCCTGAATATTTTTTATTACAATGATTTACTTCACTGATGGCTATGATATTTATATTATCGAAGTCATAGAATTTTTGTATAGATATAAGATACATATCATCAAAAGTGCTTTCTGGCACAATCTTTATAAAGTTTAATCTACCGTATATCTTTTTATTCATCTTTCTTATAAAGTCTACGCCTTAATTCCGTAACTCCTTGAGTGTCAAACTGGATTTTGGGTACTAACATTTTATGAGTGTAAACCATACAAGTTCGGATTCGTCGAACGCATATAAGCTACCTGCTATTTTTAGTTTAGAAGGCCTAAAAGTTTTGCAGTTGGGTGCTAATGACTCAACAGATGCTAATCGACGCTATTTGGCTCACCACGTAAAACGTTACCCGCTTGATTTACGAGTACAGGTACAACGTATCTTAATCAATCAAGACCAAGGTCATCTTTCTGGTGCCTTACAAGACTTATTTATAGCCCTTAAGGATAATGGCTTAAAACTTCGTCAAATGGTTTATAGTCGAGTACAAGCGCACTTAGTCAAAGAAGAGCAGGACTTTTTTTCCAATTGGCTGGAGAAAGGTTATGACGAATCTTACAATGACCGCTTTATTGAAGGGTCAGTGTTGTCGATAGGTTTGGTCTCAAAAGGATTACCTTTATTATCCCTGAGTACTAAAGCGTCAAGTAGCTATACTAGTCATTATCAAGAAGCCGTTGATTGCCTAGAGTATGGGCAGCTTGAAGTCGCGCAAGAGTTACTGGAACAAGAAATGTTGAATCCAGAAGGGGATTCTCGTACTGAAGAAGAGCTGTTAAGAGTCTACAGTTATACAAAAGATTACGAGAGTAAGGAACGTTTGTTGGCTTTACTGATGGAGCAAGGCCGAGAACTGAGTCCTGACTGGAAATTGTCAAATACCAAGGAAGGGTGACAAAAACTCAATGATAGATCAATCACAGCAGAACTCTGCTTTGCGTGTTTGCCTAGAGGATGTGGGTACACATAATAGAGCCGTTCTGGATTTCTTTTTTGCTAAGCTTGGGCAGCATACTTTTCGTTGTGTTGACTCTCAAGTTGAAGCTAATGTACTTATTATCGATTACGACTTTCCGCCTGCCCGTCAGCGTTACGAAAGTGAGTACCAAGAATGGCAGAAGCCCGCCATTATTTTATCTATTTCTGAAGTTTCTCTCGATAACGTCATTTGGTTGCCAAAGCCTTTAACAAGTCGCTCATTATTGGATGCAGCAGCGTCCGTCAGAGCATTGCTTAAAGTAGATGTTAGTGATGAGGCTATCGAGAAGTTAAGTAATCAGAAAATTGCAAAAAACATCGAGTCTTTTGTTGCTGAGAAGCCTGTGTCATTACAGCGTCCAGTGATAAAAAAAGCGGAAGTACTTGTTAGTGTCCCGTTAGTTAACAAAGCAGAAGTTGTTGAAGAGACTAAAGCTGTCGACTATGACACTCAGTCGGTCAAACAATCCCCAGTTAATTTGCCAGTCGAAAAAAATGTAGAACCAAGTATGCCTGTAAAGACTAGTTTAACCGATCAGCAACAAGCACAGCGTTGGGTCGAGTTATGTGGTGATTTACCTGATTTTGATGTTTCTGCAAATCTTGTGAGCATGCAGGCAGAAGAGAGTTTCTTCATCTCTAGTGTCAAAGATGCCGTTAGGTTAGCAAGGCAATGCCAGCAAGGCGTGTTGCTTAACTTCCCTCAAGCAAAAATATTTGTACTGCCTGAAATTCACCGAATTTTCTGTACGGTGTCAATCGATGGTCCTGATTTTATAGCACTGATCCGAGACTGTAATTCAGGTGATGGCGGTAAGATGCATATTCTGAGTACACCTGAAATTCACGAGCTTAATGAGCTGATATCGAATCAAAGTACTTCATTATATGACCTTGAGTCATTTGTTTGGACTAGTGCTTTACTCTCTGCTCATGGCTTACTGCCTAGGGATTTAGACCCTAACAAAGTGGTTGGGTTAAAACATTGGCCAAGTATGACGCGTGTCGCATTGTTTCCGCATATAATGCCGATCGCAGCGCAATGGGCAGCTCAGGGAATGAATGCTTTTGATGTGGCCAAGACCCTAAATGTTCCTCAACGTTATGTTTTCTCTTTTTACAATGCGGCTAATACCCTCGGTTTGATCGAAATGGATCCTGAAAAATTGATTAAGAAGCAATCTACAACTCGTAAAGCCGAAGCCCCTCGTGGTTTGTTCTCGCGTTTACTTAAACGTTTGGTTGGGGGTTAAGGAAAAATGAGTACTGCGAATAAGAAAATAATTTTTACAGGGCCGGTTGGTTCAGGCAAGACAACGGCCATTCGCTCAATCAGTGATATTGAAATTGTCACGACAGATGAGCAAGCATCAGACATGACGCGTGCACGTAAAGAGTCAACTACGGTTGCTATGGATTACGGCATGATCAAACTGGGTGATACGGAACGCGTCCATTTATATGGTACTCCGGGCCAAGAGCGCTTTAGCTTTATGTGGGATATTTTGACGGAAGGCGGCATTGGCCTAGTGTTGTTAATTGACAACTCCCGCAAAGACCCTCAGCAAGATTTGAAATTTTATACACACGCCTTTCGTGACTTCATTGAAGCACAGCAGCTAGTTGTTGGTGTCACACGTATGGATACACACCGTGTACCCAATGTGCAGGATTATCGCGACTGGTTAGATCAGTTAAAAATTACAGCACCTGTCTTTGAGGTTGACGCACGAAAGCGTGAAGATGTCTCTATGTTAATGCAGGCGATGTTGATGTCATTAGCCCCTGGAGCTGAAATATTATGAGTGATTTTATTTCAAGTGAAGACTTATACTTGAGCGTAACGCCTGGTGGGAGTTTTTATTCTGTTCAAGATGATTCTGATGGTTTTGGCCGTGAGTTCATAAAGCGTTTGTTAACGGTCGATGAAACACCCGTGTTTAACTTGGCTGCTGCTCAAGCGTTGAGTGGGTTAAATGATGAGACCGAAACGCTAGAGTTTATTCAACTACTACAAGATGCTGGCTTCATTGCTGGTCAGAAAAATACCGAGGTAGCACCCTCTGGTAGCTTGGAAAGTCTACTGCCTGGTTTGTTGCAAAGTCTATCGAGTGATGGGCGGGCAGTTTTGGCGGAAGGGCAAGGCTTGTATCTGGGAAGTTCAGGCTTTCCTCATGAAGCAGCGGAAGAGCTGGCAGCGTTAAGTGCTAGTTTGACGGCTATTTATAAAAGGCACAAAGATGTGCTTAAAGGTAATTTGGGCTACAGTCAGCGAGCATGGGGTTTGATCGATGCTGCTGGAAATAGTGAGATTGGCTTTTGGCCATTATATATCGGCAAAGATCGATTCACTTTGATTATTGGTGGAATGCCGCAGTTAAACCAGTCGGCATTCACACAACTAATTTGGGCTTTAGAACGACGTTACGGCTCAAACAGTTCCATAACATTAAAAAACTAAAATACATTTTACGGGAGTAAACGCATGCGCGCAGAAATGTTAAATTCGATCTTAAGCGACCTCAATGGATCAACAGCGGACATTGAAGCATCAGCAGTTTTATCTAAGGATGGCCTAATGATGGCTGCACTACTGCCTGCTGCAATGGATGAAGATAGAGTCGGTGCGATGAGTGCTGCTATGTTGTCTCTAGGTGATCGTACAGCTCAAGAACTTGCTCGTGGTACACTAGAGCAAGTGCTTATCAAAGGTGATCACGGTTATATTTTGATGACACATGCTGGAAACGAGGCCGTTGTAACGGTGCTTGCTAAGCCCAATGCTCGTTTAGGCTTAATCTTTTTAGATGTTAAACGTGCTGCTGAAAGTATTGCTAAGATTCTTTGAGATTTCTCATGACTAATCGTACTCATTCACTGATATTACAATTGAAACCTCGTGCGTTGTCGGCAGCGATAGGCTTAACACTATTTGCTAGCGCAGTATCGCAGGCTGATAGTAACTACGGTCCAATCGCTCCGGGCGAGACACTCAGTAAAATCGTGAGTGAAAACTACCTTGTCAGTCCGCATTCCGACATTGTTATTATGCGTGAAATATTCCGGTTAAATCCGGAGTCGTTCATCAATAATAATATGGGCTTGCTTAAGCAGGGTGTTGAACTTGTCCTTCCTGATGATAATAGTATTCGTCGTTCAACGGGGGGGCAGGTAGTCAATGTTCCTGTTGCACCAGTGCCTGTTCAGTCGAGAATGCGATTAGTTACGGTCCAAGAAAGTTTAAGATTAGCGAATAAAGAAAGTGATGACCTAAAGATTAGTTTGTCGCGTACTCAAGCCGAGTTATCTAGTTGGAAAGTACGTTTTGAGAATGCACAAGCTCGTCTCTCAGAAGTTACTGAAAAAGTTGTCGATACAGCACCTACTTCACTGGGTAATGATACTTCCCTAGCTTCTTTAGAAAGTAACCTTAATAAGGTGAGAGGAGAGCGTGAAGCAGCAAAAGACCAGTTGGTTGAAGCTCAAGAAGTATTAGATGATTTAAAGGTCAAGCTAGAAGAGGCTGTATCCACAGAGTCTGAGTTAAAGGCGTTGCTTGAAGTAACACGATCATCTGAAGCAGATCTCAAGACTGAGTTGAAAGCTGCTAATGATGCACTAGCGCTATCAAAAGAATCACTTACTGAGTCTGTTGAGTCGGCATCGTCACTCAAACAGGGTTCTAGTCAACAGTCTGTTGCACTTATAGCGGCTGAGCTAACTAAACAAAGTCTTGATAAAAGTACTGCGTTAATTGTAGAAAAAGATCAAGAAATTGCGTTGTTGAAAGCCTCGGTTACGGATCTTGAAAAACAGTTAGAAGCAATTCCGGCTCCTGTCGTTGCGACGACTAGTGTTAGTAGTAATGCTGTAAATATTGAGGCGAATAAAACAATTGCTGATCTAAATCAGCAAATTGCTATTTACCAAGAAGAAGTAAAAGAACTTAAGTCTCAGAATGATGAGCTTGTTAATGAGTTGATGGCGTCAGCTGCACCCGTTGGTGATATGGATTCTATGATGGAAGTAGATCCATTGGTTACTGACGGACTCTTGCCTGAAGAAAGTGTGATAGCAGAAATTAGTGACGATTCAATTGAAAGCAGTAATGTAGGGTTTTTTAATCGTTCAGTTACCTTGCCTACATGGAGTGCTCTTCTAGCGATGTTAGCACTTGGGTTAGCTGCATTTATGGTGATTTTAGGTCGTCGAAATAAATCTATACCAGCAGTTGGCTCCAACGCGACTGGTATGGAAGACGTAGTATTTAAAGCTGGTAACTTAGATGCTAGAGATCAAGATGTAGAGGCACTAAGAGTACCGCCTCGTCGAGACCCTTCTCGAGTTGCTATTCTTGACCCATCAATGACTGGGGAGCTAGGTAATGAGCCTGCTGTTCAATCAGAGTCAGAAGTATCTAAGTCATCAAATAGTGATGATTCAGAGCTAAAGCTTGTAATGGCTGAGGCTTATATTGAGTTGGCCGATAGCCAAGCAGCGAATGAGTTATTACATGAAGTTCTACTGGAAGGTACCGCTCAGCAGAAAACTTCAGCTGAATTGTTAATGTCACGTTTAGCAGGGTGATTTTTTAATACCACCCATCGTTTTTTTGATGGGTGTGAATTTTTTGAGTGATACATTATCTCTGGGGAAGATTCGCTCCACAGGTGATCTGTATTTGATTTTACTGGCGGATCTTCAGCATTAGCTGGAGTATAAAAATAATGATATCGTCATCAAATCGGGTTTCTTCTAATGTCAGTAAGCTTTCTGCTGCACTGATTATATCAAGTTTAACGTTTTATTCTGGAGCTGCTATTGCAGACCAGGCGTATGGGCCTGTGCGCTCCAACGATACCTTGAGTAAAATTGTTAATCGATATTATGTCGGACCTAAGCGTTCCCCAATGGGTTTGATGGTCGAAATTGTTGAAAAAAACCCACAAGCTTTTGTCCGCGGAAATATGAATC
This sequence comes from Leucothrix arctica, assembly GCF_003172895.1. Lineage (GTDB taxonomy): Bacteria > Pseudomonadota > Gammaproteobacteria > Thiotrichales > Thiotrichaceae > Leucothrix > Leucothrix arctica. The sequence continues at coordinate 655,131 of NZ_QGKL01000042.1, read as the reverse complement.
TGCTGAGACGAAATGCACTTTTATCGCTACCCGGCAATGACTGGTTAAAAGATGAGTCAACATTCGTTACTCCGGATGATGCATCTATAGCGAAGCTCGCCAATACACTGAAAATTACACCTGCAAAAGCGGATACTAATAAGTTAGGTGTTCAAGATCGATTAGTCTTTTTAGAGGCAGAGCGAACAAGTTTGATTGCTCAGGTTGCTGGCCTGAAGCGAGAAAATGCAAGGTTAATTCAACGAGTCTCTTTATTGGAAAACCAGAGTAAGCAATCTGATGAACAGTTGAGACTACTTGATTCAGAGATAATTAGAGTGACCAAGCTTCTGAAGAATAATCAGGGTGCACCGCTGTCGCCTGCAGACCTATCTCAGGTTGAAGCACTACAGCAGCAGCTTGATGATGTGAGAAATGAAACACTAAATCTGAAGACTCAGCTTGAAGCGGCTCAGTCAGATCTTTCAGATAACCGTGAAATACAGAAACAAGCAGATAGAACTATTGCGCAGTTGACTCAAGAGAATGAGCAACTTAATGCTCTAATTGATGATGCTCAGCCTGGTGTTCATTATTTTGGTGATGCTGAGGGTAATAACAGTATTGTTATGTTTAACGATAGATTTAAACTACCTATCTGGAGTATGGTTGCTGGTGGAGCACTATTGTCCCTAATACTAGTTGCGCTATTGTCGACTCGCCGTAAAGAAACAGATGGTGTAAGTATAGTTGCCGATGAGAAGGTGGCTCTACCTGAAAACAGTTACGATGATTTACTAGAGAGTGATGATTCATCTTTAGAAAGAGGCTTTAGTCAATCAGCAGTTAGTGAGCCAGAAGAAAATGTCTATAAAATGTTTGATGAAGGTAGTCTCGAAATGGACCTTAAGTTAGATATGGCGAAAGCCTATTTAGAAGTGTCAGATTTTGAGTCTGCAAAATCAGTTTTAGAAGAAGTTATCGAAGGTGGTAGCGAGCTTCAGCAGCGTCAAGCAAACAGATTGATGAAGCAGGCTGCATAAGTCTGAAGTGATAGGGTTGGTTAGTTGTCTTCAAACAAGGCATAATTTACCTAATTAGATTTAAGTGAAGCTTGGTAGTGATGAGTAATACCCCTGTTATAACAATCGATGGTCCCGCTGGTTCTGGTAAAGGCACTATTGCGCAACGCATTGCCAAAGAAATGGGCTGGACTATTCTAGATAGTGGCGCCCTCTATCGTCTAGTCGCCTTTGCAGCGATTCAAAATGCTTGTTCTTTTGATGATGAAGTTGGTCTTGCTGAGATCGCTCGTAACTTACCTGTCACTTTTGAAGCACAAGATAATAATATTGTTTTGGCGTTACTTGATGGCGTTGATGTTAGTCAATCTATACGTAGTGAAAAAGCAGGTGATGCAGCATCAAAAGTTGCCGCAGTTATCTCAGTAAGAGAAGCGTTACTTCAGCGTCAACGTGACTTTGCCCAATTACCAGGGCTTGTTGCTGATGGTCGTGATATGGGGACGGTTGTTTTTCCTAATGCGACTTTAAAAATATACCTCACAGCGAGCGCAGAAGTTCGCGCCCAAAGACGTTTAAAACAGTTGAAAGATCATGAGCTTAATGATAATCTCGCCAGCCTAATCAGTGATATACAAGAACGCGATGCGCGTGACATGAATCGAAAGCACTCTCCATTACGCCCTGCAAAGGACGCACATGAGATAGATACTAGTGATTTGTCTATCGAAGAGGTTGTTGCCAAGATTCTGTCTTTCTATAAGTCTCACTGAAAAAGAACATTAGAGTTACTAACACCCTGTTAGCAAAAACGATATTTATATCAGCTATTTAGTAACTTTACTTAGTCTATTTTCAAGCTTAATAATGAGTTTGAAAATTAACTTAACCCGACGTTAGCAGGGTGCTGTCGTTTATATATTTAAGGTTTTATACCATGAGCGAAAGTTTTGCAGAGTTATTTGAAGAGAGTTTGACGTTTATTGAAATGACGCCAGGTTCTTTAGTCAACGCAACAGTTGTTGAAGTAACTCCAGATTTTGTAACGGTTAGTGCAGGCCTAAAGTCAGAAGGCGTTATTCCTGCTGAGCAATTCAAAAACGAAGCCGGTGAAATTACCGTTGTAAAAGGCGATGTTGTTGAAGTTGCATTGGAAAGCGTTGAAGACGGCTTTGGTGAGACTAAATTGTCTCGTGAAAAAGCTCGCCGTTTACGTGCTTGGGAAGTGTTGGAAGAAGCACTCGAAAATGACGAAATTATTACTGGTATCATCAGCGGTAAAGTTAAAGGTGGTTTCACCGTTGAGCTTGGTGATATCCGTGCTTTCCTACCTGGGTCATTGGTTGATGTGCGTCCTGTACGCGACACGACTTACCTAGAAGGAAAAGAGCTAGAATTTAAACTTATCAAGCTAGACCAGCGTCGTAACAACGTAGTTGTTTCTCGTCGTGCGGTTGTTGAAGAAGAGTACAGCGCTGAGCGTGATGCACTTCTTGAGACACTAGCTGAAGGTAAGGTAGTTAAAGGTATCGTCAAGAACCTGACCGACTACGGTGCTTTCATCGACTTGGGCGGAATTGACGGTCTTCTACATATCACTGATATGGCTTGGAAGCGTGTTAAGCATCCTTCAGAAATCATCCAGATGGGTGATGAAGTTGACGTTAAGATCCTTAAGTTCGACAAAGAGAAGAGCCGTGTATCACTAGGTCTTAAGCAATTGGGTGAAGATCCATGGCAGGACCTTGTTCGTCGTTACCCTGTAAACACTCGTTTATTCGGTAAGGTGAGCAACTTGACTGACTACGGTTGTTTCGTAGAGATCGAAGATGGTGTTGAAGGTCTTGTTCACGTTTCTGAAATGGACTGGACTAACAAGAACGTTAACCCATCTAAAGTCGTTACACTAGGCGATGAAGTTGAAGTAATGATCTTGGATATCGACGCAGAACGTCGTCGTATCTCTCTTGGTATGAAGCAGTGTAAAGCTAATCCATGGGATGAGTTTGCTAAGTCATTCAACAAGAACGACATCGTTAAAGGTAACATCAAGTCAATCACTGACTTCGGTATCTTTATCGGTCTAGATGGCGGCATCGACGGTCTAGTACATCTTTCTGATATCTCTTGGAATGTTCAAGGTGAAGAAGCTGTACGTGATTACAAGAAGGGCGACGAAGTTGAAGCAATCGTTCTTGCTGTAGATCCAGAGCGTGAACGTATTTCTCTAGGTATCAAGCAAATGGATCAAGACCCATTCTCTGCTTACCTAGCTGCTAACCCTAAGGGCACAATCGTTAAAGGAACAATCACTGAAGTGACTCCTAAGATGGCTAAAGTTGACCTTGGCGATGGTATTGAAGGATCTCTACGCGCTTCTGAGCTTTCTCGTGACCGTGTTGAAGATGCAAGCACTATCTTGAAAGTTGGCGAAGCAGTTGAAGCTAAGTTCATGGGCGTTGATCGTAAGACACGCATGATGAACCTATCTATCAAAGCGAAAGACTTTGCTGATGAAGCTGAAGTAATGAAAGAGTATAGTAATCGCTCTTCTTCAGGTACTTCACTTGGTGATATCTTCAAAGAGCAGATGGGTGAGTAATTACAGATTTTCTCTGTAAAGAAAGCTTAAGCTAGTTGGTTTACGGACCAATTAGTCTGCTATAAAAAGCCTGATGCGCACATGTGTATCAGGCTTTTTTTATTTAAATTCAAGATCTTAATAGATTTCTCTCTATTATTTTTTTAGGAGTCGTAGTAAACTCCCATCGAACAAGAACGAGGAACACAGAGCAATGACTAAATCCGAAATTATTGATATTCTTTCTAGAAAACAGAGCCACTTAAGTGGTCGTGATGTAGAGCTATCCGTTAAAATATTACTAGAACAAATGAGTGATACTCTATCGTCAGGAAGTCGTATCGAAATCAGAGGGTTTGGTAGCTTCTCTTTACACTACCGCGCAGCACGTCGTGGACGTAACCCTAAAACAGGTGAGACAGTAGATTTGTCGCCTAAGTACGTTCCTCACTTTAAGCCAGGTAAAGCACTGCGTGACCGTGTAGATGCCTCTAAAGAAACCTTTCCGATTACTGAACAATAGATATTGCTTTTAGCGCTGTTGTTATTGAGAAGAGCTACTCATGATTGAGTTACTATTTTTACTGTTGCCTCTAGCATTTTACTCGGGTTGGCGAGCATCAGGAAAAAGTCTCAAAAAACAATCGCCTGAAAAGCGTCAGCTTTCTGATAATTTTGTAAAAGGTGTAAATTTCCTTTTAGATGAGCAACCCGATAAAGCACTGGATGTATTCCTTAATCGTCCAGAAATCGACGAGTACACAGCAGAAACTTATCTTTTGTTGGGAAATCTATTTCGTAATCGTGGTGAAGTAGATCGAGCCTTAAGTGTTCATCAAAATCTAATTGGTAGAGCATCGCTCAGTCGCGAACAAAAAACCATAACTATGCTTGCACTAGGTAAAGACTTCCTTGCTGCAGGTATGATGGATAGGGCTGAAAGTGTTTTTACCGAATTGTTGCAAACAAACCCTAGTGATGTTGACGCTAGAAAAGCGTTACGTAATATTTACGAGCAGACACAAGAGTGGGAAAAGGCAATTGAAGTCACTCAATTGTCAGCTAGCGAAGATGTTAGTCATTTAATTGCTAACTATTACTGCGAGCTTGCCGAACAAGCGCTCCAGACAGGACATATTCAACAAGTTAATGAGCTTTTAAGTAAAGCCTCAGAATCTGCTCCAAACTCCAATCGAATTAAGATTCTTCAAGCTGATGTTCAATTAATGCAACATGAGCACTTTGCTGCAAGTAGCTTGTATTTAGAGGTGGCTAAAATAGCGCCTCAATTGTTGGCTATGATCTATCCCTCAATGGTAAAGGCCTATACTGAAGCTAATATTATTGGCGATTTACAAGGCCAGCTGTTTCAGTTATTCGAAACATCCTCTGATGTGAAAGTACTTGAGTTCGCTTTACGCTTAGCGATCGAGCATGGCCCAAATGAGGTTGTTGCAGAGCGTCTACCTGAGGTATTGACTACTCGCCAATTAAACGTGCGTACAATTAGTAAAGCAGTGACTGTGTATCAAGCACAAGACAGTGATAATGAACCGCTGAAACTCATTGATAGTGCTATGGGTAAATACCTATCTAGCCAGCCAGGTTTTCAGTGCCTTCACTGTGGATATAAAATGCACGATTTTTTATGGCGCTGTCCAGCGTGTAACCACTGGGACGAAGTTGCCCACGTTTAGTTTTAGGAATAACTTATGTCTAGTATGTTAATTATTGCGTTGGATTTCCCAACGGCTAAACAAGCGCTTGAGTTTATTGAGCCACTTTCTCCAAACGATTGTATTTTAAAAGTAGGTCTACAACTCTACGTTGCATCAGGCCCAGAATTCGTAAAAACATTAGTTGCAGCAGGTTATAAAGTATTTTTGGATCTTAAGTTTCATGATATTCCTAATACTGTTGCAGGTGCGTGCCAAAGTGCTGCCGACCTAGGTGTTTGGATGATTAATGTTCATGCAAGTGGCGGCCCAGTGATGTTAGATGCTGCAGCTAATGCGTTAAGTACTTATGATAAGCCACCTTTGCTTATTGCCGTCACAGTACTCACGTCTATGAATCAAATACAACTTGAAGCTACAGGTGTGTCTGGGGAGCCTGAGCATCAAGTAAAGCGTCTTGCGGCTTTAACGGCTAACCACGGATTATCGGGTGTCGTTTGCTCCGCTCAAGAAGCAGAGATGCTTCGTGCAGAACATAAAGATGAATTCTTGCTCATAACACCCGGTATTCGTCCTACTGGTTCTGATCAGGGAGATCAGCAGCGTATTATGACGCCTGAAGCAGCCAAAGCTGTTGGTGTTAACTACATTGTAGTTGGCCGTCCAATTACTCAAGCCAAGCAGCCTTTGTCAGTGATTCAATCAATAAACTTATCACTTAAATAATTAGCGTTTTACTAGTGACATCGATAAATGATATTGATCAATTATTTGTTATGTCGATGCTACTTTTATCTAAATTATGTCCTATAAATAGGGCATGGAAAATAAAACTCAAACCAGTAATATTCTATTCGTAGATCTTAATAACTTTGCAGCATACCCAACGCTAGCCGTCGGTTATCTAATAAAAAGTTTGCGACAGGCCCACTATAACGTTGAGTTATTGAGTCCGTTAGCCCTTGGTGTTCCTGCCTTTACACGAGATAACCCTGAGACGTGGAAAGATCAGCTGATGCGGCGACTGTATTTTTCAGGCAACCCTGTTATGCGCTTATCCCGAGACTTTCTAAGGGAGCAACTTGCAAAGCGAAATACTAAACCGCACCCTAAAATGCTTTCCGAATTAGACAAGGCAATAGAGAAAAAGCCTTCAGCAATTCTAATATCGGCTTATTTAGATCATTTTGAGATGTGTAAGATTATTGGGGAAAAAGCTAAAAAACAGGGAGTACCTGTTCTTCTAGGTGGGCCATTCTTTAATCTTGATCGTGTTACAAAGCAATGGCTTGGCTTAGAGGGTATCAATGCTATCGTTGGTGGTGAGGTAGAGTTTGAGCTGGTTGATATTGTCAAGGATATGCTTGCGGGTAAAGATCTATCTGATCATGAAGGTGTGTTTACCATTAGGCAAAACACCGAAGTACAACCATTACTCCCATTACAGCAGTTAAATCGTTTACCAGCGCCTGATTTTACAGATTTTCCTTGGCAGAAGTATCCACACAAGATTGTTCCAATTATGTCCGGTCGAGGATGTAGTTGGGGAGCCTGCACTTTCTGTGGTGATGTTGTGTCAGCAAATGGTCGCACATTCCGTTCACGAGGCTTAGATGCAGTACTCGATGAGCTGCGTGTTCAGTCTAATATCCACAGTAGTAGTGACTTTATTTTTCTCGATATAAAATTAAATTCGGACTTAGATGTTTGGTATGGCTTAATAAATAATATGCAGAAAACAGTACCCGGGGCTAGATGGATAGGTACCGTACATGTGAATCACCTAGGTGATAATGGGCTTGATCGGGAGAGTTTATTTGCTGCTAAGAAAGCGGGTCTGACACGGATTTCTTTTGGTTTGGAGTCAGGAAGCCAAGTGTTATTAGATACAATGAAAAAAGGCACAAAAGTAGAGGAGGCGGGTGAATTTTTAAAGAATGCTTATGATGCAGGGATCAGTGTCAGAACATCAATGATGCAGAGTTTTCCCGGTGAAACGGCTGAGGACTTGCGTCTCACCGTTGAGTTTATTAAAAAACATGAAAAGTACTTAGACCGAATTCGTCTATCGCGTTTTAAGCCGTTGCCTGATACACCGTTTGATCGTATTTACCAAAAACAGCCTGATCGATTCCCGTATATGAAAAACTTTAAATGGGATTACAAACTAGCTCGTGGTCTGTATCAATATTATCCTCCAAGGGATGCTGAATACCGAAAGCAAAAGAACTTACTGCTAGGTCTCGTTTACGATATCAACCGTAAAACTCTGCGAGATGATGCAAAAGAGTTCAATGGTATGATGTAATCGACCGGAATGGGGAGATTTTGCTAGCTATGAAATTCGGGTTTCCGATACACTATACAGCTCTGTAATCGTATTGCAGAAATGACCCCATACCAGTTTTTAGAATTGCCGTAGCTTTAGCTAAAAGGAATAGTAAACGTGTTTAACATTGATATGAATATTGCCGACTATGATGCCGAGTTATTTGAGTCGCTTGCTGATGAAGCACAGCGCCAAGAAGACCACATCGAACTAATCGCGTCAGAAAACTACACAAGCCCTCGTGTAATGGAAGCGCAAGGCTCTGTACTTACTAATAAATACGCAGAAGGCTATCCTTCAAAGCGCTACTACGGTGGTTGTGAGTTTGTTGATGTTGCTGAAAGCTTAGCTGTTCAACGTGCGAAAGATTTGTTTGGCGCTGACTACGCAAACGTACAGCCTCATTCAGGTTCGTCTGCAAACCTTTCTGTTTACATGGCACTACTTAATCCAGGTGACACAGTCTTAGGAATGAGCTTGTCTGACGGTGGTCACTTGACTCACGGTTCACACGTAAGCTTCTCTGGTAAGGTTTACAACGCAGTTCAGTATGGTCTAAATAATGAGACTGGCGAAGTAGATTATGATCAAGTTGAAGCACTAGCGCTTGAGCATAAGCCTAAGATGATCATTGCTGGTTTCTCTGCGTATTCTCGTATTATGGATTGGCAGCGTTTCCGTGACATTTCGGACAAAATTGGCGCAATTTTGTTTGTTGATATGGCTCACGTTGCTGGTCTAGTTGCAGCAGGTGTTTACCCATCCCCTGTACAGATTGCTGATGTTACGACGTCAACAACTCACAAGACGTTACGTGGTCCACGTGGTGGAATCATCCTAGCTAAAGCTAACCCAGAGATTGAGAAGAAGCTTAACTCTGCGGTATTCCCTGGTACACAGGGTGGTCCTTTGATGCACGTTATCGCTGCTAAAGCGGTTTCATTCAAAGAAGCGATGGAGCCTGAGTTTACCACTTACCAAAAGCAAGTGGTTAAGAACGCTCAAGCAATGGCTAATACATTCATCGAACGTGGTTTTAACATCGTTTCTGGTGGTACTGATAACCACTTGTTCCTACTTGATCTGATTGATAAGGGACTGACGGGTAAGGTTGCTGACGCTGCACTAGGCAATGCTCACATTACAGTAAACAAGAACTCTGTACCCAATGACCCACAGTCTCCATTCGTGACTAGCGGAATTCGTATTGGTACGCCTGCAATCACTACACGTGGCTTTAAAGAGCAAGAGTGTATTGATCTGACTAACTGGATTTGCGATATCTTAGAAAATATTGATGACCAAACTGTTACTGACGCTGTTAAAGCTAAAGTAAGTGCAGTTTGTAAGCGTCTTCCAGTTTACGCAGAGTAAGTTAAGCGAATGCATTGTCCCTTTTGTAGTGCCACAGATACTCGAGTTGTTGACTCACGCTTAGGCCCTGATGGAGATCAGGTTCGTAGACGCCGTAAATGCGGTAGCTGCGATGAGCGTTTCACAACCTATGAGTATGCCGACCTTAATATGCCACGTGTTTCAAAAAGCGATGGCGTAGGGGAAGCGTTTAACGTGGACAAAATACGCGCAGGGATGATGCTAGCGTTAGAAAAACGTCCGGTCAGTATGGATAGTATTGATCGGGCGATTCAACAGATTAAGAAGAAAATATTAAGCAGTGGCTTACGTGAAGTAGAGTCGCAGTGGATAGGCGAGCGAGTGATGGATGAGTTGCGTGAGTTAGATGGCGTAGCCTTTATCCGTTTTGCATCGGTTTATCGCAGCTTTAGTGATATAGACGAGTTTGTCAAAACGATTAACTTGATGGAAAGTAAAGCAGCTACCCAAAAGAGTTAATATGACTGACATTCGACACTTGCAGTACATGGTCCGAGCCATTCAACTTGCGAAGCGTGGTCAGTACACAACGCACCCAAACCCCCGAGTGGGTTGTGCCATTGTTAAAAATGGTAATGTCATTGCCGAAGGTTATCACCGTCGAGCAGGGCAACCACATGCCGAAATTGACGCCCTACAAAATTTATCCGAATCACCTGTTGGTGCTACTGCTTACGTTACTTTAGAGCCTTGCTCACACACTGGTAGAACACCACCATGTTCAGATGCATTAGTGAAAGCAGGCGTATCAGAAGTTGTTATTGCTATGCAAGACCCTAATCCTCGCGTTGCGGGTCGTGGCATTAAGCGTCTGAAAGATGCAGGTATTAAAGTCACTAGTGGTGTTTTAGAAGCGGAGTCTCGTGCGTTAAATCCTGGGTTTATAAAACGGATGGAGCAGGGTTTGCCCTTTGTTAGAGTTAAAATGGCGACTAGTTTAGATGGACGTACAGCACTTGCCTCAGGTGAAAGTAAGTGGATTACAGGCGAAAGTGCCCGTAAAGATGTACAGTTTTATCGTGCTAAATGTGATGCGATTTTGACGGGTATCGGTACTGTACTAGCTGATGACCCTTCATTAACCGTTCGCCTTACCGCCATTGAGTTAGATATCGAAGGTGAAGTCAGGCAGCCAACGCGTGTTATCTTAGATACTCAACTGCGCTGCCCACCATCTGCTAAGATATTATCGTTATCGGGTAAGACACTTATTTACACTGCGGTGAGTGGAAGTGCAGTTATGATCGATGAAGCAACGAACAAGACCACTATAGACAAAGCTGCTAGCGTAACAGCCGATAAGATTTCAGCTTTAGTTCAAGCGGGTGCTGAGGTCGTTGTTGTTGAAAAGGATGCTAACGGCACTATATCGTTAGTTGAAGTATTAAAAGACCTAGCTAACCGTGAGATAAACGAAGTACACACCGAAGCAGGCTCAAAGCTTTGCGGGAACTTGCTAGAAGCAGGTTTGGCCGACGAGTTATTATTGTATATGGCGCCACATTTGTTAGGTAGTGACGCGATGGGTGCTTTTAATCTCCCAAATTTGACCACCATGCAACAGAGAATTAACCTGAAAATTCAGGATATTCGTGCAATTGGTGATGATTGGCGTATCATAGCCGCCCTTGAACAGACGCAGGTTTAGACCATGTTTACTGGAATTATTCAATCAAAAGGCACCGTCGAAACACTTACCCCAAAGGGTGGAGATGTTGAGCTAACTATAGCAACGGGTAAGCTTGAATTATCTAATGTTGTGCTAGGTGATAGCATCGCTGTAAATGGTGTGTGTCTGACCGCTGTAAAACTAACCGAAACAAGCTTCACTGCTGATGTGTCAAAAGAGACGTTGTCTCTTACATCTTTGGGTGATTTAGCCCTTGGGTCTCCGGTTAATCTTGAAAAAGCACTAACCTTAGAAACTCATTTAGGTGGTCACTTAGTCAGTGGTCATGTTGATGGTTTGGGTGAAGTTATTGAGCGCCGTGATGATGGTCGTTCGGAATGGTTCAAGGTGCGTACACCAGCGGCACTGGCAAAGTATGTTGCTGCAAAAGGTTCGATCACTATTGATGGTACAAGCCTAACGGTTAACCGTGTTAATGGCTGTGATTTTGAAATCAATATCGTGCCACATACAATTCAAGAAACAATTATTGGTAACTATCAAGCAGGCACAAAGGTTAACCTTGAGGTTGATCAGATTGCACGTTACTTAGAGCGCTTGTTATTAGGCGATAAAGCGGCAATTAGTACTGAAGACTAGCTCCTAAAGAAAAAATGGCGCTAAGTGTTTATAATACTTAGCAATGGTTCCCCTGATTAAGAAATCCAATGACTGATTTAAGTAACGAAAAACTACAGATTACCCAAAAACAACTTGCTCGTAAGCTTGCATTGATTGCTGTATATCAATGGCAGATGACCAAGAATAGTTATCAGGATATCTATCTAGCCCTTCAAGATGACCGTGATCTTTCTAAGGATTTCCGTAAGTGTGACGCTGCCTACTTCCAAGGCCTTGTTCGTTACGTGATTGAAAACCATGAAGAGATCGACGCAACATTCACTCCATTATTGGACCGTGGTATTGACCAGTTAGATCAGATTGAGTTAGCTGCTTTGCGTCTTTCTACAACTGAGTTAACTAACCATATTGAAGTACCTTTCCGTGTCATCATTAACGAGTACGTTAATTTGACTAAGAAATTTGGTGCAGAGCAAGCTCATAAGTTTGTGAATGGCATGCTGGATAAGTTGTCAAAGCAGATTCGTACTTTGGAAGCCGGCAATTCTTGATTGAGCGCTTAACTGCTCAGTTATTGAAGCAGTGAGTAACTCAGTTAATTGCTCAGTACACAGCTAAGAGACGATATAATGGCGGGTGAGTTTGATTTAATTGCCCGTTATTTTGATTGGCCTGCGCAGTCCTCTAGTGTCGCGTTAGGTATTGGTGATGACGCTGCTCTCACTAACTTAAGCCTAAACCACAGTCTTGTGGTATCGGTTGATACACTAGTTTCAGGCGTACATTATCCTGTTGATTCCAATATTGAAGACGTTGCTTACAAAGCACTGGCCGTAAATATTAGTGACATTGCTGCGATGGGCGCAGAATCAAAATGGTTTACCTTAGCGCTGACACTCCCTGAATACGATGAAGCATGGCTGCAATCCTTTTCAAAAGGCTTGAAAGCTGCAGCGGCTGAGTATGGTGTCGATCTTATCGGTGGCGATACCACTCGAGGTCCACAAACGCTAAGTATTCAGATCATGGGTGAAGTAGCGTCAGGAAAAGCGCTTAAGCGTAGTACAGCTAAAGCAGGGGATGTTTTATTCACTACGTCAACACTAGGCGATGGTGCCGCGGGTTTAGCGGTACATTTTAATAGCGATGACTTGCTCGTTCAAAGCCCGGTCAAAACAGACAAAGCACAATCCGAGGCACGTGAATATTGCCTGTCACAGCTAAACCGTCCCACTGCGCGCCTCGTTGAAAGTCGCGTCATTCGCAATTATGCTAATGCATGTATTGATGTGTCTGATGGCTTACTCCAAGATCTATCCCATATTTTAAAAGCATCGCAGTTAGGCGCAGAACTTAATACAGACGAGATCCCATTATCAGATCAGTCAAAGTTGCTGTTTGGTCATGAGAAAGCATTAGCTTATGCATTGAGTGGTGGCGATGACTATGAATTGCTATTCAGCGTACCTCAGGCGCTCTGTGAGAAACTACAGGCAGAAATGACAGCCCATGGCTTGCCTTGTCATCGTATCGGGCAATTAAACGCACAAACAGGCATTATTAAAGACCAGCATGGTCATCCATTAACAGCTAGCGGGTTTCAACACTTCTAATGAATAAAGTAATTCCACAAAAAGAGCTGAATAAGGCGGTCCTCAGTTCACCTATCCACTTTTTAGCATTTGGATTTGGTAGCGGCTTAGCGCCATTCGCTCCGGGTACTTTTGGTACGCTTGCCGCAGTGCCGCTGTATTTGTTATTTCAGTCACTAGATATAGTGAGCTATTGCCTAATGGTCGCAGTGGTTTGTGCAGTCGGTATTTGGTTATGTGGCCGCTCTTCTGAAATGTTAGGTGTGCATGATCACGGAGGCATTGTTTGGGATGAGTTTGCAGGTTACTTCATCACCATGATTGCCGCGCCTGCAGGGTGGATGTGGATCATCATTGGTTTTGTACTGTTCCGTATCTTAGATATCTGGAAGCCGTGGCCGATTAAGTGGGCTGACCAAAAAGTGGAAGGCGGCTTGGGCATTATGTTAGATGACATTATTGCAGGATTTATCGCATTGTTAATCATGCAGATTGCCGCGTACTTCATCGCTTAAACCTGTTTCTTCTAAGTCATTTCAAATATTTGTGTATAGCGAATATGCTGCTTTTATGAGTAATATTACGTTATACCCCCCCCCTAATAAAGCTATAAGACATTCAATGAATATGAAAACAGTAGTCACTCACAACGGTAACTTTCATGCAGACGACGTGTTTAGCGTTGCAGCACTTAAAAGCATATTGCCAGCCTTTGAGCTGGTACGTACCCGTAAGCCAGAACTGATCAGTAAAGCCGATATCGTGATTGATGTAGGTGGGGAATATGATCCAGAAGCAGGCCGTTTTGACCATCACCAACGTGGCGGTGCGGGTGAGCGTGAAAATGGTATTCCATACTCTTCATTTGGACTGATTTGGAAAAAATATGGCTTGGAGTTGTGTGATGGTAACCAAGAAGTCGCTGACTCTGTTGAAGGCAGTTTAGTATCAGAAATTGATGCGATCGACTGTGGCCATGTTGTGGGTGTTGCTCAAGGCATTAGCCTTAGTCAAACTATTTCAATGTTCAATCCAACGTGGCAAGAAGACAGTCATTTTGATGAGTGTTTTGATGAAGCAGTTAGCTTCGCATCGCGTGTGTTAACACGATTTATTGCATCCGCTAATGGTGGTATCAGTGCTAAAGCAATTGTGGCTAAAGCGATTGAAGAGGCGGCTGATCCAAGAGTGATTGTTTTAGAGCAATACACACCGTGGAAAAGAACGGTACATAAGCTATCTGAAGTCGCATTATACGTTGTATACCCGTCATCTACGGGTCAGTGGCGAGTTCAAACTGTCCCAGTAGAGCCAGGCTCTTTTGAAGATAGAAAACCACTGCCTAGCGCATGGGCTGGACTTTCTGATGACGCGCTTAAAGAAGTAACGGGTCTTGATGATGCGATGTTCTGTCATAACGGTTTGTTTATTGCGGGTGCAGAGTCACTTGAAAGTACGATGAAGATGGCTGCTATGGCGCTTGAAGCATAAGCAATTGCTAATGAGCGCAGAGTAAAAACATACTCTGCGCTTTTCTTTACTAAGCAGTAATGCTCTATTTTTTAGAAGAACGTTTAGGCTTCGTTTTCGGGGGATGAGTCATCTCTGATTTAGGCATACTGGGTAGTACACCTGTATCCAAATACTTGTGTATCGCTTCTTGAGAGCGAATACGTGAGCGACTACGTCGAGGAGCAAACTTATTTGACTGCTCAGCATCGATCACTCGCGCCTTAGTATTATCATTCCACTGAAGATCAAGAATGTCCTGAAGCGTTTTCTGGTGATCAGGGTCTAGGATCGGGCATAACGCTTCCACTCGATAATCCAGGTTCCGTGTCATCAAGTCAGCAGAACCAATAAAGTAGCTTGGCTTACCCCCGTTATGAAACACAAAGACTCTTGGGTGCTCAAGGAAACGGTCAACAATGCTAATGGCTTCGATATTCTCAGAAAGGCCGGGTAAGTTAGGTTTGAGAGAAGTCATCCCGCGAACAATCACCTTAATTTTTACACCCGCTTTGCTTGCTTCGTACAACAGCATATTAATGTCGTGATCTACAAGACTATTGCACTTTATTATGATTGCCGCAAACTTGCCCGCTCGGGCATTTGTAATTTCTTGCTCAATTAAAGCAGTGATTTTTGGTCGACTAGTATGGGGTGATACTAGTAAGTGCTTATAGTTTGGTCTTTTGTAGTTATAACGAAGGAAATCAAATACGTTGTACAGGTCTTTCCCTATCTCTTGCTGATATGTTAACAGAGAAAAATCAGTATACAAGCGCGCTGTTTTTTCATTAAAGTTTCCCGTACCCACATGACTATAATAACGTCGTTGGCCATTTTCAGTCCGCTCGATAAGTAATAACTTACTGTGAACTTTTAAGCCTGGCACACCAAACTTCACTTCAACACCAGCATCAGCAAGTTGTTGAGCCCAGCTGATATTTGCCTCTTCGTCAAAGCGCGCCTGTAATTCAACCACTGCTAGCACACGCTTGCCGTTTTGGACTGCGTTACTTAACGCATCACAGACGCGTGAGTTTTTTGCAGCGCGATAAAGACATATTTTGATGCACGTCACTTTAGGATCTAGTGCTGCCGTTTTAAGCAAGTCTGTTACTACATCAAACGAATGATAAGGGTAATAAAGCAGTACATCTTTTTTACGTATTATAGAGAAAATACTGCCTTTTTGATTTTCGATAGCAGAGACTTGTAACGTCGGTAAAGGAGTGAACTCTAGGTATTTTGGCCCAACATTTGGGAAGCTCAATAAGTCTTTAGAGTTGTGGTAGCGACCACCTGCCAACAAGCTGTCGTAACGACCGAGCTTGAAGCGTTTCTTTAAAAGGTCTAATAGTGTGTCTGGCATTTCACTGTCGTAAACAAATCGCACGGCTTCAGCAGTACTTCTAGCCTTCAAGCTAGTCGCCATTTTTTCTATAAAGCTTTCACCTAGACCCGCATCTATTTCTAGCAGCTCTGCATCTCGTGAGAACTTAATAGTATAGGACTTTGTGTCGTCTATCGTGATGACACCTCTGAATACCTCAGGCATACAAAAACGAATGATATTTTCTAGAACGATAAATACTTTACCGCCACGCTTTTTTAGGTTTGGAATCTGTACAAATCGAGGAAGCCGATCAGTAGGAACCTTAACTAAAGCATGATGGTGCTTGTTTTTAGAACTAATCTCTACCGCAAGGTAGATCAATTCGTCAGTCAACCCAGTAAGTTCAATGTTCTCTGTTAGGAAAATGGGCTCTAGCTCTGGTAGTACCGTTTTACGAAAGTAATCTTTTACAAACTGTGCTTGCGTATCAGAAAGCTGCATCTCATTAATAAGATAGATATGACGTCGGCCGAGCTCCTTCAGAACCGCTTTGTAGGTTATATCAAATTTACTCTGAAACCTTGCGACTTCTCGTTGGATTTCTTTTAATAAAGAAGTGTATTTCTCTTTATCTTTTGACTTACTTAAAGAGATCAAGCGACGTACTTCCGCGACTCGAACTCGAAAAAATTCATCAAGGTTATTAGAAAATATACCTAGATAACGAAGGCGTTGGATGACTGGAACCGATGGGTCGTCAGCTTCCTGTAGCACGCGTGCATTGAAAGACAACCAGCTTAATTCTCTGGAGGTGAGAAATTCGGATTTGAGGTCTTCAAGCCTCTTTGTCACAGGTTCATTCATGTTGATTCCTTTCTCATTTTTATTACATCTTTCCTAAAAACTCACTATGACAGTTTATGCAATTGTAGTGAGTTCAAAGGATAATTTTTGTGAGTAAATGTGAGTATAGTTCAGGAATAGGGGGATACCTCTGAACATATTCAAATTTCAAAAGGTAGTGTATAGGTTGTAAAGGTGTGGAATATGAATATGGTGTGACAATTCACGTTTACTATAAGACAGGTATACGACTAAGTAGTTATAAAACAAACACTAAGTATTATTTTATTATATTTGTGAGATTTTAATCATCGAACTCGCCTTTTTCGTAGTGCTTAAGAAACTTCTTAATAAAACCTCTTAACTCACGTGATGCTGAGCTATCTATGTCTTGGCAGGCATCAATGAAGCGTTTTCTCTGTTCGGTATCGAGTCGAATAACCAGTTGTGCTTCTTTATTTGTTTTACGTTTCTTTTTCTTATCACTTACTGTCCTAGTATCGCTATCCATGAACATTATCCTAAGGTTTGAGCTTCAAAGTGAAGAAGTATAAAGCAAAAGGAACTACGCCTCGACCCTACGAAAAAAAGGGTTGAGGCGTCTTTGCATTGCGCAGATTATTTTTTAGTACTTTTCTTAACTGCTTTCTTAGCTGCTTTTTTTGCAGCTTTCTTTTTTGCTGTTTTTTTAACTTGCTTAAGCACTGCTTTAGTTGCTTTTTTAGCTGCTTTTTTCTTCGACCCTTTCTTCACTAGCTTAACGGCTGCTTTTGATGCTTTCTTTACTGCTTTCTTCGCATCAGCTTTCTTTACGCCGACTTCTTTTACTACTTTAGTCGCTAACTTAACGGCTTTTTTCTCTGCTTCTTTCATTGTAATTTTAGACATTTCTTTATTTCCTTAGTAATTTGAAAAGCAAATATAATGTATATACATTGTATTGTAAATAGCTGTACAGTGTGTTTTTTATATTACAGCTTTTGAAAAAACGTTAAATCAGGGTAACCATCCGCAGGTAATCTCATCTGCTGCTGTACCAAGCGCACAGCTCTTCGTGTCTCTTCACCAATGATGCCGTCAATTTTAGTCACCCGTAGACCACGGGCTCGTAATTTACTTTGCAATTGTTTGACTTGAGCGACACTTAACACTTGTATCGGTGCATTCCCATAACGCACTTGTCCCGCACCGGCATAGCGAGAGGCAAGGTAGGCAGCACTGGTTGAGTAAACGGTTGATTTATTCCAGCGCAACATAACGTCAAAGTTTGGGTAGGCTAGAAAAGCAGGGCCATTACGTCCCATGGGTAATAATAAAGCGGCATTGCCAGACGTTCTTAGTGGTCGACCAGAGACGTCAGTAACCCCTTGTTTTGCCCACTGTGCGACAGGTAGCTTTTTACCAAGACGTGCTAATGCCCAATTCATTTGTACTGGGACTTTGACCTCTACTAACCAAGGTTGACGTGATTGCCAACCATATTGTCGTAGCAGGCTTGCAGCTGAGGCTAACGCATCTGCAC
The DNA here is from genome assembly GCF_003172895.1 of Leucothrix arctica. GTDB lineage: Bacteria > Pseudomonadota > Gammaproteobacteria > Thiotrichales > Thiotrichaceae > Leucothrix > Leucothrix arctica. The sequence goes on along the minus strand of NZ_QGKL01000042.1, from coordinate 637,099 downwards.
GTGAATGAATCAAATCACGACGACCATCACCATCATAATCCACTGCGTGTTTGTTATAACTTGAAGGAATAAATTGTAACTGGCCCAATTCCCCGGCCCAAGCACCCATCATCTCAGGAACCTTTATATCGCCCCTTTGAATTAGTCGTAAGGCATGCATTAACTCATTATGAAAAAAGCTGCCACGGCGGCAGTCATAGGCTAAAGTGGCGAGTGCACGAAGTGTTTGTACATTACCGGTGACATTTCCAAAGTCAGACTCTAGCGCCCAGTATGCGGTTAAGACTGGAGCAGGAACCCCAAACTGTCTTTCAATGCGTTGAAACAGTGGACGGTCTTCGCGCATCTTTCTTTGACCGTTAGTTAAGCGGTAACTATTCGCTTTATTGGCCGCGTATTGGAGGAAGGTTTGAGACACCGTATTTTGAGAGCGGTCTAGCTCAATCACACTAGGGTCGTATTGAATATTGTGAAGGGCATTATTGACTAGGTTAGCAGGGATGCCAGATGCGGTGGCTTGATGCTTAAAGCTATTCAACCATTGCTGGAAGTTGCCCGTATTTTGACACTCCGCAAGCGCAGAGCCGCTGAGTAGTGAACCGCTTAGGAGAAGGGCTGAGGTGATATGTCTCATCGTTAGCCTTTTTATTGATGAATATAATGAGTGATGTGTGGATCTTGAGTCTCGGACCACTTTAACAGAGTCAAGGTTCCTGAGTTAGCAGCGTGACCGCTATAACAATCGTTTACATTAGGCAGTTTTTAGCTACTTCACCTGATGAATTCCTACAAATGAATAATTAGTCTATTGCTGTGCAATGCTGAGGATTTTCTAGCAGATTTAAGACTAAAACAATGATGTTTTTTCTTGTAGCTTGTGAAGTATTTCATTTTCACCGACACGATCAAACCAGTGCTGTAACCTTACTCCTGGGCATAACGTTGACGCGTGATGTCGATGAGTACTTATATTGGCTGGATTAATACGGTAGTGAAGCGCCCGATTGGCGACTAGATTTTTTAATGACTCAAGCGCTTGATAACTGGGATTTTCAACTTCAAAGTTACCAATCATAGCAATCAATAAATTGTTATCTGTGCCGTAGTCTGTAGAACTGCCACCAACGAAATCTGCGCTTCTGCCTTGGTAAATCGTACCGTCTGATGCGATCAGATAATGGTAAGCGATATCTCCCCAACCTCTGTCTTGCATATGGTAACGCCTAGCGCTTCTGAGTCGTTCAAGGTCACTCTCACCGATTTTGTTTTGGGTGGCAGTGTGGTGAATGGTAATTTTGTTGATTGATCTAGAGTGGTAGTTGAGCTTGTTATTGTTGGTGACAAGACCGTGCTTATTCCAGTGATAGTTTGAAACTACGCCCAGCGCTGAGTTATTTTGGCAAGCGACTAAGGATGTTGCTATTACTAAAAGTGACAGCCAGAGCGCCGTGTTTTTTGTGGGATTGTTTTTCAAGTATCGGTCCGTGATGTGTCATCAACATATAGTGTGATATGGCTTCAATATAGGAAGCTGAACCTTTATGGGAAATGAATACAGGCTTACTGTTAAATGAATGTAATCTAAATTGGCTGGTTTGTAATGGCTTATTTAAAAGTCAAAATCGAGTTACTTGATTTACACGCCTTAAGCGCTATATCAAAACCATTTTTAATATAGAAGTTGGATAAGTGCGGCGAACAGGTGAGCCAGTATTTAGCGTTACTTTTCACAAGATGCTGAATCACTAGTTTTCCATAGCCTTTACCACGGTTATCTTCCTGCACAGAAAAATAACAAAAGTTTTTATAACCTGTATTTTGTAGCTTCTTTGAAACATCTGAATGCTCTGGTGAGAGGAATTCATTAAAGACAACGGACTCTGATATGAGCGCTCCACCCACACAGATTTCATTTTCTAATATCACTAATATTTCAAAAGAATCAGACGCTGGATGGCATAGAAAAGTAGGGCCATGGAAATCTTCAATAAAGTAGTCGGGAACCCACTCTTTGAGGATTTTCTCTAGTTGGCGAGCATAAGTGCTCTTAACATCAACTGAAATTATTTTTACTAAATTTTTCATCTAAGTATAAGGCTTAATTAGCAGCATAACTTTATGTTCGCTCGGATTCCCTAGGTTTGACTTAAGCAATTCTGCTCTGTTAGAAATCCAATGAAATGATTGAATTTCTAACAGAACTATACGGAATCAAGTTTTAACTAACAACAAACTTATCCCTCGCGAGTCCTAATTACCAAGTCACCCTCAAGCGTACGATGCACTGGACAACGATCTGCAATTTCAATCAGTCGCTTACGCTGTGCATCCGTCAAATCACCCTTCAATTCAACATCACGCGTAATACGCTCAATCTTGCCGCTTTCGCCTTCGCAGTCAGCGCAATCATCTGTATGAATACGCTCATGATTCAACGTCACATTCACATCTTCTAGAGGGATTTTCTTATGATTAGCATACATACGAATCGTCATAGATGTGCAAGAGCCAAGTGCCATTAGCAGTAAATCATAAGGGGTAGGGCCTAAGTTTCTGCCACCCATGCTTTTTGGTTCATCCGACAATATCTGATGATCATCCGAGTACAAGCCACGTAAAAACTTCTTATCTTTTTCGGTAATTAGCACATCACCGTGCTTTAGCGCCTTTACACGCGCCACCGCATTATCAGCGACGACATCTGCGCTAGGTACTTCGTCTAAGTAACGATCTGCCCAGCTAGCAAGCGTCTGTGCGACATATTCTGCATCTTTAGCTGAGCTTAGTAGATGGTCAGCGTCATCTAAAGAGACAAAGCTTTTCGGGTGCTTCGCTGCTTGGAATATCTTACTTGCTTCATTGACCGACACAACTGTATCAATCGGCGAATGAAATACCATAATCGGTAAGTTTAACTTGCTGATGTAACTCACATCATCATGCTTGCGTAGCTCGTCCAGCATCTGTCTGCGCACATTAAACTTTCTAATGCCTAGGTTGATCTCTACGTCAGCATCCTTTTCCATTTCGTCAGTAGGGCACGTAAATAAGTGCTCTACATGGTCAGCAGTGGCAGGTGAGCCAATGGTAACGACTGCTTTTATCTGAGGCATTTTGTGTGCAGAGCCAAGTACCGCTGTGCCACCTAAGCTATGTCCAATAATTAGCTGTGGTGCGCGGTAGTTACGTTCAAGCATTTCATAAGCTGAAACGAGGTCGTCAATATTGGATGAAAAGTGTGTATTTGCAAAGTCACCGTCGCTATTTCCTAAACCCGTAAAGTCGAAGCGCAATACTGCAATTCCGTGCTTAGTCAGTGCGCGTGCAACGCGAGAAGCTGCTGCAATATCTTTACCGCAAGTAAAGCAGTGAGCAAATAGTGCATAGCTGCGAATAGGAGTGTCATCCTTAGGTGTTTCTAATGACCCTGCTAGTTCGATTCCAAGGTTGTTGGTGAACGTGACTTTTTGACGAGGCATGGCAGTACTTCCTAACAATAATGGGTTAATACAAACAGTACGTAATTTTTAAGTGTTTAGATTGTACTTATGCTAATGATTTTGTTCAGTGATGTCTTCTTAGGTTTGATTACCGATATCCACGATTTCATCAAGCAAACTGTCTAAATGTGACGTTTCAATACGGTTGTTGACCAACACTAAACGAATGCCAAGTTGATCTTTAACGGTCGCATAGTCGATATAGAAGCTGCCGTTTTCTTTCATCTTGGTGAGTATGTCTAGGTTGAGCTGGTCGCGGTTAGTTGCATCGATTGTTGCGTCGGGTACAAAACGGAAAAATAGGTTTAGATAGTCTGGCTCGAGTATCATTTCTAATTGCTCGTGTGCGTTAACTTGTTGAACAAAGTACTGAGCAAGTTGCATCGATTTATCGAGTTGATCGCGGTAACCGTGTGTACCTTTATAACGCCAGTCTAGCCATAGTTTGAGTGAGTCTACGTGACGGCCACACTGGAGTGATTTTTTGCCGTAGTTATGGTCTGAGTTTTCATCTTCATGAAATAAGTAGGCCTGGCCACCACCACTACATGCTGACTCTAATATGCCATGCTCACGCACTAAAATAGCTGAGCAAATTAAGGGGAGTGACATAAATTTGTGTGCGTCCCATGTGACAGAGTCGGCACGCTCAACCCCTCTCATAAGATGCTTGTGTGTTTCACTAAACAGCACTGGGCCTCCCCAGGCTGCATCAACGTGTAGCCAAAGGCCAAACTCATCAGCCAGATCTGCTAGTGCTTCTAACGGGTCAAATGAACCCGCTACCGTAGTACCGGAGGTAGCACCAATACAGTAAGGGTGCTTGCCGAGTTTCAGGTCTTCAATGATCGCCAATCGAAGCGCTTCTGGGTCTATGCGGTTTTGTTCGTCAGTGTTTACTTTGCGTAGGTTGTTTGTACCTATACCGAGAGTAAATACGGCTTTTTCATAGGAGTAATGACATTGGTCTGACACATATATGACTGGCTGCTGGCCGCGAAAGCCTTCTTGTTTTATGTCAGGCCAGCGTTTATGTAAGCCACAATAGATGCCCACAAGGTTTGCATTGCTGCCGCCGGTGACCATGATGCCGTCGCCACTCTCAAAGCCTACTAACTCATTAAGCTTAGTAATCAGTGTTTCTTCCATGAGTGTCGCCACGGGAGCTACTTGGTAGGTGTGAGCGGCAGTATTAGTGACCGTCGTTACCCAGTCACCTGCAATCGCTGCGCTGGTACTGCCAGAGAAGAGTTGCTTCATGAAGTGAGGGTGACTAGTACGCGTGCAGTAGCGAAGGTATTGTTTAATATCGTCGATGATGCGGTCGTGCGAGACGCTTTCATCATCTAACGTGAGATTCAAACATTGCTGTAAGTCGTCAGCGCTTAAGTACTCACTAATAGCTACGTCAGCGTTATCATTTTCTGATAAATACTCGATGAGTAGCTCAGCTGTTTGAAGCATGAGTTGTCTATCATTTTTAATCATTGTTAGTCGTCAAGCATGTCTTGTAAGTTGTTAATGAAACTTTTTGCCGTTTCCTTTTGTTTCTCAGGTGATACCGTGGTGCGGTCTTCCCATTCGATGTGTTCTTCTGGTAGCTCATCTAAGAAGCGGCTAGGGTCACAGGTAATCTTTTCACCAAACTTGTTACGTGTTTTTGCAAAGGTAATGGTCAGGTGTCTTTGAGCACGGGTAATACCTACGTAGGCAAGGCGACGCTCTTCTTCTAAACCGCCATCTTCCATCGAGTTAGCGTGAGGCAGTATTTCTTCTTCCGCGCCCACCAGAAACACGTAAGGAAACTCTAGTCCTTTTGATGTGTGTAGGGTCATAAGACTGACTGCATCTTCATCGTCGTCTTCTTGGTTGCGCTCTAAGATATCCATCAAGCTCATGTGTGCCACGATATCGGCCAAGTCTTGGTGCTTACCTTCGCCTTCGTTATGCAAGCGCTTAATCCAGTCGATAACTTCTTGCACGTTTTCCATGCGTCGCTCGGCCATTTTCGGTGAGCTACTGGTGGTGTGCATCCAATCTAAATAATCGATATCACTGATGACTCGCTCGACTACTTTGTGTGGTTCCATCTCTCGTGCGGCAAATGCGACTTCATTTATCCATTGGCTAAACGTCGCTAGGCGCTGACGACCGCGCTCTGTTAGTTGCGTAGCTAAACCCATTTCTGTAGAGGCTGCAAACAAACTAATACCACGATTATTTGCATAGTCGCCTAGCTTTTCCATGGTGGTTGCACCGATCTCACGCTTAGGGGTATTCACTACGCGTAGGAAGGCTGCATCATCCGCCGTGTTGCTGATCAGACGAATATAGGAGAGGGTGTCTTTAACTTCCGCACGGGAGAAAAATGATGTACCGCCACTGATCTTATACGGAATATTATTTTGTCTTAGGTAGCGCTCAAACAAACGACTTTGGTGGTTGCTTCGATAGAGAATCGCGAAGTCTTTATGTTCTGCTTTATCACGAAAGTTGTATTTCATGATCTCGCCAACAACTCGCTCTATCTCGTGCTCAGCGGTACGGCAGGGGATTATGCGTATCTTTTCTCCATGACCTAGCGCACTCCACAGCTTTTTGTCAAACAAGTGAGGGTTGTTGGAGATCATGTAGTTAGCACTGTCTAGAATGCTGGATGTTGAGCGATAGTTTTGCTCTAGCTTGACGAGTTTTAAGTTCGGGTAATCACTACGCAGCTGGTTGATGTTCTCAGGCTTGGCCCCACGCCATGCGTAGATAGATTGGTCATCGTCACCAACCACGGTTAATTCGGCACGGACACCGGCTAGTTGGCGAACGAGTCGGTACTGACAGTTGTTGGTGTCTTGGTACTCATCGACCAACAGGTATTGAAGCTTGTTTTGCCACTGACTTAATATTTCAGGGTTGCTATCAAACAATTGCACAGGCAATACTATCAGATCATCAAAATCTAAGGCGTTATACGCTTTTAATTGTCGTTGGTAGCGTTGGTATACTTTTGCCGCTAACAAGTCGTTCGGTGTCATCGCTTGTTCAAAGGCTTGCATAGGGGAGACGAAGTCATTTTTCCAGCGTGAGATAACCCATCGGAAATCTTCTTCTGGCTCAGCCATTTCTTCGCCGCCACGCATCATCAGTTCTTTGATAATGGTATCGGTGTCTTGTGCGTCTAAAATACTAAATCCGGACTTATAACCGAGGGCTTTGTATTCCTTACGAATAACTTGTAAGCCTAAGTTATGAAATGTCGCAACGGTTAGGCCACGCGCTTCATCTTTGCTCAATAGCTGAGTTGCACGTTCCTTCATCTCGCGTGAGGCTTTGTTAGTAAAGGTAATGGCAGCGATTTGCTTACCTTTTACCCCTGCATTACGGATTAACCATGCGATTTTTTCAGTGATTACGCGTGTTTTTCCAGTCCCTGCGCCCGCTAAAACGAGTAAAGGAGTGCCGATGTGTTCAACAGCTGCTTGTTGTTGTGGATTTAAGCCTGGCATTTAGAAGTTTTCTACCCGAGTAGGAGTGCGATTATAGACATTTTGTATGTCCTCATAATAGCAGAGCTGTTATCTATTCTAAATTCTTATTGTGATGTTTAACTATAGGGATTATCTTGGATGCATTGGCTTTTTGTTTAACTTAATTAAGAGTACTTTACCAACTCATGTCACTAAATAATGCAACCCCAGAAGCACTTAAGCAGCTAGAGCAAACGCTCACCGCAGAATATGAGAGTTTAAAATCTCAAAACCTCAGTCTCGACCTAACTCGTGGTAAGCCTTCCTCAGAGCAATTAGATCTATCTGACTCTCTAGATGGTATTTTAGACGGTGAGTTTATTGATTCAGCGGGTGTTGATACTCGTAACTACGGTGGCTTGCGTGGAATTATCAGTGCAAGACAGCTGGGTGCTGATTTATTAGGAACTGAAGTCGCGCAGACGATGTCGGTAGGTAACAGTAGTCTAAACATTATGTATATGGTCATGTTAAATAACTATCTCTACGGCTGTCGTGGTAAAGACACTGCATGGGGTGAGTTAAAAGCGCCTAAAATGTTATGTCCTGTCCCTGGCTATGATCGTCACTTTTCCATTACTGAAAACTTAGGCATTGAAATGATCAATGTTGATATGGATGAGAATGGTCCTGATATGGATCAAGTTGAAGCATTAATCAAAGCTGATAGCGACATTATTGGTATCTGGTGTGTGCCTAAGTACTCTAATCCTAGTGGCGCAACTTACTCAGATGACGTGGTTGATCGTATCGCAGCACTGGGAAAAATTGCCAACAGTAGTTTCAGAGTCATGTGGGATAACGCATATGCTGTTCACGACTTGATTGAAGATTTTAAACAACTAGCGAATATTTTTGAGCGTTGTAAAGCACACGGTACGGAAGATAGTGTTTGGCAGTTTGCATCGACGTCTAAAGTCACTCATGCCGGTTCTGGTATTAGTTTTTTGAGTAGTACTGAGGACAACCTTAAGAATTTTGAGAAATTGTTGGGTGTTACTACCATTGGTGCAGATAAAGTGAACCAACTTCGTACCGTAAAGCTACTGCCTAATATGGACGCGACGTATGCCCATATGGCTAAGCATCGTGCGATATTAGCGCCTAAGTTTGACTTAGTGTTGACTGAATTAAACAATGAACTAGACAGTCAATACGCAACATGGACAAAGCCTGAGGGTGGTTATTTCGTATCTTTGGATACACAGCCAAACTTAGCGAAGACAGTGATCGCAATGTCTTCAGAGGCTGGTGTGGTGCTAACTGGCGCAGGCGCACCGTTTCCATATGGAAAAGATCCAAAGGACTGCAATATTCGTATAGCACCAAGCTTTCCCCCTACGAACGAGCTTAAAGTTGCACTCAGTGTTCTGATTGTTTGCATAAAACTAGCTACAGTGCGACAAGTAATGTCATAATTCAGCCAAAATAAAATTCAGGATCCGCTAAATGAAGTACATTGATGTTTTTAATGGTGACGCAGATGGTATCTGTGCGTTGCTGCAATTACGTAACGCACACCCAGTAGATAGTGAACTGGTTACAGGTGTTAAACGCGATATTAAACTTCTTTCTCGAGTAGACGCTTCTTCAGAAGATAAGGTGACTGTTTTAGATATTTCTCTGGACAGTAACCGCGATGGCCTACTTAAAGTCTTAGAAACCGGTGCTAGTGTTAGTTATTTTGATCACCACTTTGCGGGTGATGAGTTAATAACTCACGAAAACCTTACAACACATATCAATACTGCTGCTGATTGCTGTACTAGTACATTGGTTAACCAAGCACTTGAAGGTAAGTACCAGCATTGGGCTATTGTTGGCGCATTTGGCGATAACCTGAAAAAGATTGGTGCTACCTTAAGTAAGGTGTCAGGTTTGACTGATGAGCAAGCTGATCAATTAGAAAAGCTTGGCATCTACATGAATTACAACGGTTACGGTGCAACGGTTGATGACTTGCATTTTTCACCTGCTGAGTTGTACTTAGCAATGAAAGATTACGCGAGTCCGTTTGAGTTCTTCAAGCAGGGTAAAGAAACATTTGAGAAACTAGAGCAAGGTTATATTCAGGATATGGCTGCTGCTGAGCAAGCACCGTCAATTCATGAGACAGACATTAGTGCTGTGTTTATGTTGCCAGACGAAGCTTGGGCACGTCGCGTCAGTGGTGTGTTCGGTAATGACTTAGCAAACAAGTTTCCGGACCGAGCCCATGCGGTAATCACAAAACGTAATAATGGAACTTACCTAGTAAGCGTTCGCGCACCGTTAAACAATAAAACGGGTGCAGATGAGATTGTTCGACAGTTTCCAACAGGGGGTGGACGCAAAGCTGCAGCAGGTATTAATGAGCTGCCAGAAGATCAACTACCGTTGTTTATTGAGACGTTAGACACTTTTTATAAAAGCCATAAGAGCTAAGTAATTAATCTATGAACTATCTAGCGCACCTTTACCTTTCTCAAGATGAGTGTTTATCGAAAACCGGCAATATAATGGCGGATTTCCTTAAGCATGTAAATCTTGCGGAGCAACCGCAGGGCATCTTGGATGGAATAAAAAACCACCAAGCAACAGATAAGTTCACCGATAATCACCCTTTGATACTTGGGTTAAAACGTGAGTTTGACCCAAGTTATCGCCGCTTTGTGCCCATTATTATCGATGTGGCGTATGACCATATGTTAGCAAAGTCATGGGATAGGTATCATGATGAAGATCTACGTGTTTTTACTGCGCTTAGTTATACTCAGTTAGCTGCTGCTGAAAGGTACATGCCGACAACGATGAGTCATCGTTTGCGCGAAATATCTAAGCATGATTGGCTAGCAAGTTATGTTGGGGTCGAAGCTGTTGAAAAAACGCTTATAGCGATCAGTAACCGAATGCGTTTTGATAATCACTTAGATCAATCATACGGCGAAGTTTTACAGCTTTATCATCTTATTGAAGAGACTTTTCATGATTTTTTTCCAGAACTTTGCGCTCATATTAGAGCGCAAAATATTGAAAGTCGTGCAAAGGTACTGTGTGAAGTTTTTTAACTGGCTTTTAATCGATAGCCCTTCTGGTTAGTTTTCTAGGATCAACTCTCCGAACAGTTGAGGGTTTTTCCAAGCCTGATCCATAGTTGCATTCCATGAGATCTTCGCATCACGTTGGTGGCTATTGTCATCATCGTTTACTTCAATTTCAAAACCTAAGCGCGCACCAGCTTTAGGTTGTATATTTAAAAATGTCCACGGTATTGTCGCTTCTAGACGGTAGCCTGTTGGTGTTTTAACCATCTTGCTACGAATCTGTTTTGTATCTTTTTTCGGGGAGTTGCCACCAATTCCTATTGTTGGGTCATTCATTCTAAACGTCAGCTGAAAGTCATTGACACCATCATAGGTTTTCTGGCGGCTACCATCTGCATCGATATAAATTTCAATGGAGTCATCAGCCCAAGCTTGTTCGGAATCTTTGATATGCTTATCGTCTTCAATCCCCACCCAAAAGTGCAATCCGGTTTTATCCCAACCTGCACGCCAAATAGCTGACAAGTCATTGCCACTATTAATCGTCCCTTTAATGAGCTTATCAAGTCGGTGAGCTTTAGCGCCGTGTAAGCCCGCTGATTGACGTTTTATGCCTAGAGACATTGGCTTAGGTGTCGTCGGAGCCAGTCCAGTCACTAAGTGTTGTGGAATAAATGCAGGCTTAGGTAGGCGAACTTGTTGGCTCGTTTCACAAGCAGCCCACCAACAGCGCTCGCCACGGTTAAATGCCATTAAAGCTCGGTACTTTGGTGTCTCAGTATTCGCCTGATTGATGTATTCTTTAATCCCCCAGCTGCCATGCCAAGTGAATGGGCGCGGTGCAGAGAAAGCAACGAACAAATGACCACCAACCGCTTTCCAAGCACTCAAAAAACGGTAGTACTCGCGTGCCATACGCGGGTCACGGTTAGCAGCAACCAAAAAGGGTGTCGCGCCTTCCGTTAACTTGTGTGTCGAATGGTCAACCAAATGCTGACCACCTTCATAAGCAATTAAATCGACACCGTAAGCCTTTGTTACTTCAGCTTGATTACGAATGATTTTCATCAAGTTATCAATGGAATAGCGGTTGTCAGCAGCTGACATCATGGTAAAAACATCATTGACGCTTTTAATCAGCGGGAGTTGCTTTTGATCAATATAAAAATAGGGTGCTATGGCCAGTGCATCAACGTATTGATACGCTTTTTTATAAGCGAGAATAGTCTCGGTCATGCTTGGATCAGTGGTAAAACCACCCATGATGCGGACTAAGCGACTGCTGCCATTAAACGCGTTTTCCCATAGTCTAAATATATGGACACTTTGCTTTGAGTAGTATTTAAAACCTGCAATACGACGGTCTTTGTCTAACTTTTGACGAACACCTTGTTGCTTCATGTGTTCAGCTTGCGGGACAAATACAGAGTTCCACGCTTCGTTCGTGTACTCAAGATAGACTTTTAGGTTTGGTTTTAGGTATTGGTTTACGTAACGTGCAAAGCTAGAAATGAATTGATCATCGGCCATGTGTGGCACGTTAAACCATGGGCTAATATTGAGCTGGTTAGCCAGTTCGACCATAATTTCAATCGGTACGCCACGAACACCCTCAGGGCCACCCCATGTCGCGCTTGTCAAACTAGGGCGGTCACGCCAATGTTTAATGTTGTTACGAGTAATGCCTGACATGTTCATGAAGCGAACGACTTTGAAGTCCTTCATGAAATCTAGGTAGTCAGGATTGAACATGACTTGTCGGTGATGATCAGCGAAAGACAAAAATGGTTGGCCAGGACATTGCTCAGCAGTATCAACGCGCTTGAAAGGGTTATTGATGCAAATGCCACCCGCCATCAATACTCGAATATTACGAATATAATTTTTAGGGTTACTTTTATCAATGAATAGTGTGGCTGTAATTGTCTTATCAGCCAGTGGTTCAAAACGAATAAGATCTTTACCTGGTAAGCGCTTTATTAACTTTGCGCTTCCACCATAACGCATTTCGCCTTCACCTTCGTAACGCACCGTGTAAACTCCTTTCGGTAACGCTTCAGCAGGAATGTGGCTTAGAAAGCGTGTACCCGCTTGCCCACCATTAAGGTTGCTTGGCCATCCGTCTTTATCGTAATCAATCTTACCTTTAGTCAACCAAGGGCGAGCGGCTTCAAATGGTAGTGAGAAGCGGAAAAGGTCAACAAAGGGAAGGCTTGAGTCAACTTCCATCGCCTCGTTGGTATTCATACCTAGAGGTGATGCTTGATTAACAAAAACGGGTGCTTGCCGTGCTTGCTCAGAGAGAGCTGGCGCCGAACAAAGAGTAAAACATAAAAGAATAAATAGTTTTCTAAAGCTTTTATTGTGAGTGATCACTTTCATACACCTTGGTGTTATTTTGCTTATACGGGTGCCAATATGACTGAACGGTACCTATTAAGTTCCGCCCAGCCAAATGAAATAATCATGATACATTTAATTACTTAAAACAAGCTCTCCGAACATTCTTGGATTTTTCCAAGCCTGATCTGTTTTAGCATTCCAAGCCAATTTTGCATCACGTTGATCACCACTGTCATCATCGTTAACCTGGATATCAAAGCCTACGCGGTGACCATGCTTAGGTTTAACGTTAAGCGTTGTCCACGGGATAGTTGTTTCAAGTTGATAGCCATTAGCCACTTTGATCATCTTATGTTGAATAGCATATATCTTGTGAGGAGGCGTACGACCACCTACAGTCAACTTCTGATCATCCATGCGATACGTTAGCTGAAAGTCATTCCAGCCATCGTAGCGACTCTTACGGCTGCCATCAGCATCAATGTAGATTTCGATAGAGTCATCTGCCCAAGGTTTAGCGGAGTCTTTTACTAAACGGTCATCAACAATATTAACCTTCACATAAAGGTTCTTATCATCCCAGCTTGAACGCCATGAGCCTGCTAAGTCACGACCACCGTGAATCGTACCGTTGATTACGCGGCGCATGTTGTTCTGTGCTGCTAACTGAATGCCATTTCTCGCATGACCCTGTTTACGGATCTTTACAGATAATGGCTTTTCAAAGTCAGGAGAATCTCCACTATAGATTTTTTGAGCGACATTGATTGGCTTTGGTAAGCGCTTAATACTTGTTGAGTTGCACGCAGCCCACCAGCATTTATGACCTTTTGCAAAACCGATTAACGCACGATACTTAGGCGCTTTGTGCATCGGTTGGTTAATATACTCTTTGATTCCCCAGCTACCGTGCCATGTGTATGGACGTGGTGCAGAGAATGCAACGAATAACTTACCACCGGCTTTTTTCCAGCCTTGTAATAGACGGGTATAAAGCGTTGCCATGTGCGGGTGACGATTGGCTTGTATAAGGTATGGAGTCGCACCTTCAGTAACTGAGTGTGTTTTACTTTGTACAAAATGTTGACCACCTTCGTAAGCGATCAAATCTACACCGTAACTTTTAGCGATTTCAGCTTGTTGGCCTACATTTTTTAGTGTGTTAGCAATTGAATAGCGGTTGTCTTTAGCTTCAAGCTGTTGGAAAACTTGTCCTACGCTACGAATGCTCTTCATGCGCTCTTGGCTTACATAGAAGTAAGGTGCAACTGCTAGTGCATCAACATTTTTGTATGCATCACGGTAACCTAAGATGGTATGAGATAGATTCATATCACTCGTTAGACCACCCATTACGCGCACTAAGCGTTCTTTGCCACCAAACATTTGCTCCCACATCTTAAAGATACGGGTGCTTTGTAGTGAGTAGTATTTAGCACCTGCAACGCGTCGGTCTGTATCCAACTTGTAGCGAGTACCTGTTTGCTTCATGTGTTCTGCTTGAGGAACAAATACATCGTTCCAAGTTTCGTTACTGTACTCAACATATGCCTTTAAGTGAGGCTTCAAGTTACTACGCACATATAATGCATAGCGTTTGATGAAGTCATTATTAGCGTTATGAGGAATGCTGAACCAAGGATCAATATTTAACTTGTTTGAAAGCTTCACCATGATTTCAAGTGGTACACCACGACGACCTTCTTTACCGCCCCAGGTGGATTGATTAAGGTTAGGGCGCTTAGTCCACTGTGATAGGTTATTTCGAGTAATACCTGCCATATTCATGAAACGTAAGACTTTAAAGTCTTTCATGAAGTTTAAGTAGTCAGGGTTGAACGTGATGTGATTGTAATTATCAGCAAATGATTGATAGTTACCACGGCACTGACGAGCTGTAGAAACACTACGTAATGGATTGTCCGCGCAGATACCACCAGGAAGCAAAATACGAATATTACGTACATAATTTCTTGGGTTTGATGAGTCGATAGTCAATGTGGCAGTGATCTTCTTATCACTCATTGGCGTCATTGTGATTAGGTCAACACCTTGTCCACGACTAACAACTTTGACACTACCACCATAACGAATGCGGCCTTGGCCATCGTATTTTACGGTATAAACACCTTTTGGTAGTGCTTGTGGGTCGATCTGGTTTAAGAAGCGAGTGCCAGCTTGACCACCGTTTAACAGCTTAGGCCAGCCATTTTGATCATACTGTACGTGTCCTTTAGTAAACCATGGGCGTGCTTCATCAAACGGCATTGATAATTTAAATAGATTTACGAAAGGTAGGCTGGTGTTATTTTCCAATGCTTCATTGGTATTTATTCCGAGCGGCGAGCCAAAATTTACTAATGGTGCTGCTGCGGCTGTATTCATGGAAAGTGCAAATAAGCAAGTCCATGCTGATTTCCTTATTAATTTTTTCACTTTTTATCATCCCTTAATGTCTAGTTCTAGATCGTCATATTTCCCCCATGACATCTAGACTCAGTCGGCTGAGTTCTGGGCTCAGTCCTTCCTTATTGTTATTACTTAAAATTTTAGATGAAATTGACTAAATGTAGGATGAATGGAGTTGACTAATATTGCTTGCTTTAGGGGTAGAAGTATTAACCATTATTAATAAGCCCTTGCGGGTCAAAAGTAGGTGTGATTCGTTTCACAAGTAGCGAGTTACGCTAAAAATCAATGGTTAATTATGTGTTTTAATTAAAAATTTTAATTAACAATTTGTCTAAATTTTATTAAATTACGTTTTAATGAATTATTTGGACAAACTTTTGGTGGTTAAATCTGGGGCTTTGTAGCTTAAAGATGAAGTTTATGGCTTTAAATATATAAAAAATAAGCCATTATGTAGATAATAGAGGGGTTATATTTCTTTTTGGGAGTATTTTTCACCTATTATACATGGTGAAAAAGTGCTGAAATCCACACACAAGAGCACTATTGCTCTATTTTTTGTCTTTATTTTAAGTTTTTTCGTGATTTAGTATCTTTTTTGATTGATTATTCAGCTATTTTACTTTAACTCAAAGCTAGTTAGTTTTGCAGTTTGATGTGTTTTTACCGTGAATCCGAAATATAGGGTTAGGGCGGTGCTCTATATTTTTCTGAACCCCTGTGGCTGAAGTGAACTCTAAAATGCTTCCGTGTGATCGCTGCTTGGGTTGGGCCATTTGTTTTAGCTAGTTTCTTATTAGTAGATGCCTCTAACGCATTAATAAGTAAGTTCTTTCATTTGCCAGTGAAATAAACACAGTAGTCATTGAGTTATCAATTTTCATTCGCTGTTACGAGTTCTTCTGTATTACTTGTTTTGATTAGTCTGGACTTATAAATACTTACTTATCAATATCATACGATTTAATTGTCTGACTAATAAGGTTATCTTAAGTGTATTGATTTTCTGGTAACTAGCGTGTCTCATTATAGAAAGTGATTTCTCATTAATAACAGCTAAGTGTCTGACTTAAATCAATATAGAGTACGTTCTTTATTGTTGTTTCAATACGATTGTTACGCCTTTATGGTCAGTATTTAAGGCATACACCTAGCTATATTAAACTACGCATAATGCGGATGCTTTATGTAACTTCGGCCGCAAGGATAATGGTTAGACCTGCGGCCGATTTTGCATAGGGCTAATTATGCGATGTCTAACAACCATTGGGGTTGTAAGGGGTGAAACCCCATACGTTTAACGCTGCGCAGCATTCTCCCTAAGCTGTTTTTCCAGTCTGTCTACCAGTTCCATATAAGTGCTCGTTATTTTACTGCTACCACCTTGATAACTAATACTACGGTGTTTGGTGCAGCGCTGGGCAGAATGCCGCGCGCACCAACTGTAAAAGCAAGTCCTAGACGTTCCTGTAACACGTCTTAATAGATTACTTAAATTAGACCATAACTAGTACTCTGTTAGTACATAGTCATAATTTACTGTACCGTTATACTACCTGTTTTATTCCTTTTGTCCTTTGTTGGTACTTTGTTAGTGCAGTGTACTTTATAGTGCTGTTTTTGACTCAGGACTTAGATATGAGAAATTTGTTTGCTCCGGTGATGACAGTGGCACAGTTTGCAGAGTGCGTTGGTGTTTCCGAAGGTGTTGTGACTGGCTGGGTCAAGCGTGAGTACATACCTACAGTAAAGATCGGTAGGCACAGACTAGTCAATATTATTCTGCTTTCTGCAACTCTAAATGACGACGCTGATATTCTTGATCTTCCAAATATCATTGAGCGTGAAGAAGTTGCTACTAAGGCTACGGAGTATCAACAAAAGTCTAATGTTGAACATCAACATTGGGAAGAAATCAAAGAATCGTTTGATATGCGTCCGCGTAATGAGCGCCGCGCACTGTTGAAGAAGCACGGGTCTAAAGATGCAGCATGCCAGTGGCTTGTTAATCAATTAAACAGCGCACAATAAATAACTTCGCATAATTAATATTATGTTAAATATTTTATTTCGAGGTATCTTCCCAAACTCTCATTCATTCCATACAAACAAAAATGGCACCGTAAATCTACGCTGCCATTTTCTTGCTACTTCATATTTCTACACAGCAATTAATTCAATTTAAAATCTTGCGCGGAATTTAACGCTGAACGCACGCTAGTACCAAGGCGTTTAGATAGACGTTCAAAAATATCACTTTGCTGTGTGAACTCTACAAGACGTTCTGCTTTAAGCTCTTCACGTGCAACACTTCGAGTTGAACCAATTGCATCAACTAAGCCAAGTGCTTGTGCTTGATCACCACTCCAGAATAATCCGCTAAACAGATCAGGATTTTTAGTAACATCAATTCTATCGCCACGGCCAGCCTTAACCGCATCTATGAAATGTTTGTGTGTGTTACCCAGCAAACTTTCCAAATGAGCAATGTCTTGTGGTCGTTGTGGTTTAAATGGATCTAATAGCGCTTTATTTTTACCTGCTGTGATTTGACGGCTTTCAACACCAATTTTTTTCATTACATCGACAAAACCAAAGCTATCCATACGCACACCGATCGAACCAACGATACTCGACTTGTCTGCGAATATTTTCTGAGCTGCTGCAATTATGTAATAACCACCTGACGCACATACATCTTCAGCGACGGCGTAAACTTTCTTTTCAGGATATGCGTCACGTAATCGCATAATTTCTTCATAAACCAAGTTGGATTGTACTGGGCTTCCACCAGGGCTATTACAACGTAAAACAACGCCTTTAGCACTTTCGTCTTTAAACGCTTTTTGCAAAGCCGGAATCAGATTGTTTGCACTAGCAGATTCACCATCCATAATGACGCCGCTGATAGTCACCATCGCTGCATAATCCTCGCCATCAACCATCGCTGATAGTTTCGGATCAGACAGTTTAGCCATGTTCGTCATTGCACCAGCAATACTTAGTATAAAAAGCAGCGCAAATATCAACATTATAACTTTGAAAAATATGTTCCAGCGTCGAGTTCGTCGTTGTTCAACAATTCCCGCTAATGCGACTTCTTTAAGTGCACCTAGTGCTTGATTGTTCTCATCTATAAGCATTTAGTATTACCTTGGATTATTTTAACTTGGTCAATGCTAACGCGAGATCATCAGCAAGTGGTATTTCAATATTGTAAGATTTGCCAGAGTGTTCAAGCTTAAAATCAATCTTATAAGCGTGTAAAAACAATCGTTTCAAGCTGGTAGCACGAGCAAATTCTCGATTTTTTGTGAAGTCTCCATACTTGCTGTCCCCAGTAATTGGATAGTCTAAGGCGGCCAACTGAGTGCGGATTTGATGCATACGACCAGTCAATAAACGAACGCTTAAAAGGCTGTTGTTTTCGAAACTTTGGAGTGGCTCAAAGATACTTTCTGCAAGTTTACCGTCGCCCTCCTCATTCACTCTCATATTTTGCTGGCCGTCAGTATCTCGAGATAAACGATTTTGGATATGTTGTTTACCACCACGCCATTTTCCAAATGTCAGTGTTTGGTAATGCTTACTGATTTGGCTAGATTGAAAAGCTGCGTGTAGCGCCAATAATGTCGTTCTATTTTTAGCTAATAATAAAAGACCACTGGTTTCTTTATCTATGCGGTGAACTAGTTCTATAAACTCAAGTTCCGGGCGAAGTTGTCGAAAGGCTTCGATAACACCATGATCATTGTCAGTTCCCCCGTGTACTGCTACACCAGAAGGCTTGTTCAGTATTACAAGATCATCATCTTCAAGGTGTATTGAATTTTGAATAATTTTGAGCAACCGATCACTTGCTGGGCGTGGTTCGGTACTCTCAGGAACATCTTTAATGGGCGCAACACGAATTTCCTCCCCTAAGACTAGTTTCCGAGTCGGCTTGATGCGTTTTTTATCGATACGAATCTCCCCTTTTCTCAGTAACTTATAGATTGCAGACTTAGGAAGAAACTTGTATTCCTTCATTAAAAAGTTATCAATTCGCTGGCCTTCATTTGAAGCAGTCACGGTGATAAAACGCACTTTATTGGTAGTTATTTCAGACATGGGCGAATCATAACATTGAACGTCGTGAAAATACCTTAGGAACAATGCAGTATATAGAGGATATTTGTATTGCTGGCATGTGACAAAATTGTTATATTCCCTCTGGTATTCATAGAATACAACAACTTGGGGACGTTGTTAGTTGTAAAGCGCGTGACAAATTGGAGCTTACGACTAAAATCCCATCTACAAAGATTACAAAACGGCATTCGTTTTTAAACGGAGCCTTCACTGTCATTTGGACAATTAGTCAAACAAATGACATATATCAGGAAAGAGACCGCACACACTAGCCGTCTCAGTTAATAGTTCCTTATGCCAACATCGGTAGCAGTAAGCTGTTTTGATCGATGAAAAATATTCAAAGACTGTGCAATCAAATTGATCCGCGCTGTCTTTATACACACTACAATTACGTAGAGGGATAATATAAAAAACCCTCACAATTTCAAACTATTGTAATGTCCGCCCTACTTTCTATACATGGGCGAGGATCTGTATTGCTCATGCGAGTATAGCGATACGGACTATGGCTAAGTGAACTGTTATCTTATTAACAGGAAACTCACAACTTAATGAAAAGAATAGCAATTAATGCCACGCAGTCCGAAGAAATTCGTGTAGCTATGGTAGACGGTCAGTACCTTTATGACCTTGATATTGAACATCCTAATCGCGCTCAAAAGAAATCTAACATTTACAAGGCTGTTATCACACGCGTTGAGCCTAGTCTTGAAGCGGCGTTTGTAAATTACGGCGCTGACCGTCACGGTTTCCTTCCATTCAAAGAAATTTCAAAAGAATATTGGAAGCCAACAAATAAAAAGACTGAAGGTCGCCCTAACATCAAAGATGTTATCAAGGAAGGCCAAGAGTTAATGGTCCAAGTTGATAAAGAAGAGCGTGGAAACAAAGGTGCAGCACTAACTACATTTATCAGCCTTGCTGGTCGTTACTTAGTACTAATGCCAAACAATCCTCGTGCAGGTGGTGTATCTCGTCGTATTGAGGGCGAAGATCGTCATAAGATTCGCGATATCCTAGCGCAACTAGATATCCCTGAAGGCATGGGTTCTATTGTGCGTACAGCAGGTGTTGGTCGTGAGTTAGACGAACTAACATGGGATATGGAGTACCTTAAGACATTATGGGCGGCTATTTCTCAAGCAAATACTGAACATAAAGCGCCTATTCTTTTATACCAAGAGAGTAACGTTATCATCCGTGCGTTGCGTGATTACTTCCGTAATGATATTGGTGAAATCCTTATCGATAATGAAAAAGTTTATGCGCAAGCACATGACTTTATCTCGGCGGTAATGCCTCACAACCTTCGTAAGCTTAAGCTCTATACTGATCCAGTACCTTTGTTTAGCCGTTACCAAGTTGAGAATCAAATTGATTCTGCTTTCCATCGTGAGGTTAATTTGCCTTCTGGTGGTGCGATCGTTATTGATCACACAGAAGCGCTTATTTCTATCGATGTTAACTCAGCACGTTCTACACGTGGTCAGGGTATTGAAGAGACAGCGCTTAACACTAACCTTGAAGCGGCTGATGAAGTTGCTCGCCAATTACGTTTACGTGACTTGGGTGGTTTAGTTGTTATCGACTTTATCGATATGTTGCCTAACCGTAATCAACGTGAAGTTGAAAAGCGTCTACGTGATGCGTTGAAGATGGATCGTGCACGTGTTCAAGTCGGTCGTATTTCTCGTTTTGGTTTGCTTGAAATGTCTCGTCAACGTTTGCGTCCTTCTCTGGGTGAGTCTAGCCAGATCATTTGCCCTCGTTGTAGTGGTGAAGGTACGATCCGTGGTGTTGAGTCACTTGCGCTTTCTATCATGCGTTTGATGGAAGAAGAAGCAATGAAGGATATGACGGTTGAGGTGGTTGCAGAAACACCTGTTCCTGTTGCAACGTTCTTGCTTAATGAAAAGCGCAAGCCTATGAACGATATCCAAGAGCGTCTTGGTATTCGTATGACGATTATTCCTAATCCTGATTTAGACACGCCTCATTATGAGATTACGCGTCTTAAAGAAGATGAGGCTGATGATCTACCTAAGACTTACCAGCGCATGACTAAGAGTACTGCACTGGATGCAGGGTCTACGCTGACTGAGCCTGCTGCGCCAATAGCTGCACAGCCTATTGTCTCTCAAGTACGCCCTGCTACGCCGGCACCTCAATCTTCTGCTTCGAAGCCAAATATTATTTCTCGTCTAGTGAGCTCACTATTTGGGTCTAAGAAAGAAGAAGTGGCTGAGCAACCTAAGCCTGTTCGTAAGCAAAGTAATAACGCACGATCAAATAGTGATGATAATCAATCACGCAGTCGTAAGCCGAATACTAACAAGCCTCGCAACAGCAACAAGCCTAAGCCGAATAATAGCCGTAGTAAGCAAGCAGACACAGCAGAAGACAAAACTAAGCCTAATACGCCGAAGACTGAAAAGTCTCCGAATACTAGAGCTAAGAGTGTTGAAAAGAAGCCGCGTCAGCCGAAAAGCAAGACGACTAAACCAGCTACTCCTGTAGAGGGCGATGTGGATGGTAATACGATTCAACAAAGCCCTGCTAAAACTTCTGGTGATAAGAAGCGTACAAACTCTAGAAGTCGTAAACCACGTGGTGAGAAAGGTACTAAGGATAACTCTCCAGCGGTTGTAGATAACTCTCAGGAAAGTCAAGATCAAACCCCTATTGAGATTAATATCCCGCTAGCGAGTAGTAGTGATAGTGTTTCTGATGCTAAGCCAGTTGCTAAGAAGCCGCGTAAGCGTCGTTCATCTAGAGGTTCTAAGTCTGCTGATAATAATGGGTCGACTGAAGTGACTGCTAATACAGTTCTAGAGAATTCAATTGCAACGACTGTCGTTAGTAGTGCGGTTGCCGCTGACCAGTCCAGCTCCAACGATGTTAAGCCTGATTATGAAGCTCAAAACAGAGCTGCTCAGTCAAATGAGCCTTTAGAGATCACGATTAAAGAGCCTAAAGCGGAGCCAGTAAAGAAGCCGAGAACGCGTAAGCCTCGTACCCTTAAAGCTAAGACTGAAAGTTCTGAAGTTTCTGCTACAAAAGTTTCACCAACTGTAGCAAGTACTGAAAGTAAAGCGACTGAAGTTGAGCAAGAGATTAAGTCTCAACCTGCAGCGGTTGAGAAAGCTAGTTCCTCAGAGAAGCCTGCTGAGACAAACTCTCCTGTAGCAGCTAAAACCAATACGATGACACGTAAAACAACTCGTCGTGTGCCGACCAAGAAAGCGACTAAGCCTAAAGATGCTGTAATAGTAGCTGATAAAGTGGTCTCGCCAATCAGTGAAGTGAAGCCAGCTGAGCCTAGTGTTAAGCCTGTTGAAGTTAAAGTTGCAGATAAATCTGTTGTGCCTGCTGCTACGACAACGACTCGTCGTAAAGCATCACCAGTTAAGAAAGCTACAAAACCTCGTGTAACGACTGAAAAGACGCCAAGCAAAGAGGTTGCACCGGTTGTAGTACCTGTTATACCAGCAGTGCCTAAGCCAGTGATTACGACGACGAAAAAAGTATCTACTGTTAAGGTTGAAGATAAATTTTCTCCAGTTGTGGCTGAAAAGCCTAAGCAAGGTGAAATCACCTTGGGTGATGATTTTTCAAAGTAAGTTTGTAGTTAGTTAATAAAAAAAGGCCAGTTTACTGGCCTTTTTTTATGGATGTCTGCTAAGGAGCATTGAAATAATACTTCTTGGTAATTATTAGGAAATCGTAATATCCATATCAGCTTTATCCCTTCATTCTTCCCTATTATATGTGCGATAATGCCTAATATATCGCTATTTTAGTCTTATAATAATAAAATATCTCATACATCCCCCAAACTTACATTATACGAATACAGTAATATGCCCATTTATAACCACACCGATAGCCCGCATCCATCAGGTTTTAGAGGATTTCGTGTGACCCGATATTTTGCGAGTGAAAAGAAAAACCGCCAAAGCTGGTTAGGTATCAAGAATAAAGATGCTGACGCAGTTCACGAAGAAGCCAAAAAACTACTAGCTGAGTGGGATTTTGAAGCAATGCTTGAGAAGAGTCAGCGAGATCGACTGAAAATAGAGCGTCCTCAGAACTCTGCTTACATCACTGGTGTGTCAGGCATTAAAATGAAGTTTGTTCGCCACACTAAGCGTCGAGAATCACGTGCGAAGCAGCCTAAACCGGGTCGTAAAAAAATATATACATCTGTTATCTATACACCTTACTTTGTCGTGTCCGGCAGTGTCGAAGGTAAAAAGTACATTCGTAAGTTCAATATCAAAACGCTGGGGTTTGATCATGCGTGGATGAATGCAGTGACTTACTTAGCTGAAACGAAAGGTATTAAGCAGTTTAGTCACTTGCTTGCTAAGCGTCCTTCTGTAGAGCAGTTTAATCTGATTAGATCGTGGCAAAACAGCAAAGGTTATGAAATTCCAGAACTGCGTCTGCCTGATGAGTTATTGGCAAAAAAGGAAGTCGATATAAAACGGAATCAAGAAGAGTTGATGACACGAAATCTTAGGATGATGAGCTAGCTTTTACGAGCCTCTAGCTGCTCTTTGTAAGCGATTATTTTTTTCCAAACCCAGCTGTCTGGTAACAATTTCCCCGTAAGTACGTATTGTAAGTACTGATCGTTTCGAGTGGTTATTTGTATATTGTGGTGTGCCTGTCGATTGCCGCACATAAGGAACCGATCACCTTTGTGAACGATGCGGTTATCTTCAGGGAGCATCACGTTACCATCACCACGCTTCAGAAATAACATGATGGCTTGAATACTTTGATCACGGTCGTCAGGGTGACGCAGCAAGTCTTTTACCAGTACTTGTGATTGCTCTAGTCGAGAAAATAGTGCTGGTGTTGTTTTCTTATCAACGGTTAGCTCCCAAAGCTCAGGGAAGTCATTGCCCATTACCCCAATCATTCTGGATGCTAATATATTTGCACGAGCCTTTTTAAAACGGCTGACGATTCGTAAAAAGTCACCTAGCAATGGTGTTCGGATTAGGGCAAAAATCTTGTCAGAAATCAAGTTTCCACGTCGCATGACAAGATCAAGATTGGCTGCTTCGAAGATGGGTTGATTTTTCTCTTCGTTTTGGTGCGCTATACGGAAGATATTTTGATTGATCTCAAATGCAGTCATTAGAACAGATAAGTTATCAGGGTCATTTCCTGTGCCAGCGATAATCCCAACGGCCTCATCAATACCTGCCTTTTTAAGCGTTGCCGCTTCTGTTGGACGTCCTATCACGGTACCTGATGGTAAGTCCCTTCGGTTACGGTCAGGCTCGATTACACACAGTGTTTCACCAATCTCATCTAAGTAGCGATAGGCTGCACGCCCAAAATCACCAAAACCACAGATAATCCATTTACCATTCTTGGGCGTGTAGATTTCATCAACTCGTTTATCACGTGAGCCAGTAGTCCATTCGTATATTAAATGTAATGCGGGTGAATGAATGGCTAACGCAAGACGCGAGGCAAAGGTTTCAAACGGGTTGATTACTTCGTTAGCACCAAAGGAAAGTATGTTTGATTCAGACTCTTGACTGTCTGCTCGTGCAATGAGGCGTACATTTTTATTGAGTAATTGTGCGACGATTGCAATTGTCAGATTTACTCTGTCATTGTTAGCTAAGGATATGATTCCAGAGCAACAGCGATGGTTGATACCTGCTATTTCTAAAATTTGTGCGTCAGAAGCATCTGCTTTTAGCCAGAGCGGTGAGATGGCAAGGTCATTGACCTCAAGTTCGTTAATTGGGCCTTCTTCGGGGTCTAATATGACCGAGAGTATGCCATCTTCGGCTAAGTCATTGACAAGCATGCGCCCTGTTTCACCATAACCACAGATTAGGTAGAACGGTTGACGTATTCTGCTCACGCTACGTTTGAAGCTATTGATTTTAATTTGTTGGCGAAATGCGGGGTCTTGGAATACATTTAATAGCGAACCAACACCGTATAACCAACTAATAACCGTGGCGTATAAACAAACCAGCGTCCAATAACGTTGCTCTTGAGTGAATTCGTAAGGAATTTCACCAAAACCAATTGTTGTACCCATGAAGCTAACAAAGTAGAAAGCATCAAAGAATGACATTTGGTAAGGATCATGGTTTCCATCTTCTCCTGGAATCATTACATACCCCGTCATTGAGATGGCGTAAACCAAGATCAATGTAATCAATGGAGAACGTAAACGACGTAATAAGAGATAGATTAGGTTAGACATGGCAGTTGCCGAATGCTGGCCTAGCGGCGCAGATTAACCGTTTCTGAAACCAATAAAATGACTGAGATAATGTTAGCTAGCAATGCACCACCACTGAGTGACACGATTGTTGCCAATGTGTCTGCCTCAAGTGGTAGTCCAGGTTGTGAGTTTATACCCCAAATGATGGCGGCAAATATCAACTGTAAGTCAGCCACTAAACTAGTCGCAAGAAATACTGAGCCAAGGTGTGTTCTATCGCCAAACTTCAACACGGTAGCAATAAGACTAACGACTATCGCCGCAAATAACTCATACACATCGTGATGAAGTGGGTTTGAGAGATCTCCTAAGAAAAAACCAAAATTCAGTGTCAGTGCAAGCACAATGAAAAATGCAAAAACAACCTTTTCAGTTCTCATGGGTCAATCTCGTTTGTTAATTTGTGAAGAATGGCAGAGCCACACTGCTATTAGGTGCGTGGTAATGTAACGCCAGTTTGCCCTTGGTATTTACCGCCACGGTCACGGTAAGAAGTTTCACATTCTTCATCTGACTCAAAGAACAACATTTGTGCAACACCTTCATTTGCATAAATCTTTGCAGGCAGTGTTGTTGTATTTGAGAACTCTAAAGTGACGTGTCCTTCCCATTCTGGCTCTAATGGCGTGACATTAACGATAATACCACAGCGAGCATAGGTAGACTTGCCTAGACAGATGGTTAACACGCTGCGTGGAATGCGGAAATATTCTACGGTACGCGCTAATGCAAATGAGTTTGGCGGAATAATACAAACGTCAGATTGCACATCGACGAAGCTATTTTCGTCAAAGTTCTTCGGATCTACTACCGCAGAGTTTATGTTGGTGAAAATTTTAAACTCGTTAGCACAGCGAACATCGTAACCGTAGCTCGATGTTCCGTATGAGATAATACGTTCTTCATTGACAGAACGTACTTGCCCTGGCTCGTAAGGTTCGATCATTCCATGATCTTCTGACATCTGGCGAATCCAGTGGTCTGCTTTGATACTCATATCAAGGTCTCAAATTGGTGCTGCCTGTGCGGGAAAATGGAATATTCAGCCATGGCAAGTGAGCTGATCCTGCTAATTCATACTGCATTGTGCCCTGTCCAAACAAACCTGGCAACATACGCGCTATATTTACAAAGCTGACCTTTAATGGCACTTGTACTTGTTTAGTCTGGCGTGCAGGAATAGTAAATGATTGATCGCGGTTACCGTTAGCGACTTGGATTTTATTGATGCTTAAAGCATAGTCAAATCCAGTTAACGGTAAAGGGAATGCATTTGGGTTAGTGATGTTAAGAATGAAGTTTGCGTCGCCGCCCTGCCAGTTTAAACGTTCAAATTGAACATCTTTAACGGAAACTTGTGGTGGCTCAGCAATGCCTTTGATTCTACCGCCGGATGAGCTGCATGCGGTTATTGAGAAAAGGCTTAGTATTATAATTAGTTTTGATATAATTTTAGTCATTAGTCCATCTTAAAACAAAAGAGTCGCACAATAAACCCATGCGACTCTTTGTCGATAAATGGTCTATTCTATGACTTGTGAATCACGATATTAGGGAATTTATTACTGTAATCCTTTGATTTCTCAGCAAGCTTTGCCGCCATGGTACGAGAAATATCATGATACATCTCACTAATCTTACCGTCTGGGTCAGAGATAACCGACGGCTTTCCGTCATCTGCCTGTTGGCGAATATTGATATCTAACGGTAAAGAGCCTAAGAAATCCACATCGAAATCTTTAGACATGCGCTCTCCGCCACCTTCACCGAAGATATGTTCTGCATGACCACACTCAGTACAAATATGAATGCTCATATTCTCAACAATACCCAGTACAGGAACCGCCACTTTTTCAAACATAGCCAAGCCTTTTCGTGCATCGAGTAAGGCGATATCTTGAGGAGTAGTAACAATAACAGCGCCACTGACAGGGATCTTTTGTGACAGTGTTAGCTGTGCATCACCTGTTCCTGGAGGTAAATCGACGATTAAATAATCCAAATCTCCCCAGTTAGTGTCACGAAGCATTTGCTCTAGTGCCTGTGTCACCATAGGGCCACGCCAAATCATTGGAGTATCTTCTTCTACTAAAAAGCCGATCGACATGGCTTTAATACCAAAGTTTTCCATTGGCTCAAGCGTAGAGCCGTCCTTAGACTCAGGTGTACCTGACATGCCCAGCATGCGTGGTTGGCTTGGGCCATAGATATCAGCGTCTAACACCCCTACTTTTGCACCATCTGCGGATAGGGCTAGCGCTAAGTTTGCAGCCGTTGTTGACTTACCAACGCCTCCTTTACCAGAGGCAATTGCAATAATATTTTTAATGCCTTCAATACGCTTTAGTGATTTTTGAACAGCATGAGCCACGATATTTTGATTCACAGTCACTTCTGAACTAATAACGTCTGCTGTTGAAGATAGAAGTCCTTCTATTTCTGACTTAAGTGCATTGGCGTATTCTCCGGCCGCATATCCAAGCTCTACAGTTACAGAGGCCTTACCTGCATCAATTTCAATTGATTTAACCGCACCACTACTGACAATGTCATTACCTTGATATTTGTCATTTATAATTTTCAGGGTATTTTCGATTGTTTCTTTTGAAAGTTCGCTCATGCGTACTTCTCCATCGTTTGGGGTTTGGCCTAAGAAGTTTACACCAAGCACTTTCATTCAAGAACAATAAATAACATCACTTATAAATATCATTAGAAATACAGTTTTAGGGTCGCAGTTAGCGCAGGCTTTGTTAATATGTCGCTACCAACTAAAACAAGAGTAGATAAACGTGCGACAGAATTTATTACGGGCAGATAATAAGCTTCTAAACTACCCCATTCGTGAAGTGGTCACTATTGGAAAGCAGTTAGAAAAGTTAGGCAATCTTTCAATGGTCTGGGAGAATATTGGTGATCCTATTACCGCAGGTGAGCAGATGCCTGAATGGATCAAAGAGATTGTCCGAGAGAACTCGGTTACAGATAAAGTCTTTGCCTATACAGACACGCGTGGTTATTTACCCACTCGAGAATTTGTCCTAAAAAACTTCTCTAATGAAAAAATATGTACTGTTGATGATATTCTATTTTTCAATGGTCTAGGAGAGGCAATTAATAAGGTAATTAATAACTTACCTAGAGAAGCTAGAATATTAGTACCCTCGCCTACTTACCCGTCTCATGCGACTGCTGAGGCAATGCATGCCGGTTGCTCATTTATCTCTTATAACTTGGACCCAGAAAATGACTGGGAGCCTAACCTTGAAGAAATAGAAAACAAAGTTAAATACAATGATCATGTTGTGGCGATTTTGGTGATTAATCCTAACAACCCAACAGGTCGCGTTTTTAAGCGCGAAACCCTCGAAGCGATCGTTAAAATTGCCAAAGATCATGATTGCTTTCTGATCTTTGACGAAATCTATCATTCAATGGTCTTTGATGGTGTAGAGAACGTATTGCTGCATGAAATAATCGGTGATGTACCAGGTATAAGCATGAAAGGCATCAGTAAAGATGTTCCTTGGCCGGGTTCTCGTTGTGGTTGGATTGAAGTATACAACTCAGAAAAAGATGCTGAGTTCCATGATTTCATTAACATGATTTTATTGGCTAAAATGTTAGAGGTTTGCTCGACGACATTACCTCAAATGGTATTACCTCATATTTACTCGTCACCCAAGTTTAAAGACTACCTGCAGGGGCGTATTGAAAAGTATCATCGTAGAGCTGAGCAAGCAGTAGCTTTTTTCGAACAGATACCACAAGTGCGTGTATCGATGCCAGGTGGCGTCTTTTACTTTGTTGTTCAGTTGCTCGACTTACCCCGCTCACAACTGAGTGCAACGACTAAGGCATCGCGTTTATACCTAAATGAGTTGTTATCCGAAAAGCTAGTCGCACCTGACTTCCAGTTTACTTATGAGTTAATGGCTTCAGAAGCTATCTGTGTTGTACCTCTGAGTGGTTTTGGCTCATCATTAAACGGCTTTAGAATGACACTATTGCAAGAAGATGATGAAGTCTTCACTGAAACACTTGAAGCATTAGGTCGTGGCATCACAAAGTATTACGCAAACGCTTAGTTTCAAAAGCATACAGACACAAAAAAGCCACCTTTACGGTGGCTTTTTGCTATCTAAAGCGAGATCAAATTAAACGATCAACGTGCTTTACCGATCACATCTACACCCTTAGGTGCTTGGAAGTAAAAAGTACCGCCGCTGATTGGTATATTGCTTTGCGTGTTTAAAATGATATCAGTGCGTTGGCCAAGCTGGTCATGCATAACCATACGTTTCAGATTACCTTTAACATCCAATCCCATTTCAATGCTCTTGAAATCACGACTTGCTTGCTTAGGTGTTAGTTGGAACCAATCTTGTCCACCACGTGCAGGTAGCGCTTTAATGTGAAAGCGTGCAGCGGGTACATCTCTTCTTGTTAAGAAAGACATAGGCGTTGAAGATACAGCAGAGTTAACTGGCTTAATTGTTACTTGCTCTAAGTCTTCATCATAAATCCAAAGATTCTTACCATCACTAACCAGTTCTTGTGGCTCAGGAGTCATATAAACCCAGCGGAAGCGACCCGGGCGGCTCATATACATCAAACCAGAACTGTTTTGTATTGCTTTGCCTTTCTTGTCAAACACTTGTTGCTTAAAGCTACCTTTCAAGCTGGTCACTTTAGTAAAGAATGAATCAAGGCGTGCTCGTGCTTCTTTAGCATCTGCAACCGCTAGCTGACTCATGCTTGTAGCTGCAATAAAGACAGCTGTTAAAATTGTTTTTTTCATGTATTCCTCAGTCTTTCACAGGTGGTGGAGCTAGTACTTCGCGTGTTCCATTGGATTGCGTTTCACTAACAACACCGGCTTTTTCCATATCCTCAATCATTGAGGCTGCGCGGTTGTAACCAATCTTAAGGCGGCGTTGCAAGTATGAAATCGATGCTCGTCGTGACTCCGTCACAATACTAACACCTTGGTCATACAGCGCATCACCCTCGGAGTCCGCTAATGGTTCTAATCCGGGGATGGGCGCACTCGCACCGCCAGTATCCTGTAGGACATCATCCAGATACTTGGGTTCCCCATTTTCTTTGAGGTAGTTTACAGTGACTTCAACTTCTTCGTCACTTACAAATGCTCCATGTATACGCTGAGGTAAACCTGTACCAGGAGGCATGTACAACATATCACCATTACCAAGTAGCTGCTCAGCACCACCTTGGTCAAGAATGGTTCGTGAATCAATTCTAGTGGATACTTGGAAGGCGATTCGAGATGGAATGTTAGCTTTGATCAAACCAGTAATAACATCTACAGAAGGACGCTGTGTCGCAAGGATTAAGTGAATACCTGATGCACGTGCCTTCTGAGCTAATCGAGCAATCAACTCTTCTACCTTCTTACCGACTACCATAATCATGTCAGCGAACTCATCGATGACAACAACGATATACGGGTAAGGCTCAAGAATCGAAGGCTGCACATCTACATGCTTAGTAGGGTCAAAGCTAGGATCAGTAATTGGCTCACCACGATCAATGGCTTCCTGGACCTTCTGATTGTATCCAGCAATGTTACGCACTTTCATGTACGACATAGCGGCATAACGACGTTCCATTTCACCCACACACCAGCGTAATGCATTCGCTGCATCTTTCATGTCAGTAACAACAGAGGTTAAGAGGTGAGGGATGCCCTCATAAATACTTAGCTCAAGCATTTTAGGGTCAATCAAAATAAGCTTAACTTGCTCAGGCGTCGACTTGTAAAGCAGACTCATAATCATTGCGTTAACCGCAACTGATTTACCAGAACCGGTTGTACCCGCTACCAACACATGAGGCATTTTCGCAAGGTCAGCAATGGCAGGGTTACCCGCGATTGTCTTACCCATTGCAATAGTGAGTGGTGACTTTGATTGCTGGAAAATCGGAGCATTCAAAATTTCACTAATCGCGACAAGCTCACGGGTATCATTGGGTATTTCGATACCAATGGTTGTTTTACCCGGAATGACTTCAACGATACGAATACTAGGAACACGCATACTACGAGCAATATCTTTGCTCAACCCTGAAATACGACTTACTTTTGTACCCGGTGGTAGGTCGATTTCGAAACGTGTAACAACAGGGCCAGGGAACCGGTCAACAACTTCAACACCATTGATGCCGTAATCAGCCAGTGTTGTTTGAATGCTATTGGCTAGATCATTTAACTGTTCTTCAGAGAATTTGTCTTGATTCGCGGGTGCTGGCTCTAAAAGGTCTAAAGGAGGAACTAGTCCTAGCTTTTCCGTTGGTGGTCTTTTGTTAGCAGTAGCTGGTGCGCTTACTTTTTTAGGTGCAGCGGGCTTTTGCTTTGGAAGTGCGACTGGGCTTAAGTATTCTTCCTCATCGTCAAAATCATCCTCTACAGCAGCGGGTGCTTGAGCTGGAGCAATAGGTGCGGGTCTAGTGATTTTGACTGGTGGAGCGCTTAATGGCTCTGCTTGAGTCTTAACAACTTCACGAATAGTTGGGATTTCATCTAGTTCGTCCAGTTCATCCATCTCGTCTATATTAATCACAAGCTCTTCTGGCTCTGCTTTCGCAGCGCCCTTACGTGAGACTAATGCACCGACGCCGGCTACTGCAGCCGCTGCTGCGATAGATAGCTTTTTTGCTTTTGTTTCAGTTTTTGCAGGTGGTTGAGCTTTTGGCGCTGAAGAGGCGCTACTTACAGCTGCTACTTCTTCTTTAGCTTTCTTCTTAGGTAAACTTATTTTAGGCATCTTAGGCATTTTGAGCCTACTTTCTTTCTTACCTTCAGATAGGTCGTCTGGGTCGCCCATAACCTTTTCAAATAACCAAAGTGCCCATTCCCCTACTTTGTCGACAACCTTTAACCAAGATATATCCAGTATTAGGGTAAGGCCCGCAAAGAAACCGCAAAATAGCGCTACGGTAGAACCAAAGTCACCGAGTACCGCGACCATTGCCTTAGCCATCATCAAGCCGAGTAAGCCACCTGCTTTAAAAGTTAGGCTACTCTCTGGCCATAGTAGTGTCACTAGGCCACAACCGCAGAACAGTGCTAAAAATACACCCGTTACAGTTAACCAAGTATTTAAACCACCTTGTCTAGGCATTGGTCTAAATAAGAAAAAGCCTACATATAGTAAGGCTAACGGTATGAGATAAGCTAAGTAACCTAAAAACCCAATGAGGATACTTGCTAAATAGGCGCCAGCAGGGCCTGCTTTGTTTTGAATAATAGCGTCGCTATCAAATTGTATAAAGCTGGGATCTTGTGGATTAAATGATACTAGTGCCAGCAGTATGACTGCGCTTAAACATGAGAAAAATAAAATACTGGTTTGCTGCAAGCTTACTATTTTTTTTGCATTAAGCTTATTTCCAAATCCGTTGTCTGCCAAAACCTACTCCATGAAGTTCACTTCCCGAACGGGATATAATTATTATAATGTATGAAAAATGGCTACTAATTGTAATTATTAAGCCATGTCACGCCCCTGTTGACAGGTGATTATAAAGGTTTGAGGCAAGAAAAAGAACATTTATTATACCCGTGATTTACCTTAAGAGCCCCTTTCCGTACTATTGCACCCACTAACTACATAATTCAGGATTTTTCCATGCAAGATACGAAACATTGCCGCTTATTGATTCTTGGTTCTGGCCCTGCCGGTTACACTGCTGCTGTCTATGCTGCACGTGCCAATTTGAATCCTGTTTTAATTACGGGTATGGAACAAGGTGGGCAGCTGACAACGACAACAGATGTTGATAACTGGCCTGGTGATAATGATGGTGTTCAAGGTCCAGAGTTAATGGATCGCATGCGCAAACATGCTGAGCGCTTTAATACTGAAATGATTATCGACCAGATTGCGAGTGTCGATTTCAGTAGTCGTCCTTATAAATTACAAGGAGATACTGGGAGTTATACATGTGATGCATTAATCATTTGTACGGGTGCTTCTGCAATGTACCTAGGCCTTGAATCTGAAGAAGCATTTAAAGGTAAAGGTGTTTCTGCTTGCGCAACGTGTGATGGTTTCTTTTATCGTAAGCAGCGTGTAGCGGTGATTGGTGGTGGTAATACTGCGGTCGAAGAAGCGCTGTATTTATCTAACATTGCTTCAGAAGTATTCTTGGTACACCGCCGTGACTCTCTTAAGTCTGAAAAGATCTTACAAGATCAAATCTTCGAAAAAGCGAAAAACGGCAACATCACTATTCTTTGGGATAACGAACTAGAAGAAGTGCTAGGTGATAAGTCGGGTGTGACAGGTATGCGTATCAAGCACACTAAGACCAATGAAACACAAGATATCGATGTTCATGGTGTGTTTATTGCGATTGGTCATAAACCAAACACAGGTATTTTCGAGAGCCAACTAAACATGAATGGTGGTTACATCGTTGTGAATAGCGGCAGTAACGGAAATGCAACGGCAACAAGTGTGCCTGGTGTATTTGCTGCGGGCGATGTGATGGATCATATTTATCGTCAAGCGATTACTTCAGCCGGTACAGGCTGTATGGCTGCGCTAGATGCTGAAAAATATCTTGATGCACTCAGTGAAGTCTAACCGAATAATCCAATGTCTAATTCGGAACTAACTTACTTAGAACCTAATGCGATCGATGAGGCATTTCCTCCGCCAGAAATGGCGTGGGATGAGCCCAATGGCCTTATTGCTATTGGTGGGGACTTGTCCCCTACTCGCTTAATTAATGCTTATCATGCTGGTATATTCCCTTGGTTTAATGAAGATGAACCTATCTTTTGGTGGAATCCTGATACTCGTTCAGTCCTATTTCCAGAAAACATTTCGTTTTCAAGAAGCTTGAGAAAGACGATTAGAAATAAAGGTTACACCATTGCTTTTGATAGAGATTTCCAAGGTGTTATAGAGGCTTGTGCTGCGCCACGTTCTTATAGTGAAGACACGTGGATTTCTCCTGAAATGCAAAATGCTTACTATCGCTTGCATAAGATAGGTGTTGCTCACTCTGTAGAAGTCTACAACGCGCATGATGAGCTTGTGGGTGGGCTTTACGGTATCAGTAGTAATGGTGTGTTTAGTGGTGAGTCTATGTTTAGTACTGAGCGCGATACGTCAAAAATTGCGTTTGTAGCACTTGCTTGGTATGCCCAGCATGTTGGTTATCGTCTAATAGACTGCCAAATTGAAAACCCGCACTTAGTCAGCCTTGGTGCTACTAATATTCCCAGAAAAGATTATTTGAAAATATTAAAAACATCAGTTCATCCTAAGGGGGCTGACTGGGTTTTTGATACATCTGTGGATCTCTCTCGTTGGCAACCTGTTAAAAGTGACTTGGTTTTACCTATTTTTTAAGGTGCTGAATCAGGTTCAAATGTTGCCGATAAGCGGTACTAAAAAGCAGATGAAAAACATTTTTAGTTAATTGTTTCAAATACTTAGAATATATTTGCGGAAATCAGAACTTATCCTTAAGATAGCCGTCTCAACGCTTAGTAGCACAGGATGTGCTGCGTTTTTATTCCAAAAAAAACGAATCAATTAGGAAGTAATAAAATGATTAAGCCCCTCAGTTTATTAAGCATTAGTACGATTGCTTTGCTGGCAACGACTCAAGCTCATAGCCATGTACTGTGTGCGCCAAATAATCCCCAGCTAATACAGAGCCACTCTCACAACCAAGCGTATACAGTGCCTCGTATTCAAGTAAGTCAGCAAAATAACCAAAAGCATGTGCAGGCTCAAAGAGCGCGTCAACAAAAGGCACTTGCTAACCAGCAGCGAATTACACAGCAGCGACGTGCCCAAGCGCTTGCGCAACAGAAGCAAGCACAAGCTAGAAAAAATGCAGTTATTCAGCAGCAGCGTGTTGCAGCTCAACGTGCTCAAGCAGCACGTCAAAAGGCAGCACTTATCGCGTCACAGCGTGCAACAGCTCAAAGAAGACAAGTAGTTAGTAAGCCTGTGTATCGTACGCCTGTTCAAACGGTGCGTTACGTAGCGCCTGCTCCTGTTGTTTATGTACAGCAGCCAGTTTACCGTGCACCAGCACCAACTAGAGTTTATAGACCTGCTACGTCGTATGTATCAGTTCAGTTATCAAGTGGCTCAAATAGACATTATCACCAGCCTGCAGCGCGTGTTCAGCAGCGTCATGTGAATACCTATAACTCAGGTCGTCACAATAACCGCATGAATGCACAAAACAGACAGTTCCGTTCAAATGGTAATGCACGTGCTGCGTATCGTTATGCGCCTCAAGCTCACCGTAGTAATGGAAGTCGCCATATCAATGGTGGTAATAACCATCAGAAAGGTCACTCTGGTAAGGCTGTTTATTACAACACGCATAAGTAATTGCCTAATTTAATTTTATCTTAATGGTTAATAACGGTGTATCTGTCATGGATATGCCGTTTTTTTTGCATTTAATATTTACATAACTGCAATAAAATTAAATGTGCTAAAAATAAACAATAAAGAAATTGAACCGAAATGGTTATTATTTCATCTAACCCTGTGAATAATGATTTTTGTCTAAATTTATCCACTTGGGGAAGAAATGAATAACAATAAACTAAGACCCGTTATGTTAGGTGCCGTTTTAATTGGCTTGATGAGTGTACAAGCCAGCTATGCTTCAGTTGAGGGTGTTATGTCCATCCAAGGAAAGCAAGCTAAGTCGATAGTACAGGGCAGCAATCTTGGAAAATTAACGCCTAGGGAAGTAAAGAAATTAACACGCGAGCAACAAGACATTAAAAAGCTTGAGCAAAGTATGAAAGTAGATGGGGTCATCAGTTCTGAAGAGCTGAGTGTTTTATTTGCTAAGCTTGAGATATCACGAAAGAATATAAATCGCTTATCAAGAAACAGTATAAGTACTTCTGCTAAGACCGCAAAGAAATTGTCATCCAGAGATGATCAAAGTCGGTCAGCTAGATCGTCTAGCAGAAGTATCAATGAGTTAGGGCGCTAGTCCTTACTTTTAACTTCAGGCACTTCAGCTTTCGCTTCTTCTAAAGCGACTGCTTGCTCTTTATCAGCAATAATGGCGTCAATTACTACCTGGGCGCCAGCTTTTGCACATAAGTCATCTTTAGCACCTGTACTTGACCCACTCACACCGACAGCACCATAGATAATGTCATTGACAGTAATCAACACACCACCTGCTGACATAAGTACGCCATGGCTCCGCCCTACTGCAGTATCAGAAAGGTCTGCTAGTTGAGTTGTGTTCTTTTGAAAGTTAGCAGCGGTATACGCTTTTTTACGACTTAGTTCAGATGAGATAGCACTAGCATTAGTATCTCTTAAAATAACTTGAGTGAGGCCATTTCTGTCTACGACAGTAGCGCTCACATTTTGCGTGTCCTTTCTACATTCTGCGATGCTACTTTGGGCTGCTTCAAGTGCAGATGCTAGGCTCAACTGATGAAACAAAGTCGTATTTTTAATACCGCTATTGTCTGCTGCGATAAGTGGTGTAGTCAGTATTACTGCGAGGCTTAATACGAGGCTTTGTTTAAGTTTCATTGCATGTCCTTTTTTCTAATTGGTTTTGATTATATTAGTTGCCGTAGTGACTGTAGGGTTCAAGCTTAAGGTTAAAATAGCCCAGTTAATACTATAAACTCTATACATATAAGTTAACTGGGAGCGTAACACTGATATGCTGCCTTAAAAGTAATCAAATAACGCTATAGGAATTTACGTATGAATTTGGGTAGTTGTATTTATAAGCATAGCACCGCTGTCTTTATCGAGAGTGAATAGCAATATTACTTACCGGTATTGTCAGACCCCTTAGCGTCTGAACATTGGCAAAGTATGCAGTTGCTTATAGCGCACCCTTCTCGTGAAGAACTACTTGCATCAGTTGATCTATCTAAAGATATTCGAGTCAGTAGAGACCAAATTCAACTGCTAGCGCCAATTCCTCGACCTAATAAAAATGTCATTTGCATGGGTCTTAATTACTTTGACCATATCGCCGAAGCCGCTTCGGCTGCTGGCCGCACGGCACGTAAACCAAAAGCGCCAATTGTCTTCACCAAGGCGAATACATCAGTGATTGGTCCTGACGCTGCAATTCCCGATGATCCTGAAGTCAGTGAGCAATTGGACTGGGAAGTCGAGTTAGCAATCATCATTGGAAAGACGGGTAAAAAAATCCCTGTAGACAAAGTACATGAGCATATTTTCGGTTACACGATTGTGATTGCAACAGGAACCCCCGATGGTGTCGGCTTTGCCCGAACGCCTGCAGAATATTTAAAGGCTGGTGATGTTGTTACGTGTAAAGTTGAAGGTATCGGTGTCTTAGAAAATACTTTAGTTGCAGTTTAAAATTGTGATTAGTTTTTTTTATGGCAATCTTGCTAAGATACAGTGGCTTAGTAACCTTACCGCTACTTTATAGCCAATATTTTGAGGGAAAATTGAACTATATTAGTGGAAACCGAACTAACTGATAAATTATTGCAATATCTAACAACCGTAAACAGGATGCATATTCTGTTATTTATCGATACAATACGCTGTATGCCTCTTGCAGAATAGCCCCGTACTTTAGGATCTCCTGGTGATGAAAGTTTTTTATGTTTCGGCATTAATTTTGATGTCATTCCATGCCTCAGCTGCACAAAACTCTCATCTAAATGACTTTGCTAATATCTTTGATAAATACTGTTTTGATTTCAAAAATGATCACAGTGCTGCCGGTGCGCTACTAGAAAAAGATGGCCATACTCGCAACCCTGAGTTTCAAGATGCTTATGAGATCGTTATAGGCACAGTTGATTATGCAGTCACTCCACAAAACTACGATTGTACGGCAGATGTTTTGATCAAGCGTAATGGTAAGTCACTTTTTACTCACGCTGAACTCAATACCTACTTAATCAAAGAGTTTGAGTTAACTGAGACAAGTCGAAGTTCTTTTGACGATGTGGCGCTGAATAACCGCAACACTCAAATTCGTCAGACAGACTACACTGCACCGTCAGGTCATAACTACCGACTTCTATTCCCATTAGATAATCAAGAAAGTTATTACATGACTTTCACGATTGATTGGTAGTCACCTACTTTCACGGTCATAAGCGACCTATTACTTCA
Source organism: Leucothrix arctica (assembly GCF_003172895.1). Lineage (GTDB taxonomy): Bacteria > Pseudomonadota > Gammaproteobacteria > Thiotrichales > Thiotrichaceae > Leucothrix > Leucothrix arctica. Next base: position 598,747 of record NZ_QGKL01000042.1, on the reverse strand, counting down.
TTTGCTCGCTTAATCTTTAAAGTTTTTTTCGTAGCTGCTGAATACCTCTACTGCTGCTTTATAAAATATCCAAAGAAAGAACAGTACTATCATTGCCGTCATCAGTAAGAACATTGCGGCCTCCGTGCAATGGCAATCACCGAATAATATCGGTAGATCTGTCTATTCAGACTCAAAAGGCCCTATAAAGTTGCAGACATTACCGATATAGCAATGAGGCATCAGATTTTAGAACATCATTCCTCATTTGAGCTAGGCACACCTTCGCGATCAAATGCCCGATAATCACAACTTGGGTATTTGCTACAGCCCCACCAAAAAACACCCTCTTTTTTAGCTGGCCGACGAATCAAGCCAGAGTCACACTTCGGACAACAGTGTTCTGTTGAAACAATCGCTTTAGTATCTTCCAGCGCTGGTTTCCCTTTTACATCAGAAAACGTCGCCTTACATGTCGGAAACTCTGAGCAACCCCAAAATGGTACTTTTTGTTGATTTTGGCGAAGTCTTAAATGGCCTTTGTTACAAACAGGGCAAGCCACCGAGCTAACATGCAAATCCATGCCCTGCACTTTCACTCGCTCAATCTCATCCGCGATGATCACATTTACCTCACCAATTAAGTCTTGATAGTCCATCAACCCAGACTCAATACGCCGCTGTTTTTCATGCCATAGCGCCGTTAAATCAGGTTTAACCGCAAATGGTGGTAGTGCGTCATGGAACTCACGGCCAATACTAGTGCTCGTAACATGACCATCGCACTGCTCAATATAGTCTCGGGAAAATAGTGTTTCAATATGTCCATGACGTGTTCCGGGCGTCCCGATACCCACAGACTCGCCTTGTTGGTCTGCATCTTTCTCAAGCAATAAGCGTTTGATCGCCGGATCAGTCACGTAGTTAGCAATTCGTGTCAGATCAAGTAATAACGTTTTCATGGTGTAACGGTCTGGCGGCACTGTTTGTTTATTGATAACAGTAGTATTTAACAGCTTGGCATGATCATAGTGGGTAATTAATTCAAAACTGTCCTTCGCAATACCATCCAGTGCATGAGTGCTTTCATCGCCATCCATAACTGCACGCCAACCGGCATCAACATTCACTTTACCTTTAGCTTCAAAGGTATGACCAGCAATCTTAAACAACATGCATGTTACACGAACGCGCTCTTCAGGATAAAACTGTGCCAAATAAGACATGGTGATGAGTCGGTAAATCCGTTGCTCCTGCTCGCTCAGTTCCGCTAAGTCAGGCACGCTAGCCGTTGGGATAATCGCATGATGCGCACCCACTTTTTTAGAATCAAATGCAGCACTTTTATGGTGGCTGTCACAACTCTCAGCTTCTGGGAAATTAGCTGTGAGCTTTTCAATCAGTATCGTTGCTTCTCTAAAACGCTCGTCACTTAAGTAGCGACAGTCACTACGACTGTAGGTAATTGCTTTATGCGCATCACGAAGTCGCTGAGTGGTATCCAATACCTGCCTTGGTGAATAGCCATATTTCTCGGCCGCTTCGGCTTGTAAACTCAGCAAGCTATGAGGTAATGGTGGAGATACCTTCTGTTCTTTTATATCAACCGACTCAATTTTTACTAGGGTGTTCGTGGTTTCAGCCACTATCTGGTCAGCAAATGCTGGGTCAATCAGGCGCTGTAACGGGTCAACTAAGTCACCGGGTTCAGGCAAGTAGTGAGCGACTATTTGCTTTCCTTCAACCTCAATCGTGGCTTGTATCGTTTGATAGGTATAAGGCCGGTATTCGTCATGTCGTTTATCGCGTGCGACGATGAGTCCCAGTATTGGTGTTTGCACTCGTCCAACCGATAACACACCCACATAGCCCTGCTTACGTGCTAGTAATGTATAAGCGCGGGTTAAGTTGAAACCATAATGCTGATCACACACTGCACGAGCCAAGGCTGACAGCGACATACCACGATAATGGTTATTGCTACGCATGCTTAAAGAGGCGCGTAGGATAGCTGCAGGGTTATTATCATTAATCAAAATACGCAGCACAGGTTTATCTAACCTTGCATATTCAATGACTTCATCCACTAAGCGTTGACCTTCAGGGTCAGGCTCACCCGCATTAACCAGTTCATCTGCGGAACGGGCTAATTCAATAATATTAGTCAAATGCTCACGCTGATTATCCAGTGGTGTATAGCTTATTGGCCATTCCATGGGTAAATAGTCTAGTGACCATTGTTTGAAATCTTCATTGTGCTCTTCGGGCTTTCTTAAGCGCAATAGGTGTCCGGACAACCAAGTCACCTTCTCGTCGTCAATATCAAAGCAGATACCGTCTGGCACGGACGGGCCGCCCAGCGCAATTGAGATGGATACAGCGGTTTCTTTTTTCTCTGCGATATATAAACGCATGATCATCCTTAATTGTGCACTTAATAAAGACTAACAATTTTAAAGGATTATAGCGTTATTTTACGGCAGAATATTAGTTGTTCATGCTAATTCATTTGAAAAGTTAAAATAGCCAAAGGCCCACCCACCATTGGCGTTTTAAACAAGCTGTTTAGACAGCAATTACATTAACGGCACATGCTTAGAAATTATGGTGCCTGCGGCTCCTTCCACAATTTTCAAAGCATCACTTAAGGTGCCAATACCTGCATGGCCACCTGTCGCATTAGCAAAGTCACACGCCGCTTCAACCTTGGGTTGCATAGACCCTTTGGCTAAAGGCAGCTTACTCACTGTCTTTGCAGAAATCTGTCTGATCGGCATTTGCTTTGGTGTACCCCAGTTTTCATAAACCGCATCAACATCAGTCAACATTAGTAACATATCGGCCCCAAGCTTTTCGGCAAGTAAGGCACTCGCCCTATCCTTATCGATAACGGCTTCAACACCCATAGTGCTTCCATCTGGTTGTCGTACAATTGGAATACCGCCACCGCCCGCACAAATCACGATGATGCCATGTGTTAGCAATAGCTCAATCACGGGAATATCGGGTATCGAAATGGGTTTTGGTGAAGCAACGACTCGACGGAAATGGTCACCATCCGCTGCGACTGTCCAGCCTCGTTTTGTGGCCAAACTATCCGCTTCTTCCTTGGTATAGATAGGCCCTACAGGCTTAGATGGGTCGCTAAACGCAGAGTCATTCGGGTCAACTTCAACCTGCGTCAGCAGCATCACGACTTGTTGTCCCGCAGGCAGCGCATTCTCAAGCTCTTGCTCAATCAAATAGCCAATCATGCCTTCAGTTTCAGCACCCAATACATCCAAGGGATAAGCCTCATCCGGTTTATATGCAGCGCCTTGTAGCGCCAACAAACCGACTTGAGGGCCATTTCCATGCGTAATAATGACTTGATGGCCGGCCGCAATCACTTCAGCGATTGACTGAGTGGCAACCTTTGTATGGGCACGTTGATTCTCCACAGTTAAAGGCTCGCCACGCTTCAATAAGGCATTACCGCCCAGTGCTATGACTATCAGCATGACTAGTCTCCCATCATTGAAACGAGTACCGCTTTAATCGTATGCATACGATTTTCGGCCTGATCAAACACGATGGATGCTTCAGATTCAAACACCTCTTCAGTCACTTCCATGCAGTCCAGTCCAAACTTTTCCTTTATCTCCATACCTGTCGTGGTATCGGTATTATGAAACGCAGGTAGGCAATGCATAAATTTCGTATTCGGGTTGCCGGTTTTTTGCATCAATTCAGTATTCACTTGATACGGTGTTAGCAAATCAATGCGCTCTTGCCATTTCTCTGGTGCTTCACCCATCGATACCCATACATCGGTATAAATAAAATCGCAGCCTTTTACCGCTTCTGTAGGGTCTTCCGTGACTAACAAATTAGTGCCAGTTTCGGCGGCTACCGACTCTGCATATTGAATAATCTCTTTTGTTGGCCAGCACACTTTTGGCGCACATAAACGCACATTCATGCCTAGCTTGGCGCCACCAATCAATAAGGAGTCACCCATGTTATTTTCAGCATCACCGATAAAACAGTAGGTAATTTCAGTCATTGGTTTTTCACTGTGCTCGCGCATGGTCAATGCATCGGCCAAAAACTGCGTTGGATGATATTCATTGGTGAGGCCGTTAAACACCGGGACGCCAGAGAACTCAGCCAGTTGCTCAACAATCTCCTGACCGAAACCACGATACTCAATACCATCGTAAATTCTGCCTAGTACACGAGCGGTATCTTTAATGGTTTCCTTGTGACCGATATGTGAACCGGTTGGGCCTAGAAAAGTAACATTAGCGCCCTGATCATAGGCGGCAACTTCAAAGCCTACCCGGGTTCGTGTTGAGTTTTTTTCAAAGATTAGCGCGATGTTCTTTCCCTTTAAACGCTGCTGTTCCGTTCCCGTGTATTTAGCAGACTTTAAATCAGCGGCCAATTTCAGTAAGAATTTTACTTCAGTCGGGCTGAAATCTTTAATCTTTAACAAGCTTCGATTACGTAAATTGAATGGCATTTTGTAACTCCTTAATTATTAAGCAACAGGGTCGCGTTGGATAGGGCAAGTCATGCAGTGAGCACCACCACGCGCACGGCCTAACTCAGCGCCTCGGGCAGTAATCACTTCGATACCGGCTTCGCGTAACTTGTCATTAGTAAAGGTGTTGCGCTCATAACCAATCACCACGCCTGGCTCTAGCGCAAATACATTATTGCCGTCGTCCCACTGCTCGCGCTCGCGCTCATAGCTATCGCCGCCGGTGGCCACGACCTGTAACTTTTTAATGTCCAAACACTCTGCGGTTACATCAAATAAGTCTTTCTTTTCTTCACGAATATCAACCGTTCCCGCAACATCCCCAGCGCGTAATGAGTAGCACTTAATGGTTGAAGCAACTTCAACATAGCTGGTGGCAGTATCGTGACCGCATAAGCTAAATACCGTATCCAAATGCATCGCTGAGCGTGCTTTCGGCATTTCACAAGCAACCACACGTTGTGCCGCACCGGAGGCAAATAATGACTTAGCCACCTGCCCCACCGCTTGTGGTGTTGAGCGCTCACCCATGCCAATTAAAACAGTGCCATTACCGATAGGCATCACATCGCCACCCTCAAGCGTTGCTGGGCCGTGATCAATATCAGGGTCACCCCACCAGATATTCATCGCTTGCGCGGTAAATAAAGGGTGAAAACGATAGATAGCCGCCATTAACAGCGTTTCCTGTCGGCGCGCTTGCCAATGCATTGGGTTTAGCGTCAGACCGTTATAAATCCAGCAACTATTGTCACGTGTGAAAATAGCGTTTGGAACAGGTGGAATAACAAACCCCTCAGAGCCTAGGTAACTGCCAAACATGCCATGAGGTTTAAACGGAAGGTCATGAACAGCGATACCCCCAATAAGGAACTCAGCTAAGTCAGCAGGCTTCATCTCATTGAGCCAGCCTCTTAGTTCGTCTAACATGCCAACGCCGACTTGATCTTCGGTAATGCGACGGTCTAACACCCAAGTACGGCTTTGAGGCGAAGACAGAACTTCCGCGAGTAACTCATGAACATCTAACACATCGATACCGCGCTCTGTCATGCGTAAGCAAAAATCAGCATGGTCCTTTTTTGCCTGTTCTACCCAAAATACATCGTCGAATAATAGCTCGTTGCAATTCATTGGGGTGACACGGGTATGTGCCAAACCCGGTCGGCATACGATGACTTTATGCAATTTTCCAACTTCAGAATGAACACCGAGTGCTTCGGTTAAGTTATGAGACATGCTATTTACCTTTTAACAGTTCTACGTCTGTAGATAATTGATTATTAAGCCATTGCACCGAGACTAAGTGCCGCCATAATGAGAATAGAAAGGATGATCAATAGTGGCCAAACAAAGCGTATCCACTTGTCGTAAGACACTCGTCCAATCGCAAGACCACCCACGACAACAGCCGAGGTTGGTGTAATCAAATTAACGATGCCACACGCTGATTGGTAAGCCGTTACCACAAGCTCACGACCGACGCCTGAAAAGTCAGCGAGTGGCGCCATGATTGGCATACTCAAGACCGCTAAGCCTGAAGTGGAAGGCACAAAAAATGAAAGCAGCACTTCGATGCCGTACATAACATTGATGAAAACCACGGCTGAATAGCCTTTTACGGACTCCGCAGACCAGTTCAAAATGGTGTCGGTAATATGCCCTGCATCCATCACAACCACGATGCCTCTTGCGATACCAATGATTAAGGCAACACCCAGTAGATCACGCGCACCTTCAACGAAGGCATCGCTAAATCCTTTTTCACCGACTCGACCAATCACACCAATAACGAGTGCTGAACCAAGAAATAGTGATGCCATTTTTCCCATCCACCAGCCTTGCGATGAAACACCCCACACCATCACGGCGAAAGTCAGGGAAAACACCACCAAAATAACCGACTGAGATTTAGTCAAACGTGCATCGTCTGCGGCGACTTGCTTCAGAAAGAACTCTTTATTGCTTTCATTTTGTGCGGCCACGATGGACTTGCTTGGGTCTTTCCGAACTCTATGGGCATACCACATCACGTATGCGGTACAAATCAACCAACCCACCACCAAAATAACTAAGCGCAATGTCATTCCTTCAGTGAAAGGAATACCTGCAGCGTTAGAGGCAATCGTCGTTGCAAATGGGTTGATAGTAGAGCCCAGTACGCCAATGCCAGCGCCGAGCATTATGATCGCGACGCCTGTTACTGAGTCGTAGCCAGCGGCAATCATGATAGGAATGATGAGGATATAAAACGCCAGCGTTTCTTCCGCCATGCCGTAGGTTGTTCCTCCAGCAGCGAATAACGCCATCATGATGGGGATCATCCATATTTCTTTCCCCTTCATGCGAGTCATCGCACGTGCTATGCCAGTATTGATAGCACCTGTAGAATTAACTACACCCAGAAAGCCACCAATTACTAGCACAAATAAAGCGACATCAATGGCATTAGCCATCCCTGAGTCAGGATCGTAAAAGCCTTGAATGGGCGCCATGAGAATGTCGGAGATGCCCTGATGATTTGCATCCACCAGCTGATAAGTGCCGGGTACGGGAACATCTTTACCTAAGGCTTCATTTTGGACTCGGTCGAACTGCCCCGCAGGTACGATCCAAGTTAGCGCAGCCATGAATACAATTAGGCCAAACAGAATGGTATAAGCCGTCGGGAATTTTGATTGTATCGCGTTGACCATGCCCGATTTCTCGGTGGGTGGTTGTAGCGGGCTTTCGGTTGAATTAGCCATTTGGTATCCTCCAATAGTGTGTAAACACGCTGTGCGTACACTAGAACAACTGATGAGGATTAACTTTAGGGCTTAGTGCTGTGACTAACTATCCGTAGATGTGCTTAACGCACTACGTAGTTGCCACAAGTGTCTACGTACTAGTTAGATCTTTCTGTGAATATTCATCCCTATTAAGCTAAACTTACTAGGACCTTGGTCTAAATATTTCATCTGAGAATAATATGACGAAATCTGACAGCGCTATAAAGACAAGCAAAATCGACACGATCAATGAGCTTAATTTAAGTAATGTGCTGGAAAACTCTCTGAATGAAATTTACATATTTGATACAGCCACTTTAAAGTTTATCCAAGTCAATAAAGGGGCGCGAAAGAATCTGGGCTATGGCATGGATGAGCTGTTGGCTATGACGCCGGTAGACATAAAGCCTGAACATACCAATGAAACGTTTAACCAAGTCATCAAGACGTTGGCATTGGATGAAAAACAAAAGATTCAATTCAACACGCTACACCGCCGTAAAGACGGCACTGAATACCCTACAGAAGTGCACCTACAAAAAATGCACTTTGACCAAAGGTCTGTGTATGTCGCGATCATTATCGATATTACAGAACGAGTGCAGCGCAAGTTAGACCTTGTTCAAGCCCACGCCTTTCTTGACTCAGCACCGGATGCGACCGTGGTTGTTGATAACCTTGGCAATATAAAAGTAACCAATCATCGAGTGGTTGAGTTACTGGGTTATAGCGCGAGTGAGCTAAAGCTTATGAACGTCGATGATTTAGTGCCACAGCCTTATCGATCCGCACATGCTGCTCATAGAGATACGTTTTCTAGTAACCCCATAGCACGAGGAATGGGGACTGGTTTAGACTTATCGGCGGTAACGAAGGATGGCCGTAACCTTCCTATTGAAATTAGTCTCAGTCCCATTGATACCGCTGATGGCATGATGGTGGCCGCTGCAATCCGTGATATTTCTGCCAGAAAAGCGTTTGAAGAAGAGCTACGACTGGCAAAGCAACAAGCAGAAGATGCGACTCAAGAAAAGTCTCGCTTTCTGGCCGCTGCGAGTCACGATCTTAGGCAGCCATTACAAGCCTTACGACTCTACCTCTCTACACTATCGGTTCAACTAGACCAACCCAAGCAAATAGAACTTAGCGAAAAAATGAATTTATCGCTCGACTCTATGGGTGGCTTATTGGACGCGTTACTGGATATTTGTACGCTTGAATCGGGCTCGATTACTCCCCACAAAGTTGAAGTACCGTTAGTTGATTTTCTCAAAAAAATGGAGGCGTGTAATTCGGAACAGATCGCAGCGAAAGGTTTAACATTTACCTGTTCTCCAGTGACGTGTGTTGTCAAAACTGACCCTGCATTGTTGGCGCGCATTGTTGAGAACTACCTCACAAACGCGATTCGCTATACCTGCGCTGGAACAATTAGTATTGACTGTCAGTTGCATGATGAACACGTGTGTATAGCGGTGTCTGACACTGGGCAAGGCATTCCAGAACACGAGCTCGAGGGTATTTTTAATGACTATCATCAGCTTAATAATCCGGTGCGAGACAGGACTAAAGGCTTGGGTTTAGGCTTGTCGATAGTGAAAAAAATCGCAGGTATTCTTGATCATAATACTGCTGTTTCATCGGTAGTCGGCAAAGGCTCAACGTTTAGTGTTGATGTGCCTTTAAGTCAATCTTCACTGTTAGATGCTTTAAATGAAAGTGATAATAATCATTCGTTTACTAAAACTATGTCATGTGATGGTTTAACTGTTTTGGTTGTTGATGATGATCCTGCAATAGTCGATGCGATGGCAGAACTGCTCGGTGTTTTTGATATGGATGTGGTGACTGCGAGCTGTGGTAAAGAGGCGCTTAAACATATTCAAGAAGGTACTCAGCCTGACTTTATTTTGACCGACTACCGACTTCCTGAGATGAATGGCGTGGAGCTTATCAGTCAACTTAGAGCGGCGACTAAGAAGTCGATTCCTGTGGTCATTATGTCTGGTGATATTTCGGATCAGACGTTGGAGGCGGGCAAACTAGAAAATTGCACGGTACTAGCTAAACCCGTCAATATCGATCAACTACTGTCATTGATTAAACCTGCTGGCGCGTAGACTTCGGAGGTATGTGTACAGCTCGAAGTCTACGCGTTAAACGTGTCCTTAAGTCAGGCTTGGTCTTTGGTTAATTGACGCTGCATCCAACCCATATACAGTAGAGCCCAACCATCAAAGAATAGACTAATAGAAATATATAGACCAATGATAATTAGCGTGCCTTCTGGCCAGCTCATTAGAAATAATACTGCCAGTGCTAATGATGTCACCCCATTAAAAATCATCCAACCCCAGCCTTTTACTGGACGTAATAAGTAGGCAAATGTAAAGCTACTCAGTGCATCTAATACTAAGTAAACCAGTAGCAGTGAACCAATAAAGGCAACACCACGGAGTGGGTAAAACAACATTAAGCAACCAGTGATTAATAGTATGATTGGTTTCAACCACTGAACCCAGCCATATGATTTGTAGTTATAGATGTGTACTAGCCAAAAAATACTCCCTAACAAGAGAGTGGCTCCGATGATCAATGTGGCCTCTACTGCGATCACACCAGGTAGTAGTACCCCAAGACAACCTGTCAGTATGAGTAATATTCCGATAATGATGGAGTAAGTGCCAAACTTAGGAATCATAGCAAGCACCTCAAGTTGGGCATCTTTAATATCATTACTTTGTATCGTTTCATTGTTCATGCTTGCTTGTGTCATTACCTTATTCCTTAAAAAGTATCAGAAAACGATCTTTATCATGGCAATAAGGTTACGCTTTTTAAATCGCTGAAACAGTCGAGCTTATACGTAGTTTGATTGTGGAAAGTACTTAGTGCTGCTGAGTATTTATCGAAATTTTGAAATAAACCATTGCTATAAATGACGATAATAATCATATTAGAAGATCCCTGATGTCTATTGTTTTTACCCCCAAAGATACTCAAATGAAACCTGAAATAAGCAAAAGTGATTCTTCAGAAGACACCTTCTTAGAAAATATTGTAGAGCGTTTGCCCTGTGTGATTTTTAGGTGTTTGAATAACTGTGATTGGACAGCTTTATTTGTCAGTCAAGGCGCATACGACCTAACTGGGTATATCGATCAAGAATTAATGGATGAAGGCGTACCATCCCTCAGGTCATTAGTCGTTCCTGAGCAACAAGCGCATGTTTGGGAAGAAATACAAACAGCCATCAAGCAAGAACTTCCTTTTGAAGTGACTCACCGCCTCATTACAAAAACAGGCGAAGAGAAATGGGTCATGATAAGAGGTGAGGCAAATTACACCGCAGAATACTGCACCTCCCCTGACGCAACCATTCCTAAACTCATACTTGACGGTATGATGTTTGATGTCACAGATCAGAAGTTGACCGAACTGAAAGCCCAAAAAGACAGTGATGGGCTTCATGAAATTATGGTCGAGTCTATTGAGGGCGTGCTGATTCATCGAAATGAGCGGGCGCTATTTGTGAATAAGTCGCTGATCAATATTTTGGGTTATGAGAGTTACGATCAAGTTTTAGAACTAGAAAAAGTATCAGCCTTATTTGCTCCCTACGAGCGTTATCGCATGGATGGGTATATTCAAGCTCGAATGAACGGTGAAGCAGCACCGACAAATTATGAAGTAGACGCTCTGCATCGAGATAGCTCGATCAGGCACTTGGAAGTTAAGTCAAGCCTCATTTATTGGAGAGAAAAGCCAGCCATCTTGAGTGCCTATATTGATAGGACCAAGCTTAAGGTGGCACAGCAAAACGCAGAGCGCCAGCGCCAAGAGTTCTCTCATACCAATAGACTCAACATGCTGGGTGAAATGACCGCCAGCATTGCACATGAGCTTAACCAGCCGCTAACCGCCATCGTTAGCCGCTGTGCTGCTGCAAAAAACCGAATTAGCACAGACAATCCTGACTTAGGGAAAGTTAAACAAGCACTAGAAAGCATTGAAGAACAAGCGTTACGCAGTGGCGAAATTATAAAGCAGCTGCGTGCGATTGTGAAACCCAAAACTAATCAGTACGAAACTGTGAATTTAAATGACTTGTTAGATGAGTGTCTTAATTTCATTAAAGTTGAAGGTTTATTTTTTAATACTCGAATAAAAACAAATATCACCCCAGAACTACCATTGGTTATAGCTGACGCGACTCAAGTTCAACAGGTTATTTTAAACCTCATCCGTAACGCTAGCGATGCGATGCAAGGCTTAACCAATAGCGACCGATGTATAAAAATCTCTGCGATACCGCACGATGATAGTGCCGTACAAATTTCAGTGTGTGATAGCGGTAAAGGCATCACCGATAAGCAGGAAGAAAACCTATTTCAGTCATTTTACTCTACCAAAGAAGACGGCATGGGGATGGGGTTATCCACTAGTCGATCCATTATTGCCGCACATAACGGGCACCTTTGGTTTAGTCATAATACTGAGCAAGGTGTCACCTTCCGCTTTACATTGCCGATAGATGTTGATCAACAAGGAGTAAGGAATGACTAATCAGAGGCTGACTGTATTTATTGTTGATGACGATCAAGCTGTGCGTGATTCGCTGACAGACTTAATGGATTCAGTAGGACTGACGACCACAAGTTATGCGACAGCCGATGACTTTCTGGCTGACTATTCTAAGGAACGAATGGGTTGTTTGGTATCGGATATTCGGATGCCGGGCATGAGCGGATTAGAGTTACAGCAAGAGCTGAATCGTCGTGAAGCGATGCTGCCTATTATCCTTATCACTGGGCATGGTGATGTCCCTATGGCTGTACAGGCGATGCGAGATGGCGCGTTAGACTTTATTCAAAAACCGTTTCGTGATCAGGCGCTCTTAGACCTTGTGAATCAAGCCCTACAGAGTTGTGATAAGCAACAAAACTTACAGCAACAGACAGAGTCCGTTAAAAGTCACATTCATGACCTGACACGACGTGAAAACCAAGTAATGGAGATGATTGTGGAGGGTAAAGCCAACAAGGTAATCGCTATTGATCTTGGCTTGAGTCAGCGCACCATCGAAGTTCATCGAGCGAATGTGATGCATAAACTAGAAGCACGTTCGGTAGCTGACTTAGTACGAATCGTGACACAGTCAATGCAGTCGTAGATCTATTGTTTGTCATCTGACATCGCTTCGAAACTAGCAATAATGTCGAGTAGTTCATTGGTAATAATATCTTGGCGTGCTCGACGATATTCACCTTCTAATTCTTCAGTATGTTCATCCAAGTTTTTCTCAGCAGATTGCATGGCCGTCAAACGACTGCCGTGCTCCGCAGACTGACTCTCCGCACACGCTCGAAACAGCGAGATAAAAAAGTACTGATTGATTAAGGATGAGAGTAATTGATCACGATCCATCGTGTAGGTCGGTAGGCTAGTACCGGGCCAGTCCTCTCTATCAACCGTATGGTACTTGTCCAATTGCAAAGGTAATAAGGCAAGTTTGTTCGGTTGATACGACGCTCTATTATTAGGATGGTTATAGAAAAGGTAGAGGTCTTTTAGGTTTCCTTGTTCACGCCAATTATCTATGAATAACAATATCTGTTGTACGCTGTTGACGATCTGGCTGGCACTTGCTGGCAAGGTGAGTACTTCATCCGCTGGATGCCCTGCTCTTTCTAACAAGTCTCCCGCTCGTAATCCAAGGCAAAGAATTTTTGGCTTCACCTCGCCTGACAGAGATTTCATATGCTCAAGTGCATGCTCGGTAATATCTTCGTTAAAGCGCCCACACATGCCATGATCAGAGCCAAAAACAATCGCAGCAAAACGACCACTTTGAGCAGGTGGGTTAACAACTTGCGTCAAGTTGTCACGCATGACGATATTCAAACCTAACTCTACGGTGTGCCAATAATCCACTAGCGACTCTATTGCCATTTCATATTGATGGATATTTGATGCAGACAACGCCTTCATGGTCGACACGATATTGTGCAGATCATTCATGCTTTTGATTTTTTGCTGTAATCGCTCTGGCGTTTCCATAGTGATTCCTTATCCCTTGATCACGCCAATGAGGAAGTCCATGAGAGACTGCCAGTCTGCGTCGCTCAGCTTTTTCCCAGCATCCACTTTTGTAGCAAGAGGCTTCATCTGAGTGTCTAAAGCCGTGGCGATTTTTTGTTGTGTCTTAGCCAGTTGGTCTAATTCGACCTGATCAAACAAACCTTCATTGACTGCTTTAAGCATCGCAATTTGTTGAATAACCGTCAGTGGTTTGTGTTCTGCTTGCTTTAACACTTCACGTACACGTTTACCCCGTGTAATAGCCGCTTGGCTTTCGTCATCAAGGCGGGAGGCAAAACGCGCAAACGCTTCAAGTTCTTCAAATTGAGAATAGGATAAGCGAAGATCACCTGCTACCTCACGGTACGCAGGTAACTGTGCTTTACCACCCACACGCGATACTGATCTACCCGTGTCAACCGCCGGTAATAATCCTTTACGGAACAATCCGGGTGATAAGTAAATTTGGCCATCAGTGATAGACACCAAATTAGTAGGTATATACGCGGATATATCCTCAGCCTGCGTTTCAATGATTGGTAGTGCTGTCATCGAGCCGCCACCTAGTGCGACAGAAAGCTGTGTTGAACGCTCAAGTAGGCGCGAATGAATATAAAAAATATCCCCAGGGAAAGCCTCACGACCCGGTGCTCGTCTCAGCAGTAGTGATAACTCGCGGTAGGCGCGTGCATGTCTAATCAAGTCATCATAAACGATTAGCACTGGCTTACCTTGATCACGAAACCACTCGGCCATGGTCGTAGCGGCATAAGGGGTCATGTACTGTAAACCCGGCTGATCTTCGCCTGATGTTACAACGACAATGGTTTGTTCCAGCATCTTAGCTTCACGAAACGTCTCGACCACCCTTGCGACTGCTGTACCTCGTTGACCGATGGCACAATAAATACAGATCATCTCTGTGCCACGTTGGTTGATGATGGTATCAATCGCTACTGAGGTTTTACCCGTCTGGCGATCACCCACAATTAGCTCACGTTGGCCACGACCAATAGGTATCAACGCATCTATCGATTTAATACCGGTTTGTAACGGCACTTTTACCGGCGCTCTATCCATGATTGCTGGTGCTTCACGTTCCATCGGCATACGTGTATGAATATTCAGTTGAGAACCACCATCAAGGACCTTACCTGTGGCATCTACTACTCGACCTAACAAGGCATCACCGACGGGTGTGTCTGCGACATGACCAGTACGTCTAACAACCTCGCCTGCTTTTATTTTTGGGTCATCGCCAAGCAATATGACACCGATCTCTTCAACACCAAGATTTAGCGTAATACCTAAAACATTCCCAGGAAATAACAATACCTCTTCAGAAAATGCGTCAGGCAAACCTTTAACACGCGCAATCCCGCCACCGACAAACGTAATAATGCCCGTCTCAGTCATCAATAAATCTGCGGCAGGTTTTGCCAGTGCTTCCGTATAAATTGATGCTACTTTATCAAGCGAGTTTTGAAGGTCTTGTGTTGGCTTTAAGTCAGGCATTAGATTCTGACTCCCTATCAAGGGTTGCTAATAATTGCTGATCTAACTGTTGTAGGTGGCCCTGCATATTCCAGTCAACTTGATAACCGTCAGTTTGAAGCGAGATACCACACAGTAAATCACTGGACACCTTGAACTCAATCTCGGTTGAGTTATTGATGACATCACCAATAGACTGTCTAATCTTTTGTTTGGTGTCAGTATCTAGCTCAAAGGCACTGATGACATTCATTACCTCGGTAGTCTCTTTTAAAGTCTGAAGCACCGTGTCGTCTAGCTTATTTAGGCGTAGTAAAAACACTTCAATAATCTGTTTTTCAAGCGTTGTATCAGCCAGCTCCCCGAGCACTTTACGACCAGTATCTTGAATCACTTTCACAGACGTTTTACGTAAGTTTTTGAGGTAGTCCTGCTGCTCCTGCTTTAACCCATGCTGCCATAAATCACGCTGCTGCTTCACGTCTTCACGCGCTTGAGTCATGAGCTGCTGTCGCTGTTGTTGAGCGTCGGCTTCAGCCTGTTGTAAATGTGTAGCGCTATCTTTTTCTAGAGCCGCATATTTACGTTCGTATTTTTCCATTGTTGACTGAGCGGTTTGCTCGCGCTGTTGTGCGTCAGCAATGTTATCTGCAATTGCTTGTTGGCGTCTGTCCATCGCATCAATCACAGGGCCGTATAAAAAGTGCTTTAACAACCACACCAATAACAGAAAGTTGACGATTTGAGCGCTTACCGTGAGCCAGTCGATTTGCATGTTAGTTGCCTGCTGCTGTTTTTGCATATTCCCAGAAAGGATTAGCAAAAATCAGGATCATAGAAACAACAAAACAATAGATAGCCACTGACTCAATCATCGCCAGACCCACAAACAAGGTACGGGTAATAGTGCTAGATGCATCTGGTTGTTGAGCGATGGCAGTCAGTGCCTGAGCAACTGCTCGAGACTCGCCAAATGCTGGCCCGATCGAGCCGATGGCAATTGTTAGTCCGGCAGTAATAATTGAAACAACAGCAATGATGCTATAGCTATCCATTTTGATCTCCTTTTGGTATTTTGTCTGGTTGAGGTTGTTCGTGTGCAGAGGTTGCAGACGCAATGTAAACCATCGACAACATGGCAAATATATAGGCTTGAACAGTGCCGGTAATAAGCCCTAGCAACTGCATTAATAATGGAAAGAAGAACGGTGTCAGACTCAGTAAAATACCGACAATGACCGTGCCACTCATAATGTTTCCATAAAGCCGTATGGCTAATGAAATGGTGCGAGTGAGCTCACCAATAATGTTAAATGGCAGCATCAAAGGTGTTGGTTCGATATATTGCTTAAGGTAAGCACCGACACCATCGTTAGCGATACCAAATAGCGGCACTGCTACAAATACACTAATGGCTAATGCCGTAGTGGTTGATAGCGAGCCTGTTGGTGCGACAAAGCCCGGTATTAACTCCAGTAAATTAGACGTTAAGATAAATATAAATAACGTACCAATAAAGGACAGATAGCGAGCGGCTTCCTGCCCGCTAACCTCTTTTATTTGGGCTTGAATGCCAGTCACTAGCACTTCCAGTAAGTTCTGCCAGCGCGGGATTTCTGCTTCAATCGTTAGCTTGCGTGTAATTAGCCATGAGCCACCGACAAGCAAGATCATAACGACCCACGTAAAGGCCAGCGTCGCGTTTATATGCAGGAAACCCCACTGCCAATAAATAGTACTGTCAGGTGTAATGCTCATGCGGTTGCCGGGCCGTAGCGTCTATTAAGCATCAAGCGCATCAAGGTTAGGCCGATCAGTCCAGTCACCAAACCCTGCCAACTTGCAGTGAGCATGATGAGATAAAACACCGACATCACAAACCCATTGCGTAACAACAAGCTAGAGATCATAAGTAGCCCAGGGTTGTTGATTTTAGGCAGTTTTAAAAGCGTTAACCAAAGGCCGAAAAAATAGATATAACCCGCTAAGCCACCGATTAAAAAGCTAATAATGAGTGCCAGTATATTTGTAGAATCTATCATTTTTTATTCTCCTTTTGTATCCAAAACCATGCGTTAAAACAGCCAATAATGAGTCCGACAATCAGTAAGTTTAACGTCCATGAAACGTGTCCAATCGTGTGGTCATCAATCCACTTTCCCAGTAAAACACCAAGCAACGTCGGGACAACAACCGCCCAGCCAACGAGACCAAACATGCCTAGACCAAACCACACTGAACGATGCTTTTCTTCCTGTGCACGTATTTTGATTTCTGCTTTACTGTCTACAGACTTCAAAAATCGATCTTGCTGTTGTGGTTTATTCTTATCCATAGCGTTGTTTCTCAAGCTGTATAAAGTGTCGCATCACCCCTGCTTCCAACCGAGCTAGCGCACTACGAGCAATACGTTGTTCTTCGTCTAATTTAATAAAGTGTTCTTTCACAAGTGCATGTAAATGATTCAAGTCATCACCACGCACTGCATTAAAAACAGATACCAATACTTCGCTGCCATGTTTTATGAGTGTCCCAATATCGACTGCTACGTATTGTTCTTTGCCGTCTGCATGAGTAAAGGTCAAAATGCCCGGCACCAGTGCGGCCACAAAATCAATGTGTCTTGGCAATAAGCAAAAGCTGCCATTTTGTGCTTCTGCAATCACCTTAGTTACCGACTCTTCTAGCAGCACGTTTGTGGGTAATAGCAACTTCAGCGTCATGGCGTTGCTTGGGGGAGTCGTTTGAGTCATGACTTAGCCACCGCTTCATCGATTGAGCCGATCATGTAGAGCGCCTGCTCTGGGTAATCTACAAACTCATCCGCAAGAATACGTTCACAACCCTCAATGGTGTCCTCTAGGGCAACGGTGCGGCCAGTGTTCCCCGTAAACTGTTCTGTGGTATGGAAAGGTTGCGTCAGAAAACGTTCTAAATGTCTGGCGCGACTAACGACTTTACGATCTTCAGTCGATAACTCCTCAAGGCCCAACATAGCGATAATATCTTTCAAATCTTCATATTCGGCGAGCGTGCTACGCACTGACTGAGCCACATTAAAATGACGCTCACCTACTACGCTAGGATTCAACATTTTAGAGTTTGACTGTAACGGGTCCATCGCGGGGTAAAAGCCTTGAGAGGCGCGTTTACGCGATAACACCACCGACGCTGAAAGATGCGCGAAAGTATGAGTCGCTGATGGGTCTGTTAAGTCATCCGCAGGTACATAAACCGCCTGAACAGAGGTAATAGACGCAGAAGCGGTGCTACAAATACGCTCTTCAAGCTCAGATAGCTCGGATGCCAGTGTCGGTTGATAACCAACGCGTGATGGAATGCGTCCCATAAGGCCAGACACTTCTGTACCTGACTGAATGAATCGAAAAATGTTATCAATCATCAACAATACATCGCGCTTCGCCGTATCTCTGAAATACTCAGCGATAGTCAATGCAGCATGTCCGACACGAAAACGAGCACCTGGAGGCTCGTTCATTTGACCAAACACGAGTGCGGTATTATTCAAAACACCCGCCTCACCCATTTCACGATAAAGCTCTTCGGCTTCACGGCTACGCTCACCGATACCGCAAAACAGACTGACGCCTTGATATTGTCCAGCGGTGTTATTAATAAGCTCGGTGATGAGTACTGTCTTACCCACTCCCGCACCACCAAATAAACCCGACTTACCGCCTCGCTCTAATGGCGCTAATAAATCAATGGCCTTAATGCCTGTAGTGAATATTTGCTGTTGTGTAACTCGGCGCGACAAAGGAATGGGAGCTTGATGAATGGAGTTATGTTTGTCTGTTTTAAGTGGCTCACCATTGTCGATGGTATGACCTAATACATTGATCATACGACCCAATAGTTCTTCGCCCACGGGCACTTGTAATGGCGCACCTGTATCGATGACCGTAGTGCCTCTTGATAAGCCTCTAGTGGCTGCCAGTGCAATGCACCTTACAGTTGTATCATTGATGTGGGTTTGCACCTCAAGCATCAGTGGTGGCTTACTGTCGATGCGTAAAGCTTGACGGCGAGCAGGCAAAGGATGCGTGAAGCACACATCAACAACGCTGCCGTTAACTGCACTGATATAGCCCAACGGTTGTGAGTCATCAGTGCTAGATGTATTCGCTTGTGTTTTCATTATATGAACTACTTCTCACCGAGAAAGACAACAGTTTCATAGTGTCATTTGACTGGGGTATTGGTAATCCGTAGTTAAACGTAGATGGACTGTGGATTGTACGTAGAACGACTTTACTAGAGATAATGATTCGCAGGCCTCAGGAGACCAACGAATCACAACTTCAAACAACGACGTCGAACTACGGTACTAGGTGGTGAGTACCATCGAGAAGTAACCACCAATTAATGCCAGAACAGTCGTTAGCGCATAACTGACTGGGTATGGCACCGCAGCGACTGAGCTGCCCGACTCTTCAATAATCGCGTTTAGGCCCGGTGTACTGTTACGTGCACCTGTTGTTGCACCATCGGCAATAATTGCGTTTAGACCGAAGATTTTGATACCGACCCAGAAAGCGATGAATGGAGGCACTAGTGCACCCACCACACCGATTAATGCAAGCCACATAATAGTATCGCCACCCAGTGCCGAAATAACCTTCGGCCCCACGTTAGCTGACAGAACCGCGACAAAGGCATTCAGACCAAAATCTTGCAGGAAGCTACGTGCACCCTCATGAACTGGGCCACCGAACTCAGGGTTACGGCTTCTGAAATAACTCACACCCACACCCGCAAGGATACAGCCTGCTGACGTTCCCAAAGCAAAAGGAATACCTGAAATGTGAACCGTCATAATACCCACTAGATAACCAATTAACATGGCGATAGCGAGGTACAACACTTCCGATTTCATGGTCGGTAAAATGACGTTTCCACCTAATTTCTTAGCCGCTAGCTTAAGTGCTGAGTCAGGCCCCGTCAGACGTAATACATCACCAAAACGAACATCCGTTTTCGGGCCAATAGGTAATTCATTACCGGCACGAAACAGTGCTTGTGGCTCAACGCCGCCAGTACCCTGACTTTCGAGCTCTTCAAACGTCTTACCAGAGATCGCATGTGAGCCTACATGCACATCGGCAACTTCGATGGGCACATTACGTGCCAGTAGATTGTCTGACTCAGGGCCAATTAACTCGCCTTCATTGAGAATAAGATCATGTACATTGGCGCGAAGGGTAACGATATCACCTTCTAAAATGGTCAGATCATCAGTCAGCTCAATAATTGCATCATCACGGACTACCCGCAAAATAGGCGCTTCAGGGAAGTCTGCAGTCAATTGTGCAATGTTGCGGCCCACGAAACTTTTGTGAGTCACGACAAAGGCACGCAAGTCATAAGGTGAGAAAGCCATGTCCAATGCGCTGGGAGCACCCGGTACTGGGTGTGTTGCTCCGCCACTGAAATCAGCTTCAGCCAATTTCGCTTCGGCACGAGCGTTGCGCCCAAAGATACGGGGAAGGTAGCGAATCAATAAGATGATTCCGATACTTGATAGGACGTAACTAATGGCATAAGCAGCAGCCATATTAGCGCCAACTTCTTCAATAGACATGCCCGCAGGAGGAACATAAGCGCCACTACTCAGCGCACCCTGACCTACCCCTAAAATGGCAGTAATGGTGTAGCTGCCTGAGATCAAACCCGTTGCATAACCTGGCGCAAGGCCGACGAGCTTTGCTCCAAAGAAGCAAATGATCCAGTTTAGACTCCAAACAACCAGCCCAATTACCACAAACGCTAAACCACCCTTACGAAGCCCTGAAAAGAACTGTGGGCCAACTTTTAATCCCAGTGCATACATGAACAACAGCAGCATGAAAGAGGACAAAACCCCCGGAATGGAATAGGTAATGTCATAAGCACTTTGAGCGATCATAGACAAAATCACACCCACCAGTAGCGTTCCCGCAGTGGAGCCTAGCGAAATGCTCTTAACGGTAAACTTACCAATGTAAGTACCTAGCGCGAGTGCCAATAAAATAAAGGCAATGGGTTGGTTGTCTAACAGTTGAAAGAAACCATGAGCACCGGATTCAACAACGGGCTCTACCTTATCGAAGATTTGTCCAATGACACGTTCTCCGTCAGCAATCATCTGGTTTCCAGCTGCTGAGGCTGTATTAGCGAGAAAGAGTATCGGCAGGCCCACCCTAAGATTAAATGCTTTACCCATGGTGGAATCCTGCTTTAGCAGTAGAGTTAGGAATTGGGTTGTTAGACAAATGTTCAATCGCTGATTTTATGTCTTTGAGTACTAGTTGTGCTAAGTCACGACTGACACCATGACGTATCAATATACGCTGTACCACGGTATCTTCTCGGTCAGATGGCAATGGGTAAGAAGCAATCTGCCAGCCACGCATGCGGACACGTTCAGACACGTCGTAAAGTGTAAAGCCGTGATCTCCTTCGGTAAGTCTATAAGCGACCGCAGGTAGACCACCGTGACCATCGTAAACCATTTCAAATTGATCAATTTTAGCTAGCTCAGCGCCAAGCCATTGTGCAGTGTCAGAGCAAGCCTGTTGAACAGCAGTGTAACCGTCACGCCCTAATCGTAAAAAGTTGTAATACTGTGCAATGATCTCACCCCCTGGGCGTGAGAAATTAAGCGCAAAGGTCGGCATGTTGCCGCCGAGGTAATCGACGTAAAAAATCAGCTCTTCTGGTAGATCTTTTTTAGCTGCCCAAATAATCCAGCCGACCCCCAACGGTGCTAGACCGTATTTATGGCCAGAAGCGTTGATGGATTTTACTCGATCAAGCTGAAAGTCCCAGACAATGTCACGTTGAATAAACGGTGCAATAAAGCCACCTGATGCCGCATCTACATGAATGGGGATGTCTAAACCAAGGTCACGCTGCATCGAGTCTAGCTCATGCGCTAGCGCCTCTACAGGCTCATAAATACCGGTGAAAGTGACCCCCAGCGTCGCAACAACACCGATTGTGTTTTCATCACAATATTCCCGTAAATCTTTTGGCTCAATCCCTAGAGAGTCACCTTTTAGCGGTATTTCACGAATTTCTACGTCGAAGTAGCGTGCGAATTTTTTCCAGCAAATCTGTACTGGCCCCGTCACAATATTTGGTTTGCTGGTGTCTTTTCCTTCGGCTTCGCGACGTTTACGCCACTGCCATTTGAACGCCAAGCCACCAAGCATCGCTGCTTCACTCGACCCTGTGGTCGAGCAACCGACTGTTTCCCATGAGTGCTGTGCATGCCACAGTTCACCAATGATATGTACACAACGGTTTTCGAGTTCAGCCGTTTGCGGGTACTCATCCTTATCGATCATGTTCTTATCAACAGCTTCGGTCATTAGTTGCTTTGCTTCATCTTCTACCCAAGTGGTACAAAACGTTGCAAGGTTCTGTCGGGAGTTACCATCGAGCAACAGCTCATCATGAATTAATGAGTAAGCGACTTGAGGCTCCGTTCGATTCTCAGGCAAGCTGTATTTTGGAAGGCCCTTTTCCGAAGAAGCAGATTCATAGACATCTTCTAAGCTAGGGTTTTCATGTGACGTTATTTGATGAATTGGCATGAGAGAAACCTCTGATTTAAAACAACTATCGTATTTAGAGGTCGATTTTCTCACTTACACCCAAATTTATAATCCGTAGATGGACGTAGTTAAATTGTGGTTTATACGTAGACGCCCTATTTTTAATACAAAACGCTCTAGTACATACGGTGCTTAAACAGCCAGCCTGAAAACATAAGGCTTACGATACTGATGATTAGCATGGGCCAGTACTGGTCTATTAGAAGACCGTAGCTGTTGCCCTCTAAAAATACCCCTCTGACAATAATCAAAAAATAGCGTAAGGGGTTCAGATACGTTAACCACTGAATGACTTCAGGCATGTTGGCGATGGGGGTTGAAAAGCCAGACAGAATAACGGCGGGTACGAGAAACAGAAATGCCCCTAATATCGCTTGTTGTTGTGTGACTGAAATCGCGGAAATCATCAGTCCAACACCTGTTGCAGATAACAAGAACAGCACAATGCCGAGGTATAGCGCACCAATGTCGCCACGCAGTGGAATTTCAAAAAGTTGAACAATGACTACAAGAATGATGGTGGCTTCGATGATACCAACAACAATCCCCGGAATAGCTTTACCAATTAGAATCTCAACCGGTCGCATGGGGGTAACGAGTAATTGGTCAAAAGTACCCGCTTCGCGCTCGCGTGCTACAGACAGTGCGGTTACTAATAAGGTCACTACAAGTATCAACATGCCTAAAATTCCCGGAATAATAAACCATCGTGACTGCAAGTTTTCGTTAAACCAATAGCGTCCGCTCAATGCCACATTGGTCCCCGTTATGCCGTGATCTTCATTCCACTTTTGGTTAAAGGCAATGCTTAGCGTCGCAAGGTAATTCATGGCAATGCTAGCAGTGTTGGAGTTTCTGCCATCTAGAATCACTTGAATGCCGCCTGAGCTGCCCTGAGCAATATGGTCACTAAAGTTAGGTTCTATATTGACCACCAGTAACACTTCTCGGTTATTAATCAGTGGTGCTATTTCCGCATTTTTTGCAATAATAGTGGTGATTTCAAAGTTAGGTGAGCCATTTAGCTTACTGATGTATTCACGAGAGGCTACGCCTTGGTCTTGGTTGTAAACCGCGATAGGGACATTATTAATATCGTATGAGGCTGCAAAACCGAAGATCAGCATTTGAAAGATCGGAGGGGCAATCAAGACCATGCGACTGCGACTATCGCGCAGTAACGCTAAAAATTCTTTTTTGGCTAGCGCAATAATTTGTGCAATGTTCATCGGCTGCTCACTCCAAACGCTTTTTAAATTTACGTAAAACAATGACGTAGAAAAATATCAACATCGCTAACAAAACAAGTGAATTTGGAATAATCACGGGCCAAACATCACCCGCTAGAAACAGGGTTTGCAGTAATGAAACAAAGTAACGCGACGGCACAATTAGCGTCACTGCCTGAATCGCAGTCGGCATGGAGTTAATATCAAACAGGAAACCCGACAAGATAAATGCAGGTAGAAACGTAATGATAATAGCGAGTTGGCCTGCTACGAATTGGTTTTTTGACACGATAGAAATCAATAAGCCAATCATCAATGACACCAACATGAACAGTGCGGAAGTGACAATGACGATCCAAAATGATCCGCGCAGTGGCACTTCAAATTGCCATACGGCCAGTGCTAGGCTTAAAAACATGCTTGCCATTCCTAGTATGAAATAAGGAATCAACTTACCGACCAGCATTTCTTTCATGCGCAGCGGCGTAACCATCAGCGCCTCCATCGTGCCCCGCTCCCATTCACGAGCCACCACCATGGCCGTTAACAGCGAACCAATAATGGTCATGATGATGACGATGACGCCAGGGACTAAATACATGCGGCTGGATAGCGCGGCATTGAACCAGACACGCTGTTTAATCTGTACCGTCTGACTCAGTTCAACGCCTTTTGACTCAGCAAAATGTGTCAACCAAGCTTGCCAGACTCCCTGAATATAACCGTTGGTAATGTTGGCTTGGTTGGAGTCAACACCATTGATAATGATATTAATAGGCGCATCCAGACCCGCTTGTAGGTTGGATGAGAAGTTACTGCGCATCCATACAATCCCATCGATCAGACGTTCATCAACCGCTAACTGCGCTTCTTGTATCGAGTTGAAAGTCATGAGATTAAAAAACTCAGAGCGTTCAAATGACCCTTGTAATGATTGGGTAATCAAATCAGGTTTGTCCGCGACTAAACCTAGCGGAATGTCTTTAGCATTGAGAGAAATACCGTAGCCAAACAAATACAGCAGTACCACAGGCATGACAAAAGCAATCGCAATACTCGAAGGGTCACGCACAATCTGCCAAGCTTCTTTACGAATAATTCCCCATAAGCGCATGTTAGATGGGCTGATCATGCAATCACCGCCTGATGTTTTTGATCGTTACTGTTCAGCAGATAAATAAACGCATCTTCCATGGATGGGTCAGGCTGCTCATCGTTGCGGGCTAGGTTTTTCATATCTAGCGGTGTACCTGCGGCTAAAATTCGCCCCGCTTCCATAATCACTAGGTGATCACAGTAGTTTGCCTCATCCATAAAGTGAGTGGTGACAAGGATGGTTACCCCCATTTCTGCAAGATGATTGGTGCGTTCCCAAAACTCACGCCGAGCCAATGGATCTACACCTGAGGTTGGTTCGTCTAAAAATAGGATCTCTGGCTCATGCATTAACGCAGCGGCAAATGACAGTCGTTGCTTGTAACCTAGAGGCAAGTTTCCAGCATTGGTGTTTTTGTAATTTTCTAGCTCAAAGGTTGTTATCGCCCACGCCAGACGTTGTTTTTGTTGTTTACCACTCAAGCCGTAGGCACTTGAGAAGAAGTTTAGGTTTTGCGTGACGGACAAGTCGCTATACAGTGAGAATTTTTGCGCCATGTAACCAATACGTCGGCGTGCATCAGCGGCGGCGACACGTAAATCCAGCCCTGCTACTGATACCTTGCCACTACTAACGGGTAACAGCCCGCATAGCATGCGAAAGGCCGTAGACTTCCCCGCCCCATTAGCACCTAATAAACCAAATACTTCGCCTTTTTTGACGTTAAAGCTGATTTTATTTACAGCAATGAATTCACCAAAAGTCCGTGTCAGATTATCAACACTGATGACTGCTTTGTCAGCTGAACTGCTGACTGATAACGGTGCAATGGTTGTTTGTTGAGTGATAGTAGACTTGGTTTTTAATCGAGCGATAAAGGCATCTTCGAAGCGTGGTTTAACGGGATCAATACTGACCGTTCCATGAGTCTCTTGTGTCAACACTTGAGGTAACACGATTGCTTTAGCATCAACCACCTGTTCCATGACGACACGAACACCTTCGCCTTCGATTAAGGCATCTAGTACATCTGGGGCATTACTTAAGACTTGTTGTAATGTTCGGTGTCGCACGCCCTCAACACTGATATGAAAGGTTCGCCCAGACAGTGGTTGGCTAAGGTCTTTGGGTTTACCCTGCATGAGAAGCTTACCTTCGTGCAGTAGCACAACCTCATCACAGCGCTCGGCTTCATCCATGTATGCGGTACTGAGCAATACACTCATACCCACTTGACTGACTTGTTGGTAAATGATTTCCCATAGTTCTCGACGAGAAACAGGATCAACACCGACGGTAGGCTCATCAAGTATCAAGAGCTTTGGAGAGCGTAATAGTGTGCAGGCGAGGCCGAGCTTTTGTTTCATGCCGCCGGATAAGTTTCCCGCTAATCGTTTGGTAAACGGGCTCATACCCGTCATATTCATCAGTTGATCAAAACGGGGCTGACGGTCTTTATAAGCGATATTTTGTAGGTCAGCATACAGGTCGAGATTTTGCTGAACCGTTAAGTCATCATACAAACCAAAACGTTGAGGCATATAGCCAAGTTGGGATTGCACCGCTAATGGGTCGCTAATAACATCAATACCGACGACCTCGATGGCGCCGCTTGCAGGGACCAATAAGCCTGAAATAAGTCTCATCAAGGTTGTCTTGCCTGCGCCATCAGGGCCAATCAGTCCTGTAACTTTTCCCGCTTGGATTTCAAAGCTGACATCATCCAGTGCTTTTATGACACGACCATGACTCTCAAACAGCTTGCTAACAGAAGATAGTTTGAGCGCCGCATCTGACATCATTTATTCCCACAATTCTGGATACCACTTTCCTGTGATGCAGGCGGTTTGCTTATATCCACACTCACTGTCGTCGGCATGCCTAAGCGTAATTCATTCTGTGGGTTGCAGGCATAAATACGTACCGAGTAAACAAGTCTCGTGCGTAATTCACTGGTTTGAATGGTTTTAGGGGTGAACTCGGAGGTGGGTGAGATATAACCCACCCAGCCTTCATACACTTTATCGGGGTAGCTGTCAGTGGAGATCATTGCTTTACTACCGATGGCAACTTTGCCCAAAGCCGTTTCAGGTAGGTACGCTCTCACCCATACAGGGTTGATAAACGCTAACGTCATCACCGGCGTTGCTGGAAATGCCATGCTGCCCACTTCGAGAATACGGTTTCGAATTATGCCGTCCGCTGGCGCGTATAACTTTGCGTTATCGAGTTGTTGCTTAACAAGAGAAACATTGGCTTCCAGACTTTTTAGGGTGGCAATAGCAATTGCAATATCTTCTTTTCTAGTACCGCTCTGTATTAATAACAGAGAGTGTTTTGCGGCTTCTGCTTGCGCTTTTGTGGACTCTGACAAGGCTCTCGCTTTATCGTAATCATCTGGTGATATGACGCGTTTTTTTAATAGCGGGATGGTTCGTTTATAACTACTCAATGCTATTTTATAGGTGGTTACCGCGGCATTGTATTGCGAACGGACTTGTTCAATCTCTTCCTTTCTAGACCCTGCCTTGAGTTTAACAATGGTTTCTGACTGAGCATGTAGTTGAGCCTCAGCCTGTTGTAATTGAGCCTTTAGGATTTCGTTATGTAGTCGTGCGAGTAATTGCCCTTTTTTAACCTGCTCACCTTCTTGTACTAAAATTTCGGTGATATGTTCAGAGCTATTAAATGCGAGTTGTGCCTCTCGAATATCAATGTTTCCGTAAAGTAACAGTTCGTTTTCATTGATGGGTTGTTTGCCAAATAACTCACTTATTTGAAGCTCTATTTTAGGAATGATGTCACTCCCCGTCACTAAAGGGTTTTGCAGATGCCAATAATAAGCACTGCCCCCGCCAGCCATTAAAAGAATGAGTAGGGTTAAGATTTTTTTCATGCTGTTTTGCTCTGATCTGGGTGTACGACAAGGACATCACACATGGCTTGCTCTTTAACGATATTAATATTTAATTGGTTGTCATCCGTCACCTCATCACCATGGTACGAGCCAATAATGATGAGGTTAGCTTTGATTTCTTTGGCCACTTCAATGATCTCATTTTCAATGCTGTCCTCAGATAAACGCAGCATTGGCGTGGTATTTTTGATCGGAATTGCTTTGACGAACGTATTAATCTTGGTTCGGTTTGTTTCCATTAGTTCTTCAAAGGTATCAACACTCCCTTGAAAGTCTTCAGGGTGACGTTGGATAACATGTAATAGCGTGATCTGGGCATTAAAGTGCCCCGCAAGATTGACAGCCTTTCTGGCAACTTCTTCACTGAGTTTTGTTAAGTCAGTGGTCAGTAAAATCTGTTGATACGCTTTCATATGCTTTGCCTACATTTTCTATAGTCGTCTAATGATTATTTATTGTTATGTTGATTTTGAATAAATTATAGGCTTTATAGAGTGCGGTTGTGATAAGGAGATATTCGTAGATTGACTGTGGTAACTACGTAGTAATATGATTCTAAC
This sequence comes from Leucothrix arctica, assembly GCF_003172895.1. Classification (GTDB taxonomy): domain Bacteria; phylum Pseudomonadota; class Gammaproteobacteria; order Thiotrichales; family Thiotrichaceae; genus Leucothrix; species Leucothrix arctica. The sequence continues at coordinate 570,476 of NZ_QGKL01000042.1, read as the reverse complement.
TACGCATATTTACCGATGTGTGGCCTAAATAAACCTGTTAGGATTTTAATATACTAGTTTTGTTATTTCTCTAAACACTAGATTTTAAGCTTTTCAGAGACACTTGGAGTCACTCATGGATAATTTTGAACGCGATTTAGTACCTGATATGACGGAAATATTAAGGCGTGCAGAAGAGCCTTCTCCGAGTATCAATCATGATGACTTTTCATTTGAAGCATGGAAGCCAATAATGGACTCTATTCGCCCTTTTTTGGCTGATGAGGTAAAGCGTTTGGGTATTTCAACAGGCGGGAAATCTGAAATTGAGTTAGTTAAAGAAGTCTTTACCGCTCAAAAAAATATGAAAGCCTAATATGCTGAATATCTATTCGTTACAAGATGGCGCGTTGGTTGAAACAAGCATCGTGTGTTTTGAGCAACTGAAAGAAAATGCATTGTGGGTCAACCTTACAACGCCAACGGAAGACGAGCGTCAATGGGTCAGGGATGCCTACGAACAAGAGTTAACAACAACAGAGTTGATGGAAGAGATCGAGGCAAGCTCTCGGTTTTATGAAGATGAGCAAGGTCTGCATTTACATGCCTACTTTCTCAAATCTGTTGGTGACCGGGTAGTGAATGTTACGGTTGGGTTTACGTTAAATCAGAATCGTATATTTACCCTAACCCCAGAAGACTTGCCTGTTTTTACTGATTTTGCACAACTGTTAAAACGCACACCAAGCCGGGTCAATTTGCCCTTTTCTATTCTGCTTGGTTTGTTTGAAACTGAAATCGATCGTTTGGCCGATTTATTGGAAAGACTTTATAAAGAAGTCAGTCAATACGACAAGGCATTTTTTAGCTCTGGCCAAAAGGATCTTGAAAATATATTAATGCATATTGCCAGTATTGAAGAGATGAATGGTCGTGCACGCTTAAATCTGATTGATGAGCAGCGAACTTTATCTTCGTTGTTACGCAGTGGTAAACTTTCTGAGAAGCAACAAGTGCGACTCAGTGAAATGTTGAGAGATATTGATTCTTTACTCTCTCATTCAGCAGCACTGTTTGAAAAAGTAAAATTTCTTATGGATGTGATCATGGGAAAGATTAATATTGAACAAAACAAAATCATTAAAATATTCTCTATTGCCGCAGTAGTGTTTCTTCCTCCTACGTTGGTGGCTAGTGTTTACGGAATGAATTTTGAATTTATGCCGGAGTTATCTTGGGAACTAGGTTATCCATTTGCGATACTATTGATGGTGACTTCCGGAATTGCGCCTTATTGGCTATTTAAACGTAAAGGATGGCTGTGATATTGGCGGCAAAAATATTATGAATAATAAACGCATACTTTCAATGTTAAAAACGGCAGTTTCAAGCGCTGCTTTGGTGTTAATTGCATCTTCGAGCGTTGCAGCGACGGCAGATGAGTTGGTAATCAACTATAATTATATCGAGGGTGCAATAGAGTATTCTGATACTGATGAAAACTCGACGGATGTGGAACGCTTGACGGTCTCCTACGGCGTCACTTCAGAATATAATGTGTTAGCTGACTACTCAACAGGTCAAGACATCGACTCTACAATCGATTTTGATGAAGTGTCACTAGGTGCTGGGTACCATAAAGAGGTCGCTCATAATACCGACCTTACTGCTAACGCTAAGCTGGTTTATCAAGACTTTGATGAGGGGTCTAGTGACACAAGGCTTGCTGCTGGCGTCGGTCTTAGGCATCAACTCATGGATGATTTAGAGGTGAATGCGAATCTAGACTACAACGATGGTGCAACTTTTAGAGTCGGTGCGCGTTATTATTTAATTGATGCGTTATCTGCTGGCTTCAACTTTAGTGCATCAAGTGGTGAACAAATTGCTTATATCAGTCTTCGATGGGATTACTAGCTGGTTAGGTTTTTTCCTCCTAACTAACCAGCCTATTAATCATCTTCTGTTTTCAGAGGGTGATTTTTTTTGTCAGTTATTTAGGTGTTTACAGGCGTTCAGTTTTACTTGATCACTACATACACATCAAAAATTAGATAATAAAAGAAAATATATAAAGCGATACGGTTTTATCGGTGCGCTACCGAACAGATGGAAAAGCTTAAATGGCATAGTCTTAAGTTTGTGCTGGCTAAACAGACACGGTAAATCTGCATGGGTCTAACCAGTCAACAAGGAATGTAAAATGCTTAATTTTATTGTAGTTGTATTGATTGTCCTTTGGTTGCTGGGCTTTGTTTCTTCCTACACGATGGGCGGATTCATTCATATCCTATTGGTCATCGCTGTTGTGATGATACTCGTTCGTCTCATTCAGGGGCCACGTTTATAACGCTGTCTGCTTAGTTTTTGGCTATCTGAATTCCCTACTCAGGTAGCCTTTTTTCTGATGCTGCTAATTATTCAGTATTTTAAATAATTAGTTTCATGTGTATTAAATACCACTAAAGGATAAGTAATTATGGAAAATTCAACCGTAGAACTGGTAGACAACATTAATAACATTATTGAGGAATTTAGCGTTGCGATGTTGATTAGTACCGACACAGAAGGTGTCATGCATGCACGTCCAATGTCAGTGGCTTATCATGAAACAAAAACCGGCAATATATTTTTCGCGACCAGTGCCGTGAATGGCAAAACAGCCGAAATTGAAAATAATCCACAAACAGCATTAACGCTTCAATCTAATAATCAGTTCGTGTCGCTATCAGGCCAGTCGGACGTTATTAATGATCGCGCACTGATTCGCGAATTATTTAGCCCAGCATGGAAAGCATGGTTCCCGCTAGGAGCCGAACAGGTAGATATTCGCCTCATTAAGTTCTCTCCCGAGCATGGTGAATATTGGGATTTATCCGGCTCAAAGGAGCTTAGGTTCTTGTGGAAGGTCGGTAAAGCTATTTTTCAGGACGAAGAAAAGGTCACCATTGATGGCCCGGGAAATCACGGCAAAGTGATCATGTAAAGCTATGACGCCATTCGCTTATTTAGGAGAAGAAAGATGATTCGTTTTGAAAATAAATCAGGCTCGGGGTTCAGTATGGTAGAAGAGGATGCAAAACAACTCCTTGGACTAATGAAGCATAGCAGTGATGTACCGGGCACTATCCCCTCTCAGGACATCAGCGCTTATCTGCAAAATCTACAATCAGCAATTATTGCTGAGTCCAGTGAAGAGCAGGCTGAAGATATAACAGAAGACGAACCTGCTGTAGTGATTGGTACCCGTGCATACCCTTTGATTGAGTTATTTAAAATGAGCTTATCTAAGGACGAAGATATCTTTTGGCGCCAAAATAAAAGTGGTTTATAAAACTATTTTTACTTATCTACCTAACCACACAAGGAATAACAGCATGAGAAATAATAAAATTTTAATAGCAACTTTACTTTCGGTTAGCCTGTCGACACTTACAGGTGTGGTCACCGCAAATTCACACATGGAAGGTTATAACAGTTCTGTTGAGTACTCTCAGTACAGAGGCGAGAAAAGCCCTTATAAATTACGCATTAGTGACCTAATGGGTACACATCTGAAAAACGCTGACGGCGACAACATCGGTAAAATTGATGACCTGATCATCGCCCGAAATGACAACAAACTGATGGCAATTGTATCCGTTGGCGGTTTTTTGGGAATGGGTGATCGCTTAGTTGCAGTCCCTTACGAAGATCTACGCATCGGCACCGATGAAAAGGCGTTTTATCTAAATGCGACCAAGACAGACCTAGAGGCAAAACCTGAGTTCAAATATAACGAGGGTGAGCGCACGGGCATAATGATGATTAAAGAACGGAAGCGCTATACCGCTGAAGTTGAAGAATATCTCAATCAAACTACACAAGAAATCAAACAGAATGTGCAAGAAGCTAAGCAGGAAGTTAAATCTGCTGCAGCCACAACAATTGCCGCTGTTAGTGATACAGCCAAAAGCTTCAAAAACTCCGTGAGCTATACCGAAGTCAGGGATAGTGAAAGCCCTTATCACCTGCGTATGAGTGAAATTGTCGGTGAAGATGTTAAAAATGCAGCTGATAAAAAAATTGGCCACGTCGATGATCTGATTATGTCCAGAGAAGATGACTCTCTGATGGCGATTATTTCTGTAGGTGGTTTTTTAGGAATGGGTGATCGACTGGTTTCCGTCCCTTACAAAGATCTCCGCATGAGCACCGATGGTAATGATGTGTATCTTGACTCTACCCAAGCAGTGCTAAAAGCAAAACCTGAGTTCCAATACAACGAAGGTGAAGTATTTGGCAGAAACACACTTCAGAATAGAATGAATGCTGATAAATAACGACGGCCAGTCCACCCAACACCAGAACCCTGTTTAATTGGCTAAAAATTGCCATTGCCAATGCCACGAAATTTGGCTCCTTAATTTTTACTGCTTACCAAAGAGAGATAATGGAATTAATCGCATCACAAATAAAGGATCTATATTATGAATACCAAAGAAGATTATCAACAGAAAATCCAAGCTGAATTAGAGCTAACCCAAGTCAAGATTACGGAGCTTAAGGCGCGTGCAAAACTGGCCTCAGCCGATGAGCGTGTTAGCTACAAAGAGCATATTCACGACATGGAGCAGAAGCTGGCTACAACCAAAACGAAGTTGAAAGTGTTTAGTGAGGCCGGCGATGAGGCATGGGAAGAGCTAAAAAGTGGCGTTGACACCGCATGGAAATCGTTTAGTGCTTCCGTTCAAAAGGCTTCGGATAAATTTAAAACCTGAAACGGATTTCGTCGCTAGTGTGATATAGAAAATAGGGATCTAAAATCAATACCTTAGCCACTCAAAGGAGTATCTCAATGGAGCAAAATTCAGATAAACATGAGATGGCGGGTGAGCATAGTGCCCATCAAGATCATCATGCCCACATGGCGGCTGATTTCCAGAAACGGTTCTGGATCGCACTGGCGCTTACTGTCCCCATTCTGATCCTCTCTCCCTTACTCCAAAAGCTGGTTGGTTTGCGCGATACCTTCAGTTTTTCCGGCGACCTCTATGTTCTGTTCGGGTTTTCTTCCGCCGTCTTCTGGTATGGCGGTTGGCCATTTTTAAAAGGAATGATCGAAGAGCTTAAATCCAAACAACCGGGGATGATGACACTGGTGGCGGTCGCCATCACTACCGCTTATGCCTACAGCAGCGCCGTGGTGTTTGGCCTGACCGGGAAAGTATTCTTTTGGGAATTAGCGACTCTGGTTGATGTGATGTTACTCGGTCACTGGATCGAGATGAGGTCGGTGATGGGCGCATCCAAGGCCCTAGAGGAATTGGCAAAACTGATGCCCTCCAACGCCCATAAACTCATGCCTGATGGCAGCGTAAAAGACGTGCCGTTAAACGAACTGGAAGTGAATGATACCGTCCTGATCAAACCGGGTGAGAAGATTCCCGCCGATGGCCTTATCAAAAAAGGGGAAAGCGCGGTCAATGAGGCCATGCTCACCGGAGAGTCAATGCCGGTGACCAAAAAAGTCGACGACAAAGTCATCGGTGGCGCTATTAACGGGGAAGGTTCGTTGACCATCGAGGTCAAAGGTACCGGCAAGGATTCGTTCCTGTCGCAGGTCATTGACCTGGTCAAGCAAGCTCAGGAAAGCAAATCTAAAACTCAGGATCTGGCTAACACGGCGGCGATGTGGCTTACCATTATTGCCTTAAGTGGTGGTGCGATTACCTTCTTTATCTGGTTGGGCCTCATGGGTAAAGATCTCTCCTTTGCCATCGAGCGCGCCGTCACCGTTATGGTCATCACCTGCCCTCATGCACTGGGGCTGGCCGTGCCGCTGGTCATCGCGGTCTCCACGGCGTTGGCCGCGAGCAATGGGCTGCTGATCCGCAATCGTCCCGCTTTTGAGCGTGCCAGAAACGTTCAGGCGATCATTTTCGACAAAACCGGCACACTGACGGAAGGCCACTTTGGGGTGACCGATACCCTGTTGTTATCGCAGGACATTGACGAAGACACGCTGCATTGCTATGCGGCCTCGGTAGAAGCGAATTCTGAGCATCCTATTGCGAAAGCCATCGCCACTACGGTCGAAAACACACTACCCGTTGAAGATTTTAAAAGTATTACCGGCAAAGGTGCGCAAGGCCGGGTCGAAGGCAAAGAGATTAAGGTGGTGAGTCCGGGCTTCCTGCAAGAGCAGACTATTGCCGTAGACGACAAGCGCGTGGAAACTCTGAAAGCACAAGGCAAAACCGTCGTCTTTGTGCTTGTTGATGGAGAATTGAAAGGCGCGATAGCACTGGCGGATATTATCCGGCCAGAGTCGAAGCAGACCATCACCGCACTCAAGGCAATGAACATCAAGTGCATGATGCTCACGGGGGACAACCAACAGGTTGCCCAATGGGTGTCAGATCAGGTCGGTCTGGACGAATACTTCGCCGAGGTTCTGCCGCAAGATAAAGCAGCCAAAGTCAAAGAAGTCCAGTCCCGGGGCATATTAGTGGGCATGACCGGCGATGGTGTCAACGATGCCCCTGCACTGGCGCAGGCGGATCTGGGTATTGCCATTGGTGCCGGCTCGGATGTGGCGGTCGAAACCGCCGACATCGTTCTAGTGCGAAGTAATCCATCAGATGTGGTCGCGCTTCTGGAGCTATCCAAAGCGACCTATCACAAGATGATTCAAAATCTGGTTTGGGCTACCGGTTATAATGCCTTTGCCATCCCGTTGGCCGCTGGCGCACTTTACGCCTGGGGTGTCGTGCTTTCCCCAGCATTGGGCGCGGCACTGATGGCGGCCAGTACAGTGATTGTGGCGATCAACGCACGACTGCTGACGATCCCCCGGAGTTCCAATGCAACAGCGGGGAAATGAAAATGTTGAGTGAGCACCATTGTCAGGGCTGGCTCGAAGGTTACTTGCTGACCGGACGTCATGGTTTTTTTTCATGCTATGAAGCCTTTATCCACATTGTTGATTCGATGTTCAACCAGCATGCCAAGTGGCTTGATGTGTCGCGTGACAAGCTGCTCGACCATAAAGCCTACATCGAAAAACACGGCCAGGACATACCGGAAATTCGAAACTGGAAGTGGCAGGATTAATAAACCTAAGACCTCAATCTGGACCGGTTTTCGATTTGATCGCTATGTACGGTAGCCAACAGATAAACCAATGGCTTCCGCTCAGTATCTGTTGTCGATACCTACTTTCTGTCAATCCATTAATTTCCAATCAAAAGGCAAACAACATGTACACCATCGGCACCTATCTCGCAGAACGACTTTCACAAATTGGCCTTAAACACCACTTTGCAGTAGCTGGCGATTACAACCTGGTCCTGCTAGACCAACTGCTGACCAACAAGAGCATGGAACAAGTCTACTGTTCTAACGAACTGAATTGCGGCTTCAGTGCTGAGGGCTATGCGCGCGCTCAGGGTGCTGGTGCTGCCGTCGTCACCTTCAGTGTCGGAGCGCTCTCCGCATTAAACGCCATCGGCGGGGCCTATGCCGAAAATCTTCCTGTCATTCTGATTTCTGGCACACCAAATAGCAATGACCGGGCGACTGAACATCTACTTCACCACACCTTGGGCACGCACGACTTTCTCTACCAATTGGAGATCGCCAAAAAGCTTACCTGTGCCGCTGTGTCCATTACGTCTGCGCAGGATGCCCCAGCACAGATCGACTACGCAATTCGCACCGCACTGCGTGAGAAGAAACCGGCCTACATCGGTATCGCCTGCAATATCGCTGCGGAGCCTTGCGCAGCGCCGGGCCCGGTCAGTGCCTTGATCAACGAAGATCCCACTGATAGCGAGACATTAACTGCCGCCGTATCTGCAGCCACTGAATTTATAATGGGCAAGGAAAAGCCGGTGCTACTTATCGGCAGTAAACTACGTGCGGCGGGAGCCGAAAAGGAAGCCATTGAGCTGGCAGAAGCACTCGGTTGTTCCGTTGCGGTGATGGCTGCTGCCAAAAGTTTTTTTCCGGAAGAACATCCCCAATATGTAGGCACCTATTGGGGAGGAATCAGCACACCTGGAGCACAAGCAATTGTAGATTGGTCAGATAGCACTATATGCGTCGGTGCACTCTTCAATGATTACTCGACTGTGGGCTGGACTGCCATGCCAGACGGACCCGGCGTGATGCTAGCAGACCAGAACCATATCAGCTTCGAAGGTCATGATTACAGCCGGATTCATCTTCGCGACTTCCTTTCAGCACTGGCCAAAAAGGTAAGCAAGCGTGATGCGACGATGATCGAATATGAGCGCCTACGTTCTGAATCACTATCAGAAGATCCCGCAGCACCTGATGTCAAGTTGATGCGCTCAGAAATGGTTCGTCAAATCAGACCTCTAGTCACCGCTGATACCACGGTCATTGCCGAAACCGGTGATTCCTGGTTTAACGGTGTCGCTTTGGCATTACCCGATGGCGCGCGCTTCGAGGTTGAAATGCAATGGGGCCACATCGGCTGGTCAGTGCCAGCCAGCTTCGGCTATGCGCTGGGCGCTCCTGAGCGGAGAGTCATCGCCTTGATCGGTGACGGTGCATTCCAGCTCACCGCCCAAGAAGTAGCACAAATGATTCGTCAAAAACTACCAGTCATCATTTTCCTGATGAACAATCATGGCTACACCATCGAAGTCGAAATCCATGATGGCCCATACAACAACGTCAAGAACTGGGATTACGCCGGGCTGATCAAGGTCTTCAATGCTGAAGACGGACATGGGGTGGGCCTGCGAGCCAATAACGGTGGAGAACTCGCCGCCGCTATCGAAACAGCACTGGCCAACCACGATGGCCCGACGCTCATAGAATGTATTCTGGATCGCGACGACTGCACTCCGGAACTCATCTCTTGGGGAAACCTGGTTGCAACCGCAAATGGTCGGCCACCAGCTTCGATGTAATTCTAAAAATCTTTGGTATCTTACCCCGAGCTTACTCACTCGGCCCTAACACTTTTACGATTCAAAAGAGAACTAATGTCAACTTCCTCCGAAAACAAAGATCAGAGTGTGCCGCAGACGAATAACGTTCCGGGTAAGAGTGATACCTCCCCTCCGCAGGATTTGAAACCCCTGTTTTTCTTGGCGTGGCTGATCTGCGCGCTCTTTTATTTCTTCCAATATGCTGTCCGTTCCGTTCCTGGAGTGATGCAAGAGGAACTCACGTCAGCTTGGGGAGGGAACCATATCGGTGCGATGATCTCGGCCTATTATGTTGCCTATGCCCTGATGGCGCTGGTGGCAGGTATACTGCTTGATCGCTACGGCCCCCGCCTCACCATTCCTTTTGGAATCGCAGTAGTCGGCATCGGTTGCCTGATTTTCGCGCAAGGCAGCGAGGTGGCGGGGATGGTCGGCTTTGTTGTACAGGCGCTCGGCGCGATTTTCGCCTTCATCGGCTCGTCCTATGTTGCGGCTCGCTATCTGCCCTCGAGAATGTTGGCAATGTTCATCGGCTTGACGCAAATGCTTGGTATGGCAGGCGCAGCATTCGGGTCGAAGCCTGTCAGCATGGCGATCAATCCGGCCGGCAGTTTCAATATCGGATGGCAATATGTCTGGATCGCCTTTGCGTGCATGGGCTTTGTTCTGGCAGTTGTGAGCTGGTTCGCCATGCCGAAAGAGAAAGGCGACAGCGCGAGTCACCATGGCCCGTTATCAATAACCAGCGTGCTTCATCCATTTAAGATCGTCTTCAGCAATCTGCAGAGCTGGCTGGCCGGTATCGTCGGAGGTTTGTTGTTCCTGCCCACCACTATCGGCGCACTGGTCTGGGCTACGTCATTTCTTCATTCAGCGGAAGATTTGACGATGGCTGCGGCAGCAGCAGACGCAGCGATGGTTCCTATCGGCTGGGTAATTGGCTGCCCATTGTTAGGATATATCTCGGACAAGATCGGCAGACGTAAGCCAGTTCTGATCATCGGCGCGCTGCTTATTCTGGCCGCCAGCCTCGCCGCTATTTATGTGCCGGTGGGAACGCTGCCGACCTATTCTGTGGCGCTTGTTCTTGGTATCGCTTCTGGCGCAGCGATGCTTCCTTTCTCTATGATTAAAGAGACCAATCCTTCGCAGGTAAAAGGTACGGCAGCGGGTGTGATGAACTTTTTGGTATTCGTGACGACCGGAATTATGTCGCCCTTCATTTCGCGTTTAATGATCCCTGCAGACGGAATAGCACTGACGCTGAGCGAATACCAGACCGCCTTCCTGCCGCTTGTCGGCGGTGTTATCGTCGCCATTATCCTGAGCTTCTTCCTGCACGAAACCGGCTCCTCGGGAACCAAGACCGCTATTTAGGAACAACATTCGGCGGTAGGCTAGATTGCCGGATTGCAGAATCTTGAACATTACCGATTATTCTGCGATCCGGTCTGGTAATAAGCGATCGCACTCGGTCTTGACCACGGCATAGCATTCGCAACAGCGATCTTCCAATCCTTTGCGGTCTACCACGGTAATATGGCCACGTGAGTAGGCAATAAGGTTTGCTTGTTGAAGTTTGCCTGCCGCTTCAGTGACACCCTCGCGGCGTACGCCCAGCATGTTGGCAATCAGTTCTTGAGTCATCACCAACTCATTTGAAGCCAGACGGTCAAGACTGAGTAATAACCACCGGCACAGTTGCTGGTCAACAGAATGGTGCCGGTTACATATCGCAGTCTGCGTCATTTGTGTCATCAGCGCCTGCGTAAAGCGCAGTAACAAATGCTGCATGGGGCCGCCGCGAGTGAATTCGTCTTTAATTATTTTGCTGGACAGGCGATAAGCTATTCCAGCGCTCTGAACCACCGCTCGGTTAGTGGTCGTTTCACCACCCATAAACAGCGCCATACCAACGACACCTTCATTACCGATTACGGCAATCTCGGCAGAACCACCATCGGCCAGCAGGTTGAGCTTTGACACAATCGCGGTGATGGGGAAATAGACAGCGTGAATGCTGCCTCCCGATTCGTGCAGCACATCCCCTAACTTGAATGTAACTAACTTCAAATGCAATTCAATGCGTTTAAAGTCTTCCACAGGTAATGAGGCCAGCAAGTGGTTTTGTTTTGGATCAGTGGAAACTGACATTCGGAGCCTTATTACGGCGGGGTAAAGAGCATAAAGTATGTCACATTACTCAGTCGAACATATCAGTCATTACTCCTTTCCAAATGGATAGCTCTGTTCGATGGCGTACAGACGCTTAAAAGATAGGTCTGTATAAAAAGAATATTAAACCCTTAAAAGGAGTTAACCATGAAACGCATGAACCTTCGCAAGTACTTGAACGTTGCCGTCTGGATAGGTGGAAGTGGTGTGACGACCAGCGCACTGGCCGACATGCACCAAGGCGGTTACGGCATGATGGGGATGGGTGGATATGGCGGAATATGGTTGCCGATCTTGCTTATCGCCGTGATTGCCGGCTTCATGGGATGGGTCATCGGGAAAAAAAGAAAGTGAACCTAGCCTCAAGAAATAAAGAACATTCCGTATATCCACAACCCCACAGGAGAATCTCATGAAGATCCAACTCAACACCGACGTCCATATCAACGGCACCGAGTCACTGGCTGCCCAAGTATCCGCTACCATCGAGCAAGCGCTGGAGAATTTCAGTGAACGGGTCACCCGAGTGGAAGTTCATCTGAGTGACGAGAATGGCGACAAGAGCGGACAACAAGACCAACGCTGCATGCTGGAAGCCCGTCTCAAAGGCCTCCAACCGGTGGCGGTGACGGACCATGCCGCGACGCTCGATCAGGCGGTGAATGGAGCCGCGCAAAAGCTGGAACATCTGCTGAGCAGCACTCTCGGACGGCTGCATGAACACTGAGTAGCCATCCCTCATCATTTAACAACCGGAGTGCAAATATGCCGAGCATGAACTCTCTCCTCCTTGATCAGGATCCTTACGGATGATTCCGGGCGAGCGAAGCAACAGACTTGATCGGCCTGTCGATCAGCAGATTGATCATGTTCTCGGTCCCGAGGATGCGGAGATCACGCTTGTCGAATATGGAAGCTATGGCTGCCCGAACTGCCGAGCTGTCAATAATGTAATCGCAGGGTTACGCGATCAGTTTGGAGATCGCCTGCGCTACGTTTTTCGGCATCGGCCGTTGGTGGACAGCGACATAGCGCGTCGTGCCGCGGAATTAACAGAGCGGACGACCGACAACGAACAATTCTGGACAATGCATGTAGCACTGATGTCGCGCTCCAATCCACTAACCGAAAATGATTTGCAAGTAGTCGCTTCGTCACTGGAAACGCCGAACGAATCGGGAATACCCGACACAAACGACGCAGATATCCGTGCCAGGGTGGACAGTGATATCAATAGCGCAGAGGCAAGCGGTGTATTGGTTACACCCACATTTTTCATTGATGACCGTCGCTACGAAGGGCCTTGGGATCAACATGCTCTGAGTGACGCAATGCTTCATATGCCTGGTCAGCGCTCCCGACTAGCTACCCTGGATTTTCTGCGGTGGGGGCCATCCGCTGGGTTGCTGTTACTGCTGGCGACGATTTTGGCCGTTATTCTTACCAATTCATCATTAGGCAGTGCGTTTACCGAGTTATGGCAGCAACCTTTGGGGTTTACGCTCGGCAATCTCTCGTTCGGAATGTCAATCCATCATTGGATCAATGATGGATTACTGACGTTTTTCTTCCTGGTCGTCGGTCTGGAAATCAAGCGTGAATTTACCGTGGGGCATCTCACAAATCACCGCACAGCTGCACTACCAATCGCAGCTGCATTAGGTGGTATGGTGGTTCCAGCACTATTGTATGCCTTGCTCATTCCTGACGGGCCGTGGGCGTCTGGATGGGGCATTCCAATGGCAACGGACACCGCCTTCGCAATTGCAGTGATTGCGGTATTAGGTTCACGGGTCCCAGTGGAGCTACGCGTATTCTTGACCGCTGCTGCGGTGGTCGATGACATCGGCGCAATTCTGGTTATCGCGATTTTCTATTCATCTGATTTACAAATTACTTACCTTATTTCTGTAGCCGCGGCTACAGGCGTGCTTGCATTGCTTAATCGTGCTCACGTTTACAGGCTTTCGCCGTACGTATTTGTTGGCGTCCTGCTGTGGGTTTTCATTTATGCGGCTGGAGTGCATGCCACTCTGGCCGGAGTCATACTGGCAATTTTTATCCCAACCAGACCACCGCCAAACCTCAAGGCACTGGTCGCACAAGCGAATGCTATTCTCGCCGCAGACATGCGCTACGGTGGTGACGTGTTACGCGACGGGCCTTCTTTGCCCGCGCTCAACGCAATTGATACTGTGCATAACCGACTGGAATCACCTGCCGCCCGACTGCTAAGACAAGTCGGTACCCGATCAAGCTACGTAGTTCTGCCGCTTTTTGCATTGGCGAACGCCGGCGTTGTAATATCAATGGATGTGGTCGGTACTCATTCGAGCCTGATGCTGGCAATCGTGGCCAGTTTAGTCATCGGTAAGCCCATAGGAATGATCGCCGCCGTGACATTAGCTGTACGAACCGGCATCGCCAGTAAACCCGGCACCTATTCTTGGCGTCAGTTGATTGGCGCTACAGCTTTAGCAGGGATTGGTTTCACCATGTCCATATTTTTTGCTGGCGAGGCGTTCGAATCTGAAATGGATTTAGCGGCAGCGAAGATAGCAATTTTTGCCGCGTCTGTTATTGCTGCTTGCATAGGAGCTGCTTTGTTATGGCGCGATTCAACCAAAACTAAAGATCATTAAGTGCGGCAGCGCACCGACATGGCTACTGATTGGAAGCAAACTAAAAATTTGAAGAAGGAGCCACTCATGTCTAAGAAAACTGTAATGACCGATATCAAAATATTGCGTAGCAATGCACGTAAACATATTGAGCAAGGGGCGGTTACCGCTGGATATTCTGCAGACCGGACACAAGTGCTGAAGTTGCTTAACGAAGCACTTGCTACCGAAATTGTTTGTGTGCTGCGTTACCGACGCCATTACTTTATGGCCCGAGGTATTCATGCAAAAAGTATCGCCAATGAGTTCCTTGTTCATTCTAATGAAGAACAAGGACATGCTGACCAGATTGCCGAACGCATTGTACAGCTGGGTGGAGAACCGGATTTCGCACCTGAGAGTCTTGCTAGTCGAAGTCATGCTGAATATGTGGCAGGTAGCTCATTGCTTGATATGATCAAGGAGGATTTGGTGGCGGAACGTATAGCCATCGATAGCTATCGCGAAATGATTCAATACCTCGGTGATCAAGATACAACGACTAGTGACATGCTGAAAGTTATCTTAGCGGTTGAAGAAGAACACGCCGATGAGCTTGCTGACTTACTAGAAGATAAGCCAGCAGATTTGCTCAACAATTGAAGCGCAAAGAAAATCTAAAAAACCAACCCCGCGGAACTTAGGGGGTTGGTTTTGAGTCGCCATGCTTCACTGCCTCTATCCAGTAACCAGTAAGGCCATAATGTTTGTAGATATACATTTCTGTCTTACGATCCACTTGCATCTCTGGGTTATACGGAGGAGAGTCTTTCACTGCCTGTCGTGTTAAGTTGACAGACACTTGAGCATCTGGCCAATTCATATTTTGGATACAATTTGGCGGAATAAGTACTTGATGACCAAGCCACCAGTTACTTGTATTCACTATCATATACCGCATAGCCCAAGACTCGTCATCGACTAACATGTCTTGTATGTGGCCTATATCACCATCAGTGGCATGAACATGATAGTCCTTTACCGCCTCACAACTGCGCAGGTGGAGGTCATCATCCTTGTGTAGCGCGGCTTGGGCTTCTACAGAAGCCCTCTTTAATTCTGGATCTTCATGATTGTGTGGTGGACTCAAGTTAGCGTAGCCCGACAACAACAGGTTCGGATAGACCCCTCCACCCATGCTCCCGTAACCCTCCCAATAATAAGGGTAGCCGTAGTGGTCTAGAACCTGCATTTCCTGCTGCCTAGAGACTGGCATGTCGGTGTTGATGCTGGGGCTATTCCTCACCTGATCTTTTGTGATCGAGACGGGTAATACTTTATTTTCCCAGTTCGGATTGCCAATCGCGATTGGCGAGATTAATACTTTTTGATTCGAAAGCCAGGTTCCGGTGTCGACAACGAGATATCGAATAGCCCAAGTCTGGTCATCAAAATAGACATCTTTCACGTGACCAATGTCGCCGTCGGATGCGCGGATGGCGTAGTCTTCTAGATCATTGATGGTGCGTAACATAGGTTCTCTCCTTCGAATTTCAGATTTCCCAAAAGGGTCGGTACAGAGTTTTTTATACGCCAAACGGGTAGACCCATCTGTGCGACAACGAACATACCTGCCGATCGCTTGAGCAAAAGCTATGGTGTTGAACAAGCTGGGTGGCTGCCACAAACACCTAGGAAATACTGTGGAGCAGAATGTTCGCTAGCGTACATATGACGCAATGCTTGAGTGATATCGTTTTATAAAACACCTACTGATGTGTCGCTACTGAACTTTTCAACTGAATCAGGGGCACTCTGAGGCCAAATGAGAAAAAGTTATGTCTATGAAAACGAAAAAGGAAACTAAAAGATGAATACTAAAGACAAAGTCGCGCTAATCACGGGCGCCGGTCAGGGAATTGGACGAGCCATTGCTCTAAGGCTAGCAGAGGATGGTATGGATATTGCTATCGTCGATCTCAAGAAAGATAAAATGGATGCCGTCGCCAAAGAGGTACAAGTACTCGGCCGCAAAGCAACGGTTTTCGTTGCAGATGTGACGAGTCGCGACCAAGTCTATGCCGCAGTTGACCATGCCGAAAAGGAATTGGGCGGCTTCGACATAATGGTCAACAATGCAGGGATCGCTCAGGTACAGCCGTTGGCCGATGTCACACCACAGGAAGTGGACACTATTTTTAAAGTAAACATTGAGGGTGTGATCTGGGGAATTCAGGCGGCAGCCAAGAAATTCAAGGCTCGCGGACACAAGGGTAAAATCATCAATGCATCGTCGGTTGCCGGTCATAACGGTTTTGCCATGCTCGGCGTGTATTCTGCCACCAAATTCGCCATCCGCGGCTTAACTCAGGCTGCAGCGCTCGAATATGCCAGCGACGGCATAACTATCAATGCCTACTGCCCGGGTATTGTTGGAACGGACATGTGGGTTGAAATTGACGAACGCTTTGCAGAACTGACTGGTACGCCAAAAGGCGATACCTACAAGAAATATGTGGACGGGATTGCACTGGGCCGAGCGGAGACACCAGAAGATGTAGCCGCTTTCGTCTCATATCTGGCTGGTCCGGATTCAGACTATATGACCGGACAGGCACCCATCATCGATGGCGGAATCGTTTATCGCTAATGCAGCACCAGTGTAAAAGGATGATATCTTCAAAGTGTCAGGAGACGCCTAGTAGGTTTTCTACTAGGCTTTCTGTTTAACACTTCAAACAAACCATATTTTATTAATTATCCACCACTACCCAATAGCGCACGATCACAAATACTCAGGAAGGTGCTCACGAATCTCTTGAGGCGTCATCATCGTCAAGTCCTTATCAAGTTGAAATGATACAACCTCATCAATGGCCGCACTTAAGTCTTTACGAAGCATCCCTAAAAAATGAGGTGCTGCGACCAATGTTAACCTCCCAAAAGATTTGCTCTGCAAACTAGCTTCTAAATATTCACTCACTTCTTTTGAAAACCGAATAGCATATTGCGCTTTATGAGACGTTTTTTCTTCAAAAGCGTGCTTCCTTGCACCTGAGTTACTCTCCCCCCTTCCCGGCTTATCCGATACTAAGTCCTGCTCTAACATAGTCGCCTCTGACGAAGTCATTTCTTTTATTTCCGTAAGTGTTCCCTTCGGCTTCTCGGCAGAAAATATTCTCACTTTAGCCTCGTCTGCAACTACTACCCATATCTTTGACATATCAATTCTCCTGTTAGTTGGTAAATAGCAAATCATTTACCCAACTTGAGTTTTTATATTGGCATGGCTGTCGTGTTTACAAGTTGACCTGCATCAACTATCAAATCTCACCCCTATGTAAACATGGTCAGGTATAGGGTTCCCCACCCTCAACAACAAGATTAAAACGACAGTAAAAACAAAAGGAGATGCATGAAACTATTTACCATGGAACATAGCAAAATAGCTTATCGAGCTGATTTTGCACTATATGGCATCGCAGTAATGGTGCTAGCAGCTTTTATCATTATTGCTGAGCCACACGGACAGTGGTTGGAGTCGTTGGTTTTATTAGGGATAGGATTGGTGAGCTGGACGCTTCTAGAGTATGTATTGCACCGTTTTGTGATGCATGGCTTGCAGCCATTTAGCCGTTGGCATGCAGAGCATCATCAGCGACCAAGAGCGCTAATTTCTACGCCCACAGTTTTAAGCATGATGTTGATCACAACCCTGATCTTCCTGCCTGCATTCATGTTATCAGACAATCTGTGGAGTGCCTGCGCCCTGACTCTCGGGATTGTCATTGGTTACCTGTCCTTCGCCATTGTGCACCATGCAACTCACCATTGGAGCACTAATAGCGCTTGGTTAAAACGGCGCAAGCACTGGCACTCACTGCATCACCGCAGTAACAAGCAGCCTAGCTGTTTCGGTGTGACTAGCACATTCTGGGACTATGTATTCGGAAGTACCCGCAAGCAGAGAAAGTGAGTTCGGCGTGACCGAGCTTACACATTGAGGTTATTTCATAAAGCAGGCCTGGCCTGTTAAATCTTATGATTAAAGGAGCAATAATGTCATCAAAGAACGATAGTAAAGACACTTGGCAAGATATCGCCACAGATTCTGATAATCTCCAAGAAATAGTCAGCAAGGGACAAAGTAAGTTTAAACAAATTTCCCTTGTTGGCCGGCTAATTCCCATTGCCCTAATCCTATTAATCGGCTTTGGCATCATGACCGCGTGGTACACCGTACCCAGTGACTCAGTCGCGGTGGTGCAACGTTTCGGTAAATACCTTAAGAACGTCGAGCCCGGTTTACATTTCAAGTTACCACTAGGGATAGATGTCACGACCATTGTGCCTGTTAAGCGACAGCTAAAACAAGAATTTGGCTTCACTACACCGGGAGCAAAAGACCCTTACCAAAGCCCACGTGGTGGCGCTCAAGAAACAAAACTTGAAACAGAAATGGTAACGGGTGACCTCAATGCGGCGTTGGTTGAATGGGTCATTCAATACCGTATTGCAGACCCTGTTAAATTTTTATTTGAAGTGCGTGAACCGAGTGAAACATTACGTTACGTCTCGGAATCCGTGATGCGGGAAGTGGTCGGTGACCGTACGGTAGATGAAGTCATTACCATTGGCCGCCAAGAAATCGAAGTTGAGGCGCTGACTAAGATGCAGGGTCTCTCAACCAAATATGCGATGGGTATCAGCATCGATCAAGTACAGTTGAAAAACATCAACCCACCAAAACCTGTGCAGGCGTCTTTTAACGAGGTTAATCAAGCTCAGCAAGAGAAAGAGAAGTTAATTAACGAAGCCCGTCGCGATTACAACAAGGTCATTCCTCTAGCCGAAGGTGAGAAAGATCAGCGTATTCGTGAAGCCGATGGTTACCGACTCAAGCGAGTCAATGAAGCAGAAGGTGATGCTGCCCGCTTCAGTGCGCTGTTTGCAGAATACAGCAAGGCGCCAGAAGTCACTCGTCGCCGCATTTACATTGAAACCCTGCAAACCGTATTGCCGAAGATTCGCTCAAAAATAATCATCGATGAAAAGACACGCGGGATTTTACCGTTACTAAACTTGAGCAGCCTAAATGGAGAACAACCATGAAAAAATCCCTTATCACTTTGGCGATTATCGGGGTTGGAGTCTATCTGTTGAGCGGCTCAGTCTACACAGTAAGCGAAGTTGAACAGGTGATCATTACCCAGTTCGGCAAGCCGGTAGGTGACCCAGTGACCTCTGCTGGACTAAAGTTGAAACTCCCCTTCGTCCAAGACGTTAACCCTATTGACAAGCGGGTACTCGAGTGGGACGGTAATCCGTCAGATATGCCCACCAAGGACAAACTCTACATCTCCGTCGATTTGTTTGCTCGCTGGCGTATTGTTGATCCTCTTCAGTACTTTCTGCGACTGCGTGATGAGCGTAGTGCCCAGTCACGGTTGGATGACATTTTAGGCAGTGAGACTCGCAACGCCGTTGCCAAGCATGAGCTGATTGAAATTATCCGCACCACCAAGGGCCGTGTGCCGTTACGTGATGTTGTTCTACTGTCGGATGTCAAACAGGATTTTGGAGCATTGGTGCCCATTACCAAGGGTCGTGAAATGGTAGAAAAAGAGATCTTCACTAAGGCCGCTGAAAAGGTGCAAGTGTTTGGTATTGAATTGCTTGATATCCGCTTCAAGAGAATCCATTACAACGCCAGCGTGCGACCGAAGATTTATGACCGAATGATCAGTGAACGACGACAGATCGCAGAACGTTTCCTTGCAGAAGGAAATGGTGAAGCTGCCAGAATCCGAGGTAATCGGGTACGTGATCTCAATAAAATTCAGTCTGAAGCCTATCAGCAAGTCGAGGAGATTCGTGGTGTCGCAGATGCAAAGGCCGCCGCGATTTACGCGAATGCTTATAACCAAAGTCAGCAAGCGGTGGAATTTTACGAGTTCACACGAACCCTACAATCCTACCAATCCATAATTTCTGAAAATACCACGCTGGTGCTTTCCACTGACAGTGATCTGTTTGAGTTTTTGAATGCAATGAAGCCTGTTGATTAGACTTGATAGTCATCTCATAAGCACTTGCACAACAATGTCGTATCGTTGCGATGGCGGCGATGGCATTGAACTCGGAGTCCGTGATCAGTAATGCGCTCAGGTTACGTAATAAAACGTTGTAATGAGGGTAAAAAATCCCCTCTCAGCTTGAGCTTTATTTGACGTTTTTGGTAGATGTAACTCTGATATAAATAATACCAAGGATTGCGGATAACAATGAGGCAATCAGGATTGATGTTTTCGCGGTTTGAAGATGTTCTGGTTGCCCATCAAAACCCAGTGCGGCAATAAACGTGGACATGGTGAAGCCAATCCCTGCGATGAGCGAGATCCCAATGACATGTTTTAAAGTAACCTCATTAGGCAAACTGCCGAACTTATAGCGGAGGCCCAACCAGCATGCACCAGAAATACCAATAAACTTACCAAGCACGAGTCCGGTAATAATGCCTAAGCCAGTGGGTTGCAGGAAGCTCTCAGTAATCGAGCTAGCGCTAAATACAACGCCAGCATTGCACAAAGCAAACAGCGGCAAGATAAATAATGCGACGGGCAAATCTAGTGCATCTTCCCAGCGTCGTAAGGGTGTACCAGCAAGCTCCGCATAAGCGCGAACTTTTAGTAATTTCTCATGGTCTCGTTTGCTACCCAGGACATCCACTTCTTTTGTTTTATTTTGCAGTGAAGTGATCAGCGATTCTTCTTTATCAAGAAATTTTCCCGACGCTAACTTAGCTCTGGCAGGTACAGTCAAAGCAATGGCGACACCTGCCACCGTCGGGTGAACGCCTGATTTGAGCATCGCCCACCACGCAGCAATACCGACAATAATATAAAAGATTGGCTGCCTAACACCTGCATAGTTAGCCAACGCCAAAAATGCAATAAGCGCGAAAGCACTGGATAGGTATATTAGCGATACTTCTTGTGTGTAGAAAAGTGCGATGACCAGTATCGCACCTATGTCATCAACGATAGCGAGACCGACAATGAAGGCCAATAAACCAACCGGTATATGTTTTCGTAAAATGGCCAATACGCCTAGCGCGAAAGCAGCATCGGTTGCCATGGGTATCCCCCATCCAACCTGTGAATCTAGTGACCAGTTGAATAAGGAGTAAATCACAGCAGGACAAACCATGCCACCCACTGCACAGATAATTAACATACGTCGGTTTTCAGGCTGAGCGAGGTCACCAGCGAGTACTTCACGTTTGATCTCTAAACCGAGTAGGAAGAAAAAGATCACCATCAAGCCATCATTAATAATATGTTTGAGTGACGCTCGCAGTTCAAACTCGCCAACAGAAAAACCAATAGGAGTGTGTATTAGGTTTTGATAACTAGCAGAGTAGACTGAGTTTGCCCACCAAAGGGCTGCTATAGTCGCGATCAAAAGGAACAGACTTGAGGTAGTCTGGGTGCGAATAAAGTTGGAAAATGGATGGTGGATATTCTCCAACCCACGTTGCAACTTATTTTTAGGGGTTGCCGCTTGCTCTGATCGCATTGAATAAATTCCTTTTTGCTTACTGAGTTAGCTATTGCACTGAAACATCTATCGACACCATGATTTATGGTTAAAACAACGTTCTAGGCTAAAGTGGCCCTAACATTAATTCTGGCCTTACCCATTTATCGTACTCTTCTGCGCTAAGCACACCACTCTTAACAGCCTCTTCACGCAAGCTTGTATCGTTTTTATGAGCTTGTTTCGCTAGTTCCGCAGCTTGGTCATAACCAATTTTTGGCACTAAAGCAGTCACTAACATTAGTGATTGTTGAAGGTTCGCGCTGATATTAGTAAGTCGCGGTTCTATGCCAATAACACAGCGCTGATTAAACGATGCTACGGCCTCAGTGAGTAGTTGAATGGACTGTAAAACGTTGTAGGCAATCATCGGTTTATACACGTTCAACTCAAATTGGCCCTGACTAGCAGCAAAAGCAATCGCGGCATTATTACCATGGATATGTGCACAAACCTGAGTCAGTGCTTCGCATTGAGTTGGGTTCACTTTACCGGGCATAATAGATGAACCTGGCTCATTTTGTGGTAGCGCCAACTCGCCTAATCCAGCACGGGGGCCAGAAGCAAGTAAGCGAATATCATTGGCGATTTTATAACAAGCCATCGCAGTAACATGAATAGACCCATGCACGGCTAACACGCCGTCATGCGCAGCCAGCAAGGCAAACTTATTGGTAGCACTTTCAAACGGATAACCACTGTCATCGGCTATTTGCTGTGCGACCATTTCGGCAAAACCAACGCTGGTATTCAGCCCTGTGCCGACCGCAGTGCCGCCTTGAGCAATCATTAGTAATTCAGAAGCACTTTGTGTTATTCGCCGGATGGAAGCATTTATTTGCTCAGCATAGCCAGAAAACTCATGCCCCAAAGTCAGTGGCGTTGCATCCTGAGCATGTGTGCGGCCAATTTTGATAATGGCGCTCCACTGCTCAGCCTTAAACTGCAAAGTCTCAGCGAATGCAGCTAATGATGGAAGCAACTCCTGATGAAGCTTCAGTGTGAATGCCACATGCATCACGGTTGGGAAAGTATCGTTTGATGACTGTCCCAGATTGACATGATCGTTCGGATGCACCGGTTTTTTTGAGCCCAAATCGCCCCCCAATAACTCAATGGCACGGTTAGCAATCACTTCGTTGGCATTCATATTAGTTTGAGTTCCAGAGCCAGTTTGCCAAACGACCAAAGGGAAATGATCGTCTAGCTCACCGACAAATACTTCGTTGGCCGCTTGTACGATAACCCCACCAATGGTTGAGTCCAATACGCCAAGTGCCATATTGGTTTTAGCAGCAGCGGCTTTCACGAGGCCAAATGTTTGAATAATTGGGCGTGGCATAGGCTCATTTCCAATAGGAAAATTCTGCAAACTACGTTGTGTCTGCGCACCCCAATAACGGGATGCCCCCACTTCGATCTGGCCGAAACTATCTATTTCAATTCGTGAAATTACCTTGTCACTCCCAATATTCATTGCTGCTGCCTCTTCGCCGTTTTAGGTTGATTGTTTAAGTGCCAGATCTCGTAATACATAATGCAAAATGCCACCGTGTTCGTAATATCGCCACTCAATATAAGTGTCGATTCTAACCTTAGTTTCAAACTCAATTAATAGGCGATCTGGGTGTTTTGCGGTTACTTTTAATGTGTCAGGATGGCCTTCAGGTGACTCAATAGAGAACAGTTCATCACCCTTTAAACCTAGTGTCTCAGCACTGTCATTGTCACAAAATTGCAACGGTAAAATACCAAAGCCCACCAGATTTGAGCGATGAATACGTTCGTAGCTTTGCGCGATAACCGCATGAACGCCTAATAATTTAGGTCCTTTCGCTGCCCAATCACGACTCGATCCTGTTCCGTATTCTTTACCAGCAATAACAATTAACGGTACCTTTTCTTCGGCATACAGCATAGCCGCTGCAAAAATAGTGGTGTCAGTCGCATCAGGGAAATGTCGGGTGAATCCGCCCTCTGTACCGGGTGCTAGTAGATTACGAAGCCTGTTGTTGGCAAAGGTGCCGCGCATCATTACTTCGTGATTACCACGACGTGACCCTAGACTGTTGTAATCTTCCTTTTGGACACCCTTTGACGCAAGATACTCTGCGGCCGGACTGCCAACAGCAATCGCGCCTGCCGGAGAGATATGGTCAGTGGTGATTGAATCTCCCACCATGACCAAGCACCGAGCATCATTTATAGGCTTTAGTGGTTCTATCTTTAATGTCATGCCCTCAAAGTAAGGGGGACGCCTGACATACGTTGACTCTGACCATGTATAGAGTGAACCCTCGGGAGTCTCTAGTTTCTTCCAATCTTCGGTGCCTGCAAACACATCAGCATACCGTGACTTAAATATTTCAGCCGACACGTATTTTTCAATGTAGGCATTAATTTCGCGTTGCTCAGGCCAAATGTCAGCAAGAAAAACAGGCATGCCACTAAAATCATTTCCTAACGGGTCTTTGTAAAGATCATGCAGCATAGACCCAGCTAATGCGTAGGCGACCACTAAGGGTGGAGATGCAAGATAGTTAGACTTTATACTTTGATGAATTCGCCCCTCAAAGTTGCGATTACCCGATAACACCGCAGCAACATTCAAATCCCCCTTCTCGATCGCCTGATCTATCACTGGCGACAATGGGCCTGAATTTCCGATACAGGTAGTGCAACCAAAACCCACTACGTCAAACCCCAGCATGCGCAAAGGCTCCATCAGTCCTGCATCATCTAGGTATTGAGGTACAACCTGTGATCCTGGCGCTAATGAGGTTTTAACCCATGGTTTAGCGGTTAGTCCAAGATTTATGGCCTTTTTTGCCAATAGACCTGCCGCAATCATTACTGCAGGGTTAGAAGTATTGGTGCAGGAAGTAATAGCAGCAATAACGATATCGCCATGATCTAAGGAGTGATTAAACCCATCCAGATTAATCTTGACTGAAGACTGACTCGTTATTTCATTGATGTCAGTGTCTGCATTGCCACCATCATCCTCAAAATTCATGACGGACCCAAGGGATACTTCTTTATCAAGAGATTCATGATCCAGAATTTTACGGAAACTATTGGCAGCATCCAGAAGTGATATTCTGTCTTGAGGCCTTTTAGGACCTGCAATGCTCGGTACCACCTTATGAAGGTCAAATGAAACCAAGTCGCTATACTCAGCCGGCGTATCACCATCGGATCGCCACAGGTATTGTGCTTTGCAATAAGCTTCGACCAAATTGACAGCATCCTCGCTTCGTCCTGAAAGCCTGAGGTAATGTAAAGTCTCATCATCAACCGGAAAGAAGCCACAGGTTGCGCCGTATTCAGGTGCCATATTACTGATGGTCGCTCGATCAGCCAAAGACAATGAACTGATGCCGTCGCCAAAAAACTCGACAAATTTACCGACCACACCCTTGTCTCGCAATAGTTCAGTGACCATTAAAACCAAGTCTGTGGCTGTGGTACCTGCGATGAGTTTGCCCTTAAATTCAAATCCGACTACTTCAGGTACCAGCATTGACAATGGCTGTCCTAGCATAGCCGCCTCAGCCTCTATACCGCCAACGCCCCAGCCCAACACCCCTAAACCATTAATCATGGTGGTGTGTGAATCTGTACCTACTAGTGTGTCTGGATAGGCTACTAGCTGAGTCCCCTGTTTCGTGCTGACAACATCCGCTAAATACTCAAGGTTGACTTGATGAACAATACCAGTGCCAGGCGGAACAACTCGAAAGTTATCGAAGGACTCTTGACCCCAACGAAGGAATTGATACCGCTCCTTGTTACGATGAAACTCAAGTTTAGTATTTAAATCCAGAGCATCAGGCGTACCAGACTTGTCTACCATCACCGAGTGATCAATCACTAAGTCTACTTTTTCAAGCGGGTTAATGAGGTTCGCATCGCCTCCAAGCTCACTAATGGCATCTCGCATAGCGGCCAAGTCGACAAGCGCTGGTACACCGGTGAAGTCCTGTAAAATTACGCGTGCAGGAGTAAAGGCAATCTGCTCAACAGATTTTACCTGTGGCTGCCATTGAGCAATCGCTTTAATTTGTTTGTCTGTAACAATTTGCCCATCCTCATGTCGAAGCAGGTTCTCTAAAAGTATCTTCAAGCAAAATGGGAGGCGCTTGATATTGTATCGTGGCTGGAGTGCATCGAGTGAGTAGTAATGATGATTCGAATTACCGGCATTCAAGGTATTTAGGCTTGAAAAAGTGTCCATATTACTTCCCTTGTTTTAATAAGTTTTTATCAAAAAATGAATATAAATTATTTGAATTTAACTATTATTAATTTATTAATAATAGTTCATATCTGACTAAGGTGGTATCTTCGTCATCGTATGTTTTTTTCATATGTAAATCATTGGCTAAATGTTCCATATGAGTATTGGCTCGCATCTCGTAGGAATAGATTGTTTTTTTATTTTTTGATCGGGCAAACTCAATCAGCGTGTCCATTAATGCTCGACCTAGTCCTTTGTTTTGCCATTCATCTGCAACGGTTAAGGCACATTCGCAACCTCCTTTATCATCAGCTTCATAACGACTTACTCCGACCTCTTGAGGTTTATTGTCCGTACTTTCGTTATTGATAACTGCAACAAATGCCATGTGATCTTCATAGTCAATATCACAAAATCTCGTTGCCATTTCGTCACTTAGCTCGCGAATTCCGCCAAGAAATCTGAAATGTCGTGTTTCTGATGAAAGATTGGTAACAAAGTCTTTTTCTCGCTGTAGGTCTTCAAGAGTAATTGGGCGAATAACAATATTTTCACCATCGATTACGATAGTTTTCTCCAATATATTCATAATTCCCTCTCTTTTTAGATATTGGTTGTATCAAATAAGTCTTTACTTACTATGTTTAATTTAAACATTCTTAAAATATTTAAATCTTGATACACATCAACAATTAGATAATAAATTCATGATTCTAGATTACTTGTATTGTTGACTTCATTAACTAAGTAGATTCCACACCTTTCATAAGTACAATACCGAATGGTATATGGCACTGGAATGGGTGATTATTATCATAATTAAACTATGTTTTTTTAAGGTAACTTTAATATGACAACAAAAAGTCTGACAACAGATATACACAATACTTATCAAATGATGATTGATGCTGTGGAAGAGTTTGTGGTTAAAGAAGGTAAAACTGTACCGCAGGCCCTTGATGCAGCCGAAAAAAAACTGAATGAATCATCAGTAATAAGCAAAGATGAAATCAAGCAAGTTAAACGAGATTTGAAGGATAAATTACGCTTACTTGCAGAGAACGCAGAGGGTGTTAGTGAGGCTTACAAAGAACAAATAAAGCTAAATATGGCCTATGTAAGTACCGAAATCTGGGACAAGTTACTGAAAATATCTGATTCAAACACTGCACATTTAATAGCGTTTAAGAGAGAACGTGAAGAAGCACAACTAGTACTGACTAGCGAGCATCTCTCTGCTCATCAGGAACACAATCTGTGGAATTCTGAGTACGATTTTTGGGTAACTGAAGCTAACTTATGGAAATCAGAGCATGATCAAGCCATAGATAAACTGACAGATATTAAAAAAATACTTAAGCAACAGTCAAAGGTATTGCATGAACATGTTCATGCAATCGAGTTCCATAAGGAAAGGGATCATGACTATGAAGTCGCCATGGCGAATGCTGAGAAAGATCCAGGTAATGAAGACTTTAGAGCAGCAGATCAGAAGGAAGCTGTGCACCAGAAACAAGAACGAAAAATACACGAGCAATATTCAGAAATGCATCATGTGCTAAAAGTGCAGCACTACAAAATAATGGGGATGATTAATATGCTACATAAGAAAGCGACTTAACTGTAATCAATACACCTTCAATGATGAGGTAGGTACTAGAATAAGAAATTAGTGCGAACGATTATAGATAACGGTACCTGCTTTTTCTTCAATAATTTGTAATGCATCTTGCAATTTACCAATACCAGCTTTTCTACCTACAGACATAGCAAAGTCACAAGCAGCTTCAACCTTCGGCCCCATAGATCCCTTTGCTAGGTTCATTTTTTTCATCTTTTGTGCACAGCCATGCCTGATAACTGATTGTTCTGGCCCACCCCAGTCAGTATAAACTGCATCTACATCCGTCAACATAAGCAACATATCTGCACCCAGCTTTTTAGCGAGTAATGCACTCGCCCTATCCTTATCAATCACAGCTTCAACCCCAATCAAACTTCCATCATTTAGACGGACAACTGGAATGCCTCCCCCACCGGCACAAATAACTGTCACTTGCTGTTTCAGTAATAGGTTTATGATAGGAATATCAGGTATTGATATTGGCAAAGGTGAGGCAACTACACGTCGATAATTTTCTCCATCGGGAGCAACTGCCCAACCTCGTGTCAATGCCATTTGATCAGCTTCTGCTTTGGTATAAACAGGTCCCACTGGTTTTGAAGGTGTGCTAAAAGCAGGGTCTGCCGCATCTACTTCAATCTGAGTGATTAGCGTTGCCACCTGATACCCTGCAGGCATGGCATTTTCAAGTTCTTGTTCAATCAAATAACCAATCATTCCATCAGTTTCTGCACCTAACAGGTCCAATGGATACATTTCATCGGGGTTGTAAGCAGCACCTTGTAAGGCTAGCAAGCCAATTTGAGGCCCATTACCATGGGTGACAACAACCTCATGACCTGCATTAATAACCTCAGCAATTGCGCGAGCTGCAAGCTGAACGTTTGCACGTTGATTTTTCGCAGTTAGAGGTTCACCACGATGAAGTAAAGCATTTCCACCCACTGCAATCACTATCAGCATAACTAGTCTCCTATCATCGTGACTAACACTGCTTTAATCGTATAAGCACTTGGAAATCGAGATTGTATTTTGTTTACTAAATTTGAGTTGTCTTTTGTCGCGTCATAAGTTTCATTCATAGATCTTCTCCAATGAGGTCAAGACCGACTGAGGCCTAAATTGACAGAGCTAAATGATCCACTAAAACATCATTCACTTTTAGTCGGAGATATACGTAAGTTAATGCGGAATATACTTAGCAAATAAATATTTCCACTCAGGAGTGAGTGGAAATATTTTATGAATAGAAATAGATAAAATTATCTATCAACTAATACCGCACAGGGTGCATGGCGCACTACCTTTGAAGTTGTAGAGCCTAGTAAATAGTCCCCAAATCCTGGCTTGTGTGGATTAATCAAAATCAAGTCAGCGTTATTCGCTTTAGCTGACTCAATAATATTGTGATAAGAGCCGCCATCACGAACTTCTACCTCAGCTTTTACACCCGATTTATTAATCCATTCATCCAATGTTGAACGTGTCTTTAAAACGTCATAAGGAACGTCTTCGAGGATATGCAACAAGATGATGTGGCCCTGTTCAGATAAATTTTCTGCCTTTTTAAGCGATTGAATAGTTAGATCTTCATTAGAAAAGTCAGTTGGTACAATAATCGTGTTATACATTTAGCACCTCCTTTGTAATTGAAGTTACTTACTTTACTAACTATTAACCATCTAAGGATTGACACAGGTCAACTTTCTATTTTAAAACAAATAAAATCAACAATATAGAATATTAGTTTATTCATTCCAAACTGATAATAGCGTGCACCCGCGTTAGCTTTTTGAGTAGAAGAACGAGCTTCTTCCCTCTGTTAGCAAATATAAATCATCCTTTACCCCGTGGTGTCTTCGTAAGTCAGAGTTATACGTAAGTACTTGCCGCAGTTAGCTAGGGATAACTTCTAATAATATTCTCGTCACCTTAAGCGCATGATGTATCAAATACCTCAAGAAGTGCTTCCCTAAATTTGAATTACAAAGGACATCAGTATGAAAAGAGTAGAAAACAAAACAGCATTGATAACTGGATCAGCAAATGGAATCGGCAAGGCAGTAGCGCTGCTTTTGGCAAAGCAAGGTGCTACGGTCGCCATCACAGATGTAGATGATGAAGCGGGTAATCGTCTGGCAGAAGAAATTGTTGCGGCTGGCAACGTCGCGAAATTTTGGCATCTCGATACTGCAGACGAAGATAACGTCAAACACGTGTTTGCAGACGTTAAACGCGAGTTTGGGGCAATAGACATTCTTGTGAATAATGCGGGAATTGCTGGTGTAAATAAACCAACGCATGAGATATTAAAAGAAGAATGGGAGCACCTCATGAACATCAATGTCACGGGGGTATTTCTTTGTACCAAGCATGTTATCCCTCAAATGATGGAAGTTTCTGCAGGAAGCATTGTTAACCTGTCATCGATTTATGGCTTGGTTGGAGGCGCAGATTTACCGCCTTATCATGCCTCAAAAGGTGCCGTGCGATTGATGAGCAAAAATGATGCATTGACCTATGCCAAGAACAACATCAGAGTCAACTCGGTACATCCCGGTTTTATCTGGACACCGCTCGTTGAGTCACTTGCGAATGAGTCACCGATAGGTCCTGAAGCTTTCAAGAAACATCTCGATAGCCTTCACCCTATGGGGCATGGTGGCGATCCCGATGATGTCGCTTATGGTGTGTTGTATCTCGCCTCGGATGAGTCGAAATTTGTTACGGGTAGCGAGCTGGTAATCGATGGAGGCTATACTGCCCGTTAGAGCAAAGATTGTTTCAGGTGCTTAAAAACCACCTGAAACGACTATCACCATCCTTTTTCACGTATCGCAAAATTTCCAGCATCACACCAGTACTTTCCCCCTGCACCGATCAACATCATGAACATAGGCTCTGTCACGACACTGAGGACAGGGGCGGATTTTTTTGCATGGTAATCACAAACTCAAGCATATCGTCATATTATTCATCACTGATAAGCGACATTAAATAATACGAAACTCTTCCCAAAACAGCTCACTAATCGTATGCCATTTGGTAATCTGTGAATTGTTTAAAATCTTCTTCAGTTCTCCGTCTTTTTCTCTTGTTAATTTGATGAACTCATCGCGCTTGTTGATCTTAGGGTTATTTGAAGCGGCCAAAATATTGTAGCGAGTAGAAAAGTCTTCATTGATAAAAGCTACTTTGTTTTTTTGAACCTCCGTTAAGCTTAACTCCTCCACCATTTTTTCCGTAATTATGCTGGCACGTAAAGTTGGGGAAGTAGAGTTAATCGTATTTGCAAAATTTTGTCTTTTTTGATCTTCATACGTGGCATTTTTATATTTAGAACAAGCAGTTAGACTTGTCACGGCTAGTACAGTTAAAACTAACGCAATCTTTTTCATGGCGATTATTCCTTTGTATTGAGTGTCTAAGTAAAATATTAAGATTTTTTCTGGAGATATTGAAAGACGTTGTTCCAGAGTTACATCATCCTTAAAAACAGGCTTATCTATAAGTCGGGGATATACGTAAATGAGTGCGAGTACTACTTAGTCCAAAATACTTAACGCGCTGCATCATATCGAGCACGCCGTTGATTTCGGTGTTTAAAAACGACCTGAAACAACTGCAGTTGTCCGCTACGGAACGCACCGGCACACGTCAGTAAATAAAAGCGCCACATGCGTCTAAAACGCTCATCATACTGTTCGCTTAACTTAGGCCAGGCGTTCTCAAATCGCTCATGCCAAGCCATTAGCGTTGTATCATAATCTGGCCCCATATTTTGCACATCATCGATTA
Source organism: Leucothrix arctica (assembly GCF_003172895.1). Lineage (GTDB taxonomy): Bacteria > Pseudomonadota > Gammaproteobacteria > Thiotrichales > Thiotrichaceae > Leucothrix > Leucothrix arctica. Next base: position 539,516 of record NZ_QGKL01000042.1, on the reverse strand, counting down.
CAAAATACGGTTCGCATGTGGTGGCGATCTCCTCAAGTGCTGGCAATTTTCCATTGGGGAAAATGTAGCGGTCAATCCAAGGATCAGTCACACTAATTTTTTGATCCACACCAATGCTATGTAGTACAAAAGTCCCCTGATCTTTGAGTAATGCTTTGACCACTTTGAAGAACTTGTTATAGTTTTTTGCGCCCACGTGTTCAAACATACCGATAGAAACGACTTTGTCGAACTGGCCTTCCAGTTCTCGGTAATCCATTAGCAAGATGTCGACCTCTAGACCTTTGCAGCGCTCTTTAGCGAGTTTGACTTGCTCTTTAGAAACAGTGATACCAGTGACTCTAGCTCCATACTTCTCGGCGGCATATTGAGCGAAACTTCCCCAGCCACAACCAATTTCCAGTACATGGTCGTTTCGCTGTAAATTCAACTTGCGGCAAAGCAAGTCTAATTTATTTTCCTGGGCTATATCAAGGTCATTGGTTCCTTTCCAGTATCCACAGGAATAACAAAGCCGCTGATCAAGCATGGCCATGAACAAGTCATTACCTAGATTGTAATGCACATCAGCGACTTGATAGGCACGCCCTGAAGACTGGAGGTTAAACAACCTCGCTTGGAGAATATGCCACCAGTATTTAGAGTTTTGCTTAACCTCGTGGTCAAGGTCAGCTTGAAACATGTTCGAAACCATTTGGTCGATAGAGCGACTGTCCCACCAGCCATCCATGTAACTTTCTCCAAGTCCTAGTGAGGCTTGGGATAAAATACGTTTATAAAATTGCTCATTATGAACAGTGATATCGAGATCTTGTAGACCATTAATAGTAATTCCTGCTTTATTGAACAAGGACTCAATAACGCCATGATATCCATCCACCATCGTCAGGTTACTTGCCATACCAGACTCCCTGTCCATTAAATGTCTCAACTAAAGTTCATATCAGATTATGTTGATATTTTCGCTTATAAGTTACCGATTTATCATTCGGAGATGTACGTATTCAAACTTCGGTAACTACTTAAAACCAGCCAGATTTAATTGATTCCTAGGGGAATGGGTTCATAAAGAGCATACTGAAAATACAGTCGATACTAAAATTTGATGAAAAGAAGCACTTTTATCCTGATTGATGAGGAGCAACTCACCTCGTTGGATGTTGTTTTAAATAAAACACTGAATAGGTAGCCTGCAAGTGTTCTTTTTTTCAAAAATAAAGAAATCCTTACTGATTAAGTCCGTGCTGACAGCGGTCTTAATTGTCAGCATCGTGTTTGCGATACTTGTCCCAAGAGCCTTTAAATTATTAGACTCAATCGTCGAAGAGCAAATACGTCATCACAGCTCAGAGTTAGCGGGAGTAATAGATTCTGCCGTTAGAGCCTCGCTACTTTCACGCGACCCAAAGCTTGGTAACAAGGCATTAAATCGATTACTTAAACAGCCAGCATTGAGCTTAAGGTATGCCCTAGTGTATGACAATAAGGGAAGCCTTTTCGCTCAGGCAGGATTGGTAAACCCTGCCTTAATACCTGCTAAAGATACTAGCCTGACGCAGACACAACAGGATGGTATCTACGATGATCACCATATTTTAAAGCTTGAAAGTCTGATAATCGGCAGCGTTGAATATGGCTTTAGTGTCGATAATGAACTTCGCTTCAGAAGCAAATTACGTAGACAAGGTACCATTGTTACCATGTCGGCATTACTGGCTACAGCTGCTTTTTTTGGCCTCTTCGGTTTAAGCATAACGCGCCAACTAAAGAAGCTAATAATAGGGACGCACGCGATTGCCGCTGGCGACTATACAAACAAAGTAAACGTTTCAAGCAAAGATGAAATAGGCCAACTTTCTAGTGATTTCAATAGCATGATTGATGCTATTCGAGATAAAACCGACACGATAGATGAGAGTAAGCGATTTTTAGAAGGTATTACCGATAATATCGAAGGAATGATCTACCGTTACAATAATAGCCAGCAGTGGAATTTGAGGTATGTCAGTGCCGGTGCAGAAAAGTTAACGGGCTATAGCTCTCAAGAATTAATATCTAATGATGGTTTTGACTTTTCAGCCTTCATTTTTCAAGAGGACCGTCAGCTTGTCTGGGATGCAATTCAATACTCTGTCTCTAACCAGCAAGGCTTCTCGATTAATTACCGCATCTTAACTCGTAAGGGTGAGGTGAAATGGGTATTGGATCGTGGCCGACAAATCAAAACTGATGAATCCCAGATAGAAGGGATCATTATTGATATCAGTTCGCAAAAACAGGCTGAAATCGAACAAAAAAAAGCAGAACAGCAATCAAGACAATACTTGGGTCAACTTGCTCAACTAAACCGTGTCAATACGCTAGGTGAGATGACTGCGGGTATTGCCCACGAAATAAATCAGCCGTTGTCCTCAATCGTCACACGCAGTGGCGCTGCTCGTAGGCGTCTTGCATCATTAACGCCAGACATGAAGAAAGTTGATAGCGCCCTAAAGGCCATCTCTGAGCAGGCACTTCGGGCAGGTAATGTGATTCAACGGATGCGCGATCTAGTAAGTGTTCAAAAGAGTGAGCGTGATTCTGTTTATCCAAATGAGTTACTTAAAGAAGCACTTAAAATCATCAAAATTGATGGTGCATGGTTTGATAATTCTATTGAAACCAAGTTCAGCCCAGACCTTCCCCCTGTGCTTGTTGATAAAATACAGATACAGCAGGTCGTTCTCAACCTATTACGAAATGCACAAGATGCAATGCATTTACTGCCACCTGATGAACGAATCATTATATTGAGAAGTACGCAGCTTGATGATGACTTCGTGCAAATTTCTATCATCGATCAAGGTGTTGGTATTGATTTTGAAACTGAGTCAGAGTTATTAAACGCTTTTTTTACCACCAAGAAAACCGGTATGGGAATGGGGCTGTCTATCTGTCGCACAATTATGACAGCACATGAAGGTCAATTATGGTTTAGCCGCAATGACAATAAAGGGGTGAGCTTTCATATCACATTGCCAATAGTGCATGAAAAAAACAACGATGGAGGTAATAAATGAGCAATGAAGATTTGATGGTATATATTGTTGACGACGACGAGTCGGTAAGGGATTCATTAACCGACCTCATGGACTCAGTTGGACTCAAGAATGAGTCCTTCGCCAGTTGCCAAGATTTTTTGACTAGGTATGAACCGGGACAACAAGGCTGCCTTCTCTTAGATATTCGCATGCCAATGATGAGTGGACTCGAATTACAAGAAGAACTCAACAAACGCAATACTTCACTGGCGATTATTTTCATTACCGGCCACGGGGATATCACCATGGCTGTAAAAGCTATGAGTGATGGTGCGCAAGACTTCGTCCAGAAACCGTTTCGCGACCAAGACTTGCTTGACCGTATCAACCATACGCTTGGTAAGTGTAGCAAGGGTTATGAACTTCAACAGGAACGCCAAATAATACAACAGCATCTCCTTGAACTTACCTCACGAGAAAGTGAGGTGATGAGGATGGTCATAGACGGAAAAGCTAATAAAGTAATCGCTATTGACCTAGGTTTGAGTCAGCGTACTGTTGAAGCCCATCGAGCTAAGGTGATGGATAAACTGGGCGCACGTTCGCTAGCTGATCTGGTACGCATCGTTATTCATTCAGACTTAGCTTGATAATCACTCCATAAATACTTATGGGGGTCTTTTTTCAAGCGCCTCTGCCCTGACAACCAGCACATCGCAGCGTGCCTTATCGACCACAGTTTGCGTTGTGGAGTCATGAAATACAGCGAGTCCTTTATTGTTATGAGTCGCAATAACGATCAGGTCTGCTTTGGTTTCGTTGGCAACTTGGATGATTGCGTCCTTTGCAGAATCTATTGACATCCGTACAAGCAATATTGCGCCTTGGTGTTTGATGCGTTTGCTAAACTGCTTGAGCCGCTCACGGGTTTCTTCCATTACGAACTGCGATGTATTTTTATTTTCAGAGGTTGCCATCGGCACTGCACTTTCATCCGAAAAGTGCTCCACCACATGTAGTAAAGTGAGTCTAGCATTGAAATACCCAGCAAGACTGACTGCTTTACTGGCTGCTATTTCACTAAGCTCCGAAAAATCGGTTGCAAGTAGGATATGTTTATACGACTTCATAACAGGCTATGATCCTCTAAACTTGGCGACACTGTAATGCGTACATATCGTAAATTTATTGCGGGAACTACGGAGAAACAATAATCATAAAAATGCACATAGGTTGACAAGCATCAAGACAAGCAAGGCATATAACTGTGTTTAATGTACTGAACGAACCCACCCGTAAAGGAGTTTGAAGATGTCACATAACGTACAGCCAGCGCTGATCAAAAATTTATTATCAAACCTTCGTCAATCACCTGAGACGCCCTCACCCGATAGTGTCACGCTACTGGAAACTCATATTTCATGGATTATTCTCACGGGTAGTATCGCCTATAAGCTTAAAAAGCCGGTAGATCTGGGCTTTCTAAACTTCAGTACCCTAGCTCAACGTAAATACTACTGTGAGGAGGAGTTACGCCTTAACGCTAGACTGGCTCCGGATGTGTACCTGGGTGTCAACACGGTCAACGGATCTGAAGATAAGCCCATGATTGAGGGTGATGGCCCTGTCATCGAATACGCCATTCTTATGCGCGAGTTTCCGCAATCAGCACAGCTGGATAATCGCCTAAAGCAAGGTTTATTAAGTTCTGAAAATATGGAAGCAATCGGCACTATGTTGGCGGACTTCCATCTTCAACTTCCACCCGCGCTTTTAACAAATGAATATGGCGATCTGGCGCAGATTCATCAGCTGGTTGATGACAATATAACCGTGCTAAAAGCCTATTTATCAGATGATGAAACAACGCTTTCTAGCATTGAGGAATGGATAGACAAACAAAACAAAGCACTAGCGCCCTTCTTCATTCAACGAAAGCAAAACGGTTTTATCCGTGAATGCCACGGTGACTTGCACCTCAGAAACCTCATTTGGATAGATGACCACCCCGTCGCTTTTGATTGCCTAGAGTTTGACGAATCACTACGGTGGATTGACGTAATGTGCGAAGTCGCCTTTCTGGTCATGGACTTACTGAGTCGCCAACAGACAGCACTCGCCTACGCCTTTCTCAACCAATACCTGCAACAAACCGGAGACTACGCTGGCCTTGCGTTACTGCCCTATTACATTAGTTACCGTGCATTAGTCAGAGCGAAGATTGATGCGCTGAGAGACCAACAATCAGGCATTAGCCCGCAAGAATTCAAAGCCACCGAGACTGAGCTTCATGCTTATATGGACTTAGCGTTGCAAATTAGTCAGTACAAGCAACCAACACTGATCATTACTCGTGGCTTGTCGGCATCGGGTAAAAGCAGCATTAGCAAACCATTGGCTGCTGAGCTGGGGGCGATACGTATTCGTTCTGATGTTGAGCGGAAACGCCTCAACAACTTGAAAGCGACTGATTCCGCCGCTACTACCGTCGAGACTGGTCTATATAGCAAGCAAGCCACGCAGGATACGTATCACCGATTACTAGAAGTGACCGAGCAGACATTAGCGGCAGGGTTTGATGTGATTGTGGATGCCGTGTTTATGCATAAAGCGCAACGACAGAGTTTTCAAAGGCTGGCTGAAAAGATGGGATACCGATTTGTTATTCTGGAATTTACCGCAAGTGTGGAGCTTTTAAAACAACGCATTGTGTCGAGAAAGAAAGAAGCATCGGATGCGGATTTGAACGTATTGGTGCATCAATTGAGGCAGTGGCAAGCTCTTGACTCCGATGAAGCTAACTATTGCTTAGAAGTCAGCACTGAAGTCCCTGTTGATGTAAATGCACTGGCCATATTGACGACTAACTTTCCGCAACATTAGGCTTGTCCGAATCAATCCTGCCATCGACCAATTCAATAATACGATCACAGCGCTTCGCCAACCTTGGATCATGAGTCACGATAATAAAGCTGGTGTTACTGGTTTGATTCACACGACGCAGCAAGTCAAATATCGTATCGGCGGATTGGGTATCTAGGTTACCCGTCGGCTCGTCGGCCAGTACCAGCGCTGGTTGCATGACCAATGCACGGGCAATGGCGACACGTTGTTGTTGTCCACCCGATAAATTATTACTCATGTGTTTGCCAACGCTAGTAAGCCCTACTTGCTCAATCAATTCTGCCGCGCGTACACCTATCGCTTCATCAGGACGACCTCGGGCGGCGAGCATCGGTAACATGACATTCTCTAACGCGGTGAATTCTGGCAGTAGGTTGTGAAACTGAAACACAAAACCAATGGACTTAGCACGTAACATTGTGAGCTCACGATCCTGTAACTGGGTTGTCGCCTGTCCAGTAATGAACAGCTCCCCCGACGTGGGTTTGTCGAGCAGACCTATGAGATTAAGCAGTGTGCTTTTACCCGACCCCGAAGGACCGATCAATGCCACAAACTCACCCCGTTTGATGATCAAATCGATGCCATGCAGGATCTCTGTTTCAGCGGGCAACCCGATATTATAGGCTTTCCGGATGTCCTTAAGTTGCAGGGTAATCGCGTTAGAATCAACCACGAATAGCCACCGCTGGGTCAAGCCTCGCCGCTTGGAGTGCTGGGAAAAGCGCGGCGAGTATTCCAACCAATGTCGCTCCAACAGCGGCATACACAAACAACATCGGGTCAAAGGTAATCGGGAATAATTGTGTGCCATCGTCGTTTATCGCAACGTTGCGCCACACGGTTAAAAATAACCAACCAGCGCCTGCACCTAGCAACGATCCCATTAACCCGGTCAACGCACCTTGCAGCAAAAACAGTCGCAAGATTTGTCGTCGTGACGTGCCGGTCGCCCTTAAAATACCAATCGCTTTAGATTTTTGTACTACTGACACCACCAGTACGCTGGCGATACCTAAAGCAGCGGTCAGTCCGACGAAAAAACGGATCACATTATTGGACATGGATTGCGCTTCAAGCGCGCTAAAGAACTGTGCGTTAGCAGCAATCCAGCTTTCGACCTCTAAGCCAGTTTGCGCTTGGATGCTTTGAGCGACGGTTTCGGCCGTAAATGGCGCATCCAGATTAAGCTGCACACTGGTAACACCGCCTGATAAATTAAGCAGGCTTTGCGCGGTTCGTAGTGCGATAAACACTGACCGAGAGTTTGCGCCACTATTACCAAAATCAAAAATTCCACGGATGATTAACGTTGCAGTACCACCTGAGGCCGTTTGCAAATTGAGTTTATCACCCGTCCACACACCTAAGTCTTTAGCCAAGTCGCTGCCGACGAGTATGTCCGTACTGCTGATATTAGGCGTTCCCGCAATGATTGAATTACGCAGGGCGATGAGTTGCAGGTAAGTATCAGGCTCAATACCTGTCAGGCTAATGGCTTTATTGGCTTCCCCGCGCACGATAAAACCTGAGCCAGAAACTACTGGACTGACCACCTCGACGGATTTCATTTTCTCTACTCGTTTCATTATTTTTTGCCATTGATCAACCGACTGTATGCGTTGCGCTCGGGGTTGTACCAAGGTAGCTAGCTTTCCATTACCTGCTTGGCGCAAAGAGCGTGACACTTCTTTCGGCGGCAGAATGACGATTTGTGCCTGAAAATCTAGGGTCCGACGAAATAAGTTCGTTTGCAGACCACCAATCAAAGCCGAAATGAACACAATCACTGAGACGCCAAGCGCAACCCCCGACATAATCAGCAAGGTTTGCATACGAGCTTCGCGCATGAAGCGAGTCGCCAAAATCCATTCAAATGGCATTATCGAGTTCATGGCAGCAAAGTCACCCGCACTCGTTGGTCGGCCTTAATGAGCGCCAAACTAGCCAGAATAACTGGCTCACCCTCTTTGATCCCGCTCAGCACTTCTACATTTTCATCACCAAGCAAACCCAATGTTACGACTTGGCGAACGGTATGCTTATTGCGTACCACTAGCACCCATGGCGCATCGCTACTAGCATCATGCAATGCATCAGTCGGTATAACCAACGCCTCCGCCTTTTTAGCGGTTTCTATATCAACAGAAACTGTCATATCTTGAATCAAATAATCAGGGGGGTGTTTGACACGTAACTTCACATCAACCGCACCGCGTGTAGCATCCACACTGGGGTTGATATAGGCAATTTCTGCATCAAAAAGCTGTTGAGGAAAGGCATCAGCAGAGCTTAGTGCAACTTGCCCAAGGGCCAGTTTAGCTAGATTTCTTTCGTCAATTTGCACTTCGATCTGGGTTTCACCTTTTACCGCCAATGACATTAACGTTTTGCCAGTGGTGACAATATCTCCGGGCTCAATACTGCGACTCACCAGCGTGCCATCGGCGGATGCCAAGATAGAATCTTGCGTCAACTTGATCTGAGCCAATTTTTGACTGGCTAGGGCTTGGTCCAGTGAACTTTGCAGGAGCTGTGTATCGCTACCATTGGATTGGTTACTTTGCACTTGTAAACGTGCCGCTGTTAGCTTGCTCTTAGCAATATCATAATTGTGCTGGTCAGTTTGCAGCTCCTTATTGCTGATGTAGTTTTTGCTATTCAGAGTACGACTACGAACGAATTGCTGTCGGGCTTGTTCAACATCCGCTTTTACCTGACGTAAGCTTTCTTCGGCAGTCGGTAATAGCACATCCTGCTGCTGTTTCAGTTTGACCTTCGCCAACGTTACGGCCGCGACGGCTTGTGCGAGACTGGCTCGGTCAGTACTGTCGTCAAGCTGGATAAGCAATTGTCCGCGTTTGACTTTCTGGCCTTCTTTCACCGGAATAGAAATGACTCGTCCGGAGACTTCAGAAGCGACAGAAATGCGTTGTGGCCAAGTCACTCGCCCGCTAGCAACAAGCGATTGGCGCAATTCGCCTTGAGTTACCACATGGGCTTCTACTGGCGTACCTAAAAGGGTGTTGCGTGAAAAATAACCGGTGATTAGCACAATAACTAAAACGGCTATCGTTAGTTTCGAAAAATTAATCATCCCTGTTGATCATATTTCGTAGCACATCAATTTCTAATATTTTTATACTGCGCTGGTGCCCTATGATTCTGATAAACCCTTTTGCGCAGAAACGTGCAAAGACACGACTTAATGTCTCTGCGGCAACCCCTAGATATAAAGCAATATCCTTTCTTGTCATAGGCAAGGTAAATTCATCTGCACGGTATCCACGCTTACTCAAGTTGTCTGAAAACTTGATAAAGAACCAGGCAAGACGACGACCAGCCGAACAGTGCAGTAGCATCATCGTGTGATCTATATCCCTATTATGATTAATACCGACTTGCTGCATGAAGATTTTATAATCACCGCTATTTTCTCTTTTCAGCAATGTATTAAAAGGAATTAAGGAGATATTTGAAGTCTCCAAGATAGTAGCGCTGGATTGACTCTTACCATCACTCAAGGCATCTAAGCCAAAAATATCACCCGCCGTGTAGAATCCAAGAATTTGCTCCTGTCCAGCTTCATTGCTTCTGTACAGTTTTACGGAACCTGAATTAATCCTATAGATACCACTGAGGCGATCACCAATATTAAACAGTTTTTCGCAATTTCTTATAATAAAGTCATTTCTATCTATGGAATGAACATTGCTTAGTGTATTAATTTTCGTATGGCTAACCGAGTGATTCATCTTATTCTCCTTGGAAAAAGTATTTGACTACAACTTAACTAGTTATAAGCCACCATGAATATTGGTATATACCGAGAATAGATAAGTACATATACCTATAGAGGTATTTTTTAGTTTAATCAGGCACTAAGTAGTTAACACATTATTCTAAGTATATTTCCGAATACTTAATATTATTAAAATTAGATAATCTATTTACTAGATTCTAAGCACGAAAAAGTTAATTAATAGAGTCTAATAAAATATAAAACTGAGATTATTATTTATCATCTCATATTTTAAAAAAATGATATTTATCGAAATAGGAAATTATGATGAAAAGCAAATGTATACTATCAATTTCTAGAGCAGTATTGGCAGGATTAGCTTTCTCAGGTCTGTCAGCAAGTGCACAAGCTGCATACAGCTATGGAGATGATGCTCAAGTACCAGAGTTTAGCTATAACTTTGTTGAAGGTGCATACGACAACTATGACTTTGATGGTCTTGATGCCGATATTGGTCGATTATCTATGTCGTATGACGTTGCTTCAAAGCTCAATATCATTGGTGAATATGCCAATGGCGATATTGACAACCCTACTGGTGGAAGCAGTCTGGATTATGAAGCGTTTGCTATCGGCCTGGGATATCACACACCAGTAGCACCAAGAACAGATGTAACCGCTAATATAAAATATATCAATCAAGATATTGACTCTATTAGCGATGATGATGGTTACGGTGTTGGCATAGGTCTAAGACATAAGTTAATGGGTAAAGTAGAGCTTGATGCAAATATTGACTATATGGATCTTGATGATAATGACGATACAAGGTTTGGAGTTGGTGCTCGTTATGACATCAATAACAAGGTTTCTGTAGGTGTTGATTACAGCACATCCTCTGAGGATGTGGATATTATCTCTAGTAATATCCGTTTCAATTTCTAAGCAGGAAGATGTGAGTAAGTGTAAACGGGATTTTGAACATAGTTTTCCCCTAATCCAATATCCCCATTCATCATCTTCTAATTATTTAGAAGGTGATTTTTTTTATAAAATTGCATGACATTAAGTATAAATAAAGGAGATACACATGGACGCTATTCACCGCATTCTAATCGCTAATTTTCCTGAGCTTTTTCAAGAGGAAATTAAGCCTTCAAATATTGCTAAAGAACCAATGGACATGAAAAAATGGCAATCTCTAATTACCTCAGTACGCCCCTTTCTAACAGCTGAAATAAAACGACTGGGATTATCTACTGACGGTAAATCTGAAATGGATATGATTCATGAGGTTGTTTCTTTTGAAGAAGCGTCAAATATATAGCTAAAAAGTTACTGGCTAAGCTTATGTGAGAGCACTAGCGTCTAGGTAGTTAACGCATAACACTAAGCATATTTACGGATACTACTCATAAATGAAACTTGTTAACCTTTGTATTGAGCTCAGCTTTAGGATCTAGCCCCCTCCCCTTACAGCTCAGATCCTCATACATCATCTTCTGATTTTTCAGGGGGTGATGTTTTTAATACCTATATTGTTGGCAACAAGCATTCCATCAATCGGTGGATCACTCATTGTCGCTATTATTATAAGGTCTAGATGGCCATTTCCAGTCTGTAATTTCAGGCATATCTTTACCATGAGCGGTAATATAAAGACGGTGCTCAATCAGCTTATCGCGAATATACTGCTTAATGTAAGCACCTGACTGAGTAAGCCGTGGCACTCGGTCAACGACATTAGCCATCAAGTGAAAACGGTCTAACTCGTTAAGCACAACCATATCAAATGGCGTCGTGGTAGTACCCTCTTCTTTATAACCGTGAACATGAAGATTTTTATGATTAGTGCGTCGATAGCTTAAGCGGTGAATCAACCAAGGATAACCATGATAGGCAAAAATGATCGGTTTATTGGTTGTAAATAAACTATCGTAGTCCTTATCAGACAAGCCTTGAGAGTGCTCTTCACTGGGTAACAACGTCATCAAATTTACTACGTTAATCACCCGTATTTTTATATCTGGAACATGCTGGCGCAATAAATCTACGGCGGCGAGTGTTTCGATGGTTGGCGTGTCTCCAGCGCAAGCCATGACGACATCGGGCTCGTCATTGTGATCATTACTCGCCCATGACCAGATACCAATTCCAGCCGTGCAATGTTTAATTGCCGAACTCATATCAAGCCATTGCGGCTGTGACTGCTTACCAGCAACGATAACATTTATAAGATCTTTGCTACGCAGGCACTGATCAGTGATGGCTAATAAGGTATTAGCATCAGGTGGTAAGTACACACGAATCATCGTGGCTTTTTTGTTTAGCACATGGTCGATAAACCCAGGGTCTTGGTGAGAGAAACCATTGTGATCTTGTCGCCAAACGTGTGAAGTCAGTAAATAATTTAGTGATGCAATTGGTTGACGCCACGGTATCTCTCGACTTACTTTTAACCATTTAGCATGCTGGTTAAACATGGAGTCGACAATATGTATGAAGGCTTCGTAGCAGGAAAAAAAACCATGGCGGCCCGTTAGCAAGTAACCCTCTAACCAACCTTGGCAAGTATGTTCACTTAGAATTTCCATGACACGACCATCTGCCGCAAGATGATCATCTTCGGGTAGTTTGCTGGCCATCCATGCTCGGTTTGTCACTTCAAACAAAGCACCCAATCGATTTGAGTTGGTTTCATCAGGTCCCATTACGCGAAAATTTTGTGCCTCGTAGTTGAGCGTCATGACATCTCGTAATAAGCACCCCATAACCCGAGTCGCTTCAGCTAACACCTGACCTGGCGCTGGTACCTCAACCGCATACTTTCGAAAATCTGGCAGCTGTAGACTTTTAAGTAACAAGCCTCCGTTTGCATGTAAGTTAGCACTCATACGAGCGATACCTGTTGGTGCTAGCGCAGTGAGTTCATTAATTAGTGTGCCATTTTCATCAAATAACTCTTCGGGCTTATAACTTTTCATCCATGTTTCGAGCAGTGCAACATGCTCCGGTTTTGTAGCCATTTCTGACAAAGGCACCTGATGCGAGCGCCAAGAACCTTCCGCTTTATGACCGTCAACTTCCTTAGGGCCCGTCCAGCCTTTCGGCGTTCGTAAAATTATCATTGGCCAAATTGGGCGCTCGGTAACGCCTTTAATACGAGCTTCATGTTGGATAGCCTTGATCTCTGCAATTGCAGAGTCCAAGACCGCTGCCATACGCTGATGCATCATTTCAGGATCAGAACCCTCTATAAAATATGGCTTATACCCATAACCTACAAAAAGTTTCTCCAACTCATCATGGCTTATGCGTGCCAATATCGTTGGACTTGCGATCTTGTAACCATTTAAATGCAGAACAGGAAGTACAGCACCGTCTTTAATAGGATTTAAAAACTTGTTTGAGTGCCATGCTGTAGCCAGTGGCCCAGTCTCTGCTTCGCCATCACCCACAACGCAACAGGCAATCAGGTCTGGATTATCGAAAACAGCACCATAAGCATGTGACACCGAATAACCCAACTCACCACCCTCATGGATCGAACCTGGGGTGTCCGGTGAACAATGACTAGGAATGCCACCCGGAAAGGAGAACTGTTTAAACAGATTTTTAATACCCACTTCATCTTGAGAAATATTGGGGTAAACCTCGCTGTAAGTCCCTTCCAGAAAAGCATTCGCAACAATACCGGGACCACCATGACCGGGCCCCGTGATATTCATAACATTTAGTTTTTGCCTTTTAATCACCCGATTAAAATGTACATAAATAAAATTCAAACCCGGCGTGGTCCCCCAATGTCCAAGCAATCTGGGTTTAATATGTTTTAATTTTAAGGGCTTCTTTAATAAGGGATTATCCAATAAATAGATTTGACCAACCGATAGATAATTTGCCGCCCGCCAGTAAGCATTTATGTTGGCTAACTCCTCAAGACTTAGAGGATCATCCTGTGTTTCTGTGTTGTGTACGATTTTCATATTGTCACCAAATAGTCAGTTGAGGATTTAGATATCCCAAAAAGTGGCTCTTGTGCGTTAATGACTAACCACTTAAAGAACCACATCAACATCATGGACAGCCCCTGCTTCGCTTAACGGAATAAGAGTTGAGGTAAACAACTCACCATCCAGTCGAACTTCTTTGACGCCATGCCCGGTGCCTGAGGTATTCAATACCTTTATGTTCAAGCGAGTTGGGTTGTCCCCTTGCCCATAAACGGTTGCATTAAACCCTTCCCATGTTGCAGGGATACAAGGGTCAATAGACAAAGAATCGCCAACGCGCCTTAATCCTAAAATAGCCTCACCTCCCAGACGCCATGCCCATGCAGCAGAGCCGGTGTACCAAGTCCATCCACCTCGACCAACATGCGGCGCTACCGATGCAATATCGGCGGCCATCACATAAGGCTCAACCTGATAACGTTCGACCGCTTCGAGTGTGGTGGCGTGCATAATGGGATTAATGTGTTGCAAGATACGCATTGCCTGATCGCCATCACCGAGCTGTGTATAAGCCCAGCCTAGCCAAGTTGCCGCATGGGTATATTGCCCGCCGTTTTCACGGATGCCAGGTGGGTAGCCTTTGATATAACCGGGGTCACGGTGAGTCTTGTTAAACGGCGGGTCTAGTAATAACACCAGACCATCCTGCTCGTTGATGAGTCGACGCTTAGCGGACGCCAGTGCCTGAGCGGTTCTTTCGGGGTTACCTGCGCCTGAGAACATCGCCCAAGATTGGCTAATCGAATCGATTTTGCATTCTTCTGAGCGGGCAGCTCCCCATGGCAATCCATCATCGTCAAACGCACGCACGTACCACTCTCCATCCCAAGCACTCTCCTCAATGGATTGCTTAAGTTTGGTGATACGTACTTGCCAATCGTTGGCCAACTCGGGCTTATCTAATTGCTGACACAGTGAAACAAATTCCTGCATGGCAGCCACTGCAAACCACCCTAACCAGACGCTTTCACCGCGTCCTTCAATACCAATACGACTCATGCCGTCATTCCAGTCGCCACCGCCCATTAGCGGTAAGCCATGCTCACCACTCGTTACGCCTTTTTGCAATGCGCGATGGCAATGCTCAAACAGTGAACCCATTTGTTCGCCCTGAGTAAACTCTGCATAACGGTCACCTTCATTGGCTTGTAACAAAGGAGCACTCAGAAACGGAATTTGCTCATCAAGAATAGCCAGATCACCTGTGGTCTGAATATAGTGAGCTGTTGCATAAGGCAGCCATAGTAAATCATCCGAACAATGAGTACGCACACCGCGATGAGCGGGTGGATGCCACCAATGCAACACGTCGCCTTCTTCAAATTGCGCGCCAGCACACTGTATAAGCAATCCGCGCAACCATCGTGGGTCGGTATGTACTAATGCCATTGCATCTTGAAGCTGATCACGATATCCAATTGCGCCACCCGGTTGATAAAAGCCACAACGTGCTAGTAATCTTGATGAAACCGTCTGATATAATAACCAGCGATTTAACATCACATTCATAGCCGGCTCAGGGGTTTGTACCTCTATCTTGCCTAGCAGATTATCCCAGTGCTTGCCTAGCGCATTGAATGCGACGTCCACTTTGTCTGGACTGTTCCACTCGTCAACAAGCTGCAAAGCATGCTGTCGATCATTGCCTTGCCCAAGTATGAATACAACCTCCGCTTCACTATTGGCTTCAATGTCTATATGCACTTGTATTGCGCCGCAAGGATCATTGCCAGTATCGGCACGGTTCGACAATCCCCAACGTTTCAGTGCGGCAGGAGCTGAACGATCACCTTCATGTCCCAGAAACTCCGTTCGGTCGCTGGTAAAACCATGCACTTCGTGGTTGGTGGCCAGAAAGGCGGTACAGTCCGAAAACTCAGCATTCCAGGTATTACGCGCCAGTAAGGCGTTGTGTGTCACGTCATATTCACTGGCTATAAAGTTCAGCCCAGACTGGCGTGATTCACCCAGAACCCACTCGACATAAAAAGTGGCCGTAATCCGTCGTCTTCGAGACCATGTATTACGCAAGCGAAGTCTTGTGATCTTTAACGGATTTTCGAGCGGTACAAACACTAATAACTGCTGTTCAATCCCGTGGCTATTATGAAGCCACTGTGTGTAACCCGCGCCATGTGCAACTTGATAAGCACTGTCTGTCGGCACTGGTTTGGGCGTCGGACTCCAAATCTCGGCAGTCTCTTCGTCGCGCAAATATAAAATCTCACCTGGGGTATCAAGTACAGGGTCATTGTTCCAAGGTGTTAAGCGGTTTTCAGCACTGTGCAAAAACCAGCTATACCCTAGCCCTGACTCGCTGACCAAGGAGCCAAATTGTGAATTCGCCAATATATTGCACCACGGCGCTGGTGTTTGCTTTCTATCATCAAGGTGGATGACGTATTCGCGGCCATCGGCGGTGAAACCACCTAGGCCATTGTTGAACAATAAATCATCTGGGCATTCCAGTCGTGGTGTTGGGGGTTCCGAACTCCATTGATGCGCGGGTGTAAAGGCAGGCGGTAACTGCCTGCTCTCATGATGTAATGATAATTGTTCAGCAAGTGATCCTGCATTAGCATTCAAAATCACACTTGCTGCAACCTCAAGCAACTGCGCTTCCTGCTGCGAAATCTGCTCAAGGCGAACTAGATGAACACCGCCACGCGCCCCCAGCCAATCCTGCATATCCAGTGTTTGTAAAATAGGATTAAGCGCATTACTTGCATCATCCGCATAACCCGCACTACCGAGCCAAAGCACCACGATATCAACCATCACTCCCCGCTGCTTCCAGAGACGTTGTGCCCGCAGTATCTTAATCAGTAGACTCATTTGTCGACGCGCATCAACACGAAACAATAGGATAGGATAATCACCCGAAACCCCTTGCCCCCAAAGCGTCGTTTGCCCCATCTGATTGTGAGCAACAGTGGATGTATCGCAACGCATAGCCGCATTTGGATACAGCAGTAGAGAAAGTAATTGTTGATAGTGTGGCAAATCTTCTGCGAGGATTTCTAGTCGATGAGCTTCACGACGAGCCTCAGTAATCGCATCTTGCATAATCCAGTCAAGCGCTGGCAGTGTTTGATAGCGACGTGCCATTTCCAATAATCGTTCTTTAGAACCACCAACAAGGGTCATAAATGCGATTCGGGTCTGTGCATAAGGCTGCAACGTGACATCGGCTTCTAACGACATCACTGGATCAAGCACAACGCCCGCCGTATTACTCAAGTGAGGATAATGCTTGTAGCCTTTACCTTCACGACCCAGTAGTTTAAGGCGACTCGTTTCAAAGCGTCCTGCACTCACTGCGGTATCATCAAAAATCAGCGTATGCAGTAGCATAGGGGCTTTTTCATCTGGCTCACGAGGGCGTCTATGAAAAAACAAACCTTGCACATCCTGCAGATATTCACTTTCAATAAAAAGCTTACTAAAGGCGGGATGACGTTGATCTGCAGCAGGCTGTGCTAACACCACTTCAGCAGCACTAGCGACACTCAAGTGCCGTATGCGGTCGGTTTGATTGTGTAAGGTTATTACTCGAATCTCGACATCATCCATCGGTGCAACGGTGGTTTCCATACGCAGCGTAATGCCATTACTATGACGATGTGATTCTACTCGGTGGCTTTCAAACGTCACGGTGGGTGCGTCAGGCTCACCACCAACGGGTTGGCTTGTCGCTG
Organism: Leucothrix arctica; assembly: GCF_003172895.1. Taxonomy (GTDB): domain Bacteria; phylum Pseudomonadota; class Gammaproteobacteria; order Thiotrichales; family Thiotrichaceae; genus Leucothrix; species Leucothrix arctica. Next base: position 522,139 of record NZ_QGKL01000042.1, on the reverse strand, counting down.
AAAAGTGTTTAGCCGTGTCATTATCTCGCAGATAAATCCAATAGCCTGCATCATCCAGTGTTGTATCAGCTTTCCAGCGTGTGATCGCATACTGTTGCCAATGCAGTCCACCTGCGCCTGACGCGTTAATAATACTACCCAGTCGTCCATTACCCAGTAAATGAGCCTGCGGATGAGTACTTGGCGATTCTGGCTGCCATGACTGCAGATCTGGAATCTTATTTGAAGGTGACAGCTTAGCTTCATCTTTAGCCTCCAATGGTACTTCCAGTGGTGGGTGATGTGGCACACGTTCGTGCAACAGTAAGGCATAACTTTGCACGCGCGGATGCGCATGAAAGCGCCTCACCATGGCCTGGTTACACAGTAAATTATCCAGTGCCGTGAGTATCATGCCTTGATGGTGTGCCATGTATGACTTTACCGCAGACATTTTACGACCTTCTGGTACTCGATCTGGCGTATAGTCAGCCGCCTCATAAAAACCATAATTTCCCATCAGCGATAAATCGGCCAGTGCCATTAAATTCTTTGCGGCATCAGCGGGGACTAGCGGTAAAGCAAGTGCGCTGGCATAAGGTGCAATGACTAGGTTATCTGCAAGGCCACGTTTCAGACCCAGCTCAGGTACTCCAAAGGCTTGATAACTGTAATGATGGTGCAAGTTGATGTGCGCATAGCCAGATTCTGAAATACCCCACGGCACCTTGTGCTGCTTAGCATAAGAACGCTGTACCGCAATGGCTGCTCGCTGGCTAACAGCCAACAAGGTGTCGTGTTGACTGTTTAACAATAATGGCGGCATAAGGTATTCAAACAAGGTACCACCCCATGACAGCAAGACCGTTTTACCAGCTGCTTTGCTAAGGGGGCGTCCTAATGAAAACCAATGCTTTAAGGGAACATCTTCTTTGGCAATGGCAAGAAAACTGGTGACTCGTGCCTCTGAAGCCATCAGGTCATAGTGATGGGTATCCATGCGGTCACTGCTCTGATCATAGCCAATGTAAAATAGGTCCTTTTGATCGTCATATAACACACTAAAGTCCATTGCCATGGCGTCTGCTTCAGCTCGCTCTGCCAGCCTTAGCAACTGCATGCGTAAAATCATTGCATTAGTAGCCGCTTTCTCCAGTGCAGCGTCAAGCGTATCAAGCCAATGACTACTATCAAAAGATAACTGCGGATTTTTTCGTAAACAGGTGATTTCGTCACGCGCCTCAAGACACTGCGCAGGGATAATATTCAGTGGTAGGCCTACAGGTAACAACTCATGTAGGCGCTGGGTAGAATGACTAGGTATAGACGCTGGGCGCTGCGTCATGAGTACAATCCATGGCAACAGTGCATCGCAGTCGTGCTGCATATCCCTAACATGCTCATGAATACGCTCAACCCACAGACGAACATCGCTCATCAAAGTAGTGTCCAGAGCCGCGTTTTCTATGTCGGCCCACTCCACTAGCGTTCGCTCAAATTCTGGTATCGCTACTGTTAGGAAGTGCGTTAGTAAATCTACACCTCCTTTATTTTCTTGGCTGGTAGATTTGGCATCATTAAGCAGTTTATCCACCTGTTCACGTAAGCGCACTGTGAGCCCATCAGCACCTGCGCTAATCAATCGGTCAAGATCCTCTCGAAGAAGACCCAGAGTGTCGGCCAGCCCCTGCCAGCGAATAGCGTTTGACACCGTACTGCTTGCCGCTTCAATGCAGCCTTGCTGCAAGGCAATCAATGCTGCTGCGAGGTTGCCACTATCTACGCTTGAGACGTAGTTAGGCGGTAGAGGATTGAGGTCATGAGTGTTATACCAGTTATAATAATGCCCACGATAACGCTGCAAACGCGAGAGCGTGTCAAAGGTATTCTCAAGACGAGTAGCTAGGTTTGATAGACCAATATAGCCAAGATCGTTGGCAGACAACGTCGATAGCAACAGCATGCCGATATTAGTGGGTGAAGTTCGGTGCGCAGTTGATGGATACGGATCTTCTTGGAAATTATCAGGCGGTAACCAGTGCTCATCAGGCCCGACAAAGGTCTCGAAGAATAACCAGGTTCTGCGCGCGAGATGACGCACAAAGAGAGTTTGAGTTGCACTTAACGTCTGTACTTTTACACTTGGCTTACGACTGATAAACAGCGCAATCTCAGGTGCTAAAAGCCAGATCAGCAGCAGCGGTAAGGCATACGGAAGCGCTGATGGGTTCCAAAATGCCAAGATAGTCACTAGGCATATGGCAATAATAGGCGACGCCTGCATTTCCTGCCAAGTACGTCGTCTTGATCCTTCATCAGCAAAATGAGCCGCGATATTGGAAGCCGTTGTCCATTCTAATAAGTGATGCTTACTCACTTGCAGACGGAACAAGGTGCGTGCAATGGCATCTAGGCTGAGCATGCTTTCATAAGGCAGAAAGACCAGTAATAACACCCAGCGCCCAATACCCGATTTAAGCTTGGTAGGGATCGTCGACCAGTATTTCCAACCCGATAAATGACGGATACCCTGAGATGTTTCAATGCCCAGTCTTAAAAATAGATCAGTTGCGGGGCCAAATGCCGCCAGCAATGTCCACGCGAGCGGACTGGCAGGAAGGAATAGCCAGCCAACAACGAAGAAAGCGAGTAACGCTGGCGGTACGAGGCTACGCCGCATATTGTCGACGATTTTCCAGCGATCAATCAGTGACAGTTTGTTAGTACCCACTCGGCGACGACCCAGCCAAGGCAGCAATTGCCAGTCTCCACGCATCCAGCGGTGCAGTCGATGGGCATAGGCTAAATAGCTCGGTGGATACTCTTCGTACAAAATAACGTCTGTGGCTAATGCGACTCGCGCACTTACGCCTTCTAGCAGATCATGACTTAGCACCGCATTATCAGGTATTTTTCCACCTAGAATTTTACGGAACGCCTCGACATCATAGATGCCTTTACCGACAAAAATGCCTGTACCAAAAAAATCCTGATAGGCATCTGAAACTGCATGACTATAAATATCAATCGCGGTATCTCCCGCATAAAAGCGGGTAAATAATGAGGGCAAGCCAATGTCTGGAGAGATTTCTACACGGGGTTGTATGATGCTGAAACCGGCGATCAGTTGCCCATTAGATGGATCAAAGGTTGCTTTATTTAAAGGATGTTCGAGTATACCAACGAGGCGCGCTGCAGTACCTGAAGGTAGCAAGGTGTCAGTATCCAATGTGATGACATATCGCACCTTATCAAGACTATCTCGTACCCCTTGGTAAACGCCAAAGCTAGTGTCTGAACTTCCTGCGAGCCAGTTATTTAGCTCCTCTAACTTACCGCGTTTACGCTCCCAACCCATCCAGCAATCCTCAGCTTCATTAAACCGTCGTTCACGGTGTAATAAGTGAAACAGGTGCTGTGTGTCTGGTGCGTAGCGCTGGTTGAGTGTCTGAATGCCGTTAACAATAAATTCAATGGCTTGCTCATCACCTTCCTTGTGCTGAGTGGGAGCATCTCTAAAGTCAGTGGCTAATGCAAAGCGTAACTGAGGGTCGGGATTGGAAAGGTAGTGTCGCTCAAGGTTTTGCAACAGATGATTAGATTGTGCGTTATTGTCCAGTAAGGTGGGAATGACAACCAGTGTTTTGCAGCTTTCATCCAAGCCATTGCTAAACTTAATTTTGGGCAAGACACGTGGTTCAACCCATTGTGTGACCAACCAATTAACAACACTTTGCGCTAGGATGCTGGCTGGTAATAGACTGACAAAAAAGGCAATAATCCAAGAAGAGACAACGGCATCGGCCATGTACAGCAAGCTTGCGGGTAAGGCTAAGGCTGCGATGGTGATACTAATAATGCCACTCAGGTAAGTGGCGGTAGCGTGATCTAACAAGCCCAGCCTAACACGCTCATGCCAGTCAGGCTGATAACCAAGAACGGTTGCAAACGTTTTGCGCCCATCATCAATCAACCAATAACCCACATGAGACTCACGCTTGCCCTTGCCTGCTAATGCCTGTTCGACTGCCTGCTTTGCAACATCAACTTCGGTACGTTGACTGCCCCGCGCTAGTTGCTCTACTGCGTTACGGTAACGGTCAATGGTGTCATCATCCATGCGGCTATAAACACCATCAGGATCATTGCGCAGTGTTGACTCAACAACACTTGTCTTATGCACAAACTTCATCCATGAGATTTCAGATAGCAGACGCAATACACTGATACAGCGTGCCACACACTCAGTGTCATCAAGCGACTCAATGGGGACGCCTGCTTGTCCCTGCTTAGATGAAAAAGGTGAATTAACGTCGACGGACAAACGTTCTAGCGCGCTAAACATTTCTTGCAAACATAACAACCGCAGCATACTGGGCAGCGCCCACAGCTCGGCCATGTCAAGTACGGTTACTTTCTGGTAGGCATTGATAAACTCAATAGCTACACCCTCGGTTAGCTTTAATTCGCTGCTGTGTAACAGTGAAACCGCCAGCACATAGACACGGGGTAAGCCGCTATAGTCTGTCTTTTGCAATGCGGGTAACTGAGCATAGAAAGCATCAGGCAAATCTTTTTCGACCTGTTGTGCTGCACGCTTCACAATGTATGCATTGTCGAGCAACCACTCTGCTGCTTTTAGTGCTTTTGGTGCTGGGTACTGTAATTCTTCACGGGTATCTTTCAACCAACTTGGCAGTTGGGATAATTGTTTACGAGCCGCTATCGGTTTAGGATCTTTGGTAATCAAACCATGATCTTTGGCGATATCCTGAGCCGCGCATTCTAGTGAGGTGATACAGCCAGTATCATTAACAACCGTCATGCTGAAGCACGTAAAGGGATACGTGTTTCATCTTGATGTGCTTCTTGGACGTCGCGGTTTTGTCTGGCGCACTCACGTACTATTAACAATGGGATAGCAAGGTGGGAAAACAGATGCGCAGTGACACTTCCACAGGGTTCATTGACTCGGCCACTAATACCATGCGCTGATAGAACAACTAGGTCTGTCTTTTCTTCCCGTGCAATTTGCAGTAATACATCGCGGGCATCCCCCGTCTTTATTAAACGCGCTCGAGCTGATACTTTATGGGTATCTATTTTAGCAAGACAGGCGTCTAGATACGCCTTTGCCGTTACCTCATTGCGCCTGAAAAGCCGTTGTACGAGTTCAGTGTCATTGCTGCAACGTGGACCAGTGTTGACCAACTGGGGAGTCGTAATTATGTGTGCGAGTACCAACTCTGCTTTATGAATTTCAGCTAAGCGTAAAGCAATAGGAAAGGCAGTTTCTGCTTGAACTGAGCCATCAAGTGGTAACAAAATACGAGAATAAGGGACTGTAGTGTTTGCATCTATTCGGTGAGCAGTCGCGGGAATCAATAGCAGAGACCCTGACACCTCTTGTAGGATCTTTACCGCTGTACTGCCAAGTGATGAGGTCGTCACTACTTTATCGCTATGACTGGAAAAAACAGTCAGATCAGTTGGGTGCTCTACACCCCATGAACAGATTTGTTCTATCACCTGTCCTTCTTGCAACTCATAGTCAATGTCTTTCAGCTCAGACCGAGATTCTTCTGCAACTTTACGCAGATAGTCCTGTGCCTCGTTATGACGTATTTTCCAGTCAAAGAGGTCGGCTGGCTTTTCCATGTTATGGTTTTTATTAGTCTCAAACACGTTGAGTAAGGTTATATGTGCATTCCAGCCTTTGGCTAGCGCAATTATATAAGGTAGTGTGTTCTTAGCGTGTTGTGAACGATCTAGGCAAACAAGCAAATTACGAAACTCCGCCCCTACTGAACTATTTAATACAGAATCACTGCATTCGGTGCTCGCAGATAGCAAGCTATTTACCTGCACCTCCGCGTCATCGCTGGGGAATAGTTGTTTTATAATGCGCTGAAACATTATTGCACCTCCAAAGTGGCCATCAATTTCTAGCTATGTCTCATAATTCCCTATATGAACTAGCGTTACTATTGGATGTTGTACCTAATAAAGTGCGTGAAATACTTAGTCCTCAATTATCGTAAGTGCCTTTCAGCAAGCCTGACTTTAGTTATCTTGTTTTCTTTGATTTAGATATCAACAATGACAACGATTACCTAAAGTAGCGTTGATTGTGAGCAGCTATATCGCGTAATAGAGAAACTAATACGATATCCTTGATGCCATGAAACACTCTTCTCAATATAATCAAGAAAGACCATGACACGGCGGTGCTGAAAACTGAGGTATTCAGGGCTAGTAAGAATATTGTGTTGAACACAAGAAGTGATGTTTAAACTGGATGTGATTAGCTTGGCGCTTTACTGAGGAGGTAGTGTGCAATTAAAGTGGTTTAGAAAGCGGGAACATAAAGACATTCCCACTTTCCTACCAGCAAACAACAAATCCGATTATTTTTATTATTTTTCGTTGTGATCCTTACCCCTAAGGATGAATTGCATTATCCACAGTGCCGATGAACGGTATCTGAACCCCGACGAATATGTTTGTTTTTATGCTCAGCTGTTACTTAAGCTGTTATTTGCTTTCAAAGGTCGAATGATCGTCGGTGTACTCCGAGTTTTCGATTTCGGCGTTACTAAAACTGATACCCTCAACAGCGCTATAACTTGCCTGTGTCGTCGCAATGTCATTCCCTTTGTTTTCTGCAACATTACTGATGAATTGAGACTTACTCACTTGGACAATTGATTGGTCGGTATTTGAGATAGCTCCGCCATTTACGCCAGCCGTATTATTAGCAAACAGCGTTGATTTTATATTTGCTTGACTATTCCCTTCTTGAGAGGCGCGAGTGAGTAAGTGAATAGCACCACCGGATGTCCCTGCACTATTATCAACAAACTGTAATTCATCACCGTTGATAACTGAGCCATAGTCTAGGAAAGCAGCCCCTCCTGTGTACTCGGCATGGTTGCCAGAAAACTCAACGTCATTCATTGTGGTAGTCACCGCGATCTTGCTCATCAGTGCCCCACCGTAAAGCGCACTATTGTTCTTAAATTGGGTATTTGTGACGGTGTTGTTTGCTTTACCGATGGCGTACCAAGCACCACCTAACTCTGCGTAATTATTGTGAAATGTGCTATTAGCGATAGTGATGTTGTAACCACCTTTAGAGTGTCCACCAAAACTATTATCCCAGGTTCTTAATGCGGTAGTTAAAGCGCCACCACGGTTATCAAGTAATGTGCCATCAGCATAACCACCCGTGATTGTGAGGCCGTCTATTACCGTATTGTCGAGTGCTGAAACAACGTGATAACTGTTATCTGTCGCAAGTGTTTTATTACCAATATTACCGTCTAAAATAGTTGGGTATAAACCCACACTGCGTTGCTCTAGTTTGCTTTCAATGCCTTTAAACCCGCCATAGATTTCAACATCATCACGCAAAATAAAGGTCGACTTTCTCCCTAGTGTTTCGTTAGGGAAATAACTTCCTTCAGCAATCCATACTTGAGCGCCTGTCTGGTAAGCCAGATCAATACCGTTTTGTAGTGTGTTGAACGCAGTCTTCCAGCCTTTACCATTAACACCAGACTTAGCATCCCCATCGACATAAACGACTGTCTGCCCCGAGGCTACTTTGTCTAGTTTTGAAACGACTAAGCCGTCATTAGTAACGGGTAGCCACCAGTTTGCTACTTTAAAGTTGTTACGAAGGTCTTTACCAGAGAGTGACTCATTCCAGCCCCAAGCACTGGCACTGAGTTGTTTATTCTTGACTTCATACTTGCCCGATAAATTGGGAGCAATTTGAATAACATTATCACCGACCCAACCCGTGCCTTTATCCAGCGTGCTGTTATTTAAAAATATCCAGTCGCCATGAAACGTTTCAAAGCTATCTTCGGCCAGATCAGATTTGTTATTCCAGATCACTGAATGACTAACATAAGGAACAGCGGCTGGACCTGACCCGAGGTAGATTGCAGGGCCTAAGTCTGTCGAGTGGTTATTAACAATCGTTGCATTTAAAACAACCGCTGTTTTACTACCATCGAGTGCTATTGCTGAGCCGGTGTAGGCTTTATTTTCAGCGAACAACACATTATAAAATTGTGGGTCAGCGTCGTAGTCACTATAAATTGCGCCACCTTTTGTGGCACTAATGTTACCGAAAAATTTGCCATCTATAAAAACGGGTGAGCTAACTAGGTCAACGTAAACACCACCGCCACGGCTGTCGGCAACGTTATTAATAAAGTCGACATTAGTGAAGGTCGGTGAGTCAAAAACGGTACCGGCTGCTGGCGGTATTTCAGTGTCAGGGTAAGTCATAATGTAAGCACCTGCCCCCTTGTCACCTTTGTTATCTTTGATGATGCAGTTGCTGACATCCATACTGGCTTTGTAGAAAGCGATGCCAATACCGGTATTGTTATTTAAACCACTCACGATAGCGGTTGGTGATGATTGCTTATGTAGTGCCTCACCTGCTGTAGAGCCTTGACCACCACTGATGGTAAACCCATCCAGATAAGCATGAGTAGCAGCGATAACGACGTGATAGCTGTTATCGCTATTAAGCGCTTTGTCACCAATATTGCCACTTAAGACTGTGAGGTTTTGATTCCAGTTGCGAGTATCACGTAGCGTTTCTTTTCCGGTAAAACCACCGTATACCGCTACATTTTCTTTCATTTGAAATGAAATGCTGCGATCTGTGCCATCAGTAGGATAGTAAGTCCCCTTAGCGACCCAAACTTCTCCACCGCTAATAGCGGCTTTATCAATCGCACTTTGTACGGTAGAAAATGCTGTTTCCCAGTTGTTACCGTCTTCAACATCGGTGATATTAGTTAAATCGACATAGAAGATTTTCTTAGTGGTGACATCACTGGTGCTAGTGTTGCTTTTGTGAGTGCCGGCTTTAGCTGAATTAATAGAACTTACGTCATCAGAGCACCCGCTCAGTGCGAGTATCATCGCTAATGACAGCATTAATTTGTTCACTTTATTTCTCCAATAAAAGACACTTTTTGTCTAATCAGCAAAGTCAGGACTAATTATTCTGCTGCCTCAAATGAGGCTTTGAGCTTTTGTAAAACAGCTGGAAGTGTATTTGGTAAGTCTTCTGCGATAAGGCCAAGGCCAAACTCGGTTGCAGCCTCGCCATGTAACCAGACTGCTGCGGCCGCAGCTTCAAAAGGCGGCATACCTTGGGCCAACAGCGCGGCTGTAAATCCTGTCAGTACATCACCGCTGCCACCCGTTGCAAGCTGTGGTGGGGCATTTGAGTTAATAATGGCACGGCCATCTGGCGCTGCAATCACGGTATCTGCACCCTTTAGTACAATCACTGCATTACTTTGTCTGGCGGCACTTCTAGCGCAATCCAGTTTGTCGCCATCAAAATCAAACAGACGGTTAAATTCACCGGTATGAGGTGTTAAAACACACTGTCCTCTAATGGCGTTAAATAGTTGTTTAGGGTCATCGGCAAAGACACTCAAGGCGTCAGCATCAAGCACCACTGCCCGCTTTGTAGCTAAGGCTGAGAGTACATATTGTTTCGTATTGTCATTAACACCGGCGCCAGGGCCAATAGCAATGACGTTGCGACGAACATCTAGCAGTAATTCGTTAAAGTCTTCAACGTTATCGATACTACGCACAATGGCACTAAGTAGTGAGGTAGCATAAATACTCCATACTTTGGCAGGCGCTGCCACGGTGATTATTCCAGCACCTGCTCTACCTGCCGCCATCGCAGTCATTCGACTAGCGCCAGTCATACTTTCACCGCCTAGCACTAACACTTCACCGCGTTGGTATTTGTAATTTTCTGCTCTTGGCCAGGGGTACTTAGCCATCCATAATTGCGGATTGTTTTCCCATGTTTTGTGATCATGTTTCGTCGGTAACTCATGAAGTAATGAGTCAGGTATTCCGATATCTGCCAAAACAACGTCACCACAAATGCGTCTTGCAGGGTAAAGCAGATGCGCTGGTTTTTTACGAAAAAAAGTAACGGTAAGGTCTGCGACTGCGGCACGCCCCAAAACTTTGCCAGTAGACCCATCAATACCACTAGGCACATCGATAGCACATACCGGTATGAGGCTTTTCTTGAGCGCTTTTATAATGTTCAGCGCATCGCTACTGATTGGGCGTGATAGACCAGCACCAAAGATTGCGTCAATCACAATCTCAGCGTTATAGAGGCATTTTTGGGAAAATGGCTCAATCGTGTCATTCCATATTTTTGCAGCTTTAGCGGCATCGCCTTTGAGGCCTTTTGATGAGCCAAGTAATGCAAGGGTCACCGGCCAGCCAGCAGTGCGTAAAACACTGGCTGCGATAAAGCCATCACCGCCATTATTACCGGGCCCACACAGCACGGTTATAGGGCGAATAGACCAACGGGCAATGATGGCTTCCGCGACTGCTGCACCCGCAGCTTGCATAAGCTCAAATCCATCAATGCCTTTGGTAATGGCTAACTGATCAACAGTCTGTGTTTCAGCGTTAGTCAGCAGTCTAAAGATTGAACAAGGTGTATCCAGTGATTTAGCTTTAACGGACATATTTACAGGGCTCCAACAACTGCAGTAAGGGTTTCTTTAGCATCACCAAATAACATGCGTGTATTGTCTTTGAAGAACAGTGGGTTCTGTACACCCGCGTAACCTGTTGCCATGGATCTTTTAAGCACGATAGATGTTTTGCCTTTCCAGCACTCTAAAACAGGCATGCCAGCAATGGGGCTGTCAGGGTTATCTAATGCCGATGGGTTAACGATATCATTTGCACCGATAACCAGAGAAACATCAACCTGTGGAAAGTCTTCATTCACTTCATCTAGCTCAAACACAATGTCATAGGGGATTTTTGCTTCAGCTAATAATATATTCATTTGTCCCGGCATACGACCTGCAACGGGATGAATACCGAAACGAACGTTAACGCCTTTCGCGGTTAACGCACTGGTGAGCTCAGCGACAACTAGCTGCGCTTTTGCAACGGCCATTCCGTAACCAGGAATGATCATGACTTCTTTGGCATCTAGCAGTAGTTCAGCGGTTTCGTTAGCGTTAATGGTAATGACTTCGCCCTGCTCGCTATCATCCACAGCAACAGCCTTACTTTTGCTGCCACCAAAACCACCTGCGATGACAGACAGGAACTTCCTATTCATCGCTTGGCACATGATGTAGCTTAAAATAGCACCGCTTGAGCCCACTAACGCACCCGTGACAATCAACAAATCATTGTTCAACATGAAGCCAGTGACTGCCGCAGCCCAGCCCGAGTAGCTGTTTAACATAGAGATTACTACTGGCATATCGGCACCGCCAATCGCCATCACCATGTGAACACCAAAGACCAATGCAATCAGCGCCATAATCGATAGCGGCAACATGCCACCACCCGCAGCAGACTGAGCAACAAATAGGTAGCCTAGAAAAATAACAGCAACCAATAAGCCGAGGTTAAACAGGTGACGACCCGGCAAAGTCAGCGGCTTGCTACCTATGCGTCCAGAGAGCTTGCCAAACGCAACTACTGAGCCTGAGAACGTCACAGCCCCTATCAGCACCCCAAGGTAGGTTTCGATGTCGTGAATGGTTAACGCAACACCGGTGTGAGTCGCTGCGCTATCGGCAAAATTGGCATAACCCACCATCACTGCTGCTAGACCAATGAGGCTGTGTAAGCTAGCAATAAGCTCAGGCATCGCCGTCATTTGTACTCGCTTAGCAACGACTAAGCCGATACTGCCGCCGACGACTAATGCCAACATTAATTCAACGTAGTTTTTACTGACAACGCCAAGCACAGTTGCGAGTAACGCGATAACCATGCCCGAGATTCCAAACCAGTTACCGCGTCGAGCTGTTTCCTGATTGGATAGACCACTTAGCGCTATTATAAAAAGAATCATGGCCGCGATGTAGGCCATGCTTATGAGACCAGTGCTAATCATGACAACCTCACTTACGGAACATGTTGAGCATGCGATGAGTGACCGCAAAGCCACCAACCATGTTAATGCCCGTGATTAATAGGGTGAAAACAGCTATCCATTTTATGGTGTTGTCTTCCGAGCTAATTTGTATCAGAGCACCAATTACAATGATGCTAGAAATAGCGTTGGTGACGCTCATTAGGGGTGTATGCAACGACGGAGATACATTCCAAATGACGGTGTAACCGATGAAACAAGCGAGCACGAACACCGTAAAGTGCGCCATGAAATCCGCTGGCGCGACAGAGCCGACGGCAAGTAAAGCGACGGCAGCAATGGCGGCTCCAATGATTGCTCCTGTAGGTGACTTCTTTTTCTCAGCAACAATTGGCGCTGGAGCGACTACAGGTTTTTTCGGTTTCACAGATAGCGTGGGTGCTGGTGGCGGCCATGTTATTTTTCCTTCTTTACAGATCACTGCCCCTCGTACTACTTGATCTTCCATATTGACCACGACTTCACCGTCTTTTTGCGGCGTCATGTCATGTAGTAAGTGGCGAAGGTTGGTGCCATAGAGTTGGCTGGACTGAGCAGCCATACGACTAGGCAAGTCGGTATAAGCAATAATCGATACGCCGTGTTTTACTGTCACTTCGCCGGGTACAGCCAGTTCACAATTACCACCCTGTTCAGCCGCAAGATCGACGATCACACTCCCTTGCTTCATTGATTTAACCATCTCGGCCGTAATCAACTTAGGTGCGGGTTTACCGGGAATTAGTGCAGTAGTAACAATAATGTCGACGTCTTTAGCTTGTTTAGCGAATAAGGCCATTTCAGCTTGAATGAACTCGTCACTCATTACCTTGGCATAACCACCTTCACCAGAGCCGCCTTCATTCTTAAAGTCGAGCATCAAAAACTCGGCATCGAGACTTTCAATTTGTTCTTTTACTTCTGGGCGGGTATCAAATGAGCGAACAATCGCCCCCATACTTTTTGCTGTCCCTATTGCCGATAAGCCTGCTACGCCAGCGCCAATAACCAATACTTTTGCTGGTGACACTTTGCCTGCTGCGGTGATCTGTCCAGCGAAGAACCGACCAAAATGTTCTGCGGCTTCAATAATTGCGCGGTAGCCTGAGATATTAGCCATGGAGCTTCGAGCATCCATTTTTTGGGCGCGTGAAATACGAGGAACACTATCCATTGCGATAGCAGTGACCTCAAGCTCAGAGAGTTTATTGAGTAGTTCTGGTGCTTGTGCTGGCCAGAGGAAGCAAATGAGTATCTGTCCAGAATGGAGTAATGAAACTTCATCAGCTTCAGGTGCTTGCACTTTAAGGATGATGTCTGACTTTGCCCAAAGGTCTTTTGCTGACTCGATGATTTCACAGCCTGCAGCGATATAAGCCGCATCGGTATAACTGGCTTCAGCCCCTGCTCCAGCTTCTACTGACACAGTGAAGCCTAGTTTTAATAGTTGGGTGGCTACATCGGGTGTCGTTGCGACACGTCGTTCGCCCTTATGAGTTTCCTTCGGTACACCGATTTTCATAGTGATGTCCTTTATCTATTACGTCACACGGGATCACCTCCCGCATGACGCATTATGGGTAGTTAACTATTTGCTAAAATCGATAACAACACGTGCCGCAACTTCACCTTTCTCTAAACGGTTAAAGATGTCATTGATAGCCGTCAATGGTTGTAGCTCGATGTCAGCTTTAACCTTGCCTTCCGCAGCAAAGGCTAGTGCTTCGGCCATGTCTTTACGGTTACCAACAAACGAGCCACGTACCGTGATGCAATTGGCGACCACGTCAAACAACGGAGTAGGAAACTCACCCGGTGGCAAACCAACAAGTACACAGGTACCGTGCTTACGCGTCATAGAAACGCCCTGTTCAAATGCCGGTAGTGATGGTGCTGTAATTAACACACCATGTGCGCCACCATCAGTCAGTTGCTTAACCACTTCTGCTGTTTTGTCACCTTCAGTTTTTGCATTAACGACGACATCAGCGCCATTTGTTTTAGCATGTTCAAGCTTGCTATCATCAATATCCACCGCGCAGACTTTTAAGCCCATCGCTTTAGCATATTGAATTGCTAAATGACCTAGACCACCACAACCAGAAATCGCAATCCATTGACCCGGTTTTGCCGCTGTTTCTTTAATACCTTTGTAAGTAGTGATACCTGCACAAATGATTGGAGCTGCATCAATGGCTGATAAACCATCTGGAATGTGAGCCACATAATCTGGGTCAGCAATGATGTACTCGGCAAAACCACCATTTTTGGTATAACCACCAAACTCAGCTTCACCACATACTGGCTCTTGTGCACTTAAGCAAAACTCACAGTGACCACACGCTGAGTAAAGCCATGGCACACCGACACGGTCGCCGACTTTCACCGATGTAACACCTGCGCCGATCTCAGTAACAAGACCAATACCTTCATGTCCTGGTGTAAATGGTGGTGTTGGTTTTAATGGCCAGTCTCCATGTGCTGCGTGAAGGTCTGTGTGGCATACACCACAGGCTTCTGTTTTAACCAAAATTTGGCCAGCGCCCGGAGAAGGAATATCTAATTCAACGATTGCTAATGGTTTACCGAATGCTTCAACCACTGCTGCTTGCATTTTGTTTGTCATAATAATGTCCTCTTAAATTAGAATGGTGCGTCAATATCAACAACATCGATTAGCTTGTGATTCACAAACTCTTTGATACCAAGACCGAGTAACTCACGGCCATAACCTGAGTGACGAATGCCACCAAACGGTAAGTCAGCTTTCACCATGGTTGGGTGATTAACGAATACCATTCCTGTAGAGATTTTCTTCGCTACTTCGGCACCATGACGAGGGTCAGAAGTAAATACTGAGCCGCCCAAACCAAACGGTGAGTCATTGGCGATACGGATGGCATCTTCTTCATCTTTTGCCCGGAATATCATCGAGACGGGCCCGAAAAACTCCCAGTTACGTGCAGGACTCTTTTCACTAATATTGGTTAGAATAGTAGGCTGTACAAAAGCCCCTTGGCTTGGCACTTGAGGGCCTACTTCTGTCGCCGTAGCGCCCATTTCAGCCGCTTCACGAATCTTTAACTTAAGATCATCGGCTGCACTTTGAGATGACAAAGGTGCTAGCGTGGTTTCTGAATCAAACGGGTCGCCTGCTTTCAGGTTGGCTACGCCCTCGGTATAGAGCTCAAGAAATTTATCGTATATCTCATCAGCAATGATCATTCGCTTAGAGGAAACGCACACCTGACCGCCGTTCCAGTGACGTCCGAAGACTGCCCAATTAACGGTTTTTTCTAAGTCGGCATCGGCGAGTACAACAAACGCATCTGCACCGCCGAGTTCTAGTGTTGATTTCTTAAGTGCCTTGCCTGCTGTCGATGCAATGACCGAACCCGCACCTTCTGAGCCTGTTAAAGCAACACCACGTACTAACGGATGATTGATAATTAACTCAGTTTGAGAATGTTTGGCGTATAGGTTTTGGAAGACACCTTTTGGCAACCCAGCATCAAGCATCAGTTTTTCGCAAGCCGCTGAGCTTTGCGGAACAATCCCCGCATGCTTTAGAAGCATCGCGTTCCCCGCTGATAATTGCGGTGCAATGATACGAGCGACTTGATAGTACGGAAAGTTCCAAGGCTCAACCGCTAGCAGAACACCGAGAGGGTCATGAACGATAACCGCTTCACCTTCAGCGGAGTCAGCAACCTCAAGTTTGTCTGGTGCTAGCAACTTCTCAGCATTGTTAGCGTAGTACTCAAAAATAGCAGCAGATAACTCGACTTCGGCTTCTGCCTCAGGTGTTAGCTTGCCCATTTCAAGTGTTAATAATTTGGCGTAACCAGCAACGTCTTTGCGTAGTAAATCAGCTGCGTTTTGCATGATTTTGGCGCGTTCAGCAAATGAGGTCTTTCTCCAAGAAAGGAATGCCGTATTAGCATCTTCAATTGCCTGAATTACTTCAGAGTCAGTGGCGTCAGTAAACGTCTGTAAAACTTCACCGGTGTACGGATTTGTTGTTGCGTAACTCATTTCAATATCCTGTTAAATAGATGTCTTTCAACATTATTAAGAACGACTTTGGTGGGTATTTATGCGATATGTTTAGCGTCACAAAATATCTCCAACACGGACTAGATAATCACTCATAGCGTCGCGGCTTACTATTCGGTGTTGTGCGTAATAGGATTGTGGAAAGTACTTAGTTTTGGCTGTTTAGCTGCGCTTATTAATAACTTTTAATGACGACCAGGCTGTCTGAAATGCAAAATGCCAGTGCTAAGACAAATGTCCTAGTTCACTGGCATTCGAACGATAAAAGCTTAAGAGAAAGCTAAGTTGTTATAGGGGCTAAAGCTTCATTAGTTGCTAATGGCTTTAAGTGCTTCAATTAAATGCTTCGGATGGTGTGTAGGTTCGTACATAGGGTGTACTTCCTTATCTGTATCAAACAGTCCATAAACGGCCATTTGAGCGGTTCTCACCGAGTATTCAACCGTAAACACGCAATCTTTAGGTGCTTCAGCAAACTGCCCTAAAAAGGCGAAGTTTGTAGAGCCAGCGGGAACGACATCAGGTCTGTCACCCGCTAGTCTCGGCATAAAGAGGCTATCAATAAACGGCATAGAAACAGGAATACAGTTGACCTTCCCTGCGGCTGTTACTGGCTTCATTAAGTCTTGAATATTCAAGTGGTAATACAGCTCTTCCAGCATTTCTGCACCAGTACATTCCGCCATCGTTTTGTAGACATGGTTACCTTTGCGATCGGGGTATAAGCCATATCCCCAAAAGACTTTGACGTCAGCATCTTGGTTAGGAAAATGTGGTTGTCGAGCGATTACAATCGACATCAACCAGTTAGAGTCAGTAAGTGTTACTAAGCCACCTGTACCGTCAACATTACCGGAGAAGTTTTCCATGTAATCGTGGAAGGTGCTGTCTTTCATGGTTGCAGTAAATGAGTACCATTTTTGTAAATCAACATTGTCACAGAACGGTGCTGGGTTACCAAAGGACGGGTCTTTTGCTGCGATCTTTTTCCAGAGCTTCCAAGAGCCTGATTCTTCAATCCCTTTTAATTTTGCGTGAGTATTGAAGGTGCCGTTATCCGTGCTTTCAGTGATTGAGCCATTAGTGAAAAATACATAGTCATTCTCCCCAAGTACGATCTCAGAGCCATCTTTCATAAGTAGAACAGTGGCGGTTACTTTGTCAGCGGATAAGTTGAAATCGATATCGATGACTTCCCTACCCATATCAAAATGAACACCTTTGCTTTCAAGGTATCGTTTCATCGGTCTAACCACCGAGTCGTATTGGTTATACTTGGTACGCATTACGCCGCCCAATTTGTATAGCCCTTGGACAAGGTGTATGAAGCGTTTCATGTAGCGTCTCATTTCAGCAAGACTGCTCCACTTCTGGAAAGCAAACATAGAGGTCCAGATATACCAAAAGTTGGTTTCAAAGAAATCTTGGTCAAACCAGTCTTCTATGCGCTTATCGCCTAAGGACTTTTCAGACATATAGGTGAGTTTGATGAAGTCCTTTTGTTGAGCTAAGGATAAGCCATAGGATGATACATCGAGCTTCTTGCCGTCTTTTAATAGTCTAGCTTGACCGTTAGAGACAAAACGCTCATTAAACTCATAGGACTCGTCACGAACCGACACGTTAGGGTCTTCTAACGAAGGAATGTGAGAAAGTAGTTCCCAATAGCACTCGTAATGCATCTCGTGCATTCTGCCACCCCGAACCACAAAGCCTTTCTCGTTATCACCAGCACCGTCGGTAGCGCCACCAGCGATCATATCTTTTTCTAAAATATGAATGTTCTCACCAGGAACGCCTGCATCTTTTTCTAAATAGAAAGCACTGGCCAGACCAGCTATTCCACTACCGATTAGGTATACATGTGCATCTTTTGGGTTTTTGGAGTGTGTATTTTTCATGTCAGATATTCCAATAACGATTGTTTATTTTAGGCTTTAGAAGCGCCTCATCATGGAATTTATTGTTACGCAAAAACGTTGGGGATTTAATTCGGGAATGTGCTTAGGTACCTGTGGAAAGTACTTAGTTATCGGGCAAAATTAATCCCCAAGAAAAGTAGCGCTTTCCTTGAGGATTAGTTGGTTTATTTCAACGTTCTGAGGGCTGCTTCAAGATTAACTTTTAAGCTTTTATCATGACGTGTAATAGGCGGTATTTCTTTATCAATACCCAGTAACTCATAAACCGCCATTTGTGCCGCACGAACAGAATACTCAACCGTAAAAACACAGTCGTTTTCTATCTCTACAAACTGACTGACAAAGGCCAAGTTTCTAGACGTTTTAGGCACAGGCAACGGGCGATCAGTGTTGCTACGTGGCATAAACATACTGGTGATATACGGCATTCTGCAAGGGATACAGTTCGCTGTTGTAAACACTTTATCCTTATCAAAACGAAGGTGGCCACAAACCTCCTGAAGAATCTCCTTACCATTACAGTCAGTCATGGACTTATTAACGAAGTCTCCAATGCGATCTGGTCGTAAAGAATATCCCCAAAATACTTGTATCCCCTCTGGTTGATCTGGGTAGCGTAGCTGGTGTTTTAATACAATTGACAATAACCAATTTGAATCCTTAAAAGTGACTAAAGCCCCTGTACCGTGTTTGTTTCCAGTCAGCTCTTCCATTTGTTTGAAAAACTCGGGGTCTTCTAAAGTGACTACAAACGACTCCCAGTTAGACTCTGGAATACTGGAATTAAACACAGCAGGATTACCAAATTCCGGACGTCCTTCTGCCAGTTTTTCCCATAGAACCCAGCCTTTGCTATCTTCTTTAGTCAAGTGCTGAGGTGGATTAGTCATTGAGCCAAGACTAGATGCATCGCCCATTGACGCATTTTGGAAGAAGACAAGGTCATTCTTACCTACTAGAACCGTGTCAGTCTTGCCTTCAGCCGTGTATTCAAGTTTGTTTACAGTCCACTTGCCGTCATCATCCTGTATAAGGTTTAGGTCTGTCACGGTGTGCTCGTTTAAAAACGTCACTCCCTTTTCAGATAACCACGCTTCAAGAGGTCGGACAATCGAATCGTATTCGTTATAAACCGTGCGTGAAATTCCACTCATCGTTGAAATTTCAGTAAACTGGAATAAGAAACGGTGCATATAACGCTTGAACTCTACCGCGCTGTGCCAAGGCTCAAAGGCAAATGAGGTGATCCACATATACCAGAAATTTGTTTCTAATAGCTCTGGTGACAGCCAATCAGTGATTCTGTCATTACCTAGCTTTTCTTCACTCGTTTCCAGTAGCCTAAGCAACTCAAGCCGGTTATGCATTGAGAGACCTAATGAAGATAGGTCTGGAACTGCACGGTTTTTGTTGATAATCCGTGCGTGAGCATCCGTTTTGACTATTTTATTAAACTCGACCGTTTCATCAAATACTGACTTGGTAGGGTCAGTCAGAGATGGAATTGTTTTTAATAGTGACCACATGCACTCATAAATGTCGGCGCACAACATACGCCCTCCACGCATAGAGTACCCGTCTTCGGGAGTGCCCGCTGCATCAAGAACGCCACCTACCACAGGTAGCGCTTCATAAATCGTTATGTTTTCGCCTGGAACACCACCATCGCGGATCATAAATGCTGCAGCCGCCATGGAGCCAATACCGCCACCCACTAAATAGGCTTGAATATCTTTGTTGTTTGTATTCATGGTTTATCCCTCACATACATTATCAATGATTTAAATTGAACATTAATCATGTCGCTGCCTATTTAAATGCTTTGATAACCGCATCTATATTCACTTTAAGTGATTTATCATGGCGTGAGATTTCAGGGATTTCTCGATCTATTCCTAACAATTGGTAAACAGCCATTTGCGCTGCACGCACTGAGTACTCAACGGTGAACACAACATCATCAGTCACTTCAACAAACTGACTCACTAGCGCTAGGTTTGTTGAGTTAGTTGGAACGGGTAAAGGACGGTCAGACAGTTTTCGTGGCATAAACATGCTGGTGATGTAAGGCAGGCGGCATGGAATGCAGTTAGCTGCTGAAAAAGTCTCATCCATATCAAAATTTAGATGCCCACAAAGCTCTTGAAGTATCTCTTCGCCTGAGCACTCTGATATTGGTTTCGCAACAAAGTCACCGATACGGTTTGGATGTAATGCGTAACCCCATAAGATTTGGACATCAGAAGGCTGATTGATGAAGTGTGGTTGGTGATATAAAACAACAGACATTAACCAATTCGAGTCTTTGAATGTCACTAAACCACCAGTACCGGCTTTGTTACCAGTGAAGGCTTCCATTTGGTCAAAGAACGATGTGTCTTTTAGCGTAGCTGTAAATGAGTGCCAGTAAGACTCAGGGATGCTTGAGTTAAATACTGCAGGGTTACCAAACTCTGGGCGACCTTTTGCTAATTTTTCCCAAAGCTTCCAGCCACCGCTTTCAACTTTCGTTAAATGTTTAGGAGGACTAGTCATTGTTCCAAGGCTTGTTGCATCGGTCATTGAACCATTTTGGAAGAAAACGAGGTCATCAGCATCAACCGCGACAGTTTCTTCTACACCCGCACGGTTTAATGTAATACCAGTAACCGTGTGCTGTGTGGTGTTTGGAGCGAGTATCAAGTCGGTGACGGTACACTCTTGCTGAAATTGCACACCTTGGCCTTCTAACCATTTAATAAGTGGGAGAGCCATTGCATCAAATTGATTATAAACAGTTCTTTTTACACCCGCGAGAGTTTCAATACGTGTGAACTCTTTCATAAATCGGTGTAGGTAGCGTTTAAACTCTACCGCGCTGTGCCAAGGTTGGAAGGCAAAAGTGGTTTGCCACATAAACCAAAAATTAGTAGTGAAAAACTCAGGTGATAACCAATCGGTGATAACGCTTGTCCCTAGCTTTTCTTCACTAGCTTCAGTCAGTTTGACGAGCTCCAAGCGATCTTGCATGGTGAAACCCATGGTTGATACATCAATAATATGGCGGCTCTTATCGACTAGTCGTGCTTTAGAGTCAGCTTTGACGCGCTTATTAAACTTGATAATTTCTTCATAAACAGTTGTATCAGGGTCAGACAGTGTTGGAATAGTCTTGAACAAATCCCAGGTACACTCGTAATTGTCTGTCGTAAGCATACGGCCACCACGCATTGTGTAGCCACTCTCTGCATTTCCTGCGGCATCTAAGCTTCCACCAAGGACAGGTAACGATTCATAAATGGTGATGTTTTTACCGGCCATGTCACCGTCACGAATCATAAATGCTGCAGCTGACAAAGAGCCAATACCTGCACCCACTAAATATGCTTTCTTATCAATAGTCATTGTTTCTACCTTCGTTTAAATTGTAACTTTATTTTTGATACAAGGTTTCAAAGAACCTGAACATGTGAACCATGATCTATTGAAAAGCGTGACAATTTAATTCGGAGATGTGCGTAGGCGCTCTGTGGAAACTACTTAGTTATTGTCGTTTTATGAGCCGAAAAGAGTATTTTCAATGGTTTAGTGGTGTTTTTTTCTAAAAAGTCTGTGACTATCGAGAAATGTAAGCATGTTTTTCGTATTAATAATGTGCTTCAAGGATAGCTTTGGGGCTGTCATTAGCACTGTTCATGCTCGTTTGGTTTTGTACTACTGATGCTAGCTACATGATTGTGTTAAGTACGTACTACCCTACGCATATCTACTAATTAAAAACCTTATAACCAAGCCATATAATCTTCCTAACGCCTTATTTACATCTGTAGTAGAAGTCGTATTTGAAAATTTATATACATAAGGATTTATTATGAAAAAGATTATAACGATCATGTGTCTTGTTGCTGTGTCAGGCCTAACAGCATGTACTCAATATCAAAGTTTGAAGCATGAGAAGCAAAAAGAACAAATGATAGAGAACTCAATCAATGCGACAGATCCAAGTGAGCGAGCTTTAATTATTACAACTAAGATGGTTGAAGTGCTGTCTTTGAATGAAGTACAAAAAGTGAAGGTCATGATGATCAATGAAGACTTTTCGACTCGATACAATATCTTGGCAGAGTCTACAAACCCTAAACTAAATAAACGTGAAGAGTTTATAAAACTAACGAATGAAAAAGATATTGAATTGAAAAAGGTCTTAAACAACGCCCAAATAACGAAGTGGCATGCTGTTAGTGCAGAGTTTTGGGAAGAGTACCGTATTGTTTAGTCAGGTATATTAGTCAATACACACCAGTTTTCTGGTGTGTATTTTTTTAGGTGCCTCAAAGAAGTTTGCTGTCGATCAATCCAGTTTAACTTTTCAAAAAGGCTGAATGGAGTCAGCCGCTACACCTTCAGTGCTTAAGTTTTCTCTATTTCTAAAAGAGAGGTATGAATAGCTTTGAATATAAGTCTGTCGGCTTCTACAGGGTCATTTTCAGGCACATCCCAAGCCATAATTTCTCTATATCTTTCAACTAATTCGCTTAAATCTTTAGTGATCTTGTCCTGGTATCGGGCAATTTCTATATTCTGTACTTTGCTCATTTTAATTACCTATTGCGATTACCCGCTGTACATAGCTTAAGGGTAATAATTTAAAGGCTAGAATCAGGGATAGGAACGATTAATAACTCGCAGCGACTATGATTCTGAACGTAATGTGGTGTTGATAATGATAGCTTATCGATGCCCTTCTTCTTTTTAGCGCCAAAGACTACTAAGTCAGCTTTTTTCGTTGCCAAGAATGAGGTAATACTAAGGTCTTTCTCACCACCAAGTACTTGAGTTTCAATGGGGTAATCTATTTTCAAGTTGGCAACGAAGGCCACCATTTGAGACTCCGCACTCTCCATAAACTGTTGGTTCTGTTCTTTAAGACTTTCTGGAATGGTGTCGTACATCCCCATGTCATCATAAGGTGGGTAAGCAAGCATTTCGCGTGTTACGTTTAACAAAGTCACGGATGCTTTATAAGATTTTGCTAATTCAATGGCGCGTTTACAGGCGTGTATTGACTGTAAGGAAAAGTCGACGGCAACGACTATATGCTTATAAGGGCGTAGTTGTTCAGCGGCTTTTTGCATTTCTTGCTTTTCACGAAGCCAGTCCCAAGCATCTTGCAAATTCTCACGGTTAAAGTACTGAGACTTACCAAAGGGTAGGAATGGCTTAATCATCAAAACCATCCAATGTTCCCATGCTTTATCTCCAACGACTGCAATACGATCAAGTTCACTAAGGTGCTTGAGTGCAAATTTGAAGTCGTCTTTGGCTGCTTCTATCTCCCACCCTGAGAAATTATCGAACTCAAGTAGTAATGAAGCCTTCTGGAGCTTATTAATCTCATCTTCTAGCTGTGGAAGAAAACGCTGGTAGTCTTCATGAGTTAACTTACCCGATGCTCGAACAGCAATGATATTTTCATCAATTATGGGGATAAACTGCAGCATGGCCTACTCCTTGCTATTAAATGACTTTTTTATAGAGTCTATTAATCAATGACATCATTTCAGCATGGTGTTTTTTCATAGACTGATGTAATTCAGCGTGTTGACTATGTTCGTGCTTTTCTTGTTTATGCACTTCAATACTATCTTCATCAGCGTCTGCATAAACTTGGCTAGTGGGATCTTTTTCTGCCTTAGACATTACCTTTTCGTGGTCATGCTCGCTTGCGTCATGAGCCTGAACAACTTGAGCATGCTCATCTAAAGCATCGGAATACTTTTTAATTGCAACTTCAATGGCTTCTAATTGACTCTGTGCTTGAATACTTTCTTTTTTCCAAAGTGCGATTTCAGAAAGCCATAGCTTATGTTCTGAGTCCCACTGGCTGTGTTCCTGGTGGCTAGCGATGTGCTCGGCCGTAGTTAGTTCTTGAACCTGCTCATCAAGGTTTTTCTCAAAAGCCAATAATTGAGCAGTATTTGAATCCATGATGTTTAATAACTTATCCCAGATGGAGTCCGTTATATAAGCTGCATCGAGCTTTAGTTCTTCTTTATAGGATTCTTTGACCAGATTTAAGCCGTGACCAAGGTTTTGAAAGTCCTTTTTTAGTCCATGACTAATTTCTTGTACTTCTTCTTGGGTTAACTCTTCCCATTTGTCTAGCTTATATTCTGCTAGCTGAAATGCTTCTTGTAAGCTTTTTCCTTCTTTTACAACGAGCTCTTCAACCGCATCAACCAACTCTTGATACGCATTTTTAAAGTCTTTGTTTGGTTTTTTTGTACTCACGAGAACTCTCCATCATAAAATTATTAATCAATAACTTGATAATCGATGATACAGAGCTAATAAACCATTCGGTGTTATACGTAATTTTGTGTGGGAAGTACTTAGGTATGTAGTGATCTGGCTTAAGAAGTGAATGATTTGTGTAAGTTTTGAGGATTGTTGGCAGTGCTATGAATGAAGGAGTTAGAGGTAGCCAAAACTAGAATGAGTAGAGTTAACCAAAAGGAATAACAAATAAAGTGTGTTTGAAGAAGGAACAGGCAGGCAGACTAATTATGTAAAACTGAGAAGATATTTAGCAGAGATTAAAAATTGAATTTAGCATGATATTGGATAATTAGCCTACGAAAGAGGCTAAAGAACTTGGAGCGGGAAAGGAGATTCGAACTCCCGACCCCAACCTTGGCAAGGTTGTGCTCTACCACTGAGCTATTCCCGCAACAAAAAAACATGGTATTTGAAACTGACTTAAGTCAAATCATATGCAATAAAAAATCTCTATAGTAAAGACTACAGAAGCAAGTTTTGTTGAAATATGATTATTTATTAAGAATGGAGCGGGAAAGGAGATTCGAACTCCCGACCCCAACCTTGGCAAGGTTATGCTCTACCACTGAGCTATTCCCGCAACAAAAAAACGTGGTATTTATTCTGTAGAACTCTTATTTTATTCCAAATAGGAATCAATTAGAATTCTACAAAATCGTATGTATATGAACTACATACTAAATATGGTGCCCTGGGCCGGAATCGAACCGGCACGCCCGTTAAGGCGAGGGATTTTAAGTCCCTTGCGTCTACCAATTTCGCCACCAGGGCAGGTGACATACAATTAATATCTCTATATGTGGAGGCTAGACCCGGAATCGAACCGGGGTTGACGGATTTGCAATCCGCTACATCACCACTCTGTCATCCAGCCAAAAAACTTCCTAACAAAGATATAAATTTGGAGCGGGAAACGAGATTCGAACTCGCGACCCCAACCTTGGCAAGGTTGTGCTCTACCACTGAGCTATTCCCGCAACTGTACTACGTGGTATATATATATTCTTGTAATACGTATCTACTATGTGTGGTAACTCAAAGTAAATCATAAAACCTATCATCTCTGGAGCGGGAAACGAGATTCGAACTCGCGACCCCAACCTTGGCAAGGTTGTGCTCTACCACTGAGCTATTCCCGCGTCGAGGTGGCGTATATTACGAATGCATCCCTACTCTGTCAACTGCTCATATTACTTTTTTTAAAAAAGATTCGGTTGAACATAAAAATCACATCTTGGAACTTTAATGAGCGTTAGTGACACTAAGGTGCTATCGGGTCAAAATGAGTCCCGTCATACTTATATGAGTAACTTTAAATATAATCCGCTCATATGACTTTCTTGGTGTGGTTTTAATTGCCATTGAGCAGTACAACTATGTCGTTTATCAAAATAACTCAGTTCGTTAACACAAATATTCGTTATGGTGTTTTATTAGACCATTGATAATATTTTGAACATATTGAGATTTTTATGGTTAGGTTAGTGATACAAAATTAATGGATTTTAATCGCAATAATTAATATCACAGTAATCAAAGCTTTACGTGGTAAGAAAATAAGCTATAATCCCCGCGCCTTTTATCGGCTTTTTAGATGAAGGTTACAAGGGACAATAAAGTTTATAAAGTACCCCTTCAATACTCTTAGATGGATTTAGCAATGACAGCACAAATTACTCGCAAATCTGCACTTCCCGTTGACGGCATCGAGCCATATGTTTCCACCGAAGGTGAGGAATACATGAATGATGACCAACTAGCACACTTTAGAGCTATTTTAGCCAAGTGGAGTGAGTCTTTAGTCCAGGAAGTGAATCGTACTGTAGGTCACATGCAAGAAGATGCTAGCAACTTCTCCGACCCTGCTGATAGAGCTACACAAGAAGAAGAGTTCACTCTTGAACTACGCGCACGTGATCGTGAACGTAAACTTATCAGAAAAATTGAAAAGACTATTGCTCGCGTAGATGCTGATGACTATGGCTTCTGTGACGCTTGCGGTATTGAGATTGGCTTACAACGTCTTGAAGTTCGCCCAACGGCTGAGCTTTGCATTGACTGTAAAGCAACTCAAGAAATTAAAGAAAGACAAATCGCTAACTAATAACTGGCTAAGTACGCCAGATTAACGAAGCCATCCTACCGGTTCGAGACTCGCGCCGGTAGGAATAAAACTCTGTATCCTCACTGTAGGTGCAGCGACCTCCCCCGTATACATTTTCTACTGGTATCTTAGAGTGCTTAAAGCGTATTAGCGCTAACTTATAGATATCCGCTAGCCACTTTCCGCTTGCTTGTGCTTTAAAGGCTTCTGTAGACTCTGAGTGTTGAGCGATAAAAACGTCTCTTACTTCACTACCCACTTCAAAAGCATCTGGCCCAATAGCTGCACCCATCCATATCAGGATGTCTTGAGGTTTACTGGTCATTTCTGCAATGGTTGCTTCTAATACACCAGACGCCAAACCACGCCAGCCAGCATGTGCTGCCGCAATTACGGTGCCTTGCTTGTCGCAAAATAGCACCGGCAGACAATCGGCGGTCATGATGCTACAGACATCGTTTTGGTGTTTGCCTACTATTGCATCGGCTACGTCAGTGCTTTTCGCACTGCTGCAGCTGGCAACGTTAATGCCATGGACTTGGCTTAGCCAAGCTGGCTGTTGCGGTAGAGATAGGTCGACTGCGAGTTGCTTGCGGTTTGTTTGGACGGCTTCGGGGTCATCATCAACATGATCCCCTAAATTTAGACCGTCGAATGGTGGCAAGCTAACGCCACCATGACGGGTTGTCATTACTGCTTTAATATTATCAGGTGCAGGCCAATCAGGATAAATGAAAGCACTTCTACTCATGCTTTAAGCTTCTTGTTCTTCTGGCTTAGACAGAATAGCTAAAAGTTCTTTCATGTCATCTGGCATTTCACATTCGACACTTAATTCTTCACCTGTAATTGGGTGGTTAAGTGTCAGCTTTGCAGCATGAAGTGCTTGTCGTGGGAACTTTCTAAGTGCATCACACTTTTCTTGACTCAAGCCGCTTGGGATACGTAACCGTCCACCATAAGTCTTATCACCCACTAAAGGACGGTGAATAGATGCCATGTGCACACGAATCTGATGAGTACGACCTGTTTCTAAGTGAACTCGTAATAAAGCGTGCTTAACCATGCGTTGTTCAATACGGTAGTGCGTGACTGCCCACTTGCCACCATCATTTAAAACAGCCATTTTTTTACGTTCACGAGGATGGCGACCCATAAAGCCTTCAATGGTCGAACCAGCAATCAACTCGCCACATACTAAAGCTTGGTATTCACGACTGATCTCACGCGCTTGAAGTGCTTCAACGAGTGCGTTGTGTGCGCGCAAGTCTTTTGCAACCATCATCAAGCCAGTGGTGTCTTTATCCAAGCGATGAACGATACCGGCACGCGGCAACTCATTTTGAGTGTCGTTATGCGCTAAAAGCCCATTCATTAATGTCCCACTCCAGTTACCTGCCGCTGGGTGAACAACTAAACCTGCTGGTTTGTTGAGAATTAATAAATATTCATCTTCGTAACGGATATCCAATGTTATATTTTCAGGCTCAAAGTCTGAACGTTGGATTGGGGTTGTTCGAACGATGATGTGCTCGCCACCTTTAAGCTTTTCTTTAGGCGCAAGTACTTTTCCATCGACTAAGATGTCGCCGGCTTTCAACCATTTTTGTAGCTGGCTACGAGAATACTCATTACAGAGTTCCCCTAAAATCTTGTCAACACGCTGGTTGAAACAAGCTTCGGGTACGGTATATTCAAAAATTTCCACGTCTGACATTGATGCTCTATAATCACTTTGCTATTTAATGATAGGGATTATACGGTATATCATCCGCTGCATGTCGTAATTCGGTTCACTTGCGGTGTATAATTATTAATTACAAGTTGACAGGGGCTATGCAATCACGATTTTTAAGCATGTTCCCACCAATAATCATAATTAAGAGTCACAGAACTATGAAACGATGGAAACTATTAGCAGTCGCATCTTTGGCCATAAGCCTAAGTGCATGTTCTATGTTGAGTCAGAAGGCTGAAAAAGATACAACTAAGACCGCTGCTGTGGAAACAAACGAAAGCGCTGAGTCTTTATTGAAAAAAGGACGTGCGAATTCGGCAAGTGGTCAGTACGAAGAAGCCATTAAAAACTTTGAAACACTTGAAGCTCGTTATCCTTTGGGTAAGTTTGCAGAGCAAGCAATGATTGAATCGGCTTATGCTTATTACAAGTTTGATGAGCCTGATACTGCGCTAGATACAATTGATCGTTTCTCACGTATGTACCCCCGTAGTGCCCGTACAGATTATGCGCTTTATCTTCGTGGCTTAGTCAACTTTAACCGTGGTGGAAGCATTTTAGACAAAGTTTTCCCTCGTAGCTTCTCTGACTTAGACGCTGTTCGTAAAAAGGAAGCGTTCCATGACTTCCAAAAACTACTAACACGCCATGCTGACAGTAAGTACGCACCAGATGCTGCTAAGCGTATGGGTTACTTACGAAATAGTTTGGGTGAAAGTGAAGCGAATGTTGCTAAGCACTATATGAAGCGTGGTGCTTACCTTGCTGCTTATAACCGTGCAGAGTACACAATCAAACATCATCAAGGCACACCAGCGATCTTGGATGCTTTGAAAGTTAAGGTTTGTGCGGCTCGTGCGTTAAAGCGTGAGAAGCTAGCAAGCGATACGATGCGTATTATTCAGCTTAACTTCCCTGAAAATACTAAGTTTGGTTGCAGCTACTAAGTGTAACTAAATAGAGTATAAAAAAAGGCCGCTAATCTTCCGATTAAGCGGCCTTTTTTGTATAGATATTACAAGCGCTTTACAAGTAGCCTCGTTCAGCGAATGACACTACTTCGTCGCCTACTATGATGTGATCAAGTACCCTGACATCAAGCATGCTCAGCGCTTCTTTCAATTTATCAGTAATGCGATGATCAGCTTGACTAGGCTCAGCAACACCACTCGGATGATTATGAGCGAATATCACTGCCGCAGCATTGTGGTGAATCGTCCGACGAATCACTTCTCTAGGGTGAACACTCGCGCTATCGATTGTTCCGCGAAATAACTCTTCGTATTCAATCACACGGTGTTTGTTATCTAAAAACAAGCAGGCAAAGACTTCATAGGGGTAGCTACGGAGTCGGTGTTGCAGGTACTGCCGTACAGAACTCACGTCAGTTAATGCATCTCCGCGCTTTATATCTTCTTCGAGATAGCGGCGACTCATTTCAACCACCGCCTTTAGTTGTACGTATTTAGCTTGTCCGAGTCCTTTGCTTTCGCAAAACTGACTTTCACTTGATGATAGTAACTCTCTTAAACCACCTGCATCATCTAAAATGTCTCTTGCTAAATCGACGGCTGTTTTACCCTTGATCCCAGTTCGCAAGAAGATTGCTAGCAACTCAGAGTCAGATAAAGACTCAGGGCCTCGGGCCAGTAGTTTTTCTCGGGGACGGTCTTCTACAGCCCAGTCGGTAATTGCCATGGAGTTATCCTACTTATTTTTGTTATCATGGCAGTATGAACATACTCACTAATAAAAACATACTTGTTGGGATAAGTGGTGGAATAGCTGCTTATAAAACTGCCGAATTAGTCCGCTTATTTAAAAAGGCCGAGGCCAATGTCAGAGTCTGTATGACTGCTGGTGCGTGTGAGTTTATTACACCATTAACCATGCAGGCCTTATCGGGGAACATTGTTCATACCGGACTATTAGACCCTGAAGCTGAGGCTGGCATGGGTCATATCGAGTTAGCTCGTTGGGCTGATGTCATCGTGATTGCACCTGCAACGGCCAATACGATGGCAAAACTTGTCGTAGGTATGGCTGATAACTTGTTAACGACGGTCGTCCTAGCAAGTAAAGCTGACTTACTGATTGCACCTGCAATGAATCAACAAATGTGGGCTCACCCTGCTACCCAAGAAAATGTTTCTAAACTAGCGTCACGTCATAGCTTATTAGGACCTGCTGCGGGTGAACAAGCCTGTGGTGATGTGGGTTATGGTCGTATGCTGGAGCCACAAGCAATATTTGAAGCGGTTACAACGCATTTTACTAGCAATAGTGAAAACAAACAGTTGGATCAAAAACTTGCTGGTCATCAAGTCCTTATTACCGCTGGCCCTACTCGCGAACCGCTTGACCCTGTACGTTACCTTACAAACCGCAGTTCAGGTAAGATGGGATACGCTATTGCAGAAGCCGCTCAGAAAATGGGTGCTGATGTTGTTTTAGTATCAGGCCCGACGAATTTGGATTGCCCCGACCAAATTTCATGTATTCGTGTTGAAACGGCTGAAGAGATGCTTAAAGCAGTCAGTGCAGAAGCGTCAAAAAGTACTATATTTATATCGGCAGCTGCCGTTGCAGACTATCGCTTAAAAGAAGTCGCGACTAAAAAGATGAAAAAGCAAGGTTCTTCATTACATTTAGAGCTTGAGCAAAACCCAGATATTTTAGCGACAACCAGTAAAGCGAACCCTGACCTATTTACCGTAGGCTTTGCCGCAGAAACCAATGACGTCATTGAGTACGCGATGGGCAAACTTAAGCGCAAACAGTTAAATATGATTGTTGCGAATCAAGTTGGCGGTGGTAAAGGCTTTGATAAAGATAGTAATCAGGTCGACATTTTAACCGACGGTGGTGATCACATATCATTGCCTGAAACCAGCAAGCAACAACTTGCCTTCGACATACTCGATGTAGTGTGTCAGTTTTATTCTAAGGATCAATCGAACAAATCATGACTGCACTAATAGATTATAAAATTCTAGACCCTCGCATTGGCGACTCTATTCCTTTACCACACTACGCAACCGATGGTTCTGCGGGTATGGACTTGCGTGCTTGCATAGACGGCAGTTTGACGATTGAACCTGGGCAAACTGAATTGATACCAACTGGTATCGCTATTCACATCGGTGATCCTAGTATTGCCGCAACGATATTACCTCGTTCTGGTTTGGGTCATAAGCACGGTTTGGTTTTAGGTAACTTAGTTGGTTTGATTGACTCTGATTATCAAGGGCAGCTGTTTATATCTTGCTGGAACCGTAGTGACACTGCATACACAATTGAGTCTGGCGATCGTATTGCTCAATTGGTTTTTGTACCTGTTTTGCAAGTACAGCTTAATGCAGTTGAAGACTTTAATAATACAGATCGAGGAACGGGTGGCTTTGGTCACTCAGGCAAGCAGTAAAAAACTGCCTGCAACATAATTATAACAACAAGCAGTATCCTTCCCCCTGAGGATTTAAATAATGACAAAGCCAATGCCTATGCAGCCCGAGATTTTTCGTGCCTATGATATCCGTGGAAAAGTAAACGAAGAGTTCTTTCCACCGAATGCCTATGATATTGGTTTAGTGATTGGCTCTAAGCTGCTTGCTCAAGGTCGCAACCAAATTTTATTGGGTCGCGACGGTCGATTAAGTAGCCCTGAAATTAAGCAGTTTTTACTGTCAGGGCTACTCGATTCAGGATGCGATGTTATCGACCTTGGGTTAACCCCCACACCTGTGGCTTACTTCGCACTTCAACAGCTTTCCGTACCTGACGCGGTTATCGTTACTGCAAGTCACAATCCCGGCCATTACAACGGCATCAAGATGGTTGTTAATAATTGTCCGCTATCTAAAGATGAAATTCGTGCGATATATGAGGCTATTGAAGAAGAGCGTTACGCTAAAAATGACGTACAGGGGAAGTGTACGGTTTATGACGATATTTTAACGGACTTTACGGCAGCTATAGTTAAAGACGTTAAGCTTGAAAAGCCACTGCGCATTGCGATTGATTGTGGAAATGGTGTGACTTCCCTACTCGCTGAGTCACTATTTAGTCAGCTGGGTTGCGAAGTATTCCCACTTTACTGTGAGTTGGATGGTAACTTCCCTAATCACTCGCCAGACCCGACTGATCCTGAAAACCTTAAAGCACTACAAAAGCTAGTGATTGATAACAAGCTAGACATTGGTATCGCGTTTGATGGCGATGGTGACCGTGTCATTGCCGTTGATTGTAATGGCAAAATACTCTGGCCAGATCGCATTATGATTTTGTTGGCAGAGCAAATATTGCAGCAAAATAAAAATGCGACGGTAGTCTGTGACATAAAGTGCAGCTACCTACTAAAAAATAGCGTTGAAGCGGCTGGAGGCACGATTGCATTGTGTCCTACCGGTCACTCTCACCTAAAACGTATGACTCGCGAAACGGGTGCAATACTTGGTGGCGAGTTTAGCGGTCATATCATTTTGCGTGATCGTTGGTCTTGTCATGACGATGGTTTATACGCAGCTGCTCGTTTGTTAGAGACACTATCTTCACGTAAAGAGTCATGTACTGAGATTTTCGCTAATATCCCTGATAGTTTCAGCACACCTGAATATCGAATCCCTCAAGCTTGTCACGCTACATCTGTCTCTCAACTTGAAGCACTTATGGATAATGCCGAGTTTCCTGGTGCTAGTTTATGCTTAATTGATGGCATGAGAGTGGACTACAGTGATGGTTGGGGTTTAATGCGGACTTCTAATACGAGCCCAGATTTAACCTTTCGCTTCGAAGCAGAGTCAGAGCCACGTTTAGAAACAATCAAAGCTCTTTTCCGTCGTTTGCTACGAGATACAGGAATA
The DNA here is from genome assembly GCF_003172895.1 of Leucothrix arctica. GTDB lineage: Bacteria > Pseudomonadota > Gammaproteobacteria > Thiotrichales > Thiotrichaceae > Leucothrix > Leucothrix arctica. The sequence goes on along the minus strand of NZ_QGKL01000042.1, from coordinate 489,192 downwards.
AAGGCTGATTTGCCTTTCTGATTACGACATAATATCCATTTTACGTTTTTCGAACACTTTCCCATGACTGACACAAACACGCAAAATGATATCGGCAGCCTTCTAACTGAAGCACTTCCTTACATTCAACGCTACTCAGGCAAAACTATCGTCATAAAGTATGGCGGTAATGCAATGACTGACCCTGAATTAGAGCGCAGCTTTGCTAAAGATGTCGTGCTGCTTAAGCAGGTGGGTTTGAACCCAGTTATTGTTCACGGTGGTGGGCCTCAAATAGGCAAAGTGCTTGAGCAAATTGGTAAAGAAAGTCACTTCATTGACGGTATGCGTGTGACTGATACTGAGACTATGGACGTTGTTCAGATGGTGTTAGGTGGCCTTGTGAATAAAGGCATCGTAAGTCTGATTAGTCAGGCGGGTGGTAAAGCGGTTGGTCTTACGGGTAAAGACGGTAACCTTATTCGTGCTAAGAAATTACAGTTAGAAAAGAAAGCCGAAGCTAACCAACCTTCCGAAATTATTGATTTAGGTCACGTGGGCGAGATTGAATCGATAAACACTTCAATCATCAAAGTACTAGAAAATGAATCATTCATTCCAGTGATTGCGCCTGTTGGCTTAGGTGCTGATGGTGAGTCTTACAATATCAACGCTGACATTGTTGCAGGGAAAATAGCATCTGCTTTGGGCGCTGAGCGCTTATTGCTACTGACCAACACGTCTGGTGTGTTAAACAAGCAAGACGAGTTACTCACTGGTTTAAACACCAAAGACATTCAAGCGCTAATCGACGATGGCACAATCCAAGGTGGCATGTTACCTAAAGTGGCTTGCGCGCTAGATGCAGCAACAGAGGGCACAGGTTCTGCTTGTATAATTGATGGCCGTGTTAAGCACGCTGTACTTTTAGAGTTACTGACTGATAAAGGCATTGGTACGCTTATACATAGGTAAGTACCTAGCCAAGTAAGTAAAGAATTATATAGCCAATGCCCGATAATTGATTTCGGGTGTTTGGCTTGCTTCTTGTGATTTGTCCATTTTTAATGGCTTCCCTTTGATAACCTTTACTGCGTTAAACCTTCCAGCATTTGGGCTCCAAATTAAATCATAAGACATAGGTTGCTTTAGCACGACACGCTCAACCGAGCTTGCATCTACAAATCTAAGCTCTTTAGTAAACGAACCGTGTGAGCCAGCATACACAGCGCTAGGTAACGCAATCAAAAGTACAAGATGGGGTAAACGAAGTTTCATAAGTACCTCCAGAGTTTTATTGGATTAAGTTTTATTTTGAAATAATTCTTACATGCAATTAGACGCTGAGCCAGTATTTTTACAAAAACTTACAGATGTGTAAGCCACTCCTTTATTGCTTCAGTTTCTTCTTTTAGTAACGATGAATTGGGTGGCATTGGACGCATTGGTGAGTGAAATACACGATTTTCGATCAATCGTTTACCATCATTTTTCACCAGCCATGTAGTGGGTACCTTCATGTCTTTAACGGTAGAGGATAAGTCATGGCAGGCTTGGCAGCGCTTTAATAATACTTTTGCAGCGTTCGTGTCAGATACTTTTGCAAAGAATTTATCGAGTGATGTATCTGGCGTTTTATCTTTAACCTCTTTGTATGCTTTACCTTTAGCGACACGTAACAATGCTTTGTTTACATCATCGAGCACCCAAATCGAACCATCCTCTGCCACTGTCATACCTGCAGGTCTTCCGCTTGGTCTAATGTTAGGTACTGAGTTTGATTGGCTAATAACTTCATGTGCTTGAGCAATGTTTTTTATGTCGCTAGGGTATGGTGTTTTTAGAAACGGTACATTTCTGCCGAGATTTTCGCTTTCACTCTTGTCTATGAAGTAGTGTGCTTTCTCAGCGCGTATCGGAAGACCTTTTGGGTCAACTTTATAACTCACTAAGCGATGCCCCGTTGCGCGGTAGCCATGCCAGCTCAACAACAAGCTTCCCTTTAGCGACTCAAACATACTACCGTCGTAATAGCGCATGTCTAAAGGTGCAGCATGCGCAGGTAGCACAATCCACGGTTGTTTGTGTTGTTTAGGGTCACTACAGATTTTGCCACCATGAGTAGGCCAAAGTGGGTTGATTTTTTGGTTGTCATAACAGTATGGCCAGCCGTAAAAGCGCCCTTCTTCTATCTCATTAATTTCTTCAAATGGATTATGCAACCCGGGTAAATCAATGCTGTTCTCCGCTTGTAGTAAAGTGCCGCTCTTATGACTTGCTAGTGCCATGGAGTTACGAAGCCCTGTGGCTAACACTTCATAATCCCTGCCCCATAAGTTTGCTTCACTTATATAGTAATAGCGTCTAAGTCCCGCGTGGGTCGTTAGACTGTCATTAACAGAGGAGCAATACACTTCCCGTGCATCCTCTTTACATTGATCGCTTGGTGCGCCGATATTAACGATTAAATTATTGTCATGATCAAAGATGAAGTGACTTAATGGGTGACTGTGGTTTACCGCGTCAGGTAGGTTTTCAATGACCGTTTCAACGCCCACTGCTTTTCGGTTTTTTAAGCTAAAACGAAAGATACGATCAGTTTCTCCGACATAAAATAGACCATTTGGACCGACTTGTAGTCCATGGGGTAGTTTTAAATCACTTAACAGTGCAACGAGCGTTGCAGGTTTATCTGCTGTATCAAGTAGCCAAACAGTGCCCTTTCCTCTTTTCCAGCCCCCCATATCCGTCACAATGAACTGCTTTGTGCCCGCTACTTGCACAATGCGTCGTGGCTTCACCCATTTAATAGTGTCACTTTCTTGCGCAACAACACCCACACAAACACCTTCCATTGTTCCTATATTGGCTTGCGGAAAGCCATCGCAAAACTCAGCACTAACTGGGTAGCTGTTGGCGGTTGAAATAGATGGAAACAGAAGGCAAATGAGGCTGAAAAAATATTTCATGGGCTTATCATGTACTGGCAATAGTGTTAACTGTAGTCTACAGTCTTAACCCTGTTCAACCCCACCTTTAAACAAACTGATACTCAAATAAATATGACTAATCAACACAGTATTCGTCCGATGTTTTTGATCGGCTTCTTGATTTGCCTAGCGATGACCGGCGTTGCTTTGTACGGGCAATATGTTATGTATTTAGACCCTTGCCCACTGTGTATTTTCCAGCGTGTTGCTGTGATGGTACTAGGTGTTATCTTCTTACTCGGTTTCCTTCACAACCCTTCGTCTAGTTTTGGTCGTCGTGGTTATGGTCAGTTAACGATTATCGCAGCATTATCTGGTGCCGCTATTGCTGCTCGCCATATTTGGTTGCAACATTTGCCGCCTGAAAAAGTCCCTGCATGTGGCCCTGGTTTGTCATATTGGCTAGATAACATGCCGTTCACCTCTGTACTGAGTAAAGTATTTGAAGGCTCTGGCGAGTGTGCTGAAGTACAGCTTAGAACCTTTGGTTTAAGCATTCCAGAATGGACATTAGTAGCATTTGTTATGTTTGCGCTTTACGGCCTTAAAGTTCTCATCAAAGGGCGTTAAGAAGTGCTACAATCCTGCCATTGTTGATTTACGTTAAGAGGAATATTCCATGGATGTTATGGATAGAATTAAGAGTGCTGTTGAAGAGAACCCAGTAATCATTTTCATGAAGGGCTCTCCAAAGCTTCCACAGTGTGGTTTTTCAAGCCGTGCTGCTCAAGCGCTAATGTCTTGCGGTGAAGAGTTTGCTTATGTAGACATCATTCAAGACGGTGAAATCTTCCAAAACCTACCACGTTTTGCTGATTGGCCAACATTCCCACAGATCTATGTTGATGGCGAGCTAATTGGTGGCTGTGATATCACGTTAGAGATGTTTGAGAGTGGCGAGCTAGCAACAGCGATTGTAGCTGCACGCACTAAAGCAGGTTTGCCAACGGGCGAGTCTGATAAAAGCTAAGTGCTTTTGCGTTAAGATTTAAAAAAAGCCTCGTTATTTACGGGGCTTTTTCATTTGAAATATTCAAAACTCCTTCCTATATTTTGTGCTACCTATATCTCCGTAGTATCTGCACAATTTCTGCAAACCTCCCCCATTACTAAACCATATGTGACTTTTAAACTGTCCCTAATAATTACTTAGGAGTGTTTTCACATGGAAATAATATTTGGTCTATTAGGCATCATTATATTAGCTGGAATTGTCGTCGGCAGTCTGATGTTACTGCTATTTTTTGCTAAAAAAATGGGGCTTATTCCGGAGACGCTCAACCTATCTTCGCGAGGGAGTAAAGTTGCTCCTTTGTTTCGTCAGTTAGGTGAGTCTTTAGTGACACGCTTTGCCCTAGTCGCGTTACTGAGTCTCTTGATGGCTATTCCATTGAATATGGTTGAAGACGTCGTGAATGATCGTTCAGCCTTGCACAACTCAGTATTAAACGACATCGCTAACACTTGGGGTAAGCAACAACAGCTGTCTGGCCCAGCTTTATTAATTCCTTATACCGAAAAATATATCACGGAGAGTATATTGACGGATAAGGATGGTAACGAACGTAAGGTCAATAAAACCCACTTTGAACAGCGTACTGCAATCGTATTGCCAGAGATCCTTGATATTAGTGCCAACTTGCAAGGTCACGAGCGTGCACGAAGTATCTATAAAGCCTTGGTGTACAGTGCAGATCTAAACATTAAAGGCCACTTTAAACGTCCAAAGATCAATAGCCTTTCAAATCATATTGATACCATTCACTGGGATAAAGCATGGTTCGTTTTGGGTATATCAGACACACGTGCGATTAATACCGTCTCCCCTCTACGTTGGGCTGAACAGTCAGTCGACTTTGAGCCTGGTACGAAAATTACCGACTTAATCACACAAGGCTTTCATGCGCCATTAACGTTAAATGATAGTCAGCAGATATTCTCCTACTCGCTCGATATTAATTTGAACGGAAGCAACGGCTTCTACTTCGAGCCTTTCGCTAAACAGACGGATGTCAAAATCACTTCTGACTGGCCGCATCCGAGCTTTCAAGGCAGTGTCTTACCGTCAGAAAGAACCATTACGGATGAAGGATTTGAAGCCAGTTGGTCGGTGCCTAATCTAGCCCGTAATTATCCGCAGCTTTGGACCGCAGAGACGCAAAATTTTAATATTCATGAGTTTCGTGCAGGTGTGAATTTATTTGAGCCGGTGTCTTTGTATTCACAAATTACACGTACTATTAAATACGGCATTTTGTTTATTGCACTGACCTACACCACCTTTGTGATATTTGAGCTAGGCATCAAGCGCCGCTTACACTTTGTTCAATATGGCATTATAGGGCTAGGTTTGAGTCTCTTTTACTTAAGCTTACTGGCACTCGCGGAGCATGTTAGTTTTGCTCTTGCCTACGTGTCTGCTGCGACTCTGATTAGTGCCATGATCAGTTTATACGCTTACTCTGCGGTCAAAAGCATATCTCGTGCTGTTTTAGTCTTTTTATTACTTGCTGGACTGTACAAGATTTTGTATTCACTGCTTAAGTTAGAAGATTATGCGTTGCTGGTAGGTACGTTGCTGTTGTTAGTGATATTAGGTGTACTGATGTTTTTCACCCGACACATTGGCGCTCAAAGTACTGACGTAGAAAAAGGTGTTGCGGAAAGTGATGGCTCTGAAGCGGTTTAATCAGAGAGGCTCAGTAAGCCTAACTAAATAGTACTTTTAATCTAACCCGCAGACGGCGAAAGGTATCGCTATCTAAACTGTCTGCGGGGAGGATAACGGTAAAATGCTTCCCTTCACCCTTGAAGTTAAGTACGACTAGCCATGTGCTAGAAAAGCTACTGCCAAGTAGTTCCGCTAATACCCACTCGCTTTGGCTGTTTTGTCGCGGTAAGTTTGGACACAGCAGGCTCCATTCACCCTCTTCGTCTTGATTAAACTCAGTCACTGACTTTGCACACTGCTGCCAATAGTGAAATTTAAGAAAATAAAAGGCAGTCATACCTAAAAGAGCGGTCACTAAAACAGAGAATAACCAGTGCCACTGACTAAAAAAGCCAACTGATATACCAATAAATAGCAGCGGTAATATAACGAGTAGCGCTGTTTGTTTAGTCGCCACAACGTTTAACCGAAGTGACCCACTAAAAGGTGACTCAAGAATCATTGCTTACGATTAATCAAGGAGATAAATTAGCTTCATCTGACAAGTGATTTAACACTTCCTCACGAGAGCCGGTAAAGCTAATGCGATCTTGTTTCTTAGACAGTTGATAGGCGTACATAGGGTCATAATAATCAATTAACAACTCACCAAAAATGCCAGCAAACCCTGAGTAATCATTAGACTCAGACAATAATGTAATACCATCATCCATCGTCTGCTTCATGCGTGTAAAGCGTTCGCCACCTAGGCGTTTTTGCAGCTTTGCAAGGCTTCCTTGTAAGTGCTCAGAAAGCTTTTTAAGACCTTCGTCCTTACCGAACTGCTCACAATAAGCGAGGTGAATATCTTTAGCATATTCTTGGACGGTTATATCAACCCGATCTTCGTCAGACACATCCAGCATCACCATGTATGAGTCAGTCATTTTTGCGTGTAATGACGGCGGTACATGTAATGACCCAACGTTACGACTTTCATCTTCGACGACAATCGTTTTATAGCCTGCTGCTTCTGCCTTAAGTAAGGTAATTGCGACGTCATTTTCAAAATTTATCTGTGTCGGCTGTGGTGTCGTCGTGTTACCAAATGCTGAGCCTCGGTGATTAGCCAAGCCTTCCAAATCAAGTGAATGCGGTATTTTTTTAAGAATACGTGTCTTACCTGTGCCACTTTGACCGCTCAAAACAACGATATTAAATTTCTCAATCAGACGCTCTGTCTCATCAATTAAGAAACGACGAAGAGCTTTATAGCCACCATCCACACGAGGATAGTCAATACCACACTCATCAATAATCCACTGTTGCGTTGTTCGAGAGCGTAAGCCACCACGAAAGCAATACAGAACACCTGATGGGTTTTGGTCAATAAACGCTTTCCAAGCCGCAACACGTTCAGCCTTTAAGTCACCGCTTACAAGTGAGTGACCGAGTTTGATAGCGGCATCTTGCCCTTCTTCTTTATAACAAGTACCGACCGCTTCTCGCTCATCGTCACTCATTAGAGGCAAGCTTGTTGATGTTGCAAAGGCACCTTGAACAAACTCAATGGGCGCTCGCAAATCAATCATAGGTACGTCTTCAAGAAATAAACGACGGTATTCTTGTGCTTCTAAAGTATTAGGCATGAGTTAATGTCTCAAGGTTGTATGCTGATGCATTGTCGCGGTTTTTAGTCATTTTAATAGTGCTCATGGCTAACCTTAAGACTTTTTAAAAAATGGCATTATACATGATGATGGCTGTTGAATTTCCAGCTATTTATATGGATTGATGTTTTTTAATAAATGTTACGGTAGACTTGCGGAATGACTGAAATATCTTCCCCCAATACAACTAAAAGCCCCAGCGACACCCGCGTTATCGTAGGTATGTCTGGCGGCGTTGACTCATCCGTAACTGCACTATTGCTTATTGAGCAAGGCTACCAAGTGGAAGGTCTGTTCATGAAGAACTGGGAAGAGGATGATGACGAAGAATACTGCTCGGCTGCCGTAGATCTTGCGGATGCTCAAGCCGTGTGCGATAAAATCGGTATTCCTTTACGCACCGTCAACTTTGCGACGGAATATTGGGATCACGTATTCGAGTACTTCTTGGAAGAATATCGTGCGGGCCGCACCCCTAATCCCGACATTATCTGTAATAAAGAAATCAAGTTTAAAGCCTTTTTAGAGTTTGCTATCGATCTAGGTGCTGACTTTATTGCAACAGGTCATTACGCGCGTGTTGGTCGTGACGGTGATGAAGTGCAATTACTCAAAGGCTTAGATGATAATAAAGATCAAAGCTATTTCCTTTATACGCTAGGGCAAGAGCAGATTTCACGCACCCTATTTCCAGTCGGTGAATTGGAAAAGAGCAAGGTACGTGAGTATGCAGAGAAAGCAGACTTAGTCACCGCAAAAAAGAAAGATAGCACCGGTATTTGTTTTATTGGTGAGCGGAAATTCCGTGATTTCTTGCAGCGTTTCTTACCTGCACAGCCGGGAAATATTGTTACGCCAGAAGGTAAGAAAATCGGTGAGCATCAAGGTTTGATGTATTACACATTAGGTCAGCGCCAAGGTTTAGGCATCGGTGGGCTTAAAACAGCGAATGATGACCCTTGGTTTGTAGTCGATAAAGATCTGGAAAAGAATGAACTAATTGCAGGGCAAGGTCACCATCACCCATTATTATTGAATAAGCAGCTTATTTGTTCGCAGTTACATTGGGTGTCTGATATTGCAAAAGCGGACAGTTTCACTGCGAAGGCAAAGATTCGTTATCGCCAAGCTGAGCAGGCTTGCACGGTGACAAAGCTTGCTGAAGATGAGTGGCAAGTGTGTTTTGATGAGCCACAGCGTGCAATTGCCCCAGGGCAATCGGTCGTTTTTTATCAAGGTGATGTATGCCTCGGTGGCGGTATTATTGACTCCATGCAAAACGAATGTAATTAAGCTATTATCTGCTCACATTAAGCATCCTTTAAAATCACTAATTAAACAGAAGTAATATATTGGAAAATTCAAATAGAAATCGCACCATTGCTATAGCTGCACTTTTTCAGTGTATTGATGGTGTCATTCAACTGGCGACAACTGGCCGTTGTGACGAAGCATTATTTGAGTCTTGCGTAAAAAGCATTCTGATTGATGATGCCATAAACGCTGAGGCACTCTATGGTGGCTTGGATCAGATAGAGCCCGGTTTAAACACGCTTGTAAACCAGCTTGGTAGCGGTCGTAATTTACCTGAAGGTAAAACAAAGCAGCTTGATGCAACACAGTACGCAATTAACGTTCTGGCGCTTCAAAAGAAACTGTCAAATAGACCTGAAGTGTTTAAAAAGGTAATTGATGGCATTAGCGATGCGCAGAAGCAGTTAGAGTTTTTTGGCCCTACGCATACTAATATGGTGGCTCGTTTAGCCGAGTTGTACTCGCAAACAGTCAGCACTATCGGCCCTCGTATTATGATCCGTGGTGATCAGGCACACCTTGGCAATACTGAAAATGCAGCGAAAATGCGAACCCTGTTATTAGCAGGTATTCGCGCAGCTTTATTGTGGAACCAAGCAGGCGGTACACGCTGGAAGCTGTTGTTTGAACGCGGAAAAATGCAGCGTGAAGCCCAAGAGTTATTAAAGCGAGTTTAAGCGCTAAACAGACTTGCAGTTAACGCCACTTAACAAGTGGCGTTTGCTTGTGCGTTTATCTATCAGGTAGCAACTACCATTCTGTTTTACCATAGAAAAATGATGCAACACCGGAGCGCCTAACAGTCGTCCGTTCAAGCCCTTCATTCCTCTCGGATCTTGCGTATTTCGCTGCAGCGTTAACTGACTGCTGTTCACAAATGCATTCTTTGCCACTGAAACCTTAGTCCCGTTTAACGCAACACTAATAGCTTTGTTAATAGCCAATCGCGCTTGAGTTGATGGCTGAGTTAATACGGCCGCCTGCTGAGTACTGCTAGGTTTATTTGCCTGAGGCGCTGAAGTATTTGTAGTGCCACAAGCAACTAACAGTAGCCCAACACTTGCACTCGCCACCATTTTTAAATAATGCTGCACGTCTATTCTCCTGTTATTTGCTTAAGCCAGTATCTAAACGCATTTCTTTAAAGAACTTCCGCTCGATCAAACGAGGGTCATTACGTAAGTCTAATGATGCGTTATAGGTGTCAGACTGCACTCGGCTCGCAACAACAGGTGGGCAAGACCCCGTTTCTCTGTAGTTTAGTGCTGCTTGAAGCATCGCTTCGTTTTCGTCACCTAACAGGTGGTTTAAGTCGTCCTCAACCTGACAACCTGTTACCAGTTCACTACCTGCACTTGTGGTGTTACTTGGTGAGAAGCCATCCGCGTAGTCACCAAACCCTTTGTCATTCTCACCTTTGAATTGGACTGTGTAATATGTAATGCCACAGTTATCAGTCGGAGTAAAACCATATGGCTTACCACAGGTCGTTCCTCCAATAAGTACGACTTCTACGTCGATACCTAAAAGACCATTAATAAGTGACTCACTCGCCGAGCAAGTAGATTCACTAGATAAGATAAAGACACGGTTTAGATCTAGCGCTGGTAACTGCGTGTTTTGTTCCACGGAAAAACCAATCGCAACATCTATGAATGGGTAAGGTGTAACCGTGTTACCCGTTGTTGGGCTTGTATTAGGGTACTTATCGTTAAATGTCAGTTTTTCAAATATTTTTTCATCACTTAGCTCAGAGCCAGCAACCATATAGGCAAGTTGTGCTGATGTAACTAAAAAGCCGCCACCGTTATAACGTAGGTCAATAACTAGGTCGCTGACTTCTTGGTCTTTAAAGGTTGTAAACGCATCAAACAACGCTTTCTCAGCAGTATATGAGCCGAATGTATTAAATGTTAAATAACCAACCTTGCCCGTATCTGTTTCAAGAACCTTTGTGTTATGTACCGGCTCGATAGTGATAGCATCAGCTTGGAGAACGACAGTGCGTGTTTCTGAGTCACCAGGTGCTTGGATTACAAAGGTGTGCTCTTCTTCAACCTCGTCAGGGAAAAGTCCATCGATGATTGCATCGACTTCTGCGCTTGTTCTTACATTCACACCGTCAACAAATAGAATCTCTGCACCACGGGTGATGTTAGCGTGAGCCGCTGGCGAGTTTAGCTCAACAAGAGATACGTAAACGTTCCTTGGGTATGAGCCATCAGAAGTGATATCCATGCCATAACCGACATCACCACTACCTGAGGTTGTTTGGTCTGCACTTTCTGTCGCTTGCGAGTAGTGAAAACGATCTCTTAGCTGTCCAGAATCCGTTGTTTGTAATGTCTTAAGTACTTCAAAGTAAGTTTGGGGTGTATCGAAGTCAGCGGGATTTTGGTCAGTTATCTCGTTATACCAAAGGTAAGTGTCATTACTCCACGATCTTAACCAATGTTGCTCTTCTAAGGTTGAACCAGTTGTATCAGCATAGTTAACTCCACTACTGTCTTGACCAGTCCGTGGGTTTTCACATTTGTTCTTAAAGCTAGTATCATCTACAAAGACATTTTCTGTCCAAGTAGTATCTATTACTGAAGAATTATCACTTTCATTATCTGCAGCTACGCTAGGACTGTCGCTGCCACCACCGCCACCGCAAGAAATTAACGTTGCTGTGCTTAGCGTGAGAATGACACAAGATAATTTACTGATCATAGATAGCCCTAATTTAACGTCTTTATTTTGATTATATGCATACTAACAATGATGGTAATAATAAGCCAATATGGTTTTCATCGACCAAAATTACTAAGCAGACATTAAAAAGGCACTATAAATAGTGCCTTTTATGATAACTAAGGAGCTAACTAGTTATTCAGTCATACCACCAATAACAGCGATCGCCTTCTCGATACGTGCCAACGTACGCTCTCTACCAACAAGATTTAACGTCACATCTAAGCTAGGTGACATAGGTGTTCCAGCAACGGCCAAACGTAATGGCGGCCCTACTTTACCCATACCAAGCTCTAGTTCTTCACAAGAAGCTTTAATGACTGCGTCAATTGCCTCAGGGTTCCACTCAGGCAGCGCGCTTAGCTTGTCGTGAATGAATTGCAAAGTAGCGTCAACGCCTGCTTTAAATTGTTTCTTCTGTGCTTTCTCATCGTAACTGTCGAAGTCTTCAAAGAAATAACGACTGCTCTCGACAAAATCGACTAAGTTCTTCGCACGGTCACGTTGGCCTTCAATAACATCGGTTAATGATGGGCCCTTACTGATATCTAAGCCTTGCTTTTCAATGTGCCACTGTAAGTGACCCGCAATCGTTTCAGCAGGTAGAGACTTAAAGTACTGCTGGTTCATCCAGTTCAGTTTTTCAGTATTAAACGTCGACGCTGCACCATTGATATCACTCAACTTAAAGTACTTAAGCATCTCTTCCATGGTGAAAACTTCTTGATCACCGTGAGACCAGCCTAAACGAATTAGGTAGTTAATGACTGCTTCTGGCAAATAACCCGCATCACGATAATGCATGACACCAACAGCGCCATGACGCTTAGATAGACGCTTACCATCATCACCCAAGATCATTGGAACATGAGCAAATGCAGGGATTGTTGCCCCTAGCGCTTCCATGATATTGATCTGGCGAGGTGTATTGTTTATGTGATCATCACCACGGATAACGTGTGTCATTCCCATATCAATGTCATCAACCACAACCGTTAGATTGTAAGTTGGTGTACCGTCAGAGCGAGCAATAACTAAGTCATCTAGTTCTCTGTTATTGATGACAATGTCACCCTTAACCAAGTCCTTAATAACCACATCTCCTTCGTCAGGATTGCGGAAACGAATAACCGGCTCAACCCCTGCTACTGGCTCTGTACGGTGACGACAGCGACCGTCATAGCGAGGTTTTTCTTTGTTAGCCCACTGCTTCTCACGCATCGCATCTAGCTCTTCTCGAGAGCAGTAGCAATAGTAAGCATGACCGCTATCCATTAGCTGCTGAATCACTTCAGCATAACGATCAAAGCGATCTGTTTGAAAAATCGGACCTTCATCATAATCCAGACCTAACCACGCCATACCCTCTAAGATCGCATCAAGCGACGCTTGCGTTGAACGCTCACGGTCCGTGTCTTCGATACGCAGCAAAAAAGTACCGCCTTCTTTGCGAGCATGAAGCCAGCTATATAAAGCAGTACGCGCGCCACCGATGTGAAGGTCGCCGGTAGGACTAGGAGCAAAACGAGTTTTAACAGTCATAATGATCAATCTGGATAGAAAAAGTAGAGAGGAGCAAGAGTAGCATCTTGCACACTTGAGAAAAAGTAGGCAGGATAGGAAATGTAGGTTTAGACGACACTGAACCCAACTTCCTGAAGTTATAGATACTTTTTAAACGTAATGAAACTAACTCCTTCACACTATTACTTAGTGTTATTAGTCACGACTGTGCTTATTGTAATTGGGGTTGCTTTGACCAGCTTTGTTATAAGCGAGCAAGATCGACCAATATCAAGGCCTCGAGATATTCCAGCAGAGCGACTGGTTAGACAAGACGACACATTATTAACTGTGAATGTGGCTGAAAGTAGTAATTGCAAAAACAAAGGGGTTCTACTGACTGAAGCACAATTATTAGCTTTACCTCAGTATGAGTTTACGACGCTACATGAATGGTCGGCCGTTGCAGAAACTTTTCGTGGTCCATTATTGGAAGATATTTTAGACCTAGCGTGTAAAGGCGCAACGACATTCATTTTGAAAGCGTTAAATGATTACAGCGTAATGATTGATTTTACTGAGCTCAAACAATACAAGCCGATTGTTGCGCACAGCATTAATGGCGAGCGACTATCTGTTCGAGATAAAGGCCCTTTATGGGTAATGGTAGATCATGACAAATACAACATTCACCAAAAGAATCTTTCAGCCTTGATGATATGGCAACTTTTTGACATTACGATTTTAAGTACTGATGAAGCACTCTGACTACTTCACATTCCAGAATATAATACTAGCCCTGCTTGGGCCGGTACTGTTGGTGTCTATCTACTTTGCCGCAAATAATGCGCTTCAGACCTACGTTGACGGTGAAAAGAGCCGTCAAACATCTGCGTGGAGTGTACTTCAACTCTACAAAGAAATGCGTAAAGTTAACTTTCAAGCAGAGCTGTATATCCATGATAGAACGTCTGCAAGTGACCTAAGGCTCGCTTACGAAATACTGTGGAGTCGTATTTCCGTGACTCATTCAAGCCTATTGAATGATGAGATTTTTATCCGCGCTAACCATAACGATTTAAATACATTGCTAGAAGCCACCTTTACACACATAAAAGCGATAGAGCTAATTATATCGGGCGAAGCACCTCTGGATAAGCGCCACTTAATTGAGTGGATTGTTGAGACTGAGAAGTTTGGTAATACCATCAGCATGAGCTTGCTACATGACTTGATATCTACCAACAGTGACTACGCCAAAATATTTAGAAATAAGGTATTCAAAGCCGCTGGGTTACTGTTGCTTTCAACGTTAGCAATTATTTTGTACCTCGGTTACCTACTATTCGCGTTATGGATGCAGCGAAAACATCATAAGTACTTGCTAGATCATGACTCGCTAACGGGGCTTTACAGTCGCGATTACACGATGAAACTGATCAAATCCCATTGTGATAAACAAGTACCTTTTACGCTATTATCGTTTGATATTAATAAGTTCAAGTCGACCAACGATACGATGGGACACCTAGCAGGTGATGATTTGCTCAAACACTTAGCAGTCGTCACCAACAAATCCTTAGGCCAATACGGCACTGTCGGTCGAATCGGTGGCGATGAGTTTTTATGCATTATTGAAAGTGAAGAGCTTTCTGAAGTGAATGAGTACTACTCTCACTTTTTACGACTTATTGAGAACCCTTTTTCAATTCAAGGCTACCCTGTGTACCTTCAAGTCAGCACTGGGGCTTGCTTAGTCAGAGACTGTAACTTCAACAGTAACCTGTTACTTGAGCGTGTCGATGAAGCCATGTATCGCTCTAAAAAGATCTCCCAAAAAGTTATCTTTTGGAGTGGTAACCCAATCAAGGCAAAGGAACCTTTCGCTAAATTAGTGAAAAGCTCACGGTAAATGCAGCACCAGGGTGTGTGTTCTCAACGCTCACCTTCCCGCCCATATTAGTCACCATCTGTTGTACCAACGATAAACCAATGCCTGTTCCCGTCGTTTCTCTGGTTAGCTCGTTTTCACTACGATAAAACAGCTCAAATATATGCTTCATTTGCTTGCTGTCTATGCCCTGTCCAAAGTCTCTCACGGTAATGGCTAATCGTTTATCTTTGGTCTCTGTGCAACTTAAGACGACTTCTTTGTGCTCTGAGTTAGCAGAGAACTTAATGGCATTATCAACAAGATTAATAACAACTTGAGTGAGCCAGTCCATGTCTATCATGAGCGCTTGCTGTTGTGCTGACTCGTCACATAACACGGTGAGTTGAAACCCTGAGCGCTCCACCTGTGTGCTTACCTTTGATGTCAGTTCACGGCTGATATATGCAACATCATGTTCCACAAGGTCTGCTTGCTGAGCGTTGCGTGTCATACGGGCTAGTTGTAAGACATTATTAATCAGTCTTGAAAGGCGCTCACTTTCATCAAAAATAAAGTCGTAATACTGAGGCTTCTTTTCCTCAGGCGCCCAGCCTTCACGGAGCATTTCACCGTACATACGTATAGACGTCAGTGGCGTTTTTAACTCATGACTGACTGCTGACACAAAGTCTTGCTGTTGATTGGCGAGTTTTATTTGTCCCAAACCCAAGCGGTACATCAAATAGAACCCTCCCAGTAACACGGACGCTAGTATGAAGCCCAGCCAAAGTACAACGCGCCCACCTGCCCCAACGGGTAACTGAGTCACTCTGTAAATAAGCTGTAGCTCACCAAACGGCGCTGAGAGTCTAGCGCGGTAAAGCTGCTCTCCCGCTGTCGAGCGGTTATCCGCAGCATAGGTTAGGATATTGCCCTGATAAGCGACCAGCAAGTCACTCATGTCCGTTAAGGCAGAGGTACTGAAAGGCGCATTGATCAGTGAATCAACAAATGCACTTTCTTCAATCAATAAACCTTGAACATAGCGTTGGCCGTTCAACCACACTTTACGAAACAGCACAAAGTGGCCACTATCTAGCTGACTAAATTCAAAAGGGTCTATTTCACTTTCAAAGGTACGGATGCGAAGCTTTTGTGGCGCGACTGACGCGACGTCGGTTTCAACAGTACGAGAGGATGATAATGAGTCAGAGCTTATAGCGTAGCCAGCGGAAAGCTCAGGCAGCGCGATTTTCTCACTTCGTGCTTTTGACACTTGTTTTTGTACAGGTGCTTGCTTAGCACTAATAGCGACTTTTTCTTTGCTTAATTTTTTATCAAATGCTTCAGTCTCATCCTTAAAAGCCTGCTCTAGCTGTAAGTCTTCCACTCGCCCTAGCTTGCTAAAACTTTTTGAGCTAACTCGTTCCTTGCTGAGTTGTTCAAAAGCTATTTGTGGTTGATATTTTTGCTCTGCCTCTGCACCTCGTGAAGAGATGCTTGAGGATATTTCAGCAATATCATCTCCTATTTCATTAGCAAGTGGCGTTTGCGGTTGATTGACTAATTTATTGGCCGCCAAGATTGAGGTAATTTTATCCTGCAAGGCGACACGCTCAGTTAACTCTTGATCACTGATCCCGTAACGATCAGCGGAGTCATCCGGTATTAGAGGAGTGTTTAATACTCCTAAATCATTCACCTGAAAATAGCCCAACAAGCCAGGGACTTCAGTATTGACAGGGTAGCTAGATAAAGGCGAACGTTGCAAAAAATTAGCTTTTATATCACCGGTAACATTCAAAAAAGCATAGTCAGCAAACGAGCGTTCATCTTCTTTATTGATTAACTCAATAAGTCGGTTATCTATGCGGCTAGTTAATGCTTGTGCCATTTGCTGATGTTGGTGAAACGTTTCCCACTTAAGTCGGCTATAGGACTGCTGTACCAATAAACTAGTTGGTATCAGTAAGGTAAAAAAGAACAGTAACAACCAGCGTCTTAGTTTCTTTTGTGTGAGCGTTTTTAAGCGGTTCTTAAACATGTTAGCTAGCACTCAATAAGCGATAGCCAGCGCCACGCACAGTAACAAGGTATTTAGGGGTACTTGAGTTAGTCTCTATTTTACGTCTTAGCTTGGCAATATGAATATCTACCGTGCGGGTTTCTAGGCTTAAATCGTCGGCATAGCCCCATACCTTATGCAGTAACTCATCGCGTGACACAGGACGCTCCGCATTCGCTTGAAGGTAGCGTAACAAGTCTATTTCTCGGCGAGTGAATGACACTTCAACACCGTTAAAAATGCCGGATAAGTTCTGGCAATCAATCTCTGCCGTGTCTGATAACGTAATAGTTTCACTAAGCTTTGCCTCTACCGAGGTACGACGCAACACCGCTTGTACTCGTAACACCAACTGAGCCACAGAAAATGGCTTAGACACATAATCATCTGCGCCTAAGGACAGCCCATGAATAATGTCTTCATCGTTACTTTTAGCCGTTAGCATTATGATCGCTTGATCCTTGCTCTGCTCACGGATGCGGTTACAAATTTCAAAGCCATCGATACCCGGCAACATCACATCTAACAAAATAAGATCAAACGCGCCAGTCAGTGCTTTCTCTAAGCCGTCATGACCATTGTCAGCGAAATCTACTTCATAACCATGATAAACAAACACGTCGATCAAACCCATACGTATAGCAGGTTCGTCTTCTACGATGAGTATTTTTGCAGATTCGGTCGTGGCTTGGGTCATGTGTACTGCCTATTTATTATGTGACTTATCAAGTGATTCTAGTCTAACAAGGGTTCCCTATCGCTATGTAACTTTTTTGTAAAAAGACCGTGGTGAGCTTTTACATAAGTGTGTCTATTTAGAGTTGGTGAGACTGCCTAAACTGGCTCCATCTTAACAACACACACCGAACAGGAAATCATTATGAAAACTCGTCTCATTGCTCAAAGCATCGCAACTGCACTAACTATCATGGGTCTTAGCGCTGGTATCAATAGCGCTTCTGCAAAATCAATTGAAGTAGAGCGAATTGTAGCGCCTCAAGTGATGCCGCAAGTAGCGCCTATTAAAATTCCAAGCGTAATTACACAGCCTAAAATAGAAGTGGTGTTTGTACTCGATACAACGGGCAGCATGAGTGGCCTGATTAATGCGGCTAAAGAAAAGATTTGGTCTATCGCCAGTACGATGGCTCAAGCACAAACTGCCCCTGAGATTAAAATGGGCTTGGTGGCTTACCGTGACCGTGGTGATAAGTATGTTACTCAAAACGTCGACTTATCAGAAGATCTAGACTCGATGTACTCCAAGCTCATGGACTTTAAAGCGCAAGGCGGTGGAGATAGCCCAGAAAGTGTCAATGCCGCGTTGTATGACGCAGTACATAAAATGTCATGGAACCAAGATAGTAATACTTACAAAGTGGTGTTTTTAGTGGGTGATGCGCCAGCGCATATGGACTATCAGGATGATGTGAAGTACCCAGAAACGCTATGTATTGCCAGTGATAAAGGCATCATTATTAATGCCATTCAAAGTGGTAATAACTATGGCACGACTAAGCACTGGAAGCATATCGCTGGGCTTGGTCAGGGCAACTTCTTTAAGGTGTCTAACTCCGGTAATGCGGTGGCGATTGCAACACCGTTTGATAAGGACTTAGCTAAGTTATCAAATGAGCTCGACAAAACGCGTGTTTATTATGGTTCGTCTGATGACCGTGTGAAACAAGAAGCTAAGAAAGCAGCAGGTAGTAAGCTTTACAAAGAGTCTAGTGTGGCCTCTCAAGCTAGACGCGCCACTTTTAATACTTCAAGTAGCGGTAAGACAAACTTCTTAGGAGAAAAAGAGTTAGTTGATTCGATCGCTAGTGGTGATATTGCGTTAGAAAGTATTGCTAGTGACGAGCTACCAGCTGCAATGAAAACGATGAAGCCTATCGAGCAACAGCGTTATATCAAAGAGAAGTCGGTAGCGCGTAAAGAGCTACAGTCTAAGATTCGTCAGCTTGCTGAAAAGCGTGATGCATTTTTGAAGGAAAAGGTTGAGGCAACGGGTGGTAGAAAGAACTCATTAGACTCACAAATCTTTGACGCTATTCAAGAGCAGTCGGCGGATAAGGGATTGGTTTATGACAAGAAGGATATGAAGTATTGATTGGTGGCTGTATATCGGTAAAGATTGTCACCATTTAAAATAAGCTGGAGCGGCGAAATGGGCAGTAAACAACAAAACATCGTGATACTTACCGGTGCAGGGATATCTGCCGAGTCTGGAATTCAGACATTTCGCGCCAGTGATGGCTTATGGCATAACCATAGTATCGAAGAGGTAGCAACGCCAGAAGGTTTTGCTGCCAACCCTTCACTGGTACATCGTTTTTACAATGAGCGACGTAAACAGCTCCATGATACAGATGTTCATCCGAACGCTGCACATCATGCTTTAGCAAAGCTAGAGCGTGAATATGATGGCAAGGTAGTGGTTGTAACTCAAAACGTCGATAACCTACACGAGCGTGCGGGAAGTAGAAACTTGATCCACATGCACGGTCAGTTGGATAAGGCACGCTGTAACAATACGCTTCGTTCCTATCAATGGTTAAACGACCTTGATGAAAGTAGCGTGTGTGAATGTTGTAGTAAGGCCGGTAACCTTCGTCCTCACATCGTTTGGTTTGGCGAAATGCCGTTTCTGATGGATCAAATTCAGCAAATGTTAGAAGACTGTGATCTGTTTATATCTATTGGGACATCTGGCCAAGTGTATCCCGCTGCTGGATTTTCTAAGCATGCCCAAATATGTGGTGCAAGAACGGTAGAGTTAAACCTAGATGACAGTGAAACCAGTGCTACTTTTGATCAGTCAATAAAAGGCCTCGCCAGTAGTATTGTGCCTGAGTTTGTTGAACAGTTATTGGCTGTTAAATAGCAAATAAATAACGAGGCCTAAAGCGTCACTTTCATCCATGATTGACCATCACTAAAAACGATTAAACCAAGCAGTATTTATTGTTGGATAGCCGAGATAATCAGGGGTATAAAATACTCATCCTCTGCATGAGTCAGAGCTATTTGATAGTTATTGTGAATTGGTGATAGAGATGAGTAAAAGCATCGGTGGTAATGAGTTTTTTAATGATTATGACTGGGATGAAGAAGAGATTTTTGACGAGACTGAAGACGAATCAAACAAGACAAAGAAAAAACAGATTAGTCGACGTCTAAAAGTCAAACGTCGTATGGATGATTATATCGAGTTCAAAAAGGCAAAACTAAGAGCTAGATATTTGGATTATTTTGATTACGACTAAAAAATTGTAGACTGACAGGCGCTCACTCAATGTCTGCCAGTTTACCGTTATGCGCCCTCTTCGCTAAGCTGAATGATCTGATCGATCAGTGTCTCTATGAGTGTCAACGAATCACTCCCCGAACGATACACTGCGTATAAGTGCCTCTCAAACGTTGGCGCGCCATCCACTAGATACAGCGCTTGATGATCAACATTATTGCCCACTACCTGATCGGGCAAGTAAGCAGAGCGTTTACCCTCTCTCATTAAGTCCAATGCCATCACCCCATAGTTTGTTCGTAACGACGCGCCAGGAAAGTATGGAAATGCTTTTGAGTGTTCGTATTCAAAACGTGCCCCCCAATCAACCATGATGTAACCATCAGACACCGCGTCAGCCAATAATGTATCTGGCTGATTTGAGAACAACTGCAATAACAGTGACGTGATTTTGACACTCGTTAGGCGTGGTGAATTTATGGGTTCAAATACAAAGCCTATGTCCAAGGCGCTGCCGAGTATCAACTCCTGAACATTTTGTCCCGCATGAATAGTCATATTGAGCGCAGTGTCTGGGGTACTTCGTTGAATATCATCCATCCAGTTTTTAAGGAACAAATGCCAAGCATCTGGCAGGTAACCTATGGACAATGAATTATTGTATCGCTCAGGTAGCGCGATCATGAGGCGTGCTTGTTCCCAGCCGCTGACTGTCATCTCAGCGTATTTGTGAAAACGATGTCCAGCGGGCGTCGGTTCGATCGCATGCCGATCTCTGGTAAATAGCTTAACGCCGAGTCGTTCCTCAAGCAGTTTTATTCTGGCACTGGCTGCCGACTGCGTTATACATAATATTTCAGCTGACTTACCAAAATGTCTAATCCGATAAATCTCTAAAAATGTCTTTAAGTGAGCGATATCCATACCGTTTCCAAATAAGGTTTTACAAGATGTTTGAAGCTAGAAATATGTATTTAGTTTCAACAGATATTAATCGTTTTTTCTGATCGTAACGACGATTTTTTATTGTTGGAGGGATGTTAATTTAGGGCGTATAAATTCACTCACTAGAACAAAAACCTACCTACAAATCAGGAATGCATAAAAATGAAAAACAGACTTTTTATCTCTGTACTAGCAGTCGCACTAACCTGCTCTTTCGCATCAGTTGCATCTGCAGTGGATACAGAAGGTTATGAAGCGCCAGTCAATTATGAAATGAGTCAAGACGAACTCAATCTGATTACAGAAGACTGCAATGATATCGGTATTGAAAGTGAGATGACGGGTGAAGAGCTAGCTGCTTACGTTGATGAGTGTGTGTCAGTAAACACCATGGTGATGGAAGAAGACAACGCTGAGCCAGCATTTGATGAGGCTCCAATGGATTTGGATATGCCTTCTGAGATGGATTCAGATGATGTGATGATGGATGAAACAGAAATCACCATTGAGAACAGCGAAGGCTAAAAATTATCGTTGTGAATGGAGGACGTTAAATGACGCAATACCAGTAGCTTGGTATTGCGTTTTTGCTTGTACTAACAGTCTTTGTATCTTTAAACGGTATGCAACACTTCCCAAGACACTTCAACTTCACCGTTATCACCCGCAATATAAGCAGAATCACCAGTAATCGTCACAGACAAGTCCATCGTACGCTTAACTAAACCCGCTAATGCTTCAATACTGTCCCAAGGAAAACGGTAATACGACGCTTTAAGCCCCGTAAACTTGCTCTCACCTTGCGACCACCAAACATCTGACTTCGTGTTAAAGCTATAAACCTTAACTGCTTGAGCGCGATGTGATGCCTTCTTAACGCGGTCAGGCGCAGGCTCACCAACATCAATCCAAAGTTTGGTTTGCTCATCCATCGTACGCACCCATAGATCAGGTTCTTCGACCTCATCTAACCCCTTGGTTAGCTCTAAGCCTTCTTGGGCGTTTATGCAGTAAGCGAGTACACGAACCATCATGCGCTCTAGAGTCTCAGATGGGTGCTGTGCAATAGTCAAACTGATGGAATCATAATAGTCACGCTCCAAGTCTGAGAGTGAAATACGTGCTTTATAAATCGTTGGTTTAATCGCCACAGTCTGCCCCTTTTAGTCGTGGAGGCAGACTAACAGAAGCCACTGTAAAACTATATTGTCTATTTTAAATAAGTCGCTGATATTAGTGTTGATCTAACTTAATGCGACAACAAAAAAGGCAGTGAGTAAATTAAAACCCACTGCCCATAGCTCAACTAACTAAGTTATTGTTATTTCTTAAGCGCCACATGGGCTGACGTCAACTTAGCAATCACCGCACTAATTTCAGGACTAGTATACCCAACTAATAAGTTAGTTCGCTCTTGTGGATCATTATCTAGATCAAACAACATTTGTGGCTCACCTTTAGCCGCAACCAGCTTGTAACGGTCATCACGTATCGCCCAGCCATGAACATCAGCACGTCTTGCTTCAGCGTCAGAGAAGTGCTCAACATAAACAAAATCGCGCTTACCTGATTGACCTGCAAATACAGGAATAAGGTTATGCGTATCAGGGCTGTTAACCGTCACACCCGCTAAACCTGCAATTGTTGCGTGAAGGTCCGTTGTATTAACCAAAGTATTGGAGCGACCTTTAGTGACACCTGGGCCAGTCACCACCATCGGTACATGAGTACCGCCGTCAAAGATGCTGCCTTTGACGCGACCGCGCCCATAGAAACTTCTAGCAACCTGTCCCGGTGTCCCATTATCCCCAATAAAGATGATCACAGTATTATCTCGAACCTTAGGCTTCATCGTTGAGAGTAAACGCCCTATTTCTGTATCCAGCGCTTCAAGTGCAGCATTGTAATAAGGTAATGGGTTACTTCTGATTTCAGCAGCGTCATCCACTAAGTTAGCCGTTGTTAGCGAGTTTGGCGGCACATGAAATGGCGTGTGTGGCGCGTTATATGCAAGCCAAAGGAACCACGGGTTCTCTTGTTGCTTTGCAATCCAGTCAACCGCATGGTCAGTGAATACCGTTGTCGCGTAACCGTTCTCCTGATTAGCAACGCCATTTCTGACTGACGTCCATTGGTAATAGTCTGGCACTCCGCCTGAAATCAAACCGTAATAGTCGTCTACACCCAGTTCAGAGGGGTGATTAATGTCAGTTCGTGAGCTAGCAAGGTGCCATTTGCCAATGATCGCCTTTGCGTAGTCAGTCTTATCTAGTCGATCAAATAAGCTAACCGTGTCACCACTAAGGCCATTTCCATTCGTTCGAGAAATGGCTGAACCAACGCCCGTTCTAAAACCATACATACCCGACATGATTGTCGAGCGAGTCGGTGTGCAAACAGGTGCCGCATAGGTCTTTTCAAACACCATACCAGTTGCACAC
The DNA here is from genome assembly GCF_003172895.1 of Leucothrix arctica. Taxonomy (GTDB): domain Bacteria; phylum Pseudomonadota; class Gammaproteobacteria; order Thiotrichales; family Thiotrichaceae; genus Leucothrix; species Leucothrix arctica. Next base: position 465,776 of record NZ_QGKL01000042.1, on the reverse strand, counting down.
ATCTTTTCGATGTTAGGCATGTTCGCTTGGTTTTTACCGACGTTGTAACAGTGAGACGCATCCAGCCCCATATCATCGGCAATGATTAGCAGGATGTTGGGCTTTACAGTCGCCGCATGGGATACCACTGAACAAGTGGTTAGAACCGTGGCAGCAATAAAATGATGTAAACGCATAGAAATCCCCTTAAATATTGTTAGAAGCGAGCGCCGCCAGCGACAGCTACACGGCGTGTAAAGTCACTTGACGGAGTACCCTTCAAGCAACGAGGGATAACAGGGAAAGTATCGGTAATGAAGTACGCGTAAGTTCCATTCGGTGACTCTGGTGTGGCCGTCATTTTACCATTACATTCATCTAGCGTTCCTGCACCAGCAACATAGGCATAGTCCTGTGCAAACGTACCATCAGGCTTACCTGTTGGTAGGTTACCACCGGGGCGTTGAGTGCCTTTTAAACGATAGCTTGATGACTCACGTTGAATGCCACCGCCAATATTTTTAGCGTTCTTATAACCAAACAGTGCGTAAATAGGGAAACCGTCAGCTGCCCAACCAATTAATGGCGAGTGCTTGCTTTGGTGAACCCCTAAACTTCTCATTAGGTCTGTTGGCAAACCGTGATAGTGGTAATTACCACCGGGTTGAACGTGTGCGTAGTTAGAGTCAATACCCAATGGCACCGCACCTGACAGTGCTTCGTAGCGCCAATCACGTGCTTCTTTATACACTTCTGCCGTCGCAGGTTCGATTAATACACCGTTGACTGCAATGCCCACTTTACCAATGCGAATATCAGTCTTGTTAGCGGCTAGTTGTGGATTGAGTGGCACGCTATAAACATGTTTCTGCTCAGCAATGCCGTGTGGGTTATGTCCGTTAGGAAATGCACCTGTTTTATGCTTCGCAATACCATTGGCAGTAATCGTTCGCTGAGCGCCTGATACAGTGACTGACACTTTATTAGCAGCGATAGGTGCTGCGGTAGAAGGTATTAACTTGAGTGGCGCACTCGTTAGTATTGAATGAGAGCGACCCGGACGACGTTGACCTTGCTGATTCCCATTTCCAGCATTTTGACGACGCGCTTGCTGGTTACCATCACGGCCACCTTGACGTCGAGCATTGTTGTCACCATTAGCACCCCGTCGATTCCCTTGTTGTCTGCCTTCTGGTCGACAGGTCGTTTGACCTCTAGGTGTTTGTGCGCACTGTCCTTGTACATCGCCACGCCTAGCGGTGAAACTACACTGAGTACCTACAGCTTTGTTGTTACATGCTTCAATAGCTTGTGGTGGTGGGCCTTGGCGTTGTGGTCGTTGAGGGGCTGTTTCTGCAGAAGCGATGCCTGCTATGCCGAGTGTGATACTACCTAATATAATTTTTTTTATAGTATTCATGGTTTCTGATTTACTCCTGTCATCAAATGATAACCAGTATTAGACCAAAAATCAGAGCGTAAGTTTGTAAGGAGGTGTTAGGTTTTTGTAAAGATTGTGTAAGAAGAGTGAATAATTGAATGAAACTGACTAAGGAAGCATGGAGACCCCATACTTCCTCAATCATCGACTACTTAAACAAATAAGTCTTCGATTGATAAGTAACGCTCACCCGTGTCATAACTAAACACCAATACTTTGCTACCTGCAGGAATGTCAGCTTCCATCGACTTAACCGCTGCCAAGCTCGCGCCTGAAGAAATACCGACCAAGATACCTTCTTCTTTTGCACAACGACGCGTCATTTCAAATGATGCTTCGTCTTCTACTTGAACAGTGCCATCCAAAAGCTCAGTGTTTAAAACACCCGGGATGAAACCAGCACCGATACCTTGTAGGCGGTGTAAACCTTTCTCGCCACCACTGATAACAGGTGACTTACTTGGCTCAACCGCTAGCACTTTTAAGTTAGGCATCGCAGGCTTAAGTACTTCCGCACAACCTGTAATGTGACCACCTGTACCAACACCCGTTACCATGTAATCCAAACCTTCTGGGAAGTCAGCTAAGATCTCTTGAGCCGTCGTCTCACGGTGAATCTTTGAGTTCTCAGGGTTGTTGAACTGCTGAGGAATCCAGCTGTTCTCAATCTCGCCAGCAAGCTCAGTTGCCTTAGCAATTGCGCCACCCATACCGTTCTCTTTTGGCGTAAGCTCAAGCTCAGCACCAAGTGCTAACAACAAGCGACGACGCTCAATAGACATAGACTCAGGCATAGTCAAAATTAAACGGTAACCCTTTACCGCAGCTGCCTGTGCCAAACCAACACCGGTATTACCAGAGGTAGGCTCGATAATGACTGTACCTTCTTTTAGCTCGCCAGACTTTTCAGCGGCTTCAATCATCGCTAAACCAATACGATCTTTGATGCTTCCACCCGGATTGAAACGCTCAACTTTCATCCAAACTTCAAGGTCATCACGAAATAATTTGTTGATACGAACATGTGGCGTGTTACCGATGGTATCTAATATGTTGTTATATTTCATGGTAATAGCTGGTAGCGATGACTACCTATCTCCTATGTATTTTATGATCCGGTAATAGTGCCATATAGACAGGGTAATCAACAATGTAAAAGTCATCAGTTGCTAAATAACCAACAGCTAGTGATAATCAACTCATTGCAATTTGATATACACGACTAACTCTCAATCGTGTTGGTGAGTAAGGGTTAAAAATGATAATAAAAGAATCGCCGTCAATCATGCAGCTGTTTTTTTCGAGCAAAGGGTCGGTTGTACCAAAAATAATAAGCAAAATTATTACCCTTACATCACTGTCTGTGATGGTCATACTGTTAGACACTTATGTTATCAAACTGCCCCATATTTCAATTCAAGTCATGGGTGTTTTTGGCGTTGCGCTATCCTTATTTCTTGGGTTTCGTAATAACGCTGCATACGATAGATGGTGGGAAGCTCGTAAGCTTTGGGGCGTGTTAATCGCAGATGTTCGAAATTTAGGCCGCCACTTAAACATCTTCGTTGGCAAAGGTGAGGCGCGTGAAAGCCTACTGTCCTATACCATTGCATATGCTCACTTACACCGTGGCGCACTTCGCAATATTAATGTCCGTAAAGAGATACTGCCATGGGTCGGTGAGCAAGCAGCAGATACCTTGCTTTCTAAGAAAAACCCAGCAGATGCTTCATTAAACGTTATTGCAGAGAAAATTAAAGACCTTGAGCAAAAAGGTAAAATTAGTGGTTATGGGCTCTTAACTATTTCACAGACGCTAGCCTCATTCGCAGAAGCACAAGCGGGCTGTGAGCGCATTAAGTCTACCCCACTACCTTTTGTTTATTCGCTATTGGTAGGTCGAACCACATACCTTTATTTATTTTTATTACCATTTGCATTAATCGAGGCGGCATCTTGGTTCGCACCTGTATTTACAGCCGTAGTAGCCTATGTATTCTTTGGTTTACAAGCCGTCACTGACGAACTTGAAAGGCCTTTTATGAATGTTCAAAATGGCTTGCCGTTGGATGCAATGTGTAGAAACATTGAAATATCAGTCTGTGAAGCGCTAGATAGGCAGCCACCAGATGAACTCAAACCAAAAGATCATCTGTTGACATAAAGTAGCTATTTTTTACATAAGCCTTTGACTTTAAGCCCGAAAGCGGCGAAAAACCAATAGCGATGAGAGCATTAAGAACAACCATGAAACACTGCCGCCGCCACTGCTAGAGTGGCTACTGTTTGTAGTGCTAGTTGTTGTATCAAACGGATTATTGGCATCAGAAGACGTCGCTGTTCCCTGCTCTACAACCACCTCAGTCACCACACCCACAAAGCTGTCACCAAAGGAATAAGCAAAGCCACTCTCTTCAGGGTAAAAATCAACGCTGGTACCGCCATAGGCTTTGTTATTACCTACAAACGCGACTTTCACATTACTGTGGCTGCCTAACAAACTACGGTCAAAGCTTAGCTCGACGATGTTAGTGTCAAACTGAGGGTTAGTGTCGCCTACCCAAGTCCAAGACCACGTCTTACCGTTACCCGTATATCTATACAAAGCCTTACCTTCTGCTAAGTAGTCTGCACCGACTTCATCATTGAGTTTAAAGCCTGAGCTTGGGTTGTTGTCTGTGTCTAAATAAGCCTGCCAACCCCATACCAAAATACCGTCACTGGTATTGTCAGGATCTACCGTGTTGCGGTTTTCATAAACGATATAAGTCGTGTCGTCAGTATGAGAGATCCCTGCACGTCTTAAGTCGATACGGTCAGTTGCACCAAACGGCACATCGATAGCATCGTAATCAAACAAGTTTAAATTTGACCAGTCTGAAATGTCACCGTTAACACTCACAGCATTGCTGGCAGTATAGTTAGAGATAGCATTGACGGGGCTTGCCGCAACCACATCCACTGTCACTGTTGCCGTGTTACTCGTTTCTATCTCGTTACTGACACGATAACTATAAGAGTCACTACCCACGAAGCCACTGTCTGGCGTGTACTGAACGCTTGAGTCTGACCCAGAGAGTGTTAACACACCATTTGACGGTTGACTGACGATCTCTAGAAATGAAGTGTCTGTGTCTTGTGCAGTTGATAGCGAGATAGTGTTCTCAACCGTATCTGCGATGACTGATGTATTTAGGCTTTTTGCAAGCAGTTGTGGAGCGTCAAAAGTACTGTCAGCATGACTGTTTGCGGCCAACAACATACAAGATGTAAGCATGAATGTATAAAGCGGCTTGCGGTTAAAATGTGCCATGTTGTCTCCAGGACTTAAGTAAATATTATGTCTGGAAGCTTACGAAGGGTTTGTGTGCATAGCTAATGGTTGATTACTTAGCGGAGCGAGTTGCGCGATATGTGTTCAGACGAGTGGGATGAAAGGGCTTCAGACCGCTTCAACAGCCGAAGAATGGACTTTGTCATATAGCCATTGACACTTTTCGTAGCGCTGCTCTAGCATCAATTGAATGAACCATTCTGTTAAAAGTTGAATTAAATATGGATTCTTTTCTTGTCAGTAACCTTAAATCATTGATTATATTCGGGCACCTTTCTGGCTTAGCATTTGGTGTAGGTGGTGCGTGGATACTGGATCTGTATATTCTTAGGAAAATGTACAAATACCCGATCACTAAAGAAAATATTCAGATAATAAAGTTTGTTTCTAAAGTAGTCAGTGTAGGGCTCGTGATTCTTTGGCTGTCTGGGCTGTCGTTTTTAGTTTTCTATATTTTTTTTCAACCCGAACTGTTATTAAACCACAAAATATGGGCAAAGCTAACAATTGTGATTATTCTGTCTATTAATGGCTATTACCTCCATCAGTACGTTATTCCGGTGATTGTGAACAACAAAAACAAGGTTTTGATTAATACGATAAGTTTAAAACAAGCTAATATTATTACCTTAGTGGGATGTGTTTCGTGTATTACATGGCCGACCGCCATGTTTCTTGGCGTGTTTAAAAGTCTCAACTTTTCGTTTTCGGTTACTGAAATACTCAGCTTTTACTTGGCCGCATTGATATGTGCATTGGGTGCAGCTTTCGCATTAAAGTCGTATTTAGTCGAGAAGGAAATGGATCTAAGAATCAAGAAATTGAATAAGCACTTGTTGGAATCGAAGCAACGACAAGCTTTACTTCAGCAAGATATTAAGTCGTTAATAAAACTCCTGAAGCCGCTGTAGGGTCTAACGTGTAATTAAGCCTTATAAAGTTTTACTGCTTTGAATCAAAGCAGCTACCCACAAATTTACCTTTCATCTGTTTTTATCAGAGAGACTGAACATCTTTCATTGCGACTCCTACTCCTACTTGTAAGCAACTTTATTTTTATTTGCCCCATCACTATATCTAATCAATAAATATAAGGCCCTACGGCTCTCGATATATTGAAAATAAAAATAACTGACAACACCAGCCTGGAGTAATGACATGCGAGAAAGCAATAGACCTCAATCATCAAGCAATCAAAATAATAACGACATAACTAATAGCATCTACATAAAAAACAAACACTTAGGCGTAGATGAACTTTCTGAACTTTATAAGCAATGCTACAAAAGCGCGAGTGGCATACCCATACAGAAATACAAGAAAGGAAGTAATGTCTGGTCAGGACGAGGACGAATGCCTGTATGGGTGCGTGAGCATTTAGACTTAGGTGGAACACTTGACGATATGCTAACGCCTGTTGCTTTATATCATAAAATGATGAAACTCAAAGCTTCTGAATAACTGTTATTGGCAAAGCGACTTGTGCTGAAAATGTGCCATGTTGTTCCTCCCAGATTGAGCAAAGACTTATCACTTAAACGCAACAAATGCATCCATGTACTGAGGCTCATCTACTGGAGATTGTAAAACCTTGCTAAAGCCAGCTTCGTCCAAAAGCTTGTATAGCTCTTCCTTGCTGATTGGATATTGGTAGGTTTTATAATAAACCTTTTCTCCAGTAATTAAGTTGTGAGAATCAATTACTAGCTCTCTAATTTTTGTGAGTGGGTCATAGCTACCTGATATTTTGTCTTCAAATGTCTTATTGTCTGTATCTACTCTAGAGTAAGGTTTTTCAGGCTTGGCAACCTCTTTGACAGGTATATCTATGTAAAGAACACCGCCAGGGGAAAGCGAGTTATGAAAGGCCTTTACCGCTTTTTTCATATTGTCATAACTTTCTTCAAAGGACGGAGGGTCGAGTACCTCATCTATATAAGAATTAATTGAGATGAAAGAATTTCCTCTACACAGGACTGCATCATAAGTCTCAGGTCTATTACCATCTAAGTCTTCCCACTTAGAGTAAAAACAAGGGATATCAACTTCGGCACCTATCATCTTTTTCTTGAAGAAATCAACAGTCCCCTCAACACCATCTGAGTAAGAGATATCCCAATTCATTTTTTTAAATTCAATCGCTGGATACCCTGAACCACCCGCACAATCTAAAATGGTCTTAACATCTAGTGATCGTAAGTAATCTGATAATTTTTCTGCATAACCCTCATCCCATATTCTTCTCAATTGCACATCCCAAAATTCAATGAGACTTTTTTGATTTGTCATAATTAGCTCGCTTATTTAAACAAAAAGACTATTTACCAGTTGCGCCCAAGAGAAATTCTAGCCTTCCATGACTTCACTAAACTAAGGTGCGCATAAAGGTCAATGTAAGCCAATACAGAGAAAATATCACCTTTAAATCATTAGTAACCTAGAAGCTATTGCAGTTTCGTTCTCTACTATGAATAGTCTCGCTTAGAAAACTCCTGATGAAATCCATACTCATATTGGGATACGCGAAGTACGTCGACGAAGCTTATTTATCACAGGTGCAATTCATTCAAGAGAGGCTGATACAGCTTAAGGATGAGCGAAGCTTTACCCTACTTCCACACTGTACCGAGAAAACCAATGTGTCTTCATCTGTAGGGGAATGGCAGCAAGTGTTTAAGCAGCTTGGCGTCACGCTCAAAACAAAGGCGTTAGGCTGTTGTGGTATGGCGGGAACGTATGGTCACGAGGCACGTAACGTAGAAACATCGAAAACTATCTACGAACAAAGCTGGAAAACTGCGATTAGTGAGGCTGAGGATACTTCTCAGCTATTGGCAACGGGTTACTCTTGCCGTTGTCAGGTGAAGCGTTTTAGTGATGTGAAGATACAGCATCCTATACCGGTGTTGTTGCAGGTTTTAGGCGGTAGATAACAGTGCCAAAGCCTTAGAAAATATCCTAAAAATGCTAATGATTAGATAAAGACTGTGTTTGCTCCCAACACTTTTCCTTTGCTTATCTCTGAATAGCCAGTAAGGTAGTTATGTTTAATCTTCATGCATAACTATGTTAGAATAATCAATATATATATAGATTGCAAGAATATGCAAAAAAACTCTGCTAATTGGAAAACTTATGCCTAGAAACAAATTAAAAAAGAAAAGAGTTAAATCCGGTAAAAAGTTCACTCCAGTCTCGTCAAAAGAGTTAGATGACCTTAGAAAGATCACCTATATAAAAAATGAAACAGAAAGAAATAAAAAATCTATTTTATTTTTAAATAAATTAAGAATTGAAAAAAGCAGGAACAAGTCACAAAGAAGAAAATATATTTTTAATCATAAAGACTTAAGAGAAATAGCTTTATGTAGCATAAGCAGAAGAAAAAGCCATGTGATATTAGATTATAGCGCTAAAGAAATAGACTTAATGTCAAGTCTAGAATGGGCTATTGATCTAATCAATGCTTATTCAAATGAAATTAATGAGTATATATACCTAAGACAGGAGTTCGAAAAAAAATATCTACTAGGGTACACTGAAGAAGCTAAAAAAATAATTTCTAATTTTAAAAATAAGTATGGTTTAAGTGTATGGGGTACTGAAGCAGAACTATTAACTCACAGGAATGATACAAACAATCACATATTTAATGATTATTTGGATATAAACCCAGTTGGTAATGAGCATTCTGAAAACTACTTATCAAATATAATTACCAAAATAAACCCAAGTATAACAGCTTCCAGATACACCTTCTTAATTGAAAGCAATATGGAAGAAATGAAAAAAATAGGTCTCAATGAATATAAAGAGGTAGAGTTTTTAAATCTTTATAGCCCAAGCATGGATATAAAAAATCCACAGGTTATTTTAGCTAGGCTTCAAACTCTACCTATATTTGATTACTATACTAATTGCATAAGGCTAATTAGACATATATCAAAAAAACACAAGAAAGAAGCAGCCTTTTTTTTAGAGGGAATATCAAAAAAAATTAATGACGAAAATATTGATTTCATTTGTTATAAGAGTGGCTTTAAAAAACCATCAAGAATAACAAAAAATAACATTAGCTTTTTAGATGCTTGCAAACTCTATTACCAAGGTAAATATGAAGAGTGTTCTGATATTCTAAAAAAACTAGTACATGAAGACCCATCTAACCTAATTATATTAGAACTACTATCTAAGTGCGTATCTAGAGTTGATATAGATTATAGCTTAGAGGGACTTGTTGGAGAAGTATTAGAGTATTTCAAAAAATTCAATTCAGGGAAATATGATAAACTAGACTTAGATGTATTCAGAAAGATTGCCTTATCTCATTCATATAACGACTGGTCATTTATCCTAACAGGATCTTTGAAAAAATATGGAGAGGGAAAAGATGACTCTGATATTAACTACCTCTACGATTATTCTGAAAATTTATCAACTTTCATTAATCCATTTTCATCAGACTTTGGTAGTTGTTGTTATATTGATTCCAAACCAGTTTATGATGAGATATGGTTAGATTTTTGGAAAGAAACTGGAAGAGAGTCAACAGGAAAAAGACTAATCACATCTGAATTTAAGAGTATAAGTGTTGATGATGATAGACTTTCTAAAGCAATAGCAGATACGCATTATTATAATAACTCTTATCCTAAGTCCTTAGATTGTTATAATTCTATTTCTAATGCGGATAAACAAATTCACGACCATGCTCTCTTAAGATCTATACGATGCTTATGTAATATGGGAGATTATGAGAAATTACTCGGATTTTCAGCCGAAAAACTTTTATCTAACGATGGAAGATACAGGCTACCCCTTGAGTACATAATAGATAAATGTGCTAAATCAATAAAGGTATTAGATGAAAACTCATTAATTAATCTCGCCATCGTTTATCATTTCCACAACCAAAGAAACGGAGAGTTTTTACAAAAGATATCATTATGCTGTAATCAGTATTTTAGAAAAATGAAAATTACAAGCAATTACAATTTCAATGACTTTCCATATAATGAAAAGCTAAGTTTTTTTGTAGAAGAAATACTTACAGAAGATGTACTAGATGGCTTAATTAGGTTCTTTAATGGTCAAGATGATGTAATATTATTTCGCATTAAATTACTCAGAAGTCTTATTAACTATAATATTTCTTATTCTATAAAAAACAAATCCATAATTAAAAAACTCTCCGAAATATCAAAGTCATATTTGGGTGAAATGGTACGTGGGGAAATTGGTAATGGTAAAGTTATAATTGACAAGGATAAACTTAAACCAATAATAATAAGTGGCATTAGCAGTGATTACAAGTCATTAAAAGAGGGGTTAAAAGGTGTGCATCGACTGGAAGAAAGCCACATTAGAGATAGCCACATTAGAGATAGAGATAGTGATGAAGATGATAACTACTTCTATATCGTTGATGAAAAACTAAAAAGACTTGGCTTAATGTTTCTTCACATACGCGATGAATATGCAGTCAATAAATCTTATGGTCTTGATAATTATTTAAATTTAAATATAAGACATGGTGGCATGGTTAACCACCTTTGGAGCCCAATAAAAGCTAATAATCTTTCATGTGAAAAAAATAGCGATGGGGAATATGAAGATAATGATTTTTGGAAAAATCACTACTCGTTACGCACAAAGGAGTCGCTAAAAGAAATAAATACAGCATTAGTAGTTTTTACAAAAAGCATGGACTCTTTAATCACAGAAGCGAAAAGCTGGATTCATGTAAACACTGGTGAATTTTTAGATGAAAATAAAATTTTCAACTTTGGATTTGATTATGAGCAACTTGATTTGTTTTTAGACTGTCTAAATACAAGCACATCGGTTGAAGAGTTTATAGAATTTAGTTTTAAACAGCTTGATGAAATGCTAGACAAATGCCTTGATGAGGCTAAAGAAAGAATATCTGAAGACTTTAAAGAAAATACTTCTAAATGTTTTGATAAACTTATGTCAAACATCAGAGGGAATGACACTCACCTACATCGTCATATTTCAAAAACAAAAATTGAGTTTAGCGCAAGTATAGATGAATTAACAACTTGGTTTGATTATAAAAAGACTAGTAAACACCCCTTGTCACTAGATACAATAGTAAAGATTGTTTTTGATAATATATCAAACTACTTTCCAGAGACTACAGCAAAATTAAATAATAAGGTTCATCATAATTGTTTAATACGCGGTGATTTAATCCCGAATTTTTTTGATATTTTCAGCTTATTAATAACTAATTCATTCGAACATGCTAGCTTGAGAAATAACTTAGAAATAAATGTTATAGTTAATATTGAAAACAACATCATAAACTTCAATATATCTAACACCTGCAATAAAAGCAAAATCAGCCATTTAAAAATAAGAGCCCAAGAAATTCAATCAATAAGGCTAACAGAATTCGAGAAGTATGCAAATCAGGACAAAGGAAGCGGCGTATGTAAGGTTAAAAAAATACTCAACAAGGATATTGGTCAATCGTCCGAAGTGATAGTAGAAACTGTAAACGATATGTTTTTCGTTAGATTTAACTGCAATACTGATATAATACTAGGTACCAATGCATAAAATACTGATAGCTGATGACACACCTCAGAAAATCACTGATGTTCTTGACGTTCTTTCTATTTATGATAACTTTCAATTCACTGAAAGCTATTCATTCGACGAAACTGTAGACCTGCTTATTAATTCAAATTTTGATCTAATTGTTCTTGATATGTCTCTACCTACATTTAATGGTGAGAAGTCTGGGTCTGGAAGAATGAGAGCGCTAGGTGGAAAAGATATCTTAGACGTGATGGATTACGAAGAGATTATTACTCCTGTAATAGTGTTTACACAGTTCGATGTTTTCGGGAGAAATAGCCAGCTAGTTACTTTAGAAGATATTAACACAACACTTGATAATGACTATTCTAATATATATTTAGGTTCTGTCATGTATGATTCAAGATACAGTAATTGGAAACAAGAATTTATAAAACTAATACCTAAGGAATTAACTAGTGGCATTTAATATTTTATTTGTTGAAGATAACATTAACAAGCGTGATGATATAATCAATTACATTAATAGTTTGAGTGGCTTGCTTTCTAACATTAAAAGTGTTGAATCTATAGAAAGCGCACTAGATTATTTAGAGAGATTCGAAGTAAACTTGTTAATTCTAGATCTTAATATACCCAATAGAGATAACGGTAATCCTATAACTGACGGCGGTATAACTCTGCTCAATACTTTAGATCATGATACTGAGGGTGAATTCAATAGACCAGACACGGTTTATGCTATTACTCAACATCAAAAATTATTACATGAATACTCTGGTATTTTTAAATCATTCAACTTCTCAATTAACTTTTATAGCCCTCTTCACTCTGAATGGAAAGAGAGTCTAGGTAAGCATATTCAATGGATGGCTGGAAGTAAAAAGAAATATAATAATAGTTCATCGTCAAGTAAGTCAGTTTTGATCAGTGTTCATGGAATTAGGACTGATGGCAACTGGCAAGAAAAACTAAGAACGGATGTTATTGAACACCATAAAGAAAAGATTTTCTATTTTTCCTATAATTTTGGTTTTTTTGACTTGGTAAGATTTTTCTTACCATTTACTAGAAACAAAGAAGTAAATAAGTTTTCCGAACAAATTATAGACCTACTGAAAGACTATCCTAATAATAGTGTTAACTTCATTGGTCATAGTTTTGGTACATATATTATTGGTTACTTCCTAAAGTCATTATCATCAAATTGTTCAATCAAAGTTGATAAAGTCATATTAATGAGTAGTGTTTTACCTTCAGATTTCCCTTGGCATAAAATAAGAAAAAAGATCTCCATTAATAATATTATAAACGAATGCGGTACAAAAGATAAAATATTAATTTTAAGTCATATGTTTATTCCTGGAGCAGGAATGGCTGGTCGAGTTGGTTTTAAAGGTCTTGCTGGAACAGATTTTATAAATAGGTTTTATGACTCTGGGCATAATTTATATGAAAATGTTGATGATTATTTTTCTAGAATCTTCTCACCAGTATTGATTAAATCAGAAATAAAACCATTTAATTCCAGAGAAGGGAGTTGGTGTCCAAACTTTATTAATAGTGTAATATCATGGTTGAGCACTAAAAATATCTCAATTATAATATTGCTTATCGTAATTTTCATAATTAATAAACCATAGTTGAAATTTATCAAGTACACAATATTCTTTTTTATATCACAACCCAACAAAAAACAAGAGTCGAGCCATTGGCCAACAGGGTAAATCACTAATGGGTTTCCGCTACTACAAGCCCAAAGAACGGGTTAACAAACTCAGCGAATACTTCGAGCTAGCAGACGTATTGTTCCACTACGAGCAAGGCTTCACCGAGCCTGAACTACTGGAACGCATCGACGCGACCAAAAACAGCGCTGGCCCAGACAGCGGTTACATATTCCAACAACTGCTCAACTACCGCATCATTGTTGAAACCAACGACTACAACCCGCGTTTCATCTTAGCCCTGCCGTACCGTGAGTTTTTGGAGTATCTCTACCAAGAATCGCAACCTGTTAACTCAGCGATCATCCAAGGCTACATCAGTGCATTACAGCAACGTATTGACGACCTCAAACGCGCTTATGAAGATGACTCGACTGCACTCACGCTTCGCAATTTAAACAAGCTAGGCCGTGAGTTAGATAACATTGCTCAGAAGTCTTCGCAAAACCGTTTAGGCGTGATCAACGATGTTCGTAAGCTCAAGTCAAACGACGAAAACCTCAGCTACCGCGAGCGACTATCCGAAGCCAATCGCCTGTGGGATGAGTACCTTGAGCCGTTACGTGAAATGATTTCACCGTCGGGATCGTTCGGTACGATTATGGATAGTTTGAAACAAATGTTAGAGATCGGCGAAGCGCGCTTTAGCGGACAAACTGAGCTACGCCAACTGTTTCTACAAAGCCGTGCCAGACGTGCCCAGCTAAACGAGCAAACACGACACGACTTAAACGAAGCGCAGCAGGAGCTGACCCCCCTGCGTGAAAAGCTCACTCAAGAATCAAAACTGGTTGATGCGGCGAATGTCATTTTCAATCAACTAGAACAAGGCAAGTTCAGCGAGCTGCCCTCTTTCCCATTTGGCCGTTTGTTACGACGTGAACGACACATCACCATGGGTGGCGCGCGAGGGTTTCTGGCGGATATCTGGTCGCTACAGACAGAGCCTGACAGCATTATGCTAGATGACGCGATGAGTTCAGCGCAGTCGCCATTAGAAACAGAAGCGGTGCTCAAGTTGCTGGACGAGATGCCTGCAAAAACCAATGTCGTTGAGTACTTTTTACAAGCCCATGACTCGCTGACGGCCAATGAAGTGCTACGCGCAGTCACGGTGGTTTGCCTGCATCAAAAGCGACACAATATTACGATTACAAACGACCTACAAAACTACCAACTCGGCGATGAGACTTGGCAAGGTATAAGCATTTACAAAGGTGACACGGATGACTGATCTATTTAGCACTGTCGCAGAGACGACACCGTCTGTATTCGACATTCCGGGTAAGAAGGACGTGTTTCAAGCCTTAGTCGGCGGTATGCATTTGTCACTGCACACGGGTGAGTTGTATCACTTTTTGCATAACAACCTTGAAGCCTATCAAACGGAATTGGCGACACTGGGCTACACCTTGGTTCATGAGCTGGATTACTACTACCTTAAAGATGATAACGACGAGCGCGCCAATGACTATTCCCGTCGTTGCTTGGTGTTCGTGACGATTATGGTGGAGTCTATTTCATCAGGTGGTAAAGATATCATCGAGAGCTTATTTGACGAGCAAGGGTTTGAATGTGATCAGTTGCCGCATTTTAAGTCGGAGCGTTACCGCAACTACATGCAGAACATGGAAGTTGGCGAGACACGACAGCTGCATAGCTTACTGAATAATATGCATCGTTCGGGTTTTGTTGAGTACCGTGAGGCGGATAACTTCCTACGCTTATTGACCCCGACACACCGCTTTTTACAATTGAGTTTAGACATATTGGAACAGCAGACTAAGACCGCAAGCAAAGGTGATGCATGAAACTTCAACCGACTAAAATCATCTTAATTAACTCTGCGAACTGCCAGTATGCGGAGTTCGATTTATCTGACTCGTTGCATTTGGTGGCGCTGAATAATCGCGGAAAGACGTCGATTATCAATACGCTACAGTTCTTATATATCGACAGCTTTAAAGAGATAAACTTTGGTTACACGCTGGATGAGACGTGGAAGCATTACTTCCCTGCGGTGGGTTCGTACATTCTGTTTGAGCTAAACACGCTGACGGGCAAGAAGGTGTTTGGCCTGAGTGCGACGGGCTTTGGTAGCCAGCCTGAGAAGTTTTTGCTGGATGGTGAATATGACAGTAATGACTTCATTGATAATACCGACGGCAAGCTGACGCCGAAGAAACCTGACTTCCTGTTTCCGCTGTTTAGTACCAAGTTATTAGGTCGCCAGTTAGAGTCAAAACATCACCGCGCCCTGCTTCGCCCATTTAGCCAAAAGCAAAACCCAAGTGGTTTAGGCTTGATTGGTGATACGCGCGATTATCGTTTGTTTAAGCGTTTATTCCGTCAGTTGTTACAACTTAAAGGCATTAGCATAAAAGACCTGAAAGCTCAGATTGAACAGGTCAATCACTCGGTGATGGAAAAAGAACAACGGATCAATGTGCAGCGTGAGTTTAGCGAGCCTTATGAGAAAGTGCGTAAGGAGCAAGATGCGTTAAGACGTTTGCAAGATAACCAGCTGACCATTGAAAACCTAATCGAACGTACTGAGCAGCTTAAAAAGCGCCAAGGTAAGTTGGTTAGTTATCACCTAAAAGCTAATAAGCTGTTTGCAGAGGAAGATCAGCTACTCAATGAGAAGCTAGAGACTTGCCAAGACCAGCAGACACGCGCTAAAGATCGCTTGCCTGAGATCACGCTGGCGAAGCAAGATAAGCAAAGCACTATTAGTCGTGAAGATCAGCGCTTAGGTGTGATCAATAACGATATTACGCGCTATGAGGCTTTGACTCGTGAGTGCAATACGATAGTGGTTGAGTTAGAAAAGCAGAAAGCGGCAAACCTAGAACAAGAGCTAGATGGCCTGCAAGAAAAGCTATTTAACGTGCGTAATAACGACCTAAGTGCCTTGGAAAACAGCCTAGCATTTAAACAAGAAAAGCTCAGCAAGACTCAGTTACAACTGAATAACTTGTCTAGCACACTGTATGTGCAGCTTAAGAGCGTATTGAGTGATAGTGAGCTAAGCACCCTTTATAAGCTGAGCAATGTTGAGTTGTGGAGCTTGCTGAGTGACAAGTTTGAAGTAGAAGATGCGACGGCGCTTAAAGCTTTCCTGAGTCAGCAGTTGGTTGTTTCTGACGGTGACAAATTTAAGTTACCGGGTTTGAGTGTTGATTTATCGTCGGTATCGGCACTTGGTTTGCAGCAATTGGGTAACCCTGAATTCTTGCAAAAACAGGTAGATAAGCTGACCACTGAAAGTAATGAGTTGCGCGAAAAGATCAATTCTATTCGTGAGCAAGCATCGTTACAGAAGCGTGTTGATGAGATTAAAGTCTCGCTGGCGGCGATTAACGCACAGTTGAAAAAACATGCAGACTGGCAAGCGGCTAAGGTTGATTACCAGAAGTGGATTGAGCAAAGCGAACAGATCATGGCGGCTATTGTTCAGCATAAACATGAGATGGGTGAGTTTGACGAGAAGGCGTATGAGATTCGTCAGAAGGTGAAGCAGTTTGCTGAAAACATCAAAACGACGCGTCAACAGATTGAAGTGTTAACAGGTCAGAAGCGTTGGATTGAAAGTCATTCGCCTGATAGTGATTGGATCGAAACGGAAGTGATCTACGATACGCTGAGTTTTGAAGCGCTGTACGATGAATACCGTAAGCAGTTTGAAGCGTTGGGTGAAGACCGTAGTGCAATTGCGCAAAACCTTGAGCAGCTGCGTAGTCGTTTTATACACCTTGCGGGACTGACCAATACTGATGCCATTGGCTTCTTAAGCAACCAGCTGGAAGCGATTCCTGAGCAAGAGAAAAGCATCAATGACGAATGGAAGCGTATTTTCACCAGCTTTGCGTCACATTGTCGCGGCATTATTGATAGCGTGGATGCGATTGATAGCTACCTAAACAACTTGAACCAACTGCTCTCTAGTCAGACGATTTCTAACTTGCAGTCGATCAAGATAGTGATTGGCAAAAATGAGTGGTATCAGCGCGTTCAGAAAATCAAAGAGTGGAAGGAAAACGACCTGCCTCTGTTTGGTGGTCTTGATGAGTCGTCTATTGATGACTTGATGGGGTCGATTAAACCGTTGTTGGATAAGGTGAATATCACCATTGCTGACCTGTATGACTTGGTGCTTATCGTGGTTGATACGCATGGAAAAGAGAAGCGATATCAGAGTCTTGACCTTGAAAGTAACGGTACTTCTATAACGGTTAAGACCATTATATTCATCTCGATGCTTAACCAAGCGATCTCAGGTAAGAAGAAGATTGGTGAGACTATTCGTCTGCCGTTTTATGTGGATGAGATTGATAGTTTGGATGATGCGAATGCGCAGAATATTCATGATATTGCGGTGAAGCTTGGGTTGATTCCGATCTTTGCTAGCCCTAAGGGTAGTGGTATTTGTAAGCGGCTTTATCAGCTTGAGAATAACTCGGTGGGTAAGCTGATGATTCATAAGAAAACGCGTGAGTCGGATAAGTTGGTGTTGGTTAGGCCTACTTTTGAGCGGGTTGAATCAGAGTGATGCAACCTGATATAGCATGCGGCTACCTGTTATAAGCAGCGCCACCGCAAACACCCGCTTCAACTGCGCCTGATCTAACGTTGCTCCAATACGAGCACCAACAGGCGCAAACATTACCGTCAAAGGCACCATCGCTAGAAACGCGGGTACGTTGACCAAACCGAAGTTACCGAAAGGTGCGTCAGTAGGTGCTTGACCTACTAGTAATAGCGTTATCACAGCAGGTAAGGCTATCACCAGCCCAAATGCGGCGGCTGTCCCTACTGCTCGATGTGTTTTGACGTTGAAGCTTGTCAGTAAAGGCACGCCCAATGTCCCACCGCCAATCCCTATCATCACTGAGAGCAAGCCTGTCAGTGACGCCATAACTCCCTGCCATAGCTTACTAGGAAGTTCTGAAAATAGTGATGGCGCACTTGCTCGAAATAACAGGTTTAAACTCACACAAACCGCAATCACCCCAAACATTAGCGTCAGGCTTTCACCGTTAACGTACGTTATGAGCAAGCTGCCAATAACCGCGAACACCAAAATAAAACCAGACCACCATTTCAGAATCGGTAAATCGACATTACCTTTAAAGTAGTGCGCTCTAATCGAAGAAATGGCCGTGGGAACGATTATCGCAAGAGACGTTGCAACGGCTATTTCTATGGCACTGGTAGGCGATACATCAAAAAACTGTAGCAAGAAATACAACACAGGTACGATGACAATACCGCCACCTACGCCCAGTAGCCCTGCCAAAATACCTGCGAAAACACCCGTTACCATAAGCGCTATAAGGATGGGCCAAGCTGAAAGCAGTTCGTTTAACATGTGTTGTCCGTCGCTGATGGAGAAACTAGTAATAGTGCTAATATGCCCCACGTATAAACACAGTTCCAGCACTAAACCTTAATAGTTAAGATGTGTTTATCGCAAACAATAGTCATAACGTATTACTTCAGCTTTCTCTCGACAAATAACATGCCTAATAGCATCGCTGCTACGAATAAAAATGCCGTTGGTTTCAAGTAACCTAGTGCCGCAACTGCTGGCCCAGGACAGTAGCCATATAAGCCCCAACCGATACCAAATAAGCTAGCACCCGTAAGAAGGCGCTTATCCAAACCTGCTGCTGTTGGAAGCGAGAAGATTGGCGCGAAAAATGGCTTGTCTTTTTTCAATACAAAGCGAAACGAGATAACCGTTGTAAGTACCGCACTACCCATCACAAACAACAAATCAGGGTCCCAGTTACCAAATAGGTCAAGGAAGCCAATGACTTTCTCAGGGTTGGTCATGCCAGATGCCGCAAGTCCAAGACCAAAGAGTAAACCGCAAATTAATGCACTAATATTAAACATAAACACTCCTTAACCCGTAACCGTATTAACAACAGCAACCGTCACGATTCCCGCTACCATAAAGGTGATTGTTGCCGTGAGTGAGCGCATTGATAAACGCCCTATTCCACAGACACCATGACCACTCGTGCAACCACTTCCTAGCTTCACACCGACACCAACAATCAGGCCAGCGATAATCGCTAGCAGCCAGTTGTCGTTACCTTCTGGAATAGGCACGCCCGATACCCAGTGAAACAGTGAACCACCAAAGATTACGCCGCCTAAAAAGATCAGACGCCATGTGCGTTGTCCTGTTTCAGTAATGGCTGCCCAGACAATGCCGCTAATACCCGCAATGCGGCCTAGCAAAAGCAGTAGTAGTGTTGCGGACAAGCCGATCAGCACCCCACCTAAAATTGGGTAGAAAAAGTTACTCATAATGTTTTACCAAAGATTGATACGCGTCGTACTGGCTTAAATGCATCTCGCCAGTCAGTTCTTCTAACAAACCTGAGCGCTTTAAAAGGCGCTGTACAGGTACTTTGACTTCCGACAGGTGTAAGGCTATGTTCTGGTGGGATAGTCGATGATTCAGTGCTTCCAGCATTTCTACCGCGCTTAAATCGATTGTGTTGATCGCGGCACAGTCTAAAATGACTGCTTTAGCATCTGGACGTTTGGTGATTAAGTCTGAAATGTATTCTTCCAAATAACTCACGTTTGAAAACAATAGGCTTTCGTCGACCCGTAAAGACAGTACTGAAGGGTGACACTCCACATCAAAATGCAAAATATTTCTAAAATGCTCAGAGTTAGGTAGTAGTCCTACTTCTGCAATGTGCGGCTTAGACGTGTGATGAAGCAATAACAGTATTGAAGCAATAATACCGCTGGCAACACCAATCTCTACACCCATTAATAAGGTCAAAAATACCGTAATTGAGACCGCTGCAAAGTCACTCTTTGAAAAGTCCCAAGCTCGCTTAAAGATTGAGAAATCAACCAATGACAACACGGCAACAATAATGGTCGCGGCTAGCATTGCGATGGGTAGGTAGTGCAATAGTGGTGTTAAGAACAACGCTGCTAATGAAATACCAACGGCAGTAAAGATAGCCGCAAACTGCGTTTCTGCACCCGCATCATAGTTAACCACTGAGCGAGCAAAACCTCCTGTCACTGGGAATGCACCTGACATACCGGATGCGATGTTTGCAGCACCTAAGGCGATAAGCTCTTGGTTGCCGTCTATGCGCTCACGTTTCTTGGCAGATAGTGTTCTGCCAACAGAGACTGACTCAACATACCCAATGATCGAAATCAGAACGGCCGGTACAAATAGTGCTTCCACTGCTGCCCACGAGAAACTAGGTAGGACGAGTGACGGCATGCCGGTAGGGATTGTTCCTACAATAGCGACGCCTTGTTTGTCTAAACCGAACTGTGAAACGACTAACGTCGTGACTGCTACACCGACAACGGGTGCAGCTTTGGAGAGTGAAAATGCTAAGCTTTTACTTATTCCAAATCGTTCTAGTAACTTAGCGGAGCCTTGCCTAGCCCAAAACAAAAATAGGACTGAGCAAACACCGATAATGAGAGTGTATGTATTAAATTGTGTGAGGTTACTTATCGTTGAGTAAACAATTTCAACAAAGTTATGACCTTCTGCTTTGATACCTAAGATGTGTTTAAACTGACTCAGAGCTATC
Source organism: Leucothrix arctica (assembly GCF_003172895.1). Taxonomy (GTDB): domain Bacteria; phylum Pseudomonadota; class Gammaproteobacteria; order Thiotrichales; family Thiotrichaceae; genus Leucothrix; species Leucothrix arctica. Next base: position 445,133 of record NZ_QGKL01000042.1, on the reverse strand, counting down.
ACTAAGCCTGAAGCCGTGATGAAGCCAACAACGACAGGGTGCGATAAAAAGTTGGAGATAAAACCAAGCCTAAAGACACCCAGCAGTAGCAGGAAGATACCTGACAGTAGCGCCAACAGCATTGCACCTTCTACATAACCGATGATGCCGAGCGCGGTGACTTTTCCTAAGGCTGAAGCCGTCATTAATGAGGCAATCGCCACTGGGCCTACGGCTAATGTTTTGCATGAGCCAAACAAAGCGTAAGCCAACAGCGGAAATATACTCGCGTATAGACCTAATTCTGCAGGGAGACCGGCTAACATAGCGTAAGCCAGTGACTGCGGTATCAGCATGATCGTTACAACAGTTGCTGCAATGAGGTCGCTGCTAAATTTGGCACGATCATAGGTGCTGATTTGCCCCAGCAATGGGACAAATCGACTTAGTTTTTCCATACGCGAATTTTCTTAGTTATTTAGGGCCGGCGAACCATTCGTGGCCTTTCAACATTGCGTTCCAATAAATGGTCGGCAATACGTTTGCTTTCAAGGTCCATGCGAGTTTTGTTGGCTTAGTGCCATCATTAACCCAGTCAGGGAATGTAGGATTAACCTTTCCACCGTAAGTAAATTCAGCAAGGACAACCTTACCTTTTTCAACCGTTAGTGGGCATGAGCCATAACCGTCATAAGCAGCAGTGCCGCTTTTTCCAGCCATCGCTTCAGTAATGTTTTGAGCAACAACAGGTGCTTGTTTACGTGCTGCAGCCATCGTCTTAGCGTTAGTCGTATTCATTACGTCACCCGCGCCCCAAACATTTGGGAATTTCTTATGCTGTAGCGATGCAGGGTCAACGTCTAACCAACCTGCTGCGTCTGCTAACTCACTACTGCTGATAAAGTCTGGCGCACACTGTGGTGGGCAAACGTGAATCATGTCGAACTTGCTCTCAACAATTGTCTCTTCGCCAGCGTCGTTCTTCGTTTTAAACCAAGCTGTCTTTGACTCACCGTCAATTTTGAACAGTGTGTTGTTAAACTGAAGATCAACTTTGTACTTATCCATGTATTCCATCAGTGCTGGAACATAGTCAGCCACACCGAATAAAACACCACCGGCATTGTAGAAGCTAATATCAATATCTTTTAGGCGCCCAGAGCTAAACCATTCTGATGCAGAAAGGTATAGTGCTTTCTGCGGTGCACCTGCGCATTTGATTGGCATAGGTGGTTGTGTAAATAACGCCTTACCACCTTTAAGTTCTTGGACTAATTTCCAAGTGTAAGACGCTAAACCAAACTGGTAGTTTGATGTGACGCCGTTCTTACCCAGTGTCTCTTCAAGACCTTCAATACCTGCCCAGTTTAGTTTTAGACCCGGTGCAACCACTAGGTGCTTATAGCTAACTACTTTGCCACTGGTTAGTGTCACTGTGTTTTCAGCAGGGTTAAATAAAGCGACAGAATCTTTGATCCACTTAGTAAAACTTGGAATCACATCCTGCATTTTCTTGTGAGTTGTTTCAGCGCCAAATACACCGCCACCGACCATTGTCCAACCTGGCTGGTAGTAGTGATCTTCTGAAGGGTCGATTAGCGCAATGCTAGCGGATGCATTACGTTTGTGTAGACTTGCTGCGGTTGAAATACCCGCTGAACCAGCACCAATGATGACCACATCATAAGACTCTGAACCACTGTCACTTTTAGTGTCTGTCGCAGACTTTGCATCTTCAATAGCTTTAACGATTCCACCCACACGGCCACCCGTACGACAATAAGCATGTGTTCTCTTTCCACCGTCCAATACAGCCGCAAAATTCTTACGATCAGCATCTGTAAATGCACCCGGTGCATAAGGAATGTGGTGTGCTTCAATACCTATCTCAGCAGCAGCGGCTTTGATCTCTTCAAAACTAGGCTGATCGGCTTCTTCACCATCGGGACGATTACAGATAAGGACTTCTACACCCTGTTCTTTTAGGCCTGCCAATGCGTCTACATTGATTTGACCTGAAATGCTTAACTGATCGTTTTCTACTTTCATATTCATATAATCGTCCCGTGGATGGTTGTGCTATTTATTTTTTCAAACCTGACACCGGTACTTTTAAGTAAACAGCATCTTCGGTAGCAGGTTCAGGAAAGTGACCTGCGCGCATATTAACCTGCAATGAGGGAAAGATTAAGCGGGGCATACCAGATTCTTTATCACGTGCTTCACGCATCACAACAAAGTCATCTTCAGAGATGCCATCTTTCACGTGAATGTTAGACATCTTCTGGTCATGAACCGATGACTCAAAAGTGAATCCACGCCCTTCTGGTGGGTAGTCGTGACATAGGAAAAGACGTGTGTCTTCAGGCAAGCTCAGTACGCGCTGAATCGAGTGGTAAAGTGTGCGTGCGTCACCGCCTGGGAAGTCAGTACGTGCAGTACCGATGTCTGGCATAAACATTGTGTCGCCAACAAAGGCTGCATCGCCAATGACATGTGCAACACAAGCAGGCGTATGGCCCGGTGTGTAAAGGGCTTGACCTTGTAATGCGCCTACAGTGTAAGTTTCGTCGTCGTCTAACAGTTTGTCGAATTGCTCGCCTGTACGTTGGAACTCTGTTCCTTCGTTAAACAACTTACCGAACACTTCTTGTACTGTTGTTATGTGCTTGCTGATGGCAATCTTTCCACCCACAGCATCTTGTATGTACGGTGCTGCTGACAAGTGATCAGCATGGACATGAGTCTCAAGCAACCAAACGACATCGAGTTCTTTTTCACGAATCGCGGCGATTATTTTATTGGCGCTTTGGTAAGAAACCGTGCCTGACGGATAGTCAAAGTCCAAAACAGAATCAACAACTGCGCACTTGTTAGAGGTTGGATCTTTGACGATGTAAGAAAAAGTGCATGATGATGGTTCTAAGAACTCAAACACTTCTGGTTTTAGTACTGTTTGACGTGTCATTTTGCTTCTTCCTTAACGAATATTTCATTTACTGATATAGATATCTCCATATTAGATAATAAAGTATTTGATCGTCAAGTTGTTTAATGCGATTAAGACTAAAGTCTATGACTCATCCTTTGTTTAGCGCATATTTAAGCGATCCAGTCGCTTGGGTCTACTTGGTAGTAACTTTTAAGCTGTTCAAATAAGGCGGGATGATTTGCCCTCATTTCACGGGGTTTTTCAAAAAACGTTTCCGTCACTACCGCAAAGAACTCTGCTGGCTCAGTCGCACCATAGTAATTAATCACGGTTTCATCGCGACGCTGTGCGGCTTGTTGAAGCTTACGAAATTCATTACTAAAGACAGCCGCCCAGTTTTCAGAGCGTTTGCTATCACCTATAAATGGCGCGCCATTAGTGGCACCTGACTCATGGTCTAACTGGTGGGCAAACTCATGGATGGCAACATTTGAACCATCGGTAAAGTTACGATTACCACGCACTACGTCTTCCCAAGATAGGATGACCTTGCCGTTACTCCATGACTCGCCGAGTAACCCTTTTGGCTTTTCAATCACTAAACCTGCTGAGTTTACGATTTCCCGTTTAGCAACAAAAGCGGTCGGGTAGACAAAAATATAGTTAAGACCTGCATAGGTATCGCTATGACGGTTTAGCAGTAAGATGCAGGCAGAAGCCGCAATAGTCACTTTAACTTCGTCAGTGATCTCTTGTCCCGCACAACCGGTAAAGCTCTTCTCGTAGATAAACTGCTTGATGAGCTTTTTAAGCTGTAGCTGTAAGTCAGTGGGCAATAAGCGATACACCGGAAAGTTACGTTTAAGAATGACTCTCCACTCTGCTGGGAATGGCTCTTCGACTACTTTGCGGAGCTTATAGGCAGGTATCGCGAAGGCTGCAATTGCCGCGATAATAATGGCAGCTAATAGTAAAAACGAAACATCAGGCATGGAACTATCCAATTACGCACAAGTATTGTGCTAGTTCTCTTAACATCTTGTCAGTAAAGGTGTTTTTCAAGGTTAAGCACCAAAAGCCTACCGTGCTAGCGACTAATGGTGCACTTCAGCCCTATTCTATTTGGCGTGCTTGATTAGGTTATCGATGACGTAGTGACGCTTCTTAGCGTAAAACCACAACACTGAAGCTATCACACCCACCACGAACTGGATAATGGCTAAGTCTTTGATCAGCTCTTCAGGCCTTAGTGACACCAGGAACATACCGATTGCCCCACACATCATTCCTGAAAATTGGATGATTGCAACGGCTGAGCCGGTATCCTCTTTCTGCTGATCTAGCATCAAGTTAGTGCCAGGCACACGAGTGGCTATTACCGCTAATGTTGCTGGCCCTACGACTAGCGCAAATATCCATGGTGATAAGTGACCAATCGTGTAAGTCAGCACGCCGCACACGATTAATACGGCATAGAAGAAGGTGATAATACTTTGCACGTGTATACGCTTAGAGACTTGCATATAGATAGTAGGCCCAAAGAAAGCAAATAAGGCATTGAATGAAAAGGCGTAACTAAACTGCTGCTCGGTAAAACCAAAGCCATTAACATAGATGTATGAGCCTGACGCTAGGAATGCCATCAACGCCATGGGTGTAATGGAGAAGATAATCAATAAAGAGAGGAAGTGCGGGTTCTTAGCGACAGTGCCTAAGCGTCCCCAAGCACGTATTACTGAGCCGGTATAACGAGTTTCTAAGGTCTCTTCGTAGCATAGCGCTAATATAATCGAGATCGTTCCAAACACCGCAAGTGCCACAAATATCATGGGCCAAGTAGCAATTTTAAGTAAAAAAGCACCCAGTATGGGAGCGACCATAGGCGCGATAATCACAAGTGACATGATGGTTGCCATGACTTTCTCGCGTTCACGGCCATTATAAAGGTCTTTGACGATTGCTGTGGCGACGACGGTAACAGCACTCCCACCAAGTGCTTGAATGATTCGTGCACCGATCAAAAACTCGACGCTACTTACCATGGCACATAACAGGCTGGCTGCGGTGTAGATGACTGTGCCTGTCAGCAAGATTGGCTTACGTCCAAATTTGTCGCTCAACGGTCCCCAAAATAATAAACCAAAGGCGTAAATGACGAAGTAAACAATGAGCGTCAAGTTGACCATTGTTTGGTTGGTATTAAATATTACTACCATCTTTGGTAGTGCAGGAAGGTATAGGTCGGTTGTCAGTGGTGGGAACGCGCTGATGACGACTAAGAAAATTAGTGTTCCAGTCTTCCCGAGCACGTGTTGTACTTTTTTCAAGATTGTTGCTCCAATCGGGCATATTTAGTGTAGGTTTTTACTATAAAAAACTTTAAATGTAGTTAGTTGATATTATCAATTAACTTAGGCTTGTTGGTAGGTAGAGTCAACTATTTAGTGAGCCGTATTTGTGTGTTTTTGTAAGAGAAAATAGCGGATTAATTAAGAGAAATTAATGTACTTAAATACGGTTCCACTAAGCAATTTTATTGATTTAAGCACTAAAAAGTCAGATAGTCAGCCTATATAGATTAAGAGTGATATCAGAATGGAAGACTATGGCGTTATAAATTACATGACTTATGTCATAGGCACGATTTTGATCGTGTTACTGCCCGGCCCTAATTCGTTGTACGTATTGGCTATTTCGGCACAGAAAGGGGTGAGGTTGGGTTGGTATGCGGCTTGTGGGGTGTTTGTTGGGGATTCGATCCTAATGTTGGCAACGGCAGCGGGTGCGGTGACCTTGCTTAATACCTATCCATTGCTTTTCCAAGTCGTTCAATATGCGGGGGCGGCTTACCTTAGTTATATTGGTTATCGTTTGTTTTCATCAGCGATCAAGTCATGGAAGCTACGCCATGCGCTTCCAGAAACTCTTGAAAATGAAGTGCAGAAAGAGATTTCTAAGCGGGCTCCTTTTAGCAAGGCGCTGATTGTGAGTTTGCTAAACCCTAAGGCGATCCTGTTTTTCATTTCGTTCTTTGTGCAGTTTGTAGATCCAAGTTATGCGCAGCCTACAGTGCCTTTTTTGGTGTTAGCTGTGACGTTGCAGTTCTTTAGTGCGATTTATTTGGCGACCGTTATCTATAGTGGAAACTACCTTGCCGCGTCGTTTAGAAAACGTCGTCGTTTGAGTGCAGCGACATCAGCTGCGACGGGTGCGGCATTTATGGGTTTTGCGGTGAAGTTGGCGACAGCAACGATGGCTAGCTAGCGTTTTTGCTGACGACTGTTATTTGTGCTGGTTACTTACGCTCTTTACTGGCAACGAAAAAGGCTAAGTAACCTGACGCGATGATCACTAATAAACCGATTAAACTGATCATGTCTGGCAAGGTGCCAAACACAAAATAACCAAAGGCGGTTGCGGCTAATAGCTGGGTGTAAATAAACGGAGCGACGATGCTCGCAGGTAATCTTCTACTAGCTTCAATGATCATTAGATTACCAGAGGCTGACGCAGCGGCGCTAAGTACAATAAGGCCAAGCATCGAAGGCGTTAACTCAGGAATGCTAGTTATGCCAAACGGTGCCATCACCACGCTACCAATAAGTAATGTTGAAATCAGAATAAGTCTAGGTCGGTAGTAACTGGCAACCCAGCGGTTTGCGACCATGTACAGTCCGTAAAATATTCCTGCCGCAACAGCAAACATAAGGCCTGTCGTCATTCCAAAGCCTGGTTTTACGACCAGTAATACGCCACCAAAACCGATCAGTAATAGTGCTGACCTAAGTAACGTTATTTTTTCTTTAAGTACTACTGCTGCTACAAAGTAAGCCACGATAGGGCCAAGGAAAAAAGCGCCAAAGACGTTAGCAATATCTTCAGTCTTTAAAGCAATTAAAATACACGATAGCGGCAGCAAAAATATCCCTGCGCGTAATAACAAACGCCAGTGAAGTATTTGCGGTAACTCTCTAGTGTTTATGCGACTGATGGGGAGTAAAAGCAAAGCACCAATCAGCAAGCGGCTCCAAACCACAAAGTGTGGTTCAGCGCCAGCTTGCATCATTAGTTTTCCAGCGGTATCGCCCAAAGGGATACAAATCATAGCGAGCATGATCATCGCTATTAATAGAAACTTATTTGGGCTTTGCTGCATAGTGCTTAGTTGTCCGACTCTTCTCTAAAGAAGCTACTCGCCTTATCAAAGACACTGTCGTTAAACGTGTGACGTTCAATATCTAGCACGTCTTCTAGCTTTTCAGTTTGCAGCATGATCTGTGCAACTTTGTCTGGCTCATCCAGAAGTAACCACATGCGGCTTAACTTACCGTCAGTGTCTACAATCGGGCGAACCATCACACCCTCAAGGTTATAAGAGCGACGAGAAAACAAACCACACACTTGAGACATCACACCTGGATGGTTGTTGACAGTCAGTCGTAGTACCGAACACTCACGAATATTTTGAATAGCCATTATGCTTCTCCTCCAATCATATCTGCATTTGCGCCACCTGGAGCAACCATCGGGTATACCATTTCACTTGCTGCAATCGGGATGTTGATCAAGCACGGGCCTGTTTCTAGTAGCGCTGCTCTTAAGTCTTCAAGTGGGTTCTCTGACGTTGCTAAATCAACCCCTTTAACACCCATTGACTCAGCTGCCATGGTGAAGTTTGTGCGTTGTTGGTACTTAACGGCACTCAAGTTATCATCGTAAAACAACGTCTGCTGCTGGCGAACCAAGCCTAGGTGTCCGTTGTTAAGTAAGATAACTTTAACGTCCAAGCCCTCTTCTGCTGCTGTCGCAAATTCTTGAATATTCATCATCAAGCTACCATCGCCTGAGAAACAAATACTTTTGCGCTCTGGTTGCGCCAACGCCATACCAATCGCTGCGGGTAGACCAAAGCCCATTGTTCCTAAACCACCTGAACTCACCCACTGGCGAGGACGGTTGAATGGATAAGCCTGTGCAACCCACATTTGGTGCTGACCAACGTCAGTCGTGATGTTCGCTGTATCATCCAGAATATCTGCAACGGCTTTGATAGCACCGTACGGACGGAATAGATCATCCTGACCATCTAATACTAATGGGTGTGCTGCTTTTAATTCATCAACACGTTGACGCCAAGCAGGACGTTCCATTGTTTCAAGGTTGCGGTTAGCTATTTCAAGCACTTCGTTTACATCAGCAAGAATAGACAGTGTTGGGTTCTTTAGCTTACCAATTTCACTCTTGTCGATATCAACATGGATGATTTCAGCGTTCGGGCAGAAAGCTGAGATTTTACCCGTAGCACGGTCATCAAAACGTACACCCAAACCAATCAGCATGTCGCACTCTTCTAACATGTAGTTAGTACAACGTGCGCCGTGCATTCCTAACATGCCAAGTGACAAGTAATGGTCGTCGGGCAACACACCCAAGCCCATAAACGTTTGAACCGCTGGAATATCCATTTTTTCTGCAAACTCACGCAGTTTTTCAGATGCGCCAGAGTAAACAATACCACCACCAATCATGAGTACTGGCTTCTTCGCCGCACGAATTTGAGTCAGCATTGCTTCAACTTCTTTTTCGTCAAACTTAGGTGCTGCACTCGGTACACCAATGGCTGGCCATTCTTTGATTTCGATGATCTCGTTCTGAACATCTTTAGGTACATCAATCGATACTGGACCTGGGCGACCAGAAAGCGCAATGCGGAACGCTTCTGGAATCACTGTTAGCAACTCTTCTGCTGACTTAACTAACCAGTTGTGTTTTGTAATCGGAAGCATAAGACCAAAAGTATCAATCTCTTGGAATGCGTCAGTGCCAATAAGGTGTTGCGGTACTTGACCCGTGATCGCGATTAGCGGAATAGAGTCTAACTGAGCATCAGCAACCGCTGTGATCAAGTTAGTTGCACCCGGCCCTGAGCTAGCGAAACATACCTGAGCATCACCTGTGACACGCGCCATCCCCTGCATCATAAAGCCTGCACCTTGCTCGTGACGGGCTAGGATATGCTTGATTGAACTACCTGCTATGGCATCATACATCGGAAGACTTGCGCCACCTGGGACACCCGCGATCTGAGTGATTCCTTGGCGTTCAAGTAACTTGATGATGATTTGAGCACCAGAAAACGTTTGTGGTGCCTCAGGTTGGGGGCTATTCGCTGTATCGGACATTGTTTACTCTCTAGTCTTTTAAATAGGCAAAAAAAAACCCTTTAGCTTTCGCCGAAGGGTTTTTAGAATTTGTTTCTCTAATAAACCGCTACGACATTTTCTCGTAATCTACGACGACAGGCACCACGACGATCAGCACAGCGACAAGCAGTGTTGAGTTCGTTACTAGGTTTGTGTGGCGAAGATTAGTCATTAGTTGTCAGTGCGATTTATTATTCAGTTTGGCTACAATAATTCAAAGCGATGTTTTTGGTCAACCCCCAAAACTTAATAATTACCATCTAAATAAACCCAACGGTTATTTTCTTTAATAAAACGGCTAACTTCATGAAGCGTTTCAGTTTTTTCATCCACTAAATAACTCGCTTTAAATTCAACAACACCTTCAGTATCTAGGGCTCCACCTGCTTCAGTATTTATTATTTCTAATGATTGCCACTGCATCGGTTCGCCCTGCTTTAGTGACTTTTTACTGGGACGGGTGCTTTGGCTCCAGCTTTTATAAAGGTAATTTCCTTTGTCTAGCACATAAGCACTGTAGCGAGAGCGCATGAGGGCTTCGGCAGTCGGTGCTGCTTCTCCACGGAGGTAAGGCTCGCAGCAGTCAAAAAAAGACTTATTGGATTGGCAGTAGCAGGTCATAAATATGTGTCTTAGTGAATAGGAGTTCTGAGGTTGATTTTATTAGCCTGAATAATATTTTGCATCAAAGTTCTCATCAGAAGCCTACAGATAAATAATACATCCTATCAAATACTCAAGTATGACGCTGGGTATTCATAATTATAAGTTGACTTACAAATAGTTAGCATTACACTCTCAGTAGGTGTTTAAAATTCACCCATAAAGGCTTTTAAACGTGGAATGTTAATTAGCATATTCCACGTTTAAAAAGGTTATGTGAAGGATAGTTACTGAAATTAGTATTACAACATCGAAGAAATCTATTTAGCGGATTAGCGACTTATGTGTTGATTTTAAATTTGATTTTTCTCAATGTTTAGTTGACATAGCTGCTAAAACAAGACATCTTTATAGGGCAATTGTATTTGTATCGGCTTTCTTTTACGTTAATTGATATACCGATATACTTATCAAGTAAGTAATCTTGTATTACAAGTTAGTGGTTTTTATAGTACTTGTTTGATTTGAGTAATTGCCCAAAAAAAACATATGAACTGGCTGGTTTAAAATAACCAATGGTTCAGCCGTTAAAAACGGTAGTTTTTACAAGGAGGAAAGAGGAAGCACATATCGACCCTGATATGAATACCCCCCAAGGCTGGGAGTACTAATGCACCTCTTTATTAATCATTAAGGAGAAGTTGTGCTGCTCTACATCTTACGACGCTGTCTGATATCTATACCGACGCTCATAATAATATCCATTATCTCATTCATTCTTATCCAGCTTCCGCCTGGTGACTTTGTTGATGCCTATATCTCTGAACGACTAATCATTGATGGTTCAATTACTGACGTTGACGCGCTAAGAGCAAGTATTCAGGCAGAGCTTGATATCAGTGACAATATGGCCGTTAACTATTTCAAATGGATAAGTGGCTTCCCAAGTGGTGACTTCGGTTATTCATTCCAGCATCAGAAGCCGGTTAGTGACTTAATTTGGGGTAAGTTAGGTTTAACCTTCTTAATCACATTTGTTACATTGATCTTCACACTAACAACAGCATTCTTCACTGGTATCCTTTCGGCGATGAAGCCATACACACTATTTGATTATGTAGTGAGTTTTTTAGGCTTTCTTGGTTTAGCTATTCCTAACTTCCTGTTAGCGCTACTCCTAATGTACCTCTCGCTAAACTGGTTCGGCTCGCCCTTCTCCGGTTTGTTTTCACCAGAGTATATAAATGCGCCATGGAGTATGGATAAGCTGTACGACGCACTTAAGCATATTTGGATACCAGTGATTGTTGTTGGTACTGCAGGTACTGCGAGTCAGATTCGTATTATGCGTGCCACTATGATGGATGAGTTACACAAGCCATACGTTGACACTGCACGCTCTAAAGGTCTACCGACTTACAAAGTCATCCTTAAGTACCCTGTTCGCCACGCAATTACACCGCTTGCATCAACGATTGGATGGCAGCTTCCTGAGTTAGTTTCTGGTAGTGCGATTGTAGCGATTGTTTTGAGTCTACCGACAACAGGACCTTACTTATTAGAAGCACTACGAGGCCAAGACATGTACTTGGCGGGTACTTTCCTAATGATGCTCGCTATTTTGACCATCATAGGAACGCTTTTATCAGACATCATTCTTGCGTTGCTTGATCCGCGCATTCGTCTTTCTTAAGGAACTACTATGACCACGACATATACCCCTGGGCAAAGTAGCTCGGAAGAAGAATTAGAAAAGAGCTTAGAAGCGCAAGATCAAGGAAATGATATTTTCTACGCCTCTAAGAAACGTTTAATGTGGCTTAGATTTAAGCAGCACAAGGTTGCACTGTTTAGTGGAATCATGATCATCTTTTTCTACTTAGTTGCGCTTTTCGCTAACTTTGTCAGCGTACAAGATATCAATTCGTTTAATGCTAAGTACAAATATGTGGCACCGACAGACATTCACTGGACAGATCCGGATGGAAGCTTCACTCGTCCTTATATTAAGAATATTACGCGTAAGTTAAACATGGAAACGCTGGAGTATGAATACACTGCTGGCGATGAGATGTACCCGATTAAGTTTTTACACCGCGGCTACTCTTATAAGTTACTAGGGCTTGTAGAAACTGACCTTCACCTTATGGGTGTTGACGATGGTGCAGCTTTATTCTTGATGGGGTCAGATAAACTTGGCCGAGATATTTTTAGTAAAGTTGTCCACGGTGCTCGTATATCACTTTCAATCGGTTTGATTGGTGTATTTTTGAGTCTGGTCTTTGGTGCAATTTTAGGGGGAATATCAGGCTTCTATGGTGGACGAACAGATACTTTAATCCAACGATTGATTGAAGTACTGATGTCATTCCCATCTATTCCGTTATGGATGGCACTGGCCGCTTCATTGCCACCACATTGGTCTCCATTAATTGTTTACTTCATGATTACCTTGATCTTATCGCTGATTGGTTGGACAGGTATAGCGCGAGTGGTGCGCGGTATCGTTATGCGCTTGAAGGAAGAGAAGTATACCGAAGCTGCACTATTATCAGGCGCTGGTAACTTCTACATTATCCGTAAGCATTTGCTGCCTGGCTCAACCAGCTTCGTTATCGCACATGCAACGCTAAGTATCCCTGCCATGATTATTGCAGAGACATCGTTAAGCTTTTTAGGCATAGGACTACGCCCACCAGTTGTGAGCTGGGGTGTACTACTTCAGGAAGCACAGAGCATCACCGTTATTGCTAATTACCCTTGGGTTCTTTATCCAGCATTTTTCGTGATTGCCACTGTACTGTTTTTCAACTTCCTTGGTGACGGTCTACGTGACGCTGCTGACCCATACATGAATAGAGCTTAAATCATGCGTAAAAAATTACTCGAATATAGAAATATTGCCGCTCAATTTAATACGATTGAGGGACAAACAAACACATTGAACGACATAGATCTAACCATCTATGAAGGGATGAGTTTAGGGATTGTTGGAGAGTCAGGTTGTGGTAAGAGCGTTACCGCTCGCCTACCTATTCGTCTGTTGCCTGAGCCAATGTTTAAAGTGACAAATGGTGATGTTATTTATCATCACAACGGTGAACCGTTCGAAGTGCTTAAAGCGAAGCAAAACGGTAAGGAAATTAACAAGATTCGTGGTAAAGAAATTTCCATGATCTTCCAAGAGCCGATGAGTAGCTTAAGCCCTATCCATACTGTTGGTAGCCAAATGATTGAATTAATCATGCAGCATACTGATATGGATAAGACCGAAGCTAAAGAACACGCCATTCACATGTTGGAACGCGCACGTGTTCCTCGTGCTCGTGATGTTTATGATGACTATACTTTCCAGCTTTCTGGTGGAATGCGTCAGCGTGTAATGATTGCGATGGGTGTGAGTTGTAGCCCTCGCCTACTGTTTGCTGATGAGCCGACCACCGCACTAGATGTAACGATTCAGGCGCAGATTCTTGGTTTGATCAAAGACATTCAGCGTGAGCAAAACATGGCGTTGGTTTTGATCACACATGACCTTGCGGTTGTGGCAAATATGGTTGAGGAGATTGCGGTCTTTTATCTGGGTTACATTGTTGAGCAAGGTACGACCGATCAGATACTAAAGAGCCCGAAACACCCTTATACAAAAGCACTGATTGCTTCGATCCCGACGCTTCACACTAACGAGTCATTGAAGCCCATTAAAGGTAGTATTCCGGACCCTTACAGTAAGATTACTGGATGCCCGTTCTGGATGCGATGTGACAAAGTAACGGCTAAATGCCGTGAAGAAGTCCCTCCTTTTGTTACACATGAAAATGAACACAAAGTCAGATGTTTCGAGGCATAAGTCATGATGGATAACAGTACTAACACTGCGCCACTAGTAGAAGTTGAAGCGCTACAAATGCACTTCAGTATGAAAGGCGGTGCTTTTAGTCGTCGTAAAGGCGTGATTAAAGCCGTTGATGGTGTGAACTTTAAGATATACCCCAATGAAACATTTGGTTTGGTGGGTGAGTCAGGCTGCGGTAAAACAACCGTTGGCCGCGCTATTTTGAAAGCCATTCAACCGACTGCGGGTAAAGTGATTTATCACAGTAAGAAAGGCGAAAAAATTGATTTTGTAACAATGTCGAATAAGGAATTACGCCCTTACCGACAAGAAGTACAAATGATATTCCAAGACCCTTACTCGTCACTATCTCCAAGAATGACGGTTCAGGAAATTTTGGAAGAACCACTACGACTTGCAGGCCACACAGACAAAAAATATCTGTATGACCAAGCAGTCGACATGATTCAACAAGTAGGACTGAGAAGCTCTCACTTGATGCGTTACCCACATGCATTTTCTGGTGGGCAACGTCAACGAATCGGTATTGCCCGAGCGCTAATAACCCGACCACGCTTTATTGTGGCTGATGAAGCGGTAAGTGCCTTGGACGTTTCTGTCCAAGCGCAAATACTGGAGATTTTGGCTGAACTTAAAGATAAGTTAGACCTTTCTTTTCTGTTCATTTCACACGACTTAAGTGTCGTGAAGTATCTCTGTGACAGAGTGGGTGTTATGTACCTTGGACGGATTGTAGAAGTTGCACCGACAGAATCTTTGTTTAGCAACCCTCTACACCCGTACACCGAAGCATTAATGCATGCAATCCCTGACATTAACGAACGAGAAATTCGCGGCGATATATTGGCAGGAGAGATTCCTGATGCGGCCAATCCTCCCTCTGGCTGCGCATTCCATAACCGCTGCAAATACGCCAAAGATAAGTGTAAAACGGATGTTCCTGCTTTACGGGAATTTACTGACACTATCGAAGGTCAACCGATCTTGAGGCAGAGTGCATGTCACTTTGTTGAAGAGATATATAACAAGTAATGATGAGGAAATCATATGAAACGTAAACTGATTACAATGGCCCTATTGTTGGGCTCATTTAATGCCTGGGCTTATCAAGAAGCGCCGTCATTAACTGCGATGGTTGAAAAAGGAACGCTTCCTGCTCTAGATAAGCGTCTTCCTGAAAAGCCAATGGTCGTTACCCCTATTAATGAAGTAGGTAAGTACGGTGGAACATGGCGTCGTATTGAGCCTAACTATCACTTTCATGAGTGGAGTAATGAACCGCTTGTTGCACTGGATGATAAGCAAGAATATGTACCTAACTTAGCAGAATCTTTTGAGTTATCTGAAGATAAGCGTACCTATACTTTTACTCTACGTAAGGGCATGAAATGGTCTGATGGTGTTCCCTTTACTACTGATGACGTAGACTTTTGGTACAACAACCTAGAGCTTAACTCTGACCTTGAGCCTAGTGTTAAGTCACTATTCTTAACGGATGGCGAGCCCGCTAAACTTAAGATTATTGATAAGCAGAAGTTTGAGTTAACGTACTCGAAGCCGAACCCTAATCTTATCGAAATGCACCAGCGTTCTACGATGGAGTTCCGTCTTCCGCAAAGTCCAAAGCATTACTTGAAAGACTACCTTCCAGGTATGGTTTCTGAAGAAGTACTTGCGAAGAAAGTTAAAGATGCAGGTATGACAGATTGGCGTCAGCTATTCCATAACCGTTGGAATACACGTGCAAACACTAACCCTGATCTTCCTGTGCTATACACATGGGTTTACAACACTGACCCTCAGGCACTTCAGCAGCAAGCAGTACGTAACCCGTACTACTGGAAAGTTGATACTGCGGGTAACCAGTTACCTTACATTGATGGAATGAGCTGGCCACAAACGGCTGAACCACAGGTTAGAATCCTGAAAGCGTTAGCCGGTGAAGTAGATATGGATCGTATCTCAAAGCTGACGAGTGATTTCACAGCGTTGAAGAAAGGTGAAGCTAAAGGTAACTACACGACTCGCATGATGGAGTTGGATGATCACGCTAACATGTTGGTACTTATTCCTAACCAAGATTACGATGGTGAAGAGAAAGAAGTACAGCGCCTAATGCGTGAAAAGTCGTTCAGACAAGCTGTTTCTATTGGTATGGATCGCCAGACACAAAACGAGATTTTGGGTGTAGGTTTATCAACACCTTCTCAATCGGTTCTTTTGCCAACATCACCAGGTGGTAGTGACAAAACTACTTCTGCTTACACTAAGACTGATTTAGTGAAAGCAAACAAGATGCTAGATGAGTTAGGCCTTACTGAGCGTGATGGTGAGAAGTATCGTTTAGGTAAAGATGGTAGCAAGCTAAGCTTCTTGGTACATTTCCAAGCAGGTCGTAAGATCTCTGAAGAAGGCGCAATCCTTCTGAAAGCTGATATGGATAAGATAGGTTTACGCTTTGTTATGCGTTCAGATGAGAAGAGTTACTATAACCAGCTTCGTCGTGGTGGTGACTACCAGATGGTATTGCACAACAATACTTCAGGTTTAAACCCTTTGTTTGGTGCTAACAACTACTTCCCTGTTATGTCTGCAAATAACTTTGCACCTAAGCAGTCAGCTTACTACCTTTCTAAAGGTGCTAGCGGTCGTGAGCTAACAGATGAAATGAAAGAGTTAGCGAAGTACTACGAAGAGCTACTTAACGAAGCAGATAAAGAAGTATTTGCTAAGAAAGTAAATGAAGTGATGGAGCTTCATGCTGAGAACCTTTGGGCAATCGGTATCTTACGTTATACGGCTTCTCCTGCTGTTGTTCATAACCGTATGAAGAACATTCCTAAGAAGCTTTACTCAGTATACAAGAGCCCTTTCTATCACAAGAAAGAGCAGTACTATATCTCTGAGTGATATGTTGGCTTTTGCCTAGCTTAGCTATTTATTAGTTGGGCTTGGCAATCAGTCACTCACTTCACTGCGCCGCCAAGCGGTGCTTGGAAGGACTTCGTGAAGTGAGTAACTGATTACCTTGATTGGTTACTAGGTGTTTACTCTAAGCTAAAAACAAATGAGCTGATTTTGCGATTGGTTTGTTTGTTATGACACTGGGTTTGCTCGTTTGAGTAAGCCCATTTTTTATCTTTGATTTTTAAACGTTTAACAGTGGTAATGGAGACAACTTATGTCAGTACAAAAGAAGCATGGCGGTGAGTTAAGTGATGATGAATTTCGTAAGTTCACACTCTATTGCAACCAGAGCAACAACTATGAAGACGACACAAAACGTGCCGAGATTCTCGGTCAAACCAATGAAGATGTAAGAATAGCACCCGGTGCTATCGTTCGAATTAAAGGAAACCAAATAGGCAAAAAAACCTATGTTGGTCTATACAGTTATGTAAACGGCAATATAGAGATTGGGGAGAATGTCTTAATCGGTCCGCACGCCAATATTGTTGGTTCAAATCATGTTTACAACCCTATTAAAGATGACTTCAGTGGCCGTAGCGACGAAGCTGCTGGCAAGGTTGTGATAGAAGATGGTGTTTGGTTAACGGGTGGCGTAACGATTACCCCCGGCTGCACTATCGGTAAATGCGCACTTATTTGTGCCAACTCAGTCGTGACTAAAGATGTTCCTGCTTACGGAATAGCGGCAGGTACACCGGCTAAAATCATTGGCAGTATTGACCCTGAAACGGGTAAGTACAATTGGTTTAATAGAGAGGAAAAAGATGCTTAATCTGTCGAGAACACATGACTTCCAAGTTCATCTATCTCCTAGTCCTGAGTATCCAGCAGCCGTCAATCCGCCGAGCTTTAACTGGCCTGAAAATATTGAGTCCCAGCAATACAACCTTGAACTAAAGAATATTTCAAATGGTTACAGCTGTGATTGGCAAAAAGTTAACTCACCCATGCAATTGTCGTTTGAGCTTCCTCTGGGACAATACCAATGGCGATTAGTGACAGCTTCGGGGGATGAGCCTGAGCAAGTCTCTGAGTGGGTTGAGTTTGAGATTACTGAAGCGCTGTCGAGTTACATTGCCCCCACTACTAAAGAGTTGTTTGAACAATGTGATGGGCGTGAACAATGGTTGATGTACTTCGATGAAGATATTGACGCTGTTAAAAAACAGTCTGCCGACATTTATCCCAAACTTAAACACACTGCGACGCTGTCTGTTCCGATGTCACAGATTACCTACCCTAAGCACTATCAGCGTGGTCAGGAAGAAGGTAAGCGTGAAGCGATTGCTAACGCTAGGTTATGGATAGATCGTGACTTAATGACACATGCCCTGCTCTACAGAGTTTGGGGTGAGGAAGTACATGGGCTTGAAGCCGTCGAAAGGTTATTGCAATTTGCAGAATGGAGTATGGAAGGCCCTGCGTCACTGCTGCGCCCTTGTACATGGGGAGACGAAGTGGGTTGCTCTTTAGCGCGCAACCTATTTTTAGCTTATCACTGGTTAAGTCCGTTACTTAACGAAAACGAAAAAGGTCTGTTTATTCGACCGATGTTAATCCGTATTGCTCGACAAATTTCAGAGCGTCTTGAGCAGGATGAATTTATTCAATATCCGGGTCACTCGCACACTTCTCGACTACCTGCTTACCTTGGTCTTGCCGGGCTAGCATTATATCGTGAGCATGACCGTGAAGAGTGTGAAAAGTGGCTATCGGAAGCGTTGACGATCTACAGAGGTATCTTGCCGTTTTACGGGGGTATTGATGGCAGTTGGGTTGAAGGCCCGTTTTATGCATCTACTTACAGTAAGTGGTATCACCCGTTCTTTTTGAGTGTCGAACGTCTTTCTGACTTCTCGTTTTATGAGCACCCGTTTTACCAAAACTTCTTAACCTTTGCGCGTGACTTTATTGCGCCAGAGCAAGATATTCATCCGTTTGGCGATGGTTTTTGGTGTCGAAGAGATGGCAAGGAATGGCCAGGGTTTTTCTCTCAAAATCCATTGCGTATTTATGCGGTAAGGTTTGGTGATCAAGTTGATTATCAGCAGTCACAGGCGCTTGAAAGTTCAATAACGGACTACCGCTTACACTTGCTGGATGTCATACCAACGATTAAACAAATTGAGTTTAATCAAGCAGTACAGTCTAAAAAAGCAGATGAAAAGAAGCTGACTGAGCTACAGGCGCTAAATCATTATTATTATCATGCTGGGCTTGGGAAGTTAACACAGCAGCAAATGGCGCTTTACTATCGTGCTAGTCCATTTGGAAATAGCTCGCATCGTCATGGTGATCAGGGAAATATTGGATTCTTTGATAATGATGTCGATATTTTGGTGCCAACGGGTAGCTACGGTTATCGTTTTGGTAGTAAGCACCATAGTGAGTGGACGCGTCATACGATTGCTCATAACTTGCCGTTAGTGGGCGGACAAGGTCAGACACTTGATGATCAGAGTGCTATTGCTCGTATAGTGGATAGACGGACTGAGACTGATTATCACGTTATCACATTGGACTTGAGTGACACTTATGCTGAGCCAGTGGAGCGTTTTCATCGAACGTTTGTGTTGCTAGAAAATTATGGTCTGATTATTGTGGACTTTATTTTACTGACTGAAGCGAAAGCGTTGAACTGGCGACTGCATAGCCCACTTGACACTACCTTAAGTGATGACTCTGTTGTACTGAGCGACTCAGCTCAACGTATTAAGCCGTACAAGTGTAGCTTGGTGAGTCATTCGGGTGTGCCGGCAACATTGGAGCATGGCTACGAAGGTGAGCTAAGTATTCCTGATCGTGCGATTGAGTCGGACGCTAGCAAAGATGTTGTTCACTTAGATTGGGCGTTACCGGAGGGACGTGAGCATCTTGTGGTGGGTTGCTGTATTCGTGAGGGTCTAGAATTGCCGCAAATCCGATACTTGAAAGATGCTACCGAAGCTAAGACTGTTATTGAATTAAAGATTCAAGGATATCTCATCACTGTGTGAATGGTTTACAAGTACGGCTAGTGGCAGATGATTATCCATCGCTACTAGCCGTATTTTGAAATCGATTTTACTAAACTATTTTATTAGAGCAGTTTACTTATAATAAGCTTCAACAGTTCCTTTCATAGTCATCAAAAGTGGTTGTCCTCTGCGGTCTAGTGCGTTTGCTGATGCAACTTTTACCCAGCCTTCACTGATGCAATATTCTTCAACATCGCTACGCTCTTTACCGTTAAGGCGAATACCAATTTCATGCTCAAAAATCTCTGCAACGTGAAATGGGCTGCGAGCATTGCCTGCAAGGCGATCTGGTAATTCTGGTTTTGATGTAGCGTCGTTCATTTGAGTGACCTAGATTAAAGAAATTTTACCATTGTAGGCAATATGGGCTTAGCGCTCAAGAGTTGCCGTAATACTTAGGAAAACTCGTTAGATGGCTGTCAATAAAAGCGTTAATTCCTGCAATTAACTCTGCCAATTAGCCTTAAGAAAAATCAGTTTAGTGCATTTAATAAGCGCTGTACCTGCCCTTTCTTGGCTCTTTTGGTGCAACGAAAAGAGTCTTTATATTGGCAGAAAATATAACTCACTGTATTTCTTCGAGTTCTGTTTTTGGCATATCCCTTGCTATATATCCTTTAGCTACTATAGATAACTATCGCATGTGTCATGCATACAGAACCCCTATTCTTCCTACTGAAAGGAATATGTAAAAATGATTACAAAATCCGTCACTGATTTCTTAAGTGAAGTTGAGCTATTTCAAGGAATCAAAGAGCAAGATCTCGAACTGTTTGCACAGCATGCTCAATGTCAAAACCTTCAAGCCGGAGATCTTCTATTTCGTACTGAAGACCTTACCGATGCGCTATATGTCATTGCATCTGGTAGTATTCAACTGTTTGATGACCAGGATGAAACAGAAAGAAGCCTTACCGTGTTTTCGCAGTATGAATTTATTGGGGAAACGATGCTGATTGCGGATGCACATAGGCAAGGTGTTTGTGCGCGACTATTATCGGACGGTGTATTGTATCGATTTGAGCGTGAAGACTTTCATGAGCTACTCAGTCAACGGGGTGATCTAGCACTGAAAATTTCCTCTACAGTGTCACAAATCATTATTCGCAGAATGGAGCATGCGAACAGCCGTTATAAAAATATATCTGCGCTGTACCGAGCGCGAGGTAGACGACTTGAGCATGACTTACTAGGCGATAAAGAGGTTCCTGCGACTGCTTACTATGGCATTCAAACGCTTCGAGCCTTAGAAAACTTTAACATTAGCGGCATCACCCTTAACTTCTATCCCGACTTCATTAAGGGTTTAGCTAAAGTTAAAAAAGCGGCAGCTATGGCTAATCATGATTTGGGACATATACCCGATAATATTATTGGTGCGATTTGTCAGTCATGCGATGAAATCGGAATGGGCATGTTACATAACCATTTTATCGTCGACATGCTACAAGGTGGAGCCGGTACATCCACCAACATGAATGCCAACGAAGTAATCGCTAATCGCAGCCTTGAAATACTAGGCCATAAGCGCGGTGAGTATAAATATTGCCACCCAAACAACCACATCAACTTCTCTCAGTCCACCAACGACGCCTATCCTACTGCGATGAAAGTTGCACTGATGGATGCCAACGACAAGCTGTTAGCAGAAGTTCACAAACTGATCGACATCATTGATTTTAAGACCTTTGAGTTTTCTGATGTGTTAAAAATGGGCCGTACCCAGTTGCAAGATGCAGTCCCGATGACGCTGGGTCAAAGCTTCAATGCTTACGCCACCAGCCTGCGCAATGAGATTAAACGCCTCAAAACTAGCAGCCAGTCATTTCTGACCGTGAATATGGGTGGGACTGCGATTGGCACAGGGTTAAATGCCGACCCTCGCTACCGTGATCGCGTAGTACAACACCTAAGTAAAATCACAGGCCGCGATATTGTTTTGGCAGACGACCTGGTTGAAGCCACTCACGATACAGGTCCACTGGTAATGTACTCATCAGCCCTCAAGCAGTTAGCAGTCAAACTTTCCAAAATCTGTAATGACTTACGCTTACTATCTTCTGGTCCTCGCGCAGGGTTCAATGAAATTAACTTACCACCGATGCAACCTGGCTCTTCTATCATGCCCGGTAAAGTAAATCCTGTTATCCCTGAAGTGGTTAATCAAATTGCCTTTAAGGTAATCGGTAATGACTTGACCATCACGCTAGGTGCCGAAGCAGGACAGCTCGAACTTAATGTTATGGAGCCGGTCATGGTTGAGAGCTTGTTTGAGTCTATCGAAATTCTTAAACGCGGAATGGATACGCTCGGTAGTCGCTGTATTGCTGGAATTACTGCTAATGAAGCCGTATGTGCTGCAAACGTTAAAAACTCCATCGGGATTGTGACGGCACTCAATCCACTACTAGGTTATGAAATATGCACTGCGCTTGCTAAGGAAGCCTTGGAGTATGGTCGAAGTGTTTATGACTTGGTGCTTGAGCAAGAGCTTCTCACTAAAGCACAGCTTGAGGAAGTATTAGCACCAGAAAAAATGGTACGTTAATGGCGTCACTACATGAGTGAAACTAAGAAAATAGTTTTTAATCACTGATGTAACAATAAAAAAGGCAGAGTTTATCCTCTGCCTTTTTTATTGTTGCCTAGATCGTGGCACTAAGGTGCTTGAACCGTTGTTGCTACAAGTTAGATACTCTGTCCTGTGTGCCAGAAGGGCAGCTTTGCCCTAACCCTATTCCTGGGCGATCAACTTCGATAGTTGCTACCTTGATTTCACCGTCACGTTTTTCCCAGCAAATGCTTGAGTATTGGTAAGCAAACACCGTTCCGTTAGATAGGCTGGATGATGTTCTTCCAGATGCACCTGCTTTGACCGTTAACTCAGAAGTATCACTTCCTGTGCTATCAATTTGCAAGCTAGCATTGCCCGCTATGCTGGCGTTTCTAGTGGTTCCGCGGCTAAATACGATGGCCACACTCGTGATAATCCTGGGACTGTCATAACGAGAAAGCAGTCTAATATTATTTTTGTTCTTATCTGAGTTTAGTTCTGATACAAATTTGTGGACATTAAATAGCGTGAAAACAGAGTATTTCCCTGCAACTTTTGACTCGCTCGTCGTGTTACCTCCAAAAATACGGCCTATCCCCGCTTTTGTGGCTGCTTCTAGCGCTGCTTTTCCCGTTTGCTCATTGAAGGCTTCAGTGACTTGTCTTGCGCTGATGTCTTGCTCCAGTACAGGCAAAAACTTAGGGTCAAATGTATCCTCATTAAATCCTTTGCTTCGCTTTACGCCAGCGAACAGAATATCGGTATTAATAGCACCCGTTTTACGATACTTATCACCTGCAATTTCAAGGAAGCTGCTGCTTTCTGTGAGATCTGACTTTACTGCACAGCCGCTAAGTACAATACCAAGTAGTGATAAAGCTAAAATTACAGTGTTTTTCATTACAATTCTCTTATTATTACAAAGGTATAAGCTCTTGCGACGGGTGACGTTCATATGATTAAAAGAAGGCCATCTACTCACTATAAAGACTCTTCAAATTCTGTGCAAATAAACCAATGTAACTTATATATATATAAGGCGTCAGGGGTACTGGATTAGGATCGATAATTTTCCAGTGTAATAAATAGACAATAATGAGCGCTGTGTTTAATTAGTAAACATTATTAAGTTCCAGCTCATAGTTACTGGCTTCTTTTATTCATTTAAACACCATGTTAAGCCTATATTCAAATCTCTAATGAGAGACTTGAAGTTAAATAATATAAGAAGTAGTGAATTTTTGATCGATACAGATCCGTTTGGCTAAGGCTACAAAGTCACTATAGTTCAATGATTTACACTGCTCATTATTCAGTAATTTACTCAATACTCCCTAATCAGGGTTTGTGTATCAATTATTCCTCATAAGAATGCTACGACTGAAATGTATATGGCCAGCCTAACGTCTTCAAAATACCCAGTGATGGACTAGAAGCATAAAGATTAATTGTAAAATTTGACCACAGGTAATCACAATGACTAACTCATTAGCACATACTTTAAAGGCCCTTATTGCGGGTTTATTATTGATTCCAACATGTGTCGTTGTTTCATCTGTACCTTCAGAGGTTCTATCAGCTCCCGAGCTGATCAAAGCGCTACAGTCAGGCGGACACATAATTTATATGCGTCACGGTGAAACTGATATTTCTCAAAAGGATAAGAGCCGAGATTCTTTTGATGATTGTAGTAACCAAAGAAACCTTTCTGATAAAGGTCGTGCCGAAGTTAAAAAAATTGGGGACAGTATTCAAGAGCTAAAAATTCCAATTGGTCATGTCACTTCAAGCCCTTATTGTCGCACCAAAGATACGGCGAAAATCGCTTTTGGTGAATTTGAGATAGAGCCCAACTTACAATTTTCTATCAGCAAAAATAAAGCTGAAGCAAAGAAGCTCGGAGAGGATCTGGTCTCTATGATGTTGGATACAAAAAATATGGTTAAGAATGTGGTGTTTGTAGGGCATACCGCTAACTTAAAGGATGGGTTAGGTATTTGGCCAAAGCCTGAAGGGGTTATGGCAGTGTTTAAAAAACAGGACGGGAAGATCGTATTTAAGGGTATGGTCAAGCCAGACGAGTGGTGTGATGAATAATGGAAAACAATTAGGGAGGGTCATGAGTCATGAAGTTCTTTGACTCACTTTCTTTACGCAGCCGTTTTCTGATAGCACCATTTATTGGTGTGGTCCTCACCATGATCATTTTTTACAGTAGTAACTCAATCATCCAAGGACACACAGATATTCTTAAGGGGTTGAATCAATCAAACTTACCTCAAGTGGGTGAAATTAGCCGCAGTGTTATTATGCTGTCTAATAATCATGGAAAATTAGAGACTCTCTTAGCTTCGGCCAAAATTGCACCAGACGAAGAGAAAATTTACCTTGAAGGGAGAGTTATTCTAGATGAATTACATGTTTTAGAAGAGCAGCTAAATCTAACGCTGGGTGAGTCTTATAAAATAATTAACAATACTGACGTTTTTGAACAGATAAAACTAATATTTAATAACTACCGAGAACAAAGTATTAACGCTATTGAACTCTCTACAGTGAGGCCTGATCTTGCAGATAGAGAAATGCACAGTGCCAACTCTGTGTTGCTTCAACTAAATGATTTATTCATGGTGTTGTCAGAGTTCTATATTAAAAATCTGACGGTGCAGTCGGAAGCTGTGGAAAACTCTCTTTATGACAAGTCCTCACTCACTATTATTTCATCCATATTGTTAGCGATAATGATTGTGTCTGCCCTATTCTTTTCCCAGAGAATGTCTGCAGAAATTAACCTCGTTAATAAGTCATTGATTGGATTATCTGAAGGTGAGCAAGACATCGAACTACCTGAGCCAGTAGTAGCAGGTAATAACAATATGAGTCAGCTATACAATGTTGTTACTACTTTTAAACGATCACTGGATAAAAATGAAGAGCAGCAAGATACTCTTAATAAAACAATTACGGAGCTGACTGAGAGTAAAGAGCGCTACTATACGCTGCTAAACTTAATTCCTACCGCTATCATTGCTATAAATGATAGCGGTAAAATTGTGCTCTTTAATAAATCAGCAGAAGAAATTTATGGTTATAACAATAGTGAAACTATTGGCAAGCCAATGGACATGCTCGCAGCAGAACCTAAAGCGAAAAAACTAAAACAAAGCTTTGGTGAGCTTGTAGATAATACTGAGGATTTATCAGAGATTGATAGAGGGCCATTACTTGCACAGAAAAAAAATGGTGAGCAATTTTATATAGAATCCAATGTAGCTAGGCTAAATTTATCCAACGAATCTGTAAAGATTTTTGCAATTACGGATATAACCGAGCGTATGCAGGCTGAGAGCGAAATTCTGCATAAGGCACATTACGATGCATTAACTGATTTACCAAACCGTTTCTTGGCGCTAGACTCTCTTAGAAAAGGAATTAAGAAGGCGCAAAAAGACGATGAAATGCTCTCAGTACTATTCCTTGATTTAGATGGTTTCAAAAAGATTAATGACACACTCGGCCATGAAGCGGGTGATAAGCTTCTCATTGAAGCGGGAAAACGTTTAAAAGGCGTTGTTGGCAGTAGTGGAACGGTGGGTCGTTTGGGTGGCGATGAATTTATTGTGATACTTTATGATCTTAAAACAAGCGAGAGCGTCGTTCCTACTGTAGAGAAGATTGTTCAGCAGTTTAGAAAACCATTTGAAATTGATGGTCGTGAGTTGATACTGACCACAAGTGTGGGTCTTTCAACCTATCCAGAAGACGGTTCTAGTGCTTCAGAATTGTTACGTAACGCCGACTCCGCAATGTATAGCTCCAAGGAAGGTGGACGTAATACTTATACCTTCTTTACAGAGTCGATGAACCTTGAGGTATCTCGTGAGCTCGCTCTTGAAGAGCAAATGCATAATGCGCTGGAGCGTAATGAGTTCAGACTTGTTTATCAGCCTCAAGTTGAAATTCGCACAGGAAAAGTCATTGGGGTTGAAGCATTAATTAGGTGGGAGTGTGATGTTCTTGGTAATGTTTGCCCCGAAGAGTTTATTCCTATTGCTGAACATACCGGCTTAATAATACCCCTGAGTCAGTTTGTTTTAGCGGAGTCATTACGTCAATTAGCGTTATGGCAAAAGGACTACAACAGTTCGTTCCGAATAGCCATTAACTTATCACCACGCCAATTTCGTGATCCTAATCTCATAAGCTTCATCGAAGAAAAGCTAAACGTCAGCGGTGTTGCAGCAAATACAATAGAGCTTGAAATCACTGAAGGTGTATTAATGAGTGGTCACAGCTTTATTGATGATGCGCTCAAGTCGTTGAGTAAGCTCGGGATAAGGCTAGCGATGGATGACTTTGGTACTGGTTACTCATCACTAAGTTATTTGCGTAGGTATTCCTTTGATGTTTTGAAGATTGACCGCAGTTTTGTAAAAGATATTACCGTCAGCTCAGCTAACCGTGAGTTAGTGAATGCCATTATTGCTATGGCTCAAGCATTGGGACTTGAAATAGTTGCTGAAGGTGTTGAAAGTAGTGCTCAGTTAGATTACTTAGCTAAGCGTAATTGTGAATACGCCCAAGGTTATCTTTTCAATAAGCCGATCACGCCAGCTGAAATTTCAGAGATGCTGCAAAAGCAAAAAAATAAGTCGCCGCAGATGATTATAGGATCCATAGGATTAAACAAATGTCGATCTAATGCATTGGTTAGTTGAGACTTGGTTGATGTAAAACTGTAAGGAATGAATTAAATGAAAACAATGAATTTGATTTATACATGTACTCTACTTATCATGCCTGAATAATTTTCAAACTAATGGAAAACAGTCATGAGCCACAATATTCTTATCTTGCCCGGCGACGGTATCGGTCCAGAAATTATCGGTGAAGCAGTCAAAGTGCTAAATGCCTTGAAAGCTGAAGGCAGTCTAGATATGGAGCTGCAATTTGCTAAGCTTGGTGGAAGTGCTTATGACGCAGAAGGCTCGCCTTACCCAGAATCAACACAAAAACTAGCAAAAGCGTCTGACGCTATTTTGTTAGGTGCTGTTGGTGGTCCACAGTATGACAACCTTGATCGCCCTCTTCGCCCAGAACGTGGCTTGCTTGGTATACGTAGCCATCTTGAGCTATTTGGTAACTTGCGTCCTGCTGTGCTTTATAAAGAGCTGGCTAATGCATCAAGTCTTAAGCCTGAAATAGTGTCGGGACTAGATATTATGATCGTTCGTGAGCTAACAGGTGGTATCTACTTCGGTCAGCCACGAGGTATCGAGACTAATGAAGATGGCGAGCGCTTTGGTTATAACACGCTAGTTTATAAAGAAAGTGAGATCGAGCGTATCGGTCGTGTTGCTTTTGATATTGCTATGAAGCGTGACAAGCGTCTTTGCTCTGTAGACAAGGCTAACGTTCTAGAAGCGTCAGAGCTTTGGCGCGAAGTGATGGAGCGTATTGCTAAAGAATACCCTGAAGTTGAGCTAAGTCACATGTACGTTGATAATGCAGCAATGCAGTTAGTCATGAAGCCTAAGCAGTTTGACGTGATGGTTACGACAAACATGTTTGGTGATATCTTGTCAGATCAGGCATCGATGCTAACAGGCTCTATCGGTATGTTGCCGTCAGCCTCTTTAAATGCGTCTAAGCAAGGTTTGTATGAGCCAAGCCATGGTTCAGCACCTGATATTGCGGGTCAAAATATTGCTAATCCATTAGCGACTATTTTGTCTGCGGCGATGATGTTGCGTTACAGCTTAGACCAAGGTGAGCTTGCTGATCGTATTGAAGCTGCTGTTCAGACAGTGTTGGCTAACGGTTTACGTACGGCTGATATCTATGAAGAAGGAACAACGAAAGTTGGAACTGCTGAAATGGGTGATGCGGTAATTGCAGCATTGGCTAAGTAAGATGTAAAAATGCCCTAACTACTTTTCAAGATAGTTAGGGCATTATCGCTAAACTAGAATGTTTAATTCAACTATCTAGATCACCATTTTGACGCGTTAGCTAACACAAAGTCATTTGCCCAATCTGCCGGGATTGTGCTGTCATCCAGCAAGCAACCCTTCTCAAGTACCGGATAAAGATCCGCTAGACTAGTCACTTTTTCAGTACTGATACGCTTCATAACACGATCTGGTGTAATGTCATCAACATGGTGCAAACCAGCTGTTTCCATTAATTCAGCGACGTTATGAATCATTGAGCCTTGATAGCGTGCAACACGCACAGATTTATCTGTCACATCTAGTGCTAGATAACGATCTGGATTCTGTGTTGCAATACCCGTTGGGCAATGGTCGTTGTTACAGCTACGAGATTGTATGCAACCCAGTGAAAGCATCATGCCTCTTGCTGCATTAACCGTGTCAGCACCCAGTGCCATTGCTCTAACCATGTGGAAAGCTGAGAAGATTTTACCTGCAGCAATCAAGCGTATCTTGTCTCGCAGACCAAAACCGATCAAAGCAGAATGAACAAGGTTTAGACCTTCACGCATTGGCGTACCTACTGAGTTTGTCAACTCAACGGGTGATGCTCCGGTACCGCCTTCACCACCATCAACAGTGATAAAGTCAGGAGTGATGCCTGTTTCTACCATTGCTTTACAGATTGCCAAGAATTCGCTCTTACGGCCAATACAAAGCTTAAATCCAACTGGTTTTCCACCTGATAACTCACGCAGTTGCTTAACAAATCCCAGAAGACCTTTTGGATCAGAAAATGCAGAGTGACCAGAGGGTGATAGTACATCTTGACCCATTGACACTTTACGAATGGCCGCAATTTCTTCTGTCAGCTTAGCTGCTGGTAAGATACCGCCATGACCTGGTTTCGCACCTTGAGAAAGCTTGATCTCAATCATTTTAATTGGGTCAGTTATAGCTGTTTCTCTAAATATCTCTGGATCAAAGTTGCCTTCGGCATTACGACAACCAAAGTAACCTGTACCAACTTGCCAAACAAGATCACCACCACCAGCTAAATGATACGGACTAACACCACCCTCGCCTGTATTGTGAAAAAATCCACCTTTGTTAGCACCACTACTAAGCGATTGTATTGCAGTCTGACTAAGTGCACCGAAACTCATTGCAGAGATATTTAATAATGAAGCATTATAAGGTTGCTTACAGTCTGGCCCACCAAACTTTACTCGAAGGTTTTTGTCTTCGATATGAGAAGGTGAAATTGAATGGGTCATCCATTCGTATCCGTCACCGTAAGTATCAAACAGTGTTCCAAATGGGCGTGTATCTAGCTCACCTTTTGAACGCTGATAGATTAGTGAGCGAAATTCTCGACTAATCGGACGACCACCAATATCTGACTCAATAAAATACTGCTGAATCTCAGGACGTATAGACTCCAGCAAATAACGGATATGCCCAACAACAGGATAAAGGCGTAAAACTGCTTTCCTTGTTTGCTTAATATCGTACAAACCCAGTAACACTAGTGGCCCGATAATTATAAACAACCAAAGAAAAGAGACTGATATAAGGCTTAGTAAAAGCGTTAAAACAGTGCTGGCTATGGCAATTAGAACAAAAGCCTTACGTGCGTTCATAGAATATTTCCTTTCTATTTCTGAGTTAGTGAAATATGGGATGAGCCAATAAATTTATAGGCCATTATATTCACTTCTCAGTAAACGCACAGCACTAACTAGTGTTTATATTTACGACTAAACCATTTGTAAGAACCAAGTAGACATAACAAGAAAATAAATGATCCACTTAAGCTACCACCACCGCTACCACTACTTACGCTAGACGTTGTTACCTCAGGCTCTGTAACCGTGACATAAATCTTGGTGCCAAACGGTGTACCTGTTGAGTCTTTAATCGAGTACCAAAAACTATCTATACCAACAAAGCCAGTATCGGGTGTGTATTCAACTTGGTTACCTACTATACGTGCTGTACCGTTAGCTGGATCATCAAGTGTGTTAAAAGTGATGTTGCTCCCTGTATCATTTGCAAGAACATTGATTAATATAGAGCTTTTATTATCTGTCGTAGCGCGATCTTCAGATGCACTAAGGCGTAGTTGTGTCGTAGGAGCTTCATCTAACATTGGATTTGACGTATGCCAGCCTCGTGGAATGATTTCAAAGGTTGACTCGTGTGAGTCCATGTATGGAGCATCTTCTGAGCGTGGCATGTGGTAGAAAGAGACTCCAACCCAGGCAACAATATCTTGCCCTTGAATAGACTCTCCATCGACAAACTCATTTAGATTGTTAGTACTACAGTCAGCAAAGACGCGTTGATTATGAGATGCAATACGCTCACAGCTTTTAGCTTTACTTACAAAGAAGTCGTTATTGGTGAAAGGCTCGAATGTTGGACCAATTTCACGCTGGCCTGCTTGATTTAGTCGTACTTCATAAGCAATGTTGTGGCCTTTACTGTTGGTGGTATTACTGTCTTTAACTAACCAAGAACGCATGCTAGTAGGGTTTACTGAGCGAGCTTGTTCTTGTGTAAACGTAGTTAACTCGCGATATCGCTTACCGGCGTAG
The DNA here is from genome assembly GCF_003172895.1 of Leucothrix arctica. GTDB lineage: Bacteria > Pseudomonadota > Gammaproteobacteria > Thiotrichales > Thiotrichaceae > Leucothrix > Leucothrix arctica. The sequence continues at coordinate 414,486 of NZ_QGKL01000042.1, read as the reverse complement.
TCACTGTAATTAATTTCTTGAACAGTGTCGTTGGTATCAATAGAGCTAGAATTACCAGTACCATCTAGATCAAAGTCTAAACGCCAGAAAAAGTTGTGCATATGCGCTAAGCCAACTGATCCTTCAGAATTATTAGACATTAACCAACCGTGCTGTTCTTTATCTAAACCACCAAAACGCTGCAATGACCCAGTGGCTTCGATTGAAGGAATAATTCGTCCATCACCATAGAATTTCCAAGAGGATGAATATAAATACTCCCCAACATCTGAAATGCTAAATAGCTTCAAATAAGACTGTTGTTTTGTACTTGTGCCGCTACGGTAAGCAGCCCCGCCGTTTATAACCTGCTGACAGATAGCCGCTTTAGAATTGTAATAGCCAAGTTGGCCATTACTACATTCGGCTTGTTGTAGTGCAACTAGATTGTCAGCACCTAATCCAAAATCAGAGACGTCATGGTAACGGGCACCATTATCATCGTAAGGCACATGGATTTGAGCGATTGATGCATCGTAAAGCACCATGCGGCGCGTCTCATCTTTAGGTTGATAAAACACATGGTGATAGCGGATACCTTGCTTATCATCTTGTGTCCAACACATATCCCAAGTAGCGCCATTAGGTAAGCTTTGACTGACGTAGTACTGGTCATCACAAAATTCTGCAGTTGAGGCGTTGCCGTAGCAAAAAAGTAAGCCTAAAAGTGAGCTCAGTACTAATAATTTGTTTCTCATTGTCTCTCCGCGTTTATACACAGATTTATAATGAGATCCATTATTTGTTAGGCTGACGAAGAAGTAACCTAGGGCATTGATTAAGGGAGTGACTGTGCGGATGACTGGCGTTTGGAAGGGATGGCGCAAAAAGTAAAAAACGCGCCGGAATAACAACAATCTAGTTATTACATGGGCGCGAATGAATCACTCAAACTAACTAGTTTTAAGGAGGAGTGAGTTGGTCTTCATCTAATCTACTTAACTAGTATAGTTTATTTTATCTGTACTAAAGGTTAAATATCGGTAAACAAAAGAGTCAGTGCACGACTTATTTGATTGATATTCAATCTTAATCTAGAATTTTCGGTTTTTAAGTAAATACTTACTTATCTACGATCAACTCAAGGTGCTCTGGATTTATACATAAAGAGTTACCACAGCCTTGGCGTACTTTTTTGCCTTTAGGTACATCACCATAAAAAGCCATATAACTTGCTCGGTGAGCACTATCTAGAGATGTATTACCATTAGCGTCTTTGACCATAGTCCTTCCGTGACCATCAATCGATACTTGGCGAGTCCAAATTAGGCACCCTGTAATCTCGTTAATTTTTGTGCAGTTAATTAATCTTTTTTGTTCGCGGTCAGTTTGCATTCTATTATCTCATCTATCCAAAGTTATCAGCTTTTCCTCGTCATGGTTATTAGTGATATATTGAAAGTAATCGAATGAACCTAGTTGGATACATGACTACTAAATCATCAAATATTAAAACTCTTTACTTACTTAGGCATGCCAAATCAGATTGGAATGACCGTAAGTTAAGTGATTTTGAGCGACCATTAAATGTACGAGGAGCAATACAAGCGCCACAAATTGCTAATGTACTCGCTGCTAAGAATAACTACCCTCAAGCTATTATTAGCAGTCCTGCGAACAGGGCCTTAAGTACTGCAAAAATTGTGGCAGTACAAATAGGTATCACTGAAAGTGAAATAGGTTCAGAAAAAAGGATATATGAGGCAAATATTTTTACATTAATGTATTTGCTGCAAGAAACCAGTGACGATATCGATTGTTTATTGCTGGTTGGGCACAATCCTGGAATGTCAGGTTTGGTCAATACACTCAGTAAACAAAAGGCTGCACCGATACCTACCTGTGCATTAATTCAGCTTGAGCTGGAAATTGACGCGTGGAAAGATATTGCACCAGAATGCGCGAATTTAATGAGTATTGATGTACCAAAAAAAGAAAGTTAGCAGTTATGCGCTAAACTTTTTACCTGCAAGAAGGTGTAAATGCATGTGGAAGATGATTTGACCACCACCTTCTCCGCAATTCATTTGGACACGATAACCATCATCAGCAAAGCCCTGCTCTTGGGCAATAATTTTAGCTGTTGTGAATAAGCGACCGGCTAATTCATTATCGTTAACATCTAAATCATTTAATGTTGAGATGTGTTTCTTAGGGATAATAAGCACATGGAATGGTGCTTGTGGGTAGATGTCTTTAAATGCGAGAACATGCTCATCTTCATAAACCACATCAGATGGCACTTCACCTGCAAGAATTTTACAAAATAAACAATCAGACATAGTTATACCTAAGAAGATTTACAAAAATTTAAAGTTTAGTAAGCGCGACGACCGTCAAACGCATGCGAAAGTGTACCACTGTCAACATAATCTAACTCACCGCCAATAGGTACGCCATGTGCTATGCGCGTTGCAGAGATATCATGCTTCCCTGCCAACTGGTGGATATAGTGAGCAGTCACCTCACCTTCGATGGTTGGATTTGTAGCTAAAATTAACTCTTTAATTTCACCTGTCTCAAAGCGATTTTCTAGTAGGTCTAAACCTAGTTGCTCTGGGCCAACACCATCTAACGGCGACAATTTACCCATCAATACAAAGTAATGACCACGGTAATCTGTTGCTTGCTCAAGGGCAATTACGTCGGATGGGCTTTCAACGATACATAACTTACTTGAGTCACGGCCTGTGTTGCTGCAGATTTTACAGAACTCATGCTCTGTCAAGGTGCGGCAAAGTTGGCAGTGACCAATTTTATCGATCGCTTGCTGCATCGCAGAAGCTAGACGAAGCCCAGCTTCACGATCCCGCTCTAATAAATGGAAACTCATGCGCTGTGCTGTTCGAGCGCCAACACCTGGAAGGCATTTAAAGGCCTCCACCATTTCATTAAGCAGTGAGGATTCCATCGATTAAAACGGCAGCTTCATGCCAGCAGGCAAGTTCATACCCGCGGTAACGCCAGACATGCGAGACTTAGTTTCTTCAGCAAGTTTGTGTACTGCGTCATTCAGAGAAGCTGCGATCAAGTCTTCTAGCATTTCTTGGTCATCATCTTCCATTAAACTAGGGTCGATTTTAACTTTTTTGCATTCATGTTGACCGTTGATTGTTACTGCAACCAAACCACCACCAGACTGACCAGTTACTTCTAGCAAAGCAATCTCATCTTGAGCACGCTTAACGTCCTCTTGCATTTTCTGAGCCTGCTTCATCATTCCGCCCAAACCACCTTTCAACATAACATCTCTCCTAAATTCAAATTTGTAATGATTAGTCGCTCTTCGGTTTTACCGAGCCCGGTACAACCTTTGCGTCAAACTCTTTGGCTAGCTTTAATACAAAGCTATCTTCGTTAATATGTCGTTCAACGGCCTTCTGTCGTTCAACAATATAACGATCATTATATTGGGCCGGTGTTTCAGTATTCAACTCTCTTACTGCAACAACTAAGGTTCTTTTAGTCCCAAAGTGAGCGTTTAGTGCTGCTTCAATTTCATCTGTGACGCCGCTACTCATCAACATTTCACTAGCGCTTTCTAAATGAATCTCAATACGGTCTTCAGTTTGTTCCGCTAATACGCAATTTTGCGCAAGGGCTGCAGCACGGCCTGTTAATGGTAATGCCTTAACAATACCATACCACTCATCAGCAGAATGAGCAGACATTTCCTTAATGTCTACAGCCTTGCTTTCTAAATTCACTTCAGGTGCTAGCTCTACAGCTTGTTTTATAGGTTGCGTGTTATCAACTGGAGTTATTGGCTCTGCACTTTTTGCAATCACCTGCTCAACGGGATCAGTTGCTTTAGCAGTAGGCTCTTTTATTGTTTCATTAGTCGCTGGTGCGTCACCCCATGGTGGAGGCGTCGGTGACTGTGGTGATACTGGCGGCTGTTGTACTTCAGATGTGCTTATTGTGCTGTCAGCAGAGTGTGTATCAGGTGCTTTAGATACAGGCTCTGAATTAACCATTTGATCATATTCATCCCACTCAGAACCGCCGCTACTTTCCTGAACAGTTTGTGTCGGCACAACTTTAGGTTCAGGTGGTGGAGTCTGTACTGGTGTTGGTGTTGGTGCTGGTGCTGGTGCTGGTGCTGGCAATAATGTCTCGGCTGAGACTTTACTACCTAACGTTTTTTTTTTGATTTCGTCGCTTTTTGTAGCATCTGTAATTGTTTGAGAAGCAACAGGCGCAACATTCGTTGGTCTAAATGCCAGCATGCGCAATAACAACATTTCAAACCCACTACGTGGATCCAGTGCTAGTGATAAGTCACGTCGACCCGTTATCGCTATTTGATAATAAAGCTGTACGTCTTCTTTACTAAGTTGTTGAGCTAACTCACGAAGGTTATCGTTGTCTTCATCGGCACCATCTACTACTTGTAGAACAGCCATCTGGTGAAGCATTGAAATCATCGCATCAGTGGCGGCTGCAAAGTCAGGAGTAACTCCTGCCATATCTTCAACTTTATTGATGATGCCTGCACCATCGCCTGAAGCAACCATCTTAATCATTTCGATTAACGGGTCATGAGCAATACTGCCCAGCATTTCTTGGACATCAGCGAACTCGACATTACCGTTACCAAACGCTATCGCTTGGTCCATTAAACTCAACGCGTCACGCATGCTGCCGTCGGCTGCACGTGCTAATAAACGAAGTGCAGGATCGTCTGCTTTAATGCTTTCTTCAGTAACAAGGTGTTGCAAGTGGTTAGCGATCATATCCATCGTCATACGCTTCAAATTAAATTGAAGGCAGCGAGATAAAATCGTAACGGGCAATTTTTGTGGGTCTGTCGTCGCAAATAGGAATTTTACGTGCTCAGGTGGTTCTTCCAACGTCTTAAGCAAGGCGTTAAAGCTATGGCCTGATAGCATATGGACTTCATCTATCAGGTAAACTTTGAAGCGACCATGCGTCGGTGCATATTGAACATTGTCCAATAATTCTCGAGTGTCTTCGACTTTAGTACGAGATGCAGCATCGACCTCGATTAGGTCAACAAAACGGCCTGATGCGATTTCTTTACATGCGCCGCACTCACCACAAGGTTCTGAAGTGATGCCAGTTTCGCAGTTAAGACATTTTGCAAGAATTCGGGCAATTGTTGTTTTACCAACACCACGAGTGCCGGTGAAAAGATAAGCATGGTGAAGGCGGTCGTTATCGAGCGCATTAATCAGTCCACGTAAAACGTGCTGCTGACCAACCATTTCTTTAAAATTTTGAGGTCGCCATTTTCGAGCGAGAACCTGATAACTCATTAGACAAAGTACAGATGGCTTAAAAAGAGCGCAATTAGGGTGGCAATCCACATCAGCCGATTCTCAGCGCACAAATCCACTACTACAGTTGCTACCTTCCGGTCCTGGCTGGGTTCGTAGTTTATCGTCGCGAGGAGACCAATGCAGATCACCATATTGCAGAGCGAAGGATTATGCGCGAAAATGTCCTCACTAACAAGAAGAATTATACTATGCCTTTTACTTTATCTCATCCAGTTGTCTCAATCCCGCTCCGCCGCTACTTGGGCAACTTCGGAATTCTTTCTGCACTGTTTATTGGTGCTATGTGTCCCGACTTTGTTTACATGCTACCACCGGAATTTGTCTACTATTATCGGCTGGAAAGCCATAGCCTCATGGGGCTATTTACCGTCTGTCTGCCATTGGGTGTCGGATTTTTCTACTTATATCATTTATTAATGGCACCTGTTGTCACCTCGATTTTTCCAAAGCCGTTAAAGCATCGCTTACCTCAACACCTACTATTAGGCCGGTGCCCGCCTAGTAATAACGCCCATGCAGTCATCGTATCGATACTGATCGGAGCTGCTACACATATTATTTGGGATGCGTTTACTCATGAAAATGCATTAACGGATTCCCTGACGTGGTTTAGCACGCCCTTATTGAAGCTCGATGGATATCAAATCATGCCGTTTAGAGTGTTTCAGCATGTAAGCACTGTTGGTGGGTTAGTATTATTAGGGTGGTGGATTTATCGTTGGTATAAAATGACGACACCCATGCAGCAACTAGCTTGGCAGCCTAGCTTAATAACACAGCGCTGTGCCCTGCTTCTTATTCTGTTAATTCCAGGGTTAGCAGGGCTATTTTATACTTATATTAATATGCCAAGTAGTAACGTTTTGTGGGGTTTACATAGCTTACAGCACGGTATTAAGTTTGGTATTGTCGGTGGTGGTGCTGTGTTTATTATCACCAGTGCAATTGTCGGGGTCTTTTATCAGTGGCTTTTATACCGCGAAAATAAGTTCGCTAGCTAATAACGCCCCATTAATAACGAAATTAAGAGAGTTTTATGAGTCAGTTTTACGCTAATGAGCATATCTATATTAAGATTCATGACAGTGAGATCCCTTGGGTAAAAGTTTACTCTCAAGCAAGTCTGAAAGAATTTTCTGAGTGTGATTCAACAACCAAACAGCAAATTTGGCAATTGCTGGATATCATCGAAGTAGAAATGTTGGCTTATTTCAACCCAGAGAAAATAAACATAGCCTCATTTGGTAATTACAAGCCTCAAGTTCACTGGCACATCATGGCTCGCTTTAAAGAAGATAGTTATTACCCAGAACCAATGTGGGGTGAAAAGCAGCGTGAGAGCAACTTAACCCTGCTATCTATGGAAGGGTTTATTGTCCAGTTACTTAAGGTTATCGACAAAAAGCTGTAATGGACCTCTGTCTCTCCTAAAGCCTCTTTGCACTAGACCTAGTGCAAAGTATTGTTATCTTGCTTTATAGCGTTTAGTGATCATAATCACGAGGCTACCCTGCCCGCATTAAGGAATCGCCGTGAGCACTACCGCTTTTAACCGCACTGCTGAACTCATCCAAATAGCTAAAATAGCGCTTCCTATAATAGGTGCTCAGTTACTGCAAGTCAGCATGGGTGTGATCGATACTATTATGGCGGGCCGTATAGATGCTTTGTCCATTGCTTCCATTGCGTTGGGTTCGTCTATTTGGTTTTTTGTAATGTTGATCGGTTTTGGTATTTTACTGGCATTAACCCCTATTCTTTCTCAGCACATTGGTAGCCAAAATCAACGCTTAATGCGTGAAGAATTCCGCCAAGGACTTTGGCTTGCGCTTGCATTGGGTTTTATCACGATCTTGATGGTAGTCGGTGTCGGTAGTGCCCTGCCATATATGGGAATTAAGCCAGAGATCATCCCTCCTGCGCACGACTACTTATTATGGATAGCATGGAGTCTACCACTGACCATGCTGTACCTAGTACCGCGTTCGGTCAGTGAAGCAATGGCAAATACCATGCCATTGTTATGGATTCAGATCATTGCACTGCCGTTAAATATCATTGGTAACTACCTGTTTATGTATGGGAGTTATGGTTTCCCTGAAATGGGTGCTTCAGGTGCTGCGTTATCGACGGGGATCGCACAGGGTATTAGTTGCGTTGCTATCTTTATTTACACCTATCATGAACCCAAATATAAAGACTTTGATCTGTTCAAGCGTATGACACCACCTGACTGGTCACATATTTATCAAACTATTAAAGTGGGTTGGCCTATTGCGGTATCAATGGGCATGGAAGTGGGGTTATTTAGTGCTACGGCCTTAGTCATGGGGCGCTTTGGTGTGGATGCGACAGCCGCTCACCAGATCGCACTTAACTTAGCATCACTCACCTTTATGATTCCATTAGGTTGCGGGATGGCGCTGACAGTACGTATAGGTCAATCAGTTGGTGCGAAACAAGTATTAAACGCTAAGAAGCAAGGTCAGCTAGGTATACAGTTATGTACGGCTATCACTATGATATCGGCGATTTTCTTGTGGCAACTTGGAGAACAGCTCGCTGAGCTTTACACTGAAGACACTGCCGTTATTAAAATTGCTGCACAGCTATTGGCGTTAGCTGCTTTATTCCAGATAGTCGATGGTCTTCAGATTGGTGCTATGGGATCACTAAGAGGTTTCAAGGACACCAAAATACCGATGTTATTAGCGATATTTAGTTACTGGGTTGTCGGAATGGGTACAGCTGTGTGGTTAGGTATTTATCAAAATATGGGGCCGGCTGGCTTATGGTGGGGGCTTGTCATGGGTCTTGCTTGTGCCGCTGTTACACTAAATTATCGTTTCTACTTACTGACTCGCTCAGCTAAGAATGTAAGCAAAACACCTTCAATAACCTGATACTGACTTGCTATGTATAAGATAACACCTGCGGTACGCATTTTACTGATCATCAACGTTGCCCTGTTCCTTTTGGATAACGTACTGCTGTACGACTTAAACTCATTATTTGGGCTTTATTTGCCTGAAAATGAGAACTTTGCCGTCTGGCAGTACGTTACCAGTATGTTCATGCACGGTGGGGTCATGCATATTTTGTTTAATATGCTGGGTTTGTGGATGTTTGGAAGTGCCTTAGAGCGCATTTGGGGCAGTCAGAAATTTCTTATTCTGTATTTCGTCGCAGGTATTGGTGCGGGTGTAATTTCCAGTCTAGTAGATAGTTATGAATACACTGCGAGTGTTGCAGCGGTCAGTGCCGCAGGGATGACAAGTCTCGATATTAAAGATTTGCTAGAGACTCGGATGTATATGCCGACTAGTAATCTAACGGCCGAAATGGTCGGTGAGGTTTATCAAACTTATCATATGAAGACGGTAGGAGCATCAGGTGCTCTATATGGGGTAATCGTGGCATTTGCTATGCGCTACCCAAACATGAAAATGTTCTTGATGTTTGTGCCGTTTCCAATAGCAGCCAAGTATTTCGTTCCTGCCTTGCTGTGCCTTGATCTGTTTTCTGGTGTTACCGGTTATTCATTATTGGGTGGTGGCATAGCGCACTTCGCTCATTTGGGCGGTGCGCTTGTTGGTTTCTTACTAATGCTTTATTGGCGTCACATTAAGTAATTAACGGAAGTTGTCGTAAATGTGTTCAACCCAACCTAGGCGATCATGAAAACTAGTCATTTGTGAGGCTAGTGGTTCAGGCATTGAGTCTGGCCACTCGACCCCATAAGTACGATGCATAATCAGCGGTGATAATAATGAAGCAACTGATAGGTCAGCGCGGGTAAATGTATCACCCACCAAAAACTCACGATCACCTAACGTAGCATTTAAATTATCAAGTGCCGTTGAGACTTTATTCTCAGCTTCAATGGCTGACTGCGGGGTTATTTTAAACATGTCACGCATAGACTCAGCAATCTTAGGGAATGCTGGTTTTAGTGCCCAACGCCCATACCAAGGACCGTTTTTGGTAAACAATGGAATCATTATGCCAGGGTGGTCGAGCAGCGTGCTGTAGCACAGCAAGCGTACTGCTGGTCCAATTTCTCGGTCAGCAAATGACTCCCAAGCCGCAGCAAGTTCTTGCTCCTTAGGTTGCTCTGGAGTGAGAGAGCGGCGTGAAAAATTATTATCTAAGTACGTAATGATATCTGACGATTCTTGTATAAAAACACCATCATGTTCCAAAATCGGCAACGAGCTACGCTTGGCTATTTTCTTCGCTTTTTTTATGTGTGGACCGGGTAGTAAGTTTACTTTTCGGTACTGTAATTCTTTTATTTCAAGCGCCCAGCGAGCTTTTTCACAATAATGCGAGATGGGGAATTGGTGCAGCTTTAACATGAAATTGCTCCAGAAAACGGGGGTATAGTCTGTTTTTAACGCGCCGATATAAGTTATCTAAAACCTATTAACGGAAGCCTGTATTTAGATCAAACGTAATTGTTTTGATTGCCAGTTTGCCCGCTATAACATTGATTTGTTGGTTTGTCACAAACCCACCATGACGTACTCTCACGACAAAGTTTCTTGGATTCAAGTCAAAGTTAGCTGTTGAAGCATTGATTGCACGTTTAACCGGTGTGCCATTTCGGCGTAACACCATAATGTCAGCTTTTAAAGGAACGCCCTCTTTTGACACTACGTTTACTTGTAAGCCACCACGATTTGGTCTTGGTGCTTGTCGTAATGCTTGAGCCGGTGGTACAGCAGTAACAGGCGCTGTTACACGGTTCACTGGAGGTGCTACCGGTGCAGGCGGCATTACAGGTGCCACTAGTTCCATCTTAAACGTTTCACGACGCGTCTGATCTTTTCGTACATTTAATGTAATGATTTTGTTCTTATAGCCAGTCGCACGAACGGTGACTTTATACTGTGCTGTTGGTAATTTATAACCAATAGACTCAACGTAAGTCTTACTTGTGATCAACTTGCCCGCTGGCGTATGGATATAGAAGTTTGAACGAATAGGTTTGTTGGTTGACTCATCACGCGCAAATAACTCTAAACGTCCTGTCGCATCTGCTGACGGTGTTGGCGCTACAGGTGTCGGTGCGACCACTGCTGGAGCTGCTTTAGGTGCGGTAGCGACTGATGCTGTGCTAGTCGGTGCAGTAGTTGTTGAATTGCCTAGAGAAGGCATATTAAAGATTTCATGAATCCCGCGAGCGGCAACCACTTTAATCTGCTTAACCATACGCACAGTGCCCGAACGAGCGGTGATGCGGTAACTGCCTGCAGGTAAATTAAACTGATGTGTGTTTACATTTTTAATGTTTGCAACATTCTCACCATTTAATCGCTGAATGTAAAAACTCGCAGGCATTGGACGATTACCTACTTTAGTCAGTGCCGAAACACGTAAACCACCAATACCTTGATCAGCCGCTTCGCTCGCAGTTGTAGGTGTTGTGGTTTCCGTCGTTGATGCAGTTTGCTCAGTCTCTGCAGATGGTGCGGTTGCAGTAGAGTTTGCGGTTGTACTAGTTGCAGCAGGCGTTTCTGTAGCCGCTGTCGGTGTTTGAGTTGTTGTTGCGCTAGCGTTATTCGTCGCTTTTGCAGGTACTTTAGTGACCGTCGCTGATGTTTGAGATTTAACTACGGGAGCGGCTGGCTCATCAACAATGACTGCCGTGTTTGTATTTGCTGATACGTTAGGTCGTTCACTGACAATTGGAGCGACCGCAACAGCGTTGTCACCTGCAATAACGGGCGCATCGATTTCAAATGTCTCAGAGCCATTTTGGCCGTTCTTAACGCCTAGGTAGCGAACAATCTTATTCTTGCCTTGGTTAACTGTGATTTTGTAGCTGCCAACAGGAAAGCTCAATGTAGTTTGCTCAGTGCTTTTTACCTGAGCGATGGCCGCGCCGGCATCATTTTGAATGAGGAAGTCAGCCTTAAGTGGCTGCTTGTTGGTTGAGTTAATCGCGTTAAGCGTCAACGTACCAAATGCCAAAGTCGGTGTTGCGTCAGCAGCTTCACCCTCTGCTGTAGTAGCGGAGTCGTCTGCAGCACCTAATGGTTTGATTTTGATAGGTGAGCTACTTGTACCTTCAGATACATTGATTGAAGGTGGAATCACTTCAACGGTAGCCGTATCAGTCGTAGTGTCAGCAGTTGTATCGGGGATAATTGTTGGCTGTGGAACTGCAACAATTTCAGCGGAATCTTTCGTAAGAAGATTAACAACACCGAAGCCGGCAAAAAACAATATCGCTCCAACAACAACCCCAGTGATTAAATACTTTAAAACCCTTCCAATATTCATGCAGCGCCTCTATCAAGCTTATTAATTTTTTATGATGATTTGTTCAGTCAATAATACTAACAAGTGTCAGACTATTTCCCAATGCCTTATTTGTGGCTATTTTGTGCAGATTTCGCGTAAAAAGTTCAAGTATTAAAGAAAAGCCCCATACTATTTTTCCAAACTTGAGGTAATAACTCTTCAACGGGTACCTGCTTCACACTAGCTATATGCTCAGCAATAAATGGTAAGTACTTTGGCTCATTGACTGTGCCGCGATACGGTACTGGTGTTAAGTACGGTGCATCCGTTTCAAACAGAATCTTTTCAACGGGTGTAAGTTCGACTATTTCACGAACATTCTCAGCCGTTTTAAACGTGCTAATGCCGTTAAATCCTAAGTGAAACCCCTCGCCTAAGCAATACTCTGCAAGCGACTTGCCTGAGGTGAAGCTATGAATAACGCCTCGCTTTGGCATTTGACCAACAAAGTTTTGTAGAATTGCCTGTGTGTCTTCATCTGCTTCACGCGTGTGCACAACAATTGGCATTGCCAAATCAATGGCAATTTGTAACTGACTTTCAAATGCAGCACGTTGCTTCGCTCTATCACAGTGGTCGTAGAAATAATCTAAACCAATTTCGCCAATCGCTACGATACGCTCATTAGTCGCGTTTTCACGAATCTTAGCTTCTACATCATCGTTATACTCGTCAGCATCATGTGGATGAATACCCTGAGTCCCCCAAATCGTTTCATTGGCCTGAGTCATCGCTAAGACTTTATCTAAATTACCCGCTGAAACAGCAATGGTTATAATGCGCTCGATGTTAACGAGCTTTGCATCATTAACGACTTCATCCAGCGTACGGTCTTCAAGATAATCCAAGTGACAATGCGTTTCGATAATAGGATGCTCGAAAACTGGGATATCGCGTTTTTTCTTAGCCATGTAAATTACTTGTTATGGGTTCGGGTTCAGATTGTCTTCAATTTTGCTGTTAGAAGCAACGGTGCAGACCTCTGGAATTCGTTGATATAAATCAGGTGTTGATAAACTAATGCCTGATCGTATGGATTCTTTAAGGGCCAGTTCTTTAAATAACTGTCTTGTTTTAAGCATATAACGTACTTTTTTGGTGTAATAAAACACCGCCCACTCAACGGCGTAGTCGCCAGTATCTTGGACTCTGATTTCTAAGGCATGATCACCTTCAATTGCTATTTCACTGTCAGTCAGTGCAAGCTCATAGGTGCGTTCAAACAGCGCTTTAACCTCGGCGACATCCGCATCATAACCAATCTTAAACACCAACTTTTCACGGTAACCTCTCGCAGAAGAAAACTTAGAAAGGTTATGAATGGTCATGTCTCGTAACTTAGCGTTCTTAATCAGGATACGGTTGTTATGTACCAAATCAAGCAACTCGGTGTGGAATAGCTTTATTCTAAAAACTTGGCCAACGATTTTGCCATCATCAATCTCCACAATTTCACCACTGTTCAGTAAGTCACTGTTTAGAATAACTAAGCCGCTGATAATGTCAGGTGCCCATGCCCCTTGAGTCAGCGCTAACATAACGCCGATAAAGCCGATGACTCCACCTGCTTCTAGCAAACTATCTAAACCCAGTAACTGCACAATACTAATGATCGAAAATATCACCACTAGTACCGTCACAAGTACGCTCAATAAACGGCTATTGTAACTATCAGTAATGATTTTTTGTCCTGACACTTCAGTGTTTTGTCCGTACTGGCGTCGGATTAAAAAGTGTAGGATTTGTACCGTCCAGAACGCACAAAAAATGATAATGATAATGCCTAGCAATTTTGTGGCAACACTGTCGTGACTAGCATCTGAGAATATTAGGCGATTAAGTACTATTGCCGCAATCGTCAGAAAAGCGATGTCTCTAAATGTTTGTAGCTTATTAGAATACTGATTGCTATCGACGGGCAATCGGAAGATATGTTTGAAAATGAGTCGAGCAGTAGTAATCAATAAGATACAACTGGCTAATAAAATGTATTCTAAGGTAGATAAGTGACTCAACTGCTGCCAACTGTTTTGTAAAAATTCTGACATGATTATTATTTTTTAAGTGAGTAGCTTGAAGATACGTGAAGAAAAAACCGCATGCAAGTGATGCTACTCAATAGTCTTTATCGAATTATCATCGCCTGTAACCACCCCATTCCCAGATTCATTACTAGGCTTAACGCTAGTGCCTACTACAATACTATTAGTGGTTCTATATTGAATGAGCGCATTACTGGTATCTTTATCAACTGGCTCGAGAGTATTAAAAAAGTTATCTTTAACGGTTACAAATCTAACATAACCGTGACCCTCATTTGCATCTTCAGTATTGTTTGGGTTGCAGTCAATATTCTTGTCTTCAAGGTAGCCAGTCTCAGCGTAACCACCTAAAAGCAAGTCGCCATAATAGCTTCTTGATGCGGTATTTCCAGTCAATGTAATGTGACTCGATGTAAGGCAATTTTCAGAGCCGACATCATAAGCCCAAGGTGCGTTTACAACGGTGTTATCTTTAATTTGAATATGGTGTCCACCGTCCACGTATATCGCTCCAGCCCAAGTGTAATCATTGCCATAGGCGGGATTATCTTTGGTACTCATATTGGTCACAGAGTTACCTTCGATAAAGCCATTTCGAGCGGCATCAAATTTACCGGGTAGTTGACGACCATGCTCGTCAGTGGCGAGTTTCGTTGAAACACCTTCACCACCAATTGCATCTATCGCGATATTATTAACATCGTAAATTTTGTTGTTGGTGATTTCCCAGCCACTGACATTACCATTCACCACTAGGCTTTCACTGGAACCCGTTCTCATGGTGTGAATGGTGTTGTTATCAATCACTACGTTTGTAATAGCCTCTTGTTCTGTAATGCCCGTACCAAAAACTGCAATACCATGAGCATTTTCATCACTATTAAACTCAAAAATCATATTGCTTTTGATGAGAATATTATTGATTTTTTTGCCTTCAACAACGATAGCGAATAATTCGTCTTCACCGACATGACGCCCTTTAAGCGTTAGGCTTTCAATGACTACATTTTGAGTATTTTCACCTATATAGATAAACGTACCATTTTTACTGGGTATGAGAGGTGTTGTTCTATTTGAGCCGATAATCTTGGTATTAGAGCGAAAAATGTCAACAGCAGCGCCCGTTGTTGAATCACTGACTGTAACCACACAATATTTATTACCCCCCGCAACTTCATCACAAGCATCGATAGCTTCACTCAGAGAGCCGTCCGCGGTTACAACTTTTGCATCGCTAAAATTATCGATCCAGTTCAATGAAGGACGATAACGCTGATCGACTGAGTCACTTCCCCAACCCTCTTGGTTGATATCTGTGTTTGCAACGCCGCAGGCAGATAACGTTAAGAGTATCGGTAGCGCGAAAAGCTTGTGATCAATAATCATTTTAAATAACCAATAAAAAAGCGGACTAAAAAGCCCGCTCTTTAAAATACACAACAAACAATAGTTACGCTATGCCAGATAATTTCTTAGCCGCTGCAACCGTGTTATACATCAAGCAAGCAATGGTCATTGGACCTACACCGCCTGGAACAGGAGTGATTGCACCTGCCACATCTTTTGCCGCATCGAAGTCAACATCACCAACCAATCTGTTCTTACCTGTTTCAGGATCTTGAATGCGGTTGATACCAACGTCAATAACTGTAGCGCCTTCTTTAATCCAGTCAGCTTTAACAAAATGAGGAATACCCACTGCCGCTACCAAAATATCTGCACCGCGACAAACTGCCGGTAAGTCTTTGGTACGTGAATGAGCTACTGTTACTGTGCAGCTTTTCTGTAGCAATAAGGTAGCCATTGGCTTACCAACGATATTAGAACGCCCAACGACAACAGCATTTAGGCCGCTTAAATCACCTAGCTCATCTTCTAATAGCATCATCGAACCAAGCGGTGTACATGGCACCATATTATTCTGGCCAACAGCCATTGCGCCAACGTTACTGATATGAAAACCATCGACGTCTTTATCAGGGCTGATTGCATTGATCACCGCTTCTGAATTGATCTGCTTAGGTACAGGCAGTTGTACTAAAATGCCATGTACTGCTGGGTCATTATTTAAGCTATCAATTAGAGAAAGTAATTCCTCTTCGGAGGTAGTTACATCCAAATGATGAGAGCGAGAGTCAATCCCTAATTGCTCGCAACGTTTTACTTTTGCGCCAACATACGTTGCACTAGCAGGGTCTTCACCAACGAGAACCACGGCAATACAAGGTGTAAGCTGCTTTTCGCTTTTCAGTGATGCAACCTCTTCAGCTAAGGTTTCACATAGGCGGTTAGCAAATGCTTTGCCATCGATTAATTTACCCATTAATTAGCTCCAATTCATACATGTTTTAAATAGATGCCAATAGTGTTCATGTGACTATTTAGAGTCAATATATTTCCTCACTTTTTAGATAATTGTCACAGAAGCGACACGTTCGCGTTATGATTCGTCACGCATTTTCACTCACGACTATAAAACACTATGCCTAACTCAAAAAAACTCTCCCCACTGATGATACAAGGCTGTACCTCTGATGCAGGTAAATCTTATATTGCCGCTGGCTTCTGTCGACTCTATGCTAATCGCGGAATCAAGGTGGCTCCTTTTAAAGCGCAAAACATGAGTAATAATGCAGGTGTCACCATCGATGGCGGAGAGATCGGTCGCGCACAGTTACTACAAGCACAGGCGGCACGTGTTACTCCAACCGTCTTGATGAATCCTGTCCTACTAAAACCAGAAGCAGACTCAATGTCGCAAGTTATTCTGCTAGGTAAAGCCCAGCCTCATTTGAAAAAAATCCCGTGGCAAAAACGCAAAGAACACTTGTGGGAAACGGTTAAAAGTAGCATTCACACCATGAAGAATGACTATGATCTTGTCATAATCGAAGGTGCAGGCAGTCCTGCTGAAATAAACCTACGCTCAGGTGACATCGTTAATATGAGTGTGGCTATTGAGGCTGATGCACAAGTCCTTATTGCTTCTGACATTGATCGTGGTGGTGCATTCGCGCATCTGCTAGGTACATGGCACTGCCTTGCGGCTAATGAGCAGCAACGTGTTGCAGGTTTTTTACTGAATAAATTTAGAGGCGACTCGACGTTATTAGGTAACGCGATGGATTGGTTGGAAGAAAAAACTAATATCCCAACCGTTGGCATTATTCCCATGTTGAATCTACCCTTGCCCACTGAAGATGCTTACTCTCACAACACACACGTTGAGCATTCTGAGAAGCCTGAAGTGGCCATCATACGAACGCCTTATATGTCGAATTTTGACGAGTTTGATGCGTTGGTTAATGACTCAAGTATTCAGCTAAACTTTGTCGATAAAGTCAGTGATTTAAACAATGTTGCTGCGGTTATCTTGCCTGGTTCTAAGCATGTGAGTCATGACCTAGACTTTCTTAAGAAAAATGGTTTTGCAGCAAAACTTCATGAGTTAGCCAATCAAGGTGTTCAGATATTAGGAGTTTGCGGTGGTATGCAAATGCTGGGTAAAACACTCCAAGACCCGCACAACTTAGAAGGCGGTTTTACTAGTCAGGGCCTCAATCTACTCAGCATCGATACCACTCTAGAATCTGAAAAAATCACACAGCAAACACAAGCGAAACTGGTTGATGGCGGTGCGCAGGTGCTGGGTTATGAGATTCATCACGGTAAAACAGTTGCAGACATTAACGCTAAACCTTATTTGCTAAACCAACAGCAGAAAGTCATTGGCTATATTCAGGGCAATATTGCGGGCATGTACGCTCATGGTTTGTTTGATAATGCAGTCTACCGTCAGGTTTTCTTACAGAAAATTGGCATTCAAAGTGAGTCAGGTGAATGGGCTGAGCAAGTCGATGCAGCGCTAGATACACTCGCGCTACACCTTGAAACTCATTGTGATATGGATGCCATTGATCGTGCCATTGGCCTAATTGATTAGGCCAGAATATTGCTTAATCTTTTCTAGCATTTAATACAATGTAAGAACGACTGAGTCTGTCTTGAAGTAACTCGTTTTTCCACCACGATAGAATGAGATTGATCCAAAGCACAAATTTAAACAGTGAGCAGCAAATTATGGTTGTAAAGCTTCTGCCCAATGCATGAAAGAAGCCTAAGCGCTTACCTTTCATGTCAATCACTTGCAGGTTCATTATCCGTTTGCCTATCGTCGCTTGGTGGTGAGAACATTCTTGAATCGGTGTCAGCACTAGTTGGTAAATAAAGCCCCACCCTATTAGCCATAGAACACCATCTTCTGTCGAAGTAAGGTTATTACCGATTGTAAAAAGTAAAAAGCCAATGACTGCAAAAATGGCGACATCAATAGCAAATGCAGCAATACGACGGTAGTAATGCACTTCGCGGCTGATATAGGATCCCGGTACCACTTTTTCGGTTTCTTCAAGGTAGGGAAAAACGGCTTCGTGTAACGAAGCAGAGTAACGGTATTCGTATTCTTGCCAGTGTTTATCCCACTTAAATAGATTGTTTAAATGGTTTATAACCGGACGTTTAATGTAGAGGCTTTTCTTCTTAAGTGACTCTTCATTAAGCTCAGAAACGACTTCAAATAGACTGTCCGCAACATTTTTGCGGAATTCTAAATCCTGCATCGCTGGCATTTCTTCTAAAAATGACCAGTTCGCCACTACATTACAGGCTTTGTGATCTGCAACTAAGGTATTCACTTGTTCACGGAATGACTCCCAGCTTTCTGCAAGTGCGTCCTCTTGCTCTCGAATATCATCAAGAAGCTGTAAGTCTTCTTTACTCAATTGTTGAACGGGTTCTTCTATCAAATCCACACTGGGTAGCGTTGACTCAATTGTTTCTGTGACTGAGTCATTATCCATACTTTCCGAATAAGTAACTGTTACCTCTAAGGGTTTAACATCTTCAGAAAAGACGTAGTCAGCACTAGGTGATGCAAGTGTCACATCATTTGGAGACTCACTATTATCTACCGAAAGTACAGCAGGTTCAGAGGCGCTTTTAGTTGAGTCCCACTCTGACTCATCCTCTTCGTAATAATAGTCTTCCCAGCTTTGCGCTTCTTTATAAGCAGAGTGCAGTCTTTGAAAACCTTCAGGGTCTTCATCAGGACGCGTCTTTTTAAGCAGCTTTGCATACGCAATTTTAATTGTCTTTTTATCAGACCTAGGCTCAATACCTAATACTTCCCAGCAATCCATCAGAATAACCGATCCTGTTCAAAACGCTCTAAAAAGTCAGAGAATTCGACCTGACCTTCTTGAATCTCACGTTTATCCTGTTTTTCAAGTAACTCTTCAAACCAACGTAAACTGTTTTGAATGGTCACTCGGTCATCAGCAAGTCGGCTTTCAAAGAGTCGCTCAGCACGGGCAATTAGCAACTGATTAGTTTCTTCTTCACGTGGGTGAAATTTCAACTTAGACAATTTTTTGCGGGATGCTTCAAGCTCCGCTTCCGATAGTTCACCGGGCGCATTTTGAATCATCTTATTATAGGTTTCGCCGGTACTAATCACTTTGATGTCGACTTCGAGTAAGCCGTTCATGTCATAACTAAAACGTACCTCTGCACCCTCTTCGCCTTTTTTGTTTTTAGGGATTTTAACGGTTATCTCACCGAGTGGGATGTTGTTTTTTACGAGGCGGCTTTCACCTTGGTAAATATTGAACTGTAATGCTTTCTGATTATTTGCGACAGTGTAATAACTCGACACACGACTTGCTGGAATCACGGTATTGCGCTCAAGTATCGGGCTAAACAAGTCACCTTGAACACCGCTCACATCCGCTTCGTTATGAGTACCTGTGCCTAAGGTATAAGGACACACGTCCGTCAAAACCACATCATCTAACGCTTTATCTTTTGCTTTTAAACCACCTTGAATAGCGGCGCCCATTGCAACCACTAAGTCAGGGTCAAGATTCGCCATTGGCAAACGTCTAAACATCTTAGCGACCGCAGAACGCAAACTTTGCATACGGGTTGCGCCTCCGACTAAGATCACTTCATCCAAATCAGAAGCGCGTAAGTTGGCATCACGCAGTGTAGTTTCAACTGGCACTTGAATACGTTGTAATAAGCTCTCTGTCGCTTTTACAAACTCATCTCGAGTCACGGTTATTGATTCTGTTTGTGACGCTAAAATAGGTTCGATATTTACTGTGTCAGCAACATTGAATTCGCGCTTTGCTAATTCCATCTGCATTTGGATTTTTTGTAATTCTTGACGACTTAATTTTTCACGCTTTAACGATGCTTTTTGCAAATAAAGATCAACAAGCAGATCAAGAAAGTCCTCGCCACCTAAAAAGTTATCACCCGATGAGGCGTGAACTTCTAATACACCAGAGAAATACTCCATGATAGAGACGTCAAACGTTCCACCACCAAGATCAAGAACCATAAATTGTGAGTGTTCAGGCTTATCGTGTAGGCCATAAGCTATAGCCGCTGCGGTAGGTTCGTTAACCAAACGCTCGACGCTTAGACCTGCCATTTCACCGGCCTGTTTAGTCGCTTTACGCTGCGTGTCATTAAAGTAGGCGGGAACACTAATAACGGCCTGCGTTACAGTCTCACCTAAGTGCTTTTCTGCGTCTTCTTTAAGACGAGATAATACAAAACTAGATAGCTCTACGGCAGTGTATTCACGTTTGCCAAGCTTGATTTGCTTGCGTGAGCCCATATAGCGCTTAAATACTTGAGCAGTATCATTAGGGTGGGTAACAGAGCGTTCACGGGCAACTTTGCCGACATGTACCCGTTCATCACTATCAATATAAATAGCGGAGGGTGTCAAAAAGTCGCCTAAAGAGTTAGGGATTAGCTCAACTTTGTCGTCACGCCACACGCCACACGCGCTATTGGTCGTACCAAGATCGATACCTAATATTGTCATTTATTTGTTCACTTAATACTGAAAGTCAATAATAGCTCAAGTATAGCAAACTAGAAAAAACTTGCTGTTTTTTCGGATAAACAAAATATATTAAGTATCGATTTATTGGCTGATAATTAGCGCTTAATTACTTTCATGACAGCGAATCGCTTATCGCTATCAACCGTTCTGCAATTTCCGAACATTTGAGTCAGTTTAGCTTGGTAAGCGAGATGTACATTCGCTACTACCCAAAGTGAACCACCTTGAGCTAAGCAACGCTTGCTCTCAAGAAACATATCCATCGCGATTTGCTCGCCCACGACATGTTGCTGGTGAAACGGAGGGTTACATAAAATCAAGTCAACAGACTGAGACTCTATGCCTCTTAAGCCATCTGTTGCTAAAAAGCTTGCCGCTGCTTCGATATCAGGAAACGTTGCTTCGTAGTTCTCTTTAGAAGACGCAACCGCCATGTATGACTCATCAAGAAAGCTGATTTGCGCATCTGGACTCATTTGCTGATATTTAATACCTAGCACACCATTACCAGAGGCAAGGTCGATCACATGCTTTGCGTTCTTTGGCATCTCAGTGTATTGCGTTAAAAAGAAACGCGCACCTAAATCCAAGTGCTCACGAGAGAATAAATTAGCGTGGTTACTCAGCGGTACACCAACATCAGGCTCAATGTAAGTCGTTGGGTAAGGACTTACCTGCTCTGCTAGGCTTTCATCAACTTCAGCAAAAAGTAAGCGCGCTTTTTTCTTAGCTAATGAAGTCGTCACCGGCCCCATAATGCGTTCGAAACACTGGAACGCCGACTTTTGTAAATGCTTAACCATGCCAGCCGCAATAATAACGGTGTCTTTCGTGACATGAGGCTTTAAACGAATCAGCTGCTCTTCCAAGAATGACGTCGTTTTAGGGATTTTAATGATCACTACGTCATAATGACCTTCTAGGTCTTGTAGTGACTC
Organism: Leucothrix arctica; assembly: GCF_003172895.1. Taxonomy (GTDB): domain Bacteria; phylum Pseudomonadota; class Gammaproteobacteria; order Thiotrichales; family Thiotrichaceae; genus Leucothrix; species Leucothrix arctica. The sequence continues at coordinate 392,936 of NZ_QGKL01000042.1, read as the reverse complement.
AATGGTGTTGAGGTCCGTACTGAATTCATTTGCCTTCAGGTTTTCTTTAGCTGCCATGTGGGCAATGCTAGAGTCTGACCAGTTATCTGGCGCAAAAGAATGCAGTGCACAAGAAAGTGCTCCGAAGCTATCGTTTACTATTAAAGTACGTTTAGATGTATCTGGAGTCAGAACGGCTTGTTCGTGTAGATGATTTAAGATGTACTCATCTGCAGCATCCCAAGCACGTAATAACTCCATTTTACGTTGTGGCCAACGCGCTAATTGAATCTCACCAAACGGTGATAGAAAGGTTTCCACTAATCTTGAAGCTCCAGAATGTCTTAAAATACAGTGAACACTTTGTATTATTTAACAAAGTGTTCACGCTGGAGTTATTTTAACATATTAAATGGTACTACTCGCTTGAATATAAGCAGTACAACCGCTTCCAGTTGGGATTTTTTGGTGGTAGCGAGCGCGAAGTGTTACTTTTTTATTCGGTAATAAGCGGGACAGCTTACAACTCACTACATTGTTATCACCAATAGACTTGGCTTTACCGCAATTTGCAGAGGTTTTACTCGGCGAAATGACACGAGCATCGAGTAACCGAGCGTTCTTTGGTAAAAGAATCAGGGCGGTTGTCGTACTTGAGTGTCGCGAATACTTACTGTCAACAGTGACTGAGCAAAAGCGTGTGCCTTGGTTTCTCAAATTTCGGCCTGCGGCGACGTCCATTGTTGATGCCAGCACTGGTAATGATTGTGCATAAACCGAACTCACCAACATAGACGTCGTGAGTATTATCATAGTACAAATTTTCATGAGAATTCCTTTTCCTATTAATTTATCCGGGGGAGATAAATACATGCTGCAACACGTCCTTGTGCTGCAGCGGACTAAGAGTTCTTCCTCCATATCCTGAGACTACAATCAGAACACAAAGTTTAAGACATTGCGCTCGTAGTTTTTTATGAAGGTATTTGAAAAATTTTATTCTTTGTTATCGAAAAGATCTTCAGTGATACTTTCTGATGTTTCAATTGGTTTGTTTTTAAGCGGTTCTGGGGTTTCGCTGTTAACAGCACTCAAAAGTGGCTTTTTAGGCGCATCTTTAGTTAGTTCAGGGTAAATCTCATCAAGGTTCTTTAGCTCTGGTAGTGCTGGTAGCTCATCTAGCGAGTTAAGGTTGAAATAATCTAATAGTTGCGGCGTTGTACCAAACATCTCAGGACGACCTGGAACTTCTTTGTGCCCAACAACCCTAATCCACTCACGCTCAACCAGTGTTTTGATGATGTTAGAACTCACCGCTACACCACGCACTTCTTCAATTTCAGCACGAGTCGTAGGCTGGCGGTAAACGATCAAAGCCAATGTTTCTAGTAGCGCACGTGAATAACGCGGTGGCTTTTCGTCCCAGTGCTTAGATACCCAGTATTTATACTCTGAGCGTGTTTGATAGCGGTAACCATTAGCTACCTGCTTAAGCTCAAAACCACGTCCTTCACAACGTCCAGATAGCTCAGCCAAAGCTTGTCGTACCGCCACTTTAGTCACTAATTCTTTCACGGGGAAATACTTCATCAGTTCTGCAAACGATAGTGGCTTTTCAGCACTCATTAAAATCGCTTCAAGTACTCTGACTAACTCACTCGGATTCATCTAAACCAACCTCTTCTGAAGCACTAACGGGTATTACATATATTGAACCAAAAGGCTCATCTTGCTTTAGATCAATCACTCGAGATTTTAGTAGCTCAAGTATCGCCATAAACGTCACAACAACACCCAAACGGCCTTGCTGACTGAGTAGTAATGACTCAAATGATACAAACTCACCAATCTTTAAACGATCAAGTACATCCGTCATACGCGCGCGTATTGAAATAGTTTCACGTTTGATTTGATGACTAATCTTGAGGTCAACACGCTGTAAGATATCGTTAAATACGTGCATTAACTTATCTAAACTGACCTCTGGCTGTGGGATTTCTTTTTCCTCAGTCACAGGGGTAATTTTAATAACACTAAAGTCACGCTCTTCACGATCTAGGTCATCAACGTCCTCAGCTGCTTTTTTAAAGCGCTCATACTCTTGCAAACGACGGACTAACTCAGCACGAGGGTCTTCTTCCTCTTCTGCGTTAGATCGTTGTGGTAGTAACAAGCGCGACTTGATCTCAGCTAATAAAGCCGCCATCAGCAGGTACTCTGCTGCAAGGTCAAGGTGCTGTTTATGCATAACTTGGACATACGCCATGTACTGAGTGGTTATTTCAGCAATAGGAATATCTAGGATATTGAGATTTTGGCGACGAATCAGGTAGAGCAAAAGATCGAGCGGCCCCTCAAAGCTATCTAAAATAACTTCAAGCGCATCCGGAGGAATGTATAAATCCTCCGGAAACGTAGTGAGCTGCTCGCCTTGCACAATAGCTAACGGTAGCTCCTGCTGAACAGGCGCTGTCGTATCAGTAGTAGACACTAAGTTTTATCAGCCGTATTAACGAGAAAAGCTTGAGAAGCGCATTGCTTCAACAACGTCATCCAATGTTTCGCGAGCAACATCACGTGCTGCTTCACTGCCATCGGTAATGATTTGACGGACTAGCTGGCGGTCTTGTTCAAACTCTTCAGCACGGTCACGCATTGGCTTTAGCTCATTGATGACTGCATCGATTACTGGTTGCTTACACTCAAGACAACCAATACCCGCAGAGCGACAACCCGTTTGTACCCAGTCTTTAACTTGGTCATCGGAGTAAACGATATGGAACTGCCATACTGGACACTTATCTGGATCACCCGCGTCAGTCAAACGAACACGTGCTGGGTCCGTTGGCATTTTACGAATTTTTAGCTCAACGTCTTCAGGCGCATCGCGTAGTGCGATAGTGTTGCCATAAGACTTAGACATCTTTTGACCATCAAGACCCGGCATCTTAGACGCAGGCGTTAAGCGAGCTTGAGGCTCAGGTAGGATGATCTTACTGATTCCTTCAAGGTAACCAAATAGACGCTCTTGATCACCGACAGAAATATTCTGCTGCGACTCAAGTAATGCTTTAGCCACTTCTAGTGCTTCAGCATCGCCCTGCTCTTGGTAAGCTTTACGATAGTTACGGTATGCCTTAGCATTTTTCTTACCCATCTTTGAAATAGCTTCTTCAGCACGCTTTTCAAAATCAGGCTCACGACCATAAATATAATTAAAGCGACGGGCTACTTCACGCGTCAGCTCGATATGTGAGACTTGATCTTCACCTACTGGTACGTAATCAGCTTTATACATAAGTATGTCAGCAGATTGCAGTAGTGGATAACCTAGGAAGCCATAAGTCGCTAAATCTTTCTCACGTAACTTAGCTTGCTGGTCCTTGTAAGTAGGGACACGTTCTAACCAACCAATCGGCGTCATCATAGACAACAGCAAATGCAACTCTGCATGCTCTGGGACTTCTGACTGCAAGAAGATTGTTGCTGAGCTTGGGCTAATACCTGCTGCCAACCAATCGATAACCATATCTTCAACATGTTCAGGTGTGCGACTTGGGTCATCGTAATGCGTGGTTAGCGCATGCCAATCTGCCACAAAGAAGAAGCACTCATAGTTGAGTTGCATTTCCACCCAGTTCTTTATAACACCGTGGTAATGTCCAAGGTGAAGTCGACCAGTGGGGCGCATGCCAGAAACGACACGTTCATTGTGTGATGGATTGGTGCTCAAGAATTTACTCTCATTAGTTAATATATTAGATACAGTATAAAACAGCTATCAGTGACGTACCAGCCAATCAACCTCACCTTTACCTTCACGCAGTACAACTGGATCATCATCAGTTAAGTCAATCACGGTAGTAGGCAGGTGCCCGCTATAGCCGCCATCAATAATTAAATCGACATGATTTTCAAGTTGTAGCTGGATCTGGTATGGATCAGTCATTGGAAACTCGTCATCTGGCATTATTAATGTACTCGACATTAAAGGTGCTTGAAGCTCTGTTAACAATGCTTGTGTAATTTGGTTGTCAGGTATGCGCAAACCAATCGTTTTACGACGGGCATTTTGCAAACGCTTCGGCACTTCCCCGGTAGCCGGCAATATAAAGGTAAATGGGCCGGGTGTCTGTGCTTTAAGTAGACGGTAGTTAATATTATCTACCTTAGAATACTGCGCAATCTCCGACAGGTCACGACACACTAGTGTGAAGTTGTGATCTTTGTTTAATTGACGGATTCTACGGATTCGTTCTGCTGCTTGCTTATTGCCTAACAAGCAACCAATTGCGTAGCTAGAATCTGTAGGATAGACGACCACGCCACCTTTGTTTATAATTTCCACAGCCTTGGCAATCAAACGGTGCTGTGGATTATCTGGGTGGATCTGAAAATACTCGCTCATATCACTGCCAAGCTCGGAAAAATCGGTTATTCTACACTATGATTTTTTAGGTTTGTACGATAGATGTGCATCAATCTCTATATTAATAAGGCTTAATTTGCGAAACTGCTCTAAAACTGTTCGAATAGAGTGGCAATAAAGGCTTTGTATTACAGGAATTTTTTATGCTCTATGCAGTTATATCTCAAGATATTGCAAATAGTTCAGAAAAACGGGCAAGTGTTCGCTCAGCTCACCTTGAGCGATTAAATAAGTTGAAAGATGAAGGACGCTTAGTAATAGCGGGCCCTCATCCAGCAATTGACAGTGAAGACCCGGGTGAAGCTGGATTTACTGGCAGTTTGATCGTTGCGGAATTTGATACCTTGGATGCCGCTCAGGCTTGGGCTGATTCAGATCCTTATATTGCCGCGGGCGTTTATAAAAAAGTGACCGTAAAACCATTTAAAAAAGTGTTACCTTAAACTTAGGATTATAAAAAGACATGATAATTACAAAAAAACTACTTATTGCGGGTATTAGCGTTGCATTAGCAGCTGGCTTATCACAGGTTGCATTCGCAGATAGTCACGCAGAAAAGAAGCCTGCTGAAACGACAATTGAAGTTATGGCACCAAGCAAAGCGGTTGTTGCTGTGGTAAATGGTAAAGAAATTACGCAAGACGTACTTAACCAGTACCTGAGTGTTGTACAGCGCTCTGCAGATCCTAAGAAGAACGACCCTCGCGCTGCACTTGATGACCTTGTTGCAACTGAGATTGCACTTCAAGCCGCTGGTGAGACAGATATTCTAGAGCGTGCTGAGATCAAGCAACGTATCGAAGACTTTACTCGTAATATTCTACTAACGACTTGGACGAAAGAAAAAGTTGAAGGGTTTGAGGTTACTGATGAAGAAATCACAAAGGTTTATGAAGAGCGTGTTCAGAAAGACGCGAATGACGAGTTTAAAGCACGTCACATTCTTCTGAAGACTGAAGACGAAGCAAAAGCAGTTATCGCTGAAATTGCAGCGGGTGCAGACTTTGTTAAAGTTGCTGAAGAAAAATCAACAGGCCCTTCTGCAAAGAACGGTGGTGATTTAGGTTGGTTCAAATCAGCGACAATGGTTAAGCCATTCTCTGATGCGGTTAAAGGCATGAAGAAAGGCGATGTATCTGCAGAGCCAGTTAAGACGCAGTTTGGTTTCCACGTAATCAAACTTGAAGAAACTCGTCCTGCTAAATTGCCGCCAATGGACTCTCTTAAGCCACAGCTAACGCGTATGTTGGCACAGCAAAAGATGATGGCATTTATGGATGAGATGAAAGAAAAAGCTGAGATCAAAATCATGCTGCCAGAAATTAAAGTACCAGCCGTTGAAGTAACTGCTGAACCAGCAAAATCGGAGTAATAGTATGAAGTCTGCATGGAAAGCATTTCTGATCGACCAAGGTGCAGAGTTCGAAGAGGAACGCCTAGTATCATTTGGCAACCCTAACCGTGAAAGACGTATCGCACCTCAGGGTGCGGTACTGTCTAACTTGGCTGATCGTGGTTTACTTGAAGTGAGTGGCGCTGACGCTGAAAGCTTTTTACAAAATCAGCTGACAAACGACATCACAAAAATTGACGATAAAACGCATCAGCTTACTGCTTGGTGTAGCCCTAAAGGCCGTGTTATCGCTAACTTTCGTGCGTTTAAGCGTGGTCAAAGCATCTTCTTGATTATGTCTCGCGACATGGTTGAGACGGTTATGACTAAGCTAAGTCGTTACATCATGATGTCTAAGGTATCGATCAGTGATGCTACGGACAGTCTTGTACACTTTGGCTATGCGGGTGAAAACGCACAGTCTGACCTAGAGTTGATCTTGGACAAAGTACCGACTGAACCCAATCAAACAATGAGTGTTGGGCAGTTAACGATTCTTCGTTTGCCGGGCAATACACCACGTTTTGAAGTGTTTGGTGATGTTGCTGAAGCTTCTGCGTTATGGGTTAAGTGCAACGTTCGCGCTGCGCCTGTGAGTAGCCAAGCATGGGATTACATTAATATCCTTGCGGGTCGCCCTGTGATTACGGCTGAAAGTACTGAAGTCTGGATTCCGCAGATGATAAATCTGACGGATATCGATGGCGTAGACTTTCAAAAAGGCTGCTACCCAGGTCAAGAAGTGGTTGCCCGCTTGCATTACTTAGGTAAAAACAAACGTCGTATGTTTAATGTGGAAATCACAACACATGACGTGCCGAAAGCTAATGACAGTATCGTTTTAGAAGACGGAACTGAAGTTGGTAAAATACTTAATGCAGTTATTAATCCTGATGATAATGTGCAAGCATTGGTAATCCTTAAGATTGCAGATAGTGAAAAGCCATTGTTTTTAGCGCAAGGTGAAACCCTCGCTGCGATTAAGGTACTCACACTGCCTTACACCGTTAATGACGACAGCTAATATTGTATTAATCCACGGAGTTCTCATGAACTCTGTGGAAATGCTCTACCTTAATCACCAACTCTCCAAGGCTAACTTCACTGTTCACAGCCTGTCCTACCCTAGTGCTAAGCACGATATCGCTCACAACACTCAGTTGCTCAAGCAAAAGCTCCTAGCGCTTAACTTAGATAGTACTTACATTGTTGCACATAGCCTCGGCGGCATAATGTCCATGCACTTGTTGGCGCTAGATGGCTTACCAAAAATAGAACGCATTGTTTTGTTAGGAAGTCCGCTTAATGGAAGTTATATCGCTGATAAGTTTATGACTTGGCCACTTGTTAATAGATTGCTGAAAAACAGTATGGGTAATGGCTTAGACGGAAACTTCACAATGCCCAGTATGCCTTATGAAATCGGCATGATTGCAGGGGTAAGTGATTCATTAGGAGTTGGTACGCTAGTAGGTGGTTTACCAGAAGAAAGCGACGGTACGGTTCTCCTGAGTGAAACACAGCACGAAATCTTGAAAGAACACATAGTGGTAGATAAGAACCATACTGGTTTATTGTTTTCTAAAGATGTGGCTGATTTGACGGTTAGTTTTTTGAATACGGGCAGCTTTCAATAAACTTAGAAACTAACTTATCAACTTCACACCTACTCAAAGTAGTATTAATCTTCTTTAAAAGGCTACCTCTAGCCTCTAAAACCCTAAAGGCAACTTCCCCGTTTCCTCACCAAATATCAGCCCAGCTTTATATCATATTTTCACCTTTTAATTAGTATAGTTTTGCTCATCCAACGAGTTACTTTTATGCCTTAAAAGCCTAGTAAAACCTCCCTATTTCCACCTTTCTACCACTTCTTGATATATATCAAGGACGACTTCCTAGTTCTCATTTATAAAGCAGTTTAAACCACCCTAATAGATGAGTTACTAAGGAGCATTAGTATCATGATCGCACAAGAAATAGTCGATATATCGCGATTGCAGTTCGCAACAGTAGCGTTATATCACTTTATATTTGTACCCCTAACCCTAGGAATGACCTTCCTGCTAGCCATTATGGAGTCGGTCTATGTCATGACCGGTAAGCAGGTCTACAAGGACATGGTTAAGTTTTGGGGAAAGCTATTCGGTATCAACTTCGCTTTAGGTGTTGCTACTGGTTTGACCATGGAATTCCAGTTCGGAACTAACTGGTCGTATTACTCACATTATGTGGGTGATATTTTCGGGGCCCCGCTGGCTATTGAAGGTCTGATGGCTTTCTTCTTAGAGTCTACCTTTGTGGGTATCTTCTTCTTCGGTTGGGATCGTTTAAGCAGAGTGTCGCACTTAACGGTTACTTGGCTGATGGCGATTGGAACAAACTTTTCTGCGCTTTGGATTTTGATCGCAAACGGCTGGATGCAAAATCCTGTTGGGGCTGAGTTCAATGTCGAAACCATGCGGATGGAGATGACCAGTTTCACCGAGATTCTATTTAACCCAATCGCACAGGTGAAATTCATTCACACCGTGTCTGGTGGTTATGTAGCGGGTTCTATGTTCGTTTTGAGCATCAGTGCTTGGTACTTGCTAAAAGGTCGTGACACAGGCTTTGCGAAGCGTTCATTCGCGATAGCAGCCGGTTTCGGTCTAGCGTCTATTCTGTCCGTTATCTTGCTGGGTGATGAGAGTGGTTATGAGACGGGTGAGCTACAGAAAGCTAAGCTAGCAGCGATTGAAGCTGAGTGGGAAACAGAGCCTGCACCTGCAGCGTTCACCCTATTTGGTTTTCCTGATCAGGAAGCTAAAGAAACACATAATGCGGTTAAAATCCCTTATGTGATGGGCATCATCGCTACTCGCTCTTTTGATGAAGAAGTAAAAGGCTTAAACGACATCATCAAGGAAAACGAAGTTCGTATTCGTGATTCTAAAGACACTTACGCGCTGTTTGAGAAAGTCCGTAAAGGTGAAGCGACTGAGGCTGAAAAACAAAGCTTTGAAGAAACCAAAGGTGAGTTAGGTTACGCGTTACTCCTTAAACAGTATGCACCGAACGTAGTTGATGCGACTGAAGAGCAGATCAAAGCGGCTGCTGAAGGTTCTATACCTCATGTAGCACCTGTGTTCTGGTCATTCCGCATCATGGTTGCTTGTGGCTTCGCTATGCTGGGGCTTTTCTTGCTTGCCTTTATATTCACGGCTCGCCGTACTGCGTTTAAAAAGCGTTGGTTCTTATGGTTATCATTCATCAGTCTGCCACTGCCGTGGATTGCGATTGAAACCGGTTGGGTAGTTGCTGAGTATGGTCGTCAGCCTTGGGCAGTCGGTGAAATATTACCAACTTCTGCAGCAGTATCATCTCTGACTTACAACGACATCTTGTCTAGTTTGATTGGCTTTGTGATTTTCTACACCATCTTGTTGATCATCGAAGTTTACTTAATGCAGAAATTCGCGCGTCTTGGACCGAGCAGCCTACACACTGGCCGTTACTTCCACGAAAAGCCTGGTGGCTCTATGTACCATGCGCCTTCGACTAACCCAGAAGCTGAGCTACTGTAAGGAAATTTGTTATGGAATTTATTGATTATCCAACACTGAAAATGGTGTGGTGGTTATTGGTTGGGATCCTCTGGTTAGGCTTTGCCATGACCGAAGGCTTCGACATGGGTGTCGGCATCCTGTTGCCTTTCGTAGGTAAATCAGATGAAGAGCGTCGAGTGGCGATTAATGCAGTTGCGCCTCACTGGGATGGTAATCAGGTTTGGTTGATTCTAGCCGCTGGTGCAGTGTTTGCAGCTTGGCCAATCTTGTATGCGACGGCTTTCTCAGGCTTTTATTTAGCACTGATGCTGATGCTGTTTTCATTATTCTTCCGTCCGGTTGGTTTTGATTACCGCTCTAAGCTAGAACACAAGCAATGGCGCAGCACTTGGGATTGGGGGTTATTCATCGCCGGTGTGGTTCCTCCGCTCATTCTTGGTGTCGCGTTTGGTAACTTGTTCTTAGGGATACCTTTTCATTATGACGACTACTTGCGTTCTTATTACGAAGGTAACTTCTTCGGCTTGCTACACCCATTTGCAGTACTGTCTGGTTTGCTAGCAATCTCTATGTTCACAATGCATGGTGGTGCTTACTTGATGATGCGTACGCGTGATGATGTTCAGTCACGTGCTCGCAAATACACACAGTGGGCTGCTTTAGCGGTATTAGGTTTGTTTATCATTGAGGGTATTTGGTTGTACTTCGGTATTGATGGCTATGTCATCACTAGCGTAATTGATCAAGCTGCTCCAGCAAACCCATTGAACAAGACTGTTGAGATCGTTGAAGGTGGTTGGTTTAATAATTACTCTGAGTACCCACTCACTATGATTGCACCAGTGGTTGGTATTGCAGCGGCAGCGGGCGCTTACCTAATGGCTAAGCTTAACAATGCTGGGACTGCATTTGCTTTCACGACTGTTAGCATGTTCGCTATTATTCTGACTGGCGCATTTGCATTGTTCCCGTTTGTGTTTCCTTCAAGCACTGACCCTAGCCACAGCCTGACAATTTGGGATGCTGCATCAAGTGAGCTAACCTTATCGATTATGTTGTTTGCAACGGTATTGTTTATCCCTATTATTTTGATCTACACCGTATGGTGCTACGTCAAACTTTGGGGTTCTTATGGTGTTGAAGATATCCGTGCTAACGAGCACTCACTTTACTAAAAGGAGCTAATCATGTGGTATTTTGCTTGGTTACTAGGCGTTTTATTGGCCTGTGCTTTCGGCATCATTAACGTGATGTGGTTAGAACTAAACGGCTTGGATGATGATGAGAAAGAAGACTAATAATGTCTAAGGTGACTGATGCAGCTATCCCTGCATTTTTAAAGGCCCAAAAGCCATTGGCAGGTTCATATTTGAAACTGTCAGTGGGTTTGGGTTTGCTTTCAGGTCTGTTGCTTATCGCACAGGCCTGGAGCCTTGCCAGTATTATTAATGCAGTGATTTTTGAGAAGGCAGCACTTGCTGATGTCGTTCTCTATCTCGCTGCATTACTGGCCATATTTTTACTTCGCGCTGCACTAAACTGGGCGTCGGAGCAAACGGCTGTTATAGCGGCCATGCGGGTCAAACGTGACGTACGTAAAAGGTTACATCAACGATTGTTTGATGGTGGCCCGCTATTATTAAATGATGAACGCAGTGGCGAGTTGGTCAACACGCTCGTTGACGGTGTTGATGCGCTTGAAAATTACTACGCACGATACCTCCCAGTTATGTCATTAGTAGCGTTAATTCCTTTATCAATTCTTGTGTTTATCTTTCCTATTGATTGGATTTCAGGACTAATCTTAATGGTGACAGCACCATTGATTCCGTTCTTTATGATCATGATTGGTAAAGGCACTGAACGGCTTAATAAGAAGCAATGGCGCAAGCTGGCACGTATGAGTGCGCACTTTCTGGATATGATTCAGGGTTTAACGACGCTTAAGTTGTTTAATGCGAGCCGTCGTGAAGCAAAGGTCATTGCAAAAATTTCAGATGATTATCGTCGTAGTACGATGTCAGTATTACGTGTGGCATTTTTGTCATCACTGCTGTTGGAGTTTTTATCAACGGTGAGTATTGCGATGGTCGCGGTGATCATTGGTTTCCGTTTGATGTATGGTGAAATGGACTTCTTTTTTGGGTTCTTTGCGTTGCTATTGGCACCGGAGTTTTATTTGCCGTTGCGCAATATGGGAACGCATTATCACGCACGAATGGAAGCGATTGGTGCGGCTGAGAAGATGGTTGAAGTACTTGGGGACTCAGTTTCTGACCCGAAACTAGCTCCTACTGTTGATCTCAAATCATCAACAAAGACAACGGAACAGGTGAACACTGCCACTTCTAGTGAACGAGATGCATCTAGCCAACTTAATACATCAGGCTCTGTCAGCATTGATTTCAACGGGGTTAGTTTTGACTATGAAGTTGGCCGCCCTGCACTTAAAAATATTAGCCTCAGAATAAAGCCTAATGAGAAAATTGCTATTGTTGGCGGGAGTGGTGCAGGTAAAAGCACGCTAATGAATTTGTTATTAGGGTTTATCACGCCACAATCTGGTGAGATTCAAATTAATAACACACTACTACAACCTCAACACCTCGAAGCATGGCGTAAGCAAATCGCTTGGATGCCACAGAAAGCGCATTTATTCCATGGCTCGGTTCGAGATAACATTTATTTAGGCCAAGACGACGCCAACCAGCCAGCAATGGAAGCGGCCGCTAACGCTGCACAAATTTCAGATTATATAGAATCACTTCCAAATAGGTACGACACGCATGTCGGAGAGCGTGGCGCAGGTTTATCGGGTGGGCAAATTCAACGAATCGCACTAGCACGCGCATTTCTAAAAGATGCGCCTGTGATGTTGTTAGATGAGCCGACGGCACATCTTGACCAAGAAAGTGAGCAGAAGATTCGCCAGAGTTTAAAGAGACTGTCTGAGAATCGTACGGTGATTAGTATTGCACATCGTTTAAATACGGTTGAGCAAGCGGATCGTATTGTATTGCTAGATGCTGGTGAAATACTGGCGGTAGGCACTCATGAAGCGCTACTTGCAGAACAGCCATTGTACAAAGAAATGGTGTCACGATTTCAAGAAGGTGCACTATGAGTAACTGGCAAGTCACCAAGCGACTTCTAATACTGATGCGTCCTTGGTACGGCTGGATGTTGTTAGGCACCCTGCTTTCGTTGATTACTATTATTGCCAATATCAGTTTGATGGCACTGTCTGGCTGGTTTATCGCGACCATGGCGATGGCGGGTATTTCGGGAGCGAGTGTTAATTACTTCACCCCTGCTGCTGGTATCCGTGGGTTTGCTATCGCGCGTACTGCGAGTCGTTACGGTGAGCGCCTAGTAACGCATGAAGCCACATTCCGACTGTTAGCCACATTGCGAACTTGGTTTTATGAGCACCTTGAGCCGCTTGCACCTGCTATTTTACAAAATTACCGAAGTGGTGACTTGTTAAGTCGTATCCGTGCAGACATTGATGCATTGGAGAACTTCTATCTGCGAATTTTAGCGCCGCTCTTAGTGGCCGCGATTACCAGTCTAATCATTCTATTGTTCTTATTGCAGTTCAGTACTTTATTAGCCTTAATCGAGCTGGTGTTTTTAATGATCGCAGGCATCGTGGTGCCGCTATTTGTTAACAAGCTAGCGCAGCAAGCCTCGACACGACAAATTGAAACCAATTCTGAACTACGCTCTGCGGTTATTGATAGCACGCAAGGTATGAGTGAGTTATTGATTTACGGTGCGGCAGTTAAGCAAACTGAGCGTGTGAATGCGCTCAGTGATCAGTTGTTAGATGATCAACAGCACTTAGCAAAATTGAATGGCGGCTCAGCCTCAGCACTTGGTTTATGCGCCAATTTGACAATGTGGTTGATGTTGATTGTGGCTATTCCAATGGTGACATCAGGTAATCTTGCCCCGGCAAATCTACCCATGCTTGCGTTATTTGCGCTCGCTAGTTTTGAGGCGATTTTACCGTTGCCTCTAGCATTTCAAACACTCCCCGGTACGCTGGCTGCAGCTCGGCGCTTATTCGAGATAGTGGATACAAAACCAGCAGTAATTGAGCCTGTTACTCCAGCGGTTATGCCGGAACGGTTCGATATTGAAATAGACAATGCCAGTCTGTGCTACCCAATTAGCCAAATCAATGCGCTAGAGTCTATTAGTCTCAGCATTCCCCAAGGTACTCACCTTGCGATTGTTGGTCCAAGTGGTTCTGGTAAAAGTACATTGATCAATGCGTTAATGCGTTTTTGGCCTATCGAGTCTGGCAGCATTCAATTGGACGGTGTCAATATCGAGCAATTTAGTGGTGAAGACTTACGCTTACAGTTTGCCGTAGCGACACAGCAAAGCACCCTATTTAACAGCACCATCAAACGTAATTTGTTATTGGCTAAGCGTGATGCGACTGATGACGAAGTTGTACAGGCGTGTAAGTTGTCACAGATTCATGAGTTTATTGAATCATTGCCCGAAGGCTATGAGACTTGGATTGGTGAAGCGGGGCATAAATTATCTGGCGGGCAGATTCGTCGATTAGGTATTGCGCGTGCGCTATTAAAGCCTGCGTCGGTATTGATTTTGGATGAGCCAGGTGAAGGCTTAGACAGTGTCACTGAGCAGAAAATGCTTCAAGCGATTAGTGAAAATGCTAAAGGTAAGACCTTAATATTGATCACTCATCACTTGGTTGGGCTTGAGAATATGGATCAAATAGTTCAATTAGAACAGGGGCATATTGTAAAAGACCAATAATCTAGACTATCCTATACCCTCGAATTAATAGTTACGCGGGTGCGTTTGGGAGTCTGGGGAAACATGGCAAAACTACAAGGTAAAGGCAACTGTCAGACCTGTCCTATCCGCTATCGCAGTATTTTTGCAGACATCCCTGAAGATAAACTACCAGAAGTTATAGGTGACTTTCGCACATCTATTCTCACTTTAACGCATAATGAAGTCATTTATTCTGAAGGTGATGCACCAACACATACCTATACTTTGCGCAAAGGCTTAATCAAACTCACTAAATCCTTACCCGATGGTCGCATCCAAATCGTGCGAATTATTGGTCACGGAGAGCTATTTGGTTTTGATGGTTTGGCTAACGAAAATCATAACCATACTGCTTTAGCACTGACAGACATTGAAATTTGTAAACTACCCATGTCAGGTTTAGAGAGAATTCGTATCAATAATCCTTCGGTTGATAAAGCCATGATGCAAGGCTGGATTCAGGGTTTGAGAGCTGCGGAAAACATGCTGTTGGATTTGGGTGCAAAGAAAGCACCAGAGCGCCTCGCCAGCTTCTTGCTTAAATGGTGTAAAGATACAGAGCAAGGCCAGTGGATAGATTTACCATTGTCTCGTACTGAAATAGCAGAGCTATTAGGGTTAACCGTTGAAACAGTGAGTCGGTTTTTATCTGACTGGAAGCGCAAAGGCTATATTGAAGACACCCGTAGCACTGTCCGATTAGTTGATTCTGACGGGTTAAACCAAGTGGTTGATGGTTATTCTAAATAAGCTTCAACTTCACAATCGTTGGTAATTGCTTAGTCACTTTAATCCGCCCTATAGCGTTAAAAGTCAGGTAATCAGAGCTTCTAAGGCAGGTTTTTGAGCCAATCCAGCGACGAGCCATCCCATACCTGAATCTCAATAAAATTTTCAAAGTCTTCATTAGCATAGTTCTTATACTCCTTTCGAAAGTCATCATTCGGAAGTCCGTACTTCTCAATTAGCCTATGCAATTTTTATATATCTGTTAGTAATGAAGCTTCTTTGTCAGCCAATAATCCTATTGGAATACCATTTTCGTTCACCACTACTACCTTTTCTATTCATACTGTAGTCATTAAGTAATATACTAGGCACTGCATTGAAAACGATGCTCTAATATTACCTGAAATTTAAACCATAGGAGGCAAATCGTGGGCCAAAATATCTCGAATACCGAATTGAAAACTCAAGTTGTACGCCCGAGTTTCGATAGGTCAGCTTTAAAGTCCCGAATTGTCCACATTGGTTTTGGCGCATTCCATAGAGCGCATCAAGGTTTATACACCAGTGAAATGCTAGAAAAAACAGGCTTAGACTGGGGAATCTGTGAGATTAGTTTATTTGGTGTTGATCTCATTAAGCAGCTACGTGCTCAAGATCACCTCTACTCAGTATTAGAAAAAGACACAGACACCATCACTGCAAAAATCAGTGGCTCAGTGGTCGAGTCAGTACATCCTAAGCTAGACGGCACACAGGCCGTTTTAGATAAAATGGCAGAGCCTCAAGTCGCTATCGTCTCGTTAACGATTACTGAGAAAGGCTATTGTGCTGATTTAAGTACAGGTCACTTAGACCTAAATAACGCATTGATCATCGCTGACCTAGCAGAACCACAAAGTCCTAAGTCTGCCATTGGTTATATTGTCGAAGCACTGCGCATACGTAAAGAAGCGTCAATCACACCGTTTACGGTAATGTCTTGTGACAACGTACCTGACAACAGTCGTGTTGCTAAACAAGTCATTCTTGATTACGCAAACCAGCTTGATAAAACACTGGGTGCATGGATTGAGCAGAACGTCACCTTCCCTTGCACAATGGTTGATCGCATCGTTCCTGCAATCACCGACGAAAGCTTTACCGAGCTAACCGAACACCTAGGCGTTAATGACCCTTGTGGTATCGTTTGTGAGTCATTCTCCCAGTGGGTTATCGAAGACGATTTCGTCAACGGCAGACCCGAGTGGGATGCTGCCGGCGCAACGTTCGTTAAAGACGTTAGACCCTTTGAAGACATGAAGCTTCGTCTACTTAATGGTAGTCACTCATTCTTAGCCTATCTAGGTTATTTGGGTGGTTACCGCTACATCTACCAAACAATGGCTGATGACGCCTTCCGTAGTGCGACACTAAAGCTCATGTTGGATGAGCAAGCAGTGACATTATCAATGCCTGAAGGTACAAACCTTAGCGCATACGCAAATATGCTAATTTCACGTTTTTCAAACGCAAATATCAAGCATGAGACATACCAGATCGCTACTGACGGTAGTCAGAAATTGCCACAACGCATGTGTGAATCACTTCGTTTCCACCTAGAAAACGGCACGCCAACGCCTTGGTTGATTCTGGGTATGGCTGGCTGGATGGTTTATGTCGGTGAGCAAGATGAAAAAGGCGAAAAAATCATTGTTAACGACCCTATGATCGAACAGCTTAGAGAAGCTTATAGCGGTGCGGAAACCGCTGACGAAATCGTGCTTGCCCTACTCGGTTTAAGCAATATCTTTGGCACAGACTTAATCACGAACAAGACGTTTGTAAGCACCCTTACCAACGCTGTCGATCAATTGAAACAATTTGGCGCTCAAGCCGTTGTTGTTAAAACGCTCCAATCCACTCTTTAAATACGCGGAATTATTATGAATTACACAAACAAGCTCGTTCGTTTCCCACCAAACCGCGTATGGCGCACCTACACAGGTGGCATGATTCTGGATCAGATGGAAAACAAGGAAGTACCAGAAGATACTCACTTCCCTGAAGACTGGATTGGTTCAACAACACAAGCACTAAACCCTGATAGAGAACACATCGTTGAAGGTGTTTCTCATGCGGTTGTTGGTGAAGACACTATCCGTTTTGATGAGCTACTTAAGTTAGATCCTAGTTACTTCTTAGGCGCAAAGCACACAGAAGCATTTAAGCTAAACCCAATGCTACTAGTGAAGTTTTTAGACTCATCGGTTCGTTTGCACTTTCAAGCGCACCCGACAGCTGAGTTCGCGCGTGAGTTCCTAGACAGCGACCATGGTAAGGCTGAAGGTTATTACATCCTAGATGTGCGTGAAGGTCATGACCCTTACGTTTATGTTGGCTTCCAGCACCCGCCAACCCGCGAAGCGTTTAAGGAAATGATTGAGTCTCAAGACATTGACGCAATGGAAAAGTGTTTTGAGAAAGTCCCTGTAAAAGCGGGTGATTGCTTATTTATCCCTGGCGGCTCACCTCATGCGATTGGTGAAGGTATTTTGATGGTTGAGATCATGGAGCCTTCTGACTGGGCTGTACGATTTGAATTTACAAAAGCCGGTTACACGATGCCTGAGTCTGCGCGTTTCATGAAGCGTGACCTAGAGTTCTGTATGGATGTGTTTGACTTCACACAGTTATCAGTCGCAGAAGCGATTGAGAAGTTCTATCAGCAACCACATCCTGCGCGTAATTACTCTGACACGTCATTTCAGGAAACATTGATTGATGAGTCTGCGACGGACAAGTTCCGCGTTAAGAAGTCGACGATCAATGGAACAGTTGATAAAGCTGAAGATGACTTTTATATCGGTATCGTAGTGAAAGGCGAATGTACGATTACGATTGGTGAAGAGACGACTAAGCTTAATAAGTTAGACCGATTTCTCTGTCCAGCAGGTGTTGATGCCGCGACTATTAGCTCTGAAGCAGGTGTTGAGATTCTTGAGTGTTACCCGCCAGCAGTTAAGTAATAACTGGATGAGGTAATATTTAGACCAAAAAAAGGCGCCTACTAAGGGCGCCTTTTTTATGCGTTGTGTGTCCCGTCTTGAAAGACGTTTAATCTCAGATTACTGAGGTTAATGACACAAAACAGGTATTCATTACTTTGCGTTTTGAAGCACTCTAAGCTCTTCACTTAGTACTTTAATTTTTGCTTCTAGTGACTGAGTCGTTAGCTTTGACGAAAAAGCAATTCCATTTGTCTTTGTACGCTTTGAGTTCCAGCTTTCAGCGCCTCTTTTAGAGTCAGCTAGCTGAGCTTTCATGTCATTTATTTCTTTTAGTAGTGTTTGTTTTTGAGTCATCTGTTGTAACCAACTTATAATTAATAAACGTAGCGCCTTATTTTCTGCATAAATAACTGATTTATCTATGAAAAGGCACTACTAAATACGTATGGGTCGACATTATACAGGAATTATATAAATTGTTAGCGCTTATCGACTGCTTTTACTCGGGTAAAGTGACTTCAAAAACAGTCCTAAACCACCAAAAGCCAATACAAGAATGACGATCAAATCAAACGCTGACATGCGTTGGAAGCTAAAGTTTACGCTAGCAATAGCACCGAAGATAAGTGAAGCGACAGACCCACCAGCCAGTATCCAGCCTAAATAACTCTTTGAGTTATAAAAGATAAAACCGACACCAAAGATAAACGGAATCATAATCATACCGCCGGTAATATTCAAGCCACCTGCGTTAAAAATGCTACTTCCAAAGCCAAATCGGGAACGAATAACGATTGAGCTTAGTAACATATAGAAACCCGTACACATCATGATTAGTCCAACAAAAAACGACATGAGTCCACCGTCTGAACCGCCTGCTCCACGCATAGTGTTTACCTGATTTATGGTTATAATTAATTCTAAACTGTATGTTATCAAACTACGCCACTGAAACGAATTTTTCAAAATGAAAGGTATCAAGTCAATTAGGCATACGCTGCCAACATCTAACGTTGTCACCCTTTCTTTAGACTGCGACCTCTCGGCTCATCCCCTTCGTGTAGTACAGCGTCAGAATGCAAAAACTCAGCAGCATCAGCAGAGTCCTTAACTTTGGCCGCACTGCGTTCTAGCATTTCTGATTCAAATTCCGTTAATACACTTTTCCTAATTCCCTCTCCTCGCCATTGTTTATAAGGACCACAACCCTTAGAAATAGCACGAGCCAGCGCTAACGCATCTAACAATGCTTGATTAGCACCCTGTCCTTTAAATGGACTCATAGGGTGAGCCGCATCACCGATCAAGGTGACTTGTTGCGCTTTTTCCAATAACTCTGATGCAAGCAATGCACGATCATATACAGGGTAACCCGTAATATTTGACTCTAGTGTAGCCGACAATATCTGAGGAATAGGATCGTGCCACTGCGTTCTACGACACGCTTCCTGTTTAAGTGCTTTCACTCCTAGCGTACTTAATGCTTTAGCCTCATCTTCTGGCATTGGGAAGCTTAGCTGCCACATGACTGACTCTGAGTCATAAGGCATCATGTAAATACGCTCATTGCCATTAGCAGTTTGAAACACGGTGGCTGAGTCTAGTAGCTCACTCTCAAGACCATCAAGTGCAGCTAATGGGCAAATACCTAAGATGACAATACAACCGAGGTAGCGTAATGGACTAACGTCCTCACCGATTAATAAACGTCTTACGGTACTGCGAATCCCATCAGCACCTACAATAATATCTGCCTTGGCGTGTTTAAGTGTGCCATTAACTTCAAACGTTAACTCAGCGGCATCACCTTTGTTCTGGCCTTCCTTAAATTCGACGAGTTGGTGCCCCCACTTTATTGCATCATCGCCATCGAGTTGTTCCAGTAGCGCTAAACGTAAAGACTGTCGGGCAATATGAATATTAGTTCGCTTCACCGATGTTTTCGCGTCTGACTCCAGCCACTTTCTCATGCCCCACTCGCCGATGACTTTGCCATCGGTTGTGTGAACGACGTGTCGTGTAGAAATCACGCCTTTATCTAATGCAAAAATGCCTAACCCTTCAATCGCTTTACTCGCTTGTTGTAGAGTCAGTCCATAACCCTGAGAACGGGCTTCAAAACCATTATCTCGCTCATACAGCGTAAAAGGAATGCCTCGGTGTAAACAGGAAGTAGCTAGCGCACCCCCCCCTATTCCTCCGCCGATGATGGCAACATGGGGATAGTTTTCTTTATCGGGTAGTGGGTAGTTTGCAGCAGGAATCAGGCTTGAGCCGGAACAGTTTGAACAAGCGTCTAAGTGACCGACAGGACGAACAGGCGCAGGCCCTTCTTTATTCGACTTCTCAAAGGTTTCTAACTCACGTTGAAAGCGGAGCTTCACTTTTTTTCTGAGTCTTTTGTTCTTTTTGCCACGCCCCTGACATTCTGGACAAATAATCCAGCAAGTCTCTTTATTTTCCAAGATGTTCACTTCCGATTAGTTTGGTGAACGATATCAGATTTACGAGGTAGTGATATAGAAACAGTGATATCACAGCTCAGTTTCAAATTAAATGAAGCATAAAAGGGTTAACGTAAAAGTACCTAGTTTCAATTGACTTGGCATTTAAACTAGTTATCATGGTAACTATATTTAAATCAAACGAGACAAAGTCATGAATAAGCACACTTTTATCTTTGCAAAGATAACTCCAAAGAATGAATTTTTTGACGCTGCAAGAGACGCCATCACAGAAATTATCCCACAAACTCGCAATGAATCTGGTTGCATAGAGTTCACACTTCATCAAGATGGAAGTGGTAGTTTATATTTATACGAAGAGTGGGCTAGTGATGAGGCTCTAGAGCTTCATCATTCGATGGATTACACAAAAGCTGTTTTTGAAGCGTACAAATCTTGGTTAGCTGTAACACCAGAAATTACTAAGCTTATGAAACTAGCATAAGGGCGTGTTCTTTTTAAAGGAATTGCCAACAAAGGCAATGATAGATAAATATACAGGTCATTTATCTACTCATGAAAAAGATTCGATCGAAGAAGCTCTCAGGGTAATGAGAAAAGCTAGTCTATTAGTAAGAAATATAGAAACCTATTTCTCAGCTCATAATCTTTCTCAGCTTAGATTTTTGATACTTATCGTTATTGATCGTGAAGCAAATAGAAGTAGTCTTTATGCTCACGAAATAGCCACACGGCTTGATGTATCAAGACCAGTCTTAACAAGGACACTAAAAAAGTTAGTTGAAGATGGTTTACTTACTTCAAGTAATGATGAAGAGGATAAGAGATCAAAGAAAATAGCGCTAACTGAAAAAGGTGCTTCATGCTTATCAGAAGTCCTTCCCGGTTATTTCAGCGAAATTAATAAACTGATGGGTTGAATACGAAAGAAAATATTGTACATGGCTACCACTCACTACCATCTGGGTAAAGCTGCTCAAATTTAGCGTATTGATCAGGGTGATTTTTAGCAATCCAAGTGCGAATATTTTCGACGTTTCCTTTATACCTTAAATAATCCACTAAACTATTAATCGTAATATCAGTACCTTGTGATTGAGGGTGCTCATTCATCTTTATAATGACTCCATGGTCCCTCTTTTTCATTTCCATATACAACATCAACTCATCATGCTCACAATTAGTAATTTCATATTCCCAACAAGACATCAAATTACCCTTAACTCTTTTCATGAAAAAAGCATGCTTTAATGCGACTTAGTTACGTCTATTTAAGCATAATAGTGAGGCCGTCAGTAAACATTGGGATTGGGCGGCTAAAGTTATGGACTATGACAAAGAAATTACCAGCCTTTAAACGCAAAAACGCCAGCGCTAATTGTTTTACTAGACCCTTCACAGTTGCTAGTTACAATTAACGCTGACGTTCTCAGTAAGTCTTATTTAATAAATAATGACTTACTTAGGCGCTTTAGCGAAACGTAGGTAAGGCAGTTTGATATCTAGGTCGCCGAACTGCTCTTTACCTTGCTCATCACTTAAACCAAGACCAACGATCACGTCTTGACCTGGTACCCAGTTTGCAGGTGTTGCAATTGACGCACCATCTGTAATTTGGATTGCATCTAGCGCACGTAAAATCTCAGCAAAGTTACGGCCAACAGCCATAGGGTATGACATCGTTAGACGAACTTTCTTGTCTGGCCCAATGATGAAAACAGTACGTACAGTTGCGCTATCAGCAGGTGTACGACCGTCTGGCATGTATGCATCAGCGGGTAACATGTCATAAAGCTTAGACACAAACAAAGTCGTGTCGTCGATGATTGGGAAATCAGCAGGAGCACCAGAAAAAGACTCAATGTCACGCTTCCACTTCACATGCTCTTCAACAGTGTCTACAGATACGCCCATAACCTTAGTGTTACGCTTGTTAAACTCTGGTACTAGTTGAGAAACAGCACCAAACTCTGTCGTACATACAGGCGTAAAATCTTTAGGGTGTGAGAAAAGGATCGCGTAGCTGTCGCCAATCCAATCGTGAAGGTTAAGCTCACCTGCCGTTGAATCTACAGTGAAATCAGGTGCAACATCATTAATACGAATAGACATAATTTTATACTCGGTTGTAGGTTATTAGCCTTTAACTATAGTCTGCCCTATATTGAGCACATTGATATTTATCAAGTAAGGTAAATATAATTGCTAATCGTTAACTATCCGTATTACCCACAAACTGTAGACAGCAGGTATAGTTAGATTTAACAACTAACAACGTTAAGTACTGATGCATTTGTCCTGTGTCGTACTACTAAAAACGAAAAATACCCCAATCAAGTCGACTGCTATTTTATGAACAATATGACACCCGCTGTACGTATTTTAATAGTGATTAATATTGCACTGTTTTTATTCAGCCGTGTGATGCCTTACGATATGACTGAACTGCTCGGCTTGTACTTACCGGCCAATGAAAAATACGCGGTTTGGCAATATCTCACGGGTATGTTTATGCACCATGGGGTGATGCACCTCACCTTAAACATGGCGGGGCTATTCTTCTTTGGCTGCGCTGTAGAGCGGGCGTTTGGCAGCAAACGATTTGTAATACTTTATATTTTGGCAGGTATTGGCTCAGGAGTTATCTACACCTTGGTCGAGGGTTACGAATACTCAAAAGGGCTTGCAATAGTTAGTGCTATTGAAGCGCTTGAAAGCAATGTTCAAGCACTTTCAGGGAATTACACTTATCAAACCATGACTCGTCAGTTATCTCGCATGTACCGAACAGAAGTCGTTGGCGCTTCCGGTGCTTTATATGGGGTAATCGTTGCGCTTGGAATGCGCTATCCCAACGCAAAGGTGTCATTTCGTTTGCTCCCATTCCCAATAGTAGCCAAGTACTTTGTTCTGGGATTAGTAAGCATCGACTTAATATTACAACTAACAGGCTTTTCGCCGTTTGGCCGTTTTATGGTCGCACACTCTGCCCATTTAGGAGGTGCGCTTATTGGGATGCTTATAGTGCTTTACTGGCGCTATCTGCTTCCTAAGCACTCTTAATAACAGACTTTCAGGAGTACTATTTTTTACCAAATAATGAGCGCCACGAACGTGACTGTTTTTTCTGTGTCTTTGCTTGAGACTTGGAGCGCATCTCATCCAGCTCCATCAGCGTCTTCATTTGCTGAGGTGTTTGAATGGTTTTGTTATTACGCGACCGTCTTAAGTCTTTAATAATCGAAGCCAACGATAACTCAGGAAACTGTTTCATTGCCATTGCCGCGAGTGTCTGACCTGTACGGCCTACCCCTGCTTTACAATGCATGACAGGCAGTGCTTTCGCTAAATCACTTATTGTTGGGCTCTGATCTTTTTTAAACGCAGTCATGCTCTGTTCAATCTTAGACTCGATTAATGACACTAAATTTGTAGTCACTTCGGTACTTACTGTTCGATGATCAGGCCAGTTATGGACATGGATTACCTGTATTTCTAATGACTCTTTATAGCCACTAACCGACAAATTAAATATTTTCGCTTCTATGATGCTATCTAGATCAACGTAATCTAAAAACTTAGACTGTGTTTGGATGGCGCCATAAGTGGCTGAGCCTTTAAAGTACTCAATCAATTGATTATTCTGAATATCATTTATACTCGCTAAAACAACTAACACGGGCGTCTGGTTGTCTATCAGCAATTGAAGTTGAGCTTCTATCTGCTGATCAAGTGGGAACTGAGTCGCAATGGCAAAATCCTTTCCATCTATAACAATACGGTTCGCATTTAACGCATTACTAATGTTCGTCTCAGCCGCATGAGGCATATTAAAACGATCACGCTCAGAGTCATACGCAATGCTCTCTGCTTCGCCTTTTATAGCCATTAGTTGCTCTACAGGACTCAATTTATTACTCATAGATTCATCTATATATTACTAAAACACGGAGTGTCACGGACGAAGAGGATATCTTGAATGTACCTTGATCTCTACTGCATGTTGTTAATGGAGTTAATCAACTATTTATTAGTGGTACTTTCTATACAAAGAGTTCGATACCAACAAGCTTTAAGGCTTGGAAAGGTTCTCAACCAAGTAATCAATCGCCATACGTGCCCGCATCGGTAGAAAGCGTCGGTTCTGATACACCACCCAACTGTGCGAGTCACTGTGCCAATAATCTTTAAGTACCGACACCAAATCACCACGCTCAACTGACGGTAAGAAGTTATGCTGCGGCATATAAGCAATGCCCAAACCGTGCTCACAAGCATTCACTACCGCATGTGCATTATTACTCTTCCACCTACCCTGCACTTTTATATTCTGTGGTTGGCCGTCATGCTCAAATAACCAGTGATCATTATTAGCAATAATGCAGCTATGATTTTTTAGGCTATTAGGGTTTTTAGGCTCACCGTACTGTTCTATGTAGCCTTTACTTGCGACCGCCATCATTGGGTGAGCTTGTAATTTACGTGCGACTAAGCCCGAGTCTTCTAACTTACCGTAGCGAATGGCAAAGTCGATGCCGTCCTCAACAAGGTTAACATTTCGACTGTTAAAGTCGATTTCAATGGATAACTCAGGATGTAGCAAAGCAAATTGCATAAGCGCAGGAGCGACTTGCTGCTCAGCAAACGTACCCGCTGCACTGATACGTAAAGTACCCACGAGTGTCAGTTGTTGAGTCGTGACTTGCTCATTGGCTTGATGAAGTCCCGTCACCAGATCTCTGCATTGGTGGTAATAGTTTAAACCAATGGGTGTCAGGCTGACTAAACGAGTCGTCCTTGCAAACAAAGCACAGCCTAATCGCTTCTCTAATTTAGAGATTTGGCGACTCACATGACTAGTACTACAGCCAAGCTGTTTAGCTGACGCAGAAAACCCCTGACTCTCGGCAACACTGACAAACTCAATAATGCCTTCGAAATTATCCATAACACCTTCTCTATTGTTGCTATATGGCAATAGTAATTTGCCATTTCACTATATTGTTGTCAATGCTGCTTGCTATTAAGATACATCCATCGCTCAAGAGATCAGCTAACAACATAAAGGACAACACCATGAAAAAGATTCTTATCCCAGTAACAAACCACGCAACACTAGGCACAACTGATCAAGCTAACGGTACATATGCACCAGAGCTAACTCATGCACTAAGCGTGTTCCTAGAGGCAGGTATAGAATATGACATCGCGTCTATTCACGGTGGTAAAGCACCACTTTATGGAACAGACGTTGAAGGTGACACGGTTAACGACACGATCTTAAGCAATGAAGAGTTCACAAACCGCATCAACAACACTATCCCAGTGTCTCAAATCAACATTGAAGACTATGACGCAGTGTTTTACCCAGGTGGATTCGGCTTGCTGTCTGACCTAGCGACTAACGAAGACTTCGCAGCACTAAGCGCTAAGCACTATGAAGATGGCGGCATTATCTCTGCGGTATGTCACGGCCCGGGCGCACTACTTCCGATCACGCTAAGTAATGGCGACAAGCTACTAGCGAATAAGTCTGTGACTGGTTTTACTCGTGAAGAAGAAATCGACTTCGGCACAATCAACGACATTCCGTTCCTACTAGAAGAGTCATTGACTCGTGTAGCGGCACGTTACAATAAAGTACAGCCTTGGGGCGAGTTTGTGATCGAAGATGACCGTGTTATTACTGGTCAGAACCCTACAAGCGCACACGCTGTCGGTGTTGCAGTAGCAAAGCATTTAGCTAAGTAATTAAATAGGTGAACTATGAACGTATTAAAAACAGTCCTATATACGGCTGAAGTAAGCACAACAGGCGGCCGTGACGGCGCTTCAAAATCAAATGACGGTCACTTAGACGTATCGCTATCTACACCAAAAGGTTTAGGTGGCGCGGGTGGCGAAGGTACAAACCCTGAGCAATTATTTGCTGCTGGTTACTCTGCATGCTTTATCGGAGCATTAAAAGTAGTCATGGGTGAAGCGAAGATTAAGCTGCCAGAAGACTCTTATGTGAATGCTAGAGTATCAATCGGCCCTATCGAAAATGGCTTTGGTATTGCAGCAGAATTGGATATTTTCTTAGGCGATATCGATAAAGTAACCGCTCAAGACTTGGTTGAGAAAGCGCATGTTGTATGCCCTTACTCAAACGCAACTAGAGGCAATATAGAAGTAATTTTAAACGTTCTATAAGTCGCTAACCTGAGTGATTAGGTGAGTTGATCATGCCCTTGTTCGTAATGAACAGGGGCATTTTTGTTGGAAATCACTAGGCGAATGTTAGCCAGCCCATGTCATACGAATACTTAATCAACATCCCCGTACACATGAAGACAACGACAAATCTTAAATGTGAAGGATTAACTTTATAGAGCAAGTGGGAACCTAGCCATGCGCCAATAAACTGACCTAACATCATTAGAATACCGACAACCCAGACAACTTTACCTGCCGCCAGAAAAACAATCAAAGACGCGACATTGGTTGAAAAGTTAAGCGGTTTAGCGATAGCCGTTGAGGTTATTATTTCCTGACCTTTGCAAGATACACCCGCCAAAGTAAAAAATGAGCCTGTGCCAGGACCAAACATTCCATCGTAAGCGCCAATCGAGGGAATAATAATGTTTTTATACTTCTGTTCTGATACTGAGGCTGTGCCTCTGGGGTGTTTTGACTTTGGTGAAATGAGAAAATACACGGCTATAAATAGCAGGACAATTGGGACTACAAAAGACAAAATATCAGTATCAATAAATTGCACGATGATTGTTCCTATGACAGAACCAATGAATGCCGAGATCATTAGCGGCTTAGTTTCAGACAGGCTTATTTTGTTTTTCTTAATAAGCATGTAAGTCGCTGTTGCCGTCCCCATGCTACCTTGCAGTTTATTAGTCCCCAATGCTGCCAAGGGTGGTATGCCACTCAGGATTAACGCAGGAAGAGTGATTAAACCTCCTCCACCAGCTAGTGTATCTAGTAAGCCCGCAATAACTGATACAACAAATAACAGAGCCAATAGCTCGACTGAAAAACTCGCAAAATCCATGGGGTTCCTTGGGTGGTTAATAAGTCTTTAGAACAAGAAATTGGGCTTACATATACTATCTTAAATAGTATTGAGCAGGTGTGTTGCGATTCAGAAATGTTTCCATGGCTTCTCTAGTAGCGACTAGCGAAATAAAATTATTTTGGTGTAGGGTGACAAGTGAGTAACATGGGTATGCTTGCAAGCATCACTGTAACGATGTTATATGTATTCTAAGATGGAGGAGTCATCTGCACCCATAATGCTTTTTTAATGGGTGGTATGAGCCAAAACGGTTCTTTGGAATATTAGTTAACTTAGTCGTGACACACTTTGCTTTCTACAATGACAGTTGAAATTCCAAAAGGTGTCCAAAATTTAATTGAGCATACTCGTGTCCCTAAAGGTGCCGACGCAGCTCATGTAGACAAACCTGATAGGCAAATAATTACGTAGTCTTAATAGAAGGCTCCTTTTTTTTATGCGTAAACTCGGTTGATGGCTTTAATGGTTATGGTTGAAGCTATTCATTTCCCTACTACTGACATTTTATACCCTTAAAAATTATGCTTACTAACATCAAGAAATTACTAGTCGCTAATCGAGGCGAAATTGCTATCCGCATATTACGTGCAGCTGCTGAGCTAAATGTAACTACGGTATCCGTGTACACCAACGAAGATCGATTTTCTCCCCATCGCTATAAATCCGATGAGGCATACCAGATCGGTTCTGATGAAGAAGCTTTAATGCCCTACCTCGATATTGAGGGTTTAATTGAAGTTGCTAAAGTTAACAATGTGGATGCTATCCACCCTGGTTATGGGTTTCTTTCCGAAAATGTACAGTTTGCAAGACGCTGTAGAGAGGAAGGTATTATTTTTGTTGGTCCTGCCCCAGAAGTCATGGAGCAGCTTGGAGACAAGGTTCAAGCAAAACAAAATGCAATTGATGCGGGCATTCCCGTTATTCAAGATAGCAATGAGTCACTCACTTCATTAGCTATTGCAGAAAAAGAAGCAGAAAGAATTGGCTACCCGATGATGTTAAAGGCCGCATCAGGTGGTGGCGGACGTGGTATGCGTATTTTGCGTTCTGCCGACGAATTACCCACTGCGTTTAATGACGCTCGAAATGAAGCCGCAAAAGCGTTTGGCGATGATACGGTATTTTTAGAAAAATACATTGATTCCCCTAAGCATATTGAAGTTCAAATTCTTGGAGATACCTTCGGAAACCTTGTTCATTTATACGAGCGCGACTGCTCTGTACAAAGACGTTTCCAAAAGGTTATTGAAGTTGCCCCAAGCGCGACACTTAAAGAAGAAACACGTCAAAAGCTTTATGATTACGCATTAAAAATAACGCGACATGTTAATTACAGTAATGCAGGAACGGTAGAGTTCCTTGTTGATAGTGACGAAAAAATCTACTTTATAGAAGTAAATCCTAGAGTTCAGGTAGAGCACACCATCACCGAAGAAATCACTGGCATCGATATCGTTCGAAGCCAAATTCATATCGCTGATGGCGCAAAACTGTCTGACCCACAAATAAACATCAAATCACAAGATGATATTTCTGTGCGTGGCTTTGCGGTTCAATGTCGAATTACTACAGAAGACCCTTCAGCAGGCTTCAAGCCAGATTTTGGAACAATCATTGCTTATCGAAGCGCTGCTGGTTTCGGTATACGTCTAGACGTGGGAGCAGCCTATGTCGGTGCAAAGGTATCTCCATTCTATGACTCTATGTTGGTTAAGGTATCTGCCTCTGGAAGAAGCCTTGAAGATGCGATTCAACGCGCTCATCGTGCGCTAAGAGAATTCAGAATTCGTGGAGTAAAAACGAATATAAACTTCCTGTTAAATGTACTAGAACACCCTACCTTTAAAGCCGGTAACGTCAAAGTTACTTTTCTTGAAAAGCACCCTGAGCTTTTCAATGTTTCGTCTCAACTCGATCGTGGAACAAAAACACTGAGCTATCTATCGAATGTTATCGTTAACGGTAACCCAGATATAAAATCTTACGACCCAGATCGTAAATTTAGAAAGCCTGTTGTTCCACCTTTTAATAAATTAGACAAATACCCAGAAGGTACTAAAGACAAACTAAATGCTTTAGGCCCCGATGGTTTTGTTCAATGGATTAAAGACCAAGATAATATTCTTTATACCGATACAACCTTACGTGATGCGCATCAATCACTACTTGCGACCCGCGTAAGAACAAAAGACATGCTAGAAGTAGCAGAAGGTTTTGCCAAGAATCACTCTCAATTATTCTCACTAGAAATGTGGGGTGGCGCTACTTTTGATGTATCCATGCGTTTCTTGCACGAATGCCCATGGCAGCGCTTAAGACTTCTTCGTGAAGCAATTCCTAATATCTTATTCCAAATGCTATTTCGTGGTTCAAATGCGGTTGGTTACAAAGCATACCCGGATAACTTGATTGAAAAGTTCATCATTGAAGCCTCTGAAAACGGCATTGATGTATTCCGTATCTTCGATTCTCTAAACTGGATTGAAGGCATGAAAAAGTCTATTCAAGTGGTTCGTGAGAAAACGGGCGGTATTGCTGAGGCCACGATTTGCTATACCGGCGATGTGTTAAACACTGACCCTAGTAATAAATTTAACCTCCAATACTACCTTGATTTAGCTAGACAGCTTGAAGATGCTGGTGCACATACGCTAGCGCTAAAAGACATGGCTGGTTTGTTGAAGCCTTACGCAGCGGAAATACTCATCCCTGCACTAAAAGATGCGACCGACTTACCGATCCACCTTCATACTCACGATACCTCTTCCATGCAGTCAGCAATGCTGCTAAAAGCTATCGAGAAGGATGTGGATATCGTCGATACATGTTTAAGTTCTGTTTCTGGCTTAACCTCACAGCCTAGCTTAAATTCTATGGTTGCTGCCATGCAAGGGCAGCCTCGTGAGCAAGCATTTAACCTAGAGTCACTGAATCAGTATGCTAACTACTGGGAAGATATTCGCGAAATCTATTACCCGTTTGAGTCAGGTTTAAAAGCCAGCACCGCTGAAGTTTACAATCATGAAATTCCAGGGGGACAATATTCAAATTTACGTCCTCAGGCGACTGCACTAGGGCTAGAGCACAAGTTTGAAAAAGTAAAAGAAAACTATGCCATCGTAAATAAGATGTTTGGCGATATTGTAAAAGTTACCCCGTCATCAAAAGTTGTGGGTGATATGGCAATATTCATGACATCAAATGATTTAACTGAAAAAGATGTGATGGAACAAGGTGGTACTTTAGCGTTCCCAGACTCTGTACTCGATCTTTTCAAAGGTAACCTAGGACAAGCACCAGGAGGTTTCCCAGAAGAGCTCAGCCGTTTAGTACTAAAGAATGATAGTGCTTTTACAGATCGTCCCAATGATCACCTAGAGCCTATCGACTTCGATAAAGAATTTGCCGCTTTCAAAGAAAAGTTTGATGACCAGCGAGAAATGACTGACTTTCTTTCTTACATGATGTACCCAAAAGTCTATGAAGACTTTTATCAGCATCAACAAGAATATGGAAACATCTCGGTCCTACCAACAACGGCCTTTTTCTATGGATTGAAACAAAGAGAAGAAGTGGCTGTAGAGCTTGGAAAAGGTAAGGTCATCATCATTAAAATGCTGTACTGCTCACCGCCAGATGAAGGTGGAATCAGAACAGTTACCTTTAACCTAAATGGTCAAACACGAAGCCTCACCATTCGAGATGATTCTGCTGTTTCTACCAAAAAGGTTAATAGAAAAGCAGTCGATGAAAACGAAGTAGGCACACCTATACTTGGTCGTTTAGCGGTAGTAAACGTTAAAGAAGGCGAAACCGTTGAAAAAGATACGCCGCTATTTGTCATAGAAGCAATGAAAATGGAATCAACCATCACAGCGCCTTTCGCAGGAACGATCAAGAAGGTACATTTAGACGCTGGTGAGATTCTGGAGCAGAATGATTTAGTTATTGAGTTTGAATAATATTTGAGCCATGACTGAACATACGCATTGTTTGATATGAGCTAATGCAGCTTCAACTTGAAAACGCACGCGCTAGAATATAGCGCGTGCACATCAAGTAAAAAACTCTTTCGTATATTCCGCACAAAGCCTGAAAAATATCCTTAAAAATAGATTCGTATATAAATAAATATTTATCATAACATTGCCTAAGGCCTAAGAATCAACGTTAAACCTTGGAAAATAAATTATTATTGATAAATAACAATCACTTAAAGTATACCTTTAAGACTTGCATCACCTTTTGGCACACCCTTTGCCTTTCCATCTCTGAACGAAATAATTAATAACAATCGATCTAGATGGAGGTCAGCATGAACACCGCAACGGCAAAGCAAGCTATCAAGCAATGCTTTCAGTCCTTAACGGATGAGCAATTACAGCAGTATCATTTGAATCACGATTACTTCACAGGACGGCCACTGGGGAAACCTCAAGTGCCGCACAATAGAGTGGAAGTAGACCCAAGTATTCAAAAGAAACAGCGTAACTTGAGCCGTTTAAACGAAGTGCTATATCCGACACCTACCTTAGGAAGTGTCATGGGTGATGCGTTAGCGGCGTTAAAGCTGGTTCCTGAAAAGTCGATATCAACTGATACTGTGCTACTTAAAAAGCCATCAGAAGGTTTGGTTGATCGCGCTAAAAGCTGGTTCGATCAATACCAAGTAGATGGTCTAGAGTCGTTATTGCCAGCACAAGCAGATCAGTTAACTGAGATGAATCTAGCTGTTATCAAACGTGCTTTTTCACATAACACGGTACTCATTCAGAACGTATGTATGCTATCGCCTTTTTGGCTTCGTAGCCCATTAGAGTGGGACGAGCAAAGTGATGGTGACTTACTTGAGTATCTGTTTGTCCAGTATGACGCGCCCGCATTTCTTAAAAGCTGCTGGTACGATGCGGCCGATGAGGAGAGTGTGCGTTGGTTGCTGTGCTTTGTCATGTATGCGCAAGGTGGAAGCCTTAAAGCATTGGCAAAACACTTTAACTGGACGTTAGTGAGTAACAAGTTATGGCATGAACTGTTTAGCTGCCCTACTGATCTCTCACCACAGCATGCGGTGCTTTATGCTGAGTTTTATCGACTAGGCGGTTGGACTGAAGACTTTAGCTGTTTGATGGAAAATGAGTCATATGTCATTGACTTGTTGGAACCTATTTCAGAGGAAAGTCGTGACTTTTGGTATGACACTTGCCGATGGACGATTAGTCATCAGCTTGAGTTAGCGGCTGAAGAAAACACTAAGGTACTTTGGTGGGCGCGACATCAATTTACGGAGCATGCACGTAATGGTGAAAGCTATCGTTTACAAGGTCGAAGCCAAGCAAAAGTACTTGATAGTATTGCTGAGTATGAGCTAGAAAAGCATCGTTTTGAACAAGCGCGCGCTCGAATGGCAGCACGTGCGGTTCAAGTCTCGATGGCACGAGGCGCTGAGCGTGAACGTTTACGGTTGGAGAATATTGAAGAGCAAGCGGCTCGCAGAGAGAGACAGCACTTCAATTACTTTGACTACGAAGAAATGGATGCTACTTGGGCAAGCCATGGTTGGAACTGGTCTACCTTTATTCATGGAAAAAACTGGCGCTTCACTGAGCTTACGACGAGCCAACAGCTTCGAGATGAAGGTAATGCGATGAGTCATTGCGTCGGTAGTTATACTGGCTCATGTGTTAATCAGGACTCTGCTATTTTCTCTCTTCGAGACGAGGCAGGTAGAGTAGCAACTGTTGAAGTTGATCCTGTGCTTAAAGAAGTAAATCAAGCTCAGGGAAAGTGTAACTCTGACCTGAGAAAAGCGGCTCAATCAGTGATTGAAAAGTGGATTAAGGAAGTTGTATTGCGCTAAGTATGTCAGTCGCGACAGGGTTAACCTTTCGCGGCTGGTTTTGCGACTCAGAAATGTTTCTGTGGTCTCAATAAAGCGCCATACATTACCGTTATTTAGGTAAGCTCTTTAATTATGTTACGCAACCAAATATGGCTCGCTTTACTGCTATTCAACCTATGCCAATATAGCGCTTGATAACCATTGCGGTCGCTTTGAATGGAGTTGCTTAGATTGGAATAAGCCTTCTCGTGATTTTTATGAAGCAGTTGGTGCTATAACTCAAACGGAATGGGTAGGTTATCGCTTAAGCGGGCAAGCTCTTTCTGATTTTGCGAAACAACCATAAATAGTCTTGTGGTTGGTTTTTAGACTCACTTAAAACGGACTCGGACAATGCTGATGTCGCTGCTCACCACTGGTAGGATGCTCAAAATACAAATCACTCGCGTGTAACATCAAGCGACTTGCCATATGCTCACTATGATCATTTTTATAAAGGTCACACCCTAAGATTGGATGCCCTATTTCTAAGCTGTGAATTCGCAATTGGTGTGTGCGACCAGTAAGCGGCGTGAACTGTACCAAGGTTCGGCGTGGATTATCTAATCGTTGTAACACCGTGTATTCACTCGTGGCTGCTTTGCCTGTTTCAGCACAAATTTTCACGCACGGGAATAACGTTTTATCTTTCGCGATGGGTGCTGATATTTCACCGTGATCATCGGTCAACCAACCCTCTAGCATCGCAACGTAGCGTTTTTGAATGGTGCGATCTTGGAATTGCTTATTAAGGCTTTTTGATGACGCTGCATTTAAGCCGACAACCATAACGCCTGATGTGCCCAAGTCTAAACGGTGTGGGAGTTTTGCATCGGGAAATGCAGGTGTGACACCTTCTTGGCCGTGTACTAAGCGGTGATGTACTGAGTCCCAGTTTTGTGGGTTTTTGCCTGACAGGCTAAGTAAACCACTGGGTTTGTTGATTAATAAGATATCAGCGTCTTGGTATAAAACCTCAACAAAGGCATCGCAAGTGGGCGCTACGAAATCATCAACAATCATCAGTGGTCTTTAGAAGGTAACTTCAGTGAAGTGTGGGTTTTCTGTAGTGACTTCTAACTTAGCGATATCGGTTAGTATGACTAAGGTATCTGCTTGCCCTACTTTGATTAGAATGCATTCTTCTCGGGCATCGTTGCGTTTTGTGTCTTGGGCTATGCCTTCTATTATCGAGTCAGATCGCATGGTGATTTTGACTGGGTAGCGGTGCATGCAGGCTATTTCAATGTAGTCGTATTGGTTGCAAGTTATCATGTTCAGGAATAATGCCTCTTAGCTCGATAGGTCTATTTTTAAAAACATGAGGTCGTGATACTGATCGTTTTTTTGCTTTTCATAATCATGAAAGCACTAAAGAATGACCCCCTCTGGAGAAACATTTGTATAATCACCAGTTTTACTAGAATGCTGCACATCCCAATGATTGTCGTGCAAACGATCCCACTCCCAAGAATTACCTGACTCATCTAGAAAACCACGTTGTGAGCCTTTAATAGGTGCAGCAAAGTTTCTCCAATTAGATGGTGGTATGAAAGGAAACTCTCCAAAGCATGGTAAAGGCTTTTGATAAATTCGCAGCCATGGGTATATCACTTTAAGATAATCATTAGCATTTTCAACTGAGCAAAATTTAAGAGCTGAACTTGAGTAAGAGCAATTCTGACTCAAGAAGAGGCCTTCTTCATGCTTCCTCCATGCATCGAACCAGAACCAAAGAGAGCCAGAAAACGAGAAAAAATTTCTGAAACTCTGGTAGAGATTAATGAGCAATTTAGATCAGATCTAGCGCTATTTATTGGTACCTTTATAAAGGTGGCTTTTAATATGCTTGGATATATCAAGGTGTGCCAATCACGTATATGTCCAGCCCATAAATTGTTATTCATTTGATCCCAAGGCCAAGATGTTTCGAAAATTTCAAGTATCTCAACAGATAAAACCAACTCAATATTATTGCTTACACACTCTTCAAAGCAACTATTAAGTGGCATAATGATATCCCTAAGAATTTCATCTGGGTCAGTAAGACTGTACTCAGTTAGGTAGTGAGGGCAAATAGTTAACCTAGACATTAAAGGCTATTCATCCTAGCTTTTAAAATTTCTTTCGCAAGCTTCTCTGACTCATCTATAAATCCACTAGGCCATTCAGGGAACATACCTTTTTCATCTATTTCAAATTGCTTAATAGTTGATGATTCACCCTCATTTTGCTCTACAAAAACAATATTTATTTTACTTTTCAATTCAGGGTTCTGTATGACGCGAAGTCTTAGTTTATTGATGAATTCTTGACTATGAGTTTCTATTATAAATCTTTTTCCATCATCTACAAAACCTAAAAATAGATCAGCCAAATTTCCTGCACTTGAAGGGTGTAAGTGAATTTCAGGCTGTTCGATAAGCATTAAGTTTTCTTTAGAATTTAATAAACCTAATAAGACTATCGGTAATACTTGTGAATATCCAAAACCTACATCCGCTAAAGAAACATCTGAGCCTGAGTTACTTTCGCTTATGCCGACCTTGTAAACAATATCACTTACTTTATCAGGTGATATGACTTGAGATAGACCGATAGTTTTTATACATTTGTTAACAGCTTCAATTAGCTTATATGTCTTCTTTTTCCATTGAACTTTATGTTCTCTCTTAGCCCACAAAATATGAGCAGAGTTTGACCCATCTTCATTTAAAAGTGATACATCTTGTGAATAATGAACATATGCTCTTTTTGGTGCAGCACGTATTGGACTCAAGTACCGAATATTTTTAAGATCTTGACTCAACTGAAGAATCAAATGATTACTTCCATCATCCGAAGCCATTAAAATTGGTAATGGTAAAGTCCTAATTTTCTCATCAGAATTTGGTTTATTTATTTTATATACTAGGTTCAAACTTTCAGGCATGAACTTGTCAAATATGACTTCTGATTCTGATAAAGAAACCTCACTTTCTTTACCGAAAAAGTGAGAGTATTTTTTGTAGGTAGCCTTTATTTTTGGTTTACTCATGGGGAGGAATGGCGTTGAGGTTGTTTTACCATCCTTTTTGAGATAAGTTGTAAATTCAGATAACTGTGGTGTATATAAATCATCTTTCTTTATATTTCTATATGAAATTTTCACATTACCAGAAGCTGCAGTGTTATCTAAAAAAATGTCATAACCTATTTTAGCGGCATTAACAGCAGGAAGACCATAAGACAGCTCTTTCAGATTAGAGAATTTTAAATACTTCCCCTCTAAACACAAAGGGTTTTCGCTTGTTGAGTCTAACGTTTGCTTTAAAAGCAAGAGACTCTGCATTAAAGAAGATTTTCCACAGCTATTTCTCCCAACAATGACAGTTAAATCTCGAATTTCAAGGTCATTCATTTCTTGGAAAGCTTTGAAGTTACTTAGACTAATTTTCGATATCATTTTGTTCTCAACAATTTAGTTTGTTTATTAGGGATTTTTAATAAAATTATTATCA
Organism: Leucothrix arctica; assembly: GCF_003172895.1. Classification (GTDB taxonomy): domain Bacteria; phylum Pseudomonadota; class Gammaproteobacteria; order Thiotrichales; family Thiotrichaceae; genus Leucothrix; species Leucothrix arctica. The sequence goes on along the minus strand of NZ_QGKL01000042.1, from coordinate 356,132 downwards.
CTTCGACTGAAGAAAACAAACAGTAAATTACAATAATTTTTCTTTAAAATCACACAAATCACTAATCAAACACGCCCCACATTTAGGTGTACGTGCCACACAGATATAACGCCCATGCAAGATCAACCAATGATGCGCATCCAACAAAAACTCTTTCGGTATATGTTTCATCAACCCCTTCTCAACCGCGACCACATCTTTACCCTTAGCAATTCCCGTTCGATTCGCTAAACGAAAAATATGCGTATCAACCGCCATCGTTAGTTGTCGAAAAGCAGTATTCAACACCACGTTTGCAGTCTTTCTGCCTACACCGGGTAACGCTTCTAAGTCTTCACGATTATCAGGCACTTCTCCGCCGTGTTTCTCAACCAATATTTTGCAGGCGGCAAACACATTCTTAGCTTTGTTATTAAACAGCCCGATAGTTTTGATGTAATCGCGCAAGCCATCTTCACCTAAGTCTAAAATCGCTTGCGGTGTGTTAGCGACGGCAAACAGCTTATCGGTAGCTTTGTTCACGCCCTTATCCGTTGACTGCGCGGATAAGGTCACAGCAACTAACAGTTCAAATGGGCTTGAGAAGTTTAGCTCAGTTTCTGGGTGTGGATTTTCCTCACGCCAGCGTCTGAATATTTCGTATCGTTTATCCTTATTCACTTGCTACCCCTCCAACTACATTACTCGCGTCTTCTTCTGCTTGTTTAGTCGCTTGACGCTCACGTTTTTTCTTTTGCTCTAAACGATCATCAATGATGTTTTTCACTGCGATGATCAAGCCTAAACCTAAGAACGCACCCGGTGGTAATATCGCCAGTAAGAACCCAGGATAATCATCACCAAACACTTGCAGCGTCATGCCGCTAGCGCCTTCGCCAAACATCACCGATGCATTGGCAAACAACGTGCCGCTACCAATCAATTCACGCATACCACCTAGCAACACGAGTAGCACTAAGAAGCCAAAGCCCATCATAAACCCATCAACAATCGACGGTAAGATCGGTTGCTTTGAAGCAAACGCTTCAGCACGGGCAATAATCGCGCAGTTGGTTACGATCAGAGGGATGAAAATCCCTAAGACGTTATGAAGTTCGTGCAGATAGGCATTCATCAGCAGGTCAACCACCGTCACATTCGCCGCGATCACCATGACGTAGAAAGGTATACGGATTTCACGCTTTACCCAGTGACGACTAAACGACACTGAGCCGTTAGAGATCACCAAGGTAAGCAAGGTCGCTAAGCCAAGGCCTAGGCCGTTAACGGCATTATTAGTGACGGCAAGTAGTGGGCAAAGCCCCAGTAGTTGCACAAGCCCTGCGTTGTTCGTCCAGAGACCATCAACGATAATTTTTTTGTAACTCACATCACTCATTAATTATTACCTGCTGGATCTGCTTTGGCTGGCATTAGTCGAGTAGCACCCGTGTAATCATTATTATTTGAAGCTTCGTAATAAACTTGGTGAAACTTTAAGACTTCGCGCACTGCATTCACCACTGCACGAGGTGTGATTGTTGCTCCAGTGAATTGGTCAAACTCTCCGCCATCTTTACGTACTTTCCACAGCGCTTCCGTTGGGTTTTCGAGTGACTTTCCGACAAACTCCAAAATCCAATCCGATTTATTGGTGTCAATTTTATCACCCAAGCCCGGGGTTTCTTTGTGTGTTACCACGCGTACACCTGTCAAAGCGCCTTGTTGATCAACTGCGACTAACAAATTGATCGGGCCACTGTAACCTTGTGTGCTGACAACTTCATAAACGATCGCAGTAACGTCATCACCCTGCTTTGCTGTGTAAATATTCGCGACGCTACCTAAGCCTTTAAGTGCCAAACTTTGTTGTGAAATAGTCGCTAGCATATCGTTGTCATAGAGCGAGGCTGGGACAACTTCTTGCAAACGCTGTAACTTCGTTTGGCGCTGGTTTTCTATGATCTGGTCTTTAGTAAACCACTGCACAACAACCAGCAACACAACACCCACCAAGGCAAATAAGCCCAAGGTAATGCCTGAGGTTAATATCGCTTTTTTGTTAGTCGTTATCATGAGCGGCCTCGCTGGCGACGTGCGTTAGCCTGTCCGAATACTTTAGGCTGTGTGTAGTAGTCAATCATTGGCGCGGCCATATTCATAATCAGCACCGCAAATGCGACGGCATCTGGGTAAACGCCCCATGTACGAATCACGTATATAAAGAAGCCGATACTTGCACCATAGATAAGCTGCCCTTTAGGCGTGGTGCTTGCCGACACAGGGTCAGTCGCAATAAAGAATGCACCGAGCATAGCTGCACCACTGAGTAAGTGAAAACTCGGTGATGCGTAGCTGTCACTATCAATCAACCACATTACTAAAGCAGAAACGGCTAAGCCTAATAACATCGATACTGGGATTCGCCAGCTAATAACACCTTGTTTAATAAGGTAAACGCCCCCTAGCAAATAAGCCAAAGAGACGACGGCCATCGGGTGGCTAAACAATATGAAATCAAACTTTTCTTCTATAATGATATCGGAGTACGGTTGGCCGCTAATCAAGCCTGTACGTACGATATCCAAAGGTGTAGCACGAGTTATGGCGTCCCAGTCTGTATCGGCAGCGCCAAATACTATGTTCAGGCTTTCACCCAAACCAATCCATTCACCAGTGAATATAAACGACCCGGGCCACTGACTCATTTGTAATGGGAGCGACACGATAAGCACGGCGTACGCGACCATCGCTGGGTTAAATGGGTTGTAACCGATGCCGCCATACAGATGCTTAGCCACGATAATGGCAAAGAATAATCCAACCAGTAGCACCCACCAGCTCACTAAAGGCGGCAACGTTAGTGCAAACAAACAGGCTGTAACCACCGCGCTCCAATCGTTTAAAAACGGTTTAAGTGGACGGTTTCTAACTTTCAGCGCAATAGCTTCTAGTGATACGGCGAATACGATGGCCAGTACAAGGTTGATCAGTACGCCCCAGCCGTAAAACATAAACAGCGTGACGATACCTAAGGATAGCCCCACTAATACTTGTTTCATCAGATGCGAAATATCTGGAGCGTCGTTAACTAATCCCGCTGTTCGCGTATCAAACTGCATTATTAGAGTCTTCCTGTTGGGCGTTTTGTTTGTCTGTGGTTGGCTTTATTGTGTCAGTCTCAGCGAGCCGCGCAGCTTTCTTGGCTTGAGCGCGCGCCATGGCTGCTTTTATAAGGTCTTGCTTGTCTTCTACTACCGGCTCGGCGACAGCTGTACCGTCTTTCTCAGCTTGTCGTGCTGCTTTTTTAGCTTTAGCACGTGCCATCGCGGCTTTTATTGCATCTTGTTTGTCATCAACCGCTGGAGTTTCAGCAGCTCCTGATTCAGCACTTTCTTTAGCTTTCTTTGCTTGCAGGGCTTCTTTCTGTTTACGGCGTTTTTCTTCACGTTCTTCTTTGTCGCGTACCTTGCGGTACTCATTAAATTCGTGTCGTTCACGAGATTGATCCGCTTTAACGGCCGCTAGCTTTTGAGCGCGTATTTCTGTCTTAGCAAACTTAAAGTAATCAACTAATGGGATATGACTTGGGCAAACATAACTGCATGCACCACATTCAATACAGTCGCTAAGCTTATGTTCTTCAACCTTTTCAAAGTCTTTAGCACGGGTGTGCCAGTACATTTGTTGAGGTAATAATGACACGGGGCAAGCGTCCATACACTTACCACAGCGTATGCATGGCATCACTATTTTTTCAGTCTCGGTGACGTCATCATCACTTAGTTGAAGCTGGTCAACTGAGCTTACTAAAATGCAGTTAGTAGCTTTCACAACAGGCACATCATCGGTAGATAAAGCGAAGCCCATCATTGGCCCACCCATGACTAAGCGCTCTGCCTTTTTGGTGTAACCACCCGCTTGCGCCACTAGGAAACTAAACGGTGTACCAATTAATGCTTCAAAGTTTTGAGGCTGCTTTACACCATTTCCCGTCACTGTCACGATGCGTGACACCAGCGGTTTTGATTCAACCACTGCTTGGTAAATGCTGTAAGCCGTCGCCACGTTATGACAGATAGAACCAAGGCTTGGTGAACGTACGTTTTTAGGTATTTCCACACCTGTCAGTATTTTGGTTAGCTGCCTTGCATCACCACTTGGGTACATGGTCGGTACACTGGCTACAGCGATTTTATCGATTGATTTTAAGTTAGACTGCATCGACAAAGCCACTTCAAGCGCATGAATAGCATCAGGTTTATTGTTTTCTATTCCGATCAAGCAACGCTTTGCGTTCAGTAGCTGCATTAAGATATCAATCCCTATTAATATCTCATCTGCTCGCTCACGCATCAGTTGATCATCGCAACTTATGTAAGGTTCGCACTCTGCACCATTGATGATAAGCGTATCAATTACTGACTCACCAACGGATGCTAATTTCACAGCACTTGGGAATGCTGCACCACCTAAGCCGACAATACCTGCGGCTTCAATGAGGTCTAACAACTGCTCATTAGCGACACTCTGGTAGTCGTTATTTGTTGGCGAAGCAAGGCTTTCATCCCAAGCATCTAAACCATCGGTGTCGATAACAATACACTGACCTGATAACCCTGAAGGATGCGGCAGTAAACGTTCTTCTATTGCAGTAACAACACCGGATGTTGGCGCATGAACTGCTGCACTCGGTGACACCGCATTGGTTGCTGCTAATAACTGCCCTTTAAGTACCTTTTCACCCACGACTACTTTTATGATCGATGAACGACCAATGTGTTGTTGTAGCGGTATCACTAACTCAGGTGGTATAGGTGCTGTTTGAATCGGTTGATGTGTTGACTCATCCTTATGAAACGAAGGATGCACGCCACCACGCATTCGCCAGAGCTTTTGTATTAAGGAAGTCATGATTTCGCCTCAACACGTACAGGTATTTTGGTTAACGCTGACACAGGTTCAGGTGCTACCCATGTATCAATGCGCTGTTTCAGTGGAATGATGTCGATACAGTCAACTGGACAAGGCGGTAGGCACAAATTACAGCCAGTACACTCCGACGTAATAACCGTGTGCATGAGCTTAGCCGCACCGACAATCGCATCTACCGGACAGGCTTGAATGCACAAGGTGCAACCAATACATGTTTCTTCACGGATGATAACGACAGTGGGTTCGTCAAGATGCTCGCCCATTTCCTCATTTAAGGGAATGACTTCAACATCTAATAAGTCAGCCAAGGCTTGAATAGTAGACTCGCCACCAGGAGGACATTGGTTTATACCGACCTCACCTTTAGCGATTGCGTCGGCATAAGGACGGCAGCCAGGATAGCTACATTGACCACATTGTGTCTGTGGCAGTAGCTGGTCGATTTGGTCGGTTATTGGGTCGCCCTCGACTTTAAATCGTAGTGACGCGTACCCCAGCAAAGCCCCGAAAAAGACTGCCAAGCCAACCATGATTAGAATTGCCATTAACATATCTGAGTTACGATGCCTTAATTAATCCGGTGAAACCCATAAACGCCAGCGCCATTAAACCAGCTGTAATCATACCGATAGCGTTACCTTTGAATGCTTTAGGTACGTCTGATACAGCGACTCGCTCACGCAAGGCTGCGAACAGTACCAATACCAGCGTGAAGCCAATAGACGCGCCAAAACCGTACAAGGCTGACTCTAAGAAGTTATGACTTTGCTGTACGTTAAGTAGTGCGACACCGAGTACCGCACAGTTGGTAGTAATCAGTGGAAGATAGATTCCTAACACGTTGTAAAGCATCGGGCTTTTCTTGTGGACGACTAACTCAGTAAAGCCAACAATAGCGGCAATGACTAGAATAAAGCTGATGGTTCGTAAGTACTCTAAACCGAACGGGGCAAGTAAATAATCATTTAATAAGTAGCTTGTGATCGACGATAAGGTCAGTACGAAAGTCGTTGCTAACCCCATGCCCATGGCGGTTTCCAGCTTACGAGACACACCCATAAACGGACACAGTCCTAGAAACTGTGACAAGACAATATTATTAACCCAGACGGTGCCGACGATGATCAGCAGATATTCACTCATTATGGTATTCAAGCAGCAACAAATAGGCGCGCATTTTGACATAGCCCGAGGCTTAACACTAGATACCATACCAATGGCTTAACACTACTTAGCAAAGTAATTGGGCTTAACTACTAATACTAAACTCCGCGCAAGACTTGAGTCTTTGCCACTATAGACAGACTGATACTCATTTTCTGGCTAATATGCTCAGCAAGTTTGCGTGCCGCTGGCGATAGCAATGTAGGTTTCTGCACCAAACCAATTGAGGTCTGTGGCAATGCTGGGAAACCGTCAATTTCTCTCAAAATGCGTAATGTGGGTGGCACAGTACGTTGCTCCATAACAGAAATGGCAAGACCAGATTCAACGAATGCCAAGATCCCCGCATGATTAAACGTCGAATATGCTAAGCGATAAGACTTGCCAGCATGATCAAGCGCCTGTTGTGCCCACTTCCCCCAGAGACAATCATTTTCTACCACCAGCGGTAAAGTCTCTTGCTCATGAGTGAGCTTATTGGGCGCGCAGACCCATACCAGAGGGTCTCGAATCAAAGTCTCATGTTCGGCATGGCTACCCAGCATATTTACGAGTGAAAAATCTAAGTCTCCGCGCAATGTATTTTCAATTAATTCACCACTGCTTTGCGAGCTGAGCTTAATGTGAACATTTGGGTACTGCCCAGCATAGCTGACCAATATCGGCGGCATAAGATTCGACACGTAGTCATCGCAGACACCTAACCGAACGTCTCCCTGTATTTCAGGATTCGATAGCGTTGACATAGCTTCATTTTGTAATTTTACAATTCGACGGGCGTATAACAAAAGATTTTGTCCATGAGGCGTTAATACTGAGCGACGACCCTGCTTTTCAAACAAAGGTTGTTTTACTGTCTCTTCTAAACGCTTCATCTGCATACTTATCGCTGACTGTGACCGATGCACTGTCAGTGCAGCATTGGCATGACTACCTGAGTCGTCAATAGCGATGAGTGTTCGTAGTAATTCAATATCTAGATTTTCTGTCATTTTCAACACTTCATATAAATTGATGTATTACGTCAAATCTATTTGTTTGTTTAATGTATGTCAAACTTCTAATCTAATTGCTAAATCAATTAAAGGAAGTAACACCATGAAAACATTACTAACAGTTTTAGCAGTTGCATTAACTTTGACACTAGCAGGTCAAGCTGTACAGGGTAACAACATCACAGAAAGCCATGCTGATTGTCTCTCACAGGAAGATGTCACGTGGTATACGAATCGCAGTAAATCTGGTATCCCAAGAACATGTACTAATGCCGTTTTGAAAAATAATCTAGATCAGGGAAACAGCCAATGGGGGGTTAACCGATGAGCGCTCCTTATTGCAATGTTGAAGTTGTACAACAGAAAGCCCCTGATCAAGTAAGTGTTACGCCTAAACAGGGTTTATACAATGCATTTGCTACCTTGAGTCTCTGGCATGCGAGAGCCCAGCAAAGACATCAGTTAAGAATGTCGCTTGAAGATCCGGACTTTCTGAATGACATTGGAGTCTCGTTATGGGATGCACGAATCGAGGCGAATAAACCCTTTTGGAAATGATAAAGAAAAACTGAATTAAGCCCTGTGTGAGATTTTTCAATTACATAGGGTTTAATTCAAAACTTACTCCCTCACGCACTTTATCCAAGTTAACCCTCCGTTAAGCCATCATAATTTGCACACCTTTTATTCAAAGCGATAAGATTCGCTCATAATTAAAAAATAGCGAGTTAACTAATGAGACGCCCCCATCTCTTTACTGCTATCGCCTCAGCGTTACTGCTTATGGCTGGCAATACTGCATACGCGCAGAACAATACAACACAACCTATTGATGCAGAGCTTAGCGCTCTAATCAGTGAGCTAAATCTGACTGGCAACCCGGCTAAAGGTATTCAAATACCTTCTATTCAATCGCCAAAAGCACAGTTAGGTATGAAACTGTTTTACTCCAAAACGCTTGGCGGAGACCAAACAACAGCCTGTGTTAGTTGTCATCACCCGGTACTGGGTGGTGGAGACGCATTATCGCTACCTATAGGTGTTGGCAGCGTGAACCCTGAAGTATTGGGTCCAAACCGTGTCATGAAGAAAGATGAGATGGTTTCAGTTCCTCGCAACTCACCGACTACCTTTAATGTTGCGCTCTGGAAACAACACATGTTTCATGATGGCCGTGTGAAGCGCTTGGATAAGTACTCTATTAGCACCCCTGACGTAAAGCATGATCAAGGTGACCCTTTAGCAGGTGATAATCTTGTACAAGCACAGGCACGCTTCCCTATTACTTCAATGGAAGAGATGCGTGGCGAGTACATGAAAGGATCGTATAACCAGACGTTACGACGTGGCCTGACAGAGCGCTTACAAGATAACTGGGAAAAGTCATTCCGAGTCGCTTTTAAAGATCATGACTCACCTATTCGTGATGTGGTTAACGAACAAAACGTGTCAGTCGCAATTTCAGAATATGAACGCTCGCAGTTATTTATTAAAAACTCGTGGAGTGAATACGTTGAGGGAAACACACAGGCTATTTCAGAACAAGCAAAGCGCGGTGCTGCTTTATTCTTTAAGACTCAAGCCAATGGTGGTGCTGACTGTGCAAGTTGTCACAGTGGCGACTTCTTTAGTGATGAGCAGTTTTACAATACGGCCATGCCACAGATTGGCGAAGGCAAGATTGCAGAAACTAAAGAAGACCTTGGTTGCTACTCAATCACTGGTGCTGAAGATGATAAATATCAGTTCCGCACACCAAGTTTGCTAAATGTAGAAGTCACTGGTCCTTGGGGTCACAGTGGTGCGTACCAGACGCTTGAAGGTGTAACAGCTCACATGCTTAACCCTAAGAAGGCGGTACGTAGCTATGATATGGGTCAGTTGAAGCAGAAAGGAATTGATTTAGAGCATACACGCAAGCACACAGCTGACGCGTTGATGGCTAATGTCGATATCAAGCCGATGCCTAATCAGGCTAAACAAGACGTGAAAGATCTAGTCTCGTTTATGAAAACACTCACAGACCCTTGTGTGAAGAGTCGTGAGTGTTTGAGTCCTTGGATTCCAGATCAGAACAGTAATGATCCGGACAATAATATGTTACACGGCTTGCGAAAGGCCGGACAACGACTCTAAAGACCAACGAGGTTGTGGTGATATAACTGCAGCCTCGCTTTCACCAGCATTCAAACGTAACGCGCCAGCATAAGCAATCATCGCCCCGTTATCTGTGCAGTATGCTTGTCTCGGGAAGAATACAGTCCCTTGTAGTTCTGCCAGTCTTTCACGTAAGCGTTTATTAGCACCTACTCCACCAGCAACCACTAAGCGCTTATAGCCTGTCTGTTTTAGCGCACGATCACATTTGATTGCGAGTGTTTCTACAACTGCTTCTTGGAATGCGTAAGCAATATCTGCTTTCGCTTCATCGGTCTGTGAAGACTTAGTCCAAGTCTGTAGTGCAGATGTTTTCAAACCACTAAAGCTAAAGTCCAAACCGGGACGATTCACCATAGGTTTTGGGAATTTGATTTCGCTTGGCTTCCCTTTTTCTGCCAGTGCTGCCAACTCTGGGCCACCGGGGTAAGACAATCCTAATAACTTAGCTGTCTTATCAAATGCTTCACCGACCGCATCATCCAGTGACTCACCGAGTATTTTGTATTCACCAATTGCTTTTACTTCTACCAGCATGGTGTGGCCACCAGAAACAAGTAATGCTACGAATGGAAACTCAGGTGCATCATCTTCAAGCATTGGTGCGAGTAAGTGCCCTTCCATGTGATGTACAGCAACCGCTGGAATATCTAAACTCCACGCCATTGTCCGTCCGACCGAAGCACCTACCATCAGTGCACCAATCAAGCCTGGGCCTGAGGTGTAAGCAATGCCGTCTAGGTCTGACATTTTCAAACCCGCTTCTGCTACAGACTCACGGATAAGCGGTACAATCTTACGAATATGGTCGCGAGACGCAAGCTCAGGTACAACACCGCCGTACTCGGCATGCATCGCTACTTGGCTATATAAGCGCTCGGATAATAGTCCTTTCTCGGTGTCATAAATGGCAACACCTGTTTCATCACAGGACGACTCGATTCCTAATACTTTCATTGTCTTTTCTGGACCTCTTCAATCCTGTATGCTGTTGCAGACTAATTAACCATGCGTTATACGCCAGACCTAATCTAATGGACAGACAATCTACAAAAGAAAAGCCCACAGGTAAACTGGATTCGATACGTCATTCACTTGGCTTTCGCACGATACTGATCGGTTTTCTCGCACTACTCATGCTAGTGCCGCTATTTATGGCAAAAGAAGTCGTTAGCGATCGTACTTTCTACTATCGTACCGCTATTGCAAGTGTGGCGGAAACATGGGGAAAAGAGCAAGTTATTGTTGGCCCTGTATTGGTCGTGCCGTATACCGAACACATTATTAGTATGGACACGGAGACGGACGAAAAAGGTGAAACACGTACGGTCAGTCGTGACATATTTAACGATAAAACCATGGTGATGTTGCCAAAAGAGCTAAAGGTTGATGCTGAGATTATAGAGAAACACAGAAAACGTGGCATCTATGACGCCCTTGTTTACCAGTCTGAAGTCGAGCTGAGTGGTCACTTTGACTTCACGCTACTGCCTAGTAAAAGCTCTAAAAAGAATCAAATGAACTGGAAGGATGCTTGGATTGCTGTTGGTATCAGTGACACTAAGTCCATTGATGAGACACGCCCATTACGCTGGGGTGCGGGAAGCAATACGCCCCTTAAGCCCGGCACGCTACTGCCTGAGTTATTGCCAAGTGGCTTCCACGCTAGCATGAAAGACCTTAACACTGACCTGACGCTAGCAAAGTTCAGCATCAAGTTTAGTGTTAATGGCAGTGAAGGCTTTAGTTTCTCACCAACGGGTGAAACGACTACCGCTAACTTCCACTCTGGCTGGCCTCACCCAAGTTTTACGGGTGACATACCGCCGACTCAAACAGATGTTGCCGCTAACGGTTTTGATGCGACATGGCAAATTCCTAATATTGCGCGTAACCACCCTCAAACGTGGTTGCTGGGTAAAGAAAAGCATGACTTGTATGCGCTAAAATCTGGAGTGAAGTTATTCAGTCCAGTGTCGTTATACGCAAAGATTGAGCGAGCGGTTAAGTACGGCGCACTCTTTATTGGTCTGACTTTTTTAACGTTCTTCATATTTGAGATTACCCAGAAAACACGCTTCCATGTCATTCAATATGGTTTGATTGGTCTTGCGTTAAGTATGTTCTACATCATTCTGCTATCACTGGCTGAACAAATAGCCTTTCACATGGCGTACCTTTACGCTGCGACGGCGACCGTCAGTGTCATCACGCTCTATACCATATCCATACTCAAAAGCTTTGGTCGCGTCATGCTGATCTTATTTTTCTTGAGTGGTTTATATGCACTGCTGTATTTGATTTTGCAGATGGAAGATTATGCAATGCTTGCGGGCGCTGGGACGATGATGATTGTGGTTATGGTGTTGATGTTTGCTACTCGTAATTTGGAAAGTGACACATAAAAAGTAGCTGCAATTTAACTTTAGTTTTCTATAAGTACTTTCGCTGTATTGACTGACAATATTGAAGGCAACTAATGCTATAAAAAGGCGTGACTAGTAAGGAATTACTAATCACGCCTTTTTTATGATTCAGCGCGCTTAATCACTGCCGGTACGATGTTTTTATGCATGGGGTTAATAAATAACATATAGATCTTACCCAGCATGTTATGAACATCGACAACAGTCGTTATGGTGACACGTTGACTATCAGCTTGTTCTTTATAGATCGACACTTTTACATCTAGGTGTTTATCAGAGCCTTCCATCACTACTTCAGTATGGCTTACTGACAAGATGGAAAATATTCCTACCCTGTCGCCCACTCGATAAGTATTGGCAGGTTTTTCAAAGTCCACATCACCTAATCCACCTAAGTCTTTGATTCCAATGAAAGACATTATCTTATTTCTGACTGCCATGAGGCTGTTAATCCAAGCAGGTGTTGACGCCATATGTGATAGCCAAATATCGAGCGCAGACTTTTCTGTATTTTTAGTTTAGAAACTGTATGAGTGAAAGTAGTTAGCACCATTGAGTAAATTGGCGATATCACTACCGGAGGGCACGTCAGATCTAGTTATTTGAGGATTCATATTTGTCTTAGATACTTTAACTGTGTTGTTTGAAGTGTACTGCTTCAAATATATTTCAGGTATCGAATGCCGTTGTACTCTTCATAACCTAAAGATTCATAAAAACGGTGCGCTTCGCTAGATCGGTGTCCACCGCTAGTTAATTCAATCTTGTCACAGCTATTTTCCTTCGCTAAATCTACCGCTTTATCCATCAGTATCCGGCCCAACCCTTGTCGTTTGAATTTTGTATCCACAACAATAGAGGTGACTCTCATTAATGAGCCTTTACAGTGAAAATATTGCATTATGTGGTATGACGCGCAAGCAACGGGAGTGCCGTCGACTTCAACAACATAACACCAATAACTGTCGCTAGTTGTATAGGTGTTTATTGTTTCGAGAAGTTCTGACTCAACAGGGTCATAGCCTAGCTCAGCCATTAGTCTAACCAGTGTTTTTGAGTCTTTCGGACTTACTGTGCGTACTAACATTATATTTCATAACCATATTTTTTAAAATAACTGCGCATGAGACGTTTAATCTTTTTACTCATTCTCCAGATTGGGATTCCATATGTTTTTTCATCGTTATTGGTTGAAGTTGACTAAAGGGTTACTTCAAGCCATTAGTTTATACGGTTTAACTAACCCATATAAGTCATAACGCTAACTAAATTGGCCACACACTGCTGTTAATGACTATATTATTGGTGTTTATTAATAATTTAGGTGTTTGTAAAAGTACAATAAACCCTCGCTATCATAATTAATATCCAGCTTTACAGTGTTTAATCTCTGGTGCAAACTGCGATTTAATTCAGAGCAGCTACCTACTAATTAAAACCAACTAGCAGCCGCTTTTGTCACTTTAAAATACGGATAATTTAAAGGTTGAATACTAATGTCAGACAGCACTAATACCTCGGTAACACACCCACTGTTAACAGCCGCAGGTCAACAACAACTCGACGCATTAGTTCACACGCCAATGCACCACGGTAACCAAGTAAAACTATTAGCCAGTGGTGCGGAATCTTATAAGCACCGCTGGGATCTGCTTGAGAACGCAAAAACGACTATTCACATCGTTGCCTTTTCAATGATGAAAGACAAAACCAGTTATAAGCTGCGTGATATTTTATTAAAAAAATTAAAGCAAGGCGTCGAAGTAAAAATGATCTTTGACGATGCGGTCATGTGGTCTACGTTTAGTGGCGGGATTGTCACTGAGCTTGAACAGGCGGGTGCGCAGGCAATTCGTTATCACAAGCTGTTTTATAAAGTGCTACCTGACATGACTAAGGGTCACCCTTTCAAGCAAGCCATTAGTATCTTTAAGCATAAACTTAAGCGACGCTTCCACGAAAAGTACATGATTATAGATGGTGATAAAGTCATTCTTGGTGGAATTAACTGGGGCGATAAATACGCATTTGGTGGTATCGAGCCTAAAGCGTGGCGTGACTCAGATGCGTTGATTAGCGGCCCTGTAGTTGCTGATATACAGCAGCAATTCCATAAAGATTTTGAACGCTATAGTGTGATGAATAACTACATAGTTGATGACCTTGGTCACGCCTTGCCACAACAAGAAGCAACACCCACAGCAGTTGTTACTGCTGCTACTGGTACAGAGCAAGTCCGTTATGTCGCGCATAAGCCTTATGACGATAACGAACTGGTAATGACTAATGCTTACCTTCATGTGATCAAGCAAGCTCAGAATTACATCTATTGGGGTTGCCATGGTATTCGACCGCCTAATGTCATCGTAGATGCGCTCGCTGAAGCGGTTGAACGTGGTGTGGATGTTCGTTTATACACCAACTCTCAGACCTCTTCGCAAACATTAATGATGCGTGGTTTGATGGGTTGGATGTATAAGGAAAGTCACCGACATTTTCATGGTTTATTAGACAAAGGCATTCGCATTTTTGAGTGGCAAAAGCCCGGTGCATTTCATTCTAAAAACATGGCGGTAGATGATGTGTTCGCCTCTGTGGGTTCTTACAATATCGCTCGTGGTTCAGTGCTTCACCATACTGAAAGTAATATCTTCGTGACTGATGGCGAGTTCCCTGTTGAAGTGCGAAAGCAGTTTGATATTGACGAGCAAGACTGCAAAGAGATCTTACTTAAAGATACTAGCGCACCTACTGATAGTGAGAATCCGTATTTGCGAAAGCTCAACTACCGCAATAGCATGATAAATGAAGACCTACTGCCTGAAGTAGTTAAGAAAGATATTCAAGCCATCAATAAACAAGGATTGTAAAAATGGCCGCATCGAAAGTTACTGAGATTATCGATACTATTCAAAGTGGTTTTTTGCGTAGATTCGGTAATGTAAAATATTATCCATGGCCGCTATTCTTCGTCTATGACCCAAAGGGATATCAGGTTAAGGGCGATGAAGTACGTGAGATCATCGATATGATTCAACCGGGTGATATTCTGCTGAGAGGTTATGATAAATACCTCAGTGGCGTGTTTATCCCTGGGTACTTTAGTCATTCTGGTATCTATGTGGGTGAAGTTAAGCCTGAAGATAAGGAAATCTTTGACACGAGTGATGATGTCGAGCGTGAGGATTACTTTAAGCCCGGCAAGCAAATGGTGATTCATGCTATGGCGCAAGGTGTGTTTATGGAAGACATTATCAATTTCTGCCGCTGCGACCGTATGGCTATTTTGCGTTTCCCGAAAGAATTTAGAGCCTACGATGAAACTGATGATGCTGAGCCGATGGAGAAGCTATTTTCGGTTAAGGAATACAATTTATTTCGTGATCTAAAAGCAGGGAAAACTATTCGTTTTGAAGATATTTTCCCAATGATTTATGAAACTGCCTTGAAGCAAGTTGGGAAGCCGTACGACTACAAGTTTAACTTTGATAACTACAATGATTTGTCGTGTACTGAGTATGTGCAGTCATGTATCAAAGCAATGGCGCCGTATCATGGTATTGAAGCGATTGAAAAACACTATTTTGGCCTGTTGAAGAAGTCTATTATTGAGCCAGACGCTTTCTATAAAGACTGCTTTGATATGGTTTGGAAGAGTCGTTCGACTGACCTGACTAAAGTAAAAAGATAATAGCTTAGCTGGCGATCACAGGGACATGAACACTTACCATTGTCCCCACGCCTTCCTTGCTATTTATCGTCAACTGCCCTTTGTGAGCTTCTACTATTCGCTTGACCAAATACAGACCTAAACCCACACCACCCGTTTTACGTTGCCGCGATACATCCACTCGATAAAACGCTTCCGTCAAATGAGGGATATGCTGCTGAGCTATCCCCACACCATGATCCTGTACTTGTAACAACGTTGTCTCGCCGAGTGCTTGGGTAGATAGCTGAACCGCTTCGGCCTCTTCTGGCTGATGTTTTAGTGCATTTTCCAGAATATTACGTACGACTAAGCGCATTCGTATTGGGTCCATATTTTGATCAGGTAACTCCTCCGCCAAATCTATTTCCAAATCCGCTTCTGGGAAGTAATCATCAACTACCGACATCACAATTTCATTCAAACTCACACTGACTTTTTGTAACTGCTGATGCGGGCCATTAAGACGCTCGGCCTCAATCAACTCACTAATCAGATTTTCCATTTCACGCAAGTCACGGGCGATATTGGCTTGGTTTGGAGAGTTATCTAATAGTGCGGTGGACACCTTTGCACGAGTCAGTGGGCTACGTAGCTCATGACTGATTGCAAGTAATAACTCTCGCTTAGCTTCCAGCATTCGTTCAATATCATCCGCCATCAGATTGATGCTCCCTGATAACTCACCCAACTCATCATTTCGTAAGGTAGGAATACGGGCACTCAAATCCCCTGCTCCAATCTGTCGAACGCTTTTCTGTATGGTCTGTATCGGGCGAAATAGACGACGTATAAACCAATATAAGATAGCTAAAATTAAGAGTAGAAAAAATATACCTGCCAGAAACCCTTTACCGTGTTTTCCATTTTTTTCATGAGGGCTAGTCCAAAGGGTGGCTGTAGTGTCTCCCTCTGTTATTTGCACTTTAGTTTGGCCACGATCGAAGCCAAGTTTCACTTCTTGGTCGCTCACTTCATTCCCTTGGTAAACATACAAGTCATCCAACGTTGGCAACGTATCGCTTGATGACCATGATTCCGTCGCCGTTGTTATCTGGATATTAATAGGTAGCTCAGTAACCAGTTGTTTGGCATTTTCTATACTCGGTGGAGAGCCTAAGTTTTGTTGTAGATAATGAAGGTATTGATTTAGGTGGGGAGCGCCTTTTTCTTTCATGTGACTGGAAATCGCGTAGCCCATCATTACTTGAAAACCAACACACAATACAATCGCTGCGGCTACAAACAGCAGTAATAGGCGTAATGATAAGGAGTGGCGGATTTTATTCAGTAATTTCATTAGGCTTCTGCCTCTACAAAACGGTAGCCACTCCCCCAAACCGTTTGAATACATTTCAACGGCTTGAGTTTTTGGCGTAAACGACTGATCAGAATATCCACCGAGCGTGTATATAAGTCAGCCTCTATTCCGCGCAATTCATTAAGGATGTCATCCCGCGAAAATTCCTTTCCTGGTGACTTCGCCAGTAGATGCAACAAACGATATTCGCTGGTGGTGAGTTCTAATACTTTGCTATCTAATGTTGCGCGATGGCTTTCATCATTCAACCCTAGATGGCGATATTTTATGTCATCGCTAATGGGGGCTAGCTCGTGAGTTTTTGGCTGTGTGCGGCGAAAGATATTGTGAATTCTGGCCACCAACTCACGAGGCTCGAAAGGTTTAGCCAGATAATCATCGGCCCCTAGTTCTAGACCAATCACTCGGTCCATGACTTCACCGCGAGCGGTGAGAATCAGTACTGGTAAGTCTTTGAATTGCTCATCACGACGAATCGTTCGGCATACTTCAAAGCCATCCATGTCTGGCATCATGACATCCAGAATCACTAATGAGATAAGGTCTGCGCCGCCTTGCTTAAGACGTTGCAGGCCTTTCTCAGGGTGAGTTTCATTGATCAAGTTCAAATCATAGCGCGCAAAGTACTCACGTAGTGGCCCAGCTAGCTGCTCATCGTCATCGATCAATAAAACTGTTTGCATCAAAAAATCACCCTATGATTGCATTAGTGCTTATGCATTCTACCCGAAAAGCTTTCAATCATTTCTACTAGCTCCGAGCGTTGCTCTGTATCTAAGCTATCAGTAAAGCCTGCGATTTGACCGAGTAACTCAGGCGCACTGTCGCGCATGGTTTGCATTTTTTCGTCTAGCATCGATAAAACCTGTGCTTGATCTAATTGTGGCTCACTAAGCATTGCCACTAATTTTATTTTACAGTCGGCATGATCATGACTGTCATGCTTAGCTTTCATATAGCTGCGAATACCTTCTAGACGGTCAACCTGCTCACTACTAAGGTCCAATTCCTTTTCTAATTTATAGATCAAGAACTCACCCTTCATGCCACTTGCGAATTTCTTGCCTGCATAAGCACCTGCGCCAACAACAAGACTAGCGGTAGCAACAACGGTAATAGCAATCTTAGTAAACGTATTCATTCTGTATCTCCTAATAATAGTAAATGTCTTGTTTGCGACATGGGTGAATCATAGGAGCTAACACAGTTACAGAGGTCTCAAAGGTGTAACAGTTTGTAACAACCGCTACGTTATAATTTTATTTAGATCAAGAGTCCCAGCTTCTATGGCTTGCTGAGAGACGATAAGATAATTAGCTGCTTTGTTGTTTTTTATATCGCCCATGAAAAAGGCGCTTAACATTACGTTAGCGCCTTTGAAGTTTGGACAAGTAAACTCAGAAAATAAGCCACATCATTGTCATAGATACGATCAAAAATAAGATAGTCATCACACTACCCGCTTTAATGAAGTCAGGGACACGATACCCACCCGGTCCCATTATCAAAGCATTCACCTGATGTGTCGGTATCAAAAATGAGTTCGAAGTCGCAATCGCAACCGTCAGGGCATAGATTGCAGGGTCAGCACCTACACCATTCGCAATGTTAACCGCTAGTGGCACCAATAACACGGTTGCACCTACGTTAGACATTACCAATGTAAAGAACGTCGCTAGTATGGCGATAGACGTCTGAATCACGATAGGTGGCATATCACCGACCACTTGCAAGGTCAGTTGAGCAATCCAAGCGGCAGTTCCTGAGCTTTCGACCGCCATTCCTAGTGGAATCAGACTGGCTAATAAAAATACGGTCTTCCAAGAAACGGCTTGGTAAGCCTCATCCATCCGCAATACGCCACTAAGCACCATGCCTAGCGCACCCGTTAATAGTGCAATCGATAAACGAATATCTGAGAACAGCACCAAAGCCAGTGCAATAGAGAAAAAGATACCTGCCCAAATTATCTTTTGAGGACGAAACTCTTCGTGTGGGAACTCTGTTGAAACAACAACAAAGTTTGGATCTTTCTCTAAACGTGCCAGTGTTGACCATGTCGAATGAACAACCAGAGTGTCGCCAGACTGTAGCGGCATGCTTCGTATATCTTCGCCTTCACGCAATGTTTTTCCCGCTCGGTGTAAGCCAACCATAGCGATACCGTAGACTTTACGCATCCACACATCTCGAGCGCTCTTTCCAACGAGTGTAGAGCCCGGTGGAATAACAATCTCAGCCATTCCAGACTTAGCCGCAGACAAAGCCTCAGAGAAGACTTTGATCTCTTTATGCTTCCATAGGTTGTATTTTTCGGCGAAGGCGTCCAAATCTTCAGGTGCTGCAACAATACCTAACACCATATTGCCTTCAAAATCAGTCTCACGATCCAAAGCACCCGGGCCAATTTTAACTTGATTACCTACTTTAGAAGCAACGATACGAATACGATAGTCTGTTTCAACATCGTCGAGGTGTTGATTGACCAAGTTACAATCAGGCGGTAAAACGACTTCAAAGATGTTGTAGTTGATACCGTAGACATCTTCGAAATATTGCTGCGTACCATGACCGGAGTTATCAATCTTCTCTTGCTTAGTGACCGGAAGTACATAACGTCCTGCGATTACAAAGTATAAGATACCGGTAAGTACTAACGCCAAGCCAATAGGCGTCACATCAAATAAACCAAAGGCTTCCATCTGTTTATCAGGTGATAGTGTTTGGTTAGATGTTTCTAATAAGTCATTCAAGAGTATCAATGGTGAAGAGCCCACCATTGTCACCGTACCACCCAAGATGGCACAGAAGCCCATCGGCATAAGCAGACGAGATATTGGTAAGCCAGAACGAGCGGAGATGCGTGAGACAACGGGTAAGAATAGAGCTGCAGCGCCCACGTTTTGCATAAACGATGAAATAACACCGACAGTGCTGGAGATAATTGGAATAATACGTTTTTCGTTTGTGCCGCCCGCTTGTAATATAAGCGTAGCAACCTTCCCCATTACCCCTGTTTTATCAAGACCCGCACCAATAATCATGACAGCTATGATCGACATGACGGCGTTACTAGAGAAACCATTAAACAATTTTGAACTATCAACCAAGCCTTCCTCTAGACCCATCACAGGCGCGAGTAATGTCGACAAGCCGAGTAGCACCATAATTAAAATAGCGGCAACATCAACGTCAACGATTTCAAAGACAAAAAGGTAAATAGTGAAGAGGAGAATGATAACGACCCAACTGATGGCAATACTGGGTGTTTGAGTGGCAATATAAGCGCCCGCTATCATGAAGAGTAGCGCAGCAATAATGGTTTTCATCGAGAGCTTATCGGCAATATCTTGCCATACTTTTGCCATGAGAAAGTCCTATTCCAAATTTGTTTCTGCGGGTGCGAAAGAAATTCATACCCAGATGGTGCATCATGTTTTAGCAAGACTACCAGCAAAGGATGTCTTTTGAAATGACTGACAAGTAACTAGTTCCAGTAGTCAGATCTGATGCGACCTGACAGCTGGAATAATTTGGTTTAGTTTTGAGTGGTGTTATCTATTTCTAATTCGGTTTTAGTATTATCAGTATTCTCGGAATTATTAATGGCTGCTTCATCACGGATTCTGTCGTAAATCTCTTCGCGATGAACCGCTACATCTTTAGGTGCATCAATACCGATTCGTACTTGATTTCCCTTAACCCCCAATACCGTCACACTCACATCATCCCCTATCATGAGTGTTTCCCCGACCCTACGCGTTAGAATCAACATCCCTAATTCTCCGTTTAATTTTGTTTTACTGCCCTGTTGCCTTTCGGCTTCAATCCCGACTATTCACCCATGGTCTAAATTATTTTATATTGTTGTATAGATACAACATGGGCAAAGTCGTTATGAAGTTCTCATAATTTAGCTGAACTCACACTTAATTAATTCTTTTTATTAGCGAGATATTAAACAGCTTTACTTCCTAAACCAAACGCTTCATGAAGTGTTCTAACAGCTAATTCAAGGTACTTCTCATCCACAACAACAGAGATTTTGATTTCTGAGGTAGAGATCATACGTAAGTTGATGCCTTCTTTAGACAGTGCCTTAAACATTTCAGTCGCAACTCCCGCATGTGAACGCATACCAGCACCTACAATAGATACTTTAGCGATACGGTCATCACCTTTGCACTCAGATGCGCCTAAGGTCTTGCCAGTCGCCTTCAGGATAGACATCGCTTCAGAGTAATCTGCACGGTTGATTGTAAACGTGAAGTCAGTTGTGCCATCGGTCCCGATGTTTTGAAGAATCATATCCACTTCAATATTTGCGTCAGAAATTGGGCCTAATATTTCAAACGCGACACCCGGTGTGTCAGGTACACCTTTGATGGTGAGTTGAGCCTCATCACGGTTAAATGCCACACCACGAACCATTACCTGTTCCATTATATCTTCCTCACGCGTTACTAGCGTACTCTTACCATTGTCACCGTCGTCGAAGCTCGAAAGCACGCGAATCGGCATATCATATTTATAAGCAAACTCAACCGCGCGAATCTGCAAAACTTTAGAACCCTGACTTGCCATTTCTAGCATTTCTTCCAAGGCCAATTTTGGGATATGCGTTGCATCAGCAACCACACGAGGGTCTGTAGTATAGACACCG
This sequence comes from Leucothrix arctica, assembly GCF_003172895.1. Taxonomy (GTDB): domain Bacteria; phylum Pseudomonadota; class Gammaproteobacteria; order Thiotrichales; family Thiotrichaceae; genus Leucothrix; species Leucothrix arctica. Next base: position 334,783 of record NZ_QGKL01000042.1, on the reverse strand, counting down.
TCAACATCCGTATAAATTTGGCATTCGTCAGCTTTTAGTGCGACCGCTAGTGCAACTGCTGTCGTATCAGAACCACCACGACCTAGTGTCGTAATATTACCTTCGCCATCAACACCCTGGAAACCAGCCACGATAATGACTTTACCTTCAGACAAGTCTTTACGAATCGGTGCTTCATCAATACTTTCAATACGCGCTTTACTGTGCGCACTGTTAGTAATAATGCCTGCTTGACGACCCGTGTAAGACTTCGCTGGGCAGTCAATCGACTCAAGCGCCAGTGATAAAAGTCCCATCGTCACTTGCTCACCGGTCGACAACACAACGTCTTTCTCACGAGATGAGCCATTTGTGTTTAGGTCGTTAATCAACCCGACTAAGCGGTTAGTCTCACCTGACATCGCAGATACAACCACTACAATATCGTCACCGCGCTCGCGCCAGCGTTTTACACGCTTAGCCACTTCCTTGATGCGATCAGGACTTCCAACAGAAGTCCCTCCATATTTTTGAACTATAAGAGCCATTTACGTGCGTTCCTTAACCCAATTTACAACAGAATCCAGCGCCTCAGGCAATGCTGCTGGATTATTACCGCCACCTTGTGCCATGTCAGGACGACCGCCACCTTTACCATCGATTTGCTTAGCCACATGCGCTAGTAACTCGCCTGCTTTGATGGTGCCAGTTTCAGCCTTGGTTACACCTGCAACCAAACTCACTTTGTCGCCCTGAACCGTTGCAATAATGACGGCGGCTTTACCTAGTTTATTCTTTAACTGATCAACCGTATCGCGGAGTGACTTAGGATCAGCGCCTTCTAAATTGGCAGCAAGGACTTTAATACCATTGATCTCTATTGCGCTAGAAGCCAAATCGTTACCTGCTTGAGAAGCCAGTTTTGCTTTAAGCTGGTCCAGTTCTTTTTCTAGTTGCTTAGACTTATCAAATAACTGAGCCACTTTTTCAGAAGCATCTTGAGGGCTAGACTTAACCGTTGCAGCAACCCTTAACAGCTGTGCTTCCCGATCATCTAACCATGCCAGTGCGTTAGCACCTGTCACTGCTTCAATACGACGAACACCCGCTGCCACACCACCTTCACTAATAACTTTTAGCAAGCCGATATCACCAGAGCGTTGTACGTGTACACCACCGCAGAGTTCCGTTGAGAAACCGATAGTTAGCACGCGAACTTCATCACCATACTTCTCACCAAACAGGGCCATAGCACCCTTTTCTTTAGCGCGATCCATATTAGTGATTTCAGACTCTGTTGATGAGTTTTTACGAATCTCATCATTAACGAGTGTTTCGATCTGAGCGATTTGTCCAGCCGTTACTGCTTCGCCATGAGCAAAGTCAAAACGCAAACGATCTTCCGTTACCAGTGATCCTTTCTGCTGTACATGCTCACCCAACACTTCGCGTAATGCTTCGTGCAGTAAGTGAGTGCCCGAGTGATTCAAAACGATCGCTTGGCGACGCTCTTCGTTTACTTCAGTCTCAACGGTATCACCAATCGCTAAGGTGCCTTGTGCAAGCTCACCTTGGTGAATGAAAACATCACCTTGCTTTTGCGTGTCTTTTACAACAAACGCAATATCTGCTGCGAGGAGCTGACCGTTATCACCAATTTGACCACCTGACTCAGCGTAGAATGGCGTTGTATCTAGCACAACACTAGCTGTTTGGCCTTCAGTAATTGACTCAACCGCTTCGCCTTCAACGAATAATCCAATTACTTTACTGCCTTGGCCCGTTACGGAGTCATAGCCTGTAAAGTCAGTCTCACCGTCAACATCCAATTTAGCGGTGTAGTCTGTACCAAACTTACCTGCTGCACGGGCTGTTTCTTTCTGCTTTTCCATTGCTGCTTCAAAACCAGCATCATCAATGCTCAAGCCTTTTTCGCGAGCGATGTCTGCGGTTAGGTCGAATGGAAAACCAAAGGTGTCGTAAAGCTTAAAGATTACCTCACCTGATAAGACGCCGCCTTCAGCAACTTCATCCATCTCAGCGCTCAGTAGCTTCATGCCTTTATCAAGTGTCTCACCGAAGCGAATCTCTTCTTTCTTCAGGATTGTCTCAATGTTTTTCTGTTCTGCTGCTAGGTCTGGGTAAGCCTCACCCATTTGATCAACCAATGATTGAACCAACTTGTAGAAGAACGCACCTTCTAAACCAAGTTTATGCCCGTGACGTGCTGCACGACGAATAATACGACGTAGCACATAACCACGACCTTCATTCGAAGGTACAACACCATCCAAAATCAAGAATGAACAAGCACGTATATGATCTGCAATCACTTTTAGCGATGCATTCTCAAGATCAGTAACTCCAGTCATCTCAGCAACTTTTTTGATGATGTACTGGAACAAATCAATATCGTAGTTACTGTGACCGTTCTGCAAAATCGCGCACAAACGCTCTAAACCCATACCCGTATCAATCGACGGGTTAGGTAATGGCTTTATTTCGCCATCAGGGAAACGTTCGTATTGCATGAATACGATGTTCCAGATTTCAATGTAGCGATCGCCATCTTCTTCAGGAGAACCTGGAGGGCCGCCCCAAATGTGTTCTCCATGATCATAGAAGATTTCAGAACATGGGCCACAAGGGCCTGTGTCACCCATCGCCCAAAAGTTATCACTCTCGTAGCGCTTGCCCGGCTTATCACCGATGCGAATAATGCGGTCAGCTGGAACACCAATTTCTTCTGCCCAAATCTTAGCTGCTTCGTCATCTTCTGCGTAAACAGTCACAAGTAACTTTTCAGCAGGTAGCTTAAGCACTTGAGTCAAAAACTCCCAGCCGTAATGGATTGCTTCTGTTTTGAAGTAATCACCGAAGCTGAAGTTACCTAGCATTTCGAAGAAGGTGTGGTGACGTGCGGTATACCCTACATTCTCAAGGTCATTGTGCTTTCCACCTGCGCGCAAGCAGCGCTGTGAGCTTACGGCTCGCGTGTAGCTACGTTTTTCTTCACCAAGAAATAAATCTTTAAATTGCACCATACCCGCATTGGTAAACAACAACGTTTTGTCGTTACCCGGAATTAAGGAACTTGAAGGTACGATTTCATGCCCTTTTTGAGCATAAAAATCTAAAAACTGCTGCCGTACTTCGGCAGTGCTATTGCGTTGCATGTGGTGACCTCTAAGACGACGTTTATATACGAGAGAAAAATCGCACAATCGAACTTACCATTGTCGCTACTTAACAAAAAAGATTCAAGCATATAGCCCTTAAATAATTGATTAGTCAGTCAAAGAGTGACTAAATATCAGACATGCTAGCCTCTTGGTACATAATAATGTTATTTTTGAACGGTGCTTTTAACCGCTACCGCATCTGAATAAACAAAAACAGCGTATAGCCGTACGGCACCTTCACATTATTAATAGTGGTTATAATAAACCAATTTAAATAACGTCCTGAGTATGGAATCATTTATGAAAAAACGCTTAATAAGCGCTGCCGCACTGTTGGTAGTTAGTAATACTTTCTCTCCTGCCGCTTTTGCAGACGATGACTGGAAAGCTTTAACGGAAAAGGCCAAAGGCCAAACTGTCTACTTCAACGCATGGGGCGGCAGTGAAAACATCAACAGTTACATCGAATGGGCTGGTGACAAAGTTAAAGACCAGTATGGCGTCAATGTTGAACTCGTTAAAATCACAGATGCAGGCGCAGTCGTTAAGCGCATTAAAACTGAAAAAGAAGCAGGACGCACTGAAGGTGGCTCTGTTGACCTTATGTGGGTTAATGGTGAGAACTTTCGTGCACTAAAAGCGGGTGGTTTGTTACACGGCCCTTGGGCTGAATCTGTACCAAACTGGAGTTTTATTGATACCAACATGCCAGTACGTAAAGACTTCTCAGAAACAACTGATGGCTTAGAAGCTCCTTGGGGTCGCGCACAGCTAACTTTCATAGCAGATAAGAATGTAGTCGCCGAGCCACCACGCTCTGCTGTTGAACTGTTGGAGTTTGCGACTAAAAACCCTGGGCGTGTCAGCTATCCTAAGCCGCCAAACTTTCACGGGACAACATTCCTTAAGCAAGTCTTGAGCGAGTTGATCGAAGATAAAGCGGTACTTGCTGTACCTGTAGACAAAGATACCTTTGCAGTAGCTAGTCAGCCACTTTGGGACTACTTAGATAAATTACACCCGGTAGCATGGCGTAAAGGTAAAGCCTTCCCTGCTAGTAATACTGAGATGAATCAAAAGCTTGCTGATGGCGAATTAAAGCTATCACTAACGTTCAACCCGAACGAAGCGGCTAACCTAATTGTTAAAGAGCAGTTGCCACCAAGCGTGTACAGCTTTGGTTTTACTAAAGGCACAATCGGCAATATTCACTTTGTAGCAATACCGTTCAACGCGAATGCTAAAGAAGGTGCAACCGTGTTTGCTAACTTCCTTATGTCACCAGAAGCCCAGGTACGCAAAGCAGATATCACTAAATGGGGTGACCCTTCTGTGTTAGACGTGACAAAATTAAGTGTTGAGCAGCAAGCCGTATTTAAAAAGCGTGCGCCAGGCAGCTTGAATGAAGTTGTTCCGACACTACCTGAGCCAAATGCAACGTGGGTTGAAGCACTGGAAGCAGAATGGCTGACACGATACGGCAGTTAATCACTGCTATGCCAAGCTATAGTCGTTCAAACAAAGCAAGCGAGAGACCGTTTTCTCTCGCTTCTTTGTTGGCGCTTCTCGGTATTTGCTTAACGCTCGTACCCATTATTCCCGGTTTACTTTGGGTATTATGGCCTGCGCTTGATCTCGCGGTTTGGCAGTCGCTTCTGACTGATAACCAATTTACAAAAGCGACGGCAACGACGATTAGTTCAGCCGTTGGCTCGACGCTACTAGCGCTAATTGCTGCTAGTTTGGTCGCAATGAAGTTATACCCGAGTCGAAGCTGGTCTCTGGTACAACGACAATTACCCGTATTCTTAGCTTTTCCGCACATTGCCTTTGCGATTGGTATCGCGTTCTTAATTGCACCTTCGGGTTGGTTAGCACGTGGTTTAGCAAACGCTTTAGAATGGGGAAGCCCGCCTGCTTGGGTGAGTATTCGTGACCCATACGCGATTGCCCTAACACTAACCATGGCAATTAAAGAAACATGGTTTTTGCTCTGGATAATGGCGACATTGCTCGGTGAACAAGTCATCTCACGACAAATTACACTGGCAAACAGCTTAGGTTACTCACGACGACAAGTATGGCTAACCGTATTACTCCCACAGCTACTCCCTAGAATGGGTTGGCCATTAGTCGCAGTACTAGCGTACAGCTTGTCCGTAGTGGATATGGCAGTGATATTAGGGCCATCAACGCCACCTACGCTAGCGGTACTTAGCTGGGAGTGGTTAAGTGACCCAGACATGATGGCGCAAGCCAAAGGTAGCGCAGCAGCAATTTGTCTAATGCTCCTGCTGGGTATGCTAATCATGCTTGGACGCATGCTTTGGTGCGCCACTAAAATGTTATATCGAAACCCAAGTGGTATTCGTAAAGCTGGTAGAGCACACAGCACTTTTACTCTGTCAGGAATTGTTGCATTTATTCCCGGTTGGCTAGCCTTAGCAATTCTTGCTTTATGGTCTTTTGCGGGTGGTTGGTTTTTCCCAAAATTATGGCCAGCAAGCATTAGTTTAAAAAGCTGGATGGCTGCTGACTTTGAGCCAATGTTTACCGCACTTTGGATTGGCGGCTGTACCGTAATGATTGCTCTACCGCTGACGCTTGCATGGTTAGAATGGGGTTCGAGAAGACATCACGGATGGCTGTATGCCCCACTAATTTTGCCATCCTTACCCATCGCAGCCGCGCAGTATCATGTGCTGCTACAGCTCAACTTAGACAGTACTGCGGTTGGTGTGGTTTGGAGTCATTTAACGTGGACATTTCCGTACATGATTTTGGTGTTAGTAGGACCATACTACAGCTTCGATAATAGATACATGACCACCGCTAAAGCATTGGGGCATAACCATTTTTGTGCCTGTATGCAGGTCAAGTGGCCGATGCTAATACGCCCTATTTTGTCTGCGATGGCGATTGGCTTTGCGGTTAGTGTGGCACAGTATCTACCGACCTTATTTGCAGGTGGTGGACGTTTCGAAACAGTGACGACAGAAGCAGTAGCACTCAGTGCTGGCGGTAATCGCCGCGTGTTAGCTGTACAAAGCTTACTGCAAGCGGTGTTACCTCTTTGCGCATTTATGACTGCTACTTTACTCACCGCTTGGTATGCGAGAAGCCGCCGAGGGCTTAAATAATAATGAATACTCTTTCCGTTAAGAACCTTTCAATCAGTCACTTAAAGACTAAAGATGATGTTAACTCTAGGCTAGTTGGACCGCTTAATTTTGATATTAAGTCAGGTCAGATCCTAACATTGATGGGGGCATCAGGCGTTGGGAAGTCTACCGTTTTAAACTGGCTTATTGGTGCTGCACAACCGACATTTAACATCGAAGGCGAAGCCATTTTAGGTGATGTTCGTATTGATTTATTACCGACAGAAAAACGTCGCGTTGGTATCCTGTTTCAAGAAGATTTGTTATTTCCACACTTCAATGTTGGTGAAAATCTCGCTTATGCATTACCAGCCGAAGTGCGTGGTAAAAGCGCACGCAGAGCTGCCATAGAAACTATCTTAGATGAATCTGGATTAGGTGGGTTTTGTGATAGAGATCCAAGTACTTTGTCTGGTGGTCAACGAGCTCGTATTAGTCTTTTACGTACGCTGGTGGCTGAGCCTCAAGCGCTGCTAATGGATGAGCCGTTTTCAAAACTCGATACTGCACTTCGCCAACAATTTCGACAGTTCGTTTACGAGCGAGTCCAAGCACGAGAAATTCCGACATTACTCGTAACTCATGACGCAGAAGATATTCCTGACGGTGGCGAAGTTTTAGAATTATTAGGGTCGATTGAAAAACATGTTTGATAAACGTATTTTAGACAAGTCACGTAATTTACAAAATAAACTGGCGAAGAAATTACTCGCTAGAGGCGTCGGTGCAAACCAAGTAACCGTCGTAGGATTCGTCATTGGCATGCTGGCTCTGCCATTATTAGCGATAAATCAGCCTATTTCTGCATTATTTTGCATTTTATTAAACCGCCTACTCGACGGCTTAGATGGCACCCTCGCAAGACTCACAAAACCGACCGATAAAGGCGGTTTTTTGGACATCGTTTTGGACTTTTTATTCTACTCTTCGATCCCTTTAGGTTTCGCTTTTATGAATGTTGAAGAAAACGCCTTAGCAGCGGCTGTTTTGATCTACGCCTTTGTGGGGACTGGCTGTAGCTTCCTTGCGTTTGCAGTTATTGCCGCAAAACGAAAGATGGATAGTACGGATTATCCGAATAAAAGTTTCTATTATTTGGGCGGACTTACCGAAGCCAGCGAAACCATCTTTGTTTTTGCCCTAATGTGCATTTTTCCACTTTGGTTTACCTCTCTTGCTTATACGTTCGCTGTGCTTTGCATAATCACCACTGTGCTTCGGATACGCGCTGGCATGGAACTATTTTAGGATTGTTTAAACATCTTTGATCATCTACTATACCGCTCAGAACACTTCAAAAACCTAACAATTCTAATAAGATAATGCGCCTTAGCCAGCGCGATGGAGACATTTAAGACTAATGCCTTACCGTTATCTGTTGATTATCGGACTCACCCTTTTCTGGTTACTCCTGTCTGGATACTGGACCAACCCCCTCATACTCGCCCTTGGCGCAGCCTCCGTGGCTTTAGCGACTTGGATTGCGATGCGAATTGAGAGTAAATATGCATTCAAAGACAAAGGCGTTTCTATACTCCTTCGTCAGCATACATTTTGGCCGTGGTTATCACTTGAAATCGTCAAGTCTAATATTGCTGTCCTCAAGTGTATTTGGATGCCTAAGACCTACCCAATTTCGCCCATTATCCGTCAGCTCAAAATGGAGCCTGAATCGCGCATCGCTAGAACGTTATATGCAAACGCCATTACGCTAACACCGGGTACGGTGACTATCGAAGTTCGCGACACCGACATACTCATTTATGCGCTACTCGAAGATGCAATGGAAGATTTAGAGGAAGGCGAAATGGGCCGTCGAGTTCACAAGCTAGAGGGAAATAAATAATGTTTGCTGTTACGTGTTTAGCGATCTTAGTGGTTATGGGAATCGCCCTTGCGCGCGCCTTTATCGGCCCAACCGTCTACGACCGTATTTTAGCGGTGAATATGTTTGGCACGAAGACCGTACTGTTTATCGCAGTGTATGGCTTCATGACCGAACGACCAGAGTTCATGGATATCGCGTTGGTATATGCCTTAATCAACTTTGTTGGCGTTATTGCCGTACTCAAGTTTGTTGAGCGCTTTCCTCCACCTTCCGCCAGCAACGACGAGTAATCACTATGACTTTTATTATTGATGCACTTAGTTGGGTATGCCTGATGATGGGTTGCTTCTTGGGAATAAGTGGTGCTGTAGGTATCTTCAAGTTTGACGAGTTTTACAGCCGCGTTCACGCAGCCAGTGTTACTGACACCTTATGCGTCTTCTTCATTATGGCCGGGCTCGTGTTACAGTCAGGCTTTACGCTGGTGTCAGTAAAGTTGATCTTTGCAGTTGTGCTGTTATGGCTCACTAGCCCCGTTGCTAGCCACGCGTTAATTCGCTCTGCTTACCATACTGGTCTTAAACCAAAACTAAAAACTAGTCGTAAAGAGTCAGCTAAGCGAGGTCAGTCATGAGCAGTATAAATCTCCTGATCGATATCGTTTTACTCACTATGCTGGTGTTTACTACGATAGCAATCGTACGTTCACGAAGTTTGTTTGCGATTGTTATGCTTTCGGGTATTTACAGTCTTCTTTCTGCGAATATCTTCATCATCCTTGATGCGGTCGATGTAGCGTTTACCGAAGCAGCAGTGGGAGCAGGTATTTCAACTGTACTGATGCTCGCAACCATCGGTATAACGGGTTACGAACAAAAGAAGCGACGCACCATTAGTTGGATTGCACCGATGGTTGTAGTTGTGATTACGGGTGCTGTTTTGGTTTACGGCACGCTAGATATGCCCGCCTTTACTGATCCTAGTGCGCCTATTCATCAACATGTTGCACCTCGTTATATCAACGACTCACCGACTGAAGTTGGTATTCCAAACATGGTGACGTCGGTACTGGCGAGTTATCGTGGTTACGACACCATGGGTGAAGTGATTGTGGTCTTTGCCGCGATGATTGGTGTGTTTTCGCTCATTGGTATTCGTGAGAAAAAGTCTGAACCAATCCACGCTGAACCGCCTGCACGCCCTATTTTGCAGGTTATGGCGAAGTTTATGATTCCATTCATAATCTTGTTTGCACTTTACGTGCAATTTCATGGCGACTTTGGCCCCGGTGGAGGCTTCCAAGCGGGTGTTATTTTTTCTGTAGCCATCATTCTCTACACGCTAACCTTTAGCCAACAGGATGCAATGAAATTAGTACCACCGTGGGTCCTGAAACGACTGGCGTCAATAGGTGTTCTCATCTATGGCGGTACGGGAGTTGTTTCAATGCTGAAAGGCGGTAACTTCCTCGATTACAGCGTACTGGCTCATGACCCTATTCATGGACAGCATTACGGTATTTTGATCATTGAGTTTGGTGTTGGTTTAACCGTTGCCTGCGCAATGATGTTGATCTTCTTTGCCTTTATCAGCCGTGGAGATAAAAACCCATGATTTCATTAGAGCTTTATAACTATTGGGTCGTTATCTTTTTGATGATGGCAGGATTTTACACGCTAATCGTGAGTAACCACCTGATCAAAAAGATCGTTGGTTTAAACATATTCCAAACGTCAGTGTTCATGCTGTACATCTCGATGGGTAAAGTGGCCGGTGGTACTGCACCGATTGCTGCGGAAGGCATAGAAACCTACTCAAACCCATTGCCACATGTATTGATCCTGACAGCGATTGTTGTTGGTATCGCCACGACGTCACTGGCACTCGCATTAGTCATTCGCATTAAAGAGTCTTATGGCACCGTACAGGAAAATGAAATTCTTGAACTTGATCACATTTCTGACACAGGGCCGCAAGCATGATCTCTGAACACATACCTGCTCTCCAGGTCGTCGTTCCGCTACTCGCAGCACCGATTTGTTTCATGATTTTAAACAACCGCATGGCGTGGTTGTTTGCAACATTAGTCAGCTGGTTAAGTTTTGCCATGGCGATTATGTTGGTGATGGAAGTTAAAGACGGCACTGTTTTGCGTTACGAATTTGGCGGCTGGGCTCCACCTTGGGGTATTGAGTACAGCGTTGATATTCTCAATGCTTATGTACTGCTTATCGTCAGTGGTATTGCGGCTGTAGTATTTCCGTACAGCTGGAAAAGCATTCAGAAAGAAATTCCTGAAAGCCACTACCGCATCTACTTTACTGCGATGTTGTTATGCCTAGCGGGTTTGTTAGGAATGACGATCACAGGTGATGCGTTTAACCTATTCGTATTACTAGAAATCTCATCGTTATCAAGTTACACGCTTATCAGTTTAGGTCGTGACCGTCGTGCATTGACTGCATCATTCCAGTACCTAATCATGGGAACGATTGGAGCAACCTTTATCCTTATCGGTATAGGTTTACTGTATGCGCTAACGGGTACGTTGAATATGGCCGACTTAGCCGTACGTATTCCACCACTGGAAGGCTCACGAACTCTGGAAGCTGCATTCGCATTCCTGATCGTTGGTTTTGGTTTGAAACTAGCAATGTTCCCGCTGCATCTTTGGCTCCCGAATGCTTATGCGTTTGCACCATCGGCGGTATCAGCATTCATTGGTTCTACAGCGACTAAAGTGGCGATTTATGCGCTGCTACGTTTCTTGTTCACCATATTCGGTACTAAGTTTAGTTTCGACTATATGCAAGTCCACTGGTTACTGATGCCATTAGCTGTTGTTTCAATCATGTTTGCCTCAATCGTTGCGGTGTTCCAAGATGGTATCAAACGACTGCTGGCTTACTCGTCAGTGGCTCAGATTGGTTATATGCTGCTGGGTATTTCGTTAGTCAATGTGACTGGATTAACCGGTACGTTATTACACCTATTCAACCATGCCTTAATGAAAGGTGGACTGTTCCTAACCTTAGGCGCAGTGGCTTATCAAATTGGTAATACGCGCGTTAAGAGTGTTGCAGGTTTAGGTCAGGCTATGCCCTTTACCATGGGTGCGTTTGTGGTCGGTGCCTTGAGTTTGATCGGTGTTCCACTAACGGTTGGATTCATCTCTAAGTGGTATTTGATACTGGCAACGTTAGAGAAAGGCTATTGGCCGTTAACGGTATTGATCCTTATATCTTCACTAATCGCAGTGGTTTACACATGGCGCATTATTGAAACGGCTTACTTCCAAGATAGACCTGCAGATGCTCCACCTGTTAGTGAGGCACCTTTGAGCTTACTTATTCCTGCATGGACTCTGATTGCCGCTAACTTATACTTTGGTATCAACTCTAGTTTAAGTACTGAGCTAGCTAGCAGCGCTGCAACCATGTTATTTGGAGGAAACCTATAATGGGACTGATGCCAGATGATCTAATCTTACTTGCACTGTGCATACCGTTATTTACTGCTGCAGCTATTGGTCTTGCCTCACCTTGGCCAAACATCCGTGAAGGTGTGACGTTAGTGGGCTCGGTACTGTTATTTATAACGGTAGTGGCCTTAGTACCGCATATCCTTGCAGGTGAGCGCCCTATTTTAGCGCTTGCAGAAATATTACCCGGTCTAGAAATTAGCATGACTGTTGAGCCGCTGGGTATGTTGTTTGCACTGGTTGCTGCAACGCTTTGGCCAATTAATTCGCTGTACTCGATTGGTTACATGCGTACTAATAACGAGCGCAAGCAAACGCGTTTCTACATATTTTTTGCACTTGCGCTGTCTTCAGTCATGGGGATCGCATTTGCGGGTAACTTGTTAACGTTATTTGTGTTCTACGAAGTACTAACGCTATCTACCTACCCACTAGTAACTCATGCAGGTCACCAGAAGGCGCGTGACGCAGGTCGTGTATACCTTGGCATACTCATCAGTACGTCTATTGGTTTATTGCTGCCAGCTGTCATCTGGGTGTGGTATGTCGCGGGTACAACTGACTTTACCGCTGGTGGTATTTTGGCGGGTCATATTAGTGGCCCACTACTGACATTACTGGCTGCGCTGTTTATCTTCGGTATTGGTAAGGCGGCTGTTATGCCGACTCACCGTTGGTTGCCGGCAGCAATGGTCGCTCCGACACCTGTGAGTGCATTGCTTCATGCGGTAGCGGTTGTTAAAGCGGGTGTATTTAGTGTTGTTAAAGTCGTTGCTTACATCTTTGGATTAGAGTTACTTCAAACCGCTCCGGGGATTGAGTGGTTGCTGTATGTAGCTTGCTTTACCGTTGTTGTTGCCTCGACTATCGCGCTACAGCAAGACAACCTTAAAAAGCGATTGGCTTACTCGACGATTAGTCAGTTATCTTACGTAGTGATGGGGGCGTTGATTCTTGCGCCATTATCATTAGTCGGTGCTGCACTGCATATTGCGGTACACGCATTTGGTAAGATCACGTTATTCTTTGCTGCTGGATCTATTTATACCGCTAGCCACAAGACAAACATTAGTCAATTAGACGGTATCGGTCGACGTATGCCGTGGACAATGGGTGCCTTTGCAGTAGGTGCTATCTCAATGATTGCGCTACCACCTGCGGCAGGTTTCTTATCTAAGTGGTATTTACTGATGGGCGCTAGCCAGCAAGAGCAGTATATCGCGATGGGCGTGATTATCTTATCAACGCTGCTTAATGCCGCTTACTTTGTACCTATTATTTACTCAGCGTTCCTTAAGCCAGAAAACCCTGAGCATTTTGTTGAGCACAAAGAGTCTCCACTACCGATGGTTGTTGCACTAACGGTGACAGCTACCGCGACCATCTTGCTATTCTTATTCCCTGGCCTTGCTTTAGAGCTTGCCAAAGCCGTTGGAGTACCTGTGTCATGAGCCAAAAACCAAACGACAAAAAACATTGGTTATATCGTGAGGAGAACCGCCGCACGTTATGGCTAATCCAAATCGGTATTCTGTTTGTTGCGATATTGCCTGAGTTCTTTATGCATCATCACGCATATTTTGAAGCTCAAGGTATCAACTTAGATGCTAAACCGGGTTTCTACCCTTGGTATGGTTTCGCAACCTGTGCAGCGATGGTAATTGGAGCCAAGCTACTTGGCTTAGTGCTTAAACGTAAGGATGATTATTACGATGATGAGTAGTCTGGTACTCCCTCCGGGGCTTATTCTGATATTAGGTGGTTTATTACTGCCTTGGTTAGCACCGCGATTTCGTGCAGCAGTGGCCATTGGTTTTCCACTACTGACACTTATCATGGTGTGGATGGTAACGCCTGAGCACAGCATGACGCTGTCGTTCCTTGAGTATGAATTAGATATTTTGCACCTATCTTCTGAAGGCCGAGTGTTTGCGACAGTCTTCGCGATGATGGCGGGTATCGGTGCATTGTATGCACTGAAGCACGCTCGTACTTTAGAGCTTAGCGCAGCATTTGTTTATGCAGGTTCCGCTGTTGGTGTCACTTTCTGTGGCGATTTGATCAGTTTATTCGTATTCTGGGAAATCATGGCTATCGGTTCGACGTTAGTGCTTTGGGCAAACAGTCCTGCTAACAAACGAGCGTATGGCGCAAGTATGCGTTACCTACTTGTTCATTTACTGGGTGGTGTGGTTCTGATGATCGGAATCGCGGCACATGTTGCAGCGACCGGCAGTATCGAATTCACCGCAATGAAAGCGGACAGCTTTGGCACTATCCTGATTTTGATTGGCTTCCTGATCAATGCAGGTGCGCCACCATTCTCAGCATGGATAGCAGATGCTTATCCAGAGGCCAGCCCAAGTGGTACGGTGTTCTTATCGGCATTTACCACTAAGACAGCTGTATTCGCGCTGTTGATGGGTTTCCCTGGCGAAACTATCCTTATCTATGTTGGTTTGTACATGGTGTTCTACGGCATCATCTACGCGCTACTAGAGAACGATATGCGTCGTATATTGGCTTATAGTATCGTTAACCAAGTCGGCTTTATGGTGGTGGCTATCGGTATTGGTAGTGAGCTTGCGCTAAACGGCGCGACGGCACATGCCTTCGCTCACATCATCTATAAAGGTTTACTGCTGATGTCAGCGGGTAGCGTGCTACTCATGACCGGCAAACGTAAATGTACTGACCTTGGTGGACTGTTCCAGTCTATGCCTGTGACCGCCGTTAACGGCATCATTGGTGCATTGGCTATCTCAGCGGTGCCACTCACCTCAGGCTTCGTTACAAAGTCACTTGAGACGAGCGCGGCTGCTGAAGCGGGAATGCCTTGGGTGTGGTTTATGTTGGTCGCTGCGTCTGCGGGTGTATTCCTTCATGCAGGTATCAAGTTCCCATGGTTTGTATTCTTCCAGAAAGACTCTGGACTACGCCCACCTGATCCACCGTGGAATATGCGTTTAGCAATGACCATCATGTCAGCGCTTTGTATTTTGATTGGTGTTGTTCCTTCAATCATTTACGGCATCTTACCTTACGCGTTGGACTACGAGCCATATACGGTTGATCACGTTGTGACGCAAATGCAGCTATTGTTGTTTGCAGGTTTTGCCTTCTTCGCAATGTTAGCGCTGATGAAGCGTACACTGACCATCAGCCTTGATTTTGACTGGTTCTACCGCAAGCTTATGTTCGGCTTTATTGTCTGGATTAAAGAGCACAGCCCTAAGTTCATCGGCCCTGCAATATTAGGCATAAAAGCTTTCGGTCAGCGACGTTTTGATCACTTGGAAGAAGTTCACGGGCCACAAGGTATTTTGGCAAGAACTTGGCCTAGTGCTAGTATGGTACTTTGGGTGGCGGTATTACTTGCTGCGGCAATGATCCTTCACTTTTTTACGGTATAAACATTTAAAGAGACGATATTCGCTCTTAAAAACGACTAGGTAATAACAATGAATTTATTGATTATTGGTGTACTGCTTTGGAGCTGTGTACATCTTTACCCAAGCATTTTTTCTGCACGACGCGATGCAATTAGCGAGCGAATGGGTAAGTCTTATAAAGGCATTTACGCAGTGTGTATCGTCTTTAGTATTGTGTTAATCGTTATTGGTTGGAAGCACACTATTCCTGAGCAAGTTTACGTCAACCCTTCTTGGGGTCGTCATTTAAACATGCTGACTATGTTCTTTGCGATTATGCTACTTGGGGCGGGAAGCTCTAAAGGTATCTCTCGTATTAAGCAATACATCCGTCATCCAATGTTGATGGGTATTGTCGTTTGGTCTGTGGGTCACTTACTGGCTAATGGCGATATTCGTTCACTAATCTTGTTTGGTGGCATGTTGGTTTGGGCGATCGTTTCAATGATCACGATAAACCGTCGTGACGGTGCTTGGGTAAAACCTACTGAAATAGCAGGTGTAAAACGTGAAGGTATCTTGCTAGTCATCACGATTGTAGTGTATCTAGTACTATTTATGACGCATCGCTTCTTTGCTGGCATGCCTCTCGTATAAACACCTCAAAAGATATTTAAAAGAGTAAATGTAAAGATGGATGATCAACAGTTTCAAACCTATATCGACAAGTGTTTTGTCGACTTAGAAGATAAGCAAGAGTACCTAGAAGAGTCGTTTGGCTTTAGTGCGTTCGAAGAGTACAAGTTCGATTTTGATAAAGAAGAGCTTTACTTTATCAACGGTGGTGAGACTAAGAAAACAGCGACCATCGTGCCTATTGGTAGCTTTAACGATAAGACAAACGCTTGGGTATGGGCTTGGGCAAATGATGCATTTCCTGCAGACCTTAAAACAAAGGCTGAGCGTTTTAAAGAGTTGGAAGAGATTACTGGCTCTAACTTGTTCACCCATATTTCTGCTGAGATTGACGAGTCTATGAGCTGGGAGATTGCTGGAATGGCACTTAACCTACTTCGTGGTGATGGTGTTTACTGTAATGCTACAGAAGAAGATACGCGGTATTTTTATGTCGTGAGTAATCTTAAAAAGAGCTACTACAAGTAAGCGCTTAAAGCACTAGCATCAAAGTACATGCTCGCTAGAACTAAAAAAGCCCCAGCACTGTTAAGTGCCGAGGCTTTTTTTGTATGGAAGTTTCAATCAGAAAATTAATCTTTCTGAGTGCTTCCTAGCAGTAGACGGTAAGCCAAAGCACCAATGATCGCACCAGCGATCGGAGCAGCCCAGAATACCCACAGTTGAGACATTGCAACTGTATCCATCGATAACAGCGCAGGACCCGTACTACGTGCAGGGTTAACTGAGGTATTTGATACAGGGATAGATATCAAGTGAATTAGCGTTAAGCATAAACCAATTGCGATTGGCGCAAAACCTGCAGGAGCACGGCCTTTAATCGTACCGCCACCAGTCGTTGTATCACCCGTATCGGTAGCACCCATGATAACCATCAAGAAACCAGCCGTCATCACAACTTCCATAGCAATAACTGCCATCATGTTGTAACCACCTGGTGACGCTTCACCGAAACCGTTAGACGCCAAATTACCGACCGCTGCGGCCCCATCTGGCCCGTTGGTTAAAATGAACATCAAAACAGCAGATGCGGCACATGCACCAGCAACTTGAGAGATAATGTAAGGGATTAGTTCTGCAAAACCAAAACGTCCGCCAAACCATAAACCGATAGAGATAGCAGGGTTAAAATGTCCACCAGAGATATGACCAACCGCGTAAGCCATAGTCAAAACTGTTAGACCAAATGCTAATGAAACACCTAGAAGGCCAATACCAACTTCAGGGAAAGCAGCGGCTAACTTAGCACTACCAACACCCCCTAGAACCAACCAAAAGGTACCGAAGAACTCAGCAAAAAGTCTATTATGTAAATGCATAATTTAAAATTCCGTTTATTTGTTTTTAGTAATATAATCGGCGGCCAATTGTCAAATTAGTTGTTTTCGGCCACTTAAAAATGAGTATCTTTGGTCGTAAAAATAGTTCATCTTATTATTATATATAAAAATCTATACGGAATATAAAGACGTATTATAAAATAAGTCAATAAATTATAGTTAATTTTAACACCATATTTGACTTGTTGTTATTGGTTTCTAATGTGACGATCTTTATACTTAATTATGCTAATCAATAATAGATATTGTTTATGGACTTAAATAATAAAGTATCAATAAATTAAATCATGCAGCTCAATATTTTCTTACCCATTAGCTCATGTTTCACTAGTGCTGCTATATGAATAAAAACACATAAAGCCAGTAATTCCGTCGCATATTTATGGATCGTTTTAAACACGGTAATAACAGTTTGATTGTTAAATACCTGATCAAACGTCACCACATTGAATATTGAAATCGGCTTATCCATCATTAACACCCCTGTTACCAGCACCACCCCTACTACGACATAAAGCATCAGGTGCATCACACCAGATATCTTCTTTTCGAAGGTGGATATTTGGTCGGATGAAGCCGGTGATCTACTCTTTATGCGATGGAATACGCGATAACAAAAGAAAGGGATAAATAATGCTGTAAGCGAGACATTAAAGCCTGCGATAAGCTGTTTAACCTGTGTTTCAATATTTGGGAGTAACGTATAAAAACCAGAAATAGTGGCCCATAGGATTACTAGTGCCGAGGCCCAATGCAGGACTCGAGCGGTTAAATCGTATTTCATATTGTTATCTTATTTTGATTAATTTGAAGTTTTTTTTGATACAAAAAAGCACGCTTACTGCGTGCAATGTTGAACTTCATTATAACCTAACTTAATAAGAATTATTCGTATTACCATTACCAACATTGTAATACTCTTGCCACTCTTCAGTGGGCACCATACTACCACCCGTTACCCAAATGATATGTGTGGCGTTATTGCTTAGACCACCTTGTGCCGCCATTACACGAGCGATACCAGCGACTCCAGCCGCTGATGATGGTTCGATTCTAATCCCTTCGGCGTCATAAACCAGCGCTAGTAATTTATATAGTTCATTATCATCTATGGTAAATACGCCATCCAACAAACCAGACATCGCCTTACACACTAAACCTGATGGTCTACTCACAGCCAAGCCGTCTGCAGACGTTAACCCATCTAAACCAAGATCTTGAGCGCTAATGTCTTCGTTTAAGCCAGTACCCATACCTATAATGATCGCAGGCGCGTGAGTTGGCTCTACAAAGTAGCAGTGCACATGATCGCCAAACACCAGCTTCATCCCAAAGCAAATACCACCCGGACCTCCGCCCACCCCACACGGTAAATAGATATACAGCGGGTGCTCCGCATCAACCGTAATGCCCTGCTCTATGAGTTGTTTTTGCATGCGTTTAGCCGCTACCGCATAACCCAGAAATAGATCTCTAGATGACTCATCGTCAACAAAGTGGCTATTAGGATCTTGCGATGACTCCAAGCGACCCTGCTCCACCGCATGGCTATAGTCTGACTCATATTCGATAACGTTAACGCCTTTAGAACGTAGTAAGTCCTTCTTCCATTGCCTTGCGTCTGCAGACATATGTACTGTCGCCTTTAGACCCAAACTAGCACCCATAATACCGATACTAAGCCCCAAGTTACCTGTTGAACCGACAACGATAGAATAATCACTGAAGAACGCTCTGAATTCTTCTGAATCAAAGGATTTATAATCGTCACTTATCGTAATTAAGCCATTAGTTATGGCTAACGTCTCGGCATATTTAAGCACTTCATAAATGCCACCACGGGCTTTTATAGAACCAGCAATGGGTAAGTTGCAGTCGAGCTTAAGCATCAAACGACCAGACAAAACTTCGTCATAATAGTTTTCTAACTTAGTGAGTGTTGCTGGTGCGTCAACTAACTCAGACTCAATAATGCCCTCTGACGTAACTGTTTCTGGAAACGCGCTCGCAATGTAAGAAGCAAACCTATTTAATCTGTCAGCAGCATCTTGAACATCATGTTGGGTAAAATCGACGGTCTTTAATGACTCATCAACAGACTTAAGCTGCGGATTTTGCCAGAAGACTTCTTTGGCTGCTGCTATGTCTATTATTTCAGGGAAAACACGTTGGTATTTATTGATCAGTTCTGCTGTTTGCGACATGAGGAAATCCATTTGTTGAATAACAATCAGTTATCACAAACACTCTCATTATGAAAAGTTTAAGGCAAGCGTTTCTTGGTAAGTCAAGTAGGTCTTGATTAAGGCCTGCTTGACTCCGCCTCTTGCAAGCAGGTGTACTTTTCATTATAAACTGTGAATACTGATCGTAATTTTCCGATGCATCAAACTACTTTGTTTTGGTCAATGCCTCTTCATCCATTTCAATAAGCATTGAAACGAGTTCTTCAGCAGTTAAACCATCATTATTCCACGCCTCTTCCAAGACCTTTTGTAAAAAGGATGCACGTAGCGGGTTCCCTATGCCAGTGAAACTAATCGTCTTATTATCTTTAAGCACCCACTGCTGGTACATTTCTTTTGCACAGGTGTCTAGATGGTTAACATTTACACCATGCCTTACAGGAATGCCGCCTTTCTTATTGGTATATTTCGCCTGTACTTCTGGGTCTAGTGCCACATCAAATAGAATGCGCTGCCCCTCTTCAATCAAATGGTCATTCACATTAAACATAAGAAATGAGTCGATGCTATAGACCATATAGCCTTTTGAGTCAGGCGCTAAAGAACACAAAAAATCTTCACCAGCGACGTATCCTTTCGCCGTTAACTCACTTTTAGCAAAATCACCTAAAAAATGCATAGCAGCTTTATTATCGCCAATCATGCTGACTGATTCGGCCCAACTTCTATCTCGTGCTTCCCTATCTGTAAATTTTTTCAGACCCAAGAAAGTCTCAAAACTACGAACCAAAGGTTTTTTCCATGGTTTGATGGATTGCCCTTTAATAAAGAATTGTTTGTAATTAACGGAACCCAGTTCCCCAAGTAAAACAGATCCCATAACAACCTGTAATTGCCATGCTTCTTTACTTAACGCAATAGGAACGTAACCTGCCTCTTTGATTACCAATGATTGCGTTAATACCTCACTCCAGGTTTTAGGTGGGGTAAGATTTAGCTCATCATAAATACGCTTACTGAACAGCGCGGAGTTCATAATATGTATACCCATTGGTAAACCAACCAAGCCATTCTCAGATGAGAGCCCTTTATAGACCTCTTTAAAAAGCACCTCTTCAATAGGCTGATCTCGCCATTTAGATGGCATTGGGTAGATTGCACTCATTTGCTCAAATGAAAAAGTATAGTCATTAGCAAGCCATTGTGTAACAGCGGGTGCATATCCCATAGAAATACGCTTTAGAATATTGCTCCGTAAGCTATCCCATGAAGCAATACGTGTCTCAACAAACTTAGCACCACGTTGCTCAACTGCCTTCCTAATCTCATCCACCGCTTGCAACTCACCTGGTTGGTTCCACCAGTGGCTAAGCTCAACTTCGGGTTGCCCACCTTTCGCTTGGAGAGCCGAACTATATATAATGGTGCAGAAGCTAACGATCGTTATAATTTTTATTTTTTTAAACATTTTTAGTTCCCCTCTATCAGGACTAAGCAGTCTCGCTCTTCATTGAGTCATCCATGCTCTCAGAAATTGCATCATAAGTGAGTACAGTAGAAATATGTCGTGACTGCATGTAACGACAACCTAGCTCTATCAATGTCTGCCTACCCTTGGCACTTTGTACATCTTGGCAAATCAGGGTCTTACCAACGCCCTCAGTGAAAGCAACTAACGAGCTAATATACGTTTGTAATGATTTATCTTTATCAGCTTGTAGCGTTAGTTTCTTATCGACTTTAAGCGTATCGAATGGGATTTTACGTAACTGCAGTAGGCTGCTATGACCTCGACCGTAGTGATCAATAGTGACCGGTATTCCAGCTTGTATAAATCTAGCTAATTGCTCAGTAACTGCGTCAAATGAGCGCTCATTAAACATCAGCTCTGATACTTCAATACCAATATATGAAGATACAGGCAGATTTTCAGACAGGTTGGTGACTAAGGTATAGGCTTCACCGCTAAGTAGTATTGATTGGCCAATATCAACAGTCATAGGAAGTATTTTCATGTCTTGTTTGAGCCAGTATTTGAAGTGCTTCTCTATAGTCTGAATGACTTGCTTAGTGATTTTTGTATCAAGAGAAAGTCGTGAAGCATCATCAATCCAATTTTCCTGTTGCAGTTGACCAAGCGTAGGATGTTGCCAGTGAACACGCGCTTCATAAGCGACGATATTTTGAGTTGTTATATCAATAATAGGCTGATAGAAAACATTAAATTTCTTTAGATCAACAGACTTAGATAAGTCGTCATCCTGTCTATCTTTTTCGCTTTGATTTTGCTGTTGAGCTTTACTACATAGCTGAAAACCATTACGGCCACTCTTTTTAACGCTATATAGTGCTTTATCTGCTGCCGCAAACATCTCTTTCTGATCATAACCACAACTTATGCCAGCGATTGCAGCACCGATACTGCAACTCGTGTGAAGTTGTACTTGTTCTATTTCTATAGGTTCACGTATGACTTCCAATAATTGTACAAGCCTCGACTTAAGGTCTATTTCATCATCCAATCGGTCAATTAATAAAGCATATTCGTCCCCACCAATACGATAAGCACACTCACCGGCCAATGGGTTTTCAAGCATGTCAGCCGCAACTTTTTGCAATATTGAGTCGCCGATATTATGACCCATTGAGTCATTAGTAATTTTGAAGTTATCAAGATCAATGAGCACTAAGCAGTAAGGCAAGTTTGTATTTTTAGTGGCTTCTAAATGGGTAATTCTGCTATTGAAAGCTGCTCTGTTGTATAACCCAGTAAGTGCATCATGATTGGCTTGGTAATCTAAGCGAGTGTTCTTACAAACGATTTCTTGATAGCTACTTTCTAGGCGCTTAGCCAGCGGTTTGAGTGTACTAAACCAAATAGCCCAAACAATACCAATCGCAAGTATCAGCATCACAACATATAACACTGCAAGTCGCTGATTTTGTTCAATTGAAGACTGATAAACTAGATGGTTCAGTGCAGTAATGCTGGTTGCTAAAGAGCTATTATGGGCAACGGAGGCATCAAGTGGTTCCCACAGTTTATTACCTGCACGCAGTGTATTTATGTTGTAACTTTCAATCTCTTTAATACGTTGCTGGTACTCACTCCAAATATCATCGATATTATAGATTTCAGCACTAATTTTTTGGTATTTATCAGCAGGAACAAGCGACCCAAGCGTTTTGAACTGATCATCTAAAAGCGACTGCAATCGCTCTGTGAGCAATGTAAATTGTGCTGAAGTACTGACAAAATCATTACGAATATTTCGTAATATTCTGTCACTATAATTTAGCGCTCCTCCCGGTTCAAAAAGTAAACTTAATTGCTCATTACTTTGATCAAGCGCTATTCGTAATTCATAAGAGACACTTGAGGATTCAAGCATAGTGTTCTGGAGCTTTAGGTTGTCTGAAACTAAAATATAACAAGTCACAATCAACAGCGACACGGATAAAAAAGCAAGGATGCTTATCCGATGAACATTATATTGTGTAATATATGATTTCAAAATCAGTACGCTTTATGATCACAATGGCTCCATAGACCTATAGTGTAACAGTAAAACAATTAATTTCTGTTTAAACAGATTAATGGCAGTCGTAGATGGTTAAAAAGGCGCCTACTTCTATGTAGTACATACTACCCTTACCTACTGTATTTTTACCATTACGATAAGCGCTAATTTTGTTTATCAGACTAAAGCCTTAGAAGTCCTCTAGATAACTATTAACTTTATAGAAAGCAGTATCGATTACTACGTGGTTTATCGTCAGGCTAAGCAGGAACTGCGATTAGCTTCTCCACGATCTCACGTAGCAAAAACGTCTCACGATGAATTGAAAGCCCTGCTTTAGGGCTTTCATCAATTACGCGTTGGTTATGCGTAATTGCTTCATGGATATTCACCCAAACCGGCTCCATACCATTTTTGATTTCATACGCTTCATAGGCTGTATCACCTAGCTCTTCATCAATATCGCAAACATAGCAAAACGACACCATGTGAATAATATCGGCATTAGGCTTATGCCAAGGGCGGTATTCATCGTAACGTGCAAAGTCTTTAACATTTCTAACACCTTGCGCACCCGTCTCTTCTTTTAGCTCACGAGTTAGGCCTTGAACATTATCTTCACCCTCATCTATACCGCCGCCAGGTAGGCTGTAATCATCATAGCGCTTGGTGTATAGCAGCAGGATCTTCTCATCCCGAATGATAATACCTCGAGCTGCATGACGGGTTACAAGCGTAAGGTCGCTCTCCGGTTCAATATCTGCAAGTGATACATCAGGGTGAATGGTGGTTTTCAAAAGTTGCATTGATGGAGATCCTAAAGCTGAGGCTTTACTGAGTTTTGTAGAATGTTTTTGGGTGATTCCTGGCGGTTATTTTCTAAAGACTAGCTTATTCCAAAGTAGCCCGCGCTCTTCTTCAATATTTTGAGACTCGCTCAACAACGTTGCACCTAGGTGTTCGAATAACGTAATCAAGGCTTTTGGATTGATAGGTGTGTATAGCTTGCCATCTTCTCTGTTGTCTTCAGCGTTGGTGCCACGAAAGCTTAGCAGTATGACGCCACCTTCTTTTGTGATGCGGAACAGATTGTAAACGGCTTCGCCAATTTGCGCTTCTGGTAAGTGCATGAGCACAGCCGCGCACAGCACGTTGTCGGATTGTTCACTTTCAATAGTGTTTAGCCTCGGAAGTGAATCTTGAATGAAGGGAATATCTGGGTACGAGACCATGGCGGTTTCTAGCATGCCTTCGGAAGCATCAACGCCTGTAACTTTGTAGTTATTCTCGTCCAGCCAGCAGCTGTCTCGGCCGGTACCGCTGCCTATGTCTAGGACAGTTGAGTTTGGTTTGAAGTGTTCAGAGATTGACTCATACACCGGAAGTGGTACTAGGGAGTGATGTAAGTCTGCTATTTTTTGCTGGTTAGCGTTGTAGCTAGCTACCGTCGATTGATCCATAAGGTTTAACTCTGCCAGTTATGTGAGTATTATTCGTTTTCAAAGTATAAAACACTGACTAGCTAATTAGAATTGTTTACACCTAATCTCTAATATTTAACGTTCAAGGCTACAAATCGACACATCAAACAATAAGCGTTATTCTGTAGATAATTACAACAAGATATAACGGGTATGAACTCACAAGAATTTCTTGATAAAGTAGCCAAAATCAATGTATGCAAAAGCGGCGATAAAAGGTCGCCACACAAACCTCTATTAATTTTGTTATGTCTTGGGCGTGTTTATGCTGGAAAACCACGCTTGGTTGGCTTTGATGAAATAGAAGAAGAGCTAGTGAGCATGTTATCGTACTTTGGTCCGCTTAGTGCTCGCAGTACACCACAACTCCCTTTCTGGTACTTGCAATCAGATGGCTTTTGGGAGCTACCAAAAACCGATGGCGTCATGACGAAGTCAGGCAGTATCAGCAAAAAAGTACTGAGAGATGACAAAATCTCTGGTGGCTTTACTATAGATATTTACGAACTTCTAAAGAATGACTCTGAGCTTGTTCAGAAAGTCAGTGATCTAATTTTAGAGATCCACTTCCCACCGTCTTTGCGACAAGAAATACTTGATGAAGCAGGTTTAGACTTTGAAGCGAACCTTGGTAGCGGAAGTGCTAAGAAAGCAAAGAGAGACCCTGCTTTCCGTAAACGTGTATTGGAAGCATACGATTACCGATGTGCCATCTGTGACTTTAGTGTTCGCATGGAAAATACGCCTGTTGGTTTAGAAGCCGCGCATATAAAGTGGTTTCAAGCCGGTGGCCCTGATGTTGAAAATAACGGCTTAGCGTTATGTTGCTTGCATCATAAGCTACTCGATCGCGGTGCTATTGCTTTTGATAACGATTTGAAAATTATCATATCTGAAAAAGCTAATGGGCATGGCGGGTTTCAAGACTGGGTATTGGACTTTGATGGTAAGCCACTTCGTACGCCTCGAAATACAGAATACTTACCTAAACCAGAGTTTACTAAGTGGCATATTAATGAGGTGTTTCAGGGGAAGTATAAGTATTAAAAGCCACACTATTCTACTTCTGCCAATCTTGTAACCGTAGTCCAGTAACACGAGCGAATTCACGAGTATTGTTGGTGATAAGTACAGCGTCATAAGCACGTGCAATTGCTGCAATCATCAAGTCATTAGGGCCGATGAGTTCGCCTTGAGAAGCAAGTGCCGCTTTAATCTGTCCATATTCTTCTGCGCAACGGTCATCGAAAGGTAAACTTTTAAATGCTATGAAAAACCGCTCAAGCGTCAACAAATTTGACTCTGTACGTTGGCTTTTTCTAGCACCATAAAACAACTCTGCTTTGACCACGCTACAAAGCACAAGGTCACTAGCAGAGTGTTGTTTGAAGTTATTTTTAACCGCAACTGATGAGCCGTTGATAAATTGAATACAAGTATTGGTATCTAACAAATACATCAATCTAACTCTAAACGTTGTTCGTATTCGCCTTGCTCACCGCGAGACAAAGGTTCACCTTCCCAAGCACCGAAAAGCTCGAAAAAATTCTCTGGCCACTCAGTACCAACGTCTTTTTTGATAAGCTCAGCTAAGTACTTAGAAACACTGGTGTGAGACTGCTCAGCTTTGTGTTGTAACTGCTCTGCGATAGAGTCAGGAACGTAGCAATGTAGTTGTGGCATAGATACCTCCAAATATATGTGGACTATTTGGATAGTATAAACAATAAATTAATAAGGTCAAACTAATGAGAAAAAACTCGGGTTAAACTGACAGCCATTACTTGCGTAAAGGGAGCTCCTAAAACGAGGTCGCTATTATTTCTTGAAGACGAGTTTGTACCTCAGAAGCCCGCGCACTTCTTCGATATCTTCAGTACTACTTAACAAGCTAGCGCCTAAGAATTCGAATGCAACAATCAAAGCTTCTGGCTTGATTGGATGTATAGCTTGCCGTTTTCTTTTTGTTACAAGCATTAGGTTAAACACTACTTCGCCGATTTATCCATTTTTACCTGTCAAAATATGTCGCTTAGCGCTGGTATCAAGTAATAAGTGCAACACGCTTTCCTGTAAAGGCCTCGAGTGGTGTTAAACCATCTAATATCTTTCGAGGTGTAAAATTTAATTGGATAAGGCGCTCGTTAATTTCTTTATCCGTTAGTGTGCCAAGATCAAATTTCTTCGGCCAAAAACGACGTATTCTGCCGTTCGTATTTTCACTCGTACCATGCTGCCAACTGGCATAAGGTTTTGCAAAATAAATAGCGACATTAGCTTGTTTGCTAACACGAACCTGGTCAGCAAACTCACCGCCATTATCCAGTGTCACGGTCTTCTTTATCTCTACTTTACTGAGTAAATCAATCAGCGCATTGCCAACATCTTTCTTGTTTTTGCTCCAAACTCGTTTGAATAGAGTGAAGAGGCTTTTACGCTCAACGAGTGTTACTAAGTATGCTGATTGACCATGGATCGTATCGCCTTCTCAGTCACCGAGTCGCGTGCGTTTATCAAAAATAGCTGGGCGCTCTGATATATCTTTTCGATTAGGAATGAGCTTTACACCCGCTTTTCTATTGCGTTTTCCACCTTTCCAGCGTGTCTTTCCATAGCAAGGTAATGCTTGATAAAGCACGCCTCCTTGACGTTTGTCTTTCTTTATTCGATGGTAAATCGTGCTGTGACTTAAACGCTCTTTTTGTGGGATTCCCTCTCGCTTCATTCGCTGGCTGATCGACCCTGGAGACCAGTCTAAACAAAGTCCTTTCCTAATAAGGTCATCCGTTTTATTACTGACTTTATGATGCTTTGCAGCCTCTTTCTGTCGGCCAATACTCTGGAGATGAGCGGAAGCGGCTTCATAACCGTTGGCAGACTTATTCCGTCTCAACTCACGGCTAACTGTTGAATAGTGAACGCCTACTTTGCACCCTATTTGACGTAAATTATGTTTAGTTTCTCGCAAGCTCCAAATTTGGTATCGTTGTGCCTGAGTTAGCTGGCGATAATGTGTGCTCATAGCAGACCTGTTTTTTGTGTGAGAACTGAAACGGTAACGCCAGTTAACTCACTTTTCAATCAGGTGCGTGTTGCACTTATTCTATTACTCCAGCGCAAACTCGATCGATCAAGCTTTTTGATTTATTTTTAATACTGCTTCAGCAGTATTGGAGGCTGAAATATCATTTGTTTTCCTCCACGCTCCAAGCCCCTTACGTTTTTTTATAACAACTACCCCTTTAATAGTATCGACCCTATAAGAAGTTTTTGCGTTTAATGTTAATACGTTTTCGTGAATAACCCAATCGGGTATTTCTCCTTTAAGATTATTTAGTTGTACGTGAAATGCTGACGCTGTGGGAAATCTTTTATCTGGATTTAGATGCGTTGCTTTTCTAATAACTCGCTTAAGGGAATCAGGTACACATACTGGCAAGGATGTAAGGTCAAGTATTTTTCCTTTGGTAATTTTGGACATAATACATTGATCAACAAAAATAGACTGATCAGCGCCTTTATCTAATTTATTATATTCTTTAAGCTCATTGCCAGAAAGCCAAGACACTTCATCATACGGCAAAGTCCCCCCAAGTAATTGATATAAAACTATGCCTGATTGGTAAATATCACCCTGAAAGCCATAAGAATTAGTTTTAACAGACTCGGGGGGTCTGTATAGAACAGCATGACTAGACGCGGGTATAGACTCAAGACCTTCAGGTACTAATTTTATTGAACCAAAATCACCAATAATTGCTTGGTAATTCTCTCCAACATATATATTTGCTGGTTTTAAATCTCTATGTAGATATCTCTTCTCATGTAGTGAGCCAACGCCCATGAGCAATTCACATGTTAAGTTTACTGCCTTGATGTTCCCAAGGCTTGTCTTGTATAAAACATCATCCATATCACCATATTTCACAATATGGTGTTACAAAGTAAGCCCACTCACCGTCGATCAAACCTGCATTTTGAACATTCAGTACATGAGGTGAGTTAATTGTTGCCAAAGTACTTGGTTCAGCATGATACTTCTCTTCTCCACCCCAATAATAGAATTTTACTGCTACTTTTATTTTTAAAATACGATTTTCACCAAAAAACAAATAGCCATTACCACCTTTCGTGACTTCTCGATGAAATTTAATGTCTTGAGAAAGCGACTTTAGTTGCTCAATAATTTCATTTGGTGCGTCTATCTGTTCAATAAAAAACTTAGTCATTCTAATTTTTACGTAAATATAATTCAGCAGACATGAAGGCGGCTTCTTGATATTTTTTTATATTATTGGGGATGATAAATGGATCTCTTTTATTTGCAGCTGCTATCCCTTGTCCAGAAATAAAACTAACATCACACACACCATTTAGTTGAACAAGTGCTTCCATTTTGAATGAGACTGCACCGCCTGCCATAGTTCCTTTTTTAGCTCTTTTTTTTATTACGATCATTTCAATATGGTTGTCTTTAATAAAGTTGACAACTGAATTATAGAAAGACCGCACATACTCAATTGACTCATCATCTCCAAGCTTAATTTTTCTCGGCTCGATATCTATAAAATAAAAGCCATCAACACCATGCTCCAAGACAACCAAAATTGCTTCGGATGATTTAAACTCAATACCACAAATTCGATTCATTCTTATAGCCTATAAAAGTTAAAGTGTAATGCTAGTTATAAAAGAGTAGGCAATTTTACGAGCGGGTTTATTCTAGTCTTGCCTTACCTGAGTCCTGCTGCTCAACAATCGGCTCAGCTCTACGATAAAGAGCAAGTAGCATCTTTAATTGAACTAGTTCGTTTTCGTTAGATATTTGCTGAATTGCTGTAATATGCTCATGTTTCAAATTAAAACTTTCTGATAGGTTTTTTACTGAATTTCTTACAAATTCTATGTCATCTCTTGATAATTTTGAGGCTGCTTCTTGTACATTTATGCTACCAAGCTTTCTTTTATGGTAGCTGCTAACTACAGAGTCATAAGTTTTGTTTATAGCAAATACAGATCCACAAAGTGTTGATACTAAAGTAGCAACATCTGCAGCGACACCTATTACACCGGTTAGCTCTATAAACCCTGGTGAGGCGTACTGTAACTTAGAAACTTGTAACTTATGTTCTTCATTTGTTAAGCCGTATGACCTTTGAAAAAAATTAATTACACTATAACCTCCACGCCAAGGGTAAGTGGAAAAATCCAAGTCGACATGCTTGCCAGAAGCCACACAATTCACAACATAAAAAAACTATAAAGCTGCCCGTACTCTTTTGTGACAACTGATAAGTCTTTCAGCTCCCATCTTTTATCAAGTAATATTGTAATATTCCCTACATTCATTCTAAATAACTACCCCTGTTTTAGTGTTTTAGATTCCCCAGTATTTATTCTGTATAGAGGCTTAATTATACAAAAAAAACGACTATATCAGACTACAGGGACACTAGCCTCATCAATCACACTCCAGTAATCTTGTGGTAGCCTCAATATAGTTATAAAGACACCAAATACAAACAAAAAAGGCACGCCAATTGGCGTGCCCTTCCCTCTAGTATCAGAGGTCAAATACCACTCAATTTTTACTTCGAGCTAAAGTACTCAATACGATTTTCAGTCGGAGCAACAATACCCTTACGGATAACAAAGTCACCAAACTGCTCACCCTTCTTACGGTCTTTCGCGTAGTCACCAAACATCACGTCTAGCTCAGCAAGAATAGTCGCCTCATCTACGTTTTCTTTATATGCAGTATTCAGACGCTGACCTTCAGCATCGCCACCAAGGTACATGTTGTAACGGCCCATTGATTTACCGATCAAACCAATCTCACCCATCACAGAACGTCCACAACCATTAGGGCAACCTGTCATACGGATCTTGATCTCATCTTGCAACAAGCCGTGCTTCTCAAGAGAAGGCTCAAGCTTAGTGATCAATGTAGGCAAGTAACGCTCAGCTTCTGCCATTCCCAAAGGACAAGTGTTCATAGACACACAAGCCAATGAGTTACGACGCATGCCGGACAACTCACGACCGTCAGCAAACTGACCATGCTCTTCAAGAATCTTTTCAATCTTCTTCTTGTCAGCCGCCTTAACGCCGTGGAACAACATGTTCTGGTTACCACTCAAACGGAAACCACACACATCAGCTTGAGCAATCTTTAAGAATGCACTCTTCTGCTGTAGTTCAGCAGTGTCTCTAACACGACCATGCTCAACGTGTAGCAACAAGTTCCACTTACCCGTGTGGTCTTTGTGCCAGCCGTATTGGTCAGCAGTCGTCTTAAATACTGCTTTACGTAGTGGTGCAAGCTCAAAGCCGCAACGCTCTTCAAGCTCAGTCTTAAACCAATCAAGACCGTACTTATCAACTGTGTACTTGAAACGAGATAGCTTACGGTCTTTACGCTCACCGTAATCACGTTGAATCATCATCGTCTCAGCACATACTTTAAGTACTTGCTCAGGCGTACAGAAACCAACTTCACTCGCTAGACGTGGCAATGTATCGTCACGGCCATAAGTCTTCCCAAGTCCACCACCTACTGCGACGTTAAAGCCAAGTAGTTTGTCATCTTCAACAATAGCGATAAGACCAATGTCATTAATGTAAACGTCGATGTCGTTATATGGAGGTGTCGCAATACCAATCTTAAACTTACGTGGTAAGTAGTGCTTGCCGTAAAGTGGCTCTAGCTCTTCTTCACCACCAGCGACAAGCTTCTTGCCTTCGCCTTTACCTTCGTCTAACCAAATCTCGTGGTAAGCACGACTCTGTGGCAACAAGTGCTCAGAGATAGTCTTAGCGTAGCCGTAAATCTCTTCGTTAGCTTTTTGAAGTGCTGGGTCAGGTGTCACCATTACGTTACGGTTAACGTCACCACAACCTGCAATACTGTCTAGCGCAACTTCGTCCATCATCTTGATGCTTTTATCAAGATCAAACTTAATGATGCCGTGGAACTGAACTGCCTGACGAGTACTTAACTTAATCGTCTCGTTACCGTAGGTGTTGCTGATCTCGTCACATTTCAACCACTGCTTCGACGTGAGTGCACCACCCGGCATACGCATACGAATCATGAATGAGTAAGCTGGCTCTAGTTTCTTTTCTTGGCGACGTATACGCTGATCGCGGTCATCCTGAACATAAGCACCGTGGAACTTGATTAGCTGCGTTTCCGCAGGACCAATGTTTCCAGTGATAGGGTCAGCAAATGCTTCGATCAAGTTACCACGTAGGTAGTCACTTTCATCTTTAAACGTTTCAACGTCAACACTGCCCGGCTCTACAACGCCTGGGACTTTTTTTATTGGAGTATTCATGATCTTAAATTACATCTCAAATATGTTCTATATGCCTGATTAATTTACTGAAAGACAACTTGTGAAAACCAGTAAGTCAATTAAGTATGAAGCAGTTAACTAAGTATAAGCTTAGTAAACGTCACGCTGGTAACGCTTCTCAGCAACTAGCTGATCTAGCCATTCGCTTGCTTCGTCTGCGTTGCGACCTGACTGCTTGGTAACGACTTCAATCAATGCTTCATGAACGTCTTTAGCCATACGGTGCATATCACCACAGATATAGATGTGTGCGCCAGCTTCTAGCCATTCATAGAACTGCTCAGCTTGCTCAAGGATACGTGTTTGAACGTAGATCTTTTGCTCTTGGTCACGAGAGAAAGCAACTGTCATTTTCTCAAGTACACCTGACTTAAGGTGCTGCTGCCACTCAGTTTGGTACAAGAAGTCTGTCTGGAAGCGCTGCTCACCAAAGAATAACCAAGTGTTACCTTCGATGCCTTTCGCTTCACGATCAAACAAGAAGCTACGGAAAGGTGCAACACCAGTTCCAGCACCGATCATGATGACTTTCGTGTCGCCATTTTCTGGAAGCTTGAAGCTTGCATTGTCTTTAAAGCTAACCCCTAACATATCACCTGTTTCAGACTTAGCTAACTGTGAAGAACATACGCCGCCATGGTCACGACCACGGTAGTGATATTCAACATGCTTAACGAGTACATGAACTTCTTCAGGACTCGCTTCTTCACTTGACGCGATAGAGTACTGACGTGGGCCCATAGGACGCAACCAGTCAACAAGTGATTGTGCGTCTAGCTTTGCAGGCCACAACTCAAGTACGTCTAAGATGTCTGCCGAATACAGTTCGTATTCTAGTTGTGACTTCTCTTTTGCTTGTGCTAGTAGTTCAGTGTTGCTTGTCAGTTCCGCGTATGCTTGTAGCTGCTTACGTGTTACGTGAGTTAATTCACGCTTAGCTGATAGTGCTTCGCGTAGTGTGTAAGTACCCTTCTTGATAGTCACAGACGTATCTGGATCTAAACCAAGGTTACTGATTACACCGCTTACCAAGTCTTCTGCGTTATTCGTTTGAATAGCAACAATGTCACCTGGTAGGTATTTGATACCACTGTCTTCTAAAGACAACTCAAGGTGAAGTACTGACTTATCCGAACCGTCATCTGTAAGAACAATGTTCTCAATGATTTCAGCTTGGAATGGATTTTGCTCTGTGTACTCAGTGCTGCCTGCTGCTGGAGGTGTAGCGCCCAATGCAATGCTTGACGTTACGCCACTTGCTTTCTCAAGTTGACTAAGTACAGCGTTGTGCCATTCTTCTGCTTCTTCAGCAAAGTCGACATCACTCAAAATCACATCGTTAAGACGAGTTGCACCTAACGCTGCAAATTTTGTATCTAGCTCAACACCAGTCTGGCAGAACTCATCGTAACTTGAATCACCTAGTGCAAGTACTGAGAACTTCATGTTATCAAGCTTAGGTGCTTTAGCGCCGTTGATGAACTTGAAGAAACCCAATGCTTCATCTGGCGGCTCGCCGTTACCATGCGTACTGATTACTGTGAAGAGGTACTCTTCTTTTTTCAGCGAGTTACCACGGTAATTTGCCATATTACTCAAAGTCACATCTTTACCTTGTGCTTCAAGTGCAGCGTGTAACTTCTCGGCAATCTTACGGCTATTTCCCGTCTGACTTCCGTACAAAACAGTCACTTTTTGAGCGACAGCCGGTGCAGCTGCTGCGCTTACTGATAAACCAGTCGCGCCAATGTCTACCTGCTGTGAAGATAGGCCATGTAAGTAACCGCTTACCCAAACCTGTTGAGCGGGCGAGAGACCGTTAACAACTGCTGAAGCTTGCTCAATTTGTTGTGGTGTCAAAAGTTGCATAATTTAATGAATCCCTTATCTGCGTTTTGTCTAAGACGCAGACTCTTATATTTTCGATGTCTGTGAAGTATATATAGAAGATTTGCTTCTAATAAAGTGATAACATTTGATATTTAAATCACTTTAAAAGATAACAAAGATGAAGATATTCCAACTCCAACTCCTAAAAACAGTACTCAATAATGGACTGAATATTTCGCGAGCAGCCGAACAGCACTTTGTTGTGCAAAGCGCTGTAAGTCGACAGCTGAGCTTACTCGAAGAGGAGCTAGGCCTACCGTTGTTTGAACGTAAAGGTAAGCGGCTCGTCAAGTCCACTGCGTTAAGCGACGCGATTGTACAGGAAGTTGACAACATTGAGCTATCTTTAGAAAATATTAGAGGGATTGCTGACGAGTTTCGTGACGGCGAAAAAGGCGAGATTCGCATTGCGACGACTCATATGCAGGCTAAGTACTTCTTACCGCCCGTCTTAAATGAGTTTAGACAGCGTTACCCGAAGGTAAAAGTTAACTTTTTACAGGGTAATCCCGCACAATTAGTGCAGATGTTACATGACCGTGAAGCAGATATTGCGATCTGTACTGAAGAGATTGCTGACGATAATGCTTTGGCGACTCATCATTGTTATGATTGGAACCATGCACTGATCATCCCTAGAGACCATGAATTAGCTAAGGGAAAGCTGAGCCTTGAGCGTATTGCTGAGTACCCTATTCTTACTTACGTATTAGGTTTTACAGGTCGCTCCAAAATAGAGAAAGCTTTTTTAGATCAAAACCTACACATAGATACGAGTTTTTCTGCGACTGACAGCGACGTGATAAAGAGCTATGTAAAGTTAGGTTTTGGTGTCGGGATTATCGCAAGTCTTGCGCATACCTTAGATGAGAACCAAGAGCTATTAATGCGCGATATGTCAGAGTTCTTCCCTGTGTCAGTAACCCGAATTGCCTATATGAAAGACAAACACCTCAAGAGCTATATGACTGATATTGTGGACATCTTAGAGTCGCACGGTGGTACGTTAAATAAACAGCTACAAAAGTCCTAATTACTTAGGTCTTCGTCTTATAATTAGACCTTAGTATAATACTATTGGCCTACGTCATCACGTAATCTAGCCTAAGCAACCTGATATAAGCACAAGTGGCCGTGTTCAGGTTGGTAAGTGACCTCGCATTAGCGTGGTTTATTTGAAAAAAGGAGGAATCGGATGAAAGCTGATAATAGCGAGTACTGGAAAGCGAATCTACGCTTGGTGTACTTTTGCCTAACGGTGTGGTTTATCGTGTCATTTGGTTGTGGACTACTGCTAGTCGACGTACTAAATAACTTCAGTCTTGGTGGCTACAAACTTGGTTTTTGGTTTGCACAGCAAGGCTCAATTTACGTTTTCTTATTCCTAGTTTTCTTTTATGCGTTCCGCATGAATCAACTAGATAAGAAGTTCGGCGTACAGGAGTAGGACGATAATCATGGAATTAAAAACATTAACGTACATTGTTGTCTTTGCAAGTTTCGCCCTTTACTTCGGTATTGCTTGGTGGGCTCGTGCGGCAACGACTAAAGAATTTTACGTCGCTGGCGCAGGTATTCACCCTGTACTAAATGGTATGGCTACTGCTGCTGATTGGATGAGTGCTGCATCTTTCATCTCAATGGCGGGTCTAATTGCTTTCTTGGGTTACGGTGGTTCTGTATTCCTAATGGGTTGGACAGGTGGTTACGTTCTACTAGCAATGCTTCTTGCTCCTTACTTACGTAAGCATGGTAAGTTCACGGTTCCTGAGTTCATCGGTGATCGTTACTACTCTAAGACAGCTCGTATCGTAGCGGTAGCATGTCTAATCATCGCTTCTTTGACTTATGTAATCGGTCAGATGAAAGGTGTTGGTGTTGCTTTCTCTCGTTTCTTAGAAGTTGATTATGACTTAGGTCTTTACATCGGAATGTTCGTTGTATGGGTTTATGCTGTTCTAGGTGGCATGAAAGGTATCACTTACACACAGATCGCTCAGTACTGTGTATTGATCTTTGCTTACACTGTTCCTGCTGTGTTTATCTCACTACAGTTAACAGGTAACCCTATTCCACAGATTGGTCTAGGTAGTAAGATGATTGGCGAAGAAGATATTTATCTTCTAGACAAGCTTGACCAAGTTCTAACGGACACTGGTTTTAAAGAGTACACAACTCAATCTTTGGGTAGTGGCTTGAATATGTTCGCTTACACACTATCTCTTATGATCGGTACTGCTGGTCTACCACACGTTATCATGCGTTTCTTCACAGTTCCGACTGTTAAAGATGCACGTTCTTCTGCTGGTTGGGCGCTAGTATTTATCGCTGCTCTATACACTGTTGCTCCTGCTGTTGGCGCGATGGCTCGTATGAACTTGATGACTACTTTGGTACCTGACACTGGTGCGCTTGAGTATGAAGCACGTCCACAGTGGTTCAAGAACTGGGAACAGACGGGTCTTCTTAAGTTTGAAGATAAGAATGGCGACGGTAAGATTCAGTACACTGCAGACAAAGAAACTAATGAAATGGTTAAGATTGACCGTGACATTATGGTATTGGCTAACCCTGAGATCGCACAACTACCTAACTGGGTAATTGCATTGATCGCAGCGGGTGGACTTGCAGCGGCACTATCTACGGCAGCTGGTTTGCTGTTGGCTATATCCTCATCTATCTCCCATGACTTAATGAAGGGAGTTCTCACGCCGAATCTGAGTGAGAAAAATGAGCTATTTGCCAGTCGACTGGTGATGACGGGTGCGATATTTGTGGCAGGTTATCTCGGGCTTAATCCCCCAGGATTCGCCGCAGGTACAGTTGCACTTGCATTCGGTCTAGCTGCTTCATCTATATTCCCTGCGCTTATGATGGGTATATTCTCGAAGCGCATCAGTAGCACAGCTGCTATCGCAGGTATGTTGTCTGGTATTGGTATTACATTGTTCTACGTATTCCAACACAAGGGAATTATGTTTATCCCGGGTACTTCGTTCCTAGGCGGAATGGAGCCAGATTGGTTCTTAGGTATCTCACCTAATGCCTTTGGTGCTGTTGGCGCAATCGTTAACTTCGCTGTTGCATTTGCAGTAACGAAGATGACTGGTCCAGCTCCTGCACACATTCAGGACATGGTTGATAACTTCCGTGTTCCGTCTGGTTCAGGTGCGGCAGACACATCTCACTAAGCTCTTTTAGTTTGATGACATAAAGAAAGGCTCCCTTATGGAGCCTTTCTTTTTTGTAGCTTTTATTCTCAAATCGTTACTACCTGCTATAATAAAGATTACTTAAAGAATTCAGGTATAAACGATGTCCGTTTTTATAGCCGCATTTATTGTATTTACATTGGTTGCCCTTGGCATGTCTGTTGGTGTGATCTTCAATAACCGCGAACTAAAAGGCAGTTGTGGTGGTTTGGGGAATATCCCAGGCCTCAGTAACGACTGCTCATGCTCTAACCCTTGCGACAAGAAAAAAGCGCGCATGGCTAAAGAACAATCTTCAGACGAAATTAAGGAGTCACCAATAGAGTTTCGTAAGCTATAAGTAGAACGCCTATTACCTATTATGGAGAGTCATCTATGCAGCAAGCACTTCACGTTAAAAACTATTTAAATCCTAAGTTCATCACGATTAAACCGGATCAATATATTACGGACGTCATTTTTGTCTTTAATAAACAAAAGATCTTCGCAGCTCCTGTGCTTGATGATCTCGGTAACTTGGTGGGCGTGCTCTCTGGTTCTGATTGCATTCGTGCGTCTATCGAAGGTAACTTTGACCTTAATAGTCACCTAACAGTCGCCGACATCATGTCTCGTGAAGTAAAGACGGTTGATTCTAACTACAGCATTCTTTTTATCGCTAAAGAGTTCATGAATACCCCTTATCGCTTCTTCCCAGTGATGGAAGATAACCGTGTGGTAGGTGTTATTTATCGTGGTGATATTTTGCGCGCCATTTCTGACGCAGCACTTAAGTAGACACATCTTATGACAATACGTACATTTGATGGCAAAACGCCAAAACTTAATGACTCCGCTTATGTAGATGAGTCTGCGGTAGTCATAGGTGATGTTGAAATTGGTGCTGACTCGTCAGTATGGCCGTGTACGGTCATCCGGGGTGATGTTAACTACATTCGTATTGGCGAGCGCACTAACGTTCAAGATGGTTCTGTGTTACATGTAGTACATGCTAGCCCTGAGTACACTCGTGAAGGTGGTGCAGCGCTTGTGATTGGCGATGACGTGACGGTGGGTCATAAAGCCATTCTCCACGCTTGTACGATTGGTAACCGCTGCCTGATCGGTATGGGTGCGATTGTTATGGATTATTCTGTGGTTGAAGATGACGTTATCATCGCTGCTGGTAGCATTGTACCTCCCGGCAAGACCTTAGAGTCGGGCCACTTATATCTTGGCAATCCAGCTAAGAAAAAACGCCCCTTAACTGACAAAGAACGTGAATTTCTTCCGTACTCTGCTCAGAATTACGTAAAACTATCTAAAAAGTTTTAATGATCTAGTCGTCAAATATCCGTACGTTTGGCGACTATTTGAACAAATAAGTCTATATATCATTCCATGTGTATTACTATGCTTTTAGCGCAGACTTGTATAAATTTTAGTAATCAAATCAATCACCAAAAATGATAAGACAAACGGTATTGGAAACTCTACTATTGCTAAGCTGTCGTTCAGTTTTACACGCTATTTGACAGAAATATCAAAGCCATGCCCCTTAATTTGAAAGTATTTGTTAAAAGTATAGGCAAAACTTCTAACAACACTCTACTTTCTCACAGTCACCTAGGCATGATTATTTTGATGTAACCATGCCTTAGCAAGGCCTGGATTTATCGTTAACACTTAACATTTAAGGTCCACCCCCACCATGAATGCTGTAGATAACATACCTGTACAAAATGATAACTTCATTAAGATCCTAATTGCTGATGACTCAAAGACTGAAAGAGCTCATCTTAGACAAGTATTACTTTCAGGTGGCTATGAAGTCATTACAGCTGACTCGGGCCAAGCAGCTCTTGAGTTGATGGATGCAGAAACACCAGACTTAGTGTTACTTGATATCATCATGGAAAATGGTGACGGCTATCAGACTTGCCGCAAGCTAAAAAGAAACCCTATGACCAAAGACATTCCTGTCGTGATGGTTACCAGCAAATCAAACGAAGTGGATCGTAAGTGGGCAATGAAGTTAGGTGCATCTGACTATATTACCAAACCTTACAATGACGATGAACTATTGCTACGCCTGAGTGCTCTTTAAATCTTATGAGTAATGAAGTTGAGTTACCGAGCGAAACCGCTCAAGAAAATGCTGCGTTCTACTACACGACTGCTGGCAATAATGTTTTATTAGAAAGCGACATAAAAACAGAAATAGTTGAGCAGCCTACTATCTTCCCTATGCCACATGCTTCAGCTTGGTGTAGCGGTTTGATTAGTCTACGTGGAAAGATTATTCCTTTGTTGGATATGGCGTTTATGCTTG
Organism: Leucothrix arctica; assembly: GCF_003172895.1. GTDB lineage: Bacteria > Pseudomonadota > Gammaproteobacteria > Thiotrichales > Thiotrichaceae > Leucothrix > Leucothrix arctica. The sequence continues at coordinate 295,786 of NZ_QGKL01000042.1, read as the reverse complement.
AGTCTGAGCAGACGAATAAAACGCGTTGGCTGCTTATTTTAGAAGCGACACCGCTACCACCCATAGCCATCAAAATTGACTGCTTACCTTCACGTTTTAGTTACACAGGAGATGATGTAGTACCAATCGAGAATGAGCAACATCCGCACTGGCTGTTAGAAAAAGTAGAGACAGATGAATTGGCACTTTTTAAGGCTAATCACAGCGCTTTGTTTAATCAGCTGATTGCCGAAAATACGGCACGCACTATTGCACAAAATATTGAAAATACAATCCAGCAAGACACTTTAGAGGATGAGGCATGAGTACCAAGCTTAACCAAGACGTTAAAAGTGGCGCTTCGTCGATAGGAACACGTGTCGCATTGTTTGTGACTGCACCGCTATTAGTATTGCTAGTAATTAGCGCAATTGGCTTCTATGTAATCAACGACACAACTACGTCATTGGCGAAGTTCAATACCGAGACTCACAAAATTGAAAAAACGACAACGGTGATTAAGTCGCTAGAGTCTAATATCATCAACTCACTATCTAGCCTTGAAGATACGGATATTTTATATAGCAAAGTGCTAAGCACTGTTTCGGCTAATGTTGAACTATTTAACAATGACTGGAATAGCTACCTATTGTCTGGAAGCTTAGATAATGAAGCTAGAACCAAGCAAATAAAGGATGATAAGTCTTCGCTCGACTATAACTTAGCGAACTTTCAGCAGACGCTAGGTAAGCAGCAAGGCAAAATAGTCGACATTGATGAGCTAAAAAACACACTTACTGAGCTTGCAATACAGCTAAGAAATGCACTTGATAAAGAGATTGTTAACAGCATTAAAGAAACAACCAACACATACACTCAATCAAAGGATGAAATAGGTCTTTGGACAAAGGCTATTGGCGCTATTATTGTGATTGGTTTGATCTTAATCCTTCTTGCAGGGATGCTGTTTAACAAGTCTATTTCTCGCCCTGTTAGACACTTAACTAGCGTTATCGATGAGCTATCTAAAGGCAATACTCAAGCTCGCTCACGCTTGACAGGTAACGATGAGCTTACCCGACTTGGTAAGACGTTTAACCTAATGATGAATGACCGCGAGGCACTGCAAAGCCAAGTAGATAAAGATAACGAAGCGATTAACCATTCGGTATTTTCACTACTTGACGCCGTATCTGACTTAAGTGAGCGTGACTTGACGGTACGTGCACGGGTTACTGAAGATGCGACAGGGCCACTGGCTGATGCGATTAATCAGCTTGCTGAAGACACGACTGAAGTACTTGAAGAAGTAAAGTTGATCGCTATGTCGGTAGAACAAACGTCTGCTTCAGTAAATGACCGATCTCAAGCGGTCAACAAGCTCGCGACAGCCGAGCAGGAAGAAGCCAAAGAAACGGCAAAGCAGATTGAAAGTATCCGTTTACGTCTTGCTACTATTGCTCAGTCTGCAATAGAGACTAACGATATTGCAGGAAAAACGTCTGGCGCTACTCAGGAAGCTTATCAATCGGTATCTCGCTCTAGAAATAGTATTGGTGAGATCAGAAATACTGTTCAAGATACGGGTAAGCGTATTAAACGACTGGGTGAGCGTTCTCAAGAGATCAGTTACATCACCGACATCATTAACGGTATCGCAGAGCGTACGACAGTGCTGGCACTTAATGCGAACATGCAGGCAATGGCCGCTGGGGACGCGGGTAAAGGGTTTTCTGTTATCGCCGATGAGATTCAACGACTGGCAGAATCGTCACGTGAGTCTACAGAGCAGATCACGCAGCTCGTTAAAAATATTCAGCAAGAAACAACCTCTACTATTGCCACCATGGATCACACCATCGAACAAGTTGTTCAAGGTGCTGCGCTAGCCGATGAAGCCACTAACCAGATGCAACAAACACTAGATGCAACCAACAAGCTGACGTTATCGGTTAACGACATCGCGAATGCGTCAAAAGAGCAGATGGAAATGAGTGACACCTTGCAGGCCCGTGCTTCACGCATCATGGAAACAACTAATGCAACAGGTCAAGAGATGAGCTTGCTAGCACAGCTAACGGAAGACATGTCTCAGTATGCAAAACAGCTGGTTAAGTCGGTTAACGTATTCAAATTGAAACCTTAATGGCTATCACATTTAACGAGAGAGATAACCATGTTGGATAATAGACAGGAAGTCGCAGACGAGTTGGAAGATGTTGCACTACAATTGGCAGATCGCAGCATGCAAGCTGAAGTGGTTGACGCCTTGGAAAGCCAAGCGCTAGCAAATGATATGATTGCTGAGTTTGAACGGATTCAACTGGTTGGCGAGATGATGGAATTTGCGTCTTTGAATGCGATTGGTGGGTGGTTAACAACTAACGCTCAACAAGCATCTGATAAACCAAAAGTCATGGCGCAATTGCAAAATGAAGGTCACTTTTTTCAATGGGCTGAATTTTTGGCGTCTAACATTCGTCAACAAGACTCTTCTTTACTGCCTCTGCTCAGTGAAGCGCTACAACATGAAGATTGGCCGGTAGCGATGCCCGTTGATACGTTAGAAAGCGTGTTGCTATCGCTTATGCCTAGCAAGACAGACGAAGCAACAGAAACGACCCTATCTTTTGATGATACAGAAAATGAGGTTATTGCAACGCCTATTCCTGAGATTGAGGTTGAGCCTGCAAATACTAGTCAATATACGATCCAATGGGATGATGATGTCCACCCTGAAATATTAACTGCATTTCTTTCTGACACACCCGACCAAATTACAGAGTCTACCGCCCTCATCCACAAGATTGCGGCTGGTAATGCGACTCAAGACGAACATAAGCTTGCAGCCCGTTTAACACATACCATTAAAGGTGCTAGTGGTGTGGTAGGTGTTACCTCACTGATTGCTTTCACTCATCAGTTAGAAGAGATTTTAGAGTATTCGGTTGATCGTAGCTTATCGCCAGATAATCAAGAGCTGCTGTCATTATCGGCTGACTGCCTTGATGACATGGGCCAAGCTATGCTTAACCAGAAGCCGCTGCCTGCACAGTTTGAATCGCTATTGAGTCAGCTTGAAACCACTGCTATTCAACTTAATAGCGGTGTAGAGCCAAGTCACTTCGGTAACGATGATGAGCTAGACGATACGGATGAAGAAATCACCTTTGATGCACCGCCGGTAAAAGCACCCGTAGTAAAGAAAGTGATAAAGGGCCCTGACCCACTCGCCCTTACTTCTGAGTTGCTGACATCCCAAGAGCTATTTTCAGCGGGTGCGATACAAGCACAGAGACCTGCACGTAGCCTTGGGAATGAGCCGACCATGCGTGTACCGATCAGTTTGATCGATGACCTACTTAACCTTGCTGAAGAACTTGTTACTTCAACCAGCCAAGTAAGCGACAACATCAAAGACATGTTAGCTCAAAGCCAAAACTTGAAAAAAGATGGCGACCGTACTGATGATAATATGGCAGAGCTTGAAAAAGCGATCGACTTACAATTTAAACAAGTTCAAAAACAAAGTGAAGATAACCCTGAGTATGATGAGCTAGAGCTTGAGGTTTATAACGAACTACACAGCACCTACGGAATACTCGGTGAGACACTCGGTGACTCGCGTGAGCTACAGCGCTCGTTACAGCAGAGCTTGCGCCAGCTAAATGACAAACTTCACTCGCATCAGCGCATTAACCGTGAGCTAAATGCGACCATAATAAATACACGGATGGAGTCACTAGAGTCGTTGACGCCACGCCTTGAACGTATCGTCCGTGAAACGTGTAGGAGCACCGGTAAAAAGGCCACACTAAATATTGTCGGCAGTAATCTTGCGGTAGATACCGATATATTGAAAGGTCTGACTGACCCGCTACTTCACCTGCTAAGGAACTCGGTTGATCACGGTATCGAAACGATTGAAGAGCGTAAAAAACAGTCTAAAGATGACACGGGTAAAATTGAGGTAAGCTTTAAGCAGGAAGGTCGGTACGTCATTATGACACTGACTGATGATGGCTCAGGTATTGACGCTGACTCAGTCTATAAACGTGCACTTGCGCAAAACTTAGTAACTAAAGAGCAAGTACTCACTGATACTGAGAAGCTTGAGCTGATTTTATTAGCAGGCTTATCGACACGTGACGTTGTTAGTAATATTTCTGGACGTGGTGTTGGATTGGACGTCGTCCAAGATGCTGTATCACGCCTACGTGGATCATTATCAATTGAATCTACTCCCGCCAAAGGAACGACCATTAGTATTCGCCTACCCTTAACCTTGGTAGCAGCAAATACTATTATGGTAAAAATTACTGAAAATACGGTGGCGATTCCTGTCGATAGTATTGATCGCTTACACACTATTAACTCAGGCGACCTGCTTTCTGATAATGATCACTTTTCAGTACTTATCAGTAACCGCTCCTATGAAGTGATTCAGCTATCAGACCTGTTAGGCTGGGGTAACCCTAGACCAGAGCTCACTGAGAGCTACCCTGTTATATTGGTTACAGATAGACAGAAGTACTATGCACTCATTGTCGATAGCGTACTTCAACCAAGAGAAGTGGTTGTAAAATCACTCGCACCTTGGCTAAGTAATGTAGATGGTTTAAATGGAGCCTGCTTGTTGAGTGATGGTGCGGTGGCTGCGGTACTTGATTTACCACGTCTGTTGCAAAACTTATCTGACTCAACACGCTCGGCTTATGAAGACATTCAGCAGAAGGTTTCTGATGAATCTGTCGTAATGGTGGTTGATGACTCCTTAAGTAACCGTAAGGCATTGAGTATTACCGCACAGCAATTGGGGTATACAACGGTAACCGCAGTTGATGGGCAAGATGCACTAGAGCAAATGCAGGACAACATACCTGATTTGATCTTGAGTGATTTGGAAATGCCCCGTGTAAATGGCTTGGAGCTGGCTAAGGCTATACGCGCTGATGAATCACTCGCACACATCCCATTTGTAATGATTACCTCCCGCGCAACTAATAAACACCGTAAGCAGGCACAAATCGCAGGTGCAAATGACTATCTAATTAAGCCTGTCGATCGTGAAACACTTCAAAACCATATAGAAAAGTGGTTAAAATAGGTCCATGACTAAAATTAGAGAAACACACTCAATAAAAATCTGTTTCGTCGGGCTACCGCTCGCCGATCAGGCTACCTTTGAACGTGTCATAAGTTTTTGTAAAGCGCGTGGGCAGAATTTTGAAATCACGCTTAATCCAAGTCAATCCAATGTTTTGATTACGGATGATGATGAAAGCAATTTAAAAACAGCTCGCCAACTACAAAGCAAAAACTTACTGCTTGTTGTTAGTAATAATAAGACCTGTACTGAAGGTGATGTGCAAGTGCAGCGCCCATTACTAGTGACGCGTGTCATGCGTACGATGGAGTCTCTACCTGCTGGTCAATTAGTGACAACTAAGGTGAATGACACAGCAGTGCAAGCACCCTCACCTGCTACGAGTGCTCATGCGGAGTTATCTAGCGAGACGTCAGCGATTGATGCTTCAAATGAAGTACAAACTGCTGCTGAAGCTGTTCTAGAAAAAGCGGCGATAACGGCAGTAAAGCCTTTCGTTGAGCCAAACCCAACAAGCACAGAAGCAAGCAAAAGCTATCTCGCTTTAGTCATTGATGATAGCGCTGCTATACGAAAGCAGCTGGAACTTGAACTTAGAAGTGCTGGTTTACGCTGTGACTTTGCTGAAAGTGGTGAGCAAGCCTTAGAGAAGATTGGTGGTACGACCTACGACCTAGTATTTCTAGACATAATGATGCCTGGTATTGATGGTTATGAAACCTGTGGCAAAATTCGCAAAGACCCTCGCTACAAAAAAACCCCAGTCGTTATGCTCAGTGGAAAAACATCGCCGCTAGATGAAGTTAAAGGTGTAATTGCAGGTGCCTCTACATATCTAACAAAACCTGTTAAGCCAGATCAGTTCCAACGAGTGACAGGACGTATTATCAATTGGTTAAATGAGTTCCGTTAATCAAAAAACAGTATGAACTTTCACATAGCACTTTCGTGCTTGTGTACTTATATATAATTTATACTAAGTATCTATTAATACGGTTTTCATTAGTTTAACGGCTCTTTATGCTTAAAAATTCACTATAAACCTAAAAATAGACTAAAGTCTAGTAACGGAGAGTCCTGCAAATCCATACTATGTTCTTATTTGAATTTCACTTAAATTTGTAATTAAAATGTATGTTAGACAGTAGTGGCTACTCGTGTACATAACTTCCAATTACAAGTCTTTACAAGGAGGATCATATTAATGTCTGATAAAACATTCCCAGTTTCTAAGGAATTTGCAGATCAAGCTCACATCAACCATGCAAAGTATGAAGAAATGTATGCACGGTCTATCAACGACCCTGATGCATTCTGGGCTGAGCAAGCAAATGAATACGTTACTTGGTTTAAACCTTGGAAAAAAACTGTCGACTGGAGCTTTGCTCAAGCAGACTTACACATCAACTGGTTTACTGAAGCTAAGCTAAATGTTTCATACAACTGTATTGATCGTCATCTAGAAAAACGCGGCGACCAGACTGCCATCATTTGGGAAGGCGACTCTCCAGAAGATACACGTCTAATCAGCTACCGCGAACTACACAAAGAAGTATGTCAGCTTGCTAACGTCCTGAAAGAAAGAGGCGTTAAAAAAGGCGATCGTGTTTCTCTTTACATGCCAATGATTCCTGAAGCAACGTTTGCAATGCTTGCTTGTACACGTATTGGTGCTGTGCACTCAATCGTGTTTGGTGGATTCTCACCTGAAGCACTGTCTAGTCGTATTCAAGATTCTGATTGCTCTGTTGTCATTACAGCTGACCAATCGATGCGTGGTGGCAAGCGTGTTCCGCTTAAAGCTAATGCAGATGTTGCACTTAAAACCTGCCCTTCGGTACATACATGTATCGTGGTTAAGCGTGGTGGCGACCCTATCGAATGGACTGAAGGCCGTGACGTTTGGTACCACGACGAAGTCGCTAAGGCGAGTGTTGACTGTGAGCCTGAGCAAATGGACTCAGAAGATCCGTTATTCATTCTTTATACCTCTGGCTCGACAGGTACTCCAAAAGGCGTGCTACACACCACTGGTGGTTACCTAGTACAAGCGGCAATGTCGCACAAGACTGTATTTGATTATAAAGACGGCGATGTGTACTGGTGTACAGCTGACGTTGGTTGGGTAACAGGACATACTTATATCGTTTATGGGCCACTGACTAACGGTGCGACTACTGTTATGTTTGAAGGTATCCCAAGCTACCCTGATATGTCTCGTTTCTGGCAGATCATTGATAAGCATCAAGTAAATATCTTTTACACAGCACCGACAGCGATTCGTTCATTAATGGCTGCGGGTAATGAGCCTGTTGAAAAGACATCTCGTGCAAGCTTACGTGTACTAGGTACCGTAGGTGAGCCGATCAATCCTGAAGCATGGGATTGGTACCACAATGTGATTGGTGGCGGCCGTTGCCCTATCGTTGATACATGGTGGCAGACAGAAACAGGTGGTCACATGATGACGCCACTACCGGGTGTTAACGACCTTAAGCCAGGTTCTGCTATGCAGCCGTTCTTTGGTGTTAGCCCAGTACTACTAGATGATGAAGGTAATGTAATCGAAGGTAACCCTGCTGCGGGTAACTTGGCGATTGATCGCCCTTGGCCTGGTGCTATCCGTGGTGTTTATGGTGACCCTAAGCGTTTTTACGAGACATACTTTGCTATGTTCCCGGGTTACTACTTTACGGGTGACGGCGCACGTCGTGACGAAGATGGCCATTACTGGATCACTGGTCGTGTAGATGACGTACTAAACATCTCTGGTCACCGCCTAGGTACTGCTGAAATTGAAGCGGCACTTGGCTTGCACCCTAAAGTTGCTGAAGCTGCGGTTGTTGGCTACCCGCACGATCTAACAGGACAAGGTATTTATGCTTATGTCACTCCTATGAACGGAGAAGTTGGAACGGATGAGCTTAAAGCTGAGTTAATCGCGACAGTACGTAAAGAGATTGGTCCGATCGCTAAGGTTAATATCATTCAGTGGTCACCAGGCCTACCAAAAACTCGCTCTGGTAAAATCATGCGTCGTATTTTGCGTAAGATTGCGACGAATGAAATTGATAGCATGGGTGATACATCAACACTCGCTGAGCCATCAGTGGTTGATGACCTTGTGGCGCATCGCGAAAACACTTAAACCGTTACACTAGTTTAATTAGTTCTATCAAAGCCAGCAGGGTTTCTCTGCTGGCTTTTTTATTGCGTCAAAAATGCTAAAAACTGCTGATAGTTACTTAGTAAATAGCGAACTAACAATCGTTGTATTTACATTATGACGTTAGATTTATAGCAGATCATGTAACTTAATGATCGGTATACTAAATAAACTCGGCATTTTTAGTCATCTAGTTTATTCTAAGATTACTAATCCCCTGAAATTTAGCATTACGAGATCATGTTGAAAAAACTCTTTAACCTCACCATTTGGGCCATCGTCGTCTTAGTTGTTCTATTTATTACTAAGCCATACCTTAAAGGCTGGTTACTAGAAGGCCAGACTGAACCTAGAGCGGTGACTGACCGTGGACAGTTACTTAGCGATGAAGAAAACACCATTAAGATTTTTGAGGATACGAGCCCCTCAGTAGTATTTATTAACACGCAAGATACACAGCTAAATGCATGGACTCGTACGGTAAGCGAAACACCACTTGGTTCTGGCTCAGGTTTTATTTGGGATAAACGCGGTCACGTGGTCACTAACTACCATGTCATACAAAACTCATCATCAGCCACGGTGCGACTATCGGACCACAGAACCTATAAAGCGATTTTAGTCGGTGCTAGCCCACGACATGATATTGCGGTACTCAAAATCAATGTTCCGATCGACAGCCCTAAGCCCGTTCCTATTGGCACGAGTAATGACTTGAAAGTGGGCCAAAGTATTTATGCGATTGGTAACCCTTTTGGTCTAGACCACACGCTGACAACAGGGATTATTTCAGCCCTAGGTCGTTCCATTGACAGTGAAGCGGGTGGACAGATTGAAAACTTGATTCAAGTCGATGCCGCGATAAACCCCGGTAACTCCGGTGGGCCGTTAATTGATAGTGCAGGACGATTGATCGGGATTAATACCGCTATTTATAGTCCTTCTGGCTCTTCATCAGGCATTGGATTCTCTATCCCCGTTGATAATGTCAATCGTGTCGTGCCACAACTGATTGCGAAAGGCCGTTATATTCGCCCAGTACTTGGGTTAAATATTGACGAGCACTCCAACCGAATTATTAGTAAAGAGTATGGCGTGGAAGGTGTCGCTATTTTGGGCGTCGCAGAAGGCAGTGGTGCTGATTCTGCTGGCTTAATCGGCATCTCGTATGTGAACGATGAATACGTCCTTGGTGATGTGATTCAAGAGTTTGATGATCGAACAGTGACAACGGTTGCCGACTTATTAGATATCTTAGACGAGTATGAAGCTGGCCAGTCGGTGAACTTAACCATTCTTAGAGGTAACCGGCAGATTAATGTAAGCGTGTTGTTAACATCACCCAAATCCTAAAAGACAAAGAAGTTACTCATAAAAAAGGCTGCAACCAATGTTATTGGTGCAGCCTTTTTCTTAAGCGTTAAAGCTTACTTACCATCATCTGTAGTCGTTGTTGTAGTTGTTGTACCACTATCGTCATTATTATCATCTGCAACCTTATAGATAAGACCACCAACTAATAACGCACCAGCAACCTTAGCTGCTGTAGCACCGATACCACCACCTGTACGTGCATAACCAGCACCACGAACAGATGTGTTAGCGTAACCGTTGTTTGCAGCATAAGCGCCATTACGGCCAGCTGTAGATGTTACATAAGAGTGACTACCTGACATGCCATTGTGAGCGTGACCAGAGTTACCAGCATGACGGTGAGTTACCGTCTGGCCAGTTGTGCTACGACTATGTCCATGATCGTGAGCAACTGCATGAGAGCCTTGACCACAATTAGCACAAGAAGCTTGCTGGTACTGACCACCCTGAACGTTGTAGCTTGAGTTGCCTTGGTATGCACGATTAGCTTGGTTAGCATAAGCACCGTTGTGAGCAGCCATACCGTTGTATGAATTACCTTTAACGCCTGAACTGGTGCAACCTGCTGTGAATAAAATTGCAGAAATCGCCATTATTGAAGGAACTGTCTTAATCATTGTATCTCCTTGGAGCATTAGACTTATTATTTACTTGTTTATAGGAACCAACCAGATTCGGCTGGAGCCGATTAGTATCTCGGTATAAAGCTGATCTATAGGTGATTCTGATTTAAGCAAGATTAGGTCACAATGCTATGGCGGATTAACGGTAGACTTTAAGAGATAGTATCCCTGAAAATAATATGTCAGATACAAAAAAGCCCGACAAGTCGGGCTTTTTTGATCAACAATCAAACAGATTTAGATACGCGCAACGCCTGAATCTCTAGCCGCTTGAGCTACTGCTGCTGGGATACGCTCGCCTAGACGTGGATCTAGTGGTGTAGGAATGATGTACTCCTTACCAAATGACATTTCAGTCTTACCGTAAGCATCCATAACAGACTGTGGAACAGGTTCCATTGTTAGTTCTGTCAGTGCCTTAACTACCGCAATCTTCATTTCCATGTTGATGTCGCTTGCACGAACATCTAGTGCACCACGGAAGATGAATGGGAAACAAAGTACATTGTTAACCTGATTTGGGTAATCACTACGGCCAGTCGCCATGATTAGGTCATCACGTGTCGCATTAGCCAACTCTGGAGCAATCTCAGGGTTAGGGTTAGACAATGCAAAGACAACTGGATTTGGAGCCATAGACTTCAACATATCAACAGTCATTAGGTCAGGACCAGACAAACCAATGAATACATCAGCGCCGTCACAAGCATCCGCTAGTGTACGCTTATCAGTTGTTACTGCTGCTGCTTGCTTCTCTTTAGTCAGACCTTCACGACCCGTGTGAATCACACCCTTACGATCGATCATGTAGATGTTTTCGCTATTAGCGCCCATACCTACAAGTAGGTTTACAGATGCAATACCTGCTGCACCAGCACCTAGACAAACGATTTTAGCATCTTCAAGTTTCTTACCTTGAAGCTTAAGTGCATTCATCATGCCCGCTGCAATAATGATAGCAGTACCGTGCTGGTCATCATGGAATACAGGGATATCTAGTGTCTCTTTCAAGCGCTGCTCAATCTCGAAACAACGTGGTGCTGCGATATCTTCTAAGTTGATTCCACCAAACGTGTCAGCAATGTTTGTAACCGTTTTAATGAACTCTTCAGTATCTGTAGTGCTTACTTCGATATCAAATACATCAATGTCAGCAAAGCGCTTGAACAATACGCCTTTACCTTCCATTACAGGCTTACCCGCTAGTGCGCCGATATTACCTAAACCCAGCACAGCCGTTCCATCAGTAATAACAGCAACTAAGTTGCCCTTACCTGTGTACTTGTAAGCATCATCTGGATTTTTTTCAATTTCTTTACACGGCTCTGCAACACCCGGAGAATAAGCAAGCGATAGATCGTATTGTGTCGCAGTTGGCTTAGTAATATTTACTTCCAACTTCCCTGGCTTAGGCTCAGCATGATACTGCAGTGCAGCATCTCTCAATTCTGACATAGTAATTCTCTCTAGTGTTTTCCAACAGACTTTTAAGTAGTTATATGTACAACTACGGATACAGCGATACAATTTAACACGGTGGAAACCACATTTGCTAGTTTCTCCGTGTCTAATAAAGAATATTAACTTACATACTAGAAAAGATATGGTCAACCTAAACCTACGTTTTATCAGCTATTTTTCTTTGCACTGCCGCTAATGACCCTCTCAATATGTTCAATTCTGACTCATCCATTTCCGCCCTTGAGAAGAACCTACGTAGTTTCAACATTAACTGACCGGGGTGCTGTTTATTCACAAACTCTACTTCATTTAGCACCTGCTCTAACGTCACATAGAAGTTTTCTTTTTGCTCAACACTTGGGAATGTTCTGTCTAAGCTTGGTTCGACGGGGTTATCCATCTGCTTTCGTAACTCATAGCAGAGTATCTGAACTGCTGAGGCAAGATTTAGAGAACTGTAGTCAGGATTCGCAGGAATGGTGACTCGGTAGTGTGCGAGCTGAATATCATCATTATGTAAGCCCATTCTTTCAGGGCCAAATACTAATGCTACCGGCTTTTTTGAGGCCACTTTCATCAACTGAATTGCCGACTGCTCAGGGTCTAAAACAGGTAAATCAAAAGTGCGCGGACGCGCCGTGCATGCAATGACTAATTCGCAGTCATTAACCGCTTCGTACAGAGAACCAACAACTTTAGCGTTTTCGAGTAAATCTTCGGCACTGCTGGCCATTTTATTTGCTTCTTCGGACGGATAATCTCTAGGATTAACAAGCACTAACTCACTCAAACCCATTGTTTTCATGGCACGAATAGTTGAGCCAATATTACCCGCATGATAAGTGCGGACTAATACAATACGAATATTTTCTAACATGCTATTCATCACCCTAAGACAGCAAAACGGGTGATTGTAGAGACTATTAATATAGAAACCAAGATTGAAGATTGCTGCTAGTCATAATAACTAGGCTGATATTTTTACTTATCTAGGCTTAAATAGTTCTCAATACCCTTAATCTTATCTTCGGGGTGATGATTGACATATAAGACCGACGTCTCACTCCCCGCACAAATCTTCTCAATAAGTGCTAATACCAACTGGCGATTCATATCATCCAGACCCAAGCACGGCTCATCTAATATCAACAACGGTGGATGCTTAACCATCGCTCGTGCAATCAACAATAAACGCTGATCACCATAAGACAGTTTATTAAACGGCTGGTCAGCGCGATCACTCATACCTAGTAACGCTAACCACTCATTAGCAATCTGCTTCTGACGGTCACTGCTATTACTGTACAAACCGATACTGTCGTAAAAGCCGGAGATAATGACGTTACGCAAGTTAGTGCTAACGCGGTATTCCCATTGCAGTGCCGTTGATACATAACCAATGAACTGCTTAATTTGCCAAATGCTTTCGCCACTACCGCGTTTAAAACCAAACACGAAAATATCATTCACATAACACTGCGGGTGATCACCTGTAATCAGAGCTAACAAACCTGTTTTACCACTGCCGTTTGGTCCACTGAGTTGCCAGTGTTCGTTTGGCTTTATTGTCCAATTCAAATCACTAAAAATCACCGTTTCATCATACTTGATCGAGGTATCAGTCAAGCGCACTAAAGGCTGCTCAGGGTCTAGCGCAGGTAACGCTGACTCCTTATCTACCGGCGGTATCTCAAGCTCTGTGGTCTTTAGGTGTAGTAATTGATACAAGGCTTCATAAGCAGCCTTATCACTCACTTGAATTTGATGAGATAGCGAGCCATCTTCAACATAAGCAATGTCAGTAATAAACGATGGACGCTCATCAAAGCGGTTAAGCACTACTAACATTTGGGTAGTATTACTCAGTGCTTCGAGATGAGCTTGTAGCAGGCTGTGCATTTCAGCATCTAACCCATCAAACGGCTCGTCAAGAATCAATAAATCAGGCTTGCTCGATAACGCACGAATCAACATCACCTTGCGTGACTCACCCGTTGATAGCTTTCTAAAGGCTCGATCTAGCAACTCTGTGAGACCGAATTTTTCAACCAAGCTTTCAGCTAAGGACTTATCAGCACAGTCGTTATAAATCATCTCATGAACAGGTGTTCCTTCTGAGATGACGTCCATAATGTCCGCATCATCTTTTTTCAGCTCTTGTGCAATGAGTTCTGCTTGCGCTTCAAATGACACCAAGCCGACGCGCTTAGGTGTGCCATTTAAGTTGCCAGAGATAATGTCACCGTAACCTGCTAACACAGCCACTAGTGCTGACTTCCCTGCTCCGTTTGTACCAGTAATCATCCAATGCTGATTTGGAGTAATTACCCAGTCGATGTTATCGAGCTGGAAACGCTCGTCGAAGTTGACGGTAAGGTTATTAAGGTGGATTTTTGAGCCGAACGAAGTCGTGTTATTCATTAAAGTCTAGGAGGTATTTATCAAATTTGAATATTATAGCCTTCATCTAGTTTAGGCGCTGCATAATTACCAAGATTGAACAACAGAGAAACTAACTGTTTAAATTTCCCAATGTGATAGAGCCCTTATCAATCAGTTAAAAAGCTCACAGGAGAATACGAATTCTCCGCCCATAAGGTAAAATCTAAATCACTTTATTAGCCTTTGATTGCCCATTACGCAAGCCTGTTTCAGTTAGTGGAATTGCTTTATTACATTTTTTTCTTAACACTTTTATCGCTTGATTAGCTAATGCATTAATTAAATCATTGTTAGCTGCTTTCACATAAGCTATGTCTGGGGATTCATCGTGAGTTGAGTATAAAGTAGTATTTTTATGCATACTCCATAACTCAAGACCATCCACAACTCCTTTATTGGGTAAAACGCAACGGCAGCATCTTCCGCTAGTAGATGAAAAAGAAATCACTTTAACCTCACAACCATATATATTTTTGGTTAATTTTTCCTCAACACAAAAACTTGAAGCAAGCAATCCATCTGCCATAAAAGAAAGATCATCATTGCTATACGATGAATTTGAAATATGATTGTATTGAAATGTATCTACTGATTGGTTGTAAGACTTTCCTGTAATGAAATCGTAGCAATAAGAAATAATGTTTATGTTTTCTTCTCTAAAAAATAGATTCTGGATATACCATAAACGGTAGAAAGGTGTACCGTCTTTTAACTTTCTAAAAGTTGCTATATTGCTCCCTATCTCATTACCAGCAGCTCTCAGACCAGTGGCTTGAGTTGTATCATCTAAAGACCTACTCGTAGATTGCAAAAAACCCCAACTAGGAATCACAGGGTAAAATGGAGAGGAATCCATGATTCTTTTGCTCGGCTTAAGTTTTGAGTCAACACAGGGATAAAACTCGTCAACTTCCTCTATCTCATCTAACCTTTCTGCTTCGTCATTAAAGTGCTCCTCAAGAATCTTGCCCTCTAACGCCCTCATGTCATACCAGAACATATCTAAAATATCGTCACTAGATATTCTATTATTTAATATATTCTCCTGCTCATAGTAAAGGTGATCAATTTCCGACTGATAAGTTTCCTTCTCTAGCACCTCACTCCTCAAATTTTCGGAAACACCCTGTTCTTTTGCATTGAAAAAAATACCAATAAGCAAAGGTAGAACAAAAGCAGCCCACAACTGTGCGTAAAGAGATAAAATTAAAGTCGGGATAACCAAAACAAAGAAGAGTTTCTTTAAGAAATTAAAAGAATTGACTTCTTCCTGCAGGAAGTTAATTTTTGGCTCTTTTAGCTTTATCATATCTCGTTGATAAGAACCTAACTTGCTCCCCCTTTTGTATGGGCGATAAAAGAAGTACCACTTTTCCCTTTCTCTTTCGCCCCATTCAGGGTTGTTTTTTAGTTCATCACAAAAAATTAGCTTACTTTTAGATTCATCATCAAAGCATTTATAGTCATGTATATCACTAGGTTGACCACTTAGAATAAACAGACCATCACTACCTATCAAATCACTCATAAGTCGAAACATAGCTTATTGATTTAATTAAAGCTTTAGAGTTTTTCGAGAAAAATCTCAGCTTACTGATAAGTTCAGCATGTTCGTTAGGTATATCCAAACTCATTGAGCTTTGAACTTCCCTCATTTTTTGCCTCAACTTTCTTGTTGGTATATGTTTTTCTGAGTTTTCGTAGAAAATTATCAACCATAAAACTTTAGCTATACCGTTATGTTCGGTACTTTCTAAAGTATTTAGGTGATCATAAAAGTTTTTGACATCAAGCTCCGAAAGTCCTCTTAAATTCTCTTCTTCTAAGATTGCTGCTGAAATTCTTGCCAGTTGATTATCTGGAGTATCTTGCTTGTAAGCTAGCAGCTCATACTCACCATTAGCTTGCAAAGTTGGTGCATTAGCTGCCGTAGAAACAGCGTCATCAATGGTTAAATGACGGTTATCTGGAGAGAATGAAAATTGATTTCCATCAATTTTAACATCTCCCGATGTACCTGAAATATTGAATACTGGGGCGTTGTAATTTACTGTTTCTGGGGCTTTATCAACCTTTTCTGCCTCCCCAACTGTCATTACTTGCAAATACTCAAGAACCTGTCGATAGTTGTCACCATTAATTAGCTTTAGTAAACGGGTGTTATCAAGATAGCAGTGTTCTTCGTTATAATAAGTGAAGTCATTAACTTTAAATTCTTCTACTTTAGTACGACAAGATGACCCTGTGAGTAAAATAACCAAGTCATACTTTTCTTTTCTAAACCAATCTGTTTTTTCAAATTTAGCTACACATTCACGAATCTCAGCACGTGTCAAACTAGACTTGACTTGTACACAAAGTCTTTGAGATGTATCAAATAAATCAATTGCTGGTTCATTCACTTTGCTAGCACTTTGATAGTTATTATTTGAACTCAATCGGTTTAACAATCCTCGGTAGACCTCTTCTGAGGATTTCGCATGATTTAACCTAGCAAGCTTATTCGTTGTTTTTATTTTTTCTGAGTAAGTTATCAAAAGGTCAATACATAGCTCATAACAGCTATCATAATTTAGCTTATCCACAGTTACTGCTCCTGATAGGAGCTGAGACGAAAAAAGCTACCTCTTTTACAAATTTCATGCATTTATTCCTTGATTCCATTGTACTGAATATACACATTACTACGGAGAAGAATCAATCATTAACAAATGTACTTTGGGCTGGAGTAATAGAATAAGCGCAACAAGCACTGATCGAGAATTGAGTTACGGAGAAATAATTCATTTGATGGTTATGAGGCAAGTTCATCTTACCAGCAGAGCATTAGCAGCAAAAAAGGCCGCTGCAAAACACTATAAATTCTGTGACCCACCCGACAAACCATAGACACTCTCAATTAGTTTCCACTACTAATATAATAGCTAATGGAGTCTCATAGATTTCATCAAAAAAAAGGCCGAGAGCAAGTCTCGGCCTTCTTAATATCTAGTAGTCAGCAAACAACTACCAAGACTGCAAACTACACAATCTTCTTCATGTCAGCCATGTGGCCACGAAGAGTCGCACCAATTGCTTCTACTGGGTGGCTGCGTAGCGCTTCGTTAACTTCGATCAAACGAGCGTTATCAACACCAGTATCGTCAAGGCTTAGGCCTTTACCGATAACATCAGTCTTGATGCCTTTCATGAAGTCTTCTAGTAATGGTACGCAAGCGTGGTTGTATAGGTAGCAACCGTACTCAGCCGTATCAGAAATAGTCGCGTTCATTTCGTAAAGCTTCTTACGAGCAATAGTGTTAGCGATCAATGGTGTCTCGTGTAGTGACTCGTAGTATGCAGAATCAGCGATGATGCCAGCAGCAGTCATCGTCTCAAACGCAAGCTCAACACCCGCTTTAACCATAGCAACCATCAAGATACCGTTGTCAAAGTACTCTTGCTCAGAGATCTCAACATCACCAGCAGGCATCTTTTCGAAGTTAGTATGAGCAGTCTCTTCTCTCCAGCCTAGTAAGTTAACGTCGTCGTTAGCCCAATCTTCCATCATCACACGTGAGAAAGTACCATCGATAATGTCATCTTGGTGCTTGTTGTAAAGTGGACGCATGATCAACTTCAACTCTTCAGAAAGGTCGAATGCTTTGATCTTTGCAGGGTTAGACAAACGATCCAACATGTTTGTAACACCACCGTACTTAAGTGCTTCAGTGATTGTTTCCCAACCGTACTGAATCAACTTAGACGCGTAACCTGCATCCATACCTTCTTCAACCATCTTGTCGAAGCAAAGGATAGAGCCTGTCTGTAGCATACCGCAAAGAATCGTCTGCTCACCCATAAGGTCAGACTTAACTTCAGCGATGAATGAAGACATTAGAACGCCGGCTTTGTGTCCACCAGTACCAACGGCATAAGCCTTAGCTAGTGCAAGACCTTCACCCTTAGGATCATTATCTTCGTGTACAGCGATCAGTGTTGGAACACCAAAACCACGAACATACTCAGCACGTACTTCAGAACCTGGGCACTTAGGTGCAACCATGATTACTGTTAGATCTTCACGAATCTTCATGCCTTCTTCAACTATGTTGAAACCGTGAGAGTAAGCAAGACATGCGTCTTTCTTCATCAACGGCATAACCGCATTAACTACTGGCGTGTGCTGCTTGTCTGGCGTCAAGTTTAGTACAACATCAGCTGTAGGGATTAGCTCTTCATACGTACCAACAGTGAAACCGTTCTCAGAAGCATTCTTCCAAGACTGACGCTTCTCAGCGATAGCTGCTGCACGTAGTGTGTAAGATACATCTAGACCACTATCACGTAAGTTAAGACCTTGGTTAAGGCCCTGTGCGCCACAACCAATAATGACAAGCTTCTTGCCTTTAAGTGCTTCTACGCCTTCTGAAAACTCAGAAGAATCCATGAAGCGGCATTTCGCCAATTGCTCAAGTTGCTCACGTAGTGGCAAAGTGTTGAAGTAGTTGTTAGACATAAAAATTTCCGTGTGTGGGATGTATCAAAAATGTAGAGCGCAGTTTATCGGATGCTTAGCATTTCGTAAATTGATATAAATGAAATACTACGTTTCAATAAATGCAAAACTATTATTATTCTAGTGCTGGTCGACTATCGGCCATGATTCTATCTAACCGTATCTGCGCTTGCTTGGTATTTACTAAGTCGTGGGATTCGATCATCTCGCACTCGTCCATTACCATTTCAGCAATGGTGGATGGGTAATAGCGACAGTCATCAGGCCGATCGTAGTATATAGCACACGTGTAAACAGGTGAATCAGGTGCTTTCTCTAACCACGGACATCGTTCTATGAGCTTGCCTGTTTCAGGGCTGACCCAAAGTTCGTGGTTTCTCACGTACTCTGCTATCTCTGGCTTGAACACTTCCCAGTACTTTACTTCTTCTTCGGAGGCAGACAGTTGCCCGTTACTGTATTTAATGCAGCACTTGCCACACGAATTACACTCTTTCATAGTCTCGACCTATTGATCAGCCATCACCTCATTAATCGAGTGAATAAAACTGACCCTCTCTTGTTCTCAAAAATTATGTGTTATGGGGTTCTAGGTGCAAACATAATGATGGCCATGCCAATCAATGCAACTGAGCCACCGACAACATCCCACATTGTTGGCTTTATACCGTCAACCACCCAAAGCCAGAGTAGCGCTACAAAAATATAGACACCACCGTATGCTGCATAAATGCGGCCGCTAGCGTCAGGGTGAAGTGTTAATAACCATGCAAATAGTGCAAGGCTTAACGCAGCTGGGATAAGCAGCATCATGCTCTTGTCATGCTTAAGCCATAAGTAAGGCAAGTAACACCCAACAATCTCTGCGATAGCTGTCACTGCAAAAAGAGCGATGGTCTTAAGTTCAAACATAAAACTCCTTACCGCTACGCGATTGCACAACAGGCTAATTTAATTAGCGATACATTATACACATCACATAAAGAGAATACTCAGTTACTATTACAGTATGAATACACGCTACCTAAAACACTTTTTAGCTCTCTCAGAAAGCCTTCACTTTGGCCAAGCAAGTGAGGCTTGTCATATTAGTATCTCCGCCCTGTCTCGTAATATTAGACACTTAGAAAAAGAACTAGGTGTGGTGTTATTTAACAGAGATAACCGAACTGTTGCGCTAACCGATGCGGGGTTGAAGTTTGTTCAATATGCCCGCGAAGCAAGTTCGCAGTGGCAAATGATACAAACGGAGTTAACCGATGATAGCAACGAGTTACATGGGGAGATTAGCCTGTATTGCTCCGTCACCGCGTCTTACAGTGTTTTGTTTAAGCTATTAAACCGTTTTCGTCCCAACTTCCCCGGAATTGAAATCAAGCTTCACACTGGGTCGCCAGATTTGGCGGTTAAACGTATTGCTGCGGCTAATGAAGATATTTGTATTGCAGCACGTCCAAATACTTTACCGAAAAGTGTAATTTTCAAACCGTTGATGGTGACACCTTTGGTTTTTATTATTCCAGTAGAGTTGCCTGAAAACACCCATGATATCCCCATGAACGAACCTACTTCCGCTGAAGCATGGTCAAACGTGCCAATGGTACTATCAGAAACGGGGATCGCTAGAAACCGTGTGGACGACTGGTTTAGAGATATGGGCGTCAAACCACGAATTTATGCGCAAGTTGAAGGCTACGAGGCTATCGTAAGCATGGTGAGTCTGGGGCTGGGTGTCGGTGTTGTGCCGAAGATCGTGTTGGATAATAGCCCACTACTGAAACGTATCAGGGTATTGGAAGTCGCTTCTGAACTTGAAGCATTTGATGTTGGGCTATTCACGCTTAAACGAAACTTGAATAACCCATTAGTTGAGGCGTTTTGGAGTACGGTTGATTGAAGTAATACTTAGTCACTTAACCCTAGAATAGGATCACTAAGAAAACTGGAAAGTCTTATATAGGTAAGATTGATATACTACCTCTGAGCTTTATCTTCGGACGTTAAAACAGCGCTTTCTAGTTCATTTGATTGCTTAGACTGTGCGATTAGAGTGTCAGCCTCAAAACGTGAAAAATGGATACAATGTCCACCAGACTGCTTTGCTTGATACATAAGTTTATCAGCCTCTATGATCATATCTTCAAGATTACAATGTGGCAGCCCATAGCAACAGCCACCAACACTCGCACTCACCTTATAATTATGATCACCATCAACGATTGGTTGCTCAATAAGATTTAAAATTCGCTGGGCTGCCGCTAAACCGTTTTTTCGACTAAAGTTAGCTCTCAGTCTAGTTAATACAATTAACTCGTCACCACCTACTCTGATTGCATCGCCTTTAGCACCTAACCATTTACTCATGCGTTTAGACACAGTCGTCAGAATAAGATCACCCGCTGGATGACCATAAGTATCATTTACATACTTGAAGCCATCAAGATCAAAATAAAGCAGAATGAAAGGACGTTGGATTAGTTCCGCTTCTTCGGCGTATTCTTCAAACAATCGGTCTAAATAAGAGCGATTATAAAGTCCTGTCAATGGGTCATGTATGGCTGCGTGAATCGCCTTTTTTTCAGACTCTTCTGTATTAAATTTAAACTGATGCAGCGCTAAAACTGACAGTGATAAATAGATCGCAACAGCGATCACCATACCGATCATGAAACCTATTGGGGCAAACCACTCAATACGACTTAAGAAAGGAAAATCAAACCAGTGCAAGCTAGCTATAAAAAAAAGCACCATTGATGTTTTTATCTTTAAATTTTGTTCTTCAGACTTATAGAAACGAAGGCCCACTTCTAAGTGAGCAGCGCTAAGGTAACAAGCGAAGACTAAACTCGCTAGAAATTGTGAATCATTTGATGCTAATACAGAAATAACAACGATCATCCCTGTTGCGATAGCCAAACGAAAATCACGATTTATCGGTTTACCAATGAACTTTAGTGTTCCGATAGTTAACGATAAGGTCACCATAATTTCCATGCAATAAAAAGCTACCGTTGCAGCAACGGTCATTGGTGCTGGGTAACTTATAAAGGCAATGACATAAATAACGGCCTGCAAGAAAGCAGCAAACAACCAACAATTAATACCATCCCTGGAAGGCATTTTTCTTATAATAAGTAACAACGCTGTGATAAGCAGCATGGCCGTAGAACTCATTATTAATATGACTTGAAGTGGATGCATAAATATCAATCATTGTTGGTTGTGTGAGCTATTAAAAAGATAACATTAATTCTAGTTAGTGTAAAAACTATCCGATATAGGGTAACAACACTAACTAGATATAAGTATCACTTTATGTGATATCTAACTATTTTTTCTGTAACTTCGGTATTGAGGAGCCTTTGCGTAAGCCAATCTAACGACTAAAACTGGATATTCATCATTTTTGATATCGAATATATTTGAGAACATATTTTGTAGCGATTGGACTTCCGACAAATACACATTATTCATAAGGTTTATTGTGTCGTCAACTGTATTTGAATACAAAAATATGGGTGAAATAGGTTGTAATGACAAACCATGGGTTTCGGCAGCTAGCCACATTTTTTGCAGAACACGGCCTCCTTGTACATAGTCAAAATCCGACTGTCCTTTGATCGTTAAAGCAACCATTGCTGATGCGCAATGGATCCTGTCTCGGTTATATTCTCCTAAAGATAATCCAGCACTTTTCCATTTTGCCAACTCATCCATCACATCTCGACGCTCAAGTATTGGCAATACATTCAGGTCTTTATGAGGCATAGCTAAGGTTCTAATATCTATACCGTCCTCTAAAGAATCAATGTCTGGCCACGAAAGCTCAGAGATCATTTCGGCATGAAGATGTTCAGATAAATATCTTAATCGGTCAGAGCCTATAGATATTTTGGC
Source organism: Leucothrix arctica (assembly GCF_003172895.1). Taxonomy (GTDB): domain Bacteria; phylum Pseudomonadota; class Gammaproteobacteria; order Thiotrichales; family Thiotrichaceae; genus Leucothrix; species Leucothrix arctica. The sequence goes on along the minus strand of NZ_QGKL01000042.1, from coordinate 273,239 downwards.
GTAATCTTTGAGTTTATTTTCACTCGATAAGACATGAAGCTCAGCTTTTCCTTTGTCACAAATTTCAATTAATTCGTTAATGATTTCTGGATTTATTACTTGTCGCTCACACAACTCACGGTTAGTCATTCGTGTTAATAAATGTGGATATAGTTTTTCAGCCTGCTCAATATCACAACTTTTTTGCCCTTGAACGAACTTTGCAACCAAGTCAGGCATTGAAGAATCAGGAAAGTATTCCATTGCACCATTTAGACCTTCAACGCATGCGACTACCTCAGCATTAAAACAAGCAGCCCCTATTGATGTCATCGCTCCACGCCAGTTAACATCCATGCTAACGGAGCGATTTCTGTCTATTTCAAAATACAGTACTTCATCTTTCCAATAAATATTCCACGGCTGAATATTTCCAGGTGACGGTGCATAGCGCGCGGCTAATAGCATATTCTCTTTAACATTATCCCCAAATACAGGATCGGCTATTAGCTGTTCAGTCGTAATTTGAACAGGCGTCGGCGGCACCCCATCCACAAACATCTGATCCATATCCATGCGAGTTCGACTAGATGGCGTCGGCTTACCTGTTCCAATACGACGTACAGCCGTTGTTACCATTGCAGCACCTTGTGTTACATCCGAAGCAAGTTGTGACCATGTCTTAACTGTGTAATCAATTTCTACCATGGAGGCTGCCAAACGAGCCGTAATTTTATCTCCTTCAAATATCGCTAATGCGTACCCTGACTTATCCCGACGAGATAAATCCTTTAGCTCTGACGCATCAACGTCTGTAAGACCATGGAAAGGCTTTAAATCTTCATCAGTGTCAAAACGCTCAACATCCATTATCCCACCGTCACTAGTCGCCATTAGTACAGGGATTCGACGCTTCTTAGCGGCTTCGCGCACTAACACTTTCACATTAAGTTCGTCACACTCTTCTATAACAATATCAAGCCCTTCCATGAAACTATCAATGTTTGACTCTAATAAGCCTTTGTCAAAAACATCAACCGTCAGGTAGGGGTCTAGTTCTGCGATACGACGTGCAGTTATCACTGCTTTATTTTCATTAATATCTAGAAGAGACGCTGGAATACGGTTTAGATTAGACACTTCTAATAAGTCAAAATCTGCTAACTTGATGTGTCCACACACGCCCTCCATCACCATCGTATGGGCAATAACATGACCAGTACTCAATCCAACAACACCCACATTTAATCCTAATAAATGGGATTGTTCTTCATCTGTTATTTTATTTCTATTTCGATCACAGCGTAGTTTTTTGAAAGACTTCGGGCCTAATAACTCAATCGCAACTTTACGCCACGGGTAAGCTACCCAGCGATGACTTTCGTCTTTAAGCGACTGACTCACCGGAGGCAGTAGTTCAGCCATTTCATCATCCATCGATTTCATTGCAGAGCGGTGCTCATAATCAGGGTCTAATAGGAGTGACTCTAATGCCTTAGTATGAAAAGGGTTTGCTTCATCCAGCACTAGAGGCGTCCATGAGTTAGGACAACTTTTCTGGCTACGACTGTTCACCCGAGCTAACTGGATAAGCTGCCAATCACGTCTTAAGCGAATGCGATTATCATCGTTACATTGCTTAAGTACTTTATGCAGATCAAAGCAACCTAATGTTGTTTTGAAATCTTTATTTGGATAATAAACAGTACCTGCTTCAGGTAATGCGTCCATACCAGAACTGGTATAAACCATATTCATTTTCTTAGCACTAGTGCAAATGGAGTAACGGCAATCCAACAGTGCAGCACTGTAAATCATGCAGCGTGACATAAGCTGCGTAAGACGCTCTCTTGCCGAACTATTAAGGTCTACCCAAAGCCCTTTAGGTTCAGCTATATTTTCAGCCATACGCTCTTCTAGGTACTCACTAACAAAAGCTTGATTTCCATCAGCCATTTCCTCGTAAGCTGCGGCATGACTGACCTTTCGTATAGGCCCACTACAACGCAGGCCTGCGACGACTTCTCCGCCCATAATCGCAATCATAGCAATACGGAAAAACTTGGGGTCTTTTAAGATCTTCAGGTCTAAAATGTGACTAACTCCCATCCGGTTATATTCTCGCTGTAGTCCTTCGACGTATTTCAACCATAAATATGGGTAGTCAGAAGGCTTAAATATGAATAACCGAATGTCAGAGTCTGCACCTGCTAATTTAACATCTATATGTCCTGCCATGAATGGCTGATACTCATGCGCACTGACGGTGGAGTCACTGTGTGTAAATAGATCACTTGTGCTGGTATTTCTCATTTTATTCACTCTTCTATATTTGATCTTGATGACAAAAATAGGCAAATTGAATATAGAAAAACTAAAATAAATATCTTTAAATCACTGTTATTAATGAAATTAATTTATTTAAATCGTTTTTACTACAAAATATTGCGTATGTGGGTTAAAAATTAATAATAACAACTAAGTGGTTGATTGATAATCAATATGCCGTTAATCCGACAAGAGACTAACTTTCACAGATAAGCGGACACTAAGTTCAATAATTAACAACTTGTTACATCAAATGTATTACTTTACATGTCAGATAAATTATAGTAATCAAGACGAATTTGATTTAAAAAACACTTAATAAGTCACCTAATAACACTTTAAAGGCGCATCTTTATGACTGTAGACTAAGGTCGTAATTTAGCTAAAAACCAACTAAAAATGTCTCAACTCGCTAGCTAAAATGACAACAAACATCAATTATTCAAAGCGCTTTTAGGCTATAGTTACAGATCATTTATTTGCATACCGGTGTACCGGTTTATCAAACTAAGGAAAGTAGCTATCAATACTTTAAAGTCTGATTTACACAAGCGTATGCAGACACGCTATAAGAACTTATTTAATACCATCATAATTCCCGTTATGGTGATTACGGATATCTTCTTAATTGCTTCTTATTGGGACCAAAATAACCAGCAAACTCGTTATGGTGTGCTCGCTGTGTTATTTCTTATTGGTTTTAATCTTATTCAATGCGTATTTAAGTCGATTCCTACACCATGGGGACCACTAGAGACACGCTCCGAAACACTGGATGTGATTCGCTGGTGCGTTAACCTTTCAACATCTATGTACATCATTTGGTGTCTCAACATTGATGAGCCTGCTGTTGCAGCCTTTTTTCTATTACTTTTAACGTTTGGCGCAATGACAGAGGTTTACCGTCAAAAACATAAGTTGGTAACAGTAGGAATGGCTTTTGTTTGTTTTTGTATTTTGTTTTATGGAATCTATCCCTTAGCAATCGAAGATAGAATTTACATGACAGCTTGTTACCTTGGGCTAGTCTTTTTTATCTGGAAGCTAGAGCGCCTAATGATAGGTGAGATCACCCAGTTTATTCTGGAGCAAAAGGAACGAAGAAGTGTTGAAAAAGAGTCAGAAGGCCTTCAACGGGATGCCGCAATTGGCCACTCTACTAAAGCAATTAACCATGAATTAAACACACTCATTGGCGTAGCTAATCTTAGTGCGTTCCAAATTGAAACTAACCACAACGCTCATAACGACATAGAACAAGAAATGAAGCGCTTAGATCGTACGCTTAGTCATATGAACCGAGTCTCTTCCCTCGTTCTAGATGGGCTTGGTAATAAGAAAGCAAAGGTCCACACTATCTCGCTCCAAGAACTAGAGTCCGACTTACGCTTACTTATTTCTACGAATAATCGTGTTTGTAAAACACAATTGACCATAAACTTCCCTGAAAAAAGTGAAGATTATTTCTTTGAAGAGCGCTCAGGGTCTACTTTTCTTATTATCCATAATTTGGTAAAAAATGCGTTTGAAGCAGTTGATGAAGTCCACATGGGTCGATGTACCGGAAAAGTTGACGTAGATGTCACAGTTTTAGATGATAAGTTTGTTATTAGCGTTGAGGATAATGGTATCGGCATGTCTGAGCTTAAAATTGTTAATATTAAGCAACAACTTGCTACAACCACTAAACTTGAAGGTCATGGCCTAGGACTAAAGTTTGTTCAGTCAGAGTGTATTAAAAATAATATGATACTCGATATTAGCTCGAAAATTGATACGTTCAGTGTGTTTAAAATTACTGTACCGCTCATTCAGCGTTAAGGTAAACAGAGTTATAAATGACCTTAAATTATTGTTTGATAGTCTCAGGGTAAATTATCAAATGAACATAAAGCGATACTAGTGTCACTCACTTCCAAACTATAATAAATTTACATATCGCCAAAAATTAAAATAATAAGGCATCACTATGTTGAACGCTGTACCTAAGTTGTTGGTATGCGCAGTGCTATTAAGTACTGCTAGTATTTGCTCCGCTACACCTACTATTACCTTTGGACCACTCGGCTCTGGCCTGTCTGACGGAACCGCGCCTTTTGGAACGGCTCAAACAGATGCGTCTGGTGATCTTATTCCGTGTGCTTCAGAAACAGATGCATCGATTGCAGGGTCTGATTGTGGAGATGGTAACCGAGTTATAAGAAACCAAGATATTGCTTCTCACCTTTGGTCAATTTCAGTCAACGGTGGTGATGCAACGATTGCACCCGGTGACCCCGTATTAAGTGATGTAGTGATTGAACAGACAATTCATCCATCAACCAATGCTGACGTTTCTTTTCCGTCAATACCTGCGGCTTGTACGGTTGCAGCAGGTGCAGGGACTAACCCACCATCAGCCATTGTTGTTAATGCAGACGGTAGTAGCACCCTAACCTGTAATCTTGGTGGGTTTAGTGAAGGTCAAGCTCGGATATTTACGGTACCAGTAAAACCATCAGGCTCATCATGGAACGGCTCAACCTACACTACGACACAACGAGTGTATTCTGTAGACGCTACAACCGGTAATTCAAATGCGAATGTCACCACTCATGTCGACTCAACACCAATCACTATTTCTTCCGCTCCAGCTTACGATATTGTTCACTCTATTAGCACAACTGAAGCAATTAGAAATAATAGTGTAACTAATAGAGACGTTGGCTTAGGTTCAGAGCCTGGCTTTATTGGTTACATGCATATTCGTATGACTGCTGACCGCAAGACAGGTATTGAGTCAATAGCACAGCCTATTACCTTAAACGATACTTTTACTGCGACAACAGGAAGTGCCGGGGGCGCAACCTTTCCATTAGAGTTCTATGTCACGCAATGCATAACCAACCCTACTGCATGGTCAACAGAAACAATTGGTTCTGAAAATATTCGTCTAGATCGCACAGAAGATGAGCATATAGTTGACTCAGGAACTTGCGCATATACACGAGATGACCCATTAGATCCCACATCGACGTCCTTCACTGTTGACCTTCAAGGGGCTGACTTAACAGGTAGTCGTTACCCGACAAGAACCATAGGGGGGACCGACTTAACCGCGGGCCCTTACTATGTGATGAATCACCGAGTACAAATATTCATTCCATTCCGCTCCATTGACTTAGCGGATGGAATAGAAGGAAATGATACCGGTACTGTCTACCTATCTAGCTTGATCAGTGACTTTGATCCAAACAGTCCATCAGGCACGAGTAACTATGGGGCAGAAACTGAGCCCGGCTATAACGGTGAGCTCATTGATGGTTTACGGAGTAATAATCAAATTGGTGCGGGTGAGTTTAAGCTGACGGTAAATGGTAGTTTCAGTAAACGTAACCTAAAATATACCGACGACCGTGTCCTTAGCTATAGTTATTCAGGTACTTCAAGTTACCACTCTGGTGATGGTGAGTTAGAAAGTGGTCAGTCTACAGCAGGTTGGATTCTTGTTTATAACAACGGAACCATTAACCTCAACAACCCAGTCGCTTGTGATGTGTTTGACAACTCTGTCCAACAACTAACAGACCGTGGTGATGTTGGCGCTACACCGGGCACTTATGCGTTCATGGGAACCTACGCACCATCTGGTCATGATTACACAGATTACCAAGTCGAATATGCCTACATTGATACAGTGGGTGATGACCCACTCGATGGGAACCATGATGGTACTAACGATTACAACGCAACCTCTGGTCGCTATGACGGTGACTGGACAAAACACCGCAGTGCTCGATGTGATGACACGAGCGCGACTAACGGATGGCACACCGACCCAGCTAATGTAACAGGTGGGATTGATGGTGTGAATGCTGCTAGAGCGGTACTAAGCCCAACGGCTATCGCTGCTGGTAAATCTTTTGAACCTGGACACCAAGTTAGATTCATTGTGCCTCTTAAAGCCCGTGACAAATTTAACGGCGGTCCACACGATGGGCAATCTATTCCTGTCGGTACTGTTTTACCAAACTTTGGTGGCTTTAAGTCAGATGAATGGTCCGCAAACTGGACAGCTAGAAACTATACACCGGCACCGGAAAGTGGCAACGTAGATGGTGACCGTGTCACACTAAGTCGTATGAACATAGTGCTGGACTCAAACAGTATTACGCCTTATGCAGCTTCCGGTGACACTGCGTCAACCATTGCAGGTAACCAAATTATTTGGCAAGTAGATACTGCCCTACAGTCGACCATCCCTGACCCAGGTAATGCAGAAAATCTAAGAATCATTAACGAGCTACCGCCAGAAGTTAGCTATAACGCATCCTGTACAGCAACGACAACAGGTGGAACTCCCGCAGGTCTTATCCAATACAATACCGATAGAAATGGCGACCCTGCTCCCGGTTATACGCTGCTCACGTGGAATTTCGGTAACTTACAAGCGAACACAACTATTGCCCCGCGCATTATCTGTACTGACAGTGATCCATTAGTTGAAGACGGTACTTCAGTCATTAACTACTCAGAGATTAGAGCAGATAATACCATCTCTTCGTTAGCTGCTCGCTCAGACACTCATACAATATTACTTGAGCAGCTCGGTGAGATTCAGGTATCAAAGACAGTCGACGTGCCTTTAGATGATCGTAACGATAGTCAAGTGTACAATCTAGCATGGTCAAACTACTCCGCAGCATTGAAAATTGCAGCGCCTGTTGCGATCGATATATTCCCTTACAACGGTGATAACAACGTTCCTCAGTCCTCTTTTAGCGGAATACTAGAGCTAGAGGCTGCACCGGTAACGACTTGGTTAGATGGCAGTACACCAGATACTAACGAACAGGATCTTGGTACTTGGTACTACACAGCCGACACAGCATCAGGAATCATTCTAGATCCAGATAGTAACGTTTCTAACTGGTGCACTGAGGCAGAATTTAATACAGGCCTGACTGGGTGTCCTACGAATTTTGCGGGTTCAACGGCCATCAAATTTGTTTCTAATTATGACTTAGAAAAAGATGGTGACCCACGTCAAGGTATCAGAGCCTCCATCACTTTAAATGCAGGTACCACTGCTGATAACGGTAGTGCCTCATCCAATGATCCGGGTGATATTTATACCAACCGTTTTGCAGTTGACTCAAGCACCCTACCTACGGCTCAATTCCTTATTTCACCGAATGTATCGGTACAAGTTGCCTCATACGCGGTTGGTGACTTTGTCTTTGCCGATATAGATGGCAATGGTAAATATGACTCATCAGTCGATTATACGGCTCCAGATGGTGTTGTTGTTAACTTGCATCGCCCAGATGGCACATTAGTGAAAACTACCACTATTGGAATCGAGGAACCTGGTCGCTTTATCTTTCATACACTAGATTTCGGCGACTACTATGTTGAAATCCCTGCTAGTCAGTTCCAAAATGATCAGTCATTAGAACACTGGATGCCTTCAATCCTTATTAATGGAGATGGTTCAAATAACGATGATAATGGTGAAGATGATGACAACAATGAAACGGATGACCAACACGCTTACACAGTCGGTGACCCACTAACAAACGGTATTCGAACAGGTATTATTACGGTGACAGCTAACCCGGCCCCTCCAGGCGGTATTCCAACGGGTAATGAGCCGATTGGTGAGAATGTTGCCAATATTACTGATCCTACATCTGGTGATGACTTTAGTAATTTGACACTCGATATCGGCCTAATTCCTGATATGTATGAAGTCACAGGCACGGTTTGGGACGATGCCAATAACAATGGCATTCGTGAGAACAATGAATCAGGAATTGCAGGTGTAACTGTTGTAATGGCGGGTTCGCCTTATACGGGTGTTCCTGTTCGATGCTTGAGTGTTGACACGGACGCTAACGGTTTCTATAAGTTTGACTCTGTTATGTCCGGTGAATATCAGATTATTGAATCAGACGCTTCAGATGCGCCATTTACAGGGTCAACTTGTCCTCCCGCTGGAAGTGACCCTGCAACCTATGTTTCAACAACGGCTAACATTCGTAATATTGTTGTTCATGAAACGGATGTGACTCGTCAGGACTTTGGTGATTACAACGGTATTATTATTAAAGGTACTGTATTTGATGATAATGGTGCTGGCTCTGGAACGTCTGCGAATGAAGACCAAGAAGGTACTGAGCCCGGTATTAGCGGCATAGTAGTGAGTGCAACTGACGCTACAGGAACAATTGTTTACGACACGACTCGTACGGCTACCGATGGAAGTTATACCCTACACGTTCCCGGTACTATCACTGGGAGTGTGGTAAAGGTTACCGAAGTAAACGGTAATGGCTATGTAACAACAGGCGCTCAAGTTGGAAACACTAGCGGAAGCTATAGTGCTAACGATGACACGATAACGTTCACCGTAGCCTCTGCTACTAGTTACACAGGGCTGGACTTTGGCGATGTTAAAAAACCAACCTTCGAGCCTAATCATACTGGCGAAATACTACCCGGTAATGTTGTGTTTTATAGTCATACATTTACTGCAACAGCAGGTGGTGACGTTACTTTTTCTCGTACCAGTGATCTAAATACTAGTTCAGGTTGGGCAAGCTTACTTTATCGTGATACTAACTGTGACGGCATACTTAATGGGAGTGAAGGCAGCGCAGCGTTATCTCCTACTGCCAGTGTTTCTGTTGATGCTGAAGAGCGTGTGTGCATCATTGATAAGGTCTATGCGCCTTCAAATGTAGCACCACGGGATCAGTACCGTGTCACAACGACTGCCAGCTTTAATTATGGCGGTAGCGGTGTTGGAACGGTTAATTTGACGGTAACTGATACAACCACCGCGGGACAGCTTGCTGCACCGACAACACCTGCAACGCCCGTCGTTGACCCAACACCTGAGGTACCTGCACAACCAGCTGTAGAAGCGACACCGACTACTCCGGCAATACCCGAGATTGAAGCTGTGCCAGCACAACCTACCGTCGCTGCGACACCCGTTACACCGAGTGTTGGGCCATCACGCTTAGAGTTGCGGAAAAGTGTTCAGAACATTACGCAAAGCAGTGCTGAGACAGAAACAGTGAATCAGGCCGATCCGGGCGATACCTTGAAGTATACGATTTACTACTCCAATACTGGCACAGGCCCTATTACCGACTTGCAGGTTAATGATACTGCGCCCGCTTATACGATGTTTAAGTTAGGCTCAGGTAACTGTGACAGCACACCATCGGGGGTGACATGTAACCCAATGATGGGCTTTGATGCTATTGAATGGCAATTCACGGGTACGCTAGAAGGTGGGACCGATGGAAGTGTGAGCTACTCAGTGGTTATTGATGACTAAACGTAAGTAACTCATAAAAACAGAACTTAATCGCCACCCGCTTTTTCAGGGGTGGCATTGATTTGTGTGACTTCATAGCCTGCATCCTGCATTCGTTGCAAAGCAAGTTCTGTGTCATTTTCCCAAGACATATCTTGTTCTAATTGTCGGTTAGAATAATAAGCCCAAGCCAGCATACAGATGGCAACTATAATAAATCGTTTCATTATCCCCTCCTAAAACGATGTGCTGAATTATTTATTTGTATAAATAATGTACAGAGTACACCAACTTCAAGCGGGATAAAACACTACAATAACAATCATAATGTGTTTTTAACTAACATATTAGTAGCAATAGTTAATGGTATGCCCAATGATTATAAGATTATGGCGGCAACGAGCATCAAAACTCATTAATAAGTACTTTCAGTTTCTCGTCCTTGGCCAAGTCAGCAGCTAGTTGGCCTTTTTTGTTTTTAAGGCTTTTATCTGCACCATTTTCTAATAAGAATTTAACCTTTCCAGTGTTACCAAAACCTGCTGCAGACATCAAAGCAGTTTCGCCAAAATTATCCATCACATTGATATTAGCTTTGTTTGTTAGCAGTATCTTTAGTACTTGAAGGTCTCGCGCATGCATCAATGACGTACTACCATGCTTATCCGTCGTATTCACATCAGCACCTTTATCAATGAGATTTTTTAGCCCGACACGATCATTTTTAACCGCTGCTAGCATCAAAGCTGTCCAACCATCATTGTCTCGCTTTTGTATATCCAGTACTTTAAGTCTGTCTATATCTAACTTCCATTGCTTGGCAAGTGATGTACCTGTATCCCCTTTATCATTAGCAATCGTCGGGTCGGCACCTTCTTGAAGAAGTAAGGTAATGATGTAAGTATTCAATCGTGCAAAAGCAACATGCAGAGAAGTATTACCTTCTTTCGCTGGCTTATTGATGTCTTGGCCTTTGCCTATTAGATAACGAATAAGGCTAAGGTTTTCACCCATGACCGCCGCTAATAGAAGATTACTATTGTCATTAGCAAGTATCGAAATCTTGGCGCCTTTGCTAATAAGCTCATGAAAGAAAACGTCATCGCCTTTAACGGCTGCAATAAAGAGTGGCGTAATACCATCTTTATTGCGCGTATTAACATCATAGCCAGCGTCTAAATACCATTTTATACGTGAAATATTGCCTTTGAGAATGGCGTATTTGAAGTCTGCTTCACTTTTTTCACTCCCAAAGTCATTCACCGTCATGACTATTTGATTACCTTCCGCAAAGATCAGGCACTTGCTCTTAGGTACCCTGTTACCACGCGTAGCTTTATTATCCTAGCAGCCTTTAATAGCGCCGGTCGCTGCAACTTGAGGCGTTTGATTACTATAGGTACGACCACAGACATAGTGACCTTTACCACTTAGCGCATAACTAAAGGCTTTATGACCTTCTGCTTCTAAGTGCTGCTTGAAGAATGTTAGGCAGTTACCTTTTATGGTTTCTTTAGCAAGCTTCATTTGCTTTTCAATTTGGGATGGATCAAGTGCTGATGTTCGCTTTTCTAATACAGCGAAATCGCCAGCTTTAGCTGTCCACTTTCCGTCATTATCGACAACATGACATTTAGCATTTAACACTTTTTTTGAACATGTTTTCAGTGCTTCACTACTCGCTTCAGTTACTGATGATTTGCTGTAAGACCATGAGCAGCTATCGTTTCCTTTAGCGTCATCTATAGCGTAAGCAAACGCTTTATGTGCTTTAAGACTGGTGTAAGAGCCGTGGTAATAGGACAGACAATTCTTGTAAATTGTTTCTTCGGGTGTTTGCTCAGCTAGAGTCAATGGCGATAACAACGCTCCAATCAACAGCGCTAAAATACTTAAGTGTATTTTCATTGGACTCTTCGAGTTATGTTAGTTATTCAACTTTGTACTAAAAACAAACTAAATCATATGAACTGAGTGATCAGCCTTAGATATTTTAAGTCAGAAGGTATCACTATGAGCCAACAATTTGGCCGCTACGTATACAAGCTACATTTTCATACAGGCTGTCAGCATTAAAACCTAACTAAATAAACGTTTATCTGTATCAAGTTTATTCACATACTTGACACAAAGGCATATTTAATAAATAGTTAATTAACTAATAAGTTAAATGGTTAATTAAAATGAATATTGATATCCAACGCGTCACCAGCCAAGATAAACAGAATACCGCCCTACTGGGTCACGTTCAGTACGTCTCAGTAAAATCAATCTGGATATCCTCCATGTATACACTCGCCATAATCGGTGGCTTCTTGACCTTTAGTTGGGAAGCGTTAGCTGTGTTCTTAGTGACGTCAGCTTTCACACTTTGCTTAGGTCACTCACTGGGCATGCACCGTCGACTCATTCATAACAGCTATGAGTGCCCACTGTGGTTAGAATATATCTTTGTATACTTAGGTGTATTAGTCGGTTTAGCAGGCCCTATCGGCATGATGCGAACCCATGATTTACGTGATTGGGCACAACGTCAAACTCAATGCCATGACTACTTTGCTCACCGTCAGAACATGCTGCGCGACTGGTATTGGCAGCTGCATTGTGATGTTAAACTAGATCATCCACCCACATTCATCGCTGAAACTAGAGTCGCCAATGATAAATTTTACCGTTTCATAGAGACTTATTGGATGTGGCAACAGCTTCCTTTAGTGGTCGTACTAGGCCTTATGGGTGGCGTTAGCTGGATTATTTGGGGAGTCTGCGTGCGAGTAATGGTGAGTGTCACAGGCCATTGGTTAGTTGGATATTTTGCTCATAATGATGGCGATAAGCATTGGCACGTCGAAGGTGCCGCGGTACAAGGTTATAATATAAAAAACCTCGGGCTACTGACTATGGGAGAATGCTGGCACAATAATCACCATGCTTTTCCTGGTTCGGCTAAACTAGGCATCAATGACAATGAAGTCGATCCTGGCTGGTGGGTATTGAAAACACTAGAAAAGATTGGGCTAGTTTGGGATATTAAACTGCCAGAAGACTTAGCAAAGCGACCTGAGCTAAAGCCTGAAAAAACACAGCCAACTGCTTCAACGACAACGCATACGCAAGACAGTACTCTAATCACTAACTCAGCGAACAACCAACATGGATAATATCAATTTAGTGTTTGAAGCACTTTCCTCAACGCCACGACGGAAGATACTTAACTATCTATCTGCTACATCCCTCACTGCGGGCGAGATAGCAGAGCGTTTTGAAATGAGCAAACCCGCCATGTCAAAGCACCTCAAAATTTTACAAACGGCGAATCTTATTAATGGTGAGAAAAAAGGCCAGTTTATGCATTACAGTCTAAACCGCGACAACCTCGTGACTAGCTTGCATGACTTTACTGCGAACTTATGTCCTGTCGGGTCTGTTCTCAAAAAAGAAAGCAAGAAAATGGCTGACGATAATGAAGGAAGCTAACTCAGGCGATTACTCCGTTAGTTTAAAGGTAAATAAGAGCCAGTTTAACTCGACATAAAACTGGCCCTTGTAATCAACTATTTCTTACCTGTAAACAAGCTACCGATAAATCCTAAGAATCTTATAATTACGTTGGGTCCATTATCACCCGATGAATCTTCTGGTAGGTTCCAACGGTCATCTTCTCTGCGGCTATCACTACGACTTGCGCCCGGAAAACCTCCGCGTCTAGAACGTTGACGGTCTTGCTGTTCTTTCTCAATCTTTTTAGCCTCACGACGCTCAGCTAGTACCTGGTTCCTTTCTTCTTGAAGCTCATCAACCGTTTTCTCTCTCACAGGTGCTATTTTAACAGGTGCTTCTTTCCAGCTTTCCCAAGGTGCTTGTCCCGCAGCGGCTCGTTTTCTGAACTCAGCTTTGCGTAACTGACCAATCGTTTTAGTGCCCACCTTATTGCTATGTTTTTCATAAAGCGCTTTAGCTTGCTGTTTAAAAGCTTCGCCCTTTTCAGGCAGTACCATCGCTACAAAGTTAGAAAAACCTAACATCGAACGTAATAAATGCTCAGGCTCTGACACACCATTCCATGACTTACCTTGAATACCTGTTTGCTCAACTTGATGCAGTAAAGCGCGGAAACGACGCAGTGTTTTACGATCTATTGACGGGTAATCATTAACAACAATCCCCGTCACTTCCTGCTGCTGACCTTTATTCATAATGCGGGTTTTATCGGGGTGCAGAATAAAACCTTCGTCAGCCACAATCGCTTGTACACCCCACAATAATTTTCGCAATGACTCACGAGCAGTCTTATCACCCGAGAAGGTCATATCATCCGCATAACGACTGTAGTTGAAGCCATGCTTCTTCGCCAAACCTTGTAAGCGAACGTCCAATGAGCGACAAATGATATTCGATATTGTTGGGCTCGTTGGTGCGCCTTGGGGTAAATGCTGCTCACCCTGCTGAACAAACCATTGCTCGCCATCCAACTCCATTTTTTGTGTATCTGCTTCTGAGCACAGGAGCGCGAGTACTGTTGCTATCGACTCGTCATAACCCATTTTATGAAACAAGCCCTTAATACGACGGTAACTGATGGTTGGGAAGAAGTTCTGCAAGTCTAGATTAACCACGACCGCTTGGCCTACATGAGGTTTAGCGTTGGTCAAAATAGAGCGCCCAGCAACAAAGCCATGTGCGGCTTCATGCAAAGGAACATGACAGAGAATATTATCTAACACCCAATATTGCGCTCGCTTTAAACGAGGCATTGGGGCAGATATTTCGCGAAAACCACCCGTCTTTTTGGCTATTTGAAAGTGTTGGTAATGGCTCACTTTTGACGTTGATCGTTGAAACGACAGAAAGCGTAATTCATTCAGTGTAATACCGATGGATTCAGCGAGAGCTTTATGATTATCAAACGTCGGCAAGTCTTGATGCTTCATGCCAGAAGCATTATTCACAGCTTCGTTTTGAGTATTTGCACCATGGGCTGAAACTGCTTGATCGCTGCTCAATGACGTAGTCGAACCTTGATGCGATGCATTTGAATCAGCGGTCGGTGCAGTCAAACCTAATGAAACCGCTTCACCTAACCAACTAATCGTGTGCTGTTGTTTCTCATGCCAAGTTAGCGCGCGCTCATGACGCTCATCCGCCTTCTTTTTACGAGTTTCAACACGCTTTTGAAGTGCCGCTTGCATCCGCTCTTTGCGTAATGCTTTTAGTGCTTCTTCAGGATCAGAATACAGGCGTTGCTGCTTCAACAAATCATTTAACTGGCGTTGTAATTCACCCCGTCGTTTAATGATTGTTTCAGGCACTTCAGGCTTGTCGTCGTCAGATTCCCAGAAACCAAGACGCTTCATTTCAGCAAGAATATATTCATCCTTACTGGTTTCACGAATCTTATCGTAGAGTTCTTGGCGGGTCAGTTGACCGGGAGCAGAATTAAACATGTGAACCTCCTGCTAGTAGATTTAGCGCAGGAGAAAAAGAAGATGTGATGTGGGCATCCTTCGTTCGATACACGGGACTGGGGCATTCAACTCGAAGCACCCCCACTACCCATACGCAGATTAAGGTCAACGACCTTATACCGTAATTGCGTATGGGTAGTGAGGGGTGCCCAGTTAAGAATGCACCAGTGAAGCATGGCAAAGCTATAAGCGTGGATGGCGATACGCCACCCGGATTGCAAGGTTCTTTGCCCACATCACATTGTTTTGAA
Source organism: Leucothrix arctica (assembly GCF_003172895.1). Taxonomy (GTDB): domain Bacteria; phylum Pseudomonadota; class Gammaproteobacteria; order Thiotrichales; family Thiotrichaceae; genus Leucothrix; species Leucothrix arctica. The sequence goes on along the minus strand of NZ_QGKL01000042.1, from coordinate 257,907 downwards.
GTTTCACACAAATTATTAGTAAATAATAGACTTGATAGACAGAGAGTCATTATTACTTCCCTCCCAGTCGGTTAGTATGCGCTTTGCGAACGGCCAGCATATGCTCGCACGGTCCCTTAAATAGCTTGTTACGAATGTAAAAATCACACGTGCACTGAGCATCAAACAAGCGCTCGTCTTTATCTATCAATACCTCAGTCCGCTGCTGTTTGGCGTTTTCAGTCACAATACCTTTTAGTTTGATATGCTTTTCTTGGACATCAGCAGCTTCCAATTTAACCAAATTAGCCTTTACAAAGTTTTCAGCCAACGCCTCTCGTGGGTTACTAAAGCGCAAGGCATCCATCGGTAATGGCTCACCACTTAACTCACGAAGTCGGTAGACCTTCGCTTCTGTGTCATAAAGCACACGACCTTGCTGTGCATAAAGCGCCAAGGCACTTTTAATAATCGTTTCATCCAACACTAGCTCTTTTGATAAGTCAGCGGATGACGCCTGCCAGTGTTTATGCAAAGCAGTGATTACTCGCTCTGCTGTTTGACTATCAACCTCGCCACGTGGGGCCATCAAGTCGAAATTACCCATGCGCGACCAATCATTAGCCGTCCAGCCAGATAAGCCCAAAGTGAACTTCATATCGCCCATATCAGCCACCCAAAAACTGGGAAGCCCTGTACCTAATAAGTTAACCGTGAATTTCTTGGCAATAGGAATCAATCGCTCCAAAATAAACAAACGACGACGCCCCCAAATACGCACTTCCCGTGCCTCTTTACCGCGATAAATAGAACGTGGGCATTTTAAAACCTGTCCCCACGGTTCAATAACAATCTCAACCGGATGATCAGGTTTAAGCTGAAAACGTAATGACCTAGGGCCTACACGCTCCTTACGTCGTCGCAATAAGAAACACAGGTTATGAACATCCATCGGGTGCAAATCGACGCTAGCCATGGGTAGTGTCAGCGCAGAGTTAACCTGCAAGAAACCTCTTACCCAGCTATCAGGAAGGTCTATTTTTTGCTCAGTAAACTCATCGGAGCGTTCGGTTTCGACTTTAAAACCACTCGGGTCAATTTTTAACTGGGTATTACGATAATTACGTATCTTTTGAAACTCTTGGTAAAGCTCATCTGAGTAATCAATATTGGTCGTGCCATAACTGCAATCACTAATATTTTTGAATACATTATGGCTGCAACTCAGACGGCCATAACTAGACTCATCTTGAGAAAAACATTCAAAAAACACCTGATCAGGATGCACCGTAATCACAGGATCAAGTACAAACCACGCGTTGTAATCGTACTTATACAGGTAGTCAAAATACTTCTGCTGGGACTTATAATATGGTGCTAACAGCTTTGAAGAAGTCGCATTTAGCTCTGAAAGCTCTTCTTGAAGCGGCTTAATGACGGCTTCCGCTTGTTTCTTTTGCATCATAAAGTCGGCTAACTGGACACCTTCTTCCTGCTCCAACCAAGCGAAATACTCTGTTCGGTCTTTCGGCTTAAAACGGCCATCAGACACTACCACAGCATTCAACGCAGATATCGCCTCACGAAATGGTAAATGCTGACCAAGGTCTGCCACAAAATACGTTGGCTCACGTAAGGTGTCAGGTGAAAATGATATCCCAGTTTGAGACGCGTCACTGCTAACCTTAGACTGCCCAAAATACTTATGAATGAACTCCATTACATCACCTCCTGTTGAGTGCCACGTATCGGCAATGGTGTGGCTGTAAGAGGTAATTTGATATCAGGGTATTGCTGCTTTAGCGATAACATTGCTTGAATTAATCCCGCTTTATCTTGAATCGCGACGGTCACGGATTGTCTATCGAGTAATTCAGACACTTGCTCTGCGACAGCCTTGTCTTTACGTGCTTCGGCCAATAAAAAGCTCAATACTCGATCTTTTGCGACACGTGCTTGGTTAACGCTAGATAACACGGTAATGAAATATTGGTTCAATTCACGAATAACCACAGGTTTACCCGCAGCATGATTTTGTAAGAACTCGCTGGCAAATAGCTGAACATTTCGCGTTGGATGCTGACTGAGTTTTAACAAGTAACTTTCGCCCTGCTCCTCTTTGAAAAACTCACGTAACAAGTCACGCCCTAATCGCTGCACATCATCGCGAGTGCTATCACAGAGAAATACAAAATGGTCTTCCGTCCAGTCTCGCTCAGTCATATTTTCGCGGAAATATTCCAATGCGAAGCTGCGAGTATCTAACCAACCAGTATCAAGTAGGCGTAAACCAGACGTTAGATCATCCCGTACTTTTGACACATTATTGGTATATGCATCTCGTGCCCATTGACGGGTTGTTTGTGAGAGATGTTTACCGAGTCTTGCCCATTGCTTCACCGTATATTCACGGTAAGGTCGAGGCTGTAGTATCACTGCACCGACACGCTGAGCCGTTCTACTTTGTGCCATTAACAAGCGCCACAGCTGATCTTTATCAACCGTTTTCCAAGCTGACTCTAGGTCGTGCGTAATGCACTCAACCATCTGATCATGAACACCTTCATCAGGCTCTGCTTTAAACGCCTCATCAATAAGCAAAGGTAATACCTCTGCGTTGAAGCTGTTATTGCTTTTAGCGATACGCTGAATAATCTGCTGTGCCTGAATGCGTACAGGCTTATCGGTAGACACTAACAGTGACGCCAACAACTCAGTCATTTCAGCAAGTTCTGAGTCCTTCATATTACCCAATAAATTAACACCAGCCGCTCTAATCTCAGGGTCTTCTGACTCAATGAGCGCTAGAAATACATCTTCAGGAATATCGCTAGGTTTGTCCTTACGAGCCACCAAAATAGCAGCACCTAAACGCTGTACTTCTATGACAGGGTGTTTAATCAAATCTCTAATCACCGAGAAACTCAGTGTCTTAGTGGTATCTGCCAGAGGCGTCGTAATATTCCATCTTAGGCTCTGTAAAATATCGTCTTCTGGAATATTATCGTTGCCAATGTGTTGCGCATAACTCACTAACTTACCGAGAAGTAACTGCTGCTTTTCACCCGCATGTGGATATCGATTGTGATAACCCTTAGCTTGCTCTCGGTTATCAGCGTACACCGAGGTAATTAAATCAACATGCCAATCTACATTATTAAGTAACTGATTATCTGGAACCCTTGCTAGTAATTCGTGCGCGTAAGTTCGTGCTTCCAGTGTCTGCGCGCGAGTAATTTTTCGCAGCACATCCATATTTGTCAAAGCAGCCGAGTGATACTTTTCTAACTGTGTCCTAGCGAATACCACGCTGGCACTAAACGCAGAGCAAAGCACTCTAACCCAGTCATTAACACTTACCATTGGTAACACGGCAGGATGATCAGCTAATCCACGTAACGCAAAGTGATGTACTTCAGCACTACGGCTCCGGGCTAAACAGTCAATAAATGCAGCAGGTTGTTGATCCCATAAATGGGGGAAAGCTTCTACCCGTTTCGTCTCTTCGGTGTCAGTTTTCTTATACCAATACTTGCCTGAAGGCATCGGGCGACAGTTTTCACTATTAAGATTTAACGCATGTTGGAATGCAATATGACCGCTAAAACGTGGCAACTTAAACGTCTCAGTACGGTATCCACCATCCCAGGAGTACTTTTTAATCGACCTAATTTGACTATTATCATCGTCATATTGCTGCAATAGCGCAGCTGCAACAGGCACATAATTCGGATTGTTTAACTCACCTAATCGTCGCAATAAACGCCAACTACGAAGCCTAAAGTACTCACGACCAGAGTGCTGCCAAGTTTGGTTTTCGTAACGACTAGTATTCCAATCGTAATAGCGCTTAGAGCTCGTTTCTATACGCATTGTTAGAACCGCTAAAAGCTCGGCATCCAACTCAAACTCTGCAACTTTGAAAAACAGACGAATCAACCACGTAGAACCAAACTCTAATGGCGCGATGCGGCAAAGCTCTAGCAATGACTGCCGTAAGCTTGGGTCAGACTTAGCTTTCAGATATAGACAAACAAACCAAAAGTCACTTTGATCCTTTGTTCTATATTTCTTAGACTTATGTTCTTGCGCCCAAGCTAATAATGCTGATGCATCCGAGAGCGTTTGTAGTGACGTTGGGACTTGCTTAAAGCACTCTTCTAAGAAACCAGCTTGTTCAGTGGGTGGTGATAAGTGCCATGCAGCTTGTAATGCCATGCGTCGAATGTGTAGCGCGTATTCATTTGATTGAGCAATATTATTAACTGTTTCAAACGCTGCACTATCCTTACATCGCCCTAATGACCAGATTAGCGAGTAAGTCCGTATTACTTCTTTTAGCTTTGTTTTGTGTAATGTATCAAGCAGTGCGGGCACAGCACTTGCCATTTCTAACTCACCAAGTCGCCAGATGAGTCGATTACAACGACCCTCCTCGCTCTTATTATCACGGCTTTCTAAAAAGCGCTGGTAAACAGTTTGTTGATGCTTGCTGATGTCAGCGGGATCTATAGCAATACTGTCGGTAACCTCAGACTGCGCATCTTCTAAAGGATTATCGCCAGAGGTGACGACATACCCTTTATTCATCTTTGAAACTACAACGCTAGCAAACAGTTGCTCTGCTTGCTCTAAAGAAACGGGCTGGGTAGTTTTAGTCCCTTCTCGCAAGTTAGCGCCTCTGTGACCATAACGAAAGTTGACGAAATAGCGCTCTGACTCTCTCGACATTTGCTCGATGAGGTCTACTTCATAAACCTTATCGCTTTTTCCTTCCTGAAAACTTAGATTAGAAAAGTTAATTTTCTTCATTATGATCCCGCAGCTGATTTTACTTATTATTCATGAACACCATGCACTGTCGCTGTAAATGATGTTTTTACCTGAGATGAAATAGGTTTTCTTATTTTTATAATTAACAAAAACCATGATAACACTTGTCTTCTACTAGTGGTGCTCATTGAATAAACAATCGGATAATATGGGCGATTATAATTAATGTGTAAAACTTACACTTCCTTTACATACCCCTAACACACACTTACAACTCCTTCATGCAAACTACACAAATCAACTAAACAACTTGGTTGATCAAAACTTAAATATCGAAAAATAATCTCCCTAACGGGTAAATAAAGGAATATAGATATGAAAACTCTAAACATAGCGATCATTACAGCAATTTTAGCACTAGGCTTTGCAGGTACTTCAATGGCAGCACCTGGCCACTCTGACAACTACAAGCTAAAGCAATACTCACATCAAAAGCAAAAAGTTGTGAAGCATTCAGGCAAACGTGCTGTCGTTCAGAAGCATGTCAAAAGAGCACCTGCTAAACGTGTTGTTAAGCGTATCGCGAAGCAAGTTATTTACAAAAAAGTAAAGCAAATGGCAAAGCCTTCTAAGAGTAGATCTTATCGCGTAAAGCCAGGTGACACACTAGCGCGTATCGCTAAGCGTAACCATGTTTCACTAAACCACTTGATTAGAGTAAATAAGCTTTGGGGGCACAAAGCAAACCACCTACGTGTAGGCATGATTATTCGTCTTCGTTAATTAGGATCCGAATAACTAAGGCTCGATAGTTACAAAAAAGGCAGCGACCGTTTAATAATGGCGCTGCCTTTTTCATAAGCTTAATACTACTGACAACCTTTAGTACTTAGAGGGAGAGAAAATGGTTTTCAACACCCTCCACTTGCCTACCCTTAAGTAGGGTCAACTTTAATCCAATTATCACTGGCACGAATAACGTCGATAATCTTCTGATAATGATAGCCTTCCTTAAACGTCTGATAAGGCTCAAACGGCTCACCACTAATATCCTTCACAAACTTCTCGGCAAGATATGCCCAGTTACGCAAGGTATCATCTTCGATATCAGGCACCATTTCATTGATATCAGCAGGTGTTGGAATTTCTTCCCAGTCACCATTACGCTTCTTCAAAAACAGTGGTCCTTTACCGTAATGACCTTTGATGTAAATAGCCCCTTCACTACCATAAAATGCCAAATGATCATCACCAAACTTAGGCTGAAGACCACCATGTTTAAACAGTACAGACACAGGACGCGCAGCTTTATAACTACTCTCAACCTTAGCCATGACCGTGTAAGACCACTCAACGTCGGTCTCTCTCCACTCTAGATCAGGTGAATCTAAGTCTTTAGGAATGTAGTTACGACGCTCCATAAAGTTATGAACGCCCTCAACAACTGGCGCTTTGACCATGTCATTACGTACATCAGAGCTAATCGCTAAAACCTTTTCGCCTACGACATGCGTCACAATTGACAGCAAATGAGTGAAGTTATTATTCAAACGACCGCCACCCTGACTTGCTTGATGTGACCAACCAAATGGGATGTAAGGATCTAGATTAAAGTGAGAGATACACTCAACTTCTTGAGGCTCACCAATGGCGCCATTTTCAACAAGGCGCTTAGCATGTAGCACTTCCTGCATGTAACGGTAACAAGAAGCGAACGCAGTTTTCAGACCTTTTTCTTCGGCCTTCTCATACATTAAACGTGCGTTTTCTGAGCTTTCAGCCATCGGCTTATCACAGTAAACATGACACCCTGCTTCTAGTGCTGACATCGTCGGCTCGAAATGTGCGCCACCTGGTGTTGCTAAGCTGACAATATCGGGTTTGCAATCAATGAGCGCCTGCTCCCAATCTGTACCGGCATAAGGAATACCAATCTTAAGCGCAACGGCTTCAACGACATCTTTGGTGCGACTAACCATACCAACAACTTCAGCACCGGCATGACGAAAAGCCGCGACGTGACCTTCCCCTGCAAAACCTGACCCTAGTATTAATACTTTTAACTTCTTACTCATTTTAATTCCTCTCTCATCTGCGCAACTAAGGCTTAGTCTAAGTCGGAGTTATTCAACTCACTGACCCAAACTAAGCGCTGCTATTTTCTAATAACCACCCAACAAAAGCGGCTAACTTACCAATGCCACAACGTGCCATCTTCCAATCGGCTCACAGGCAAGTAAGAACGATTGTAAGGATAGTCAGCAGCAGCCTCTTCATTAAAATCAACTCCTAAACCAGGCGTATCGCTGACTTGAATCATGCCTTTTTTAATAGAGTGGTCATAACTAAACACCTCGTCAGACGTCTCCGTACCAAAGCCAACAAACTCTTGAATACCAAAGTTAGGTGCCCAAATATCAACATGTGCCTGAGCAGCAAAACAGATCGGTGATAAGTCAGGTGCACCATGCGGTGCTGTACGGACATTATAAATCGCAGCAAAGTCAGAAATACGGCGCAGACCCGTGATACCACCCGCATGAGTCGCAGCAGTACGTATGTAATCAATCCATTGGTTCTGAATCAGATCCTTGCAGTCCCAAATCGTGTTGTAAGTTTCACCGAGTGCTAGAGGAATCGTTGTGTGCTGACGGATCAATTTGTAGTTTTCCTGATTTTCAGCGATTGACGCATCTTCAAGAAAGAACAAATTATAAGGCTCAAGCATCTTGCCTAAACGAGCTGCTTCAATAGGTGTTAAGCGGCTATGTACATCGTGCATTAGTTCAATTTCATCACCAAAGCGCTCTCTGGCTGCACGAAATAAACCTTCAATATTATTTAGGTATTTGGTTGTAGACCAAGGCTGCTCCGGAGGTAACGGACGACTATTTTGCATTTCAAAATAATCTTTTTTCTCACCCAAAATACCGTATGTACCATCCATTCCTGGAACGGCACATTGCAATCGAATAGCTTTAAAACCTTGCTTAACAAAGCCTTCCATCATATCTAAGGTGTTTTCGATGGTATCGCCATTGGCATGCGCATAAGTCATGACTGATTGACGGCTTTTACCACCTAGGAGTTGGTAAACAGGCATTCCTGCTACCTTTCCTTTAATGTCCCAAAGCGCCATATCAACCGCAGCCACTGCAGCCATATTGATTGGGCCTCTGCGCCAGTAAACACCACGATATAGGTACTGCCAAATATCTTCAATATCGTGTGCGTTACGACCAATTAAGCAAGGTGCTACATGTTCTCTTAGGTAAGTTTCAACGGCTAGCTCACGGCCATTTACCGTTGCATCACCTATGCCATAGGTTCCATCTTCAGTAATAATTTTTAACGTCACAAAATTACGACCTGGGCAACACGTAATGACCCTTACATCTTTAATAATCAATTAATTTCCTCCTATAGATTGTCTAGCTTTGAGGGAGCTTAAGACAGGTATACCGATATACTAACATTGTATTCTACACCACGCTTTGAAAGTGTCAATAATTGTCTTTAATTACCAACAAAAGTAAAAATAAGGTAAAGTACGCGGATGAAAAAAATTCGTATTCTAGATGTTGCCAATCAAGCAGGTGTGTCCAAAAGCACTATATCGCACTACTTAAATGGGCGCTTCGCTCGTATGTCCGTTGAGACACGAGAACGGATTAAGAAAACCATAGAAGATTTGAACTATACCCCCAGTCATATCGCGCGTAGCCTTAAAAGTAACAGCACCAATACGATTGGTGTCATCGTCCGTGATATCACCGGACATTTTACGAGCAAGGTTATTCGCGGTATCGACGACTATTGTAAAAAATCTAAGTACGACGTACTCATTTACAATACAGACTATGACCCAGAGACAGAAAAGCAGTCATTAACCAAGCTACGACAAATGCGTGTTGATGGTATTATCATCGCTTCATCTGGCAAAAACAGCGATGTAATCAGCAAAGAAATCAAAGCGGGCTTTCCTGTGGTGATGATGCACCTAGAATATGAAGACCTTGACGCAAGTATTGTTGTAGCCGACAACAGACAAGGCGCATTTGATGCAACTGAGCACTTAATAAAACTGGGCCATAAAAGAATTGCCTTATACACTCTAGACTTTGAATCATCCCTCTCTCGACAAAATCGCATAAAAGGATACAAAGAGGCTTTAGAAAAATACGGCCTGCCTTTTGATCAAAACCTGATTCAAGTATGGTATCGAGATAAAGGCTTAAGTGTCCCTGTCGAAGACGTCTTGAATATGGATAACCCTCCAACGGCATTCGTTTCTTTATACCTTGCTATGACTAGACTGCTACTAAAAAAGTTTAAGCAGCTTGATGTTAATATACCGACAGATGTATCCCTCGTCGGTTTTGATGAAATACCGATGGTTGAGCACTTCAAAGTACCTATCACTGTTATTACTCAGAACCCTCATGAAATGGGAGTCGTGGCAGCAAAAATGGTAATAGAAAGCATTGTAAAAGAAGACACTACAGTCAAACGATCTGTACAACCTTGTCGCTTAATCGAAAGAGAATCTTGTTCGGCACCTAGCAAATAGCTTTACATAAGTGAAATGACTCGTACACTGACAGCCCAATCAGGGGCCATCAGTATCGAGTAGATACTCACTGGTTATATAACGCTAACTTCAATTGCATTGCGCAAAGCATTTAGCGTGACTTAGTGAGTCCATCTTATTATTTACTTCTGTGTTGCTCTCAACATCCAGGCTGTCTTCTCGTGAATACGCATACGATCAGAAACTAGTGACGCGGTTGACTCATCATCAGCTGCTTGTGCAACTTTCAACACATCACGAGACGTCTTGATGACTTGCTCGTGACCTTTCGTGAGAAGCTTAACCATGTCCGTTGAAGATGGAACACCTTCTACTTCTTCAATAGAGCTCAGCTTAGCGAACTCTTTGTAAGTACCCGGAGCTGCAACATCTAGTGTACGAATACGCTCAGCAATATCATCAACCGCAATCGCCATTTCAGTGTAATGCTCTTCAAACATTAGGTGCAATTCACGGAACTGCATACCAGTAACATTCCAGTGGAAGTTATGTGTTTGTAGGTACAGCGTGTAAGAATCAGCTAGTAACCGCTTCAAACCTTCAGCAATTTCTAATCTGTTTTCTTTGCTAATACCAATATCCACGTCAGTCATTTTATTGCCTCGTATTTTTTTAGTGTATGTAATTAAGTTTAAATCAAATAATCGTCTATTAAGACTCGTTAAGACTTGTTAACAGCTGGTCACAACCTTTTTTAACCGCTGCCAACTCCTCATAACCCATCCCTGTTTGACACTGCATTTTCTCTGGTACGGTGAGAGCTAACTCTCTAAGCTTCAGCCCTTCTGCAGTCAAACAAATGTTTCGTACTCGCTCGTCATTAGTGCAACGAGTTCGAGATATTAATCCTTTAGCGTCAAGTCGCTTTAACAAGGGTGTCAATGTGCCGGAGTCTAGGGTCAGCTTTTCACCAATCTCCTTAACCGTAACTTGCTCATGCTCCCACAGCACCATCATCACAATGTATTGTAAATACGTCAGATCTAACGTCTTTAACAACGGACGATAAGAACGAATAATCGCGTTGGATAGCTTGTATATAGAGAAACATAATTGCTTATCTACTTTCAAGCATTCGTTAGTAATCGCAGTCATAGATAAAACCTTCCAAAAAAATACATTGCGCACAATTCACTTGACGATACTGTCAATCACGCGTTAACATTTTCCACAATTAGATTGTGTACAACTTAATAATACCATCAAGGAGCATTATGAACAACTTCGATTTTTGTAACCCAACACGTATCATTTTTGGAAGAGAAACAGTCTCACAGCTAAACGACGTCGTTCCAGCTGATGCTAAAGTGATGATTCTTTTCGGTGGAAGTAGCGCTGAAAAAACAGGCACATTAGACGAAGTAAGAGCAAGCTTAGGTGATCGTGCAGTGTCTGAGTTTGGCGGTATCGAGCCAAATCCTACTTATGAAACACTGATGAAAGCAGTAGAACTAATCCGATCAAAAGACATTGATTACCTACTAGCAGTGGGCGGTGGTTCAGTCATTGACGGCACTAAATTTGTTGCAGCAGCAGTACCTTATGAAGGCGAGCCTTGGGATATTCTACTAACAGGTGGTCAGCACATTAAGAGCGCCCTGCCTTTTGGTACGGTACTTACGCTTCCTGCTACTGGTTCTGAAATGAACAGTGGCTCAGTAGTGACGCGCAGAGCAACAAACGACAAACTTCCGTTTATGCACCCTTTGGTATTTCCAAAGTTCTCTATCTTAGACCCGACTAAGGTTTACACCTTGCCTGAGCGTCAAGTAGCGAATGGTGTTGCAGATGCGTTTGTTCACGTGATTGAGCAGTACCTAACGTTCCCACAAAATGCAATGGTGCAAGATCGTTTGGCTGAAGGTTTATTGCAAACGTTAGTCGGGATTGGCCCTAAAATACTAGCTGACCAGAAAAACTATGACCTTAGCGCAAACCTAATGTGGTCTGCGTCAGTCGCACTAGGCGGTATGGTGGGTACTGGTGTTAGACATGACTGGGCAACACACATGATTGGTCATGAGCTAACCGCGCTATATAACATTGATCACGCTAGAACATTGGCTATCGTGTTGCCATCATTACTTAACGTGCAGCGTAAAGACAAAGCAGAAAAATTACTGCAATTTGGTGAGCGAGTATGGAATATCACTGAAGGAACTGAAGAAGCGCGCATAGACCAAACGATTGACGCGACCCGCAACTTCTTTGAAAGCCTTGGCATTTCGACGCGTTTGAGTGGTTATGACCTTGGTGAAGAAGTGATTGATGCAGTCGTGAAGCAATTAGAAAAGCACGGAATGGTAACGCTAGGTGAGCATGGAAACATTACTCCAGACGTTAGCCGTCGTATCTTAGTTGATGCACTTTAAACCCAGCCTGTAAACACATTGTATCGAGAATAATTATGTCACAGACAAATGCTACAAACCGTCAAATTCAATTGGCTGCTCGCCCACATGGCGCACCTGTTGATAGTGATTTCAAACTCGCTGAAAGCGCTATTCCTAAGATAAAAGATGGTGAGGTTTTACTCCGTACCATCTACCTATCCCTTGACCCTTACATGCGTGGTCGCATGAGTGCATCTGAGTCATATGCTGTACCACTAGAAATCGGTGAACCAATGCTAGGTGGAACTGTTTCGCGTGTTGAAGCATCACAAAATAATGAGTTTAAAGTGGGAGAGTGGGTACTGTCTTTTGCTGGATGGCAGGACTATGTCGTGTCTACGGGTGAAGGCCTAACTAAGTTAGGTGATAACCCAGTAAAACCATCTTACGCGCTTGGCATTATGGGTATGCCTGGCTTTACTGCTTACATGGGTCTACTAGATATCGGTAAGCCAAAAGCAGGCGACACACTCGTGGTAGCAGCAGCGACTGGCCCAGTGGGATCAACTGTAGGACAAATTGGTAAAATCAAAGGCTGTCACGTGGTTGGTGTTGCCGGTGGTGCTGAGAAGTGCCAATACGCAGTAGACGTTTTAGGCTTTGATGCGTGTATCGATCATAAAGCAGATGACTTCGCTGAGCAGTTAGCAGCAGCATGCCCTAAAGGTATCGACATCTACTTTGAAAACGTCGGTGGTAAAGTGTTTGATGGTGTTATGCCGTTACTAAACACAGGCGCGCGTATTCCGTTATGTGGTTTGGTGTCTCAGTATAACCTGACAGAAGCTAACGCTGGCCCTGATCGTTTGTCTCAACTAATGGGTCTTATATTAGTTAAGCGTATTACTGTGCGTGGTTTCATTATCTTTGATGATTACGCCAGTGAGTACCCAACCTTTGCTAAAGATATGACGACTTGGTTAGCGCAAGGAAAAATCAAATACCGTGAGCAATTGGTAGATGGTTTGGAGAACGCACCACAAGCATTCATGGGTCTTCTTGAAGGTGAAAACTTCGGTAAACTAGTGATTCGTATCGGTGACGACGAGCAAGCTTAATAAAGAGTGGATTCAGCTATGATTATTTTACATCATCTAAACAAATCTAGATCTAAGCGGATTATTTGGCTTTTAGAGGAACTAGGTCTTAAGTATGAACTCCGTGCTTACCAGCGCGATGCAAAGACCTCTCTGTCGCCTCCAGAGTTGCGTGCGGTGCATGCTTTAGGCAAAGCACCTGTACTTGAAGATAATGGTAAGTCAATTATCGAGTCTGGGGCGATAACTGAGTATTTGATTGCACGTTATGGTGCTGGACGATTAACACCTGCGGTAGATAGTGATGATTACATCGACTATTTACAGTGGCTTCATTATGCGGAAAGCTCGTGTATTTTGCCATTATTAATGCGCATGTATATTAAAATGGACGGTTGCGAAACAAACTTCTTGGCAGGCTATGTCGATCAAGAGGTGAAGGATGTAGTCAGTTATTTTAATGATCAGCTGGAAGGTAAAACATATCTGGTTGGTGAGCAGTTAAGCGGCGCAGATATCATGATGTCATTCATTGTGGAGATCGTTGCACGTGGTGACGAACTAGCGGCTTACCCTAATATCGAACGCTATGGCAAAACGTTGGCAACACATGAAGCGTTTAAGATAGCTGAGCAGAAAGAAAAGGCGTTGGACGAATAAGTTGAGTAACCGATTGTTTAATTCTTGCTTGTAACACAAGAGCCAGTGATTAGCGTAAATATGCTAGTCACTGGTTTTTTTATTTATGATGAATTAATCACTTTGGTACTGGGTAAAGCTAAAGCGCTTTGATCTGTTTATCATGAAGTTTTGCCAGAAACAGCACTGCACAATACGCCCCGATTAAAGCAGCAAACATATCCGACTGTGTATCCCAGATATAACCTTGTGTACCTAAGAAGGCAACCGCCCCCTCTCCTGTCGATAGCGCAACCCACCACTCGATCATTTCATAGAAAGCACTGAACGCTAGACAGATAGAAATAACAATAAACGTTAACCAACGCTTACCGTTAACAATCGACTTACGAATCAGTATTTCTCTTGCTAGTAACGCGGGTACAAAACCCTGAGCAAAGTGTCCAAGCTTGTCGTAGTTGTTACGCTCAAAACCAAACAAGCCGTCAAATAATGGCACCTCAGCGTAGGTGTAGTGTCCACCGACCATCAGTATGATGCAATGGATTAGAATAAAGCTGTATAGCACTGGCGTTAACCTAAACGAGTTGTAGGTAAACGCCATGACCACTAACCCGATGATCGCTGGAATTACTTCAAGCAACCAAGTCGGGTAATCTTTAGGGGCGATACCCGACCAAATTAACGCGGCAAAAAATAGGACTATCCAAAGATATTTAATAGTTAATACTCCTGATGTTGGTCTTTTATTCTACGCCTATTATTTTGCTTCTTCATCTGCCTTCCATGACTCTTCTGCATCTAATGCAACCGCTTCAAGTGCAATAGCCGTCACACGAGAAGACATAAGTTGATGATCCACTTGGAACTCGTCTGGCACTGCTTTTCGTTGTGATATTTGATACAAAACAGCTGCACCTAAAATGAAGTGAATCCCGCCCAGATACACAAGAAACATACTGTTCCCATAGGCGTTCAATAAGTAACCTACGGTGATCGGTCCTGCTGCTGCGCCGATACCAGAAAACAACACCATAGTACTACTAGCGCTGGTCATTTGCTGAGGCTTCAAACGGTCATTAGTGTGCGCAACACTTAAAGAATAGATAGGTAAAGCAGCAGCTCCAAATAATCCAAACAGCATCACAAAGTATGTCGACTTCGGATCCATTTGATAAAGTATGACGCTTAAACATGATGCTACGACGCATAGTCCAAATATCACTAAACGACGATCAAAGTTATCTGACACCCAACCTACAGGCCACTGAGCCAACGCACCCATCGCGATAAACACACTCATGAATACCGCAGTTTGTGAAATACTCATCCCCGAGTTTGCGGCATATACCGCACCCATTCCTAACACAACTCCCGTTGCCATAGAGGTCAGTGTCATGCTCATTACACCTGTTGGGGATATTTTGATTAATTGGATAACACTCATATTCTCGCTTTCTTCTTCTATCGGTGCAGTTACACGACTTATTAATAGTGGAATAAGAGCGATAGATAGCAAAATAGATGAGAGTAAGAATAGGCTTACAGAGGTAGGGTCAGCGACTTTAAACAGTAACTGTCCGCCCGCCAAACCGGCATACGAAACAATCATGTAAATAGATAGAATTCTACCTCGTGATTCATTATCAGAGCGTGCATTTAGCCAGCTTTCAACAACGACGTAAACACCCGCAAAACAAAAGCCCGTTACCAATCGCATGACTAACCAAGCAAATGGGTCGATAAACAATATTTGTACTAGTACCGCTGTAGATGCCAACGATGCTAATGCAGCAAAAACCCGTATATGCCCTACTTCTCTAATCAGCTTACCGGTGTACATAGACCCAGCCAAAAAGCCGATATAAAACGCGGTCATGATCCAACCGGTTGTGCTTGAGCTAAAGCCTTCAAAGTTAGCACGCCAACTGACTAAGGTACCTTGCAGACCATTTCCTAACATAAGAAATGCGAGACCTAAAAACAAAGGCCATGTTGTTTTTAATACGTTGCTTAACATAGAGATAAACCTGATGTCGCTAGGAAAAAAGGCGCATTCTCGCACCGAATATGATTAAAACCAATAAAAATAATCACTAAAAATGGTGCGTGATTTAAAGGCTGAAACAGCCTCTCATAGTGCCTTAAAATTGCTTAGGAAAGCTTTGTTTATTTATACAATTTTATAACCATAGAAAAGCTTATAGATGCTCCTAAATAGTCGAACAAACTGATTAATATAATGAGTAGGACATTATTTTTTGGTTTACATAAAACACTGAAATTTAACGATTAGGCTAACTAATAAAATGGCCCAATACTGCTCGGCAGTTATAATGTTCTTAAGAGGTTTCATTATAATTACTAGCTAGTATCAGGCCATGCTACCCCCCTTTGATATGGGATATTTTACACTTAAGGTTATTTCTTTGTAGCACCTTCAACTGCTTCTGTTTTTGCCTGTAAATCTTCTTTCAAGTTCCACTTACTAAAGTCTGGATCTTCTGGCATCAGTACCTTCCAAGCCTGAAGCTTGTTAACCTTGATTTTAATATTGTTACCAGCAACCTTTAGAATATGACCACCTTTTTTAAGATCTCTCGATAAGAAATGAATGTGCCATCCAGGAAGATTCATACCTTCAACGTAGTTTGGTGAAAAGATACCAACTACAGCACCTTCAATCTCATTATATTCAAACTCTCTTTGATCAGTTGCTACCTTATATAGTGGCTCATAAGGTTCTTTTTGTTTGAAGCAGCTTCTTATTCTAACGTTGAACTGGCCTTCCATTTTAATCATAAAGAAGTAGTTATGTGAGTCGAGATATGTCTCAAGTTTAGCTTTTAAATCCTCAATTGAATCAAAGGAAATTTCCCCTTCATCAACACTTTCGTCAAACCTTGTCGTACACGAAAATGCGAATGTTTCTTCTGGGCCCATTTCAGTCACTTCACCGGTCGCTCTACCCACGTAAGCATGACCCTTATAAATGATTGCTTCACCATCAAGCCCATTGTATGTACCAACACCTGTATCAGTATCTTTTAAAATCTCTTTAACCGTTTTACTTCCTCTGTAATCACCCTCCATTAGGGCATTCAACGTTGAAACTTGTACTAAGGTATCGCCCTCATTATGCGATCTTTTACGGAATATTTTTCTGAATATGTCATGATTATGATGATGGTTTCTATAATTCCCATTTTCATCATAGACGGCTGATAACAATTCTGGATGAGTGACAGAAAAGACGCGTTGTGCATCAGCCTTATGATGCTTGAAATACGAGTTCATCGTCCATTTAGTGAAGAATGGTGATAAAATGTTAGTAATCAATAAGACAAAAGCCAGAATTGAAACTGTATTTGCTGAAATGTCTGACCCAAGCTGGCCATCAAATGTGAATGACGCAACCATCGCTGGAAGTATTAATGAAACACCTGCTAATGCTGTAGATCCCATTGAGGCATAACCTGGCCGCTTTAGGATATACCGACCAACAATAAACGGGATAATAATAGTTACTGCCCAGTAAATACCTGTAAGTAGAACAGCCACAAGGATGATTTCTCCCTGAAATGCCTTAACTAAATCGATCGTTGATCCAAATTGGAACCCAAGAAATGGTAGTAGAATGGTGTTCCCACCTTTGAATACTTGTTTGATTTTTGGGTCAAGATTACCCAACAAAATACCTAGCAAAAATGGAATCAATAATGAGAATACTTGCATTATCTGACTAGTTGCATCTCCACCGCCGCTACCGTAGTAAGATAGAAATATGAAAGGCAATAGAGGCATTGAAAAAATCAGCATAATGGGAAATGTTCCCCTATCTGCATCATCTGCATAAGGCTGAATGATTCCCATGTATAAAGCAGCATTGGCTGAGGTTAAGCAACAAGCTAAAGTAATAGCATCGATTCCTGCAAAACCATTAGGGCCAAAGTAAACAAATACAAAAGCACTGATCGCATAAGCGGGTATCAATCTAGCGAGAATAATCCAAATACCTCGCTCACCTATTTCAATAAAATCATGACCAGTGATCATTGTTCCTGTGCAGAACAACATAAGTCCAATAACAAGCATCTGGCCAGAAGGGCCAAACAAACTCTTCATCGGATCACCTAAGTAATCCCACAAAGACATTCCTAGACCACTATGTATGCTCATTGTTACGATGATGGCACTTATGACCAATGGAATGAACATTGTGCCGGCGGGGATTTCGTTTAAGAACTTCCAAATCCCTATTTCGGGAAATTTTTTCTTTTCTATTGCCTCACTCATAACATTCACCTCATATCTAAATAAAATTTCAGTATTGAAGATCAATTATAATAATGTTTGAAGAGCGAAAGACATTAGGACATGTACCTAATCAAACTGTGAAAACTACGTAGCAGTCTTAACGTCCAGCAACTACTTAAGCTTAGGCTTTACTATTGGTACTAGCACTTCATTACGTCTCATGAACCACGGTTTAAATGGAGGATCATAACGAGCCCAGGTTGGCTCTCCCTCTACTATTAAGTTATTTACTTTAATCCAAGCATCTAATTTTCCCTTAAAGTAAAGGTAACGCTCTTCACTCCATCGTCCTGAGTAACGCACAGTCGCAATGTATCGCTCAGGTACTTGTTTCAATATAACTAAGGGATCTTTTGGCTCCGGCAAAGTTGCCATTGTAAAAGAGGCCGGCATCATAAAACTTACCGCCCAACGGCCATCAGCTTCTTTCTGCTGGCCTACTGGCGACGTCATACTAATCTTTTCGCTTTCTGCTGCTTGACTCACTGGCGAAGTCATACTGATTTTTTGACGGGAGTTGTTACTACCAGAAATATACTTAAACAGTCGATTGAATGACTTACTACCGGCACCAGAAAAATCACCCTCAACTATCGTTTCAGCAACAATATGAGGCTCATACAAGCGCACCTCAAAACCTTTATCTTTTAGCACTGTTCTATACATCGCTTCTTCAGTCGCCATTGCTTTACTTGCTCCTATCGTTACTATAAGCATTGCTAACAAAAACTGCTTAACATGCGTCATTAATGCTATCCCTAAATTTTTATAATTATTTTTCTTAACTGTATTAAAAATTTAGTCATTAGCCAATGTCCGAAGTTCACAAGTTTTGTCTAATTACACTAGTTAAAGTTATAGTTACTTAACGTGAATATACGATAATTCTTATTTGTCACTTATGTTAAGTATTTTGCTCAGCCTAAATAATTACATCTAAACAAAGCAATAACGCGTAATTACTTATAATTCACACAGACTACAAAATACACCTATGAAAAATTCACTTTACATATCAAGCGTATTAGCAGTAACAATTTGTGTACTCAGCGCTCCGCTACTAGCAGCTGACGCATTACCTAAAACTGATTTTCCAAGCTCAGTCATTAGCGCTAAAGCCGCCAAAAGTGGCATTAAAACTGCTTGGTATGACGATGCAACGACACGTTATGCACATGGTGTATTGGGTGATGCGATTGAACCCAGCTCGCTCCACGCAAAAACAGCGAATGGTAAGGTTGTATCCATCACTCTTGAAGCAGTACAGGTGTTTGAAGACATTCAACCGCGCTTGGCTGACATCGATGGTGATGGGCAAAATGAAATCATTACTATACGTAGTCATAATCAAAAAGGTGCTCAAATAGCTGTTTATGGAATCACCAAAGCAGCTCCAAATACACTATCACTTATAACTAGCACACCTTATATTGGACAAGCTTATCGTTGGCTATCTCCGGTAGGTATTGCTGACTTTAATAATGATGGTGCGATGGACATTGCTTATATTGACCGTCCACACCTAGCAAAAATATTGAGAGTATGGAGCTACAATAACGGAAGTTTAAAGCAAGTAGGACAGAAACAAGGCTTAACCAATCACAGTATTGGTCACAATTACATTACGGGTGGCGTTCAACGCTGTGGTAATAAATCATTCATGATAACGGTAGATTCTAATTGGCAAAGACTCATAAAAACTAACTTTGAAAGCGGTAAGTTAAACAGTCAGGATATTGGTCCTTACACTGGAAAAGCCAGTGCCGCCGCTGCGTTAAATTGCCAGTAACCGCTATATTTTACGTCTAAACAGACGCTCGGCTAAGCTAGATTTCTTGGTAAGAATGATTGCAAGTAGTCTTTCTAAGAAAGTCATCACTGCTGAAAGTAATAGTGCTTAGAAAATAAGGTCTTGAAAGTAGCGTTCGTTATACCTTGGGACAAGGAGCAACGCTTAATTTACTTTGAGGGTCTATTTTTGAAATTTGCAGCCATAGTAAAGGGATTACTAATAGCGTGAGGATGTAACAAAAGGCTTAATCTATAATCAGTGGGAGCTACCGGAGTAAGCTCCCACTGAAAATACATTCTTAGCCGCCGTAAATTGAAAAAACGGCTTTAAATGATGTAATTATACAGCAACTACTTTATTTGCACATGGACCTTTCTGACCTTGTCCAACTTCAAACTCTACCTTCTGACCATCTGCAAGAGTAGCATAGTCGCCACCACTTTGGATTTCAGAGTGATGAACGAAAAGATCTTTGCTTCCGTCATCAGGAGTAATAAAACCAAAACCTTTAGCTGCATCAAACCACTTAACTGTACCAGTACTCATTTTTTCTTTCCTAATTAAATATAATTGAACAAAACTTTTTGTTCAGGGACATTTTACCAGATTTTTGCGTGTTATACATATATGAATAATGAGAATGTCCACTAAATGAAAGACAAAATCTTAAATTAGTCTAGAAAAACTAGGTAAACCCACAGTCAGCCTCATACTTACAAGTAAAATAAGATTTGGAACCCCGAGGATTTTCTTAGTGAAACCTCATTACTTGGCCTTATTTTCAAACTATTAGACAGAATAACGAGTCTGATTGACCATTCCGCTCTTTATTTTTTGGACTAAATCCGTCGCGACAGACTCAGCGGTTCGCAGATTTCCACTCTCTTTCAACTCAATGAAACGTGCCTTTGCAGGAAAATTTCTCACATCTGAGCGACGTATTTCAGCTTGCATCGATGTATCTATAACACCGGGCTCATAATTCACCGCTATAAAAGGGAAGTCTTGAAAGACTTCTTCAACGGCTGCTGCATTGATAAAATTATCAACCGCTGCCTTTGACGCACAATAGAGAGACCAACCTGCATAACCTTTTAGCGCTGCTCCCGACGAAATATTCACAATTGTCTTACGACCTTCATAAGCTCTAAAGCCAGACATAAAGGCAGAAAGTAAAATAAAAGGTGACACTTGGTTTATTGCAATGCTTCTTTCTATTTGGGACACATCAAGGCCAGCTATTAAAGAGATCGGTTTTAAGTCACCCGCATTATTAATATAGATAACCTCATCCCACTCGTCTCGAATTAACTCAGTAAACAACGACTGGCTGAGTCGCTCAATGGATTTCACATCAGAAAAGTCACATTGAATACTGTGTTTTGATGAACCAGAACGTGACAGTTCAACTACATGCCATTCCTTCTCAGATGCATACTCTTTAACAAGAGCTTCACCTAAGCCCTTAGAACCTCCAGTAATTATGACTAACTTCATTTTTGTTTTCCTCATTAAGTAATTAGGTGCTCCCTTAGTATAAGAACTCATCATATTAAAATGAAGCATGACCTTCTATGCTGTATAGATAGCGAATACAGCGTAATTTTTAGAGTCATTCAGATGACATATAAGCAGCAGTAAGTACTCCAATCACGGGTCCAGCGCTGACAAATGGTAAAATGTGATTCGCACTTTTCATTATCTGTCATCAACCGACGTCATAAATATTTTGACAAACCTGGGTCAATGGCTAAAAAAAACTAATTTTTAGCAGTATATTAGATATAATTGAATAAATAATATCCATTAATACATTAAGTTATTCAAAAACAAATGTCGGGCACAGGTGTTATTTATTAAGCATATGATTCTAAATGTATTTTTCAGATAAAAGGATTTGATGAGCGTGTTTAATTTTAGTACAGTTATGTCAAATAAAGTGCGTTTTCGCATGTAACTCTAGGCACCAAATGTTTATTTTGCTGCTCTAGACTGGCCAAAAAATAAAAAAATTATGCCATTACTCTTCACGTCAATATTACTGGTAGGGACAACCTGCCACATTATATCAGCCATTTTTTTTGCGCTGACTCAAACTATGCCTAGAGTTCAAAAAGGCATTAGTTGGTGGGGACTGTCTTCTATGGCGGGCACTGTTGGCTATTGCTCACTACTGGTTTATGGGCATCTTGGAAATCCGTCCCAAGGAGAAGCTCTATATAATATTAGCCTCATTTCGTGGTCTTCATTTTTATTTATAGGAAGTTGTCTTTGGCTTAGAAAAAAAGTCTACCAAAAGATCATTTTACTAATCAATGTAGTCGCCACTGCCCTAGTCATTTATTACAGCTTTATTCAACCTGACTTTCTGCCAGCCGCCCTTACAACTGCGGTAACCGTAGGTACATTTTTACTTTCAACGGCTTGGTTGTTTTATAAGTCAAAGACGACTAAAGATAAGGCTGATTGGTTAGTTATTTCTGTGCTGTTTATCTGCGGCATTCATGCACTAGACTACCCCATTCTGCGCCCTATTGAATCACTAGCAATGGCTGGGATCATTCTTTGTATTGTTTCAACGCTATTCATTAATCTTGCACTCGCAAGCATCGTTATTATTCAATTTAAACGTCGTATGTTTAGATCTGAAAAGACAGCGATCAGAAAAGCGATGCAAGACCCATTAACTGGCTTAAATAACAGGCTGAGTCTCTTTGAAGAGTTTGAAAAAAGAGTCAATTCAAACACTAATGAAGCGATTGCGTTGATCTATGCTGACCTAGATGATTTTAAGCAAATTAATGATATCTTCGGCCACGACGATGGTGATCAAGTGCTATGTACCATCGCATCTCGCATTCAAAACAACATTCACAATAGGGATCTCGCGGTCCGTATGGGAGGTGATGAGTTTGTTATTCTTTTGATAGGAAAAAATATTCATGATCTGTCACAGATACACCAGTTAATAGAGCGTCTAACTGAGAATATCTGCAAGCCAATTCAAATCAATCAGACCAGCCACCAGGTCGGTGTGAGCTGTGGAATTGCTATCTACCCTGATGATGGTAACAACTTGCAGAGCTTACTAAATACTGCAGACAGCTCAATGTATTTGAATAAAAAAATGAAGAAAGCCATAAAACGAGAGAATGAATCACTCAATGGGCCCATACCCTTCGAATCAAAGCGTGCATAGCTAGATAGATAAACAGTAATGCATAATGTAAATCATTTTAGGTAGGGTCGGCTTTGGCGCTAACCCTACCACGCTAGTTAGTCACACATAGTTCAGGGTCACCCACAGGAAAGAACATCCTGTTAACGCTAACATTGGCCCATCATTAGTATGTGGGCTGAATGCTTCGGCTACAGTCATAATGATCGGCAAGAATACCAATGAAACGATTAGCTGAGTACTTGTGAATAGGTCATGATAAAGCAGTAAAACTGCAATAGATATGATGTAAACCATTGCACTTCCTTCTAAGCTTCGCTGGAAGTCACCATTCCAGAATTTGCCGTCATACCATAGGGAACGAGTACGGTATTTGTGGCGTCCAAAGCGCAGACCAACAGGCTCTGCCAAACCATCACCAAACTCATTGATAAGGTTAGGAATCATTATGATGATTGAAGCTTTACCGAATATAATGATAAACGGAAGATAAACGACGAATCTTAGAATATCCTCAAGCATGTCATAACGCAGCGTGTAAGGCCTATCTTCTATACGGTCCCAAGCCACAAAAGCGTATGCCAAAATAGGCAGCTTTCGTCTAATGACATTCCACTCCGTAAAAATGGTTTTAAGCTGATCTAGAAAGAACAACATGCAGATGATATGGACCGCATCTTTGCCACCAACCACAAAGAATAATGTAATCACGTAAATCTTTAGCTTTCGCCAAGGTCGTAAGGCGAGTTTTCTAACGTAATTAATCTTAATTTTAAATCGGTGGATACACCATGAGAAAACGACTTTTCCTAATAACTCAATGAATACCGCGAAGAGAAAAGCCAAGTATATAAGCGGGTTTATGGTTGGAATAATACCCTTCGCTTCAAGTGTTAACAGCGTTGCAACACCCAAGCTGTAAACCACCAAAGCAAAATAGATAAAGGTGTTCTCGCCTCCCCAGTCGTATGTTTTATTCTTAAACCCATATGGGTCAGCAAATAAAGTTTTGAAATAAATATCTCGTGACTCGTGCGCAGACATTGTCGCCGACTTAAGACTACGCATTTTGGCTAGCATCGTGCTAATTTTTTCCATTTACCCTCCTTGATTAGTATTCATTTTAAGCATATCAACATTGATTAACATCAATACGTCTTAAACAATTAATCTCAAGGCTAAAGTTTTAATTATATTGTAAATAAGCTTTATTATTTACCACTTACTCCATACATGTTTCCTTTTATTATGCTTCAATGACATATATTGTTTAAACAACAATGCTGACTCTCAACGTCATAAATCCCCTGCTCGCTTTAATAGCACACGTCTTTTTCATAGTAGCCATACCAATATTCGCTTGTTCCCGTTAGAATCCTGCCCTAAGTACTAAGTGAGCATAGACATGACTAGAAAGATTGAATTATTAGCGCCCGGTGGCGACGTTGAAGCAATAAAAGCGGCTGTAATTGCAGGAGCCAATGCGGTTTACTGCGGCCTAGATAAATTCAACGCTAGAAACCGTGCCTCCAATCTGACTTTTGATGAGTTAACAGGCGTCATCCAGTTAGCGCACAAGTACGACTGCGAAGTCTTTCTAACAATTAATGTCGTGATACTCGAACAAGAGCTACCGACACTCTTCAAGCTACTCAATAAGCTAGTTAATACCGGTCTTGATGGCATCATCGTTCAAGATCTTGGTTTGTTTAATCTCGTCAAAAAGCATTTCCCGACCTTAGATATACATGCCTCGACTCAACTGACAACTCATAACGAAGGCCAAATTAAGTTCTTGGCGCAAGTCGGAGCATCACGCTTAAACTTATCGCGTGAATTAAATATCCACGAGGTCAAATCCTTAACCGCCCTAGCCCACGAACATGACGTACTAACGGAAGTGTTTGTACACGGTGCATTGTGTATCGCATTTTCTGGCCAGTGTTACTCTAGCTCAGTCAGTGTTGGTAATTCGGGTAACCGTGGTAGTTGCAGCCAAGCATGCCGTGATGAATACGAGCCTACTGCTACGGGTAATAAATTCCCGCTTAACTTGAAAGACAACTCCGCTTATTTTGACTTGCCTGCGCTAGTCGACGCGCAAGTTGACTCACTGAAGATTGAAGGTCGAATCAAGAACGCTCACTACGTGTATACCGTGACAGACACGTGGCGTAAGTCGATCGACACGTTTGTTGAGTCTGGCAAATTAGCTGCAGATGATTCAAATTTACATCGTGTGTTTAATCGTGACTTTACGAACTCCTTCTTAACGGGAGATCTCACAAAGGATATGTTCATAGACAATCCTCGTGATCACAGCCTGACTCATGCCGTCGAAGAAAGTGGTGCTAAGACAGTCATTCACATTCAAGAAGTGAAAGCGGGCTTATACAGTAAGAAGAATGAGTTAGGTGATGAGCTGGCAGACAAAATTAAGTACCTGAGCATTGCGAAGCAACCGTTACGAATGAAGTTTTCTGGCCAGTTGAACGAGCCTTTGACGCTAACCATGACGGTTGGTGATGACAAGGTGCTATCGCTACAGACTGAGTCAACATTCCGTGCGACTGAAGACTTATCTATCCGTCAAAGTACACTTGAAAAGTGCTTCAAAAACTTCGCTAGTAATGATTACACCACTGAAGACGTTGACTACAGTGACTTAGGTGCGGACTTGAGTATTCCGTTTAAAGAGCTAACAACGTTAAAAAATGAAGCGGCTTACTTGCTCAATAATGAAGTAAAACCAATCCCATACGTCGAAGTGCCTAAGCTAGAAAAGCACAACAAGCTAGCGCCGGCTAGCGGCAAGAAACACAGCATGTCGATACTGATTGCTGCTGAAAAAGACGTTGAGTTGTGTGAACTGACTGACGCTGACGTGTATTTCAAACTACCTGAAAGCTGGAAGAAAGACTGCGACAAGCACATTGAGATATTCGAGCGTAATCCACAACTGATTCCTTGGTTCCCTGCTGTTTTGATTGGTAAAGATTACGATGAGTCTATCCGCCTACTAGAGCGTATACGCCCTACTCGCATAGTCAGCAATAATACAGGTGTTGCGTATGTGGCGAATCAAATGGGTATCGAGTGGATTGCTGGGCCTTTCCTAAACACCACAAACTCTTATGCGCTGTTAACGCTAAAAGAAGACTTGAACTGTGCAGGTGCGTTTATTTCTAATGAGATAAACCGTAACCAAATCAAAAATATTGCACGTCCTGAAAATTTCAAAATGCTTTACAGCATTTATCACCCGATTTTGATGATGACAAGTCGTCAGTGTTTCTTCCAGCAAACGGTTGGTTGTAACAAGCCAAGTATCGAAGACGGTTGCATGTTGAAGTGCCAAAAGGCCACAACGATTACTAATGTAAAAGGCGTGTCATTTGCGGTTGATAAGCAGAAAGGCGGCTACCCAAGTATTTACAATCATGAGCAGTTCTTAAACTCAGAGATCGTTGATGACTTGGGACATACCTTTGATGAGTTCTTTATTGACCTGACAAATATCGGAGCGGGTTCTAAACAAGAACATGATAAAGCTCAGTTGATTGAATACTTTGAGAACCTGCTTAGCAGTGATCGTGGTAATGAGCATACTCATGCGGCACAACAGCTTAGTGAGCTTGTAACGTTGTCTACGAACGCACAGTACAGTCAGGGTTTATAAAGGGACACTTTATGTCACTCACAACCTCTGAAGTATCGGGAAAGTCGCCCTCCACTTTGCCACTACTCTACTCACTTCAAAACTGCCCGTATGCAATGCGGGCTCGTTTAGCGATATTGCTCGCAAAGCAGACTGTACAGATTCGCGCAGTGACAATGAAGGAGAAACCTACGGAGATGTTGCTGTTATCGCCCAAGGCTACAGTACCTGTTTTGGTTATTGAAAATACCGAAGCCACGGCGGATGATGATGTTCAGCAACTTACAATCGTCGATGAAAGTTTAGATATTATGTTATGGGCGCTAAACCAAAATGACCCTGACAACTTACTCTACTCAGATGATCCTAAAGCGCTGCCAGAGATGCTTAAGATCATTCAAGAAAATGATGATGAATTTAAACCCAGCTTAGAAAAGTACAAGCGTGCAAAGCGTTTTCATGGGGATGATTTGGAAGAATGCCGTGTTGAGTGTGAACCGTTTGTTCAGGCTTTAGAGCAACGCTTGGCGAAGCATGAGTTCTTTATGGGTGCTACACCTAGCTTACTGGATTATGCGCTATTACCTTTCATTCGACAGTTTTCTAGGGTGAATAAGCCGGTGTTTACGAGCGGGAATTACACGCATCTGCAGCACTGGTTGGCGAATCACTTGCAGGGTCGGTTATTTCAACGGTCTATGGTCCCGTATCCGTTGTGGTTGGATGAGCGTGAAGTTTGCTTGTTTGGGGAGTAACAAACTTCATTAGCTATTGATAAAAAATAGAATACTCATAATCAAACCCATGATAACAATACACATCCGAAATACCGTTGCAGGAATCCGTCTTGCCACTCGCGCACCAAGATAGCCACCTATCGTTGCAGCCACCATCATGATTAATGCTTGTGACCAAGCAATCACATCGCCCCAAGCGTAAATAAGCACAGCGATTGCTGTCAGTAACGCAGAGACTACATTTTTAACCCCATTCATGGCATTCAAATTGGTTTGCCCTAACAAGCCAAGCAATGCCAACAGTAAAATACCTAAGCCTCCGTTAAAGTACCCACCATAGATAGCAACGCTGAACATACCCAAACCTGCTTTAACGAAGGACGTTGTCACTTCGGAGTCTTGCTTAAACTTGTTTAGAATCATTGGACCGAAGGCAAATAGCCCCGTCGCGAGCAATAGCAACCAAGGGATAATTTGACGGAATACTTGGTCATTGGTGAAGATCAACAACACTGCACCAATAGCTCCGCCAACAATACTTATGATTGCAAGGCTGACTAATGACAAGCCCGGAGGTGCTTTAAGGTCTTCGCGAAAGCCAAATGCGCCAGAAATATAACCAGGCAATAAAGCCACCGTACCTGTAGCGTTTGCAACAACAGGTGGTATGCCGGTGAAAACCAGCGCTGGAAGCGTTAGAAAACTTCCGCCACCGGCTACTGCATTCAGTGCGCCCGCAATGAAAGCTGCTGTCAGTAAAAGAATCACATCAGAAAAATCGGTTAACATATCGTCAGTTTCCTGACCTTTACAGTCGTCTGTAGCATTGGATAATTCGCTCCTTTTAACTAAGCATAGCAATTAACCAACCTATTCCATACGACGATTAGTGAATGATCGTATCTTTTATCAAAGACTGTACTAGACTCAATTATTAATCACTAATAATGAAGTCACTATGAAGCCGCTCTATAAAATTACTGCCATGTTATCCCTGCTGGTGCTATCAACGAATAGCTTTGCCACGACTCCGACCGATCAATATATCGACCCCGCAAAAATAGTCGGTTTTATTGCTGGAGACTGGAACAACGATGGTGGAAAGGATCACGCGATTTTGGTTAGTCCAAACAACAACTTTGATGAAGATGTCGGGTTATACCTCTTTTTAGAGGATAATAGAAATACACCACAGTTGGCACTATTCAAACCGAACCTTGCTTGGTCAGGCTCAATGTGGGGCAACATCCCTTCTTTGGCACTAACTGCTGGGGGCTCTTTGCAAGTACTCAGTCAAAACCAAGCAATTGGCCGCAACCGATGGTCACAGATACTGACTATTGCCTACAGGAACAAAGCTTTTGTGGTTGCAGGCTATACCTATGAGTCACGCGACACGCTTGATCTTAGTTATAAGCTAGATTGCGATGTGAATTTACTGACTGGTAAAGGGGTTAAGAACAAAAAACCATTCAAGAACAAAGCACAAGCGATAAAGCTAGTTGACTGGACTGAAAAGTCTATCCCCAAACAGTGTCAGGAAGAGTAAAAATTTGGACTAACGTCTAAAGAAGTGACCAGCTTTAGTTTGACTACAACAAGTTGACGTTTTAGATCAGCACTGCTAAAACTTGTTATTGTCAGGTAAGTTGAGATTGTTAATTTTTGATTTCCCCAAAACCTTAAGCAGGCAGTTTCGGAAAAAACGCAGTACAGGGTACAACACCTTAGAAAGCCGCTTTGACTTAAACATCCAATAGTTAAGACGGTTAAGTACGCCAGAACGACTGCTTAGCAGCGATAAAGCATGAATAGCATCTGAGCCATAATAAAGCTGTCCACCCATTTTCAGTACTATGCCTTGGTCAATATCCAAACCATTGCTGGTAATCTCGTTTAAGATATCACTATTCTCTCTGGCATCAATAATCTTTAACTCACCTACACTTTCCCTAATACGTATGATTTGGCAGTAAAAATCACACGCAGGACAATCTTTGTCGTAAACGAGAAGAATCTCTTCCTTATTCATATTCTTGATATTCAGGCAGGTTGTTATTAATCTGGTACCAAGACGCTTTGTCAGACACCCAAATATGGCTCTTCTCAACAAGACCATCCGCGTTGTCTAACGAACCAAGGCGTAAAATAATATGACTCGTAGCCTCTCTTTTAGCATAAATCTGAGTGCCGCAGTTTGAGCAAAAGTATCGGTGCTTACCCTTCGAAGATTCAAAGCTTTTAAGATTCTCTTCGCCTTTTAGGGTAAAAGCATCATCTGGGACGGACGCAACGCTAGAGAAGGCAGCGCCATGCGCCTTACGACAGGTTTGGCAGTGACAGTGAATAACGTCACCGACTTTCCCTGATATTTCGTATGAAACTTGGCTGCATAGGCAGCTACCTGTGATCATTTGATGTACTCCAGTTTAAACTTAGTTACGGTGTAAATTAATTTTTTCGCGAAGATCTACAACAACAGACCTTGCTGCACTAGCGAAGTTATCACCTTCACTTGCATAGATAACACCTCTGGATGAGCTAATAATCAAGCCCGTACCGTTTGCAGTTTGTCCTGCTTTCACTAAAGCCTCAATGTCGCCACCTTGCGCACCAACACCCGGTACAAGAAATGGCATGTCGCCAACAATTTCACGTACTTCCGACATTTGTGACGGCCAAGTCGCGCCAACAACAAGCATGCAGTTCTTGTTGAAATTCCATTGCTCAGTGATCATTGAAGCCACTTTTTGGTACAGCGGCATGCCACCTACATCTAAGTCTTGCAGGTCATTAGCGCCTCTGTTAGAAGTGCGGCATAGCAATACTGTTCCCTTGTCTTTGTAGTTTAGAAATGGCTCAGCTGAGTCAAAACCAAGGTAAGGATTTATGGTTACCGCATCTGCTTTATAACGCTCGAATGCTTCTACAGCATACTTTTTAGCGGTACTGCCAATATCCCCACGTTTTGAGTCGAGGATGACTGGAATATCTGGGTATTCAGTTTGGATATATTGAATGGTTTTTTCTAACTGATCTTCTGCTGACTCCGCAGAGAAGTAAGCAATTTGTGGTTTGTAGGCACAAACTAAGTCATGAGTCGCATCGATAATTGCTTTATTAAACTGAAAAATAGCATCAGGCACGTCACGCAAACTTGATGGGAAGCGTTCTGTGTCAGGGTCTAAACCAACACATACTAATGAATTATTCTTTTCCCAAGCACAACTTAGTTTTTCTATGAAAGTCACTGATTATTCCTTCTTTGATTGTTTATATACATCGTTTTTATCCCGTCATAGTCTTCAAAAAGGCTTTCATGAGCGGATTTAGAGAATGTATCATTTGTTACCTCAACAAAGTGAGTACATATACCTAACAGCAATAAAACCTAAAACACCCACTTCTGTCGACTTATAAGTACTTACTGTAGTTGGTAATTTTAGTCTTTAGCCTTTCTGCAAGGAATGGGCTGGCCTCGCCGAGTTCATTCAATATCAAAGTTGCTTCCGTTTGATATTTAGCGATTTTAGCTTTGTTCCAATGCTTTGGCGGTGGTTGTAAGTTGGTGATTCGGTCACATAACTTAACCATCCAGACTTCTTTAGGCTGTTGCTTGATTCTATTAAGACTGTCCTTCATTTGCTCTGGTTTTGAGGGTAACTCTGTATTTTTAGTCAGTGCTAAAACGCCATCTGCAATGACTGCACCAAACACCTTTTTGATATCTTCGTAGGTGGTTGAAGTGTCTTCAATGGAATCATGCAGTAACGCACATAGCACCAGCGTATCTGGGTGATTGATCTCTTCATGAGACACCGTTGCGGTTGCCTCCATTGCCACTAGCCCAATATGATTTATATAAGGAATATCGCTTCCGGGTAAGGTTTGGCCGTTGTGAATGCTAGAGGCAAAGTTCCATGCTTCTAGATACTTATCTTGATTCCAAATTTTCATGACAGACCTCTTTAATGTAACTGATAACCGCATCTTCATTGTGATGACCGATTACGCCACTGGCAGCGTTTTGGACGGGTTCCTTGGCATTACAAACTGCCAAGGAACGGGTGGATTTCTTAAACATTGGTAGGTCATTATTGTTATCACCAAATGAGACGATATTCTCTAAACCTAAATGATCACGTAGCTTTTCGACGGCAAAACCCTTGTTCGCATCCATATGGGATATTTCGAGTAAATAGTGTCCTTCACAATAAACATCCTCAGATAGCACATGTGAGATAGTTGGTTCAGCGCTTAACTGTTGCTCATATTCCCTTAGTTGCTCGTAAGGGCCTGTCATCACTAACGAGATAACCTTGGAAGTTTCAATCTCAGAGAAATCTATGGTGACTCGGAATCGATCATCACCATTTTTGAGTCTTGAGTTTATCCACTTCACCATACTTTCGTAAGTGACTGTTTGAAAGTACACCCTTAGCTTGTCATCCTCGTCAAGGCTGTGAACGATAGGATTCAAACCATCACCAATTAGCTGCTTTAGTAATTTTGAATAAACGCCTGACTCCATATAGGAGCTGTGAATATACGCTTCTTTTTTAGGGCAATAGATCTGTGCGCCGTTGTATAAGATAACGGGGAGTTGCAACTCGAGACCTTTCAACACAAAGCCACTGGATGCAAGTGATCGAGCAGTTGCATAGGTGAAATTAAGTCCCTTTTTTGCAGCATTCACTAAATAGGATGTCGTTTCCTCAGACAAGGTCTGATCATCTTTTAACAGGGTGCGGTCTAAGTCAGATACGTACAGCGTGTCGTTAAGTTTCATAAGTTTATCTAGTTGCTGATTCCAGCAGTGCCTTTAAGTAATTTTCTATTGCTTACGTACTCTAAAAAAATAGTTAGACCCAAAAACAAAAAGCCTAGAAAGAAACTAATACCACCGAAATCAAGGTATCTAAAGTTACCGTGGATTTCATACTGCTGAGTGAAGTCAGCACCTTTTAGAGTGGGTATAAGTATATCGACTATCCACAGACCAAAACACACACTTGATATTGCGAAGGCAAAAAGCCAAGTGTATTTGCAGATAAAGTTGAATGTAATTACCGACATTAACCTGACAGGTATCTGACAAGTCACCCTTATAAGTTATCGATGTATAAAATATACTGTATTTCAAGACAAAAAAAACAGCCTGACCGCAGTATTCGTAAAAGAAAATCAAAGAGAACCCTATGGTTAAATATTTCACGACACTATTACTTTCAGTCTTCATGTCATCAGCGTTTGCAGCAGACACTGTTGTCTACGGCTTTGACGATACGGGTAAAAACATTAAGTTCGGTCAAAAAACGAATGTATTTCACTTCATCGAGCAATATAAAAAATCTAACAAAAATGGCAAAGCTTTCTATGCAGCGGGTGTTGGTTCGAGCTACGAAGGTGGAAACTTTAATCCGCTAAATTACGCTGGAAAAATGACCGGTGTAGGCGGTAGAAAAATTGTTAATGACATGTATGACGAACTCGTCAAAAACTATAAGAACGACCATAAAGGCATCGTGCTCATTGGATATAGCCGAGGAGCTGCATTAGCACGAGAATTCGCGCATATTATTGATGAGCGTGGCGACCCATTAGAGTATCAAGAAGGTCAAGAACCACAAGGCAAAGCACCCACCATTATCTTTATGGGGTTGTTTGATACCGTCTACTCTTTTGGCTTAGCGGCTGGCAAAATCGATCTTGGGTATCATAAAACTGTCCCTTCAAATGTACTTGCCGTAGCTCACGCCACTGCACAGTTAGAAAAGCGGAATATCTTTGATTTATGGTCGATTCATACCAATGAGGAACACCTCAACAAAACAACTTGCTGTACCCAGTATCAATGGCTTCAAAAGAGAGCCTGAGCAAGAAGCAGAAGGGAATGGGGTTGGTGATAGGCAAATCTATTTTCCAGAGTCTGAAGAAGCTGTCACCGTCTCAGCCGTGAAATAACTAACCTTGCTATGCTGATGAACTGTCAAAGGAGAACCTAAACAAATACTCATCAGGGTATTGAACAATAAACTATTTTTGGATAGTCGCTTGGTGCTGCAAGTGATTCTAGGCTTTCACGGATTATTTCGAGATCGAAGAGAGTTATGTTTCAGTTTTAATAACTTCAAGTTCATTTTTTGCTCCCTCCGAGCCAGCTAAGGCAGCTTCCTCTAGCAAAGCTAACCCCCGCACTCTATCGATTGGGTTATCATCGGTACCGTAATATAAACTAAAGCCAAACGTAAATTTTGTATGGGTATGCCCTTGAGAAATAGCACGCTCAAAATACTTTGCTGCTTCATTATAGCTTTGGGTCACGTCATCGCCGTAAAGATAACTTACTCCCATCCTATATGAAGCATCAGGAATTCCATGCTCTGACGCATATATTTTTAACTTGATACTTCTTTTGGCAAACACCTCGTCAGGCTCCCTAAATTCCTTCAAGCTGAAAGTAGAATACAAATTAATCGCAAATGGATCCTCAACATCAATAAAAGGTTTGATTAACTTATAAAGCTTCTTGGCTTCACCTGTTTCTGATAACTCGATAGCCAATTTCTTTAGATCATTATCCATTCTATATTCCTAGAACATGTAGTCCATTGAAAAGGTTTAAGGGCTTTTACTTTGAAAGAACGGTTGAGAAGATGTGTTGCTCTAGATGTTTGTTGTTTTCCATCGAAAAAAACCTATCGCTTTAGCTTACTTGCTTATCCAACGCCTCAAGAATAGCAAACCGTTGGTTCCAGTAACCTTCTTCCAAGTGTAAATGACCAACTTTATCTTCGTTAGCAACGCGTATTGACATCACCCAGATTGTCGCTGCTATCTCGAAATACGGAATAGCATTTTTCTCAACCGTTGAAAGCTTACGCACTGTTTCATAGCCTTTAAGAAATGCTTTCGTGAGTTGTTTTTTGTTAGGGCTTCGAAACAACGATGATGAGAATTTGCCAACCTCAAAGGCACGATAACCGTAGCCACACTGATCGAAGTCAAACACGGTGATTTGCTTTGACGTGTTTATGTGGAAGTTACTTTGATTTACATCACCAATGCATATTCCAAAATCGGCATCACTTTGAGTGATTGGTAATAATTGCTTGTGCAGTTTTTTCTGTATTTCAGTTAAAAATTCTTGTTTCTCAGCGTTAATAAATGGCGCTATGAGTTCTACAGACTCATCAAGCAGATAAGTGAGATTCAGTTCATTCCTTTTGTGGGTAGTCTTAAAGTCGCCTGTGGCACTGTGAATATTGGCTATGGTCGTTCCTAATAGCTCACTTTCTTGAGTAGATATTTCCTGAGTGAGCCCTTTACCGTCAGCATAGTTAAACAACGCTGAAAACCGCACACCTTCGGGGCTTTGAATCTCAAATGCTAGTTCATGGGCCTTTGTGTGTAACGGGGAAGCCACTGCTTGAGCTTGTTGCTTAAGGTAATTTAACAGCTCAAGCTCAAAGAATACTTCATCCGCGTTGCGCCACTGGTTTCGATAAAGACGCAGGATAAATTGCGACTCTTCCGTTTTAACCAGATAGTTATCATGCAAGCCAAATACATAAAACACACAGCTTTTAATGGGCGATAGGTCGTAATGATGCTCAAGGTGCGCTTGTACTGATTCAGGAGAAAGGCGTGAATATATGTATTGATTTAGTACCACAATTTTTACCTATTTAAAGTCTAAGGTTTTGTTAAGTAGTTAAACTGTAGCCATACACCCTAAACAACTAACCTTCATGATTAAGCGTTATTAGCTTCACCTTTGTTTATTTAAATAATTGATCTAATAGTACAAGGGCAAGGCCGAATCCTCCACCGGTATTATAAGTGTGTTTTGGGTGGCTTCGTTGGTTGGCAAGGCTCTGTCTTTCTTGTGCCAACTTGGCTTTTTGTTTTGATGGCTTAGCTTGCTGTTCGGAAAGCATGATTTTTGTTGATTTCACCATCCCTCCAGCTTGTACCCAAGTTAAAATTCGAGAGAGTTCTTCTGAGTCAAACCACTTTCCATGTTGCTTACAAGAATCAATAATCACCCCACTGTGACGAGCAAAGTTTTCACGCGCCATAAACTGGTCACAGTCGGGGCATTTACGGTATGAAAATGAGGTATTTTCTGTACTAGTTTCAAGTTTGTTAGGTTGGACTTGCTCCAGTTTTAAGGCGTTCTCACCTGCTGAAACAGCATCTTTCATGACCTTTTCAAAGTAGTCGTTCGTTAGCCAAATACCAACGCAATGGTTGCACTCCAGTATCGCTGGGTGGTCAGGTCGAAACTTGCGTGTGTGTAGGAAGTGCTCTTGATTACAACCTGGGCAGGCTTTGTCGGTTATATTTCCGATACTGTCCTCAGTTGCAATGTCTGTGCCGCAACTGTGGCAAAACTTAGCCTTGTCGCTAACTCTAGTGAAGCACTTATGGCAGGCGGTGTTGAGGTCGTAATCGTGCATCGTAAAAGAGCTACTACAAAAAGAGCATTCGCTCGCTTTGTTACTACGTGCGCCACCGCATGATGAGCATCGTATTACGCTGGCGTTTCTTACTACCTCAGGCTGAGGAACTTCTACTATTTCGCTACATTGACAACGAAACCGACTGCCAGAGGCGTGTCCGGATGCATCATAACGGCGATTACAGTGTTGGCATTGAGCGATTATTTTCACGAAGCTTTCCCATCCTTAGACTACATAATACAAAGTAATTTATTGTGTGAACGGTATTATGCTTTAGCCTCTTTGAGTACTTGCTTAATGAAACGCATGAAGTTGTAGAAACAACTTCGTGCGATTAGTAATTACCTTATCTAAACCAATAAGTAAGCCCAGCACTCACCTGCACATCGTGACCTTTATCAACAATCGGACTATCCGTAATCTCATCAGGCGCATCCATGTAAATCGCACTAGTGTTAAAGGTTAGGTTCTTAGTAATATTCCCCTGTCCAGCCACTCCAACATAAGGCGTTATTGCGGCTTTACCCTCATAAGCTGCACGGTCTGCCGTTGTTTCTGTGTCTTTAACACCATAGTAATAGTCCACAGTTTTATCACTTTGCCACTTCACTCCGCCGATAACACCAAACTCTACATTGCGAGCTTTGCCGGCACGCTCACTGTAAAAGTCTGGACCAAAACGTAGGTCGGCTTCCGCTCCGTCATGTTGGTTACTAATGTCTTTGGTTGCGTCTAAGCTCAGCAAACCAATCGCTGTTTTGTAACCTACACGCAGCCCTAGTCCAAGTGACGACTCTCGCTCATCCATGCCTGTAATCGTCGTTTCATCGGCGAAGCCATGTCCGCGCTCAGGCACTTTAGCGATGACTTCAACTTGGAACTTGTCACGATCAAAAAAGCGGTACGACGCTGAATCCTTATCCATGTTGAATTTTTCGCCACGGTACTGAAAAAATATCTGGCCGCGATAATTCTCATTATTCTCTATATAGGTTTGTACATGGTTATCAATATCTAGCGCAATACCAAAGCTACGGCTTCTTTCTTCTGTTTCAGCAGCGGTTGCGATCATTGGCACCAGTAGGCCAATTGTGGAAAGGATGAGTACTTTTCGAGTGAATGCTTTCATTAGTTTTACCCTGTGTTATGTGTTTATTTCGATGGGTAAATCGTAACTTTTAGCTTTGTAACTGTCTGTTAAGAGAGTGTTTGGCGTTTGTTGCTAATGTATCGTTTACGTTACTTTGCGATTACAAAACCTATACAAAACTCTCATTGTTGAAGTGAGTACTTTTATGAAAAACTAGACTCAGTAACAATAAGCGTTAAACACTTTAAACAGAGTCCAATTATGACTTCAGAACTACATTACCACAGCATTTTACTAGTTGAAGATGACAAGCGTCTGTCTGACTTGATGGTGGAGTATCTGGAGAAACAAGGCTTGAAAGTCGCGGTTGAGTATCGCGGTGATACTGCGGTAAAGCGCATTATTGATATGCAGCCTGACTTGGTAGTGTTGGATTTGATGTTGCCGGGTTTAGATGGTTTAGAGGTCTGCCGACAAGTCCGACCGCAATATGACGCCCCTATTCTCATGTTAACCGCTAAGGATGAAGACTTTGATCAGGTGGTTGGCTTGGAGTTGGGCGCAGATGACTATGTGATTAAACCAGTACAGCCAAGAGTGTTATTGGCGCGCGTTAGGTCTTTATTACGCCGTATTAAACCAGTATCTGTTGTTGAAAATGCCGTAGCGTCCATTCCTGATAGTTTGGTCTTTGGCCGCTTAGCGATCAACACTGCATCTCGTTCCGTGATGTTGAGTGGGAGCGTTTTGGAGCTAACTACTCAGGAATATGAGCTACTGTATTTATTGGCCAGCAACGCAGGTCAGGTGCTCAGTCGTGATGCTATTTTGACCTCATTATCAGGCATTGAATACGACGGTTTAGATCGTTCAGTTGATATTCGTATCTCTCGTTTGCGCAAGTTGTTAGAAACTGATCCTGCTAGGCCCACCGGTATTAAAACGGTTCGGGCACAAGGGTATTTATTTGTCGCAGATGGGTGGTAGTCATGATTAAGTTATTTTTTACATTAACAGTGATGGTGTTATTGCCGATCATTATTTACGTGTTGTCAATCAATGGCACGGTGAATTTTTTATTGAAAGACACCCTCAATAATTATCAACAGAGAGTGAGTAAGGGTACGGTTACTTTGTTAAATCAGTCCGTTAGGGGCTTAGACCAAAACCAACGTTTGCAAAAGCTTAATGAGTTACAAAATGAGTTTATTTACCCTTTAAAGCTAGCCCCATTCACTGATTATAACTTTGATAAACATGACTTAAAGCGGCTTGATCATGGCTTAACCGTGGGAATAGAGACCGATGATGTAACCACCTTATTTGCTAGATTACCTGAAAGTGATTTGATCTGGGTATTTGATATGGATCAGGACTACCCAACGGATGAAGCGAACACTGCTGCAGGTACTATGTATTTGATTGAGCAGCAATTACTTGAACACACTCTAGCTGTACGCCCACAGGTACTTAAAGAGATACGTGCTAACTTTGGCTTTGATTTGTTATTAGAACCAATAGAGTCTGTTACTTTTACTGAGCAGCAGCTGGCACGCTTAGAGCAAGGAAAGGTCTTACCTATTTCTGATGGTAAGGAGGAATATCATCTTTATAAAAAGGTCTCAGATAGCCCTTGGTTACTAGTGGTTCCATCGTTTCAATCACCATGGATTGCTCGTCACCTCTCTACCTTTATAATTATTTCGCTACTGATGTTTGTTTCGTTGTTTGTGTTGTTTTGGGTATGGACATTATGGCGCGATTTAGCACGTTTACAGCAAGCAGCTAAAGCCTTTGGATCGGGAGATTATGAGGCGCGTGTGCCTTATCGAAAGAGTGCCCGCTTGTCATCGCTTAACTATGCCTTTAATCAAATGGCAGCGCGTACACAGGCAAGCATCCGCTCACACAAAGAACTAACCAGTGCCGTTTCTCATGAACTACGAACACCTATTGCAAGGATGCGTTTCTCGCTAGATATGCTGGAAACAACGGATGAGCCCGCTGATCATCAACGCTATGTCGACAACATGAATCAAGACATGGAAGAGCTGGATACCTTATTAAATGAGTTACTGACCTATGCGCGTTTTGATCAAACAGATAAGCGTTTGGAGCCAAAACTACAACCGCTCAAACCTTGGTTTGAATCTACCATGCAGGGCTTTGAAGGTTTATCAGGCGGTATCGATTTAACGTGGCAATCAGAAGCTGTAAGCAATAACGAGCTTGCTAGCTTTGATGATGTGTTAATGAGCCGACTGCTGAGTAACTTGGTACAAAATAGTTTTCGTCATGCGGAAACAAAAGTGCATGCGACATTGTCATACAACACAGAGCACGTAACTTTATTGGTTGACGATGACGGTGCTGGTATTCCTGAAAGTGAGCGAGAGCGTTTGTTTGAAGCTTTCGCGATACAGGATAGTAGTCGGAATAAAAACGGCAACGGATTTGGCCTTGGTTTGGCCATTGTAAAACGAGTGGTGACGGCTCACCAAGGACAGGTGGAAATTCACGACTCGCGATTGGGCGGCGCACAATTATTAGTTCGCTGGCCCACTAATTTATCTATAGAAACGGAGAATAAGGTATGAAAAAGATTATCAGTATTATTGCGTTAGTCGCTGTAAGCGTTGTTATGACAGGCTGCCACCATAAAAACCTGAAGAAGCATGGTAAGAACCATAAAGGTAAGGTTGAGAATCGCTTACCGGGTGACCGCTCAGTGATTTCACCTAATTGTGCGGCTGATGGACCAGGTTGCCGCCAATTTAAAAGGTAATACGCCTACCCGCCCAATACTTTGTTAAATCGCTGTCATGTGTGACTAGCACCACAGCGATTCCTGATCAGGCTTGAGTATTAGAGTCGCTTGCAGTTTCTTGATCTGCTACTGCTTTTTCTTCTGCTTCCAACTTTGCACGATCAGCTTTACTCACGTAACTGCTCTTCTTCTTTGGAACTAATTTTGCATGTGCCTTCTTAGCACGTGCCTTTAAAATCAGATTACCTTTTTTACGATGATTCATGTGCCGCTTCTCTCTATATGTATGACTACATAATATCAGTTTCAAAGATGAAACCAAATCTGAAAATTTATACTCCAATCAAATCTCAACAACCTCTCTAAAGATGGGATTAAAGAGATTTATTTAAACACTACGGCGCGTCACGATGTCCAGTAAAGTGGCGTCAGCTCAGGTCGAGAGATAGGAATAAGATAAATGGTAGGACAGTCATCTGATTTTTAAACATATTGCTTGTTTTATGAACTATTATCACCTTCAAGTACACCTAAAATTGATTAGTTCACGACTTATAATTCAAAAAATATGATCAAAAAACGCAAAAATAGTATCGAAAGAATTGGTAGGCAAATATACCCACTTAGAGTATTTGGACTTATTTTATTCTCCATCAGTATCGTCTTATCACAATCAAAATTAGGCTTGGGGTTTGATGCGTGGTCTATTATCGCTATCGCAATATGCCTTATCTACCCACACATCGGCTTACTCTGGTACTTGAAAGACGAATGTCGTGAAACTGAAATTAAGCTCATGCAGATTGATATGGCATTGGTTGGTGTACTTATTGGCGTGATCAACTTTAACCCAGCAATCGCCCTGCCTTACCTAATTGCGAACTCCGCAGCGAACTACGCACTGCGGGGAATGAAACAGGTTGTCCATGGCTTATCGCTTGTGTTTATAACTACGATGTTAGTCTTTATATTCCGTGATCAACCCGCTGTAACACAAGCTGACTCTATAGAATTACTGAGCCCATTTTTGTACTTAATCATAGTCACTCATTACATGGGACACCTCTCTTACATGCGAGGCGTATCATTACTCCGCCGTAAAATAGATGCTGAAGAAACCTCAAAGTTGGACTTTCTGACTGGACTAAATAATCGACGCTCTATGTTTGACAAGGCTAGGCTTAATGACAAAGACCCTAAAGCCAATGATCATGACACCACACTCATCATGGCAGACGTTGACCACTTTAAACGTGTCAATGATACACATGGACACAACCATGGAGACGCGGTACTTATCCAAGTCAGTGAACTTATAAAAAGCAGCTTACGCGGTACTGACGTTGTAGCTCGCTGGGGTGGTGAAGAATTTTTAGTGCTGCTGACTAAAACCAATATTGAACAAGGTGTTTCTGTTGCTGAAAATATTAGAGAGACCATAGCAAACAAACCATTTATTTATGACGGAGTTGAACACAAGGTGACATTGACTTTAGGTATTGCCACTTATGGGGCTAATTCTAACTTTGAAGAGACGATACAGCGTGCGGATAAGGCGCTGTATGAGGGTAAAGAGAGTGGGCGAAATCGGGTAGTTACTTTTGACCCTGCGCTTGTTTAAGGTCTTAATTACAAAACGCTTACTAAACAGACTTATGCTAGATGCTGATTATACATACAGGTAGACTGTAAGTTATTGAATCATTAGGAAGCATCAAGGATGAGCGACCAATCGAAAAGCATGCAGGACTTTGCAAGTATCTGGGATTATCAAGCGCGAGATATTTGGGGTAAAGACTATGCCCAGACGTTAGCTGACTTACTTAAGTCGCATGATACAACAATGATACTCGACTGTGCTGGCGGTACTGGCTTCCCTGCTATTGAGTTTAAACAGCAAGGTTTAAACATTAGCTATTCCGACGGCTCAAAGGATATGCTGACGCTGTTTAATGAAAAACGATTCGAAAAAAAACTCACCATTCCCACCTATTTATCGAGCTGGCAAACATTGCCAGAGCGAGTCCCCTATACCTATGATGCGGTCTTATGCCGTGGTAACTCATTACTCTTTATGGGTGCGTACTTAGAAGAAGATCCACAAAGTCGCGAGACTGTCCTAGCTAACATGGAGCTCGCACTTGAGGGCATGTTTAGTAAAGTCGCTGATGGCGGATTATTGTATATCGACATACCCAAATTAAAGCACGCTAAACCAGAAACACCCTACACGTTTACTGGAACTGATAGCCTTACGTTTAAGGTAAAATCAACCATTTCATATGACCCGAAGACGCAACTTAGAACCACAAAAGACTGTATTACACACTTGTTGAGCGGCACTGAAAGTAACATTGTGGCTCACAACTACGCGATTGAGGAGCAGGAATTGTTTGATCTGTTAGATAAGGTTGGTTTTAAACGCGTGGAAAAGTCACCCATCAAAGAAGCCTTTTTTATAAATGCTTATATGGCGTTTAAACATTAGACTTCACGTTTATTTCACAAGACCTATGAAATCATTGCAGCTAGAGACTTGGCTTAGAAAGAAAGGCATTACGCCTATTGGATCTCTTGGTTCTCAGTAACCTCTAAGAAATCTTCCGCATTCCAATTTTTAGCATCGGCACTTAAACCATTTAGAAGTTGATTGAACTCAGTATTGTCTGCCCCACTATCATCGAAAATTGCCGACTCCCTCCACTTCTCAGAATGAGAGAGCTTTTCCCTTAAGGCCGTCGTCGCAAGGTCAATCCAAGTCGGCGGTGTAAACGTGAAATTAAACGATACAGCATCGGTCACTGCTTCGGTCATGTGCCAAACGCCTCGTGGTACGAACAGAATTGAGCCCGGCTCTAAAATATATTCAGTACAATCTTTGGGGAATGACTCTGGAAAATCCTTAGCGGTATAACTTCCTAGCTCACTATCAACAGGGTGTCCGATCACATGACGAGTCATTGGGTTATTAATGGTTGTATTATCTGCTAGCCACCACTTCTTTGTTCCTTCTAATTGAATAACAAAATTAAAATTCTGATCAAAATGAGGTGCATTACCTTTACCCGCTGGTGTTGCGTAGACTAGGTTTCTAACATAGGTCAATTCAGAAAAACCAATTTCTCTTCTAATGTCCTGATTCCACCTGTCAAACTCCGGCGTGATTCTATTGACGTCATTAAATAGAATGCAGCTTCCATACTGATATTCATGGAGCGCATCTTCAGGAGGGATTGAAGCCTTTGAAATCTCATCTGCCACTTCTGGGTTAAAGACATCCACGGTGTCTCGCCAACAGTCCGCAAGATCTTCAACAGAATTAAGAAATGGAAGACTCGTTAAACCTTTAAGAGACTCTGAATTACCATGAGATACAAAAGGTGTTCGAGACTTAAGTAACGTTAAAAATTCTTCTCTGGTGTTATCGCCAATAAGTGACTTTAGATTAATTTCAGTATTGCTCATATTTATTTTGCGTCATTTAATGGTCGATGATGCGGACTATCTCACATAATAAACAACAAGAAAATTGATAACTAAGCAGACTCCTAACCAAACGATTGTCACTTTTTTGAAGCGATTCTTTAAATTAATCGCCTCACTCAATGATATGGTTAAGAACTTTCATTTTCACCTTTAAATTTCAAATACAAACTCACCTCCATGCGAAGCATCACACGCCAAACCACATAACGCTAGTAACACCTCTTCCACGGTTCTATCACCATCATAAGCATCACCAAGCATCCACCCCGCACTGACTCTAAAATAATCTTGATACAAGTCACGTGTGGTAAAAAAACTTCCTAAGCGAATATCAATATCAGCTCGGATGACGGAGCCTCGAAATTGGTCAACATCCAAATCAGGCACTTGCACCCACAATACGAGACCGCCATGAGGCTGACTAATCGCCGCATTACTTGGGAGATTCTCTGATAGCAACACACGATAAGCACATATATTGGTAAATAATAGCGTACGTACTCGGTTCAAATGCTTGCGGTATTCCCCAGAACGAATAAAGTCAGCAAGTCCTGCTTGTACGACGATGTTTTGCCCCAGTTTACTCACGTAGCTTTGGCGAATGAGTGCCTCCTGATAACGACCCGCTGAACACCACCCCAGACGTATTCCAGCCGATAAGGTTTTCGACACCGAGCCACACCACAAGACGTAACCACCCTTATCCCAATATTTAATAGGTAAAGGAATCGCTTTTTCATAGCCTAGCTCTACGTAAATATCATCTTCGATAATCGGCATTTGATAGTGATTAGCCAACTCAGCAAGGCGTTGTTTTTGCTCAACGTGTAGGCTAATGCCGTGTGGATTCATATGAGAACTACTGAATAATCCTGCAACCACATCGCCATTTTTAATATGCACTTCCAGCTGCTCAAGATCGATGCCTTCTTTAGTGCAGGGGATCTCGACAACTTTCCGTTGCATCACAGACAGCAACTCCAGTAGACCATTAAAACACGGTGAGCTAATCGCAACCCCGTCATTGGGTTGAGTGACCACTTCTAGCGCCATACGCACCGCGTCTATACAGCCTCCACTAATCACTAACTCTTCAGACGAGATAGGTAAGCCGCTCTCAGAAAAATGGTCGGATAAGGCAACGCGCAGCGACTCCAAACCTTGTGCATCAGGATAAGCGTGAATGCCCTCACCTAAAGACTGAACACCTCGTTTCATGCTTCGCTGCAATGCTTGTGTGGGCAAGTGATGTGGAGCAAGTTGGCTGATACCAAAAGGCCCAGCACTCGGCTGCACCTCCACTGACGATTGAGAACGATAATCAGATATGACGGATAGCTTACTGCGAAAATGTGGCTGATGAGGCGCAGCTCCTTCACGAACAGGCGATGAAACAAAGAAACCTGACTGCGGACGTGCAATGATCCAACCCATCGCTTCTAAGCTGCGATAACTATTGAGTGCTGTAGTCATGCTCACACCAAACTGTGACGCTAAGGTGCGTAACGACGGCATTCGCTGACCGTATTCCAGC
Organism: Leucothrix arctica; assembly: GCF_003172895.1. Lineage (GTDB taxonomy): Bacteria > Pseudomonadota > Gammaproteobacteria > Thiotrichales > Thiotrichaceae > Leucothrix > Leucothrix arctica. The sequence continues at coordinate 213,471 of NZ_QGKL01000042.1, read as the reverse complement.
TTGTCCTGCTGAATATCGGTAATCACCTGCTCCACAATGGCTTTATATCTCACACACGTACTCCTTACTGACCACCAAATTGTACTCTATTTATTTATTATTTTTGTATCTGTTATTCTTTTTTTGTCTGGCGGATACTTCTAAGCCTACTCAATAGGGCATTAGTAATGACTACAAAAGACATACTCATAACCATCGCACTGATGTGTTTGTGGGGCTTCAACTTCTCTGCGATAAAACTGGGTGCTGACCAAGTAGACCCGATACTTCTGACGGCCATGCGCTTTGTTTTTGCTGTATTTCCAGCGATATTCTTTATCAAAAGACCTAATGTCGGCATCCGCTATCTACTCGCTTATGGAACAACATTTGGTGCAGGCGTTTGGGGAATGATGGTGTGGTCAATCAACCTAGGCGTGTCGGCAGGAATGGCGGGGTTACTGCTGAATATGAGCGTCGTATTTGGCCTATTGCTCGGTTACTTCGCCTTCAAAGAAACCATCACGCTTAATAAGAAAATTGGCGCAGGTTTAGCAGTACTGGGACTGGTCGCCTGTTTAACGTTAGAAGATGGCTCAGTGCCGTTAATTGGTTTACCTCTGACGCTTATTGCAGCCTTAAGTTGGAGCTTGATGGGTGTTATTGTTAAGCGCTCTAACACCACACAAATCTTTGCATTTAGTGTTTGGGGTATGTTGTTTGCACCTATCCCACTGGTATTGCTTGCATATATTTTTCATGGCGCAGAAGCCTTTAGCGCCCTGCCTGCACAAATGAATGCCGAAGTATGGTTTTCAGTGTTGTTCCAAGCTTATCCAACCACCCTACTTGGCTACTGGATATGGAATAAACTCACGCTGAAATACCCACTATCAACCATGGCGTCCTTTACGTTATTAACGCCTATCTTTGGACTCGTTGGCAGTGTGATTTTTTATAATGAAGAAGTGTCTACCGTTAAAATATTAGCCTATGTATTTGTACTAGGTGGCTTGATGATTAGTCAGTGGAAGCCCAGGCGCTTGTCTAGCCCTAAAAATCAACAATAGAATATTGCTCACAACCATATGTATGCTAATAAAGTGGCAGGGAGCAAAATTGCAAGTCCGGAAAGGCATTGATAGAGCCTATTTTTATTGCCTGATGTGATAATGCGGGCTGTGCCTACAAACCCTAGAAGCATCACCGGAAACGCGAGTGAAGTAGCGAAGTAGATCACAGGCTCAGCATGACCAAGTTTCTCTAGCGTGTAGTAGGTAGAGCACGCAAGCGTAGGCACAATGATAGCTACTCCAGCCTTTATTGTTAAAGAGGATGTGTTCATACGGCTCCTGTCTAGATTTAAACGACTCGGCTCACCAACTATTGAAGCTGAACCCTATATTTCATGGTGAAGCACGGTACATCGGCTTGGTAGTTACTATTCATCAGCCCTGATAGAGTGATCTCAAATGATCTAATCGTAGGGTCATAAGTCATCGAAGGCATGACAACATTCCCCAGCACATCTTTAAAAACAACATCACTAGGATAATCGAGAGTCAGGTCACTGTTTGTCGTAACCGTTTCGGGCGGGCAATTGTTATCAGTAAAAACAAATGGACTACCATTACCATCCAAATCTCCTGTGAATAAGGTTAACTGACTTTGCAAAGTATCCTTAATTAAGGTGGTATCAAGATCTGGTCCTAAATTACCCCTATTTTTTATCGTTAAAGTGTAATCAATTATAGAGCCAGGAATCGCTTTTGGGTTGATTCCATTATTCAAAGGGTCCTTTACCGTTTGACCGACCTTCTCCAAGGTAATATTCATAATGCCTTTTTTGCCAATGGTATAAACACCATCATCAGGTAGATGACTGAATGTAATAACACCACCTGCCATTGTGGCTGTCGCTACACTAGTGAAATTACCTGAAGTACCTACTCGGTGGAGTAATCCATATTCCGAGCCATTATCAACGGCAATACCGATATCTGTCACATTAAAGCTGAGATTGACCAAGCCATTATCACCTGTTCTATCAATATACCAACTACGATTACTTCTACTCAGATACCCAGAAGGCAGCTCACTGGAGCTAGTGCCCGTTTTAGGCGTACTCGTTAAATAATCAACGCCAGCTAAAATAAACTGTTCATTACTATTAAGAAAAGTATCATTAGTGATTGTCAGACCTTGTGACGTTCCAGATGCTTGAGTCCCAGTCAAACGCCCAATGCCGCCAACAAAATAATCATAATCGCCATTGACTGCATCATCACCGCTATATACATCAGAAAAAGTCGGGCTGGCCGCAAACGCTTTATCCCACTTCGCAGATAGGTAATTACTCAAGATGTATCTTTGAGCATCATTTAACTCTGTCTGATAAAAAATAGCCTCAAAAAAACGACCTTCATGGAAACGAGTATTATTTGCTGAGCCTAAAACAAAGTAAGAGTTTGCATAGACGTTATAGATACTCGCCCCTGTGTCACTCAAGTATGACTTTCCATCTTGCAAAATACTTTGATCATTGCTGAGGCCTATAAAGTGCCAAAAGTACTGTTCTCCCAAGCTGATTGGCACAGAACCTTGTAATCGAGTGGGTGCGCCACAGCAAATACCCTGATCAAAATAGGTAGTAGAGTTTGACCAAGGTATATGTACGCCTAACCGGTTAGTGCCGTTATGGCTTGATAGAAAGGCAAAACTTGCGCGGATTTGTTCAGTTGTAACTACCACAAAAGACTCCGAACTGGATACGGCACCAACCCAAATATCATTGTTATCAACTAAGTTATTACTAATACCATCAAAGTCCAGACCGTGGCGTTCACTCCCTAAACTATCAACAAGATACTTTGGACGAGCAACACCTGTCGCTGAAATATGATTGGCTGAGCCAGATTTATCTGACCATTGGGAGATTAGTGCGCTGTCTGCTGGATTGTCTGTATAACTGCCGTTAGCATCGACATCAACTGCATCAAACCATGCACGCTGATTAGTATTTATATCATCAGGTGCAGCAGCGTAAGCCGTAAAAGGCAAAAACAGTAATAGCGTATAAATAAATAATTTCATGGCAAAGTAAGCTAGTAACAACTACTCATTATTTTTATTAAATGCATACTAGCAGTTGATTCATTTACTCAGTATTAAGACCGAAACTTAATTCCTAGACTATTTTAAATGTAACCTTTTATAAGAATAAACACTCAAACAAGCTATGAATAGTAATCTTATCGATACAAAAAGTGCTTCTGATTCAGTCTTTTAACGTGCAACGACTTAGGATAATAGCGTTCGTCATCACGGTATTTATTAGTCGGATACTCAGAACAAAAGCGCTTCATTTCCTTCTCCTGATCCTGAATATCACGATCAGATGTTCTCATGAATGGGTGCTTTAAATCGGCTAATATCACCTTACTCACGTCACAATACTCTGAACGAATCCAATCTTCGCGCGCTTTCGCTTGCAGTTTTTTATCGAATGGCTGTTCACAGTATTGCTTGATTCCAAAGGACACTGCTTTAGTTTTTTGGGCGACCTCATTATCACTTAAGTAACGCGTCTTTTGCCTATAGAAACCTTCTACACCCCATGCAACACGCAGGTCACCCGTATCATCGTAGTAATACTCAAAGCCTTTTTCATGTAGCACCGTTAACAGTCTTTGGTTGTTCTGACACAGTGACTGCTTAACATTACTAATGACTTTCCTCTGAGGCGGCATAGGTTCGGCTTCAAATACTACTTCTGGTGCCAGCTCCGGCTTAGGCTCAGTAATCCTTTCAATGTCATAGATAGTCGCGCTTAAACTTGCTGTTAGATTAGCTGCATAATTTGATATTTCTGGACGCTGCTCATTCTCTACTAGATAAGGCCTCTTAGTTAAGACTTGCTTGGGACGCGGAGCCACCCTTTTCTGAGGTTTCTCTTTATTAGCCACGACATTGCTACGCATTTGTCTATTGATGACTTTCTTAACCACTGGCGCTTTTCTAGTACGAACAGGCTTTGCTACTCTTCGTACTTGCTTGACGGGCCGGTTAAATTGTCTTTTTGGTAAAGCTTTTCTGCGTACTTCTTTATTCACTGCTTTAGCTTTGCGAATCACATTACTAGGTCCAGACTTACGTGGTTTATCACTAAAATGTGTCATCCCATTCGCATCCACCCACTGATAGATTTCAGCATGAGCCAATGGCATATATAGCAAGATCGCAATCAATAGTAACGCGGTACGCAGACGTGTTGTGGGCATAGCAATTCCTTTGCATTCAATCACAGTGATTAAGTGTTCCCTAAACAGGCTTAACCTTTTCAAGTGCTATGAATATCACAGCTATTAGTATTTGTTCCTGTAAAGGCGCGGATATCTGGTTACGCGGTAATAAGGGGCGGATATGCATATTTTACAGCGTCGATAAGCTGTACCAACGGTAGGGGAGAAAACTTGATAAGCAACAAAGAAAACACTTAAAGACACCTAGCACTAACCCAATGAAAATCACTAACTTTAGGTCGACCAACGGTATATAAAAGCAGATAAGGTGAAAATAACTCAAAGTAATTGAGCCATATTTAGTCTATCTCGCGCTGTACAGTGTAAGAGCATTAAATGTTCTTAATCTTATATTTGTATTAGTTGTTCGGGAGAAACACTATGAAATCAATTACTTTAAAGAGCACTGCAGCTGCGATACTTCTAACATTAGTTGGAACAGCAGCTACCCTTCAAACCGTTAGCGCGGATAACCTGACGATTAGAGCGATCCCTGGTCTAAAACTTATTACCATGGAAAATTTGCGTACTATTAGACCACTTAGAATTATGACTTGCCAAGGTCGCCGCGTTACGATGTGGGGCACACCAGGCGCAGATTATATCGTCGGTACACCAGGACAAGACGTCATCTATGCTGGTGCAGGTAATGACCGTGTTGACGGCCGAGGTGGTAATGACATTATCTGTGGTGGACGTGGTAATGACACGCTAAATGGTAACCGTGGTAATGATAAAATCTTTGGCGGTAGCGGACACGACACTATCAATGGTAACCGTGGACGTGACTCTCTTTACGGACAACGAGGTGAAGACCGCATGTATGGTGGTCAAGGTCGTGACCGTTTATATGGTGGTCAAGACTACGACAGCTTGAATGGCGAGTCAGGAAGAGACTACCTAAATGGCGGTGTAGGCAATAACGGTTGTAACGGCGGACCAGGCATTGACACACTAGTTAATTGTTAATTATTCCCCTTTAGAAGGTAATTAACAGTGCTACCAGCAAGAGGCTCAACTATAACTAGTTGGGCCTCACGACTGAGTACTTGCAAAGTTTTATAATAATTTACGCTACAGATGAAAAAGAGCCCTGACTAAAAGTACTTTCAAATAAGAAGATGAATACTAAAATAATGCTGTTGTTATCCAATGCTAAACCTGTGTACTTAGCACCACCAGATAAGCCGAATGTACTGAAATAACTTAGTCTAATTGCGCTAGCTGCCAGCATAATAAATGCACCGATTAGAAACACGGGTTCAAAGTTTCCGTGGCTCATCAACAAAATAGCTGGGGTGACGCCGTAATTCACTATATCGATTAATACATCTAGCTGACCGCCAAAGATACTTTGATACCCCTTGCGACCTTTCATGCGCCTAGCAACAAGTCCATCTGCCCAATCAAATGCAACCGCCCAGATCATGCCGATCATTGCTGCGTAATAAACACCTGTGATGCTGAAATAGATTGCTAAAACGGTGCAAGCCAATCCCGCGAGTGAGCATTAGTTTGGTAAATCTTTTGCGAACGAAAGAATGGTCGGCTGTGGTTCCCGAGCGTCGGTGCTGCCAGTTAGAAACGGAAATAGCGGTAGCTTTATGGAATTTATTATTTATCACTTCAACTTTTCTGTGCTACCATAATGATACACATGTACCACAATGTGATTTATTTAAAAACCACGAGGAGAAGGAATATGCCAGGATGGGAAGAAGGCGATTGGCGCGATGAGTCTTTATGTCAGTTCGAAGAGTCAAATGACAAGAACAACATGGGTATACAGTTTTACGACTTAAGTCACCCATGGGGTCAGGGACAGCCTTGCTGGCCTTACTTTGAAGATGTAAAGATCGAACGTTTACATGGCATGGCTAAGACGGGTGGTGTACTAACACAGAAAATCACGACTGTTATGCACTCTGGAACACACATTGATGCACCAGCACACGTTGTACCGGGCGCGCCATTCATGGACGAAGTACCACTACCTTACTTCTTTGGTACCGGTGTTGTATTAGACATCCCAAAGAAAAAATGGGAAATGATTACAGCAGAAGACCTAGAGAATGCGACACCTAAAATCCGTGAAGGTGACATTGTTATCATCAATACTGGATGGCACAAATACTACGGTGACAACCAGATTTATTACGGACATGCGCCAGGCTTTGGTAAAGAAGCGGGTGAGTGGTTTGTTAAAAAGAAAGTAAAGATGGTTGGTAATGACACACAAGCATTAGACCACCCACTTGCCACTGCAATTGGCCCACACGGCCCAGGTAAACCTCACGGTCTTCTACCTAATATTTGTGAAGAATATAAAGCAGAAACTGGTCGTGATGTCATTGAGGACTTCCCTGACTGGGAGCCTTGCCATAACGCGATTCTTTCTGCAGGTATCTGTGGATTTGAAAACGTAGGCGGTGATATTGACAAGGTTACTGGCAAGCGTGTGACGTTTGCTGCATTCCCTTGGCGCTGGAAGAAAGGTGACGGTTGTATCGTTCGCCTTGTTGCGATGGTTGATCCTAGTGGTGACTATCGTATCGAAACAGGTAACGACAAGACCTAAAGCAAGATCAGAGTACCGTCCCTAATATCAGGGACGGTTACTCAAAACACAATTTTAATTAGCCAACCATCAGATGTTCTATTTCAATCTTTAATATACGCAGAGTATTACTAACATGCTCTTCAAGCTCATCAAAACGAGATGAAGGTACTGGCACAGATATTGAGTAAACCTCATTCAAGCTGTCACGAAAAGCAAAGCCAATCGCAGACACTCCACGAGAGTGATATTCCCTGTCATAGCTCAAGCCATTATCACGCGCTCGACTCACTCTTGCCAACAATGCTTCAAAGTCACCATTAATACCTTCTTTATCCCACTCTGTATGCACTAACTTAGAAACTTGTTCATCATCTAACATGGACAAACACGCAATTCCATTCGCTGTGGTGGTTAAAGGAAAGGTAGAACCTACGACGGACACGGTACGTAAACGGTGCGAACCTTGTACTTGATCCAAGAAGATCATTTTATTGTCGCGCAGTACCGATAAATCCGCTGTTTCGCCTGTTTTCGCAACCAAATCACTTAAATGAGGCTTACATAGCTCAACAATGTCATAACGAGCAGCACCTGCAAGTGCATGTAACTCAGGACCCAGACGTAAACCACCCGATGAAGAAGATGCAATCACTAATCGCTCTTCTTTAAGTGCCCCGACAATCCGCTGCACCGTTGAGCGAGGTAGCTCCAAACGTTCAGCAATCTGACCAATACTCATGCCTGAGGTATTGCCCTTCAGCTCTCTAAGCACCGCAGCTGCTCTGGCAATAACCTGAATACCACTTCTAGACTCACCTTTATCAGTATTAGCCATTTCTTTTTAAACCCTCATATAAATCGTAGCCGCGCATTCTAACGTAAATATAATGAACCACGTAGCAATACATTAAAACCACGATGCAGTTATCATTGACCGCATTACGATACAAGTGTATCATTAACTATATCATCAAGCACTACTCACCATTAACTAAAGGTGCTTAGGCTCAAAGGAGGAAATATGAATCAGAAAGGCCTTAACTGGGAGACGTCATGCTAGTTAATCGTTTCCAAGATGCTCAACCCTATATCGCACCGAATCATCGTGATGTCCTTGGCTTACGCCTACAAGGTTTCATGGAAGGTGGCCCAACCAATCAATGGGTGGGCTTATCTCAGTTCTTACCCGGTGGTGGCGCTGGCCCAGACAGCACACCCTTCGAAAAAGTCTATGTCGTCGTCGAAGGCGAAATGACCGTCATCATTGATGGCAATGAAACAACCCTCAAGAAATTTGATAGCTGCACCATTCCAGCGAATGAAGTGCGCGAAATAGAAAACCGTCGTAACGATGTTTGCATCATGATGGTCGTCATGCCCTACCCACCGGAGGCTACATAATGTCTGGAATTACTAATCCCCTATTCATGTTTGAAGTTAAAGATAAAGTAGCCGTTATTACCGGCGCATCTGGTGCTTTTGGTATGGTTGCCGCACGTATCTTAGCCGGTGCAGGCTGCAAGCTAGTATTAGCAGCGGGTAACGCAATCGCTTTAGAAGAAATTGCCAGCGAATGTCGTGAGTCAGGTGCTGACGTTACAACGGTTAATATGCGCCCCATCGAAGAAACAGCTTGTAATGCCCTCATGGAAACCGCTGTTAGTCGTTATGGCTCACTCGATATCTTAGTCGTTGCCTCTGGCATGAACAAAATCGCACTGATTAATGACATGGAGCCAGACACCTTTAAAGATGTAATGGATGCTAACGTCACACAAAGCTGGCTATTGTCACGTGCCGCAGCCGGCATTATGAAAGCCCAAGGCAATGGCGGAAAGATCGTATTAGTTTCATCTGCACGTGGCCTGCTTGGCCACCCAGCGGGATATACCGCTTACTGTGCCTCTAAAGCGGCCGTTGATGGAATGACTAAAGCGCTCGGGTGCGAGCTCGGCCCAACAGGCATCACGGTTAATGCTATTGCCCCAACTGTTTTCCGCTCACCGTTAACCGCTTGGATGTTTGAAGACACTGAAAAAGCGATCGCGGTACGTGAAGGTTTCTTGGCGCGTGTTCCGAAAGGACGCTTAGGCGAACCAGAAGATTTATCAGGCCCATTACTGTTCCTTTCTTCAAAGGCCTCTGACTTCTACACCGGTCATATCTTATATGCCGATGGCGGCTATACAGCAGGATAATACAATGAGTGAACAACGACACATTGGGATAATTGGCGCTGGATTGATGGGGCATGGTATCGCTCTAGTAATGGCTCGCGCAGGGCATACGATATCGATCACTGACCCGATGCCTGCAGCACGGGAAGCACTAATTCAACACATCGCTAAAAGTTTAACAGCACTTGGTGTTTCAGTGATCGAGCAAAAGCCCATCTTGCAGCGCATAGCCGTTTACGAAACACTGGAAGAAACGGTTAAAAATGCCGATGTGGTATTTGAAGCTGCCCCTGAAAAGCTTCCACTCAAACAACAAATTTTTGCGGATATTGAAAGATACGCGCCAGCACATTGCATCTTAGCGTCGAATACATCTGTGATTCAGATCAGCAAGATTATGATTGGTTTGAAAACTCGCCATCGTGCAGTTGGAACCCATTGGTGGAACCCACCTCATATGATCCCGCTGGTTGAAGTGATTAAAACAGAGTGGACAGACAGCACGGTTGCAGACGATATGATGGCACTGCTCACCCATGCCGAAAAAACACCTGTTATGGTAGAGAAGGATGTTCCTGGTTTTATCGGTAACCGCTTGCAACACGCACTATGGCGCGAAGCAATTAGCTTGGTTGAACGCGGCATCTGTGATGCCAAAGCCGTCGACACCGTTATCAAAGCCAGTTTTGGGCGTCGTTTAGCCGTACTAGGACCGCTAGAAAATTCTGACCTAGTAGGTACCGATTTGACCTTAGATATCCATGAAAACGTTTTATTTGATTTAGAAAGCCGCCAAGGCCCCTCTCCTTACCTGCAAAAGCTTGTAGACGAAGGAAAACTCGGCATGAAAAGTGGTGAAGGCTTTCAAAAGTGGACGGCTGAAGAAGCCGATGAAGTACGTAACAAGGTGAGTTCTCACCTAAGTAAGCTGGAAACGATTATCGATAAAAGTTAATAGACTCGAAATCTGAGTCAACATTCGTTTGAACAATCACACCAAAGCGATTTTGGTGTTTGGAGGAGGAACCATGAGTAAATCACACGGATCACGTAGAAACTTTCTAAAAGGAACTGCCGCCATTATGGCCGCGCCTGCCATTCTTAAATACACAAATGCTTATGCTGACAACCCAGTTATTAAAATTGGTCATGTTAGCCCGCGCACTGGCTCTCTAGCGGGTTTTGCCGAGGCAGACGACTATGTATTAGCAGCTATTGCTAAAGCCTTTGAAGGTGGCATTGAAAACAACGGTAAACGCTATACGGTCAAAATCATCTCAAAAGATAGCCAGTCTAACCCTAACCGCGCTGCACAGGTTGCAGCAGACCTTATTCTGCGTGATGAAGTAGACATTATTGTGGCTGCCTCAACGCCAGATACCGTAAACCCTGTCGCTGATCAGGCAGAAGCAATGGAAGTCCCTTGTATTACTACGGATTGCCCATGGCAGCCCTACTTCTTCGGTCGTAAAGGTGTCCCAGGTAAAGGCTTTGACTCGACTTACCATTTCTTCTGGGGCCTAGAAGATGTCATTGGCTCTTTCCTAGACATGTGGGGCAAGACTGGCGTTAAAAAGGTTGCTGGTGGACTATTTCCAAATGACGCGGATGGTAATGCATGGGGTCACCCTGAGCTTGGTTTACCAAAGCCATTAGCAGAAGCTGGCTATAACCTTGTTGTACCAGGTCAATACCAGCCGTTAACTGATGACTTCTCAAGTCAAATTTCAGCGTTTAAAGAAGCGGGCTGTGAAATTATCACTGGAAACATGATCCCACCTGACTTTGCAACGTTCTGGTCTCAAGCCGCACAACAGGGCCTAAAGCCAAAAGTAGTCACTATCGGTAAAGCTATCCTTTTCCCATCAGTGGTTGAGTCACTGGGTGAACGTGGCGATGGTTTGTCGTCAGAAGTTTGGTGGTCACCAAACCATCCATTTAACTCTTCACTGACAGGCGCTTCAGCCAAAGACCTTGCACACGGTTATACCGCAGCATCTGGTCGCCCATGGACACAGCCTATCGGCTTTAAACATGCGCTATTTGAAGTAGTTGCAGATGTGATCAAGCGTGCTGATGATCTTAGTGATCCAAGTGCCATCATTAAAGCGATTGCGGGTACTAAGCTTGACACTATCGTCGGTAACGTCGATTGGTCAAACGGCCCTATTAACAATGTCACCAAGACACCGCTAGTAGCAGGTCAATGGCAGCGTGAAGGCGATAAATTTGATCTTAAGATTGTGGCTAACACATCGGCCCCAGCTATTCCGCTTACTGGTGAACTAAAACTTTTAGGATAATTTAAATCCATGACTGAAATCCTAAAACTGCATAACTTAGGTAAGTCTTTCGGCGCTATCACCGTTGCTAATGAGCTCAGCTTTGGGCTAAAGCAAGGTGAGGCTCTGGGGGTTCTTGGACCTAATGGTGCAGGTAAAACGTCGATGTTTAACTTAATTACAGGGACGCTTAAAGCTGATAAAGGCACAGTGACCTTTGATGGCAAAGATGTTACTCGTATGAGCGCCGCAGACCGTTGTCGAGCAGGCATAGCAAGAAGTTTCCAAGTACCGCAGCCCTTTGTGGGCATGACCGTATTTGAAAACGCCATGGTTGCCGCCACACAAGCCGCTGATATGAAAGGTAGTGCTGCCAAGCAACACTGTTTAGAAGTACTGGAACAAACAGAGCTACTACACAGAGCTAATGCCTTGGCGGGCACCCTCACCTTGTTAGAACGTAAACGTTTAGAGTTAACACGCGCACTCTGTGCTAAGCCCAAGCTATTGCTACTCGACGAAATCGCAGGTGGCCTTACGGAAGCAGAGTGTGTCTCACTTATTTCAACCATCAAAAAGATCCACAAAAGCGGTGTTTCGATTATTTGGATCGAACACGTAGTGCATGCCCTACTCGCGGTCGTTGACCGTTTGGTGGTCATTAACTTTGGTGAACAAATTGCTGAAGGAGACCCTGATACGGTGATGAAGAGTAAGGAAGTACAAGAAATTTACCTGGGGATTGACGCTAATGGCTGACCAAGTACTTAAAACCCACAATTTATGCGCACACTACGGTGACTTTCAAGCGTTGTTTGATTTGGACCTGAGCATTGCAGAAGGTGAAGTTATTGCCATCATCGGCGCCAATGGTGCAGGTAAGACAACACTGATGCGCTCTATTGCTGGGCTTAATAGCAATAATGCAGAGCAAATTGTATACCGTGACGAGCCTATTGGTGCGCTGCGTGCTGACCAAGTAGCTACCAAAGGTATTGCATTAGTCCCTGAAGGACGACAACTATTCCCATCCTTATCCGTTGAAGAAAACTTGATTATTGGCGGACGCGTTGGACGTAAAGGGCCGTGGAACTTAAAGGCGCTTTATCAGCTATTTCCTATTTTGGAAGAGCGTCGAAACCAGCCGTCAACCTCGCTATCAGGTGGTCAACAACAGATGGTGGCTATTGGTCGCGCACTGATGGCTAACCCTGACCTTATTTTATTTGATGAAATCAGTCTTGGACTTGCCCCTGTCATTATCAAAACCATCTACGACGCCCTACCTAACATCATCGATGACGGTATGAGTGCTGTGATTGTTGAGCAAGATATTAGTAAAGCGCTAGCCGTGTCAGCACGATTCTACTGTTTGCAGGAAGGACGTGTAGCACTGGAAGGTGATTCTCAAACCGTTGAACGCGAAGCAATCAGTCGTGCTTACTTTGGAGTGCATTAAACATGGATTGGATTAACGCTCTGATACAGGGAATTCTATTAGGAGGTTTGTACGCGCTATTTGCGGCGGGGCTTTCCTTAATTTTTGGTGTGATGCGCTTAGTGAATATCGCTCATGGTGACTTGATCGTATTGGCAGCCTACCTTGGCTTATCAGTCACCATCATGTTAGGCATACACCCTTTACTCGCCATGTTCGCGGTTGTCCCGATGATGGCAGCCATTGGTTATGTACTGCAACGCGGCATACTCAACAAAACGCTAGGCGACGACCTACTACCACCACTACTAGTGACCTTTGGTTTGTCCGTCATTATCCAAAATGTACTGCTAGAGGTTTACTCGGCTGACCCTCAAAAGTTAGATGCAGGTACGCTTGAGATAGCCAGTATAAGTGTTGGTGACTTATCTATTGGTGTGCTGCCACTGCTTACTTTCGGGATTGCGGTTGCCATTATCGCAAGTTTGCACTGGATGTTTTATCACACATCACTGGGACGTTCGTTCCGTGCGGTATCTGATAATCAAGACATTGCACAACTAATGGGACTTAACCGTCGTCACATCTTTGGTTTAGCCATGGCGTTAGCACTAGCTGTCACAGCCGTTGCGGGTGTCATGCTCGGTGTACGGACGAACTTTGACCCTTCTATTGGTGGTGCACGCCTAATCTTTGGCTTTGAAGCAGTCATTATCGGTGGTCTTGGCAACCTATGGGGAACTTTAGTCGGCGGTATTATTTTGGGTGTTGCACAAACACTGGGCGCGCAGATTAACCCCGGCTGGCAGTTGCTTGCAGGTCACATCACATTCCTCTGCATTATTGCCTTTAAACCACGTGGGTTTTTCCCGAGGGTATCAGGATGAGCATCGAAAACATGCACGTAACACGACGCTCAAAAGCAAGCCTGATTGCCAGTTTTGCGGCCGTGATTATTTTAGTCATTTTGATCTCTGCGCCGCTGTGGGCAGGACGAGCAGACATGCGTTTGATGGCTGAGTTGTTCCTCTACCTATCCTTGGCAACGCTATGGAACTTAATGGCGGGTTATGCCGGCCTAGTTTCCGTAGGACAGCAAGCCTATGTGGGTTTTGGTGGCTATATGCTGTTCTCGCTGACGATGTTTGCGGGACTGAGCCCTGTGGTTGCGCTTATTGGCGTCGCGATACTAGGCGGATTGGTTTCTATTCCAATCGCTGCCTTAGTTTTTCGTTTACATGGAGCTTACTTTGCCATTGGAACATGGGTTATTGCGGAAGTCTTTCGCCTTACCTTCGCTCAAGTCTCTAGTCTTGGTGGTGGCTCGGGAACATCGTTACCGATCAGCATTATCAAGTCCATGGCCGATGGACGAGCAGCGCGTGAGTCTCTCAGTTACTGGCTAGCGCTGGGTGTGATGGTAGCGGTTATATTAGCTGTATACCTTTTCTTACGCTCACGCAAAGGTTTAGCACTGTCTGCTATTCGCGATAATGAACTGGCGGCTTCATCTTTAGGTATCAACATCTGGCGTACAAAGTTCTTGGTATATGTCATCACTGCGGCCTTAACATCGGTTGTTGGTGCTCTGATTTTCCTACAGAAACTACGTATCTCGCCTGATGCAGCATTTTCTGTTAATGACTGGACAGCCTTCGTTATTTTCATCGTGGTTATCGGTGGTATCGGTACGCTAGAAGGGCCCATTATCGGCACACTGGTTTACTTCCTAATGCGTGAAACACTGGCAGACCTTGGCACAACCTACCTGATTGCGCTGGGTGTTGTTGCTATCGTCATTATGTTGAAAGCCCCAAAAGGCCTTTGGGGAATCATCCGAGATCGTTGGGATTTACAACTCTTTCCACTGGGCTATCGCGTCCAAACTACTCAATCAAAGAAAGGAAGCTAATAATGGCTCGCCAAAAGAAAACCATTATCACCTGTGCTATTACAGGTGCTATTCACACACCAACAATGTCAGACGCATTGCCTTACACTGCTGAAGATATTGCTGCGCAAGCCGTTGCCGCATCAGAAGCAGGTGCTTCAATTTTGCACTTACATGCACGTGATCCAAAAGATGGTTCTGTATCACTAAACCCTGATCACTTTGCTGCGTTTTTGCCTAATATCAAAAGCCAAACGGATGCGGTTATCAACATTTCAACAGGCGGCAGTCTTAAAACCACTATCGAAGAACGTATTGCCCCTGCTGAGAAGTTCTCACCAGAGATGTGCTCACTGAATATGGGCTCGATGAATTTTTCATTCCACCCATTGGCTAAGCGCTATGAGTCATGGAAGCATGACTGGGAAAAGGAGTACGTTGAAAATTCGGATACTTACATTTTCCGCAATACCTTTAATGATATTGAAAAAGTTTCTAAGACGCTTGCACCTCACAACATCAAGTTTGAACATGAGTGCTACGACGTTGGTCACTTGTATAATTTGAAGTACTGTGTGGATACTGGTCTATTTAAAGCGCCTATTTTCATCCAGTTTATCTTTGGTATTTTGGGTGGTATTGGGCCAGAAGTTGAAAACCTTATTTTCATGAAGCAAACGGCGGATCGTTTGTTTGGTGATAACTATCGTTGGTCTGTACTGGGTGCAGGTGGCTCTCAGATGTCACTCGCAACAACGGCTAGCCAAATGAAAGGTAATGTCCGTGTTGGTCTTGAAGACAGCCTATTTATCTCACGTGGTGAGCTTGCTGAGAGTAATGCACAGCAGGTTGCTAAGATTCGTCGCATCATTGAAGACCTAGGTTGCGAAGTGGCTACGCCTGATGAAGCACGTGAAATACTTGATCTTAAAGGCGGCGATAATACTAACTTCTAAGCATTATCACTTAAGCGGTCTGCTTTCTTTAAGCTAGCCGCTTAAACCTTTTCACCCGTGGTAAGCACCCGATACGCTCTTGCTACAATCGTAGTAATCACAAACAACAGTGCACAAACACAAACAATCGTCGGCCCTGTCGGCGTATCAAAGTAGTAAGACGATTGAAGCCCTGCCAAACCACAAAACGCACCGATACCAGCTGCTACAATAGCCATTGTTTCCGGCGTCTGACTAAACGCCCGCGCTGTGGCAGCTGGTACAATCAACATAGCTGCTATCAACAACACCCCAACCACTTTAATAGCCACCGCAACCACAATCGCTAGGGCAATCGTTAAAATCATTTGCTCCTGCTTAGGTTTAAAACCACTGGCAAGTGCTAAGTCAGCGTTTAATGTCGATAGTAAAAGCCCCGACCATCGCCATATAATTAAGAACAGCACCGTGGCAGCCCCACCCCAGATCAATAACAGGTCGCTTTTGCCTACCGCCAAAATATCACCAAATAAATACGACATCAGATCAATCCGCACACCCGATAAAAACGACACAGCCACCAGGCCGATGGCCAAGGAAGAATGTGCCATAACACCGAGCAAAGTATCCATAGCAAAGCCACGGCCACTCAAGCTGGATACGGTAATGGCCATGATCAAGCACATAGCTAATACACCGACAAATATAGGCAATGAGAATGCCAGTGATAGCGCCACACCCAACACCGCAGCATGAGCGGTAGCATCACCGAAATAAGCCATTCGACGCCAAATCACAAAACATCCTAACGGCGCAGCGGCCAGAGCAACACCGACACTAGCCAACATGGCACGGACTAGAAAATCATCAAGCATTTGACACCTGCTTTAAGTGAGAATGAGAGTGGTGACCCTGATGTAAATAAAGCGCCGCTTCGCTTTCTTGATCAAGACCAAATAGCGCGTGGTACTCTGGTGAGTCGCTAACAACCTCTGGTTCACCCTGACAGCAGATATGACCATTTAAGCAAATCACACGATCTGTCTGTCGCATCACCACATGCAGTTCATGACTAATCATCAGAATGGCGCAACCAAGATTCTTTCTGACGCTGGCAATCTGTCGGTAAAAATCTGCTGAACCACGGTGATCCAAACCCTGCGTTGCTTCATCCAACAACAATAGATCAGGGTTACCTAGCAAAGCACGCGCTAACAACACCCGTTGAAACTGCCCACCCGATAAATCTATGATCTGCTGCTTGTCTAGCTCAGGCACACCGGCATGAGCCAAGGCATCTGCGACCGTTTTTTTGGAATGCCCACTTGGCAAATTCATAAAGCGTCTTACTGTCATAGGTAAGGTTTCATCAATATGTAAACGTTGCGGGACATAGCCAATGCGTAACCTATATTTTTTCGTCAATATACCTGAAGTAGGGGTAATCGCCCCTATCAAAGTCTTGAACAAGGTCGTTTTCCCCGAGCCATTAGGACCAAGAATCGTTACAATTTCTTTTGGACTAATCGAAAAACTAATGTCTTTCAGAATCGATTTCTTACCGATATGAACCGACAAATTGTCGCATTCAATTAACATACATGCATACCTGACAACGTTTAAAAAAGGCACTGTACAGTAAAGACTTATTTGAATATCATTTACTGAGCTAATTATGATATGTTATAACGTATCAGTTATATTTTCTATTCAAATTTCTTTTATCTCAAAATTGTAACTATACAAAGGAGAACCCAAATGCGCCGTTCTATAGTCGCCTGTGCAGCCTTACTTGGCCTATCACTCAATGCCCATGCGGCACCACCTTCCGTTGCCGTAGATATTGCTCCATTACATTCACTGGTTAGCCAAGTGATGGGCAGTGTAGCAGAACCTACACTCATCATCCCTGCTGAATCTTCCCCTCACCACTAC
Organism: Leucothrix arctica; assembly: GCF_003172895.1. Lineage (GTDB taxonomy): Bacteria > Pseudomonadota > Gammaproteobacteria > Thiotrichales > Thiotrichaceae > Leucothrix > Leucothrix arctica. Next base: position 195,973 of record NZ_QGKL01000042.1, on the reverse strand, counting down.
ACACTTCGCCCTTCACAAGCTAAAGCACTAGCAAGTGCAGACGTTGTTTTTTGGATTGGCGAAGGATTTACGCCTTGGCTTGAAAAGTCATTAGATAACCTTGCCAGTTCAGCACAAAAAGTCGAAGTTTTAGAGATTGAAGGCACGACAACTCACGGCTACCGTGAAGGCGCTACTTTTGAAAAACACGAACATGATGACGAGCACGAAGAAGAAGGTCATGACGATGAGAAAGAACACAAAAAAGACGAACATCATGATGAGCATGACGGCAATGACCCTCATGCATGGTTAGATCCTGAAAATGCAAAAATATGGGTAAAACACATCAGCGACGTTTTATCAAAGCAAGACCCTGAAAATGCAGCGGCTTATAGCAGTAACGCAACAGCAACAATCGCCTCATTGGATGCAATGATCGTGTCTACTCGCACGCAGATTGAAGCACTTGGACAACCTAAGTTCATTGTGTTCCACGATGCCTATCAGTATTTTGAAAAACGTTTTGGTATCTCAGCAGCAGGTTCTATTTCACTGGGTGATGCAGAAGACCCTAGCCCAGCACGTGTTAAAGAGATCCAAGAAACCGTTAAAAAACTAGGTGTTAACTGCATCTTTACCGAGCCTCAGTACAATGCTGGCTTGGTTAAAAACGTCTTTGCAGGCACTAGTATCTCGACGATTGGCGTGATGGATCCTTTAGGTGCGAGTATCTCCACTGGCAGTGGTCATTATCAAGCGTTGATACAGGCTATGATAAACAGCATCAGCCAATGTAAGTAAGTGGTTTCCTAACCCGATGGCAGTCGCTGTCGGGTTATCTACCCTACTAAGTCCATTCAGTACTCCTCCTCGGTCAATCAAATTACCCAGTTCTTGTGCAGTTTTAAGTTTTTTGTAAAGACGGCAACTTCCCCTCATAAAAACACTAGACTATAACTATCTTAAATCAGCCTAGTGCAATCACGTGGAAGTACCCTTATGAAGATTCAATCACTCTTATTTTCAGTCGCACTGCTTTCGGCAGCAGCCAATGCTGAACAACCTAGCTTTACCCTTGGCGCTGCCACGACACAACTCAATGCAGGACTTAACGACTGTGGTTCTCGCTCTCGCGTCAGTGCTGTTGGCCAAATAACGTCAGAAAACGGAAAAGTGTGGACAGTACCAGCTGCAACCAACTTTGAAACCGCTACCAAAGCAAGCGACCTATACAACGAATGTGGTGGTGAAGAACTCAGATCAACTAGCCAGCTACAGCTTGATAAAGTCCCAGTCATCGACGCTGGTGGCTCAGAAACATTCACCGCCTATATATTTGCTGACAACTACTTCGAGCTATTTATTAACGGCAAACTCATTGCTGTAGACCCGGTAGTCTTCACCCCGTTTAACTCAAATGTTGTGAGATTTAAAGCTGATCGCCCGTTTACCGTTGCTGTAAAAATGGTGGACTGGGAAGAAACGTTGGGCTTAGGAATGGAAAGTAACCGTGGTACAAGTCTTCATGCGGGGGATGGTGGACTAGTTGCTCAGATTCAAGATGCAGATGGCAAAACGATTGCAATTACTGATGGCAGCTGGAAAGCACAAACGTTTTATACAGCACCGATTGTTGATCGCTCATGTTTAGTAGTCGATGGACAAGCACGTGACAGCTCAGCTTGTGATGACCAGTCTGTAAAAAGCGCTGCAAGCACATCAGCAGCACATTGGGAAATCCCGGAAAACTGGGCAAACTCAGACTTTAATGACAGCGCATGGCCTGCTGCAACAACGTTTACTAACAACACTGTTGGCGTTAACAACAAACGATCTTATACCAACTTTACTGACCTGTTTGATGCGAAAGACGCTGATGCACAGTTCATTTGGTCTTCTAACCTTGTACTCGATAACTTAGTGCTGCTTAGAACAACGGTGAAATAAATAGCGACCTAAAATGATAAAAGCTAACGTATTGTCCAAGGAACTTGGACAATACGTTTAATGAAGATATTAAAGCTTATACACCGCTGGCTTGGGCTAATCTTGTGTCTTACGTTGTTGAGCATGAGTCTTAGCGGCACATTACTTATTTGGAAGAAGGAATATCTGTGGCTAAGCATGCAGCAAGCGCGTGCGCCACTTCAAGCGGATACAGCATCACTGGCGCTGGCTATTGATAAAATATCATCGCACTACGCTGCAAATGAGCTACTGCTTATCCAAATTCACCATGAAGGATTGGCGCTACACAAGGTGGTTCTTGATCAAAGCAAACGTGCTTTGTATAGCCAACATGGCGAACTGATTGAGCAATGGAGTGATAACGGCCGCGTTGAAGACTGGCTATTAGATCTACATCATCGCTTTTTACTCGGCAATACTATCGGTCTAAACATTGCTGGTTTTAGCGGACTATTTTTAGTCTTAGCAATGGCAATCGGGTTAATCATTTGGTGGCCACGTCGTCGTGCACTTAAACTAGGAATATTTCCATCCAAGCTCAGAGGCATTAGAAAAGGCGAACTCATTCGCAGTCATAGCAACCTTGGGTTTATGAGCTTTATTCCTATTCTGCTTATCTGTACTACAGGGACTTTTCTTACCTATCCCGACCAATCAAAAGAGCTTTTAGTAGAACCATATATCTCTGAAGGTGATTATCTTTTATCAGACGGCCCGCTCGACACACTCACAGGCAAAGAGTTTATCAGCTGGTCACAAGTGGTCACGCGTGCTCTCTCTCAACACCCAAACGCGACCGTCCGCTGGGTATCACCAGAGTCAGAAACAAGCCCCTATCGTATCATTGGCTTACAACAAGCTAATGGATGGAATAGCAGCGGTCAAACAACTGTCTATATCGACGCTCGATCAGGGGGTATGGAGCTCAATATGGATGACACTAAGCGCCCAAGTATTGAGCGCTTATATGACTTCGCTTACCCACTACATACCGCAAAACTAGGGCTGTGGTATCGGATTTTATTAACGATCTTTGGATTCAGCTTATTTACGCTGGGCCTATTAGGACTCATGTCCTACGTCAAAAAACGTTAATACGATTAATTACCGGTGCTTTTATAAAATTTCAAACAGTAGTTCCAAAACAGAATGGCTAGAGAGAACATAAAGAACCCTACAAAAGGAGCGACATGCATATATATTGCAGGAAACTCAGCCATGTCTGGCTTACGCAATATGATCCAAAAAACCCTTAGGACGTTTGTTAAGCCTGAATTCTTTTCTCATGTTTTACATTCGACCACATACGACATTTCTTAACCTTCTCTTTGAGTATCAACTGTTCGACACAACTATTATAAACATTAAGAACAGGCAACTAATGGTGGAAACATGTATGACCCAATAAAGGATGGCATAGAGAAAAGTAATCAGTCGGTAAAATACCAAGAAACCAAGCCGCCTAGTGACATTGCTAATCTCGTACACAATTTCTGGGAACTAAAGACAGATGCGCCCTTAGTAGATGACTTTCAGTATCACGCCCTGCCTGATGCCTGTGTAAACATTCTTTTTAATCTACAAGACACCGATATTGCTGGCGTCACTGCACTGAGAACCACCTATGAAACCCTAAACCTAGGAAAGGATTTTCATTATGTCGGCATTCAATTCTACCCAGGGGTATGGCAAGGAGACCTTAGTGAGACGAGTGATAGCTATGTCGGTACACCCTACCTTGGTGACTTGCCGCTCATTGAAACCAACAAAAAACTAACAAGTGTCGACTTTCTTGCTCAGCAGCCCATTTTCTCAGCGTTAGTCTCACAACTGGCCGAGCAGAAACTCGTTGCCGTCAATACTGTGACTCAAAAGCTTCTTGAAAACCTTGATGCTATCCACACTGTCACTGATATGGCTAAACTAACGCATATGTCATCGCGCCAATTACAACGCAATCTTAAGCAGTCAACAGGGTTTTCGCCTCATGATTTTTTGAAAGTCATCCGATTGCAGCAGTCATTCAAACAGCATTATCTAGATGCCTATAGTGACCAATCACACTTTATTCATTCGTTCCGTAAAATCACAGGCTACACGCCCGCTGAGTACTTCCGAAAGTATGATGTCTGATTTATACAATCCACACGATTGAAGCCTCGTTACTATGATCTCACTGACACATAAACAAGGAAAAGATCATGAAACAGAATGCAATCGGATGGTTTGATATTTACGTAAACGACATGGATAGAGCTGCGGCATTTTACCAAACAGTCTTAGAGCGAGAGCTTGAGAACATCGGTGACCCAACAGACAGTAGCGTTATTATGAAAAGCTTTGTAACGGATATGGAAAACTACGGCGCTGGTGGCGCGCTTGTCAAAAGAGAAGGCGCTGGCCCTGTTATTGGCGGCACTATCGTTTACTTTGGTACTGAAGATTGTGCGGTCGAAGAGTCACGCGTAGCAAGCGCTGGCGGAAAAGTGATTAACCCTAAAATGTCGATTGGTGAGTTTGGTTTTGTTAGCGTGTGCATGGACACGGAAGGGAATTTGTTTGGTCTTAGTTCGATGAAGTAATTAGCAGAATACCCGCCTTATGCAACTCTAGCTATAGGCGGGTTCTGTATAAAACCACATGGTTGCATCATCTAAGTATGCAGCCGGTTGCTTGGCAGTTATGCTGTCATCATGTATCTAACAATCCCGTAAATGTATAACGCGGAAAAGATAATATTGATGTACTTGAGTTGTGGCTCAGAATGAAGCCAAGCATAGCAACCCCAGATTATGCAAAAGGGTAAACTGATGAACAAGGTTAGTGGATACCAGTCTTGTACTATGCAAACCGTACTTAAAATACCCAAGACAAGTGCAGCCCACTTTAGCTTTTGTTCGTAATCAATCAGAATTCTTTCAAACATCTACAACCCCTTAAGAATCTCAGTAGCCGCCAATAACGTTTCATCATTTTTAGCAAAACAAAAACGTACCAACGTAGCGTCTGGCGGCTGCTTACAAAACACAGACACAGGAATCGCGGCTACGCCCTTTTCGTTCACAAGCCACTCACAAAACTCAGTATCACTCATGTCAGGTTGAATGGCGCGATAGTCCATCAACTGGAAATACGTGCCGCCAGATGGGATAAAGCTAAAACGACTGTCTTGCATCACATTATTGAATAAGTCGCGCTTCGCTTGGTAGAAGCCTGCCAACTCATCACAGTGCTCTGGCGCTTGTCGCATGTAATCAGCTATGGCCAACTGCAACGCGGGCGGCGTGGTGAATGTCACAAACTGATGCACTTTGCGAAACTCTGCCGTCAGCGCTGGCGGTGCAATGCAATACGCCACTTTCCAACCCGTTGCGTGATAGGTTTTTCCGAATGATGAAATGACAAAACTACGCTGAAAAAGCTCGTCGTATTTCACAAAACTCAGGTGTTGTTGGCCGTCAAACACAATGTGCTCGTAAACATCATCCGAAATCAGCAAGATGTCCGTGCCTTTGACCAAGTCACATAAGGCATCAATATCCGCTTGCGAGAACACTGATCCCGTCGGGTTGTGAGGCGAGTTCAGAATCATTAAACGCGTTTTAGGGGTAATAGCCGCTTTCACCACGTCCCAGTCGATGCCAAAGTGCGGCGCTTGTAATTGAATATGCACTGGCACACCGCCATTCAACTGCACGGCTGGCACGTAGCTGTCAAAGGCAGGGTCAAAGATAATCACCTCATCACCCGGCGATACCACGCAGGTAATCGCGTCAAACAACGCCTCGGTGCCACCGGAAGTGATGGTGATCTCGTCCTCTGCGGAAACAGTACGGCCATAATGACGCGACACCTTGTCAACAATCGCTTCCCGCAATACCGGCACGCCCGTCATGGGCGGGTATTGATTCGCACCCTGCTCAGTGTGATAGCCCACGCGATCGAGTAAATCTTTCGGGCCATTGTAGTCAGGAAAACCTTGCGACAGGTTAATCGCTTGGTGGTCAGCCGCCATTTTTGACATCACTGAGAATATCGTGGTGCCGATGTTTGGCAACTTGGAAGGTGGGTAGTTCATCGTAGTCTTACTCGTTGGCATGATAAGAAAGTGTATATCAAATTATCAAGTAATTACAAAGGTGAGGTGGTATCAAGAAGACGTGTGAATCATGCGGTGTTTATTTATTCAAGCTTGAAAAACGTCCAAAGCCTGATTAAACACAATAAGCGAATTTTGGATCGACACAATAAGCGAATAATGATACAACATAATAAGCGAATAGAAGAACAACACGATAAGCGAGAATAACCACAATGGCGACACCCTCAGAAAAGTTAGCAAACTCACTGGAAGCCCTCCACCAACTACAAACAAGGGGCCTAGTGGCTATACGCTCTGCTGAACTCTCGCGTACTCACCGCGAACGCCTTATTAAAAATGGTTTTTTAGAAGAAGTCATCAAAGGCTGGTACGTGCCTGCTCGCCCAGACGAAACACTAGGAGAGAGCACCGCTTGGTATGCGTCTTTTTGGCAGTTTTGTGCGGCGTACCTTAATCACTTAAAAGGTGAAAACTGGTGCTTGTCACCTGAGCAATCTATTGCGCTTCATACTGAGAACATGACCGTACCAAAACAGCTACTGGTTCGAGCTGCCAAAGCACGGAACAATGTCACCATGCTACCTCATGGCACGTCTCTGTTAGATATTCGCGCTGCCCTCCCAGAACCCGCTCAAGTCATCATCAAAAACGGGCTGCGCCTATACAGCCTTCCGGCTGCTTTGATCGCCTGTAACAAACACAGCTTTAGGCAAAGCCCAACAGACATGCGCGCCGCACTATCCATGATTAGTGATGCATCAGAAATCTTAGAGCAACTGTTAGAGGGAGGCCACAGTTCTATCGCTGGACGTTTAGCAGGCGCATTTAGGAATATTGGCCGCAATCAAACTGCTGACGATATTGTCAGTACGATGCAAGCCGTTGGGTATGAAGTACGAGAAGTAGATCCATTTGAAGCCAAGTCAAGTCTACGCTTTTCTCAGCGCGAGCAATCTCCCTACGTCAACCGTATACGACTGATGTGGCAAGACATGCGAGAAACAGTCATTGCACACTTCCCTGCTGCACCAACACAGACAATCGATAAAAATGCCTACATGCAGCATGTGGAAGATGTGTATATCACAGACGCCTATCACTCACTTTCTATTGAAGGTTATCGTGTTACACCAGAGCTAATCGACCGTGTCCGTGCAGGAGACTGGGACCCAGAGCAAAATGCAGATGATAAAGAAAGGTTTAATGCCTTAGCCGCCCGTGGCTATTGGCAAGCTTATCAAGCCGTACGAAACAGCATCACGCAAATACTCGATGGGAATAATGCAGGTGAAGTCGTCGGTAACGACCACCGCATCTGGTATCGCGAAATGTTTGCGCCCGGTGTCACGGCAGGTATTCACAAACCTGCTGATCTGGCAGGTTATCGAACTGCCCCCGTTTTTATCCGTCGCTCCATGCACTCACCGCCAAGTAAAGAAGCGGTTCGCGATGCAATGCCTGCTTTTTTTGAGTTATTACAAGCCGAAGAAAATGCCGCTGTTCGCGTCGTGCTGGGGCATTTTATCTTTGTTTATATACACCCTTATATGGATGGTAATGGCCGAACGGGACGCTTTTTGATGAATGCGATGTTGGCCAGTGGTGGCTACCCTTGGACTGTTGTGCCTTTGGAGAAGCGCAGTGAATACATGACGGCGCTTGAAGAGGCTAGTACTAAGCAGGATATAGAGCCTTTTGCGACGTTACTAGGGACGTTGGTTCAAGCGGTTTTAGAGGGTAAGGCGGAAACACCGCTGCCTAGTACTTAGACATAGTTAACACTAACTAGTCCTAAGCTTCATTAAACAAGCTCAATCCGAAGCCGATGCAACAAACACAACGATACAATCTTCATATCTAATATAGTATGAAAAACCCCAAAATATTGGCGGAACGAGATATGTCTCGTATGGAATATCAAACGTATAGACCTCCTCATATCTATACAATAAGCTTGAAAAAAGCTGCTGAATTAAATGAACATCCTGCTTATGATCTTCTGTGCCGAAATAAGGAGCGGGCGAATAATCTACATGAGTCAGAGCAAACTCCATTGAGTCTAAAATTTGACTTTTGCTTACCTTTTTTAAATTGGTAACGGTTACTTCTTTCTCAAATAAAGAGGTGAGGATATTTTCAAAACTACCCTTGTTACCTGTGCTTTGTAGTAACTTTATGGAGACTTCATAATCGCATGATTCGTAATTTATTTTATGAACTACATTTCTGATTAAATCGTTTATCTCTTTTGTACTAATCACTGTTTACTCCCTACACACATCTAAGTATTTGCCACTTTACTTGAAAATACGCTCAGCAAAGTTACGCCAGCCAACAACATCAACGCCATTGCGTTCGTAGTTATCATCACCACCATGCACTAACCAAGGTGTCAGAGCTTCGTCACCTGCAAACTTCGCAGCCTTCTGCCCTGCTTTTATATAGTCTCTAGTCACCGTTGCACCTGACTTAACTTCAATGGTTTGAAGCATTCCATCTTTCTCATAAAGCAGATCTGCTTCGACACCATTGTTATCTCGCCAGAAATACAAATCAGCTGGTTCACCAGCGTTATAACGAGCTTTCAGCGCCTCAGCAACGACCCACGTTTCAAACAACGCACCACGCAATGGGTGTAAGGCCAACACCTCTTCCGAGCGAATACCCAATAACCAACAAGCCAACCCTGTATCCACGAAATATAGCTTAGGTGTCTTGACCAAACGCTTACCGAAGTTCTTGTGATACGGCGGCAATAAATAAACCAGATCACTCGACTGCAATACCGACATCCAAGCCTGAGCCACTTTATTGGTAACACCCGCTTCGCCCGCCAATGCGTTTAGGTTGAGCAAACTGCCCGAGCGCCCTGCACAAAAACGCAAGAACCGCTGAAACGTTGTTAAGTCCTGAACATTTATCAATTGGCGCACATCACGCTCCACATAGGTTGCTATGTAACTGGCAAACCAATCTTGCGCGTTAATAGTCTGAGCATGAAGCGCAGGATAACCGCCCGTGATCAAAATAGAATTCAGGCTACTCGCTGATAAGTTAGGAATCTCTGACGATGCCAATGGCAATAAACGTGTTACACCCGCGCGCCCCGCTAATGACTGTGAAACACCTGCCAGTAAACTAAACTGCTGTGAACCTGTAAGAATGAAGCGCCCTACCTGACGGTCTTCGTCTACCATTCCTTGAAGATAAGAAAACAAGTCTGGCCAGCGTTGTGCCTCATCAAAAATTGCACCTTCACTAAAGCGAGCTAGAAAACCTTTTGGGTCATCTTCGGCAAATAGGCGCTCTGAAGGATCTTCTAGAGTTACGTAGGGTTTGTCAGCGAAGAGTGAGCGCACTAACGTGGTTTTACCTGATTGGCGCGGGCCTGTGATTTCCACTACTGGAAACGACTTCGCGTAGCGGTATATGGCTTTACTTATGTTTCTAGGTATCACTTTTGCCTCAAAAAAGATATATCCACTTGTTGATATGCAACCATTATGTAATCAAAATGAAACCACATTCACTTTAAGAGGTATCACTATGCCTACTATTACAATCAAGAATATTCCTGAAGAACTTTACGAAGCCCTAAAAAGCACCGCTGAAAATCATCACAGAAGTATCAATAGTGAAGTTATAATCAGACTTGAGCAAGCCTTGCTACCCCGCCTGAAAACACCAAAGGATAAGTTAACAAACATCCAAAGACTCCGCGCACAAATTTCACCAAACGTGATTTCTGCAGATGACATTGATGATATTATTAATAACGGCCGAGCATGATTATCGCTGATAAATCAGATCTTATTTACTACTCATGACATTTTACTCTGAGGTTGCTGAAGTACTCCGCCAGATTTCAAAAAGCTGAGTTTCCAACCTCCCTAAACTGCTTTATGGATAACAACAAGTAAATGCTTTGCCCTAGAACAAGCAACATAAAAGTCAGACTGCTTGAAAAAAGTTGAATCCTCCTCAGTAGGCACATCAACAATAATCACAGCATCAGACTCTAGACCTTTAAAGTTTTTCACTGTTGAAAACAGTACACCTTTGCCACTTCGCCAATCATCGATGTCTTCTATAATTTGTATGCCCTTGACAGATAACAGATCATTTAATGAGCTTCGTATTTTTCTATTCGGGCTTAGAATAGCAACCTGTGAAGTTTTTAACTTTCCTTGTTTCACCCATTCAGAAATATAACGTTCAACGCTTCTTCTAATATCAGAATCTAGTTCGAGACTTAAAACAACAGGTTTTGTACCTACTGGCGCATCATCACGTGTGAGAATATCAACATCTAATATGTCACTACACTTATCTGCTATTAACCTTGTATTACGACAGTTAGTCGGTAAATTTAGTGGCTCACCAAGTGCAGGAAGTGCTCCCTTTTCCCCAATATACAAATTTTGTCGTGGATCATAAAACACATACATAGCACCTTTATCTTCTTTAGAATTAATCATTTCTAATGGCATCCACCAATTAGGATAAAAGTCCTGTCCTTCATCCACAATCACAGCATCAAATTTCTCGGTAACCATATCAATGGCATCCATCAGCAAATCAGCAGCTTCATCTTTCCAGAACTGATCAGCGTTCTGGGTTGGTGGAGAGAAGGCCATACCAGCTTTACGAACCCAGTCTGCACATAAGCCATGAAAGTGTTTAACAACGATCTTATCTTTGTACTCAAGGGCTATAGAATCATTTATCCATTTGGCTAAGGTTTTGTTATAACAAACTAATAGCGTCCGCATGCCCTGATCAGCAAATTTTTCTGCTTGTGCCTGTGCCAACATGGTTTTACCAGAGCCAGCAACACCTTCAATACAAGCCCTTTGTTTTTGTCCTAAAAAAGCCAGTAAGTTTTGCTGCTCTTTAGTCAGGCGAAATAACTTTTCTTCCTGCTCTTCTAACTTTCGGAAAAGTACGGGCAATAGGTTAAAACTAGGGGAAATTGCTTTACTAATATTGCTAATATCGTTACTAGAAAGCGGTCTAGGTCTATCTAAGCGTGACCACTGATTTAAAGCAGTAGCGATCCGGCGATCTAAATAAGGTAAGTCACTTGCGGAAAATATTATGGCTGGTTCAGAACCTACTGGCGTGGGGCCGCTATATTCACAGTCAGGAAAAACAACGGCATAGCCAAAGGTGAATGGTAAATTTTTAGCACCAGGGTATCCCCGGAGCATTATCTTATCCTTCAAGTAATGCGTGTTTCGACGAACTTGTTCGAAAGGGTCTTGAATACCTTTTAGCCTACCGCCTCCTAATACTCTACTCCATGTTCTAGAGTGTTCATCATAAGTAATTTCGCCACCTTTAACTTCAAGTACAAGCATCCCATGGCTAGGCAAAATAATAACAAAATCGGTTTCACCTTCCTTGATTGTAGTGTTACCACGATCATTTCGATCCGTTTTAAGCCAAGGATAACTATGATAAATAATGCAGTCATTTGGTAACTGATCAACGAGGAATCGTGCTGTATCACGCTCAGATTTAACCCCTATCTCTTCTATTTCTACCTTTGGTATTAATCTAGCCATGATCTCTAAGTCCTATTTAGTCACTGCAACAGCTTTAGGGAAAAAACTCTCCCAATCAGCTTCTTCTATTTCAATCTTTGTCTTAGGCCCAAAGCCCCTTAATGTGACCAAATAGTATACACGATTAACTTCAGTTTCCTGAAGTCTTGACCAAACATACTTTCCAATAAACCACTGCTCTTGAAAACGTATCAAAACGATAGAGTTCTGTTTCGGCATATCGTCATCAGCGCCAAGAGCTTTAAAGTAGCGTTGTTCTTCAACATCAAGGATAGAATTTTTAAAGCTAATTAATTTTTCAGTACCAGCTTCCAAATTATCAGACAACTGGGTTAGCTGAGTAGCTGAAGGTTTATTGGCAGCCGTAGTGGCATTTGAATAGCGATCTCCAACATAAGGAGTAATTTCTCTTGCCCTGATCATGCCTAAAAACTGCTGATATATTGTTAGCGGTATTTTTCCACCTTTAACATGCACACCCATTTCAATATTCTTATCTAGAGCTGCAGCAGTTAAGTTTGCACTAGTTATAAATGCTGTTTTTTGATCTGCAACTACACACTTAGCATGGACTCGCGCAAAACCACCTGCAATGGTTTCTCTGTTTTCTCTAGGCCAGATATAAAGAATTAACTCTGGTATTTCAGTTTGAAGACGCTTGATAGTATCTTGAAAATTACCAGCTCCGTCTTTATCTTCTGACTCTAGCAACATACGCACATCAACATCCCTAGCAAGCGCTCGCACTATAGCTTCTTCAACAGCAGGTACCTTAACAAGGACAAAGGAAATAATATAAAGTGATGTGTGTGCAGAGTTGATCAACTCTAAAAGAATTTGCTCAGAATGCCTGATAGGAACCTGATTAAAATCTGGACCAGTCCAGACTAGCTGAACCTGTTCTCTAGCTTTTTCTGATAGATAACCATGTGACGCACCTTTTAATATTCCTGCCAGCTCATCAGATGTGCAACCAAGTCGCGACCACTCCCTAAGTACAAAAATCAGAGACTTATTCGCAGCCTCGGTAGCAAAAAAATTCTTTAGTGTTGACGCGTCCTCCAAGGAGCAAGATTTTATAGAAGACGCAAGCGCGTTAATTTTATTTGGGTGCTGATCAATGACCAACTCATAAACAGCATCAAGAAGTTTATTCATTAGTTAAATCATTAAAAAATGCTGCATGTGGATTGTCTAGAGTTGCAACGACTAAGGCCCTATCTAGATAGAGATTCCCACGTTCACAAGACGTTTCCGCTGCAAAAGCACAAGCGTGGCAGGCAGCAGCATGAAGTGTCCTATCTTTCTGAGGCTCATGCTCTGAACACAAAGGATCTGAAGAACATATTTTGGCTCGATTAATAGCCTGATCCAAAAGACGTCCCAAACTATCAGGCTTACCTAGTTCAACCAAGCCTCCAAGTGTGCCATCAGAGTCAGCCGCTGCTGTATAGATTAGAATCCCTGCCTGCGACTTACCATCACTAGTGTCCGCATAAATGCGCTCTCGAATACTGGCTGCATTGTAACCACACTCTAACGCCAGCTCCCTAATTAAAAGGTGTGATAAGGTATGCAAAAGCACATAACGTATCCCTGGGTAACCTTTATCTGGGTCAAGTTTTCTTGAGTTCCGCCAACCCTGATGACCTTCGAATAACTTTTCACTCAAGGCTTTAACGGCAGGCTTTTCTTCCCATACCTTGAGTCTATCTTCAGCAAAACGAATGAATACACCTTCACCATGTACCTGACTTGCAGGTATCCAATCCGGCGTATCATTACACAGCGCAGCCATTGGTGGCTGCTCATCAGGATCATTACTTTCTTCCGGCGCTTCTACACGTGTGAAACCAATTAACGCATTAACTTCTCGTAAACGTTTTAACAACAACACATTAGAAATTTGAGCTTTGTAACTGGCTGGCACTTCTGTACTTTCGCTTAAAAAATGAGGCCAATCCGTTGGAGGATTAGGTTCAATGAACACATCCCACTCTGGCCCTTTTATATCATCCTGTGTGACAGTGTTATCAATATCGCCATTTTGTATTGCTTCTACAACCGCCCATACTTCGTCGGGTGTGTATGCACTAATACCGGGTAAAATCGCATTTTTAACCATAACTTTGAGAATTGCTTTTACTTCAATAAGTGATTCAACATCAACAAAGTTATCCCATCCATCCTGAACCAACTGAATGATAGGATCACGAGCAAGTGGGATGGCTAAGGCGGACAAAGTAATTGGGAACCAGCTATTTGTTGCACCTAAAAGAACTCCACGAGGCTCTTCATCGCAATCACTGTCATAACGATCAAGGTGCGGATGACGACCTCGACAGGCAGGTAGGTTTTCTTTGCCTGACTTACCAAAAGCCTGAGCCATGTTTCTTTTCGCATCACAACCATCACATTTTATCCAAAGGTTCTCAGTCTGTAGTGAAGCCCCACTTTCGAAAAAACGTAATCCGGCAGTACAATCAGTTTGTCCACCATGAACATAATAACGCCAAGGAAAATCATCTAAGTGACCATTCCGACAAGCCAATAAAAAACGAGCAGGTACAGCATCTGCATCACGTGCTGGCTTATCTCCTTCTGAGCCACAACAAGACTGATGAACAAAGCGCGTGTTCTCAGGGCGGTAACGGCTTTCTTTCACCTTAAAGAGACCGGAGTCATACTCCGCTAACATTCCACATTTGACGCATCTCAACCACCTAGGAAAAGGCCTAACAGGTACGCCAACACGAGCCTCAGCCGACCAGGGGTCGACTTTATCCGCTTTAACAAACGGTGGCATCCGCATGGTCTCTACTTGCGAGCCAAGTACTTTCTGTACAGCAGCTAATAACCTAGCCTCAACAATCGGAGGGCAGCGGTCCTTCTCCCAGCGATCAATTCCTAACGTCACAACAGATAAACTAGGCATATCAATTAAAGCACCCGGCCCATAAGTCCAAAGCAACTGAGTTGGTCGCACTTCCCCTACAGGAGTAATGTTTGAGGTGTCTTTAAACTTCTTACTCATCCTCAGCTTCCTTGTTTTTTACAATCTGTGCTTTCCAATTGGGGCCAGCGTCGAGCATATTGGTATTCATTTGCAACTTAACCCCAGGCTCTACCTCTCTCATCGACATAGGGACTGTAAATCTGTCCCATTCTTCAACTCCGGGTGACTTTATCAGTCTCACCTTAGAGTCAATTTTTTTACCTCTTTTTTCATAAGCAACAGTACGACCCGCAACTGCATTTTCTTTAACCCATTCATCTATACGTTGTTTAATTGACGCCTCAGCAAGCTGTTGAGCTTCTGCACTTTCTGCCACCATTGACACTCGATCGGTAATCAATTTAGTTATCTCATTTACTATCGGGTCAGTAGTGCTTTTAAGAGCTGACGCACCATCATTAGGATTTAACTCATCATTGTTAAGCCGCATCAGGCTTAACATGGCACCAGTCAAACCTCTGTCCATCGCTCTAGGAGAGAACGGTGTGACAGACTGGGCTTCAACGTGCTTATAAAAAGTAGCGTGGTAATGCTCAAATGTTTCGTAATGTGATAAGTCACGTGGTCTTGCCCAAGTAAGCACAGTACATACCAAGCCCGGAAAACTTCTCCCTACCCGACTGGTTGCTTGAATATATTCAGCGGTACTTTTAGGCTGCCCATTAACAGCCATCACACCTAAGCGATTAACATCGACTCCTACCGATAACATATTGGTAGCGAGAACCACATCAATCGCACGACTTTCACCTTCTTTCCACTTAGTAACAAATTTTTGCTTCTCATCATCAAACTCAGCACGGAAAGGCACCTCAAGCTGGTCAAGATACTTAGGAATGTCTTGACTTGAAACACGCGAAGTTAGCTCCTTAATATTATTCACGCTGCGCTGAGATAACCCAGGTCGATCAACTAGACTCATCTGCACTCGATACGAACGTGTTTGCACATCATCCTCGGCCAGACGTTTCATACCACCCAGTTCACGCAATGAGTTAAAGTATCCAACGCTAGTCATATAGGGATCAGCCACCCTGCCGAACTGGTCAAACAACGCTTGTGAAGCCGTCAAAAACGCAGTGTATACGCGAATCAACACGGCAGGTCTTGCACTCCCTGGTGAACAAACACCGAGATAGCGACGACCATACTGTTGCTCAATTGGCCGTTGTACTGAAAAGAAGTTATCTTCAATATCTAAACCATGCGGAGGAAATATTGCGACTTTACGATTAAACACGCCACTGACCTGCTCTTTCGCTTTTCTGACAGTAGCTGTAGAGGCGATAATTTTAGGCTTAACACTTATGCCATCAAGATCCCAAGTCGTTAGCTCATCAATCGCTGTTTCATACAAGCCAACCATAGTTCCTAACGGTCCACTTATTAAGTGAAACTCATCTTGGATAATTAAGTCAGGTGGTCTTATTGGCTTTATTACCTTAGCTTTGGTAGCCGCCAAAGTAGGCGTCTTAGGATGGTTGCCGGTACAATCGCCATCAGGCCACAACAAACCATGTCGCTCGCACTCAAGACTGGCTTTGCCAAATAAAGTACGGGTTTGCCCACGCCAAGCCATCATTGCAAACTTATCAACTGTTGCAATCATCATTGAAGGTGGGCGATGGTAAATTTCTTCATCCACTACCAGTACTGGTAAACCTGGATGAGCAAATTTAGCCGTCTTAGCTTTTGAAAAATCACAACGTCCTTTTTTATCCCCGCAGTAAATCGAAGTCTGCAACTTATGGGTATTCACCTCAATGTGTTTACTTGGGTCTATCTCAGTTCCACACCAAGGGCAACTAGTCAGCTGTGCTGGTGACGAACTACCTGCATTGAATTTATCAGGGTTACGAATATCCTTGATTGACTGGTGGCTTGCATCTGTTGTACCTGGGGATACCTTATTCCCGACCCACAACCCGATAGTAAATGGCTGCTCCCCTAAACTGACATCGCCCTTAGCGATAGCATCACGTCGAATGACTTCCATTGCGCAGATTAATGCTGTCGCTCGCTGAAATTGCTGCAACGTCAATAAACGCAAGGTATAACGCATAATTACCGCTAGACCTCGGCTGGAGTCGTAGCCACCCAAACTTCCTTGAAAACGGCGAATCGACATAGTAAATGCAGCGACGCCTAAATAAGCCTCGGTTTTACCACCACCAGTAGGAAACCAAAGTAAATCAGCAAAAGCTTCGGCAGGGCTAATTCTGTCAGGATGCTTGGGGTTTGCCAGCGCTGGAATTGACAATAATAAAAAGGCTAACTGAAACGAACGCCATGAGTAATTTTTGGGATCACTCCACAGCTCATCCAGTTTAATTTTTTTACCTTGCCGTAACTTCAAAGCATAAATACTTTGTACACGTTGTTTAGCCATTGCCTGATTAGCAAAGCGAAAAGCTTTCAATGCCTCTTCGTTACTCTCGTCAGCCAATACAGCAATACCTTCTTGCAAGCGTAAGTTAATTTCCTTACAACTTGCCATTGCACGTTTAGCTGAATCATCATGGCCATTTACATCAACACCCACTCTAGCAAGCTGCTCAGCAATCCAGATAGCATAGTCGTCAGTCATTAATGTTAGAGCACTAACCAACTCATTACGCGTCATTGCCGCTAGGCGGGTCATATCTAAATAGCCATCATTAACCATGGTCTTTAGAGCGGTTCTGTCCTCAGAACGCAAGCCGGGCACCTCAGTAATAGGCACTTCGTACTCTGGCATGATGACGGTTTTGATAGTGGTTGCCAGTTCAACATTTGCACTGTCCACAGAAGCATGGACGGCTACACCATGTCCCACTGCAAACTCTACTTGCTTACGATAAATCATCTCAAGCGATGCACGTTCCCAGTCGCTTTCGTTAGTACTCATTACTGGCCGTCGGCGAAAGATAGGATCCCCATCGCTTAAAGAGCGCACAATTATTTCAGGTTGAAACAACCAAGCAGTGTCACGGTTTGATGGTGGTTCAACTTGGGTATTGACCAAAAACAACGTCACCAAGCGATCACCGTTTTCATTAGGCTCTCTTACAGTCCCTTGGACTACAACATTGGGTTGCTCTTTATCTGGGCTAAGAGGGTTAATGACGCCAGTTGTTAATGGTAGTAGAACAGTTTTTCCACAAGGTATACGCTGCCAAACTTTAACTTTCTGACCACGTTTTTCCTCTCCCGTTTCTGGGTTTTTGGTCGTTTTATACATTTCATGATCATAAAACCGCTCGTAGCACCCCCAAAGGGCTTCCACCTCAATTTGATCGACGTCTCCAGCAACACAAAAAGTCATTCCCATGCTTGAAGGTATCAATGACTGATTGCTGGCTGCATCAACTTCTTCATTTGACTCAGGGTCAGGAGAAGCATTATTGGTAGGGGTGTCAGGTTTGACGGCTTGAGCTTTTACAACCAAATCATCAGGTGCCTCGTCATCATCACTAGAGCCATCAATACCAAAACCACCGCTTTTATCAGTAGAGTCCAATGGCGCTAAGCGACCGAGCAGATAACGGTCGCGGACACTCATATCGAGAATCTGCTCTGAAGGGCCGTTAGCGGGCCCTAAGAGATCATCCATTACCGCATTCTGTAAAAGGTCACGCACATAGACGTCATCCTCTATCAACGGAATCTCTGCAATGGTTTTATGGAATAGTTTAGGGAGCGCTTCAACAAATCCAATCCACTCTAAGCGGGACATATGGCCTGATTTTGGCGGCCTAAGCTCTGCTGAACTCAATGGTATTGGCGCATCAGCCATAAAGTGCTTATCAAAAAAAATCGTGGTGGAGTCTAAGGTGCTGCGCTGACAATACACTCTCCCCACACTAATCGCTTGCAAAGCTTTATTGGTCAACAGTACCCACTCACCGGGCTTCACACTTTTATACAGCTCTTTTTGTCCTGATAGCTGATAAATATACGGCGATATATTTTCTATTTCGTGCTGAATAACTATATACGCACCATTTTCTATCCAAGGTTTTGACTCAGTCATAATAGGCCTACAAGTTGATTCGTGAAAAATATAATGCTACTCAAAAATATTAATCTGCTGGCTTGTCACTGGGGAGTTATTGTTTTTTTTATTAATTTTACTACCTTTTAATTGACCCTTTGACCTTTCCTTATTTAGCGTTAACAGTCGTGAATAAATTTCTTCACGTGCTTGGTCACAGATTGTAAACCTCATGCTTTTTCCGGTAGGTAAGTATGCCAGCCTATAAAATCCATGCTTCATTGATATATCTGACCACCCATAAGCTTTCAAGACTGCTTCATCTAATTTCACTTGTAACCGACACAATTCTTTAATTTTTGAATCCGAGCACTCCTTGTCGTGGAACAAATTATACAAGCCTGTTACGCCAATATCCCTGCTACGCATAATCACCTTCCTTAATGATTCATATTCGGCACCAATTTCATATAAAACTTCCATACCATTTATGTTCTCAGGAAACGGGAAGGTTCTTAATGAATCGGATGGGGTGTACCTTTGTGTTTCACCCAACTTTGAACTATTTGCAACTACCCATAACCAATGTGCATTAGATTGAAGACAAGCAAAAATTGCTCTAGATGAACTTGTAAACACAACCATTGGAGCGGAAAAAACTTGATTTGAAGGAACAATTGCCGGGCAAATATACTTTGATGGAGATGGGTGCACTATTACCTCATCTAAACTGGATATTTTTTTATACATTTTTTCACTTCTTTCGGCATACATCCACCACCTTAAACGCCTCGAATCCCTCTTAACTTTATGTCTTTCCGGATAAACCTTATTTTTCACATGAAGATAACAAGGCCCGTATTTTTTAGTATCTTCTTCTGTTCTATTTCCAAAGTTTATTACCATCTGGGTCGCACGCTGACTGGGTTCACTAGTGACATCCTCACCTCTTAAAATAGGTGCTATTACATCTATGCATTCGGGGCATTCTTTCAAATAGTTATCAGCCTCTAATTTCGACAGTTTAAAACCTTCACCGCTTAACTGCGAACCTATATACGCCAGTCCATCGTTTTCTGATAAAGCTGAGACTTTATATGATCCAACAATATTATCATTTTGCAAATCTAGTTTCGAGTTGTATAACGAGCCGCTCCATTTTCCTTTTCTAATCCAGATCAATGATATAATTACTGCCGCTTGGCCCGGCCAACTCAAACTCACCTCCCTATCAAATATTTTCCCCTTATTTTCGATGACACTCTCCAGCCCAACTTCTCTATTATCTCCTTCAGCAAGACTCTTTGTTCCAATTAAACCAAGATTCGATTCAACTCCAAGCAATGAAAATGCTCGCATAAAGAAATATACACAAAGATCTGCACTACCTCTCTTTTCGTCGACAATATAGTTCACTAAAAATTCTCGATAAGCCTTACCAAATACATCGGTTAATTTTTGTCCTCCTAGAAATGGAGGGTTCCCGACAACAGCATCAAACCCTTTGGCAGATCCATTAAACACCTCGGGAAATTCTAGGCACCAATGAAAAGGCTTTATAATCTTCGAGCCACTTTGTAAATTATTATTCAAGCCTTTATTCACACGTTTTTTTAAGCTAAAAACAGCATCTTTGTCACCATTAAATACTTGACCAGACTCAATGGAGAGTGTCGAAGAATTTGGAGTCTTTCCCCCTGCCTTTAGAGTCTCAACCACCAAAGCATCAGCAACTAACTCAGGCAGCTCTAGCTTCTCTCGCACTTGTTGATCTAGATTTGCCATTACATCAATATCGTGAATATCAAATATTCGTCTTTTTCTTAACTCTAAGCGCAAAGTTATGACATTTTTTACTGCCTCTTCAACTTTCTGCGAAAACAATTGTTTGCTAACACCTCCGCCCTCACTTAATTTGGTCGGGTTAAAGTTAAGGTAAGACAGCTGTTCAATATTAGTAACACCCAATAAGCTATCGCCACATTTGAGATTGTGATCTAAAAAACCAAAAGGCCTGTTTTTTGCTAAAGTAACTAGCCAAATTGAAAGTTTTGCCAGTTCTACAGCAAGGGGATTTACATCGACGCCGTAAAGGCAACGCTCGCTGATCAGGCGACGAGCAATAAGGTGACGCTCTTCTGCATCATGAGTTAAGAGTTCAATATCTTCTGAATCTTCAACAGCGATGCCATCAAGGGTAATCACCTTTCCCGTAAGTTCAGCTTGTGCCCATGACTCAAGTAAACGGTCCGACAAATAGCGACAAACTTGAACCAAAAAGGCTCCAGATCCCATTGCCAAATCGCATATCTTTAAATCAAGAAATCTATCTGGGGGGATAACTTGCCAGACTTGCCTCTCTTTCCCTTCAGAAGGGCCGATGTAAACAATCGAATCTAGGGCTTTTTTTACGATGGATTCCGTTAATAATTTTGGTGTGTAATGAGCCCCTGTTTCTCGTCTATCAGACCCCGTAGTAACAATAAATGTGTTTTTCAAATACAGAAGGGGGTTATTCCAAGCATCCATTCGCAAGAAATTATAATATGGGATAATCCGATCTCTCATATCAGTATCATTTTGACAAGCCAGAAGTAGTTTATCTGCCTCGTCCTCGGACACATTTTTTGCAAGATCATTTGAAATACGTGTAGCAGAACTGCCGGTGCGTTCTTTTAGTAATTCCTTGACAGCTACAGAACCGTCCAGCCTAGCTGATTCTAACTCCCCTAACAGTAACCAGGTTTTTTTTGCATTCTTAGTAGCTTTCAGCTCTAGGGTGACATCAGGCGAACGAATAACCGTGCGCTCCAGTAATCCCTCATAAACATAACCAATCTGCTCAACGTCTAGTGCACGGTATGAAAGCGTTCGACCTTTGAATATTTGTATTGCATCAAGAAAGAGTAAAACCGTTCGATTATCGATAGGAAGTGGGCGTGCTGCATCGACCTTCCAACTAGAACCTTTAGATCTTCCTTCAAGGAAAGGAAAGCGATCAGGATCAAATAGTGAACCACCCAAAGCAGGCATCCGCATATCTTCATGCTCCACCCCGCCATAAACAGCACGAAAGACAGCCAGTAGCCGTGCCCAAGCATTATTACGGTATGAGAGAACCTCTTCACCATGTAAACCTGCCTCATCACGCAACTTCATTCGCAAAGTCGAAACAGCGTAATTCGCTTCATAGGTTTCATCACCCAATAAGAGCAAGCCTCGCTCTTCCGCACAAAGTAAAAATACCAAGCGCATCATATAGGTTAGACCTGCTTCGTATAATTCACTGGGTTCGACCCCATCCAATAACTCACCATTTGAGTCGTTATTGATACGATCGATTGATTGAATTAGCACTTCAACGGCACGCTGTACTTGCGCACCGAGTGTTTCAGTTACTTCATCTTGGTGCTTAAGTGAGTTATCTAATAACTCAGTCAGTTTTTGGCCTTCCAAACCAAAGCCACTAAATACCGTTCTAATATTTAATAAACTGAAAAAAGCTTTTAGAGTAACTGGCTCCTGACTCCACAACCTTGCATACCAACTAGCATAACTGGTGATACCTCCCTCTGGGGCATCTACAATCATCCACTGCTCACCATTAGTTACCAAACCTAGTCGTGTGCCAGTAGCACGGCAGAGGTGACTCATCCGCTCTGCGGGAGTAGTGGACCAAGCATCTCCGACTACCACATTGTTTAGGTCAACATGAGCAGGGTAGCTAACCACTAATAAATATGGCTTGTCAGTATCGTTACCAAACAAAGCATAATCAGGTTTTAGGGTCAGGTTATGCTCTAACAGATCTAGCTTCAAACTTGGCGGCACATCCACCCCAGCTTTTAACTCCTCTCCTTCGTCATCTTCATCCCACTCAAGCCCTGTTTTTAAAACCCAGTTTATCCATTCCTCATGTAGTTTGGCTTGCAGCTCATCTTCGGTATCCAAGGCCTCACGCCACTCATCATAGGTCTGGCGGAAAGCTTGCTTTTTCGATGTTTCTAAACCCTCTAAACCCTGAGGAAACGCTTGGTCTAGAATTGGCTCTGCCAAGAAAGCACCAGAGATTTCAATAAGTGAAAGCCATTCAGCATGAATACTCATTGTGCTCCTCCAGCCATAGATTGTGGTACTAAGAATATTACTGCGACAGGGAAAGTTCGGGCGACATAATCTGCATACCTATGTTCGATAGCATGGACTTCATGCTCACGCTCTTCAGGTATTCTGCTAAGTCGCGCACTCAAGGCATCCAAATCTCGTCTTACCTGAGTACGCTCATCTTCACTAAAAAGTAATAACTGTTCGGGTTCATCGGAACTGTTTAGCTCCTTCTTAATAGCTGCCTCAAGCTCATCAAGAACTGTGGTTATATCTGCAACTTCTCTCTCTTTACGATTTTTAAGCGTGTTTTCCAGATCTTTTAATCGCTCTTTAGAGCGAGCTTCAATAGTGTTTTGAAGCGCAGACTGATTATGATCAAAACGTTTTGCTAACGCACTATGAAGGTGAGCGGGCACTTTAACCGCAGTTGATTGCTCTAACCAATCATTTATTTTAGTCACACCACGTTCTCTGTTATAACTTTTGTCTTTCAGATAACCACCTGCGTAAGTGATTTCTTCATGCAAGCGATGATGATTTCCACCTGTTATAACCAGTCTTGAAACTACAAGTACACCAATGCCATCGATTTTATCATCGGGCAAAGTACGTAAAGCTACGCGATACATCTTTTTATTTGGATCGCCTTCTTGAGCCCATACTTGTGCTCGTAATAACCTCAGACACATTTGTACTAAGCGATGATTCAGATGCACTAAGACCACGTCATCACGCCCTCTCGCAACTTTATGGTCAAAGGTTATAGGTCGAGTCTTTCCGGTAAAAGGATGATTAAGACCCCTTGTACACTCTGCCCAAGTGCCTATTAATTCAGGCATAAGAAAGATACTGCCGCTTGGAGTATCTTTTAATTCAACTGGTTTTAACGGAGGCTTTTCAGCAACCGCTAAACCTGTTTGCACTGCTGCTAAAACATGCTCAGGGGTTAAATGGAAATCTTGTTGGGTTTCTAGTAGCTGTTGATGAAGTTTATTGATTTTTTCTTTCAACTGACGCTCGGCCTTAACGTATTTTCGCGCTTTCTGTGTTTTCGCTTCTGCTTCACGTGTATCAAGCTCTTTTATAGTACCTTCTACTAGCCCTGACATCTGAGGTGCAATAACAGGGTTAACACTCCCCATATCCTCACGCATCGACTCTAATTTTCTTAGTGCACGAATGATGTCATCTTTATGACCACCGACAGATTGACCGTTTCCATCACCAGCATCAATTGGATGCCAAATCAACACTTCACTAGCCTTCTGGCCATGACGATCTATTCGACCATTACGTTGCTCCATAACGTTAGGGTTATATGGAATCTCTAAATGGATAAGACAATGACAGTGATTTTGTAAATCGATACCTTCTGAGGCAGCGTCAGTTGCAAGCAGTATTCGTACTGGAGAGTCTTCGGGAGATGTTTGAAAGGCGGCTTTTATGACTTCACGCTCGTCCTGATCCATACCACCATGAATAATATCTAGACGATCGCCGCCATAGCCATTTTCCGTAAGGATTTTTTGCAGCCATTGTTGAGTGCTACGGTACTCTGTAAACAGAATGACGCGAACCTGACTCCATTCATTATTATTTTTTAGGTTTTCCTCTATCCACTGACAAATTGCCTTAGCCTTTGAGTCAGATTGGTGCTGTGCTCGCTGGGCCCAGCCACGTAGTTGTTTGATTAACTGGCTTTGCTCTTTTGTGAAAGGGAAACTTCGCCTACTCGCTTCTTCCACAGCTTCGTTTTGTGCATCTTCATAATCTTGATCTTTGGCATAATCTTCTTCAGCTCTTAGTATGGCTTTTCTAAGAATACGTTCCTCTATTACCGTCGTTTGTTTCTTCTTACCGCCACTATGAACTGTATTAATATGCTTTTCTAAAGTGGAGGCAAAAGCAGCAGGTGAAGAGAATAAGCGCTTTTTCAATAAGCCATTAACAAACTTTGTACCGATAGCCTTTTTATCTTCACTAGTATCTGCCTCCCTGCTAGCACAATAATCATTAAGCAGTTTATGAATGTTGCGCTCTTCGTCAGTATAGTAGATCTCAAGCGCTTGTAGTTTTCGAGGAGGATAGAGAGGCTTGCCTTCAGCATCGACTAAGTCTGTTTTTAGACGACGTACCATGGCACGTTGTAGTTGCTTTTCATCTGGTAGGATATTTCGTGAAAAACGTTGATCATCTAGCAACTCTAATAGCGAGGTAAATGACTCGGTATACCCGTTATGCGGCGTAGCCGTTAGAAATAATTTATGCTGAAAGTGCGGTGCAATTTCGCGAATCATACGAGTACGCAAGCTTTCTAAAGCATAGTTGGTAGAACCTGCTGGAGCTACATTATGCGCTTCATCTACCACCAAAATATCAAACTTACGAGGGTATTTTGCATGAGCAGGGATTATTTCACGAAGCAATCGCAGTGGCTCTCCACTTTTAATCCAATCTTGGGAAGCGATCAGCCGTGGGAATGATGTCCAAGGGTTAGCATGAATACCACGGTCTCGACGTAATTGGCGAATATAGTCGGTATTAACCACTTTGAAATCCAGACCAAACTTCTCTAACATTTCATCCTGCCACTTAAGCTGCAGGGAAGCCGGACAAATGATTAATACCGAACGTGCTCTATGGCGTAAGAGTAACTCTTGTATTACCAAACCAGCTTCAATTGTTTTACCTAAACCGACGTCATCCGCAATCAGTAAGTTTGCACGAGCCATACTGATGGCACGAACCAATGGATCTAGCTGAAAGTCTTCAATGCTAACACCACTGCGAAATGGTGCTTGTAAAAAGCCACGATCAGCATTTGTAGCTGCTCCCCAACGCACAGCGTCTAGGAAAGCATCTAATCTATCGGCATCATCAAAGCCAGTGATCTCAGGAAGTCCTGATTTTTCGATAACATGCGCGCCTGGTTCAATCTCCCAAACCACTTGTAACTCTTCACCTAAACCATCTTCATCTATCGATGATAACGTCACCAGGTGTTGCTTAGGATAACCGCTATTTACAGGCTCTGATGCGACAATATCGGCAACTATCCACTGTCTACGACGCACTTCGACTAACTGACCAGATTCAGGCGTGGTCAAAACTACCTGTTCAAGACTATTCATGTCCTTACTCCCCTATATTATTTTATCTTGAAGCGGCGTGCTCGCTAATATGTTCCATTATGCTTTCCCCTATTACCTCACCCAGCCTAACTGGAACTGCATTGCCAATCAGCCGACCGATTGTCTTTATCTCGGGAGTTACTCCAGGTGGGCAGAATTTATAGTCTTTAGGGAAGCTCTGTAATATAGCCCCTTCCCGAAGAGACAAGGCTCTATCTTGTGTTGGGTGACCAAAACGACCATTTCCAAAACCAAAAAATTGAGTTGTAATAGTTGGCGAAGGTTTATTCCATTCCATTCGCCCATAAACACTTACGTAAGTTCTTCCACTATGCTTTTTATGACACTCAGATACCAAATGCACAGGCCAATCACGCCAACTTCCACCGGGTTTAGAATACTTAATTCGCTCCATATTTAAGTCGCTCAGCAAAGAACTTTTATGGAGCAGATCATTTTTTGAAGTTTTCCCTGACTGCAATTGAGGTTGAGACTTGATGGCATCTTTTACAGTATTGAAATTATCTTCTTTATGAGTTGGTTGGCTTAACTTCAGCTCACCAAGCTTTGATGCTAGAAGAACCAAACGCTTCCTTGTTTGTGGTAGCCCATACTTTACACACTCAACAACGCTATAATGTACATAGTAATTTTGTTTTTTTAAAGCTTGAACAAAGTCTGTAAATACTTCGTTCTTAACTAGCAAAGGAACATTCTCCATTGTTACTATGTCGGGTTGACTCTCAGAAATCAGTCGTTGAAACTCAAAGAGCAGCTTCCACTTATCATCTTGTGCCCCCCTTGTTCCTTGACTATAAGTCGAAAAGGGCTGGCAAGGAGCACATCCTGCCAAGACTTTAACTTCAGCCCCAGCATATAAACTCTGTAGCTCAGCTTTATTTACTTTGTCTACACTCTTCAAGATGAATCTTGAATCGTTGTTTGCTTCAAAGGCATATTCACACTTCGGATCAATATCGATCCCTGCGATTACTTTTAGACCTGCTTTTTCTAAGCCGTGAGTTAATCCTCCTACCCCACAAAATAAGTCAACCGCTACTACAGATTTCAATTAGTTCTCCTGAGAATATTAACAAGACATTGCTAACTTGGGCTTTTAAGAATACACCTTTAATCTGCATGTATTAAAAAGCGAAACAGGTATATTTCAAGCGCTAATGTTTGGCGCTGATTATTCATCTAAATGCATAATATCGCAACTTTCATTGGGTATTTAATATACTAACAGCTCTAATATAAAATAAAAAACGTACGCAGGCATCCACCCGACCACATCCCCTCAATCAATACCTTATCACTTTGACTCATAACTACCTTTCAAATCGCCAAACCACTTAGTTGCTAGTCCCCATACTTTCAACATTCCAGTATGATTTCAAACC
Source organism: Leucothrix arctica (assembly GCF_003172895.1). GTDB lineage: Bacteria > Pseudomonadota > Gammaproteobacteria > Thiotrichales > Thiotrichaceae > Leucothrix > Leucothrix arctica. The sequence continues at coordinate 168,724 of NZ_QGKL01000042.1, read as the reverse complement.
TCGCTTAAGCTTTGCTATCCATTTAGCCCGATATTGCTATATTCCATGCAGCAACATCGCTTAACTTCTAATTTGCATACCATATGGTATACTTTGAGTATACAAAAAAGGAGATGATCCAATGTCAAAAATACAAACTAGTCTTCGCATAGAGGAAGAATCACTCAATGAAGCAAAGCAGATTTTATCTCGTCTCGGCATGAATTTTTCTGAAGCTGTCAATATGTTCACGTGCATGATTGTGGAAAAAAACGGTTTGCCGTTTCCTGTTCAATTGCCAGAAAAGCGTAATGAGCAGCAGGACTTACGAGCTATTTTAGCCGGATTCAGTGACGACTTTATGTCTAATGGACGTGAACAACCACATCTGCAGAAGCGTGAGGATCCATTCGAGTGAAATATCTGCTAGATACAAACATCTGTATTTATCTAATCAAAAGAAAGCCTGAATCTGTTATTGAGCGACTTGAGGCACTTCCCTCTACAGATATTTGCTTATCTTCCATCGCGTTTTTTGAAATGATGTATGGCGCAGCCAAAAGTCAGTTTCCGGAGCGCAACTCTCAAACAGCAGTCGACTTCTTCTCGCTCTTCGAGACGCTGACTTTCGATAATCAGGACGCCTTGGTGGCTGGGTATATACGTGCAGACCTCGCAAAAATAGGAAAAATTATTGGGCCTTATGATTTGCAAATAGCTGGACAGGCAAAGCGTCGCGGTATCACTCTGGTTACTAATAACACCAAGGAGTTTGAAAGAGTAAATGGGCTTAAGCTTGAAAACTGGGTATAAAAAACAATCTTCAATTAATCGTCTCAAAATATGAGACGATTATAAAATTAAACCGCTCATGAGAATACCCATTTGAAGTTTGGGTACATACGGTACATTTAAGTCACATCAGGAATCCGAACCCAACCTTCCATCAACACCCGCGCACTACGACTCATCACCACCTTATTAACCACCCAGCCATTCTCGCCTTCTACCGCTTCAGCCCCTACTTTCAACGTCCCTGAAGGATGCCCAAACGTTACCGCATCACGCTCGCCACCACCCGCAGCCAGATTGACCAATGTCCCCGGAATAGTCGCTGCCGTTCCAATCGCCACCGCAGCCGTGCCCATCATCGCGTGGTGTAATTTACCCATCGACAAGGCTCTAACATTCAAGTCAATATCAGACTCATTCACCTGCTTACCGCTAGATGACACGTAGCTCTTTGGCGCTCCAACAAAGGCAACCTTCGGCGTATGCTGACGTGCAGCCGCTTCGCTAATATTGCTTATCAAGCCCATACGCACCGCACCATAAGCACGAACTGTTTCAAACATGGCCAAGGCTTTGTCACTGCCATTAATCACTTCCTGCAACTCACAGCCCGTGTAACCAATCGAGTCAGCATTAAGGAATATCGTTGGTATCCCTGCATTGATCATGGTCGCTTTAAACGTACCCACCCCAGGCACCTCAAGCTCATCCACCAAGTTACCCGTTGGGAACATCGCGTCAGTCGCATCCACAGGACTCATAAACTCAACCTGCACCTCTGCCGCTGGAAAGGTCACGCCATCCAACTCAAAGTCACCCGTTTCCTGTACTTCACCATCGGTCATTGGCACATGAGCAATAATCGTTTTCTTAATATTCGCCTGCCAAATACGCACCACCGCAATCCCGTTTTCAGGAATGCGCGCAGCATCCACCAAGCCATTACTAATCGCAAACGAACCCACCGCTGCCGTTAAGTTGCCGCAGTTACCGCTCCAATCCACAAACGGCTTATCAATAGACACCTGACCAAACAAGTAATCCACATCGTGATCAGGCTGCTCGCTGTTCGACAAAATCACCGTCTTACTAGTACTCGACGTAGCGCCACCCATACCGTCCGTTTGCTTACCGTAAGGATCAGGACTACCAATCACACGCAGCAGAATATTATCGCGCACTTCGCCCGGCACCTGAGCCGCCTTCGGCAGATCGTCCAGCTTAAAGAAAACACCTTTACTAGTCCCACCACGCATATAAGTTGCCGGTATTTTTATCTGTGCCATCGTTTGTTCTCTTGGGTTGTTACATTATTTACGTATTCACATTCCTACGCCGACGCGCTAGCGCGAAAGGACTTCGGAAAGCAAATACCTAAACAATGTTGTAGTAATCTGATAGAGCGCCTTCACTAAAGGCCACCATAAAAAGTAGCCTCGTTGATTGGTAATACGCTGATCGCAGTCCTTTCGCGCAAAGCGCGTCGGCGTAGAGCAGTGTATTACCAATTACCGAGGCGGCACCAAACCTAAGATGCCTCTAAGAAGTCCTGAGCAAAACGCTGAAGTACACCACCAGCCGCATAAACAGAGACTTCTTCCGCAGTATCTAAGCGACACTTCACTGGTATCTCAAGGCGTTCACCATCCTTGCGATGCATGATCACTGTCAACGCTGCACCCGGTGAAATCTCACCTTCAACGTCAAACGTCTCAGTTCCATCAATGCCGTAAGTCTCACGCGTTTCGCCACCCGTAAACTCAAGCGGTAACACGCCCATGCCAACTAAGTTAGTACGGTGAATACGCTCAAAGCCTTCAGCAACAATCGTTTCAACACCTGCAAGACGAACACCTTTAGCCGCCCAGTCACGTGACGAACCTTGACCATAATCAGCACCCGCGATAATAATCAACGGTTGCTTGCGCTCCATGTAGGTTTCAATCGCTTCCCACATGCGACTTTCAGTGCCTTCTGGCTCAATACGCGCCAACGAGCCTTGCTTGATCTCTCCACTATCGTCACGACACATTTCATTCAACAACTTAGGGTTAGCGAATGTTGCACGCTGCGCGGTTAAGTGGTCACCACGGTGTGTTGCGTATGAGTTGAAGTCTTCTTCTGGCAAGCCCATTTTGTGCAAGTATGCACCCGCTGCACTTTCCAGCATGATCGCGTTAGATGGCGACAAGTGATCAGTCGTTATGTTGTCACCCAGCACCGCTAAAGGACGCATACCTTTCATAGTACGCTCACCGGCTAATGCACCTTCCCAATACGGCGGACGACGGATGTAAGTACTCTTCTCATCCCAGTCATACAGCGGGCTTTTCGCTTCAGTGATAACGCCTAGATCAAACATTGGGTTATAAATCTGACGGAACATCTCAGGCTTTACGCTCGCGGCTACAATCGCATCGATCTCTTCATCGGTCGGCCAGATGTCTTTCAGCGTAATTGGATTACCGTCTTTGTCGTTACCCAAGCTATCTTGCTCAATATCAAAGCGCATCGTTCCCGCAATCGCGTAAGCAACAACCAATGGTGGTGACGCTAGAAACGCTTGCTTTGCGTAAGGGTGAATACGACCGTCAAAGTTACGATTACCCGACAGTACCGCCGTCGCATATAAGTCACGATCAACAATCTCTTGTTGGATAACAGGATCAAGTGCGCCCGACATACCGTTACAGGTAGTACACGCAAAACCAACAATACCAAAACCAAGCTGCTCAAGTTCACTTAACAAACCAGCATCTTTTAGGTACAACTCAGCAACTTTCGAACCCGGTGCAAACGATGTTTTTACCCACGGCTTACGGATCAAACCAAGCTCATTCGCTTTACGTGCTACTAAACCTGCTGCAACCACGTTGCGTGGGTTTGAAGTATTCGTGCAAGAAGTGATCGCTGCGATGATAACTGCACCATCAGGCATTTTGCCGCTCGCTTCTTCGGCTTTTGCTTTGTCTAAGTCCTTCGCGATACCACTTGAAACTAAGTCAGCTGTTGCTAAACGACGGTGTGGGTTTGATGGCCCAGCCATGTTGCGCTCAACCGATGATAGATCAAACGTCAGTACACGCTCGTATTTAGCGTTAACCAAGTCATCAGCCCAAAGGCCTGTTTCTTTCGCGTACTGCTCAACCAAAGCTACTTGCTCAGGCTCGCGGCCTGTGAGTTTAAGATAGTCAATCGTTTGCTCATCAATATAGAACAAACCTGCTGACGCGCCATACTCTGGCGTCATATTAGAAATCGTCGCACGATCACCAATAGTTAAGCTCTTAGTGCCTTCACCAAAGAACTCAAGGTACGCAGACACTACTTTTTCATTTCTCAAAAACTCAGTGATCGCAAGCACAACATCCGTCGCTGTAATGCCTTCCTGACGCTTGCCCGTAAGTTCCACACCGACTATGTTTGGTAAACGCATCATCGATGGTAACCCCAACATCACCGTTTCAGCTTCCAAACCACCTACACCAATCGCCATGACACCCAGTGCATCAACGTGTGGTGTGTGCGAGTCTGTACCTACACATGTATCTGGGAATGCAACGCCACCACGCGCTTGAATCACCGGTGACATCTTTTCCAGATTGATCTGGTGCATGATGCCGTTACCCGCTGGAATCACGTCTACATTTTTAAACGAGGTTTTACACCACTCAATAAAGTCAAAACGCCCTTTGTTACGGCGGTCTTCTATTGCACGGTTTTTCTCAAATGCTTCAGGGTCAAAACCTGGCGCTTCCACTGCTAGAGAGTGATCAACAATAAGCTGAGTCGGTACGACAGGGTTCACCTTCGAAGGGTCACCACCCTGCTCAGCAATCGCGTCACGCAAACCAGCCAAATCAACCAGCGCCGTTTGACCAAGAATGTCATGGCATACCACTCGTGCAGGATACCAAGGAAAATCCAAATCCTGCTTGCGCTCAATAAGCTGCTTAAGTGAGTCAGTCAACGTCTCAGGCTTACAGCGACGAACCAATTGCTCCGCCAAAATACGCGAGGTATAAGGCAACGTTGCATAAGCACCTGCTTGGATAGCATCGACCGCTTCACGCGTATCGTAATAATCCAAGTCCGTACCATCTAATTTCTTTCTAAACAAAATATTCATTTTTTCTTTCCATTGGTGTTTGCCCTATCCGCATCTGGAACTTACTTTGCTTCGCCGACGCGCTAGGCGCGAAAGGACTGCGCAAAGTAAGTTCCAGATACTTCTATCATTCATACATCGATGTGAGTTGTTTTTGGCGGGGGGAATACGCCTGAGCTAACTACCTACCGCGAGAGCGAATCTAAATTGCTGAAAAGTCATTCCAAGCAACAATATAGACTCAGACTGTCAGCTATTAACCTCGCCCCCCACAAAAGCCGCTTGAGGATACCAACAAAAGGCACCGAACATTCCATCACCCTAAGCGATCAGATATTAACTTCACGCAGTCCTTTCAAGCGCAGCTTGTCGGCGAAGTGAAGTAAATATCTGATCGCGACCACCCAAGCAAAAACTTACCCCCGCTCAGCAAGCGGCACAAACACCTTATCTTCTGGGCCGATGTAGTTGGCTGATGGGCGAATGATCTTGCCGTCTTGGCGTTGCTCAATCACGTGCGCGCCCCAACCTGAAGTACGCGCGATAACAAACAACGGCGTAAACATATCCGTTGGTACACCCATCTGGTCATAAGACACCGCAGAGAACCAATCAAGGTTCGGGAACATCTTCTTCTCGTCCCACATGACTGTTTCCAAACGCTCTGCAATATCGAACATTTTCATGTCGCTATTAGACTCAGACAGCTGCTTTGCAACTCGTTTGATTACTTCGTTACGCGGGTCAGAAACCGTGTAAACAGGGTGTCCAAAACCAATCACGATCTCTTTACGAGACATACGCTCACGGATATCCGCTTCTGCGCCGTCTGCATCGTTGTAACGTTTCTGGATTTCAGAAGCGACTTCGTTTGCACCACCGTGCTTAGGGCCACGTAACGCGCCTATTCCAGCGGTAATGCATGAGTGCATGTCAGAACCTGTTCCAGCGACAACACGACCTGCAAATGTAGAGGCATTGAACTCATGCTCTGCATATAAAATCAATGAAACGTGCATCGCCTTAACCCACTCTTCTGATGGCTTTTCACCATGTAGAAGGTGTAGGAAGTGACCACCGATTGAGTCGTCATCTGTCTCAACTTCAATACGCTTTCCATTGATGCTGTAGTGATACCAGTACAACAACATAGAACCGAAGCTAGCCATTAAGCGATCTAAAATATCGCGTGCTTCTGCTTCAGGGTGTGCGTCTTTTTCTGTCAGGCAAGTCCCTAGTACTGAACAACCGGTACGCATCACATCCATTGGGTGTGCTGATGGTGGGATGTTCTCAAGTGTTGCTTTAACCGCTGCGGGTAAACCACGCAGCGACTTCAGCTTAGCTTTGTATTTATTAAGCTCTGCTTGGTTTGGCAGTGTGCCATGAACGATCAGGTGAGCGATTTCTTCAAACTCGGCCTGCTCTGCAAATTCTAGAATGTCGTAGCCACGATAATGTAAGTCATTACCGGTACGGCCTACGGTACATACTGCTGTATTTCCTGCGGCTGTACCTGATAGTGCGACCGACTTTTTTGGCTTAAATGCTGGTTTAGTCTGTTCAGTCATCGATTACGCCTCATCCTTAAATAGTCCGTCTAGCTTCTGCTCAAACTCGTGATAACCAAGGTAGTCATATAGATCCATACGTGTTTGCATCGTGTCTAACACGCCTGCTTGTGTACCTGTTTCACGCAACTGTGTGTAAACATTTAAAGCCGCTTGGTTAGCCGCACGGAATGCAGATAATGGATACAGTGCAATACTCACGTCAGCAGAAGCCAACTCGTCTGTAGTAAACAATGGCGTTGAACCAAACTCAGTGATATTCGCCAAGATAGGCACATTCACCGCTTCAGCAAACTTCTTGTACATGTCTAAGTCAGTGATCGCTTCCGGGAAAATCATATCCGCACCTGCTTCCACACATGCACATGCACGGTCGATTGCAGAGTTTAGACCTTCTACTGCCAATGCATCTGTACGTGCCATGATCACGAACTCAGGGTCAGTCTTAGCATCTACCGCGGCCTTGATACGGTCAACCATTTCAGACTGTGTCACGATGGCTTTGTTTGGACGATGACCACAACGCTTCTGCTGAACTTGATCTTCAATATGGACCGCTGCTGCACCACCTTTTGTAAATGCACGTACCGCACGAGCGATGTTAAATGCACCACCCCAACCTGTGTCGATATCAACCAATACTGGCAGTGTTGTGACGTCTGTAATACGACGTAAGTCGATCAGTACGTCTTCCATTGTGGTGATACCTAAATCAGGGATACCACAAGAGCCGGCTGCCACTCCGCCACCTGAAATATACAGTGACTTATAACCGCTCGCTTCTGCTAAACGTGCGTGATACGCCGTTGTTGCGCCGACACACTGTAATGGTTTTTCTGCTGCTACTGCTTGGCGAAACTTTGCGCCTGCTGATTCGATACTCAATGTCTTGTCCTCAAAATTCGTTCATAAAAGCGCTATGGCGCAATTATATAAATAGGTAATCGTTTGATCTTTATTTTTCGTCTAACGGATAACCCATACCATTCAATGTATCTGAAATTTCATCCATGATCATTGGGTTATCAATCGTCGCGGGCATGACCCACTCATCGCCATCAGCAATCTTAGCCATGCTGCCGCGAAGTATTTTTCCTGAGCGAGTTTTTGGTAATCGTTTGGTGATAGCGACCATCTTAAAGGCTGCGACTGGGCCAATCTGTTGGCGTACTCGCAATATTAACTCAGAGTGTAACTCGGCATATTCACGCTCTACGCCATCTTTCAGTACGACTAAGCCAAGTGGTAACTGACCTTTGAAACCGCACTTCACTCCAAATACAGCGCACTCTGCTACATCTTTATGGCCTGATAATGCTTCTTCGATTGCACCTGTTGACAGTCGGTGCCCTGCAACATTAATCACGTCATCGGTACGACTCATAATCCACAAGTAACCGTCAGCGTCTTTAAAGCCTGCGTCACCCGTTGTGTAGTAACCTTCGTGCTCAGTGAGGTAGGCATCAATAAAGCGTTGGTCGTTGCCCCACAACGTCGGCAAACAACCCGGAGCAAGGGGCAGTTTAATCGCTAAGTCACCCATTTCACCATCAGCCATTTCAGTACCATCCGCTGACAGTACTTGTACGTCAAACCCTGGCATCGCAACCGTTGGAGAGCCCGGCTTAACTTCTAAAGGCTCAATACCCATTGGGTTAGCGGCAATCGCCCAACCTGTTTCTGTCTGCCACCAGTGATCAACCACTGGGATTTTAAGCGTGTCGCGTGCCCAAAATAATGTATCTGGGTCACAACGTTCACCGGCTAAGAATAACGACTGCAAACAGCTTATGTCGTATTTTTTAAGCTCGTTCGCATCAGGATCTTGTTTTTTGATCGCTCTAAAAGCGGTTGGTGCTGTAAATAGAATTTTTACATTATGCGCTTCAATCACTCGCCAGAAAGCACCAGCATCGGGTGTCCCGACTGGCTTCCCTTCATACATGACGGTGGTGCAACCTTTAAGCAGTGGCCCGTAAACAATATACGAATGACCCACTACCCAACCTACATCAGAAGCAGCCCAATACACATCACCTGCTTCTACATTATATATGTTCTTCATCGACCAATTTAGCGCAACCGCATGGCCACCGTTGTCACGGATAACACCCTTTGGCTGACCTGTCGTACCTGAGGTATATAGGATGTAAAGCGGGTCAGTCGCAGACACGGTGACACAGTCTGCTGGCTCTGCATTTGCTGAAACTTCTTCCCAGTCATAGTCACGACCTGCTTGTAATGTCGCTTCTTGCTCAGGCCGTGCCTTAACGATGCAGCACTCTACTTTGTGCTTAGCAATATCCATTGCTTTATCTAATAGCGGCTTGTATTTAATAACGCCACTAGGCTCAATACCACAAGACGCACTCACAATCGCTTTTGGCTGTGAGTCATCAATACGTGTCGCTAGCTCATTAGCTGCGAAGCCACCAAATACTACGGAGTGAATTGCGCCGATACGCGCACAGGCTAACATCGCAATAGCAGCTTCCGGGATCATCGGCATATACACGATAACGCGATCACCTTTGCCCACACCTTTAGCGGCTAATGCACCGGCAAACTTAGCAACCTTGTCGGTTAGCTCTGAATAAGTGTAGTGCTTGATGGTGCCAGTGACTGGGGAATCATAAATAAGCGCGTTTTGGTCGCCTCGACCATTTTCAACATGTCTGTCTAAACAGTTGTAGCATGTATTTAGCTCAGCACCTGCAAACCAGCGTGGAACTGGCTTAGCGTCATTATCTAACACCTTGGTTGGTGGTGTTATCCAGTCAATTCCAGTGGCTGCTTCGCCCCAAAATTTCTCAGGATCATTCAGCGACTGCTGGTGTATCTCTTGGTAGTTAGACATGATGAAAACCTCCTCAAATTCTGCATCATTGACCTTATATAAAGGTCGTTACGCTTACGTTAACGTAAAGACTAACATACGAAAATAGCGTTTCCCAAGAACTAAAAAGGCCGAAACGGGGCAAAACACAGCGACATTTGATGATCTAGACTTTAGTCTAAGTTTTTTTCTTTATTTATCGTCAAAGCTATTTTACCGTGCGGCTTTAAGCACTGTTTGTGGCAACCTTAGTCGCTACACCATAGCTTATATACGCTGCAAACTTCGGTGCGCCTTTCATATAATTACTATCAGACCAATCGATAGAAAACCCATTGTTTTGGATGTTCTCAACGGCAGGTCTATTTAAATTACAGCCACCTGCAAGTTTGCTCCAGACACCATTTAAATTGTTCTGCCACTTTTGTACGGACTCATCGGGAGCTTGACCGTGCTCGCAAAAGAAGATCTTCCCATCATCCTTTAGTACTCGGTGTATTTGTTTTAGCGCCGTTTGCCAGTCAGGGATGGTGCACAGCGCGTAAGTGATTACTACCGAGTCAACTGAGTTATCTTCAAGTGGGATTTTCTCACCGGGTAAGCTTAACCACTCCACTGGAACGGGTGAATTAGCGATGTTTTTTGCGGCTTTTTGGCGCATGGCATCTGAAGGTTCTAACCCCCAAACCATGTTTACTTTGTCGGGGTCGTAGAGTGACATATTGACCGCAGAGCCAATGCCTATTTCTAAGACATTGCCGTAGGCCAAAGGTACGACTTTTTCTCTGAGTGACATGATGGGTGAGAGTGAGCAGGCACAATGAATAACGTGCGGTAGAATTTTATCTTCGTAGAAGCTCATGGTGTTTCCTTTGTGTGGTGGTCGCTATGGCGCAAGGTACGGTTTACTACAGCGCACCACTATCATCCAATAATTCATAAATTGATTCGGCCATTTTACGGTAGCCTTGTTTGTTGAAGTGAACGATATCTGACTTCATTGATGGGCTACGTTGCAAGCCACCGATTAGTGAGTCATCAAAAACCAGATCAAACTCCTCAGCTAACTCTTCATACAACGGTGCAGAATCAGAGAACAAAGACTTCTCGGGTATCCCTATGAGTACAACAGGAATACTGCGTATGTTTGCTTGCTCAATCATTCCTTTTAGATTGGCTTTTAACTGGGATTTACTCTTGTTTCGAAGAATATCGTTTCCACCTTCGATAAGGATCATTAAATCAGGTTGAGTACGGTCTAGTTCTGCCGGGAGCCTTTCAAGACCTCGGTCTGTTGTTTCGCCTGAAATACCAGAATTAATCACCGTTAAACCAGTGAGTTGAGCAAGTATGGTGGGATAGCTATTCTCTATAGATGTGCCAACACCCACCGTTAAGCTATCACCAAACGCTAAAATCTTTCCGTCACTGGCGATAACGTCTAATTTTTTACCACCACAGCTAGTCACCAATAATGCAACGATGCACACGGTAACAAGGACTTTAAACTGTTTACTAATTTGTTGAAGTAGCATGATTCCCTTTTATTATTATAGTTGTGCGCCAGAAGACGACTAGCGTATTTTAAACTAATTTATGAGTCGTCCCATTTAAATTGGATGAAAATTATACGCTGTAAAAAGTGTTACACTTCTTTGTACTCTATTACATGTCCCGCCACTAATGCCTGCTAATTTTTTAAAGTTACTTCCCCGTAAGCCAATCTTGTTATTGGCACTATTAATTGCGCTGACACTTACGATTGTTGCTGGTTGCATTTCAAACCAGAAATCTGTCAAAACAATAGAGCCAACACCAGCAATCACTGTATCAAAGCCACCAAAAGCGAAAGGTATTGATAGCATACAGTTACAGGCCATAGGACAAAAAATCTATCTTAATGAAACAGGTGGTAAACCTGAAAATCTGGTTTATTGGAACCCTAACGAAGCATTTCCATCACTGGGTATCGGTCACTTTATTTGGTTTCCAGCGGGTAGCACTATCGGGTTTACTGAGAGCTTTCCTGACATGATTCGGTTTCTTAAGGCTAACGGGGCTGATGTACCTAGTTGGTTATTAGAGCAGATCACCGTCGGTGCTTTATGGCGTGATCAGGCTGATCTTAACAAGAACAGAAGCAGCGATAAGGTTCAAGAATTACAGCAGTTCTTATCAGATACTAGCGGCTTGCAAGCGTTGTACCTATTTCAGCGTTTAGATAGCGCCTTACCTAAAATAGTTAGAGGTTTAGAGACCGACAGACAAAAACAAATCACTGAGCGGTTTAATACCGTTAAGAGCTCACCGGGTGGACTGTACCTTTTGGTTGATTATGTGAACTTTAAAGGTGAAGGTATTGTGACTTCTGAGCAGCATAACAATGTCGGTTGGGGTCTCCGCCAGGTGCTTGAAACGATGGAACCGACACAGACGGGTAACGAAGCATTGAAGGCGTTTGCGACAGCGGCTGACATTGTTTTAACGCATCGAGTGGCTAATGCACCTGTTGAGCGCAATGAGCAACGGTGGTTACCGGGTTGGCGCGTACGTTTGAAAACATATTATCAACAAGAGCTTGATGTATAGCTTTACGGACTGAATGTTTCGTTACAAAAGCTACTTTACGAACCTCGCTTTAACTAATCTTTAAGTGTGCGACGTACGAGTTTCTTGCCAACATTCACAGTCTTATGAAACTGCTTTTTAAACGACACACCACGCTTCATGGCTTCGACCCGCTGACGGTTTCTCTGCACATTATTGGCCTCGACAATCTCATCGACCAATGTTTGCTTAAGCGCCTCAACACCGAAGTGCATTTTAGTGGGTGAAATCGATAACGGCAAAGCGATATCGGTATTCATTAGCGCCTGGTTATAAGCAACAGCCTGAACGATGGTCTTCGCTTTCGCGGTATCTGGGTTTTCCAAATCATATGGCGGCTGCCATTCGGTCATTGGTTTTAAGTTATCTACTTGGTTTACCACGGCAATAACAACCGGCTTTTTATACGAGATGTTTTTAGGATCTGCATAAAATAGAGCAAGTTTATCATTGAGTTTCTTATCAAGATCACGGGCCGATTGGTTGGCTTTGAGTACCCACAAGATCAAGTCTGCCTGAGTCATCTCATTTAACATCTGCTTTTCTGTATCTGCAATGCCGTCTAAACCGCGTAAATCAACCAGTCTCACTTCAATATCATCAATAAGGGCGTCATACACCGTTGAGGTCTGTGTCGAGGGTAAGACATCAACTTCAGCGGCTAATTCATCGGTGAGCAGATTCACAATCGAAGATTTACCTGCGCCGGTCTGCCCTACTGTCACAATGCGGATTGGCTCTAAGGCAGAAGCAAAATTCCCTTCATCTGACTCAGAGGCACTGGTCACCTGAAGATCCTCAGTCTCTAAACTGAATCGCCCGCTGTACAAATCAATGGCCACCGCGGCAACTTCATCCAGTAAGGCTTCTTTGGCCATTAACTGCATGTCATCCACAAAGCCTTTAGTCATTGACGACGTAGCTTGTTCTTTAGTGAGGTCTGACACGACTTTTAACGGATTGTAGTATAGATTTTTGGCATGATTTGCCCAGATAGCCGCTTTAACTACTTTTTGTCCGACAGCACCGTATTTATCGTAAGCCTCATACCCCGCTTTGATATGCGATATTTTAATATATTCAATGCCAGGGATATTCTCTTTAACCACTAACTTGTAGCGCCGACTAACCTCTTCAAATAACTTCAACCCTTCTGGAATTGAAAACTCTAAGGGCTTTTTACCAAACTTTTGAGCGACAAGGTCCAAAACCTCAAAACCCTCGTGGTGAATATTCCCCCACTCAATACCAGCTTTAAGCTGCTTTCTCGTGTAAGTCCTAGAGTGATTCCAAATGACTAATTCTGCTTGAGACCAATCACTAGATGTTTTAACCAAACCATCTTTTATAGGGGCTAATGCTTCGTTATTAGTTTCCGACTCTGTTTGCTTGGCCTTCCGGCTAAGAAAAAACAAAGGAATCGTAACAAGCAAGGTACTGACAGTAATCGCTATCGACAGCTCAAGTATGTAGTCATATTTAATCGCTAAGAAGAAACTAAAGCCCATAATAGTCAGCACAGGAAGCAACGCTGATATCATGAAAATCAACCAACGACTGCCTGATAAGTCAGATAGTAGACGATATAAGCCCTTAATTTTTTTCATAACCCGATGCCGCCTTACCTTGTTTAAATGCGTTTTTATACAAGTCTTGCATTATCTCTGCTGGGATTTGTAACCCCTTACTCTTGTGATAAAAGTAATAACACGCTACTCGACCTAAACCATACGTCGTGCCAAAGCTCATTGTAGCGGCGGTAACCGCGCCTACCGTTTGCCCATACACAGGGACAAATTTTATTAACTCCCTCACCCCAAACTTCACCCCGTACTGCAAGGCAAAACTGCTGCCTAGTGTGCCAATAAACTCATTGAACGTGCGCTTATTCCACTCGACATCGTATTGGTTGGCTAAGCTGTGCAGTAGTTTCGCTTGGATGGCGGGCACCGTCACTAAACCTATGGCTGGAATCAAATCACTGGCCGCTGCACTCCCCGCATACCAAAGTACTTCTTTTTTGAGCGTGTCAAAGTTAGCTTCTTCAATCGTTGAGTGTTCTTTAACATCGGCTATTATCCCTATAACAGGCAGCATTTCCTCAAGCACATCGACTAGCACATCGTATTGATAAACCGAACCATCTTCAGTTTCAAAGTCAACGGCAACCGCTTTAAAGTCACTTCCCCAAATCTCTTTGACTTGTAGCTCATTAAAAGCGATTTGGCGTTCGCGATCTTTTTTATTCGACAGCAGCACTGCACTATGGATAAGTAATAAGTGTTTAATTTTATTTTTCTGTCTGATTTTTTTAAGGGCACTTAGTACCGCTGACTGTTCTGGTTCATCGACCTTCATGACGACGACTAATGCATGACCTAATTGACCAATTTCTTCTAGATCGTCCTCAGGGTCATAGTCCGCTTCACCCAGCCCTCGGGTATCTAAAAAGCGTAGCAACGGCTTGTCTTGAGGAAAGTTATAAACTTGTGCTGTCTTAGTACAAGGAGCAAAGCCGTTACCGACTTCAACCGATGATAGCCCTGTAATTGTTTGAATAAATGTCGATTTACCCGCACCCGTTTTGCCCACTAGCCATAAGGTGGGTAAGTTCTCTCGCTGAAACTCGTGTGCGTGAATAAGGTCAGGATTCTTGCCGGGATTGAAGGAGTCTTTTATTTGATCGAACATCAATAGTTCCAATTGTTTTAAGTTCTAAAGTCATCCTAAAGGGTTAGTCATGACCCAGTCAACGCCGCTTAATGGTGCTTAAGTCATTACTTAACAATATTGCTAAGTAGTTTTACAAAAACATTGACTTCAATTACTCTCTAAATAATCATAAAAATGAAATTAATTATAATACTTTCATTTATTAAAAACACTCAATACCTCTTTTTAAGCAAACTTATTAGACGCTTTGAAGCTCCAAGGCGTTCGGAGTACTAGTATGACGAAGGAATTACCCTCTTCCGCCCAAGTGGTTATTATTGGTGGCGGCGTTATCGGTTGTAGCGTTGCGTATCATTTAACAAAACTTGGTTTTACCGACGTAGTTTTACTAGAAAGACGACAGCTCACTTGCGGCACCACCTGGCATGCTGCTGGCTTAGTGCCAACATTACGAGCTAACTACAACATGTCTATGTTGGCTAACTACAGCGCAACGTTATACGAGCAACTCGAAGCTGAAACTGGCCAAGGCACTGGCTTTGTACGTAACGGCTCACTGACGATTGCGACTAACAAAGAACGCCTCTCTGAAATCAAACGTGGCGCTTCGATGGCAAAAGTTGCTGGCTTTCCTTGTGATGTAATTACCCCTGAGCAAGCTAAAGCCATGTGGCCTTTGATGAATACCGATGATGTTATCGGCGCTATTCACCTCCTCATGGACGGCATGGCTAGCCCCGTTGACGTGACACAAGCTTTGGCTAAAGGTGCACGTATGGGCGGTGCTAAGATCATCGAAGAAGTCAAAGTCTTGGATATGAAAATTAAAGACGGCAAAGCGGTTGGCGTGATCACGGAACAAGGCGATATTGATGCTGAGTTTGTTGTGAACTGCTCGGGTATGTGGGCACGTGAGTTCGGTAAAAAAGCGGGGGTGAATATCCCTTTGCATGCTGCTGAACACTTCTATGTTGTCACAGAAAGCATCCCCGAACTACAGCGTGGTTTACCCACTATGCGCGACATGGACGGCTTCTGCTATTACAAAGAAGATGCAGGTAAGTTGCTTGTTGGTATGTTTGAGCCAAATGCTAAACCTTGGGGCATGGACGGCATCCCAGGCAGTTTCTTCTTTGATCAACTGCCCGATGACTACGACCATTTAGAGCCTTATCTAGAAGCTGCAATGCACCGCCTACCGATATTAGAAGAAACGGGTCTACAACTATTTTTTAATGGTCCTGAGTCATTCACTCCTGATGACCGTTATCACCTCGGGGAAGCACCAGAGTTACATAATTACTTCATTGCTGCTGGCTTTAACTCAGTTGGGATTCAATCTGCTGGTGGTGCTGGAAAAATGCTGGCTGAGTGGATTCATAAAGGTCATGCGCCACAAGATTTATGGGACGTGGATATCCGCCGCAACATGCCATTCCAAGGGACTCAGCGTTACTTGGAAGAGCGTACCACTGAGTCTTTAGGCCTACTATATGAAACGCATTACCCATTTAAGCAATACAAAACAGCGCGTGGTGTTAGGCGCTCCGTGTTGCATGAACAGCTAAAAGCGCAAGGTGCGGTGTTTGGCAGCGAGAATGGCTGGGAGCGTGCCAACTGGTTTGCAAAAGAAGGTCAAGCAGCTGAATACGAGTACTCTTTTGGTAGACAAAATTGGTTTGAAAATAACAAACAAGAACACAGTGCAGTAAGAAACTCAGTGGGTGTGATTGACCAAAGCTCTTTCTGCAAATATAAAATCGAAGGCCCTGATGCAGAAACTTTTTTGAATCGAATCTGCTGTAACAACATCTCCGTTGCTATCGGCAAAATGGTTTACACGCAGTGGCTAAATGAACGTGGCGGTATTGAAGCTGATGTCACGGTGACACGCACCGCCAGCGATGCGTATTTAGTGGTTTCAGGTGTTGCTTGCCAAACACGCGACATGGACTGGTTACGCCGAAATAAACCAAAAGACGCGTCAGTCTTCTTTACCGATATGACATCCGCTTTCGCCGTTATTACAGTAATGGGACCTAGGTCACGTGACGTCTTATCTAAATTAACCAAAGCTGATCTTTCACACGAGGCTTTCCCGTTTGCCACGTCCCAAGAGATAGAGTTAGGTTATGCCATCGTTCGCGCATCTCGCATTACCTATGTCGGTGAGCTGGGCTGGGAGCTTTATATTCCAACCGAATACGCGCCGAGTGTCTATGAGTTGATCTTTGAAACGGGTGAAGTTTTTGATATCCGCCCTTATGGTTACCACACCATGAACTCATTGCGTATGGAGAAATGCTATCGTCACTGGGGTCATGATATAACCGACCACGACACTGTGCTTGAAGCAGGACTAGGCTTTACCTGTAACTTCGAGAAAGAAGGTGGGTTTATTGGTAAAGAAGCGGTGCTTGAACAAAAAGCTAACGGCCCACTTCCTAAGCGTTTTATTGCCTTTTTGTTTGAAGATGCTGGGCCACTTTGCTACCACGAAGAGCCAATCTACGCGAACGGTAAAATTGTCGGTCGTACCACCGCAGGTATGTTTGGGCACACGGTTGGCGCAACGGTGGCAATGGGTTATGTCGAGCATGAGGCTGGAGTCACTAAAGACTGGTTAGAGTCGACTTCGTTTGAGATAGAAGTTGAGTGTGAGCGCTATAAGGTCACACCGTCTTTACGCTCTTTCTATGACCCTTCGATGAAAAAAATTAAGTGCTAAGCAGTAAATAGTGGCAAAACTTCATGCAATAATAAAGAGCTACAATCGGCGCTTTATTATTAGCATGGAACGTTCCCCGCCATATACAATGGTCAAATATGAGTAAACAAAAACAAACTGATGCTGATTTAGAGAACTTAAGAATCGGCCGTCAAATACGTGATTTACGTAAATCAAAAAGCATCACCTTGAGCGAGATGGCTGAAAACATTGGCCGTTCACTCGGTTATGTCAGTCAAGTCGAGCGTGGTGTTTCAGCACTACCAATCCCTATTCTGCAAGCGATCGCTAAAGTGCTAGATGTGCAAGTCAGTTGGTTCTTTCATACCGACTCAGAAGCCCCTAGTGACGAGATAAATCATATTGTCCGTGGTAATGCTCGACGTAGTTTAAACTTTGCAGGGACTGGTATTCGTGAGGAGCTGTTATCACCTCAGTTATCTGGACAGCTACAAATGATTTTAACAACCTTTGCCCCAGGCTCCGGTACAGAGTCACGCGAGCGAAAAGGTGAAGAAGGCGGTTTATTACAGTCAGGTACTTTAGATATTGGCCTTGGTGAAAAGAGCTTTTCACTTAAGGCGGGTGATAGCTTTATTCTAACGGGTGATGAGCAACACTGGGTACGGAACCCATCTAAGACTGAAGATGCTGTGGTGGTTTGGACCGTTGCTGGCGGTGGCTATTAATAGATGCTTGACCCGCGATAACTAAAGTAAAGTAATCGCGAGTGATGTTCGTCAGCTTGATCTAGAGATTCGTTATGGCATGGAAAACTGGCCTGAGTTTGAATCTAATCGTCTAATTACTCCCAATTTAAGACCCTATTGCAGTCCGCAAAAGGCAAAACATTTACGTACACTCACCGACTTGAAAAGTTTACCAATACTGGATGTACTCAGAACAAAACAAGGTTGGGATGAGTGGCTACTAAAGATGGACTTATCTACGCTGAGTAAACAACCGCGTCACTATATGGACAGCCATGCATTCGCTGTTAGCATGGCTGAAAATGGCTTTGGGGTTTGAATAATGTACGACGAAATGATGCAAGAAGGTGCGTTTTCCCAGCAGTTGGTTGCCCCATTTATTGAAAGTATTGAATCAGAAGGTAGCTATTACCTTTGTCATCGACGGGGAACCGCTTTGTCACCTGCTTCAACATTATTTTATAACTGGTTACTGGACGAGTCTTCTAGTAGTTAATACCATACGCCCTAAATCAAAGTAGGATAACCCTTCCTGCACTGCCCAAAGTACTCTTAGCGAACTGTCCAAATCGGGGTTGAAACTGGAATTTATCGCTTTTTCCAAGTAATGGTGGGTAACAACATTCTGGTATTAAAAGTACCATCCCACTCCACTTCAAGACCTTGCTTTTCTAACGTCTCACGAATCACTTCGCCTATCTTTGGGCCTTCGGTGTCTTCTAGTTTTGCGTCCATAGGGCCAAAGGCAACATATAGCCCCATGCCTCGAACAGCTCTTTCTAAGTCTTGACGGTGATAAAAGCAGTATCCAATGACAGAGTCTTGATTCGGGTGTTTGTTATACAAGTCTTGGATATCACCATAAGCGTCGCTCTGTGTGCATCCAGCATTTTGCAATGAAATCATACCGACAGAGTTAAGCACTGAGAATGCTAAATCTAAACGATCACAATCTGTTACAGCAGGCCATGTCGTTTTCTCAGCTTTTATGCTTTCCATATCAGAGTCTATGATGGTCGAGACATCTTCCGGGACTACATTACAAGACTCACATATTTCATTACAAAACATATCGAGTAATTCTTGTTTGGTGTAGAAACCAGATCTAACTAAAGATCGTAGTTCACTGACTATTTGATATTCAGGCATTGTATTACTCATAGATAAGAACATCTCCGTCCTTTACTGGTTTATAACTTATCCCGTTAGCATTGCAATACGCGATCTCTTTATCGATAGCTTCGGACTCCGAGTGGTCTGACTGAAAGTGTGGCATGAAGGCAAAATTAATTAAACCCAAGCCGTCCCAATTAGCAGTACTAATACCCGAATAAGGTGTGTCGTTAGCGTCGCTGGCATACTGATATGATTTAAGTGATTTGGATAATACGCAACAGCCTGCGCTATAGCCACCATAGACAAAGACTGGGTCTTTGCTCTTCTCTATGATGAGCTGATCAAGGCCGCTAAGCATCATCGCTTGACGTAAGATAAACACATTTCCGCCACTTACCCATAAGCCTGATAGTGAACTCACAAGGCCTTCTAGTTCTTTAGGGTCAGAATCAAAGTACTGTTTTAAATCTACAACTTTCACAGCTAAACCCAGTTTTTCTAAATCCTCAACATCACTGACTCTATGAGACTTTACTTGCTCAAGATCAGCGACTGTGAAGTCTGTCGCGTTTGGAATATAGCCCACAGTGTTGCCATTTTTTTAGCAGCTGAGTGAATTTTTCTGGTGATTCCCCAAGCTTATAAGACGATAGGTAATACTTCATTGTCCGCTACCTCTTTGCTGTTTAGAGCCTTCGGTAACATGTACATCATATTTATGACTAACTACTAAATTAAATTTCATTTTTTACTCCGATATAAATAAAAAAAGCCCTCTTAGCAGTGCTGAGAGAGCTTTCTTGATGATCGGGCAAAACATCATGCAAGCAGTAACTTCCCCAGCCGAATATGGTGAGGATGATGATGAAAAATTACTATTTGGTTGATGATTAAAATTTTCATAGGTTCAGACTCTATCCAAAATTAATGACTTAAGCAACTTTGCCAAATCACCCAGTTCACATGCTTTTACATCCGTTTATGAGTATCATACTCTTTACTTTGAATGCCTGTTCTCAGACCTGATCAGCTTCACAATTCACCATCAAAATACCTCGGAGCATTCATGACCATTTCAACCCCTTCATGGGATAAGAACAGATTTAAACTAAAGGATACTCAAGTATCCATGAAAGCAGTCGTGACACTAGCAAACGGCGGTTATGAAATGCTCAGCTACCAAGATGTCGCTATCCCGACGCCAAATGACGATGAAGTCTTAGTTCAAGTACTTGCAGCGGGCGTTAATAATACTGAAATCAATACCCGCCTTGGTTGGTACTCTTCAAAAGTTACCGAAGGCACAGAAGCACTCGGTAGTAATGACGCCGAACAAGAAAACGCAGCAAGTGAGTCAGATGGTGGGTGGAACGAAGAAACGCCCTTTCCGTTTGTTCAAGGCACCGACTGCTGCGGTCGAATTGTTTCGGTTGGAGCAAACATCGATGCTAACCGAATTAATGAGCGAGTACTTATCCGTTGCAGTATTAGAAACGAAGGCTGGAATTCGCCAGAAAATATTTGGATGGCTTCTGACTTTGACGGTGCTTTTGCTCAGTTTGTAAAAATTGCTGCATCAGAAGTCTTTGCTGTTGAAAGTGACTGGACAGATGCAGAGCTGGGTACGATTCCTTGTGCATACGGTACTGCTGAAAACATGATTCACCGTGCAGATGTCAGCGCGGGTGACACGGTACTAGTCGCTGGTGCTTCAGGTGGTGTTGGCTCAGCCGTCGTTCAACTCGCTAAACGTCGTGGTGCTATCGTGACGGCTATTGTTGGTGCTAATAAAGTTGAAGAAGCCGCTATTCTAGGGGCTGATCGTATCGTGACACGTGGTACTGACCTTGTTGAAGCGCTTGGCGAAAAGTCGATGGACGTTGTCATTGATAATGTCGCAGGTGAAACATTTGGCCAAATGACACAAGTATTAAAGCGTGGTGGTCGTTATGCGTCATCTGGTGCTATCGCAGGGCCAATCGTTAGCCTAGACATGCGCAACTTATACCTAAAAGACCTGACACTTATTGGATGCACAGGTTGGGACGAGCCTATTTTTCCAAACCTGATTAGCTATATCGAGCGGGGTGAAATCAAACCGCTACTGGCTAAAACTTTCCCGTTACAAGATATCGCTCAAGCACAGCAAGAGTTCACAGAGAAAAAGCACGTGGGCAAATTTGTACTTATTCCACCCGCGCTCACTGATGAGCAAAAAACACTATTCGAGCTATCAGACGACTAAGTATGCCCCCTACCAGAAAATTAGAAAAAGCCTCTTCCATTTGGCAGAGGCTTTACAGCATTAAAGCCGACGACCCACAATTAAACGAGGAAACTTGGTCAACAGTTCAACCCTGCAAAACATATCGCATGTTTGGTAAAGACGTTTTCATTACACAGCCTAGCTCATCTTTTTGGGTGTATTTATTGGGCGTAATGACAACAATATTGGGTGTGTATTTTATAGTTGATGACCAGCAGCAAAGCTCGCGTATGCTCTGGGGTATTTCACTGATACTTTGGGGTGTTGGCGCACTTATCGCAGGTACTAGCTACCAAGCCTTTGGCTACCAACTCAAGTGTAAAGGTAGACCTAGAGCGGTTTGGACTAGTTGGTGGGAAGTCGTTTATCTCGTCTTTCAGCAAGTCAGCGTCAACGTAATGTTTGTAGCAGTCGCCTACTCTTGCTTAGAATCGTTTGGCCAATCACTATCTATTATCATCGCCACCGTCGTTAGTATCGGTTACACCCTAATGATCTGTTGGGGCGCATTTAAGCCCGTAAAGTCACTGATCACTTTTGAGCTAATGGTGCACTTCTGCACGCCTTTTATTGTGTTTTGTATTGGCTTAAATGCGTGGCGTTATTGGGAGTTTGGCAACCCACTCGACCTGGCCTTGCTTGGTACTTGGTTTGGTTTGATCTTGACCATGTGGCTATTTGAAAAGTACGCTGCATTAGACCTAACCAATAAGCTCTGGAAGGAAGGTAAATGGTTCTCAGAGAATGATGTGCTGCACGTAGCACTCGTTATTTGGGTGATTTATATCGCTATCGTACTGGAACCTTTGGTAATAGACTTACCAACTAATACGCTTTAAGCCTTAATTTCACATCAATAAAAAAGCCCCGTTGATTGCTAATACGATGATCGCAGACCTTTCGCGCAAAGCGCGTCGGCGTAGAACATTGTATTAGCAACCAGCAGGGCTGGATGCTAACTACCAAAGTTAAAACTAACTAGTGTATTCATCGTCCAACTTCAAAGTACTCAACGTATACTTACGAACACGATGCAACAACGCTGCATCCTTGTCCAAGCGCTCACCATAAGAAGGAATCATTTCCTTCAAACGACCAGCCCAATCATTCTCAGCGAACTCTTTAGCAAAGCTTTTCTCGATCACACCAACCATTGTCTGAACAGAAGTAGATGCACCCGGTGAAGCTCCAAGCAACGCAACAAGACTACCGTCAGCAGAAGAAACAACCTCTGTACCGAACTCTAGCTTACCGCCCTTATTCTCATCTTTCTTAATGATCTGAACACGTTGTCCAGCAATAGAGAGTTCCCAATCTTCAGCTTTAGCATTCTTATAAAACAGTTGAAGCGTGTCCAAACGATCATCAAATGACTGCTTAACTTCTTTAATCAAATAACGCGTCAAGTCCATATTATCTCTAGCAACCGACAACATCGGCACGAGATTATTAGGCTTAACTGACTTAATAAGGTCAAACATAGAGCCAGTCTTCAAAAACTTAGTCGTGAAGCCAGCAAATGGTCCAAACAACAACGCCTTCTTACCACCGATAATACGCGTATCAAGGTGAGGAACGGACATCGGCGGCGCACCAATAGAGGCTTTACCGTAAACTTTTGAGTCATGCTGTTCAACGATTTCAGGCTTGTGACAAACCAACCATTGACCACTAACTGGGAAACCACCGTAACCATTTGCTTCCGGTATTCCAGCCATCTGTAGTAGTGGTAATGCGCCACCGCCGCCACCTAGAAATACAAACTTAGCACGAACAATTTTTTGAATATCAGTCAGAGTGTGACGTAAGTGAACTTGCCAATCGCCCTCTTCACGCTGATGCATATCAACAACGGTGTGATTGAGCATAAGATCAAAGTTATCTTTGGTCTCTAAATCAGAAATGATATGGCGAGCGACTTGACCGAAGTCAACGTCTGTCCCGTAACGAATACGGGTTGCCGCAACCTTTTGAGTCGGGTCACGGTCTTCCATGATTAAAGGCATCCACTCAGCTAAAACCGCAGGGTCTTCTGAGTATTCCATGTCTTTAAATAGGTGATGTGTGTGCATCGCTTCATAGCGTTTACGCAAGAAGTCGACATTACCCTCACCCCAAACAAAACTAACGTGGGGAGCGGTATTAATAAATAGGTTTGGTTCTGGTAGGACTTCCTTGTTAACAAGGTAAGACCAGAATTGTAGGCTTACTTCAAAAGCAGGATTAATGGTTTCAGGCTTACCTGTATCCATACTGCCATCCGCTTTTAGTGAAGTGTAGTTCAACTCACAATAAGCTGCATGTCCTGTACCGGCATTATTCCAACCGCTGGTACTTTCTTGAGCTGGTTTGTCCAGCTTTTCAACCATTAACATGCTTAAATTAGGATCAAGCTGATTAAGTAAAGCACCAAGGGTACTACTCATTGCACCTGCACCAACTAATAATACGTCAACATTTTTTTCTATCATGGTCGATTATCACCGGAAGTTACTAAAGAAATTCTGCTGTAACAAAACAGAAACATCATCCTACCTAATAAACTAGGTAGGATGATAAGTTTTTTAAATCATGATGTTTAAGTTTCTAATCAACCAAGACCTAATGCTGTAACAATTATCTTCTCTTGAGCAATAACGTGAGCTTTATGACTTCCTTCAGCAGGAGCCGCCATAGAAGCACGAGTTACTGGCACTAGCTTAGCGTCTTCGCCTAGTACTTCACGAATAGCAGGCTGGATGCTCAACCAAGCGCCTTGATTGAACGGCTCTTCTTGAACCCAGATATGCTTTTCGATATTAGGGTACTTAGCCAAGATTTTATCAAGATCAATCGCAGGGAAAGGATAAAGCTGCTCAACACGAACGATTGCAACGTGCTCAAGTGCTTCTGAGTTACGACGATCAAGTAGCTCGTAGTAAATCTTACCACTACATAAGATAACGTCAGTTACCTTATTAACGTCCATGTCATTCACTTCATCAATCACGTTTTGGAAACCGTGCTCAGTGAAATCAGCCATTTCGTTAACAGCAGCTGGGTGACGTAACAAGCTCTTAGGCGTCATTACGATCAATGGCGTGCGGTAGTCACGACAGATTTGACGACGTAACATATGGAAGATCTGTGCAGGTGTGCTTGGTACACAAACTTGCATATTTTCCTGTGCACATAACTGCATGAAACGTTCAAGACGAGCAGATGAATGCTCAGGCCCCATACCTTCATAACCATGTGGCAGCAACATAACTAATCCACAGTGTAGTGCCCATTTCTGGTGTGCTGAACTGATGAACTGATCAATTACCATCTGTGCGCCGTTAGCGAAGTCACCAAATTGTGCTTCCCAGATAACTAGCTTGTCTGCTTCTGTTGCTGCATAACCGTACTCAAATGCTAGTACCGCTTCCTCAGACAATAGAGAGTCAATGATTGCGAACGACTTGGGATCGTTATCAATGTGCTCAAGTGGAATGTGTAACTTACCTGTATCTTGCTCATGAAATACTGCGTGGCGATGGAAGAATGTTCCACGACCAACGTCTTCTCCAGAGATACGGATTGGGTTGCCACCATCTAGAATAGAGGCATAAGCAAGGTTTTCACCGAAGCCCCAATCTGCAGGTGCTTCTAGGTTGGCCATTTGCTCGCGCTTCTTAACAACCGCTTTTACACGTGCATTAAGACGGAAGCCTTCTGGTGCTGTTGTCAGTGCCATACCTAGACGCTTATAAGCTTCTTCGGTAATGGTTGTGTCAACCTCGTCATCCCAAGAAGTGCCGCCGAAACGTGCCCAATTAATTGGGAAATCTTGCTGATGCTGACCTTCAGGAATCAGATGAGGTACTGTTGAAGCACCATCTTCCAATGCCTTACGGTAGTCAGCGATGTAACCCGCAACGTCTTCTTTAGTCACAACGCCTGCTTTGATCAAACGCTCTGCATAAAGTGATTGTGCTGTAGCGCGTGCTTTAATTTTCTTGTACATCAACGGCTGTGTTGCTGATGGCTCATCAGCTTCATTGTGTCCGTGACGACGGTAGCAAACTAGATCGATAAAGACGTCTTTACGGAACTTCGCACGATAGTCAACCGCCATACGAGTCACATTGATAACAGCTTCTGGATCATCCGCATTTACGTGAAACACTGGTGAGCCGATCATCTTAGCGATGTCAGTACAGTACTCAGTAGAACGCGCATCAGCGATTGCACTTGTTGTGAAACCAACTTGGTTATTAACAACAATGTGGATAGTACCGTGTGTGTGGTAACCACGCGTGTCAGACATGTTCAGCATTTCCATGTTAACACCCTGACCTGCTAGTGCAGCGTCACCGTGAATAACAATTGGCATTACTGAGCGACGCGCATCTTCAGGATCACGACGGTCTTGACGAGCACGAGATGCCCCGATAACAACAGGACCAACAATCTCAAGGTGAGATGGGTTAAATGCCATTGCAAGGTGAACTGGGCCACCTTTAGTTTGCATATCTGATGAGTAACCCATGTGATATTTAACATCACCTGATCGACCACCGTTATCAACACTACCGGCGAACTCGTTGAACAACATCGCTGGTGATTTACCCATGATGTTAATCAATACATTTAGACGACCACGGTGAGCCATTCCGATAACGATTTCTCGCATCCCTTGACTACCAGTGTGCTGAATTAGCTCATCTAGCATTGGAACTAAGCTATCACCACCTTCAAGTGAGAAACGCTTCTGACCTACGTATTTAGAACCTAGGTAACGCTCAAGACCTTCCGCAGCAACAAGCTGTTTTAATAGGTACTTACGACGCTCTGTATCAAATGTAGATGTCGTGTAGTTACGTGCTAACTCACCCTGAATCCAACGCTTCTCTTCAGTGTTAGAGATATACATATACTGCGCACCAGTCGTGTCGCAATAAATACCTTCTAATCTAGCAACGATATCTTTAAGCTTTAGATCATCAACGCCAGCCAAAGATCCCGTGTTAAACACTGTTTCTAAGTCAGATTTAGATAGTGAGTGGTACGCAAGTGTAAGCTCCGGAACATTAACCACTTCGCCTTCCGCTAGCGGGTTAGTTTTCGCTTTCATGTGACCAAGGAAACGATATGAGTTAATTAGCTGTAGAACTTTTACTTGCTTCTCACGGTGAGCATCATCACCGCTGACTGTTGCTGCTTGTAGCTTCATACCTAAGTTACGGAACTGGTCACGTACAACTGAGTGGTGAGCTTCGCTACCATTAGATTCACTGTCTACTGGTAACTCGTCGAAGTATCGACGCCAGTTGTCTGTGACAGAAGAAGGATCTTCCAAATATGATTCGTACATTGACTCAAGGTAAACGGCACTACTACCGTCAAGCATTGAATCCTTTCGCATTTTCTCAAACGTCGTTTGTTGTGTGGTCGCCATGATAATATTTTTGCCTAAAATAAGTGCAATCAAAACAATAATATACGTCGTTTCTTTGACGCTAGATGCAATCAGACCTGCATGATCAACGCCACTAACTGGGTATATTAGAGTTCCCTAATTTTCACATTACTGCTAAAGAGTCTATGTAACACACGCTTATCAACCCTTTGATACATTCCATAAATGCTCTATGGAATTGGTGTCGTATGATAGCACTTTCTAAAATATTAGACAGTGCTTTCCCCTCCTGAAAGACTGACTCTATGAGCCCTATAGTCACTCATACAAGGCTGACTACTATTTTTTAAATACTAGCTATTACTTTTTCGGCAAAATCCGGCCATCGTAAATATTTTGGAAGCGGTTTGTTTTGTCATAAGGAAATACATCGCCAATAACGCCAGCGCGAATCCTTTCTTGAACTGCTCGCCAATAATCAACATCAAGCAAGTCTTTATGATGCTTCATAAAAAGCTCTTTACGCTCGACTCGTGATGATACAAACAGCAAAAACTCTTCTGGGAACACGTCTTTTTCATCAACCGAATACCAAGGCTCCGATGCCATCATTTGCTGCATATTCTCAGGTGCAGGTATTTTTCTAAAGTTACAATCCTCCATAAGTTCAATCTCATCATAGTCATAAAAGATCACACGGCAGTTAGTGGTGACACCGAAGTTCTTTAATAACAAGTCGCCCGGAAAAATATTGGCTTCAGCTAGTTCCTTTATAGCATTCCCGTATTCCACAAATGCGCCTTCCAACTTGTCTCCCCTCACCTCGTCAACATATAGATTTAATGGCTCCAATCGACGCTCTATATATAGGTGTCGAATAATCAGCATGTCACCTTCAATTTTAATACTGGATGGGATGCGCTGTTTTAAGCTTTCGAGTAGGTCTTCAGAGAATCGATTAAGTGGTAGTGCTACGTGAGAAAACTCTAACGTATCCGCAAGTCTCCCAACGCGATCATGCATTTTTACCAGCTGGTATTTTTCTTTTACCAAATGAGTCGTTACACGCTTTGGTGGTGCAAAGCGGTCATTAATAACTTTGAATACAAAGGGATACGATGGAAGCGTAAATACAGTCATCACCATTCCGAGCGTGCCTTTGGATGTCACCAACTGATCAGTTGAATGACGTAAATGTGCCAGGAAGTCACGATAAAACTCGGTTTTACCTTGTTTCTGTAACCCTATAGAGGTGTATAGATCTGCCGCTGTTTTATGAGGCAGCATTTGATGAAGGAAATTTACCACTGCAGAAGGTACTTCGGTATCTGCCATAAAGTAGGCACGCGCAAAGCTAAATAAGTTGGTGATGTCTTTACTCTCAGATAGTAATGCATCCGCATACACTTCACCATTTTCATCATGTAACAAAGGAATAACAAAAGGATGAAAGTGAGCCCCGTTAAGCACTCGCCCTACAATATAAGCCGCTTTATTACGATAAAACAAAGGTGTTAAGACTTGGATTTGGTAAGAGTCAGTGTACTTACGGGTAGTCTTCAATATGTACTGGAGCTGGTCTGTTAGGTACGACACATCGCGATCAAAATTGGCGAAGTTCAAGCCCACATCACACTGACGCAGTACTTCTTGAAGACATTCAGTGAGATTGATCTTCATTGGGTAATAGCTTTTGTAAGCGGGGTTACTGCCCGTTAAATAGGCAGTAGAGAGTGCAGGCCTTACAAATAGATTGTCATTATTATAATAGCGATGGGCAAATGATCGGGTAAAGACAGAGTTGTAGAATGTCTCTGCTAGCTCTGGCTGTCTGTGTTCATATAATAAAGTAACATAAACCCGCTTTACGTTTCGCCAAAGCTCTTTATCAACATTACTTAAGTCAAATTGCTCACTAATTTGATCGCAGGCCTCATCTACTCGCTTTTGATATAACGTTATACGTTGCCTAGATGCTACCCGGTCGGCTTCCCAGTCCTGTAAAACAAAACGCTGTTTGGCTCCCCGAGTGATATCTAAAAAAATACTGTAGTGTCTATCGAACATATTTAGCACTGTTTCAGCAATTGTTTCAAAATCTACAGATGATCGCATATCCAAAACCTACCTCCCGACATTACAAAATGTATCCCAAACTGAGCCTTCTACAACGTATCAAAACTACCACACAATGAGAGCCTGTGATAATCTTCGGCGGTTGGTTAGCTAACAATCATAGTAACAATTGAAGTAGTTTATAGGCTGTCTTAATATAATCATCAGTGTGCTTGATACACACTATTGGTTATCACAGTATGTCTAAAACTCTTGCCTGCGTATAATCGTGCCGTTCTTAAAATACAGCACACCGCATTGATCGTTACCTACTTGCATTGCAACTAGCTTAGGACACACCCTTCACATATCAGGAGCACATATTTAAATGAGTGTTGAGATTAAAACTCCACAACTACCTGAATCGGTAGCAGACGCATTGGTTGTAACTTGGTTCAAAAAAGCAGGTGACACTGTTGAACAAGACGAGCCTATCGTTGAAATCGAAACAGATAAAGTTGTACTAGAAGTTCCGGCCCCAGCAAGTGGCGTTATCGAGTCAATTATTGAAGATGTAGACTCAACGGTCATTAGCGAACAGTTACTAGGTACGATCACTGAAGGCGCAGTTTCTGCTGCTCCAACTGAAGAAGCTGCTCCAGCCGCTGCTGCTCCTGCAGTAGAAGCATCTGCACCAGCTGCTGCAGGTGGACAAACTAGTCCTGCAGTACGCAAAGCTTTAGACGAGAAAGGTGTTTCTGCATCTGACGTTACAGGCTCTGGCAAGAACGGACGTATTCTTAAAGAAGACGTCGCGGCTGCTGGCAAGAAAGCTGCTCCTGAAGCAGTTATTCCTACAGGCGAGCGTGTAGAAGAGCGTGTTCCAATGACGCGTCTACGTAAGCGTATTGCTGAGCGTCTACTAGAAGCGACTCAAACGACTGCTATGTTGACTACGTTCAACGAAATAAACATGCAGCCTTTGATGGAAATGCGTTCTAAGTATAAAGAGCAGTTTGAAAAAGAGCACGATGCTCGTTTGGGCTTCATGTCTTTATTCGTTAAAGCGGCAAGTATCGCACTACAGCGTTTCCCAGAAGTTAATGCTTCTATCGACGGTGATGACATCGTTTATCACAGCTACTGTGATATCGGAATCGCGGTATCGGCTCCACGTGGTCTAGTTGTTCCTGTGTTACGTAACACAGAAAAAATGAGCATGGCTGACGTTGAGTCAACTATCGTGAACTACGCGATGAAAGCTAAAGCGAACAAGCTAGAAATGGACGACCTAACGGGTGGAACATTTACTATCACTAACGGCGGAACATTCGGTTCACTACTATCTACACCTATCTTGAACCCGCCTCAGAGTGCGATTCTTGGTATGCATAACATCGTTAAGCGTGTAATGGTTGAGAACGACGAGATGGTTATCCGTCCAATGATGTACGTTGCTCTTTCTTATGACCACAGAATCATTGATGGTAAAGGCGCTGTATTGTTCCTTCGCACAATCAAAGAATTGGTTGAAGACCCACACCGCATTCTACTAGAGATCTAGGAGTAACTATGTCTACTAACTATGATGTAATCGTAATCGGTGGTGGTCCTGGCGGCTACGTTGCTGCAATTCGTGCGGCTCAACTAGGCTTGAAAACAGCGTGTGTTGAGAAGTGGATTGGTAAAGAAGGTACTCCTGCACTAGGTGGAACTTGCCTAAACGTGGGTTGTATTCCTTCTAAAGCACTGCTTGAAAGCTCTGAGAAATACGAAGAAGCTTCTTCTCACCTAGGTACTCACGGTATCAGTACGGGTGATGTGAGCATCGACGTTGCTAAAATGATTGGTCGTAAAGATCAAATCGTTGCTGGCATGACAGGTGGTATCGCTCAGTTATTCAAAGCGAACAAGATCGATTGGCTACAAGGCCACGGTAAGTTGTTAGCAGAGCGTCAGGTTAGCGTTGCTGGCCATGACGGTGTTGAAACAACGTACCAAGCTAAGAATGTGATTATTGCAACTGGCTCTACGCCAATCAATATCCCTTCTGCTCCGTTAACAGATGAGCTTATTGTTGACAACGAAGGTGCTCTAAACTGGGAAACTACTCCGAAGCGTCTAGGCGTTATCGGTGCTGGTGTAATCGGTTTGGAAATGGGTAGCGTATGGCGTCGTTTAGGTGCTGAAGTTGTTGTTCTTGAAGCGATGGATACATTCCTTGGCGGCGTAGATCAGCAAATTGCTAAGCACTCATTGAAAGAGTTCAAAAAGCAAGGTCTTGATATTAAGACTGGCGCTCGCTTAAACAACACAGTTGTTGGTGAGAACGAACTAACGCTTGAATACAGCGATAAAGATGGCGATCAGACAGTGACTGTGGATCGTTTGATTGTTGCAGTTGGTCGTCGCGCGAACACAATAGACATTGCAGATGAGTCAGTTGGCTTAGCACTGGATGACCGTGGACGTGTAGACGTTAATGACAAGCTAGAAACAAATATCCCAGGCGTTTACGCTATCGGTGATGTGGTGCGTGGCCCAATGCTTGCACACAAAGCTGAAGAAGAAGGCGTTATCGTTGCTGAGTGTATTGCTGGTCAAAATAGCACTATGCACTACGACGCAATTCCTTGGGTTATTTATACTGACCCTGAGATCGCTTGGGTTGGTAAAACTGAAGAACAGCTTAAAGAAGAAGGTATTGCTTATAAGTCTGGTAGCTTCTCATTTGCTATCAATGGCCGCGCTCAGGCTATGGACAAAGCAAACGGCTTGGTTAAGATCCTTGCGGATGAAACAACTGACCGTATCTTAGGTATGCACTTTGTAGGCCCGATGGCTTCTGAGTTGGTTGGACAAGGCGTTATTGCCATGGAAAGCCAAAACACTGCTGAAGATCTTGCTCGTACAGTGTTTGCTCACCCTTCTCTATCTGAATGCATCCATGAAGCAGCTTTTTCTGTTGATGGACGCGCTATTCACGGCGTTAATCGCCGTAAGAAATAACAGGATCCCCCCTAAAGGAAACTCGAATGAATTTACACGAATATCAAGCTAAAGCGTTGTTCCGTGAGTACGGCATACCAACTCCTACTGGCTATATCGGCACGACTCCTGCTGAAGTTAAAGCAGCTGCTGAAAAAGTTAGTACGGCAAAGAAAGTTGTTAAAGCTCAGGTTCATGCTGGTGGCCGCGGTAAAGCAGGTGGCGTTAAGCTATTTGACACAGCTGATGAAGCTGCTGCGTTCGCTGAAAGCTTGCTAGGCACAAACCTTGTAACATTCCAAACGGATGCTAAAGGTCAGCCAATCAACACTATCTATGTTGAAGAGACTAGTGAAATCGCTCGTGAATTGTACTTAAGTGCTGTTCTTGATCGTGCTTCACGTCGTATCGTTATCATGGCGTCTACTGAAGGTGGAATGGATATTGAAGAAGTTGCAGAAGCAACTCCTGAGAAGATCCTAACTGCTGAAGTTGATCCTATTGCTGGCGTTATGCCTTACCAGTGTCGCGATATCGCGTTCCAACTTGGTCTTGAAGGCGCACAAATTAAGCAATTCACTAAGATCCTAATGGGTCTTGCTAAATTGTTTAAAGAGAAAGATCTAGCAATGGTTGAAGTTAACCCATTAGTAGTGACTACTGACGGCGACCTACTTTGTCTTGATGGCAAGATCGGCGTTGATGGAAGTGCTCTTTACCGCCACCCTGAACTAGTTGCTCTACGTGATACCTCTCAAGAAGATGCTCGTGAAGCTCGCGCTGAAGAGTGGGAACTTAACTATGTTGCACTAGATGGCAACATCGGTTGCATGGTTAACGGTGCCGGTCTTGCGATGGCTACTATGGACATAATCAAGCTACAAGGTGGTGAGCCAGCTAACTTCCTAGACGTGGGTGGTACTGCTACTGCTGAGCGTGTTGCTGAAGCCCTTAAGATCATCCTTTCTGACGAAAAAGTTGACGGTATTCTTGTGAATATCTTTGGTGGAATCGTTCGTTGTGACTTGATCGCTGAAGGTGTTATCGCAGCTGTTAAAGAAGTAAATATCAAAGTTCCTTTGGTTGTACGTCTTCAAGGTAACCGTGCTGAAGAAGGTGCTGCTTTACTAGAAGCTAGTGGCCTTGACCTAATCAGTAAGAATGATCTAACAGAAGCTGCAGATGCGATTGTTGCTGCGGTAGGAGAAAAGTAATGAGTGTTTTAGTTAATAAAGATACTAAAGTTATCTGCCAGGGTTTCACTGGTAAGCAAGGTACTTTCCACTCACAGCAAGCTATCGACTACGGTACGCAGATGGTTGGTGGTGTTACTCCTGGTAAAGGCGGTTCAACTCATCTAGACCTTCCAGTATTCAACACAGCGCGTGAAGCTGTAGAAGCTACTGGCGCTAACGCAAGTGTTATCTATGTACCGGCTCCTTTCTGTAAGGATTCAATCATCGAAGCTGCTGAGTCTGGCGTTGAGTTGGTTGTATGTATTACTGAAGGTATCCCTGCACTAGACATGCTTGATGCTAAGTATATTGCTGACAGCCTAGGCGTACGCCTAATCGGTCCTAACTGCCCAGGTATCATTACTCCTGACCAGTGCAAAATCGGTATCATGCCTGGTGCTATGCACATGGCTGGTAAAGTAGGTGTTGTTTCTCGCTCTGGTACATTGACGTATGAGTGTGTTAAGCAAACTTCTGATCTTGGTTTCGGCCAGAGTACATGTATCGGAATCGGTGGCGACCCTATCCCGGGCACAAACTTCATCGACGCACTAACGTTATTTGAAGCTGATCCACAGACTGAAGCTATCCTTATGGTTGGCGAGATCGGTGGTTCTGCTGAAGAAGAAGCAGCTGAGTTCATCAAGAGCAACATTACTAAGCCTGTTATTGCTTACATCGCAGGTGTTACTGCTCCTGCTGGTAAGCGTATGGGTCACGCTGGCGCGATCATTGCTGGCGGTAAAGGTACTGCTGATGACAAGTTTGCGGCGTTGGAAGCGGCGGGTGTTTACACAGTTCGTTCTCCAGCACAGCTAGGCCAAGGCGTGAAGATCCACACTGGCTGGTAAGTACAAGAAAGACTGTCTAATTCGTTAGATTAAGACTGACTTCCCTTTGCCTAATTTGGCGAAGGGATGTTTTGACAAGAAAGCAGATTTATACAAAACGGAGATATCATGACTACAAAAACGATGACCCTTATTAATGATGAGACTGGTGAAAAGGTTACGCTAAACGTCCTTGAGCCAACTATGGGGCCTCCTACAGTCGACATCCGTCCATTGTATAAAGAGTTGGGTTTCTTTACTTACGACCCTGGCTTTGTATCTACCGCTAGTTGCTCTAGTGACATTACCTATATGGATGGCGAAAAAGGTATCCTTGAATACCGTGGCTACCCTATCGAGCAGCTTGCTCACAGTAGTTCCTACCTAGAAACATGTTACCTACTGTTTCATGGTGAATTACCGACGCCTGAGCAGCTTGAAAATTTTGAGTCTGAGATTGATAACCGCAACATGGTGCATGAAGCACTAAAGAACTTTTATAACGGTTTCCGTCGCGATGCTCATCCGATGGCAATCATGATGGGTGTAACAGGTGCTCTTTCTGCCTTTTATCACGACCACATGGATGTCCACAATAAAGAAGACCGCGAAACTGCGATGCTTCGTCTTGTTGCCAAGATTCCAACGATTGCTGCTTGGAGCTATCGTCACGCTAAAGGCCTACCGTTTATGTATGCCGACTCTTCGATGAGTTATAGCGAAAACTTTTTGTACATGATGTTCGGCTCACCAAACAAGAAATATGTTGCTGATCCTGTACATGTAAAAGCATTTGATTTGATCTTAATTCTTCATGCTGATCACGAGCAAAATGCATCAACTTCCACAGTTCGCTTGTCTGGAAGCTCTGAAGCAAATCCATTTGCTGCAGTTGCAGCGGGTGTTGCAACGTTATGGGGCCCATCACATGGTGGCGCTAACGAAGCAGTTATCCGCATGCTTGAAGACATCATTAAGTCAGGCAAGACACTTGAGTCATTTGTTGATCGTGCTAAAGACAAGAGTGACCGTTTCCGTCTAATGGGCTTTGGTCACCGTGTTTATAAAGCGTATGACCCACGCGCACGTATCATCCGTGAAGTTTGCCACGATATTCTTCGCGACCTGCCCGCTGACTCTCCTTACAAAGAGATGCTTGATACAGCAATGAAACTAGAAGAAGTTGCGTTAAATGATGAGTACTTCAAATCTCGCAACTTGTACCCTAATGTTGATTTTTACTCTGGCGTGATTTTCCTTGCCATGGGTATCCCATTGAACATGTTCACCGTATTGTTCGCTATGGCTCGCACCATCGGTTGGATTTCTCAGTGGAACGAGATGATGGGCGATGAAGAGTCTCGCATTGGACGCCCACGTCAGCTATACACCGGTAAAGAAACGCGAGAGTACGTGGAAATGAGTGACCGCTAATAGCAGCCCTCACAAATATAACCCACCATACTGTTTATCGACCTGATAATTTGGAGTTGCAAACTATCAGGTTGGATACATACAAACTATGCAGGCAATGACTGCCTTTGAGAGGATCATATGAGTCTATATCTAGAATATATTAAAGAAATTGCAACGCGTGAAAAAGAGCTAGGACTTCACCCTAAGCCAATTGATGGCGAAGAATTGACGTCAGAAATCATTGCGCAAATCAAAGATACTGGTAATGAGTACCGTGCAGATTCACTTAATTTCTTTATCTATAACACACTGCCTGGTACGACTAGTGCAGCAGGTGTTAAAGCTGCATTTTTGAAAGAAATCATTCTTGGCGAATCAGTGGTTGCAGAAATCACACCGACTTATGCGTTTGAATTATTGTCTCATATGAAAGGTGGCCCTTCAGTTAAGGTACTTCTAGACCTTGCTCTATCTGACAATACTGACGTTGCTGCACCTGCTGCAGAAGTACTTAAAACTCAAGTATTCCTTTACGAAGCAGATATGGATCAACTTGAAGCAGCTTACAAGAGCGGCAATGCAATTGCTAAAGACGTTCTTGAGAGCTATTCAAAAGCTGAGTTCTTCACAAAGCTTCCTGAGATCGACGAAGAGATCGAAGTCGTTACATACATCGCTGGTGTAGGTGATATCTCAACTGACTTACTATCTCCAGGTAATCAAGCTCACTCTCGTTCTGACCGTGAGTTGCACGGACAGTGCATGATGACACCTAAAGAGCAGCAAGAAATTAAAGCTCTGCAAGCACAGCACCCTACTAAGAAAGTTATGTTGATTGCTGAGAAAGGCACAATGGGTGTTGGTTCATCTCGTATGTCTGGCGTGAACAACGTTGCATTATGGGCTGGTAAGCAAGCAAGTCCTTACGTTCCTTTCGTAAACTTTGCACCTGTTGTTGCGGGTACTAACGGTATCTCACCAATCTTCCTTACAACAGTAGATGTTACTGGTGGTATCGGTTTAAACCTTAAGAACTGGGTTAAAGACGTAGATGCTGCTGGAAACACAGTCGTTGATGATAACGGCGACGCTGTATTGAAAGAAGCATACTCAGTTGAGACTGGTACTGTGCTGACTATCAACACAAAAGAAAAGAAACTATACAACGCTGGTACAGAGCTATCTGACATCTCTGCTGCATTTACTCCACAGAAAGTTGAGTTCATGAAAGCTGGAAGTTCTTACGCAATCGTATTTGGTAAGAAGCTACAGACTTTTGCTGCTAAGACACTAGGCGTTGAAGCTGACGCTGTATATGCTCTTTCTAAAGAAATCTCACATGAAGGCCAAGGTTTAACGGCTGTTGAGAAGATCTTTAACAAGAACGCTGTTGGTGTAACTTCTAAAGCTGCACTACACGCTGGTTCTGACGTTCGTGTTCAAGTAAACATCGTTGGTTCTCAAGATACAACGGGCTTAATGACATCTCAAGAACTTGAGTCTATGGCTGCAACGGTTATCTCTCCAATCGTTGACGGCGCTTACCAGTCAGGTTGTCACACTGCATCTGTATGGGACTCAAAAGCTCAGGTAAACATTCCTAAGCTAATGGCGTTCATGAATAAGTTTGGTCTTATCACTGCACGTGATCCTAAAGGTGTTTACCCTGCAATGACTGACGTTATTCATAAAGTATTGAATGACATAACTGTTGACGACTGGGCTATCATCATCGGTGGTGACTCTCATACTCGTATGTCTAAGGGTGTTGCTTTCGGTGCTGACTCTGGAACAGTAGGTCTTGCACTAGCAACAGGTGAAGCAAGTATGCCTATCCCTGAGTCTGTAAAAGTAACCTTTAAAGGTGAAATGAAGGACTACATGGATTTCCGTGATGTTGTTCATGCAACACAGGCTCAAATGCTTAAGCAGTTTGGTGGCGATAACGTCTTCCAAGGCCGCATCATTGAAGTACATATCGGTACGCTACTAGCTGACCAAGCATTCACATTTACAGATTGGAGTGCCGAAATGAAGGCAAAAGCTTCTATCTGTATCTCTGAAGATAAGACACTTATTGAGTCTCTTGAGATTGCTAAGAGCCGTATCCAGATCATGATCGATAAGGGTATGGACAATGACATTCAAATGCTTAATGGTTTGATCAAGATTGCTGATAAGCGCATTGACCAAATTACAACGGGCGAGCAACCTGCACTTACACCAGACAGCAATGCTAAGTACTTTGCTGAAGTTGTTATTGATCTAGACTTGATCAGTGAGCCAATGATTGCTGATCCTGACGTTAATAACCCTGATGTATCTAAGCGTTACACGCATGACACGATTCGCCCTGTTTCTTTCTACAAAGGTGAGAGAAAGGTTGATCTAGGTTTTGTTGGTTCTTGCATGGTTCACAAAGGCGATATGAAGATCATCGCTCAAATGCTTAGAAACATTGAAGAGCAAAATGGTTCGGTTGAGTTCAAAGCACCACTAGTTATCGCTCCACCAACATACAACATCGTTGATGAGCTTAAAGCTGAAGGCGATTGGGATGTTCTTCAGAAGTATGCTGGTTTTGAGTTTAATGATGACGCTCCAAAAGAGTCTGCTCGTACTAAATACGAGAACATCATGTACCTAGAGCGTCCTGGTTGTAACCTATGTATGGGTAACCAAGAAAAAGCTGAGAAAGGTGATACTGTAATCGCTACATCAACACGTCTTTTCCAAGGTCGAGTTGTTGAAGATTCTGCTGAGAAGAAAGGTGAGTCACTTCTTTCATCTACTCCAGTCGTTGTTCTTTCTACTGTTCTTGGTCGTACTCCGACTATCGAAGAGTACAAAGCGGCAGTGAAAGGAATCAAGCTTACTGATTTCGCTCCACCGCTACATGAACTAAGCAAGGCTCCAACAGCTAAGACTATTAGCTTTTATAGCTAAAAAGCTTATCCCTAATTTAGAACGTTAAATTAGGACAAATCATGCAGGCTATTCAGGTGTAATACCAAGAGTAGCCTGCGTGTTTTTTAATGTATTTAACAAGTCAACTCTGCACTTCTTATGCTAGTTGCTTAGTTAAATGAATTATTGATTTAATGCAATACACATCAAAAACCCCAAACTGTCTCATAGAAAAACGCCCTACTACCTTGCTTAGTCAATACTAATCATTACTTTGCCATTTATGATGGTTTATTGACCGCTCATAAAAATAGCAATAAATAATTTTTATCGGTTTCTTTCCTCAATTTTACCGCCTTGTGACTAGCCAATATTTAACAAGCGTTGAGTTGTAATACCCATCTGTCTAATGGTAGCTATCAATCTTCACGCTTATATAGGTTAAAAGTTCTACTATTGAATAAGCTAACCCTTACAATTTCAAATAAAACCCTTCATCAGATTAACCATTAAAAACTCTGAAACAATTCTGCATCAAGTCTTTTCTAGACTCGTAATTCCCACCTACAACCAATGAAAAAGCTACTCTTAGCTAATTATTCATAACAAAAAACTAACACACATTAAGAAAACCTGATTGTAATTAGCGCATTAAATTAGGCTATAGAGCTCCCTCCCTTTAAATATATATACTTCAATAAGACACTTTTACATGTTGTATTACCAATATTGATTAAGCCTGCATTACTGTAAGTTGTTATACAAGTTGAGTTACATCGCTGCCAGTTATTATCGGTTTTCAGCACCTTAAAAGATGTATAAAGCCCTGTTGGTAGAGGCTGTTTACTATGTTATCTTCGCGATGTAGTCACTCGATAGAGATGCTTGCTTACCCACTACGTATTGGGTTACTAAGTACGAGTTGCGCTATGAGTAAATTGAGTATGACGCACACTTGAATACCCTAACCCACAGTGTTGACCGCCGTTAAAGAGTGGCATCAGGGTTTGACCAATTCAGTAAGCTTTGTACTCTATTCTAATGACGATTTTGCCCAGCCAAGCAGGACGTTTTAAATTTAGACGGGAACTAGAGAACCATGTCACGCATTAACGTATCAAAG
This sequence comes from Leucothrix arctica, assembly GCF_003172895.1. Classification (GTDB taxonomy): domain Bacteria; phylum Pseudomonadota; class Gammaproteobacteria; order Thiotrichales; family Thiotrichaceae; genus Leucothrix; species Leucothrix arctica. The sequence goes on along the minus strand of NZ_QGKL01000042.1, from coordinate 129,401 downwards.
TACGGAATAGAAAACGTAACTGAAGTTATTTACAATCCATCCTACAGCACGCTGTACACGGAAGAGACACGCGATGACCTTGAAGGTTATGAACGTGGTCTAGAAACGACTACGGGTGCTATCAATGTCGATACGGGTATCTTTACCGGTCGCTCACCAAAAGATAAATACATTGTCCGCGATGACATTACTCGCGATACCATTTGGTGGTCTGACCAAGGTAAGAACGACAATAAACCAATGACGACAGAAGTGTTTAATGACCTTAAAGCATTGGTCAGCAAGCAACTATCTGGCGGCAAATTATTTATTGTTGACGCATATTGTGGCGCTAATGAAAACTCTCGCTTAAAAGTTCGCTTCATCACTGAAGTTGCTTGGCAGGCTCATTTTGTTAAAAACATGTTCATCCGCCCGACTGAGGCAGAACTAGAAGGTTTCGAACCTGACTTTGTTGTGATGAACGGCGCAAAGACAAGCAACCCAAACTGGAAAGAACAAGGCCTTAACTCTGAGAATTTCGTCGCTTTCGACTTAACTCAGCGCATTCAAATCATCGGTGGGACTTGGTACGGTGGCGAGATGAAGAAAGGTTTGTTCTCTATGATGAACTACTACCTTCCGCTTCGCGGCATTGCTTCAATGCATTGCTCAGCAAACGTCGGTAAAGATGGCGACACAGCTATTTTCTTCGGTTTATCTGGCACAGGTAAAACAACACTATCTACAGACTCTAAGCGTGCGCTAATTGGTGATGATGAGCATGGTTGGGATGATGAAGGTGTCTTCAACTTTGAAGGTGGCTGCTACGCTAAAACAATCAATTTAAGTGCCGATGCTGAGCCTGAGATTTATGCGGCAATCCGCCGTAATGCACTGCTTGAAAATGTAACGGTTCGTGATGACGGCACTATTGATTTTGAAGATGGTTCTCGCACAGAAAATACCCGTGTTTCATACCCTATTGAGCACATTGAAAATATTGTTAAGCCTTACTCTCGCGGTGGCCCGGCTAAGAAAGTTATTTTCTTATCTGCAGATGCATTTGGTGTGTTACCACCAGTATCTAAGCTAACGCCTGAGCAAACTCAGTATCACTTCCTTTCTGGCTTCACGGCTAAATTGGCGGGTACTGAGCGTGGAATTACTGAGCCTACACCGACATTCTCAGCAGCGTTTGGCGCAGCTTTCCTAAGCTTGCACCCGACTACATACGCTGAGACATTAGTTAAGCGTATGCAAGACTCTGGTGCGACTGCTTACTTGGTTAATACAGGATGGAACGGTACTGGCAAGCGCATCTCTATTAAAGACACTCGCGGTATTATTAATGCAATCTTAGATGGCAGCATTGAAGAGGCTGACTCTAAAGTTGTGCCTTACTTCAACCTAGAGGTACCTACTGAGTTACCGGGTGTTGATAGCGCCATCTTAGATCCTAGCAATACTTATGCCGACCCTTCTGAGTGGAATGACAAAGCAGTAGATCTAGCAAAACTGTTCGTTAACAACTTCGAGAAGTATACGGATAACGATGCGGGTAAAGCACTCGTTGAAGCTGGCCCTCAAATTTAAGCTTTAGTTACAACGCAAACAAAAATCCCTGCTTATAAGCAGGGATTTTTTTATCTCTAAATTGTCTATTTGAATATCATAGCGCTATTAGATTTTACGCAACTCACGTCGCAGTATCTTTCCAACATTACTCTTAGGCAACTCGTCAATAAACTCAATGTGACGAGGACGCTTGTAGCCTGTCAACTCTTCTCGACAATAAGCACGTAACTCATCTTCAGTCAGGCTCTCATCACCTTTAACAACAAACAGCTTTACGGCTTCGCCAGACTTATCATCAACAACACCCACAACACCTGCTTCCAATACTTTAGGGTGTAGCGTCACAACATCTTCAATCTCATTTGGATAGACATTAAATCCAGAGACGATAATTAAGTCCTTCAAGCGATCGACAATCTTTAAAAAGCCTTGCTCATTTATCTCAGCAACATCACCCGTCTTTAGCCAACCATCTTTCGACAATACATTGGCAGTCTCATCTGGACGATTCCAATACTCAAGCATGACCTGAGGGCCTTTAACACACAACTCACCAGGCTCATTAATACCCAACTCATTACCATCAGCATCACGAATACTCACGTCGGTAGAGGGTAGCGGTAGGCCAATAGCACCATTAAATTTAGCGAGTTTAACTGGATTAATCGTCACTGCAGGTGCTGTTTCTGTAAGACCATAAGCCTCAACCAAAGTACAACCAGTGATACGTTTCCACTCTTCAGCCACATAACGCTGAACAGCCATTCCACCACCTAGCGACAACTTCAAGTTTGAAAAGTCTAACTGATCAAAACCCGGCGTATGAACGAGACCGTTGAACAACGTGTTAACGCCCGTAATATAGGAGAAACGACGCCCTTTAAGTGTTTTTACAAACCCAGGCATATCTCTCGGGTTAGTAATTAACAATGCATGAGCACCTAACTTCATTGTAAATAGTGCGTTAGCGGTCAGTGCGAAAATATGATAAAGCGGCAACGCCGTGACTACCAATTCAACACCTTCATTGAGATCTTCACTTGCCCAAGAATGCGCCTGCAATAAGTTCGCAATCATATTTCGATGCGTTAATGCCGCACCTTTAGCAACACCCGTTGTTCCACCTGTGTATTGAAGGAACGCAATATCATCGTGAGAAACCTCAACAGGAGTAAACGTATGTTGCTTACCCTGACTCAATGCTTCTTTAAACTTAACCGCAGTTGGTAAGTTAAATGATGGCACCATTTTTTTGACGTACTTAACAATACTATTGATAAGTAGTGACTTAGGAAAGTCAACGATGTCAGCAACTTGGGTAGTAATGATGTGCTTAACATCTGTTTTATCCACCACACTAGCCAATGTATGTGCAAAATTTTCTAGTATAACAATGGCTTTAGCACCCGAGTCTTTCAACTGGTGCTCTAATTCGCGGTCGGTATATAAAGGATTGGTGTTAACGACGATCAGCCCTGCTCTCAACGCACCAAATAGCGCAATAGGATATTGCAGTAAGTTTGGTAGCATAATGGCAATTGCATCGCCTTTTTTAAGACCAAGAACGTTGGTTGTGTAAGATGCAAACTGCTTAGTTAGCTCATCAAGCTCCCCATAGCTCAACACTTTACCTAGATTTTCATAAGCAGGTCGCGTTGCAAACTTTTTGACACTTATTTCTAGAACCTCATTCAACGATGAGTATTCATTAACGTCTATTTCAGCATTAATGTGCTCTGGGTAACTTTCCAGCCAGATTTTCTCCATTTTCCACCTCTTAAATCATGATTTACTATAGCGCTGAGTTAGTGCTTTGGAACGAGTTAGCCACTATCACTTGAGTCTTCCATGCCGGACATTTGGTCCATGCATATCGTCTCTAATGCTTCCAATTCACTAATCGTTGTCGCTATGTCTTTTTGCTGTTGAATCAACTCTTTTTTACGGACAGACAACTTGGATAGCAGTACTTGAATTTGCTCTCTATGATCGGGGTCAGCATCATAAAGTCCTATATATTCATGTATATCTGCTAAGGAAAAGCCAAGCCTTTTTGCACGTAATATCAGTTTCAACCTAACTCTATCGCTGTTGTTGTAAACCCTGTTTCCGCCAACACGCTGAGGATTAAGTAATTGTTTAGTCTCATAAAAACGAATCGCACGAGTACTTATACCAAACAATACTGAGAGCTCTGAAATTGTATAAAGCTGTTCATCTATCTTTTCCATTTAATAAGAGTAAACCATAGTTTACGTATACGTCAACCAATTTACTATTGGGTCAATTGTAATCTAATAGTAATGGCTCACACTTGACTCCCTCCTGAATCTGTTTAAATTATACTAATGAAAATCAGTCCCCCAATACAGCAAAAGTTAACCGTACTAAGCACCCTTTTAAGCCTTGTATTGACTGGCTGTGTCGGTTCTTCAGATAAAACTGAGACACATGTTTCAGAAGTACTCACAATACCCCCGATTGATTCGACGGTTACAGAATCCCCCTCTTTAGCGCTTTTAAACAAGCACCAGATATATCCGTTAGATACTAAGGAAGACCCTTACTCACCTATTGAGAAAGCTCCGCCGATAATCGTTGAAGTACCCTTAACCTTTGAAGAAGAATTAGCGCAAGCGGCATTATCAAGAACCATGCACCGTGTTCGCTATGATGGCAGTTACTTAAAAATAGCGTATCCGATGGGCGATGTCCCTCCTGAAATAGGTGTTTGTACCGATGTCGTTATTCGCGCGTATCGTGAGTTAGGAATCGACTTGCAGAAAAATGTTCACGAAGACATGCGTCGTAACTTTAGTCGCTATCCAAGCCGTAAACGCTGGGGTTTACGTAAGCCGGATACTAATATCGACCATCGTCGGGTCTACAACCTACAAGCTTTTTTCGAGCGTAATGGTCGATCTCTCGAAGTTACTAACAACCCAAAAAACTATAAACCGGGTGACCTTGTAACCTGGCAGCTAAACCCAAAAATGCCACACATTGGTGTCGTACTTGAAATGACGAGTGACGAAGATCCAGACCGTCATTTAATCGCTCATAATATTGGTAACGGCCCTGTCATTGAAGACATGTTGTTTGACTTCAAAATTTCGGGACACTATCGCTATCAGCCCAAGCAACAATTAAAACAAGCAAAGGCACAAAAAAATTCAACACTTGGTAAATCTTTATGACCGCTAGTCTTCATAGAACGACCTTTTAACTTAGTTCATAAGAAGACTGAGACGGCAGTTGTTATTTTATAACCACGTCTAATGCGCTGCCCCGAATAAAAGGATTTTTTCATGTCAGCCACACCAGAAAAACGCACGACAAGCTTTTTAGTTACACTACTCCTGACATGCACAAGTACCTTCTATGCTAATGCAGCACACTCATCAAAACAGCAGCTATTTAAGCTAGACTCAAATGGTTTGAGACTCGCTAAGAGTGCGATTGAATGGGCTTGCGTGGAGGACTTCAGCACTGGTCTATTTTGGCAAAAGCGCGATCCGAGTACCTCACTACATAACCACGCATCTTACACATGGTTTGAACCTCAACAAACTAACACTGGTAGTCAACTTGCCTACCCAGCAAGCTCTCCGCTAAATGTCACTTGTGACGGATACCACCATAATGAGCCGACAAGCTATTGTAATACTCACGCCTATATTGAGCGTGTCAACCAACAGAACTACTGTGGTCATAGTGACTGGCGTTTACCATCTGCGGGGGAGCTGACTAGTCTTGCTCCGATGCAGAGCATTGCCCAACCTTACATAGCAGCAATTAACCTTGACTACTTTCCCTTTTATGACCGCTTTGTATACTGGACACAGTCAATAAATAATGATGGTAATGTACTAACGATTGCTGAGGAAATGCGGGTACTATCAAACGCTGAACGAAGTGATCAACTTTCGGTTCGCCTAGTTCGCGGAGGACAGTATTAGATAATAGGCTAAATGGGTATAGAATCTCATCCAAACTAGTGCGAAGATCTTTGTTTTGAAACAAACATTCGAGACTTCGCCTATGTCCACTCAAGCACCCCTTTCAGATAACACCATCACTCCTCGCTGGCATTTATTTCAAACGGCCAACCAACTGGCTGAACAAGCGACACAGGACATTTTAGACGCGGCTAGAATGGCTATTGCAGACAAAGGTGCATTCCATATTGTGTTAGCAGGCGGAACAACACCTAAGGTCATCTACAAACTACTTGCCGAAGCGGGTAGTGATTGGCAGCACTGGCATATTTATTTAGGTGACGAGCGCTGCCTTCCTGCCAATGATCCTGAACGTAACAGTGTCATGGCTACTGAGTGTTTACTTGATCACGTCAGTATCCCACAAGAACACGTTCACTTTATGCCTACAGAGCTAGGCTCAGAGGCGGCGGCTGCTTCATACCGTAAAACACTAGAAGGCGTTTCAAGCTTTGATGTGGTGCTACTTGGTATGGGTGAAGATGGTCATACTGCAAGCTTATTCCCCGGCCATATTCATGATTTAAGCGACACTGTTCATGCCGTTAGTAATTCTCCTAAACCTCCTGCTGACCGAGTAAGCCTAAGTTCAGAATGTCTTAGCAATAATGCTAAAATATTAATCTTAATTACAGGACAATCCAAACATGATCGAATCATCGATTGGATTAGTGGCATTAACATGCCAATTACCTCTATAACCTCTAATAAATCGGCAGCTGTATATTGCGATATGGCGGCCTGGGTCGGAGATTCATGACTAAAAGCACCGCTTCCCGTTTTACCTCACTAAAGGCGTATAAGCAGCTACAAGATCATTTTGAGTATTGTAGTGAACTCCATATGCGCCGTTTGTTTAGTATTGACCCCGAGCGACATAAACGTATGTCGCTCGAGTTCGACTGGTTACTTTTAGACTATTCGAAAAATAGAATCACTGATACAACGCTAAAACTGTTATTTGAATTAGCACGCGAAGCAAAGCTAGATGACGCTATTCAAGCTATGTTTAAGAGTGGCAAAGAAACCGGCCACTCTTCACTACATACCGCCATTCGCAATCGTGACTCTGACTCACAAAACACCGAAGTCGAGCTCACGCTGAAACGCATGAGTAGTTTCACCGAGCAAGTACATAACCACGAAGTTAAGGGTTACTCTAATAAAGCGATTACCGATATTGTGAATATTGGTATTGGTGGTTCTGAACTGGGCGTTCAAAGTGTCTGCTGCGCTTTGCGCCCTTATCACCAACCTAATGCATTAGACATGCACTTTGTATCTAATGTTGATGGGGCTAATATTGAAGAAACGCTGGCTCAACTAAACCCAGAAACAACCTTATTCATTATCTCTAGTAAAAGGTTTTCAAACGCTGAAACGGTTACAAACGCACAGACTGCAAAGCGATGGTTACTCGCTAAAAGTAATAATATTAGCAGTGTTGCCAAGCACTTTATTGCTATTACAACACAACATGAAGCCGCTCGATCTTTCGGTATTACAGAGGACTACACATTCAAATTATGGGACTGGGTGGATGACCGCTTTGCGATTTGGTCAGCGACAGGCTTACCCATTATGTTGTCCATTGGTATTAAACACTTCAACGACTTCCTTGATGGTGCTTACGAGATGGATGAGCATTATAAGACGGCACCGCTTGAAGAAAATATGCCCGTCATCATGGCACTTATAGGGGTTTGGTATAATAACTTCTTCAAGGCTGAGTCACAGGCCATTCTTACCTACGACTATCACCTGAGTGACTTACCTAAATATATCGAGCAGATTGATATGCAAGGTAATGGTAAGTCGGTTGATCGTGAGGGTAATACAGTAGACTACCCTACTGGCCCTATCATTTGGGGTGGTAATGGACTTCATACACAGCACGCATTTTACCAAATGCTACATCGCGGTAAGAAAATCATCCCTGCTGATTTTATTGTCTCAATGCGAACCCACAGCGTTTATCAAGAACAACACAACCAGCTATTCTCTAATGCAATTGCACAAGCAGAAGCACTGATGCGTGGTCGAAACTTACAAGAAACAATCACTCATATAGAGCACACACCCGGCGGTTTTGACCAGAACGATATTGACGCGTTACCCCACCGAGTTTATGGCGGAAACAACCCAAGCAATATGCTACTTATGCAACGACTCACACCAAAGTCTCTCGGTATTATTCTTGCTTTATATGAGCACAAAACGTTTACTCAGGGCGCAATTTGGGGTTTAAACTCATGTGATCAACGAGATATTGAGCTTGGTAACTCAATAAGCAGTATGATTATGAACGACCTAAGAAATGACACCATACCAGCAGGTCAACATGACGCTTCCACTAACGCTTTAATCAAACACTACAAAAAAACAGTTTACCCGGAGTGCAAACACTCTGTATAATTAGTGCACAATAAAAAATAATACTCAAATAATAATAATAACGAGTAAATACAATGAAAATAATTGCTGCCGATATTGGTAACGATCATGCTGCATTGTCATTATTGAAAATATCAATTGATGGCACCCGTAATATATTGTTCCAAAAAAACTATACACCTCAAGATTTCACTACTGCTAGGTTGCTTTTTGAACATTTTTTGCATGATGCTGACGCTAAATCCACACTAATTGAAAGGTTATGTATCTCTGTTGCAGAAAAAGTTGAAGGCAACAAATGCACGCTACAGCATTTAGGGTGGAAAATTGATTCACTCCAACTCGCACAACATTTTTATATTAGTGAAGTTTCACTAATTAGCGATTTTGATGCTGCGGCAAGAGGCATTAGTACCACTAAAAAAAGTGACATTATCACACTAAATGAAGGAGTTACGCGTGAACGAGGGATTCGTGTGGTAACAGGTGCAGGACATGGGTTAGGAATGACTTGGATGGATCATACTCAAGATGCTTTTAATAAGCGGGATAGTGAAGGCGGGCATGTTGACTTTGCTCCAACAAACAAAGAGCAGATTGAATTGTTAGAGTATTTAATGAAACGCTTCAACCACGTGTCATACGAGCGTATTCTTTCTAATGATGGTCTCAAAGAGTTGTACGCTTTCTGCAAGCAGAAAGATCCGTCACAGACTAACCATTTAACTGTTAAAGAGATTATCCAAAGAGCCTCATCTGAAGAGGCCGCACAAAAAGCGATTGAGTTGTTTGCGACAACTTATGGTGCTTATGTAGGAAATCTTGCACTACTTTACCAACCAATGGGCGGCATATACGTTTGTGGACGTGTTGCAGCAGAGTTACAGCATTGGATTCAGTCATCTCAATTTTTAAATGCGTGTCTTAAAAAGGGCCGTATGAGTCATATTGTTCAGCAAACTCCGATTTACTTGGTCACGAGTTCTGCCATCAATCTACAAGGAGCAGTCGAGACCGCCACTTACCATTAGCACAATCGAGGAGGATCAATGCTAAAAGATACAAAAGGCGATGGAGATTTGAAGAAGTATTATGTTGAACCCAACATGATTACTGAGTTAACAAGAAATACATTAGTACTTATCCTAGCTGGAGGGGAAGGATCAAGACTAAAAGATTTGACCAAATGGAGAGCTAAACCAGCGGTACCTTTTGGTGGAAAATATCGAATTATAGACTTTGCTCTATCTAACTGTGTCAACTCTGGACTCCGTAAAATCGGAGTTTTAACACAGTACAAATCACACTCACTATTAAGACACCTACAGCGCGGATGGGGATTTATGCGCGCTGAGATTGGTGAATTTGTTGAGCTATTACCAGCACAGCAGCGAACCAGTGAAAAGGCATGGTACAAAGGTACTGCCGATGCCCTATTCCAAAATATGGACATCATGCAACGTCACAATACTGAATACGTAATTGTACTAGGTGGTGATCATATCTATACGATGGATTATGCAAAAATGCTGCTACAACACGTACAGTCAGGTGCTGACTTTACAGTAGGCGCTATTGAAGTACCCGTGGCAGAAGCAACTGATTTTGGTGTACTAGCCGTCAGTGATGACATGCGCATCACCAGCTTTGACGAAAAACCTGCACAGCCTAAAGAAATCCCAGGAAAGCCAGGTGTGGCACTTGCTTCTATGGGCATTTATGTTTTTTCGAAACGTTTCTTATACGAGTCGTTAAGTGAAGATGCAATTGATCCGAACTCATCACATGACTTTGGTAAAGACATCATTCCAGATCGAATTAAAGACTCCGTAGCAATGGCCTACTCTTTTAAAGATGAGAAGACAGGTCTTCCAGCTTATTGGCGTGATGTAGGAACCCTAGAGTCCTATTGGAAAGCCAATATGGAACTTTGTGCGGTAGAACCAGAACTAAACCTTTATGACCGCAGTTGGACAATTTGGACCTATCAAACCCAAAACCCACCCGCTAAGTTCGTATTTGATGAGGACGGTCGTCGTGGTGAGGCAATTGATTCGCTAATTTCAGCAGGTTGCATCGTATCTGGCGCTAGCGTCAAACGATCAGTATTATCCTTTGCGACAACGATAGACAGTCATAGTATTATCAGAGATAGCGTGATCTTACCTAAAGTGGTGATTGGTAAGAACTGTCGCATTACGCGCGCGATCATTGATAAAGAGTGTGAAATACCAGATAACACCATAATTGGTGAAAACCTAGAAGATGACAAGGCACGTTTTCATGTGTCGCCGGAGGGGATCGTCTTAATAACACCTGAAATGCTCGGGCAATATACATTCCCTTTAGATGGATTATCACGATGGCGAGAAAAAAGCTAAAATTTGTTCTAGGTTGGCATATGCACCAACCTCATTACAGAGAAGGCGAAAACGGTTCGTATCACTTACCTTGGGTGTATTTACATGCACTCAAGGATTACACCGACATGGCGGCTCATTTTGAAAATGAGCCTGCTATGCGTGCTGTTGTTAACTTTGCTCCAACGTTATTGGAGCAACTTGACGACTATGCACAACAAATTGATGCGCTTATTAATAAACAACAACCCTGTGCTGACGAGCTAATTAATTTAGTCGCTGGCAGCAGTGCTATTCCTGATGACATTGGTGCTCGCAGAAAAATTATTAGTGACTGTCAACGTTGTCATGCACCACAACTGATTGAGCCTTACCCTGCTTTCGCTGCTTTAATCAGCAAACTAGGCGAAGACGCAAGTAAACCTACTGATGAATTGATTGCACAGTTAGATAAGCAATACTTTGTTGATCTACTGGTTTGGTACCACATTGCTTGGTTAGGTGAGTCACTTAAAAGTCACCCTACTGCTAAAGCGTTAATGACTAAGCAGACGGACTTTAACTCAAGTGATCAAACAGCACTAATAACGCTAATGTATGAGGCTATTAACGGCATCATTCCACGTTATAAAAAGCTAGCTGACTCTGGGCAAGTTGAGTTATCAATGACACCTTATGCTCATCCTATCGTTCCTTTATTGAACGATTTTGAGAACATGCAGTGCGCTCAACCAGAAGCACCTCGTCCTTCAGAAAGTCACTATCCTGACGGCAATGCACGTAACCATTGGCACATGCGTGAAGGCTTAGACACTTACCGTCACTATTTTGATGCAACACCCACGGGTGTTTGGTTATCAGAAGGTGGGATCAGTGATGACGCGCTGGATGTACTGACTGAGTACAACATCAAGTGGACTGCATCAGGACAAGGCGTCTGGGGTAACACCTGTCACCGATCTGATATGGATAAAGAAATCATTTATAACAAGAAGGCACTATTTTCGCCTTTTAAATTAAATGATTTAGATATTAATGTTTTCTTCCGTGACGATGGTTTATCTGACTTCATTGGCTTTGAGTACAGCCACTGGGATGCTCAGCAAGCGGCTAATGACTTTGTGAAACACTTGGAAAACATTCACGGTTTCTTAGGTGAAAACGTCGACGAGCATGTGATTAGCGTAGTGCTTGATGGTGAGAATGCATGGGAATACTACCCGCATAATGGTTCTCACTTCTTAAGTAAGCTATACGAAAAACTTGCAAACCACCCTCTTATTGAAGCAACAACATTTGCTGATGTGTGCAGCGATGAAACGATTAAGCCAATCAGTGTCAATCAGTTATGTGCTGGAAGCTGGGTTTACGGCTCGTTCTCTACATGGATTGGCCAAGACGACAAAAATCGCGCTTGGGACTACCTTGTTGCGGCCAAAAGAGCTTTTGATGAAGTAGTTGCGACTAACACATTAAGTAAGGACATCCTCAAACAAACCGAGCGACAGTTAGCCATCTGTGAAGGATCAGATTGGTTTTGGTGGTTTGGGGATTACAATTCAAGCGATAGCGTGCGTGACTTTGATCTATTATTTAGAACACAGCTTAAGCGACTCTACACGCTACTTGGTAAAGCCTCACCCGATTATCTTAATCAACCCATTTCAGTGGGTGGTGGTGATGCCGAGAACTCAGGAACCATGCAACGCGGAGTAAATTGATTGAACAATCCACTGCATCAACGACGTGCGGGAATCTTATTGCATCCAACATCACTTCCTTCGGGAAAAATGGATGACGATGCTATTAACTGGCTCAACTTCATGCAAGACGCAGGTTTAAGCGTCTGGCAGGTGTTGCCACTAGGTTTCCCCCAATTAAGTTTATCGCCCTACCTCTGCAACTCAGCGTTTGCGATGAATCCTGCATTGCTCGATGATTATCCCGAGTTAGTAGCAGATGATCCGTCGTTTTTACAGTGGATTGACGATCAATCCTATTGGTTAGAAGACTTTGTGCTTTATTGCATTCTGCGCCAAGAGAACCAGGAAAAAGCATGGTTTGATTGGCCTGAGCCACACAAACACCGTGAGTTAGCAGCGCTTAAACTAGCCAAAGAGACTAATCATGCTTATTTCGTCGCTATTTGTTGGGAGCAGTATCAACTCGACACACGCTGGCAGTATGTAAAACAGCAGGCGGCAGAGCGCGATATTGCTATATTTGGTGATATGCCCATATTTGTAGCTCATGACAGTGCGGATGTTTGGGCAAATCGCGAATGTTTTTTATTAGACGAAGACGGTCAACCAGAGCTTGTCGCAGGTGTTCCACCAGACTACTTTTCAGAAACAGGACAGCGCTGGGGTAACCCGCACTACAACTGGGAGCACATAAAAGCGACTGGTTTTGAGTGGTGGATTGAGCGCATGAAACATCATTATCGCTTATACGACATTGTACGTATTGATCACTTCCGTGGCCTTCAAGCTAGTTGGATGATCCCAGCGTCTTGCGAGACAGCTATCGATGGCTACTGGCAAGAAGTCCCAGGCGCTGAACTCCTGACTACCCTAATGGAGTCACTGGGTGATGTCAGCATGGTTGCAGAGGATCTTGGGATGATTACCCCTGAAGTCACCAAGCTACGAGATCAATTTGAATTACCTGGTATGTCTGTACTACAATTCTCATTCGATGGATTTGAAGATAACCCGCACAAACCTGAAAACATCCACCAAAACCGTATTGTCTACACAGGTACACACGACAACGACACCACACTTGGTTGGTATAACTCACTCGAACAGCACCAACAAGATTTTGTATACGAGCGACTCGGTAAATCCCATGACACCCCTATTTGCCCTGCGCTTATTGAGTCAGCGATGGCAACTGAGGCTTGTTTAGCCGTTGTTCCGCTGCAAGATTTTTTACAGCTTGATACCGAGTCTCGTATGAATACGCCGGGTACGGTTGAGAATAATTGGCTATGGCGTTTTGACTGGCAACAGATACCTGAAACATTAGCGAGTGAGATAAAACACACGGTAGTCACCCACCAGCGTCTAAAGGAGTCAAATTGAACCCACAAATGACCGCACTCGCTAAAGGCGAGCTATACGACCCTTTTTTAGCACTGGGCTACCAAAAAGATACAAAAGGTAAGCATTTAATTAGAGCCTATTTACCCTCTGCTGAAACAGTTTTGTTTGATGGTAAAAATGCAATGACGCGCGTTGAAGGCACAGACTTTTTTGAAGTTGTACTTCCAATCAGTTTTAAGATCGGCAGCCATTATCAGTTGAAGTGGCAGGAAAAAGGTTCCAGAAAATGGGCTGAGGCTTATTCCCCTTACTCCTTTTTGCCTCAAGTCGGTGAAATGGATATTCACCTATTTAATGAGGGCAAGCATCACCACGCCTATCGTTTTATGGGCTCTCACCTTAAAACAGTAGATGATATTGAAGGCTGTTTATTTGTTATCTGGGCACCAAACGTTAAGCGTGTCAGTCTAGTTGGGGACTTTAATAGCTGGGATGGCCGTCGTCACCCGATGCGTGCTGCAGGTGGTTCAGGACTGTGGGAATTGTTTATTCCAGGTCTGAAACACGGCGAACACTACAAATACGAAATACTCTCTCAGAAAGACCAACTGCTGCTTAAAACTGACCCTTATGCACGCCAAATGGCGCTTCGTCCTGAGACTGCTTCTCGAATTGTCGAAGACGATACCTATGAGTGGAAAGACAAAGCATGGCAAAAGAGTCGAGCGTCGTTTGACTGGCAGCATAAACCTATCAGCATTTATGAAGTGCATGCAGGTTCATGGCAGCGCCCTGCTCCTGACGAGTTTTTCAACTGGGATGAGTTAGGCGATCGCCTTATTCCTTACGTTAAAAATATGGCTTACACCCATATCGAGTTAATGCCTGTATCTGAGCACCCTTTAGATCAATCTTGGGGCTATCAAGTGACTGGCTTCTACGCGCCAAGCGCTAGACAAGGGACGCCTGATCAGTTCCGTGCTTTTATCGAACGTTGCCACCTTGAGAACATTGGTGTGATTATTGATTGGGTACCGGCTCATTTTCCAAAAGATAGCTTTGCTCTAGCACGTTTTAATGGCGACGCGCTCTACGAACATGCCGACCCACGTAAAGGCGAACATAAAGAATGGGGAACATTGATCTTCAACTATGGCCGTAATGAAGTTAAAAACTTCCTACTAGCTAACGCCCTGTACTGGCTGGAAGAGTTCCATATTGACGGGCTGCGTGTCGATGCTGTTGCCTCCATGCTTTACCTAGACTATGACCGTGATCCGGGTGAATGGATCCCTAATAAATACGGTGGTCGTGAAAATCTAGAAGCGGTAGAGTTTTTGCGTGAAATGAATCAAGTCGTTCACCAACGTGTACCCGGTGCAGTCACCATGGCTGAGGAGTCAACCTCTTGGCCAATGGTCTCTCGTCCTGTAGAGCTTGGTGGGCTAGGTTTTACTATGAAGTGGAATATGGGTTGGATGAACGACAACCTCAGCTACATAAAACAAGATCCAATACATCGTAAGTATCACCACAACAAGCTTACCTTTAGCCAAATGTATGCTTACAGTGAAAACTTTGTATTGCCACTATCCCATGACGAAGTGGTACATGGTAAGTACAGCCTTTACGATAAAATGCCCGGTGATCATTGGCAAAAACTAGCAAACCAGCGTTTATTTTACGCGTGGCAATATGCACACCCCGGCAAAAAGCTCATGTTTATGGGTGGAGAAATCTCTCAACCTGAAGAGTGGAATGAAATGACACAGCTCAACTGGCATGCTGCTAGTGAAGGTGACCGTCATGGAGTCAACCTACTCGTTGCCGACTTAAACAAACTATACCGCGACTGTAAGCCACTGCATGAACTCGACTTTTCAGACAAAGGCTTCCGCTGGATAGACTGTAACGACTCTGACCAGTCCGTATTGTCATTGCTTCGCTATGACCAAGAAGGTAATCACATTGTGTGTGTGTTCAATTTCACACCTATTCCAAGGCATGATTACCGTATCGGTATACCTACTGCGAGCGATTACACAGAAATCCTCAACACTGACTCTAGCTATTATAGCGGCAGTGACTGTGGAAATAGCGATACAATCAGTTACGAAGAGAAACCATGGATGGGCTTTGAACAGTCCATAAGTATAACGCTACCTCCGCTAGCCGCTCTGTTTTTGAAGGTAAAAAAATGAATGTATTGTTTGCCAGTAGCGAAGTCTGGCCACTGATAAAAACAGGTGGTTTAGGCGACGTTTCTTATAGCTTGCCGCACGCCCTTCAAAATGAAGGACAGAACGTCAGAATTATCATGCCTGCGTACCGTGACGTATTGAAAGTCTGTACTGATCTCAAAATATTAGGCTGGATGGACTCACCTTATGGCTATATGAAGCCAGCGATTCGTTTGCTTGAAGCCAAGCATCCCGACATCAAAATACCGCTTTGGTTGATTGATTGTCAGTCGCTATTTGACCGTCCCGGTAATCCATATTCAAATACCGAAGGCCATGACTGGTTTGATAATGCTGAGCGCTTTACGCAGTTCTCATGGGCTGTGTCAGAAGTCGCGATGGGTCATGTGGTTGATGACTGGAAGGCCGATGTTGTTCATGCCAATGACTGGCAAACTGGCTTAGTCTCTGCTTTTTTGGACAACTACGCTGATCGTCCAAAGCGTATATTTACCATTCACAACCTTGCCTACAGCGGTAACTATTCACGACAAATTTTTGATGACCTTGGACTACCTAAACAATGGTGGTCATCTGAAGGTGTTGAGTTTTACGGTGGCTTTTCGATGTTGAAGGCAGGCCTTATTTACTCTGATGCCATTACTACCGTCAGCCCAACCTATGCCAAAGAAATTCGCACCTCTGAGTTTGGTCATGGCTTAGAAGGTATCCTCTCTTCACGCAGTTACAAGCTGAGTGGTATTTTGAATGGTATTGACGATGAAGTATGGAATCCTGAAAAAGATCCCTACATAGCCAATAACTATTCACTAGAAACAATAGAAGAAGGCAAACTCAACAATAAACGTGCGCTGCTTGAAAAGTATGTGGATGAGCCAACCGAAGCCATGTTAGCTGCGCCACTATTAGGTATGGTGACCCGCCTTGTAGAGCAAAAAGGTGTGGATTTAATCACTCAAGCGATCCCTTCATTGATTAGTGAAAGCGATGCCAATTTCATACTGATGGGTTCAGGTAATCCTTATTATGAACGTGTCATCCATGAGTTGTGTGAGCACTACCCTGACCGTGTATTTAGTTATATCGGCTATTCAGAACCCATCGCTCACCTAGTTGAAGCCGCCAGTGACATATTCCTAATGCCTTCACGCTTTGAGCCATGCGGTTTAAACCAAATGTATAGCTTACGGTATGGCACCTTACCGTTAGTTCATAACACTGGTGGTCTCGCCGATACTGTCGTTAATGCCTCAGCAGAAGCCATCAATGATAAAACGGCTAATGGTTTTGTCATGTATTCTGCAGACACCGCAGCATTTATCTCGACCATTAAGCACGCACTCTACTTATATCAAGACCCAACACAGTGGAAAGCACTCCAAACAACCGCGATGCAGGAAGATTTTGCTTGGCGACACAGCGCACAACTTTATCTTTCTCTATACAAATAGTACACCATCATTAATCGATGCGTCCCTGATTAAAGGATTAATTCATGAACACCAATAAGAACCATGAGTCAAAGTCGCGCTTACAGCCTTTGCCTGTCACTAGCGATGCGCTAGAAGCTAGCTTTAACCATTATCTGACCTACTACCTTGGCCACAACTCAGTAACACTGCCTGACTATGCCTACAATGCGATCAGCCTCACTTTGCGTGATCGCATTATGGCCAATTGGTCAAATACAAATGCTGCACAAACGACCCCCGGGGTTCGACGTGCTTATTATGTCTCGCTAGAGTTTTTAATCGGTCGAGCACTAGGCAACCACCTATTGAATATGGACATCAAGCCTGAAGCTAAAGGGGCGCTTGAGTCTTTTGCAGTACACCTTGAAGATGCCATTGAAGCGGAACCTGACGCAGGTTTAGGTAACGGTGGATTAGGTCGTCTTGCTGCTTGCTTCCTTGATAGTTGTGCAACGTTACAACTACCCGTGACGGGCTATGGTATTCGTTACCAGTACGGTATGTTCCGCCAAGAAATCATCAATGGTTATCAAGATGAAGAGCCAGATCACTGGTTACGTGACGGCAACCCATGGGAAATCGAGCGCGCAGAAGACTCTGTTCGAGTCAAATTTGGCGGACGCACGGAATATCGCTTAAATGATGCTGGTGTGATGAAGGCTTATTGGTTAGATACACGAGATGTCGTGGCTATTCCTTATGACATGCCAGTAACCGGTTACCAAAACACCACGGTTAATACACTGCGTTTATGGCAAGCAACAGCGACAGACGAGTTCAATCTTGATGAGTTCAACGCGGGAAGTTACACAGACTCAGTGGGCGCTAAAAATAGTGCTGAAAATATCTCGATGGTGCTGTATCCAAACGATACCACTGAGAATGGTAAAGAGCTTCGCCTTAAGCAACAATACTTCTTAGCGTCTGCCAGCATCCAAGATGTTATTCGTCAGTGGGAAATGCGTTTTGACGGAAAGCCAGACTACTCAACGTTTGCCGATGACAATGTGTTCCAAATGAATGACACACATCCGACCATCTCTGTCGCAGAACTGATGCGTATTTTGATGGATGAAAAATGCATGTCATGGGATGCCGCATGGACTGTTGTGACTAAGTCATTAGCTTACACCAACCACACCCTCCTTCCAGAAGCACTGGAAAAGTGGTCGGTAGGTCTATTTGAAAAACTACTACCACGCCTGTTAGATATTATTTATGAAATCAATAGTCGCTTCTTAAGAGTTGTTGCACAGCGCTGGCCGGCAGACACTGCTCGCTTAGCACGTATGTCGATTATTGAAGAAGGTCCAACTAAGTTTGTGCGTATGGCACACCTTGCCATTGTTGGTAGCTTCTCTACAAACGGCGTTGCAGCGTTGCACTCAGAGCTACTTAAAAAGGGTCTGTTTCATGACTTTTATGAGTTATGGCCTGAGAAATTTAACAACAAAACAAATGGTGTCACGCCGCGTCGTTGGATTGCCCATGCAAACCCAATGATGACAGAGTTAATCACTAGTAAAATTGGTGATGGTTGGATTCGTGACTTATCACAGATTGAACAACTAGCACCTTTTGCTGACGTTAAAAACACTGAGTTTAGACAGAACTGGAAGGCCGTTAAACAGGCCAACAAAACACGCCTTGCAGATCTAATCAAAGAACGTATAGGTGTTGAGTTCAACCCTGAAGCAATGTTTGATGTACAGGTTAAACGTATCCATGAGTACAAGCGCCAATTATTAAATGTGCTGCATGTTATTCACTTATATAGCCAAATCAAAAACGGCAAAGGCGACAAGCATTGCCCACGTTGCGTTCTTATTGGTGGTAAAGCCGCTCCGGGTTATGAGCTTGCGAAAGATATTATCAAACTTATCAATAACGTTGCTGAAGTGATCAATAACGATAAAGATATCGGAGATCAGCTGAAGCTAGCATTCCTTCCAAACTACAATGTTTCTTCAATGGAAATTATTGCACCGGGCGCTGACTTGTCTGAACAGATTTCAACGGCAGGTAAAGAAGCATCAGGCACTGGTAACATGAAGTTCATGATGAATGGCGCGCTAACCATTGGTACGTATGATGGTGCAAACATTGAAATCATGGATGCAGTTGGGGAGGAAAACTTCTTCTTGTTTGGTCTACGTGAAAACGAGGTTGCAGATTTAAGAGGCAACTACCGACCCTATGAATGTGTTGATCATGATGAAGACCTGAAAGACGTTATTAGCCTGTTACAGTGCGGTCACTTTAACGCCAATGAGCCAGGTATTTTCGATAACATCATTAGCAGCTTACTTAACTTTAACGACCCTTGGATGACACTGGCAGACTTCCGTAGTTATGTCGATGCGCAAGAAGCCGTTGCAGCGGAGTGGAAGGATCAAGAGAGCTGGATAACAAAAAGTATTTTGAACAGTGCACGCAGTGGTTTCTTCTCAACAGACCGAACTATGGAGTCTTATAACGAAGAAATTTGGAAGCTGGAAAAAGTGACGACCTGATGTTGACAATTATGCAGCTACACAAATCAGTAGCTGCATAATTCAGTATTGATTGATTTTTAATCGATTCGCTGAAAGCCATACAAACAAAGGGTTAATCAATGAAATAACCCGTTATTAGCACTTATATCCACACAGATTGTGGATAACTATACAGACTCTCTAAATTGTCTAATTCTATTTTCAGACGATTCTGTAAACACATAACGCTTCGCTTGCTCTGCTTGAATACGTAACTTACGCTCTTGTAATGCTTCTTTACGCCTAGACTCTGTTGGCTGACTAGGTCTAACAATCGCCTTCAAAGTACTCACAAATTCTTGATACGCAGCATCTGATTTATCGCCACTATTCCATTCTTTTAAGCTCGCGATATCTGACCTATTAAATGCTGAAGGCAACTCCGCTGTTTTATAAAACACAGATATAAGCTTACCTGACTGTTCAGCCTGTTTTGCATCTTGTAACACCCAGTAGTCATCAACCGCTAAAGGCGACCAAATAGCCAAAACATTTTTTGCTGCTTCGAGCGCCGTTTGACTGTCTGGACGGATGTCATCACCCAAGACTGCAACGTGCTCCCACCAGACACTATAACCGTCAGACTCAAGTGCACTGACTAGTTTAGAAACCCAGTGTCTTTCCCTCGTGCTATAGCTGATATACAAGTCGGTCATTACGTCGTTCCTTTTTATTGTTAAGTTAATAATAACCACACACAGGCTTAACGTAAGCACCACTAGACGGATGGTAGCAGAAACACGATTTGTATTATTTTAGTACTAAAGGTAATCCAGCGACGATCAACACCGCATTATTCGCAACTGCCGCAACCTCTTGATGCAGTTTCCCAGCAATATCCACATAGTCGCGTGTAAGTTCACCCATCGGAATGATTCCCATCCCTACTTCGTTACTCACAAAGATAATGTTTCCGGGTAGTGTCTCTAATACGGCTAACAAGGCACTTTTTTCTGCCGCCATTAACGACTTATCTTCTGCACAAAGAAGATTGGTGACCCACATGGTCAAACAATCAACTAGCACGGTTACATTCGGTGCGGCATGTTGCTTTAAACTTGCTGCAAGTTCGATAGGTGTATTGACCGTTTGCCATTCACTGGGCCTAACACTTTGATGAAGCTTTACACGCTGTGCGATCGCCTCATCGCGTATTTCAGCCGTCGCCAAATAAATCACCTTGTTACCACTTTGTTTAGCCAAGTTTTCAGCGTAAGCACTTTTACCCGAGCGTGCCCCACCTAAGACCAATGTCAACTGCATACTTTCTCTCTTATCATGAGTAATTCTTCCGTCTATATTAACAGTTTAGTAAGGCCCTAAAACATCAAGCTAAGGCAGAAATTAAAGACTTTGATGTACATAATTGAACCTCCACCTAGCAACACTTGTCACACTCCTATATTACTAATACCCGTATTTAGAATGAACGTAAGCGCTCAATGTATGAAGGGATTTTTGGGTGGTTGGGACCGTTGATCGGGGTTTAGTAATCGCTGGACTGATTTTATACATTTTGTATAATGACCTTGCAGAGCGCTACCTATCTACAGCGTTATAATCCACAAGTTTATAATAAAGTCGTTGCAAATCTTTGATATTGCACACTTAGTCCTATAAAATGTGTAGTAATTACCATATTTATCAGCCAAGACAAGCTGTTACAACAAAAAACCTAATCATTAAATAATATTTCAGGGAAAGGAAAGTCTATGGACGTTTTAAGCCGCCTTAAGCAAGTCGCTTCTATATCTACCGTTGTTTTATGCATCAGTGCAGGTGCATTCACTCAAGCTACTGCCGCAGAGCGTTATATCGTTTCTGGCGTGGAAAGCTGGGATACTTTGAATATTCGTTCACAGCCTAACCACCGTAGCACCATCATTGGTGAAATCCCTGCAAATGGTAGCAGCATCAACAGTACTGGCGAAGAGTCAGGCAGCGGTCGCTCTACATGGACTAAGGTCAGCTTCAATGGTGTTTCTGGTTGGGTTAGCAAGCGCTACCTAGCAACAGACTACTCGTTCGTCGCACCTACACCAGCAGCGCCGGCAGTACCTGCGTACAGACCACAGCCTGCTTACACGCCACAAGTATCTGTATCAGTTGCCCGTACTGGTAGTATTTATGATTCAGGCGCTGGCACTACTACAAGCGCTGTTCGTAGTGTTTATGTTGGCCCAGGTAACGGTTTACCAGCAATTACTCGTAAGCAACAGCCAACGCGAGTTGCTCCTGTACAGCAAAGAAGAACTCCAGTTTCAGTTAGCCATACTCACCCTGCAAATGAGTGCACACGTTCTTCAACGCATTCTCATCCAGGTGGTGGCAACACGCATCAGCATCGTTACAGTTGTCAGGGTAAAGCAACGCAACAAGCACGCCCTCAAGTACAAGTTCGTGCGGCTAGCAATGCAAACTCACACACTCACCCGAGCAACCAGTTTACAAATGCTGTAACACACACACATGCAAGTGGTAATGCTAACCATAACCACAACTACGGTGGTCAGCAACGCACAGTACAACAGCCAACTCAGCAACGCGTTCAAGTTCGAGCCGCTGCTACAGGGACTGCACATACGCACCCTCGTAACCAGTTCTCAAACGCTGTGACACATACGCATGCGAGCAACAACCCTCAGCATGCACACAACTATGCAGGTAACCGCACGCAACAGCAGCAAGCGCGTACTGTGACGCCAACAGCTAACCAGCCTGTGACTCACATTCACCCACAGACTGCTTACAACAAGAAGACGACTCATACACATGTTGGCGGCGCTGGCGTTCATTTGCATGACTTCTTATTGCCTAAGACTAATCAAGTTCGACAGCAGCAGGTTTCTAACAATGACGCGAACCTTCACCGTCATCAAGCAAACCAGTTCACTCGCTCAACAGCACACACTCATGCAAATGGCCGTGTTGCTCATAACCACAGTTACAGTGGTCAACGTTAATAGCCTGAGGTAATGATGATTCAATCATCGTACTTACAGTGCATTTGGTCGGCTTAAGGGGGTAACAACTGGCATCAGCTGTTATTTCTATTGACTGCAAAATTTACCCCCCGTAAATTCGACCTTATATAGCCTCAGCAACATAGATATGTTCTGGGGCTTTTTTGTTATAAATAAGGATATTTATATGACTCGTTTTAGCAAGTTCACACGGATTGGGCTCACTATTGCTGCTACTTTATTTAGCGTACAAATCGCACAGGCAGCCGTTTTTCAAATCAATGGTGTCGAAAGTTGGGATACGCTCAATATGCGTTCACAGCCTGGCTCAAAAAGTGCCGTCGTCACTAAGATTCCCGCTAACGGAAAATACATTCGTGCAACAGGACAACGTCAATCCGTTGGTAATACGGTTTGGACAAAAGTCACTTGGCAAGGTAAAACAGGCTGGGTAAGTGAGCGTTTCATTCGCCCTATGCAAGCCGCTCCTGCACAAGCCCGACCAACTGCCCCAAATACCGCCGCACGAGCGCCTCAGCGTCCACAGCCAGCAGCTGCACCTAGAGCAGCAGTGCCTCGCACTAAAGCAGTCTCTGGCTCAAAAGGGAAATGGGTATTGGAGTGTGGCGACCGTAGCCCATTCTGGCGCACCATCGTTCACCCTAAGGCATTGGATGTTAACTTGCGTGGACAAGCAGCAGGTATGATTCCAATCACCTATGAAAAGCAACGTAGAAATCGCTGGAATACAGCGATGAAGACAGAGCTTAAAAGCTCTAACGGTCGCTTTACAACGAACCTAACGATAAAGTATACAAAGCAATGTCTGCATACTTTATCTAATCAGAAAGTACACTACCGAGTAGATGCACTGATTAATGGTGAGCAATTGAATGGCTGCTGCAAAGCGGTTCGCATTCAGTAGCAGCCAAACAAAATAGAAAAGGTTTAAACCTTTTAGAAATCTGAGTCAGGAGTCGACTTGTAATAAGACGGCTTCGGCTCAGCATTTTCACTTCGGTCAGTACTCTGACTCGAACTTTGATTTTGCGTGTCCTTACCGCCAACATTATTACCAAAGCCTTTCTTCTCACGACGTTTCTTCTGAGTTTCTTTCAGCTTTACACGACGCTTCTTACCGACTTCTTTCTTTGGCTTCTTACGTGATGGCGCTGCTGGTGCTATCTCATCCGGCTCAAAACCTGGAATCGTCTCACGCGGCAAACGCTCTCTCGTGTACTTCTCGATCGCTTCGTAGTGCGCAAGCTCATGGTGAGCAACTAAGTTGATTGCCTGACCTGTCTTACCTGCACGACCCGTACGACCAATACGATGCTGGTAGTCATTTGCTTGACGAGGTAGCTCGTAGTTAATCACACAATCTAGCTGACCAATATCAATACCACGTGCCGCAATATCCGTTGCCACTAACACACGCAAGTTACCTTGCTTAAAACGCGCCAAGGCATGCTCACGCTGCTCTGTAGGCACACTGCCGTGAAGCGTTAGTACATCGACATCTAACGACTTAAGTGCTGCTGTCAGCTGATCACAACTCTTCTTGGTCGTCGCAAACACTAAGACCTGCTCCCAGTCATTTTCTAGCAACAGGAAGTTTAACGCTTGAATCTTCTCACGCTGGTTAACGATAGCAACGTGCTGATCAATTAGAACCTTCGCGCCCAGCGGCACATCGATCACTTCAGGGTTATTGAGTACTTTACGCACCAAGTCACGAATAGAGTCAGGGAACGTCGCTGTAAAGAACAAGTTTTGACGCTTGTTTGGAAGGTGACGTAACACCGTCTCAACTTCATCTTGAAAATCTTGACTGATCAGACGATCAACTTCATCCAAAACCAAAGTACGCAGCTTGTTAAACACCACAGCCTTTGCTTCGATCAAACTAAGCAGTCTAGCGGGTGTTGCAACCAACACCTCGATACCGTCCTGCAAAATCGCCTGTTGCTTTTCTATCTCAACACCACCGTAAACACTAGTACAACGAACAGAGGGTCTCATCTTACAACCCATTGCTGCAACAACGTCAGAGACTTGCAATGCAAGCTCACGCGTAGGTACTAAGATAAGCGCACGAATGTGATGCCCTCTAGCGCCTTGAGCGCCCTCTTCTTCACGCTGAAGAATAAGCGACTGCAATAGTGGTAAAACGTATGCAGCTGTCTTTCCACTCCCGGTTTCAGCACTTGCTAAGACGTCACGTCCCTCTAAAATCTTAGGAATAGAACGCCCTTGAATTGGCATAGGACGGTCGTACCCTTGCAATTTAATTGCCTCAAGTAACGGTCGTGCTAGCTCAAAACGAGCAAATGAATTTTCTTCGGGGGTGGTGTAAGCCATAATCTTTTCGCAGAAACTAAATCAATTGCTTATTCTATCGCAAAGCTAGCGGTTATTGCAGCTTTAACTCAATGCCTTTTGTAACTGTAAATACGAATTTTTAGGCGTACGCTCCAGCGAATCAAAGTCAACATGGACTAAGCCAAAACGCTTTTCATAGCCCACTGCCCACTCATAATTATCGAGCAACGACCACGCGTAGTAACCTTTCACTGGCACACCTTCAGCAATGGCTTGCTTTACCGCATCCATATGTTGATTTAGGAAATTAATACGAGGCTCATCATCAATCACACCATTCTCATCCACAGTATCGTATGACGCCATGCCATTCTCAGTGATATAGATGGGTAGACCTTTTGTATACTCACGGTCAGCCCACGTTAAAAAGTGATGCAAACCGTCAGGGTAAATCTCCCAACCCATCGACGTTTTATCCAACGGCCCTTCAACCGTTTTATGTGCTGGGAATTGATCAGTACCATCAGGACTGATAATGCTGCGCGTGTAGTAGTTCACACCCAAAAAATCAACCTTCTCCGCAATCGTCGGAAAATCATCCTGATAATTTTTTGGTAAGTGCGGCTCAAGTCCAACCAGCACATCTTCAGGATAGGCCTGATTAAACACACCCCCTAAGAACCAACGATTATAAATACCGTCAAACAGGTGTGCAGACTCAATCGCCTCTGGTGTGTCATCCACTGGTTGGGAGTATTCAAAGTTAAGCACCACACCCACATTATCCATACCCAGACCACGCATGGCTTGTACCGACTTACCGTGAGCTACTAATACATGATGCATCGCACGAGCAGCAGCACGAATGTCTTTAACACCAGGCGCATGCTGTCCGAGGAAGTGACTCAGCCAAGTAACACACCAAGGTTCGTTAAACGTCGCCGCAGCATGAACGCGATCACCAATACGACCCATTACGACTTCTGTAAAATCAGCAAACCAGTTAGCAATATCGCCATTTCTCCAACCGCCTTGGTCAAGCAAAGCACTTGGTAGTTCCCAATGGTACAGCGACACATTGGGCTTAATCCCACGCTCCAATAAACCGTCAACAATACGTTCGTAATAGTCCAATCCTTCTTGATTTACCGCGCCACGCCCTTCTGGCATAACTCGCGCCCAAGATGTTGAAAAACGATAGCTATCAAACCCACCCGCTTTAATCAGATCTAAATCACCTTCCCACTGATGATAATGATCACAGGCGACACCACCGTCTTCACCACGCACAACGTTACCCGGAGTAGCAGCAAAGTCGTCCCACTGTGAGCGCCCACAGCCACCGAAGTCACTGCCTTCTATTTGATAAGCAGAGGTTGCAACACCGAAGTCGAAGCCCTCAGGAAAGTCCGAGCGCTTAAAGTTAATGCTCATTCGATTCACTCCTCATGAATATTGGTCTATGTAATATTAGTTTAGACAGAAACAGGACGACCAGTGGATTTACCAAGCACAAGCTCAGCCTCCCACAACTCATGGTATGGATCTGCTTTGGGCTGATTAATTTGATCTAATAGTATTTCAGCAACGCGGACACCCGCGTCTCTGATGGAAGAACGCACAGAGGTAAACATGGGGATGTCACCACTGTTTTGTAAAAATGACAACTGATCGTCAAAGGTAACGATCGAGACATCCTTACCAACTGTTAAGCCCGCTTCTTGAACCGCTCGCATCGCACCCATACTCGGTAAAATACTCGATAACAATATTGCCGTCGGTGGTTTAGCTCGCTTAAGCAGCTGCTTCATTGACTCGTAACCTTGTGGTTCGGTCATCTCACCCGTGAACATAATCTCAGGGTTAATCTCAATACTGGCTTCATGCAGCGCTTCTTCATAACCTGAACGACGACGCATCGCAAAGTTCATAAACTCAAAACCATTTATAAAAGCAATATCCCTGTGCCCAAGATCTAATAAATAGTTAGTCGCACGCTTAAATGCACGCACGTTATTGACGTCTACCCAGTTGTAAGTCGACTCATCCTGATTCGTACGTCCGTGAACAACAAAAGGAATGCCGATGTCTTGCAGCGCTTCTATTCGTGCATCGTAATTTGAAGGGCCATGGACAATCACACCATCGACACGACCATCTTTTGCAAGCTTTTTATAAACAGACTCTTCTTCGCCTTCCGCAACAACACGGATCAACATGTCGTAGCCCGCTTTACAGTAAACGTCACCCGCGCCGGATATGAAGTCAGAGAAGTGAGGGTTCATCACCATGTGTTTACTTAAAGGAATCACATGACCAATCGCCATCGCTTTACCTTTGGCCAAACCACTCGCCAAATGACTTGGGTGATAGTTATTAGCTTCAGCCGCCTCCACTACTCGCTTTCGAGTGGCTTCGCTGACCTCAGGGTAACCATTGATTGCTCGACTGACAGTTGTCGGTGAAAGCTTTAAGAAATCGGAAAGCTCTTTCAAATTCATAAACACATCCAAAGCGCTTTAAAATAATAGCGAATAAATATACCTCAAATATAAATAATCGACAACAATAAATTAAAACAAGCCAATATTACCTTGACAATACCTAGTAACATTGGTCTGATATTAAGGCTAAGTGGTTTTCCAAAGCGCTTTGATCAGTTTTGGATAATCAGAAAACTATTTTTCATACCCATGATGTTCCGAGGAGGAATCTACAATGATGAAGAAGATCCTATTAGCAACGGCAGTTGCAGCTAGCTTATCTTGCGGCAGTTTGTTTGCGGCTGATGAAGGCTTGAAATTTAAGCCAGGTGAAGACAGTAAGTTTAACTGGGCAAGCTACGAAGCGTTAAAAGAGATGAAGCTAACCGGTGAGACAATCACCCTATTTGGCCCATGGTTAGGTCCAGATAAAGCGCTCATAGAAAGTGTTACCGCTTACTTTGAAGAAGCAACAGGCGCAGATGTTAAGTACGCTGGCTCTGACTCGTTTGAGCAGCAAATCGTCATTGATACTCAAGCAGGTAGCCCACCTAATATCGCTATCTTCCCTCAACCGGGCTTAGCCGCAGACCTTGCCGCTAAAGGTTTACTAACGCCACTAGGCGATGACAGTAAAACATGGCTTGCAGACAACTACTCAGCCGGTCAGTCATGGGTTGAGTTGGGTACGTACAAGAACAAAGAAGGTAAAAAAGACTTTTACGGTTTCCCATACAAGACAGACGTTAAGTCGCTTGTTTGGTACATCCCTGAAAATCTTGAAGAAAACGACTACGAAGTCCCTGAGACGCTTGAGGAGCTAAAAGCACTCACAACCCAAATTGCCGCTAATGGCGAAAAAGCATGGTGTATTGGTCTTGGTTCTGGTGGCGCTACTGGCTGGCCAGCAACAGACTGGGTTGAAGACATGATGCTACGTACCGTGTCGACAGCAGACTACGACAAGTGGATCACAAACGAACTTAAGTTTGACGACCCTAAAGTTATAGCCGCACTAGAAGAGTTTGGTTGGTTCGCTAAAAACGACGACTATGTGGCTGGTGGCGCAGGCACCGTGGCAACAACTGACTTCCGTGACAGCCCTAAAGGCTTATTCACCTCACCACCACAGTGCTACTTCCACCACCAAGCATCTTTTATTCCTTCGTTTTTCCCAGAAGGAACAAAGCTTGGCGAAGATGCTGACTTCTTCTACTTCCCTGCCTATGAAAGCAAAGACCTAGGTAAGCCAGTTCTTGGTGCAGGTACAACCTTTGCAATCACTAAAGATTCAAAAGGTGCTAAGGCATTTATTGAATTCTTGAAGTCGCCAATTGCTCACGAAATTTGGATGGCACAGTCTGGCTTCTTAACGCCATTCAAAGGTGCTAATACCAAAGCTTACGCAAACGATGCACTCAGAAAACAAGGTGAGATCCTACTTGGCGCAACCAGCTTCCGCTTTGATGGCTCTGACCTTATGCCGGGTAAGATCGGTGCTGGTGCATTTTGGACAGGCATGGTCGACTACACAGGCGGTAAGTCTGCTAAAGATGTTGCAGAAGGCATTCAGAAATCATGGGATGACCTAGTTAAGTAATCGCTACACATACTCTCTAGGTCGCTGGGCCTTAAGTCTTTAAGGCTCAGCGCTTCTGTTCTAACTCTCTAAGTGAACACATTATGGAACAAATAATCTTTGCCCTTGTCGTCATGGTGCTAGGTATCGCTGGTTGCATATTCTACTTTGTAGGTAGCAATTACGTACTCGACCGCGTCTATGGTATTCATGGAAAAAGCCCTGAAGTTGCCGCAAAAAATTTGCGCCGCATAGCATTGATTCGCCCTTGGTTATTTCTCGGGCCAGCATTCTTAGCATTAACTGTTTATCTTATTTACCCCGTTTTTGCCTCGCTTTATATCTCACTATTTGACAAGACGGGTGACACATTCATCGGCATCAATAACTACACGTGGTTATTTGCCAATGACGAGTTTTTACAGTCATTTATGAATAATATGATGTGGCTACTCATCGTACCCGCAGCATCAACCTTTTTAGGCCTTGTAATAGCCGCCCTAACTGACCGTGTTTGGTGGGGAAATATTGCTAAAAGTCTCATCTTTATGCCCATGGCAATTTCCTTTATTGGTGCCTCAATCATCTGGAAATTCATTTATGACTACCGTGGTGATGGCGTAGAGCAAATTGGTTTACTCAATGCCATCGTCGAGTTTTTTGGTGGCACACCCGAAGCATGGTTAACCATGCCCGGCTGGAACAATATATTTCTAATGCTCATCCTAATCTGGGTACAAACCGGTTTTGCGATGGTCATTCTATCCGCTGCGTTACGTGGCATCCCTGAAGAAACGGTTGAAGCTGCAGTCATTGATGGCGCTAGTGGTATCCGTATTTTCTTCCAAATTATGATCCCTCAAATTTGGACAACCATTGCCGTAGTCTGGACTACGATCACCATATTGGTACTCAAAGTGTTCGACATAGTACTCGCCATGACCAATGGCCAATGGGATACGCAAGTACTCGCCAACCTCATGTTTGACTGGATGTTTAGAGGTGGCGGTGACTTTGGAAGAGGTGCGGCCGTTGCGGTCATCATAATGGTATTAGTTATCCCAATTATGATTTGGAACATTCGCCAAGAAAGCAAAGGAGGCCGATAAATGATTATGAGTAAAACAAGCTGGGGTGCGCAAACACTCGTCCATCTCAGCGTATTAGTCTTAGTCATTATGTGGACGATCCCGACGGCAGGTTTGTTTATCTCATCCATTCGAGATAAAGATCAGTTAGCCTTATCGGGCTGGTGGACGTCGCTTTCAGACTCACAACAAAACCTAATGCACCGTACCGAAGGCCCAGACAGTCAAACACTCGTTGACGGTAAGTACATACTCAAAGGCAATATTTTTGGGGCAGAAAAAGCCAACGATATTTCAGTCTTTGGTTGGAAGTCACGTAGCCCTGAAGCGTTTAAAGCGGGCACAACGGCTGACATGAACAAAGGCCAGACCATGGCGGTTGAAGCCAATGGCGACTACCTACTCACCTCACCGACCGAGTGGACAGGGTCACGCGGTAAACGAGTATTCTATAAAGTCACCGTTCCACCTCGCTTCACCTTAGATAATTATAAAGAGGTGCTTAGCTCGGAAGGTATTGGCCAGTCGTTTATCAACTCATTAACCGTGACCATCCCATCCACTGTTATTCCAATATTGATGGCGGCCTTTGCAGCTTACGCACTCGCATGGATGGAGTTCCCTGGACGGTTTGTATTAGTCGCAATTGTTGTGGGCTTGTTAGTAGTGCCTATACAAATGTCATTGATTCCATTACTACAACTGTACAACAGTATCGGGAGTTTCTTTGGCGTTAGTCCCAAAGGCTACCTCGGAATATGGCTCGCCCATACCGGCTTTGGTTTGCCGCTCGCCATATACCTACTACGTAACTACATCGCTGGACTGCCTAAAGAAATTATCGAATCTGCCCGTGTCGATGGGGCTAACCACTTCACGGTATTCGTTAAAATCATATTACCGTTGTCGTTCCCTGCACTGGCCTCTTTCGCCATCTTCCAGTTCCTTTGGGTGTGGAATGACTTGTTGATTGCCATGGTATTCCTCGGTAACGGTGAAGATGAAATCGTACTGACAGGACGCTTACGCGAAATGCTTGGCTCTCGTGGCGGTAACTGGGAAATTTTAACGGCATCAGCATTCATCACCATCATTGTTCCACTCTGCGTATTCTTTAGCTTACAACGCTATCTGGTGCGCGGTTTGTTGGCTGGCTCGGTCAAATAGGGAGACCACTATCATGAATAATCAAACAACGTTAACGCCGAGCATCGATCAAGATTGGTGGCGCGGTGCGGTCATCTATCAGGTTTACCCACGCTCATACCAAGATACCAATGGTGACGGTATTGGTGACTTAAAAGGCATTACACAACGCCTACCTTACATCTCAGCGCTAGGTACGGATGCGGTGTGGATTTCACCGTTTTTCAAGTCTCCTATGAAAGACTTTGGTTATGACGTGTCGGACTACTGCGACATCGACCCGATGTTTGGCAACCTGCAAGACTTTGACGACATGATCGAAAAGGCTCACTCGTTGGGCCTAAAAATCATGATCGATTTAGTACTGTCACATACGGCTGACTCACACGAGTGGTTTAAAGAAAGTCGTAGCAGTAAAGACAATGCAAAACACGATTGGTATGTCTGGGCGGATGCTAAGCCTGACGGCAGTGCGCCAAACAATTGGTTATCAATTTTTGGTGGCCCTGCTTGGACATGGGACACCACGCGTTGCCAGTACTACATGCACAACTTCCTCACGTCACAGCCTGATCTCAACTTCCATAACATGGACGTACAGCAGTCACTACTAGACGTAGCTCGCTTCTGGTTAGAACGTGGTGTGGATGGCTTTAGACTTGATACCATTAACTTCTACATGTGCGACAAGCAGCTACGTGACAACCCTGCTTTACCCATTGAAGAGCGCAATGACACGATTGCTCCAAGTGTTAACCCGTACAATTTCCAGAACCACTTGTACGACAAGAACCAACCTGAAAACATCCTATTCCTTGAACGCTTACGCGCATTAATGGACGAGTACCCAGCGCGAGCAGCAGTGGGTGAAGTGGGCGACGCACAGTACGGCATGAAGATCCTTAACGATTACACCCAAGGCAATAGCCGCATGCACATGTGTTATTCGTTTGAGTTTTTATCGGGCAAAGCACCCTCTGCTGACTACATTTTTAATGTGCTGAGTCGCTTCTCCAAAGAGGCACCTAATAGCTGGTCTTGCTGGGCATTTTCAAACCACGATGTAGTGCGTCATGCGACTCGCTGGGCAGATAACCATACCGATAAAGACGATTACTTACGCATGATGACAACCTTCTTGCTGACCTTACGTGGCTCGGTGTGTTTGTACCAAGGTGAAGAATTAGGTCTCCCTGAAGCAGACGTCAGTTTTGATGATTTGCAAGATCCTTACGGCATCCAGTTTTGGCCAACGTTCAAAGGGCGTGACGGCTGTAGAACCCCTATTCCATGGGAAAAGGACGCTGTCAATGCAGGCTTTAGTGACACTAAAACGTGGCTTCCTGTCGCGGAAAGTCATTACGCACTAAGCGTTGATCAACAAGTTAATGACAGCAATTCTATCTATACGTTTTACCAACAAATCTTGTCATTTAGACGAGAACACCCTGTCTTAGCAAAAGGAGAGCTGAGTGAGTTGAACTGCGACGGACAAGTACTATCGTTAGTTCGTCATGACGACTCTAACGCCTTGCTGTGCGTGTTTAACATTGGTAATGACCCTGTTGAAGTCAACGTTCCTCAAAAGGATGCAGCGATAGTTAACACACATTTAGTCAGCGGCCAGTTACAAGAAGGCACCCTGACACTAGGTGCATGGAGTGCTTCAATTATTGAGCTTCCTCACTTTAAAAACACATCAAAAAGGTAAGCTCATGCAAGGTTTAAAACTAACCAACTTAAAGAAAAGTTACGGTCTTATTGAGGTTATCCATGGCGTTGACTTAGAGATAGATAAGGGTGAATTCATTGTCTTTGTTGGCCCATCGGGTTGTGGTAAGTCAACGTTGCTACGAATGATTGCAGGCTTAGAGTCGATCACTGACGGTAAGCGAGTCAATGAAACGCCGCCGTCATTACGCGGCATTGCCATGGTGTTTCAAAGTTATGCGCTCTACCCACACATGACGGTTTACGACAATATGGCGTTTAGCTTGCGCATCACTAAGGCCAGTAAAGACGAGATTGATCAACGCGTGCGTAAGGCGGCAGACACACTGCAATTAACTGATTACTTAACACGACTACCTAAAGCATTGTCTGGTGGGCAACGCCAGCGTGTAGCCATTGGCCGTGCGATTGTACGAAACCCTAAGGTGTTTTTATTTGATGAGCCACTGTCTAACCTTGACGCAGCGCTTCGAGTCAAAACACGCCTTGAAATTGCGTCGCTAAAAGAAAATATGCCCGGCACAACCATGATTTATGTGACACATGATCAGGTTGAAGCGATGACATTAGCCGATCGTATCGTAGTGTTATCTGCGGGTAAAATCGAACAAGTTGGCTCACCGCTAGAACTATACACACGCCCTGCTAATTTGTTTGTGGCTCAGTTTATTGGCTCTCCAGCGATGAATATTATCAGCGCTAAAGTAGCTTCAGTGAGAGATGACACAACGACTATTGTTTTAGGCGGAGGCAATACACCGACACTACCGTTTGCACTCAGCAGTGACCAAGTGAGTAAGCCCGTTCACTTTGGTATTCGTCCGGAAGACTTGGAGTTGTGTGACCCATCTGAGGCGGTCGTTAAAGGAAATATTTCATTCATCGAATCACTCGGTGAAGTGACCATTTTGTATGTTGAAGTGGAAGGCAGCAAAGAACCATTTGTTGCTAAATTGGCAGGGATTATGTCGCTTGAGCGTGGCTCAGACGTAGCCTTTAAAGCGCCAGCAGACAAACTTCATCTGTTTGATGAAGCGGGGTTGACTCTCCGTAAGTAATTACGTGAGAGTACGGGGAAGATGCCCTAGTAGGTGGTAAGTGCTTTGCCATTTATTAGGGCATTTTTATATGCGTTATTTGTCGACCTTAATCTTGGCCCTTTTCTGTGTTGCTCATCTTTATAAACAAAGTATCATTGCCTGCTCCCCCTTCAAAAAATAGGCTAACCATGAGCTGGATTTTATTCACCTGTTTTGCCGCTTTTTGCCAAGCATGGCGCAACGCACTACAAAGCAAACTCAGCAAGCAGCTCAATGTCCTTGGTGTCACCCTCGCCCGCTTTCTCTGGGCAAGCCCTTTAGCTTTAGTCTACCTAATTGGTTTATACCAATGGCAACCCGCTGAAATACCCCACTTCGCTGCGAAGTCTTATTTTTTTATTGGTAGTGCAGCGGTTATGCAAATAGTCGCTACTGCATTGATGGTAGTGTTATTTAAGCAAAAGAACTTTGCCGTCGGTGCAGGTTTGGCGAAATGCGAAGCACCTGTCGCCGCACTCTTAGGCGTCATGTTTTTTAGTACTACACTTACCTACTTAGGCTGGATCGGTGTTGCCATTGGTGCGATAGCTATAATGATTTTAAGCTCACCTGACAAGATCAAAGACATTTCACTAAAAACCATTATGATCGGACTAGCGTGTAGTAGTGCATTTGCACTGACATCACTCTGGGTACGAGAAGCGAGCCTTAGCCTCAACATTCCTTTTCCACACAGTGCCGCATGGGTGCTGTTCTTAGTGATCACGTTGCAAACCTTGATGCTTGTGGTTTATCTATTTATACGTGACAGACAAACACTCAAGCATATGGTCACCAGTCATAAGATGATGGTGATGTGGACGAGTTTGATGAGCTTTCTGGGGTCGTTAGGTTGGTTTAGTGCGATGTCATTACAGACAGTGCCCTACGTTAAAACGCTTGGGCAGATTGAAATATTCTTTATGATACTGATCTCTACTTACTGGTTGAAAGAACAAACGCGTAAGAAGGATATGTTGGCGTTAGTGCTGGTTGGGATAGCGGCGGTTTTGGTGATGGTTCACTAAACCAGTATGCATTGGTATTTTCTTATTCGCCACCATTGAGCATGTCATGTAAATGAGTGAGATTTTCTTTGTTTGCTTTATATAGCTCACCCGCTGCAGTAATAAAACGCTCAGAGTAAGATCCGTTATTATCATTGGTGCACTCATATACAATTGATTTTAACCTCTGTAGTTCTTCAATTTGATACCCGGCTAAAAGCATATCAATGAGTAGCCTTTCAGTCATGAAAGAAAAACTATCGAATTGTGATATCCCTGAGTCAATCATGTTTTTTGCATAGCGATGAACATTAACTTCAAAAGTGGGGTAATCCTTATCATCAGTGAATAGGTAAATCTCAGCTTTCTTTTCGCCCCATAGCAAGTCGGTATTATTGAGAATAACATTTGCCCAGATGATTGAGGCAGCTTCATAACTATCATCCGGGTGACCTAGCTCATACTCACAGTAACCGAGCATGTATAGATCCTTGATGCTGCCATCAAAGTGACACTCTTGTTTATATTCATGCCCAAGCCAGCATTTATCCCAGAAATCTCTATATAGGGAAATGGCGTCATCAAGAAAGAAAGTGTCAGATAGTTTTACGATATTCATAAAATTAATCCTGAATACTCATCATCAAAAAGCCTGTAAACGCGGCATTGCTAGGACTTAACTTCGGGTCAGACTCATCACGCAAGTTAGTCAAAAACTCACTATAGTCACGATAAAACTCAAACGATGGTCGTGGCTTGTAAACCAACTCCTTATCCATTTCAAAGTACTTCAAAATAGACTTGGTAGTATTGGGTTTAATAAACCAATTCTCCTTCATATCGAAGTAATAAGGAATCGCACTAATCAGCGACCAGCGCCCTAGTTTCAAGGTCACTAACTGCTCAAGTATCTGATCAAAACCTTTCTCTTTATCGCCATGTAGCATGTCAAACAAAGCATCTGCCAATAGCTCACGCTCAACGGGAGAAAGCGTACCTATCGCATCTTTAAACTTTGGCTTATCGAACATAGAGATCATCGACGAACGAGAGATCATCAATATCATATTTTTGATGATGGCTTCTGGCATTCCAAACTGAGTTTCGGCAAACATCTCTTGCGCTTGAATGGCTAACTTATCGACGTTGTGTTTCTTACGAATTTTGAGCATTTCAGGATCATCAAAGCCGTCAGGGAAACGTGCAAAAAAGTCGCCTTGTAGTTCAAATAGCTTGTCGATTCTCATAAAATATCCTCGTTAAATTCTGGCGATAGTTTATCATTTTTTAAACGTGGATAGTGCAAAATAGAGACTACTGAGAATCCTCATACAACCAAACCATGCGGTCCAGAAACCACATCTTTGCCAAATAGACAAAACTCATCCCATGCAACGTCAGATAAATATTCAAATCCCAGAGACCATAAATTAAGATCAACCCACCTATCGTCTGCAAGCCATTCAAAATCAATATCGGTAGTTTGTGTTTTTCTAAACTAGCAGCGTCCTTGTCCGTGATATAAACCCTCTCCCCTAATACCGCTTTAGCGCCCCAGTTATCAAAGCTAGTAGGCTTCGCAAATAAACGCGGGTTCACCACTACCCAAACCACCAAAATAACAATAGGAATAAGGCAGTACCAGCCTAACCAAACCCTCGACCATACGGCTAAAACAATAAAGGGTAGCGTTGCAAACCGAGTCCATATTGACCAAGGGTTTGCATGGTGCAGCCAACTCTCTTCATCTGGCAGAAAAATTTTTGAAAGGCCTTTTTTCATATCCATAAGTAGACCAACAGCTGGTTAGAAGAAACTTTATTTTACGCGCTGTAGCGCCTTTGTTACGAATTTTCCGGTATTAAAACGATAATAAAAATAATTGATTAAATACTTTTAAAGTTAATATTATCGATTTTATATTGCATAATTTATTATTATCGTTTTAAATAAATGTGTTATCGCCTCTTTTTGCAGTGTGTTTCACCAATAAAGTATCTGAAACAGTACTCAAGGAGCAGAAATTAACCTACTGGATTTTCCAGCGGGTACAAGGAGGAGAGCTTCATGCAAAAGAAAATTATTACTGGTGCAATATCAGTTTTAGCAAGTATGGCCATTATTCCCAGTGTCAGTTTTGGACATCACGGTGTAAACGGTCAATTCGACCTATCCAAGACCTTAGAAAAAACAGGAACAGTCACCCGAGTACGCTTCGTAAACCCCCATTCGTATGTCTATTTCGACGTTAAAGATGATGCAGGTAAAGTCGCCAACTGGCGTTGTGAGTTGCGTTCAGGCAGTTTGCTAAAACGCAAAGGCTGGAAGAAAGAGTTATTTTCTAAAGGCACTGAAATCAAAATCGCTGGCTCACCTGCCCGCAAAGAACCAACGACGTGTTACACAGACACCGTTACTTTTAGTGATGGTCGCATGCTGTCACGTTACGGCTCGTTTGATAAATCTGGCAAAATAGTTAACCCAAAACTAGATGCTGCTGCACTTGAAGCTGCCGCTAAAAAAGCGGGTGCTACCCTCAACGTCCCAGACTTATCGGGTAACTGGGGAGAGCCAGTAGCGGATGGCCCACCGGTAGCTTATGGTGTTGGACGACCGCCTGCTTATGAGTTAACACAAGCTGCGAAAGATGTAGGTAACAAATGGACTTCAGCTGACAACCCTCGTTTCAACTGTAAACCGACTAACATCATTCTTGATTATCGCTTTGACCAGATGATTAATAAGTTCGAACAGTCTGCAACGGAAATCACGTTGACCTACGGCTTTATGGACGTGGTTCGTAAAATCCATCTCGATGGCAAGTTTCCAGACAAGATCGAACCAACGCTGGCGGGCTACTCTGTAGGCACTTGGAAAGACGGTAAACTTGAGGTTAAAACCAAAGGATTTGCTGAAGGTTTCATCGCAGTCATTGGCGGGCGTTCAAAAGCCTCTATTCCGCATAGTGACCAAATGGAAGTCGCTGAGACTTTCTATATTGATGACAAAGGTGAGTTAGTGCGTGAATACACAATGACTGACCCTGTTTATCTTGCTAAGCCATTTAGCCACCTTAACAAGTCAGTTAAAACCACAGATGCGTTTGAAAGCTTTGCCTGTGACGACTTAACGGTAGAAGAAGGTTTTACCGAAAAGTCATAACGCCATAAGCGTTGTAAAAGCCGCTATCCGAATGCTAATCCCCTGATTTTTGGATAGCGGTGTTTATGTAAAATTTATTGTTAACACTGCAAATGTGTAGAACATGTGAAGATGATGTGAATCTGGGTAAATGTGATGTCTTAGTCATAACGTTTGAACTAAGCTCTTACCTAATAACTAATCAAGCAGACTCAACAATAAATACATTTAACGTGTCTATCTTTGATCACATTTTTTAACCAATTTATCTCTAGAGAACCCCATGGAAGATTTCCTATTTTCACTCGAAGACTCAGCACTTGGGATGTATGTTTCAAGTTCCATATGGGGCTATCCGATCGTACTGTCGCTGCACGCGCTAGGTATGGCCGCATTGGTCGGTGTATCGCTCATGTTAGCGTTTAGAGCACTGGGCTTTGCTAAAGTCATCCCCGTGACCTCACTCGCATCCTACTGGCGCATTGCTCAAGTAGCATTCATCATCAACCTACTTTCAGGGGTCGGACTGTTTTTGGGGAGCGCTTCAGAGCTTGCTTACAACATACCGTTTCTTATCAAAATCGTCTTAGTATTTGTCGGTCTTTTTTTGACTCAACGCTTAGTAAACGTCTGCATAAACGGTGATGGCGACGTGAAAAAGTCTGATCGAAATTTAGCAGCATGGTCAGTGATTGCTTGGGTCGGTGCATTAATAACGGGCCGTCTAATCGGCTACGTACTTTAGGGGTGTGACAAATGAATGACGTAATTGATTGGCTAACGGCCACACCACTAAACGCTTTTATCACAAACAACAGCTGGGTTTGGCCGAGTATGGAAATGATCCATTTCTTGGGTCTGTGCTTGCTGTTTGGTTCTTTGATCATTATAGATTTGCGTACACTAGGTTTTGCTCGCAAATTACCCATCACCTCGGTGGACGTATTTATCACCCTCACGCTAATCGGCTTCTTGCTCAACTTAGTAACAGGCGCACTGTTTGTCGTTGGTGATCCTGAGCGTTACTTTGTGAATATTGCCTTTAAAATCAAGATGGGGCTTATCGCTATTGCCGCGATTAATGCACTCATCTACATACTGACGATACAACCAAAAATACATGCTGGCGCTGACTCACAAGACTTGCCTCGTTATGCAAAAGTAGTAGCGATAGTGTCACTGACTATATGGACATGCGTGATCGTATTAGGTCGCTTCATTCCATACGTTGAAGACTTGTAACTCCCGATGATAAAGCTGACAGACATAACGACACCTAAAATATTACTGCTGCTAGTAATCATCGCTAGCAGCATACTTGGGCAAGCCTTTGCTCACGGTGTAGCTGGTACAGACCAGTCATACTTAATGCAACTTGATGGCGTACACGCTTTCCCAATGATGTACTTGGGTGCGAAACACATGGTCACGGGTTACGACCACTTACTCTACCTTGCTTGCGTCATCTTCTTTTTACGAGACTTAAAGGACGTCATAAAGTTTGTCAGCCTGTTTGCGATTGGTCACTCGATCACACTGCTGTTTGGCGTACTGTCAGGCATACACGTTAACGTATTCTTTATTGATGCCATTATTGGGTTATCGGTCTGCTACAAAGCACTGGAAAACCTCGGTACTATTCGCTTTCTTGACCCTAAGATCGCGGTGTTTGGTTTTGGTCTTGTGCATGGCTTTGGACTGTCGTCTAAACTCCAAGACCTCTCGCTATCTGAAGATGGCCTAATCAGCAATATGATCTACTTTAATGTCGGTGTTGAGATTGGACAAATCATCGCACTTACCTTCCTCTTTCTATTATTTTCTTGGCTCCGTTCGCTCAAGAATTTCTCAAACATTGCACGTGACTCTAACGTCGTGTTATTCGGAGCTGGCTTAGTGCTATTCGGAATGCAGACCGTTGGATTCTTTATTACCTAGGTGGCTTATGACAAACGACGTAAAACCAGACTCAACCATTACTAAACGCTTAATCGTCTCATCAATCGGTGCTGCGGCACTCCTTGTAGCCTTTGTATTACCTGCAGAATATGGCATTGACCCAACGGGTGTCGGTGAACTAACCGGTGTTAAAGCATTATCTAAGACGACTGCACCTGCAAAAGCGGGGACTGATTTCGGTCAGACGATGAATTTCAATATTGAGAAATATGATCTAGAAGCCGAAGAGATTAATCAATCGATTCGCGGTCTGCTTAAGTTAGAAGACAAAGTCTTTAAATCTGAAACAATCGTGATTGATTTAGAAGACTTGGGTGAGATGGAACACAAATTCATCATGAAACAAAACTCGTCACTGCTCTACTCATGGAAAGTGTTAAACGCCAAAGGCGATGGAGTGTTTTATGAGTTCCATGGCCACCCTTCAACCGCTGATGCACCGAACTACCCTGACGGCTTTGAACAGGCTTACAGCAAAGGCGAAGGCTTCGGTCAAAGCGGTACGTTTACTGCACCATTCCCTGGCTATCACGGTTGGTTCTTTATGAACTTAGAAGAAGGCCCTATCAAGATTGAAATCACCGTGAGTGGTTACTACGACGAGCACAAAGAAATGCACCGTGCAGTTGATGGTGTAGTGACTAACAAGGTTGAGTTTTAATTAAGTCACATTGCCTATCGCTTTGTTGGTGAGTTATTGATGACTGATCACGAGTCACCGATTACTGCTGCCAGCAAAGCGGTTTATTTACTGTTTCTGTAACGTGCCACTGTAAGACAATAACAAACCAATCACAGGGGCTTCAAACCCCACGTAGAACTTGTAACCACCCTCCTCGATGTATTTGTACGCCTTTGACTTTGGGAACATCCAAACAGGTAAAAGCACTCCAAATAAGCTAAAACTCAAACAACGCCAGTACCAACCGTGATCTTTGATATCGACGGTTAACTTCATCTGTAGCGGCCCAGTTTTTTCTATCCAGTAGCCGTCTTTGATTGTTTTTATTGGCTCGAAGGTAGACTTCATTTCGGTGGTGTTGTTAAATTTTCTATCCCAATGCAAACCAACATCACTGTGACTGATCGTGACGCAGAGATCGTTTGTGCCAACTGGTGGTAGGTTTAGTTTTGCTTGAAGTCGCTTACCTAAGATACCAGCGATTCCAGTCCCTAATACCACGTCTACTTTACCGACAAGTTTGCCGCCGTATTGGTGCAACGCTTGTAATTCTGGCGCTAGTTTTGAAAAATCGTTTGCGAACCAGTTTTTAACGATGTTGCTGGTCATGGTTATTTCCTGTGCGGGTAACACGTTCAGTGACAAAAGTTTTCTAAAGCATGAACAAGGCTTACGCCTATTCATAGAGATAATACCTCTAAAATTGTGTCATAGCTTTCATCTATCGCACTGGTTGTATTTATCCACTTAACAAAATTAATGAGAATGATTACTATTTAAATCATCAACACAAACACTCATTTGGACTTTGTCATGTTAAAAACTATTACTTTCGCTATCGTACACTTCGCAACGGCTTTCACAGTCGCTTACTTAATCACTGGTAGCTTGGTCGTTGGAGGCGCAGTTGCCTTAATAGAGCCAGCCGTTAATACCGTTGTTTTCTACTTCCACGAAAAGATTTGGGCTAAGTACGATGTAGCGCAGTTTTTCACAAGCTTGTTACCTGCTAGCAGACGACATGCATAAACTAGAAACACCAACGCGCACCGAGATAATTGCTGTTCCCGCCGGTATAAAAGTCATCAAGCCGTCATATTAGTTCGATACCCTCACCCCTCGAACTAATAGGCGGCTTACAAGGTTTCATGTGCAAATTTTCTTAATCGACGGTATCGGCCCATTCTTTCGTGGCTATGAGCGTAAAAAGATAAATTGGTCTAAGATTCCATTTGCCCACTTAGATACCGATGGCCCAGGCAGGCACAACCAGTTCTACAACATTCGTCAGGACATGAACGAGTTTGCACACCACGTCAGCCAACAAGGTTACAACGCTGTATCTCTGGATGATGTGAGTCACCTAGTCACGCACCCTTGGTACGAACCCGAGTTAAACACACGCATAGAAGTGTTGCAGGAAGAATATCGTAGCCTGTTCCAAATACTCCAGACGCATGGTTTGGTCGTATACCTGACCATGGATATGTTTTCCAGTACTGCAAGCGTCCGTGAAAAACTAGGCAACTCTCCTAAAGCCATTAACGACTTTGTAGCGCAGCTAGTAGATCGTTTTTTAACAGCGTTCCCTGAAGTTGCTGGTGTCATCTTGCGTATTGGTGAGTCCGACGGACTTGATGTCAAAGATGACTTTCGAAGTGAATTACACATTCGTACACCCAAAATGCTCAACCGTTTCCTACAAACGATTTTACCTGTCTTCGAAAAACATAATAAGAAAGTCATATTACGAACTTGGACGGTCGGCGCTTACTCTGTCGGTGACTTAATTTGGCATCGCGACACACTCGCACGCGCCATCAAAGACATCGATAGCTACGCGTTTATATTATCCATGAAATACGGTGAGTCTGACTTTTTCCGTCACTTACCACTGAACAAAAGCTTCTTTCGTACCAACGTCCAAAAAATGGTCGAGCTTCAAGCGCGTAGAGAGTACGAAGGCGCTGGCGAGTTTCCATCATTCATTGGTGCTGACTATGAGCACTACGCCCGTGAGTTACGCGGTGCAAACAACATGGTAGGCATTAGTGTCTGGTGCCAAACAGGTGGCTGGCTACCCTTCCGCAGATTAGCCTTTATTGGTAAAGGCTCAATCTGGACAGAGATCAATGCGGCAGTCACGCTACGTTTATTTCGTGATGACTGTACGGTCGAACAAGCCCTTCAAGCAAGCTACCCAGACATGAACTTGGCGGCACTGACTCAGCTACTTCGTTTATCCGAAGAAGTTATTAACGAGCTGTATTATCAAGAAGAATTTGCGCGCCAGAAGTTATTCTTTCGACGTGTACGGATACCGCCACTCACCGGTGTGTATTGGAATACTATTTTTATCAATCAATCGCTACGTAAAGTCCTGCGCTATTTTGTGAAAGACCCTGAGTCATGTGTCCGTGCAGGCAATGCAGCACTGGGAAAAATTGACGATATGCGGGATCAAGCGGAATTATTGGGACTACCCGTTGATGATATTGATTTCATGCGTGATACCCTCGGTATATTGGCGTTGGCTCGTGAGTACTACTTTGAGTCAGATGACGCTGAGGTGTGTAAAAAGATAAAACAGGCTAAGAAGCATTATAAGAAGCAATACCCCAAAGGCACACGCTACCGATACGTCATAAAGGTCAACTTTGAACCCTTTAAAATGCGGCCTCAGTTTTTGCATTGGAGTCTGGCTATTTTGTTGAGACGTAAGCGTGGATATCGATTAGTTGATCAATTGTTTACGGTTCATTTATTGGCGCTGGTGTATCGCTTGGTGAAAAAGCGTCGGTCAAAACTCATGCCCAAATTTGCCCGTAAAAGTGCGATGGGAGTTGATGTTGTGCTGCGGTAGTTATGTTTTACTCTACAGCTCAGTGGAGTTGAGCTTACTGTAAATCGAATAAATCAACGACAACAGTAAACACGTGAATGCGGGTATAAGTAAGGCATTAAACTTCAAAAAACTGAAAAAATACGCGCCAAACCCTCCGCCAATAATAAAACCACCAATTATTATCACAAACAAAAGTGCCTTTCTTTTATCAAAATGCTCACCTCTCATTTTAGAACCCAACATGATGCCGAGATCTGTAAATAAACCGGTGACATGAGTCGTTCTAACGACTGCACCGCTGTAGGTGGTGACGAGTGCATTTTGTAATCCACAGGCAGCTGACGCTAGGTAATGACCTAGTAATGAGGCTTCGGTTAAGAAGTAGATTGAAGTGAAAATAAACAGTGACTCTAGGGTTAGGAGGCGACTGTAGTTTCGACCTAACTTCAACGTTCCACCATTTAAAAAGTAACCGGATATCGCAGCGCCTAATAAGAAACTAAGCAGGATAAAAGCTAAATGAAGG
The DNA here is from genome assembly GCF_003172895.1 of Leucothrix arctica. Taxonomy (GTDB): domain Bacteria; phylum Pseudomonadota; class Gammaproteobacteria; order Thiotrichales; family Thiotrichaceae; genus Leucothrix; species Leucothrix arctica. Next base: position 85,287 of record NZ_QGKL01000042.1, on the reverse strand, counting down.
GAGTCAAAGAAGGTAGCGTTGATAGCGCCTGAGCCGAGTAGCGTTGCTGTTCCTGAGAGATGTGAAATGGATTGGTGATGAAAACCCAATAGACCAATGGCGTTTATAAACCCCGCTACTAGCGCAAGGACAAACGAACCATATTCAACCCATTTAGGCAGTTTTGAAATCACGGTAATCCTTTCGGTGTGCTCCTTTTAGTGGTGACAAATCATACTCTATATTTGCTAAATTTTTGGGTTTAAAATTACTGAATAATCACCCGATAGGTATAAATAGCGCTAGGGTTAGACGGTGGATCAGCTGCAAAAGAGCCTTTAGGTTTTAACGTGATATGAGTCACTGCCGCGTCTGTACCCTCTCCACCTGCTGTTGGCGCATAACTGAAATCACTTCCATCCGTTGAGAAGTCAATGCTATCGGTCAAGCTGGATAAGCCAGAAAACAACCAAGTTGTATTACTGCTGGTTGAGCCATCCACAAAACCTATTGGCCCTATTCCACTGGGTATGTCGGTCACCATCAGTGCTGTATCAGGTGGCAACGCATCTGATATTTCAAACTGATCATTATCTGTGTAGTCATAGCCAGTATTGGTGACAAGCAAGGTATATTCGATCACGGCACCGGGAATAGCTTTCGGGTTTGTCGTGCCATTAAGTGGGTCTGAAATAACAGATGAGCTTTTCTGCATCGTAAAGTTGGGTGGGAAGTTGACGTCAAAGCCTTTTGAGAAGCTCAATATACCTGCCGCCTCTGCATCAGCGGTGGTGATAGTTCGTTCGCTGTCATTATCGGTTTCTTCATCGACTCGTAAATTAATCGACGTAGTTGAAGTACTGCCATTACGTCGTAACCAACCACCGTCTGGATTATTGCGGGTGTTTTTTGAGAACACGCTGACAGGTGCGCTGCTAAATGGTGTTCCGAATGTGTGAGTGGTGTCTCCATTACTCCAACCACGTATGTTTGTAAGTGACGTTTCACCTAGAAATTGAATGCTCTGATTTTGACTATCCGTAAAACTACCACCCGCTCCTTGTGCAATGGCAATGTAGCCGATCTGTTCATTCTGAGTGACACTTCCTTGGCTTGACTCAGAACGCTCTAGTGCAACACTAAAGCTATTGGCAGCAATATTATCGATGGCGATTGTTAACCATGGCAGAGAAGAAACGCTCGGCGCTTGAGAGCCATTTTCTCCCGTTTCATTGTTCATTGTTTGAATCGCAGCAACTATCGTTGGTGGAGAGCCGAAGTTATGTTGAAGTGTTACATTTTCCCAGCTGTTCACCCCGCTTACATTACTAGCTTGTTGCGTTTTACTGGTGTTAACAAACCCAGCTTCGATCACCGTACCATCAGGAAACAAGTGAACACCTGGCTCAATAGCAACATAGGCACTATCCATAGCAAGGTGAACACCGTCTCTAGCGAATGGCTCAACTGGGCTTACTTCAAAACCGCTGGTACTGACATTTCGAACCCTTGTGGTTGAAGGGTCACCACCACTGGTTGACGGCACGGTAACGACAATTGGCGTCGTCGTGTAAGCCTGTCTAAAACCAATACTCTGCCATGAGCTATCGTTAAAGGTATTGTGGGTAGTAAAGTTCGCTGCTTCTGTTTTCCACGCCATCGCGGGTGAAATAAAAGAGTAAGAACCGACCAGTATTAAGCTAAATAGTAGAGTACGCATAACTGTATATTTTTTATTATATTTATTTTTAGTATACGAGCGTGCTTTAGAGTGAACAACTAAAAACAGCTAAACGTTATGAATCCGACACAATGTATAGGTTAAAGTAAGTTGCTTCATATAATGCGCAGTAAATACTATTCGGGCATTTTCTGTGCTTATCTGTTGGAGCAAAGATGAACAGACTAGAAGTTAAGGCGCTGACCAAGGCATTGCGTTAACGTCCATATTACATTTGCTATTTGAGTTAGCGACTTAACACAGCAGAAAAATAATGTTGAACTAGCTGATAGAACCGCGTGACATGCAAAGGCTTTTCGCCCTTGTAAGGGTGTATAAAATAGAACGGCCATTGTGGCCCTATGTATTGCGGCAGCACCCTAACCAACTTGCCCTGCTCTATTAACGGCTGACAAATGATATTGGGCAGTAACGAAACTCCTAAGTGCTGTAACGTCATCGCTACCGCACTGGGTAAAGAATTGACTCTCGCAAACTCATTAAGATTAACTTTAATCTGCTTTTCTGGAGCCTTATCTTCTGAGATATTGATTGAATTTAATTGCCATTGGTTCGCAATCCATGGCCGTTGTTGTAATGCTTCTAAATTTTTAGGGTGCTTATTTTTTTGAATATATTCTGGACTGGCACAAAAATATTCACAAGTTGAAGCAATGGGCAAAGCGCGGTAATCACTGTCTTTTGGCTCTCCACCAAAGACAGCAACATCGAGCTTGTTTTTGACCAAGTCTTGCTTTTCGAGTGTGACCGTTACCTTCAATGTTAAGCCCGGATACTCCCGACTTAACTGACTCAAGGCAGGGATCATTATTTTTTCCTCTAAAGCATGTGGAAAAATCACTGAAAACACACCCTTCGCCTGCTCTTCGCTAGCTCAAAAAAAGCCATATCAACCTGACCTTTTAATAACTCACAACGTTTTAGTAACTTCTCACCTGCTGTCGTCACTGATAGTCCACGTGTATTGCGCTTAAGCAACTGTACGCCTAACTCTGCCTCTAATCGGGTTATTTGTTGGCTAACAGCGGATTTACTCATGCCTAATAACTTAGCTGCTTTAGTAAATGAGCCTTGTAACGCAACCTCAGAGAAAGTGATTAACGAGGGAAGTAGCTTAATTTTGGTCATGTAATCCTTAATCAATTGTCGTTTTAACTCGTCTTAATTGCCATCACTCCATTGTTCATAAAATGGAACAGTAAGTTAATTTTATCGATATTGTTCAATAATATTATTATTGTTAACCTACGTACAACATTAATCAAACACCCAATAAAGGAAAGACAATGAGCAGTTTAATTATCGCTAATTTCAATTTATTAGACCAAGAAAAATTAGCACAATACGGCGCCGCCGCAGCAGTCACGATTGCTAACTATGGTGGAGAATTTATTGCTAAAGGTCAGTCAAATAACATGAGCGGTGACTCAGATTACACAATGGCTGCCGTTATACAATTTGCAGACAAAGAAACAGCAACCAAGTGGTATAAGTCGCCTGAATATCAAGCAATCATACCCTTACGTGATGAAGCGATGGACAGCCAATTTCTCTTAGTTGGCTAACACAACCACTACAGCGCTGAGCCTGAAACAGGTAAGGTATTCCTATCGGGTGATCAGTAGCACTTCACTGAAAACCACACTAACAACGGCGTGCCTACATTTAACTTTGATCGAGCGGATAGATTAGCGGCTTCAGACCGCTTAAACTGCCTGATCAAAAACACAAATAGAAAGCTCATTATCCAGCATGAAAGCAAAGATAATACCGATTTGCCTAAGTTTCCTAAGTATATGAAATAAGGGTAGTCACTAAGCGTGTACTATCGGTGTTGGCGCTGGCCAGATGAGCCGCATTAACTCTGCGCGTATCGCAGGTATTAAAGCAGAACACGCTGGCTTGGTTGTACTCGGCTCTATGAAGTCATCTGATGCGTTCTTCCCGTTTGCTGACAGTATTGAATTAGCGGATAAGGCTGGCATGGCGATGGTGTTTGCTGGGATGCGTCACTTTAGACACTAAGTTTAGGCTTGGTTAGAATGATTGGGAGGCCGGCTTTTTGTCGGCCTTTTTTTGTTGTATCTAGTATCAACATATTCAACTAGATACAAAGACAAGCTTTGTTGCCCAGTAGTATAAATTATACAAAAATACGGATATTGCTATAATTTTAACAATATTTAATATTTTATGGGCATGATATAGAGGCTTGTAACCCTGCCAGAAGTAAGTTCCACTCCATTGAGGTGAATAACCAGACCTCTCTTCTTCTTCTCGCATAAGGCTAATTATATAAGTTAAAAAACCACGAAAAGTATTATAAAACAAAAGTACAAAAATGATAATTTGATGAAACCACTCCTTATCAAAACCTAAAAGTAATTCAATTATCGAGTAACACTGATAAGATTCACATGTTAAATTAATTCCAATATGATTTTGATAAACATTAATTGCGGCCCAATAAATAGCTTTCATCGTATAAGGTAGAGTTGCTAGAGCGAGTGCTAACAATGTTATTAACATTGCTGGCCCTGTATATGTCTTTCTTAGTACTGACCAAGGGTCGCGTGCATTTACCGCAAACCTTGTGTTACGAATATAAGTAGAATTCAAAAGATAGTTCTTTGTAAATCTTAAATCAGCATGCTCCAGCTCTGTATTTGTTAAATCTGAATTTTCTAAATTTACACCCTTAAGATCAATATGATTAAGCTTAGCTCCACAAAGATTACAACCAGACATATCTGCGTTAATCAGCTTTATATTTTTCAAGTCTGCTTCAATAAAATAAGAATTCTTTAAATTTGCAGATGTAAAATTACAATTATCAATCAATGAACCATTAAGTTTTGAGTTTGCTAAATTTGCATTTGAAAAATCACAGCTATTAACTAATGCTCCATTAAATTCAGAGTTCTCAAGGTCAGCTTTGTAATAATTACACTCAACTAAAGTTGCCCCATTAAATTCAGCTTTTTCCATCGTAGCAGATGGAAAATATCCTTTCTTAATTTCAGTTCCATTGAACTGAGATTCAGTTAAATTTGACTCTCTAAAGTTAATATCTGTGAGTGTTACTCCACAAAAGTTTACTGAATTAGCTACTGTTGATGTAAAATTCACCTTAACAAGATCGCCACTACAAAAGTTTGATGACGATAGTACACATTCTTCTAGATTAGCCCCCTCCAGAAGCGTATTCCCTAAATAAACTCCTGACATATTAGACTTGCTCAGATCAGCACCTTTTAGACTAACACCAGATAGCATAATTCCCTGTAAGTCTTTTTTTATAATTTCAGCGTTACTTAAATCAAAATAGCTATCAGGTTTGAACCTATTTTCAAACCAAGAATTCCATTTCTTCACACTTTTATTTATCAGTTCGGCATTTGATTGTTCTGGCATAAGCTATTCACTTAGTTTTTAGTATTAACATTCAATAAGTTCGATTGGGCGTACTAACATCACTCGCCGAGAAGATATCATACAACATGTATAATATATCTAAACTCAACTTCGATATAGTCTATATATAAATCAGAATAGGATATATATAGTCCTAGAGGCTGGTATTGTGGGAGTGACATGAGAGAAAGCTAAGCAGCTCCTTTGGTATAATAAGCATTTACCTTTTCACTCATGAAAGCTTTTCCAATACAAGCCAACGGTATTAAATAAAGTACCGTACTTACAAGTGGCATGCTAGTACCCCACTCCACGCTTTGTACGACACCAAAGACTATGAAAACCAATGCTAGTAAGATACATATAGTGATTACAAGTTTTGGTGTTTGTTTACCGCCACACCTAAGTTTATACCCTAGTATAGCCACACCAAGAGCAATAATGACCTGTAGTATTCCTGGGTAAACATCAAAAATGCCATCGACCTGTTCATAATATAGAGCTACATATGAATGAAAAATCCCACTCAAAATAGCCAACCCACCTAAAATCATAAATGTCCATGAAGTTACATTCACACTGGTTGGTAACTCTCTCTGATTCATTTAGTCACACCTCTTCTAACAAAACTTACCTGAAGAACATCTTACTTAGGAGGCGACTAAACAACAATCTGATTCATTTCTTCAACAGACACAGGTTGCGCTTTTTTGTATTTACTTAACAAGCCAGCAACTTCCATCGCCTTTCTAGTAATGGGTTTGATCACGACTTCATTCCGATCATTTACAATAAACTCTACCTTGTCGCCAGTCACAAGGTTCAGTCTATCCCGCACATGCTTAGGAATAGTTACTTGGCCTTTTTGTGTCATGGTTGATATGAGTGCATTCATTGCGAGCCTCTCAAGTATTACTTATTAAAATAATCATTACCTATAGCAATACCATATTTTCAAGTACTCAACAATTTCTGTATTTTTAACCATTTCACCCCAAGATACGCTCACGCTCGTAAAGCTTAATCGTCATAAACACGAATAACAGTGCTACCAAAGCGCTACTTACCATTGATAGAAGTATCAGCGCTAAGTCGATATGCTCACCTTTGAGCGTTTCAATAACAATCAAACCTTGGCTTAAGCTGGGTATCCACATGTTTGATAACGAGGGTTCTGGTGACAGGAAGCTTAATAATATTAAGGGCATACTCGGGACAATTGCCATAAGGCTTAGATACGACTGTGCTTCTTTGTAGCTTTTGGTGAAGGATGCTAAGAACACCATGAGCGAACAGCCTAAGAAAACAAAAGGCAGATTTATCATCAAAATCACGGCAATTTTTGTTGCGCTTAGCGTGATCTCAAACGACTCAATCGGCAAAAACTTGAATGAAAAAGCCAAGCTTAAGAGCACGAAAAATAGGGTTAATGCTGAAAACAACATCGTCGCTAATAGCTTTGCTAAGACTATCGATTTACGACTTGCGGGTTGAATGAGTAGTGTTTCTAAAGAACCATTTTCACGCTCACCTGCGGTGGTATCAATTGCTAAGTACATGCCACCGAGCATGATAAAAATAATAATGAGGTACGGCATCATTGTTAGCACTTGCGTATTTCGTAGCTCCGATGGGGCTACATCAGAGACGTTGAGTTGTATGCTGTGGATGACTTTGGGGCTGACGCCTCGGGCTTGCAGGCGTAAGGAGCTTATTCTATTGCCATAGGTATAAATGGCTCGTTGTAAGCTTTGATATCCAATTTTTTCTAAGCCAACGATAGAGCTGTCATGTATCAAGAGTAACGGTGCTGTTTCTCCCGTGGCAAAGCGCTTGGGGTAATCTTCGGTGATTTTTAAGATCATCCGTTCTTCACCATCACGCACGGCTTGCTCATAGTCCTTTGGTGCGTCGTTGATGGCAAAATTACTTTGTTCGAGCCAGTTCATTAAGTTAGGCGCGTGTTCTGCCCCCACGACAGCCAGTTGAATCGCTTCTGCACTGATTGAATCTGTTTCATCTTTTATGGTTTTTTCTGCAAACCAAAGAAAACTGAATAATAATAAAGGGACAAGAATCGTTGCGCCGAGAATTGTATTTAGGGTTCGTCTATCACGAAAATTATCGATGACTTCTTTACGAAAAATAATCCAAATCATTCTTAATTGATTACTTCTAGTAGCGGCAGTATTTTTCATCACCCCAATCCCTCTTCTGAACCAATGGCTTTCACAAAAGCATCTTCCAAATTGTCTTCGTTGCTTAGGTTGCGGATATCATCAGGAGAGCCGTTAGCAACCACTTTTCCATTGGCTATTATCACGATTTCATCACATAAAAAGGCGACTTCTTGCATGATATGACTGGAAAGCAGTACACAGTGACCCGCTTCCTTTAAACGCAAAATGACCTCTCTTAATCCACGGGTTGCCATCACGTCTAAACCATTCGTGGGTTCGTCTAACAATACATTTTTAGGTTTATGTACTAAGGCTCTTGCCAGTGCCACTTTGGTTTTTTGGCCTTGAGAAAAGCCTTTGCAGCGTCTATCTATGAATTTCTCCATGTCTAGCACGTCGACTAATTCATTAATTCGGTTGTTTAAGTGCTCACCTGTAAGACCATGCAATTCACCAAAGTAACAAATATTCTCACGCGCCGTTAAACGCTCATAAATACCTGCGTTATGGGTTAATACACCAATGGAAGATTGCACGGTCATTGACTCTTTATGGGAATCAAATCCATCGATTAATGCCTTGCCTGAGTCAGGTTCAAGCACGGTATATAACATTTTAAGTGTGGTAGATTTCCCGGCACCATTAGGGCCAAGCAAGCCTGTTATTTTTCCGTCCTCTGCCACAAATGAAATATCATCAACGGCTTTCACGGCTTTGAAATGTTTTTTTAGATTGTGTACTTCTATCATGACGTAGGCCCCGCATTATTATTGAAAAACGGCATTGGCCTTTCTCGTTTTATGCAATCAGTTTTAAGGTGTTCAAATGATCCTTCTTTAATAAACTGACTGCCTAATTGCAATACACATCCTCGAACAAAAACGCCATGCCCATGGGCTGGAACCACTAAATGCTTCGAGTTCGACAACATTTTTGCTGCTTGCTCACCGTTTTCTGGTGGCGTAATCGGGTCGGTTTCACCGGATAAAATAAGTACTGGCACATCACTATCGAATGGCTCAAAGAAGTCCTCATCTTTCAGGCCACGCGGAAACACTTCACACATTGCTGCGATACTGTTTGCCATGTCATTACCGAAGTACGTGTTGTCTAAACCCTGTACGTCACTCTCGGTGACATAAGGCGCATCTTCGGTACAAACAATCGCATTGCTCATGGCGATGGCAAGGTCTTTGGAAAATTCAGACCCAACCATCAAGGTTTGAGCAGTTAAGGGAATGTAGTTTTTGGCATGTGCTTGCGAGATCAGCATCGGCAATAAGGCATTACTCTCGGTGGAGTAAGCCATTAGTCTTAGCACGCCATATAAATCTTGCTCGGATAACTCTTCGTCAATTAACTCACCACTAACCGGATGAAGTAATGACACGGTGACTGGCGCTTGAGATAAACGCTCCCTCAGTTCTTTAAACTTTAATGAGATATCACCAAATTGTTTATTACAGACAGATGAGGTTTTGCAACGTTCGGCCATTTGATCAAACGCGGCTTGTGATCGACGGGCAATTTCACCGCCAGCTAGATTAAGACCAATAGGTGTCACACCATCGAGAATAACAGCGCGTGTTTTCTCTGGAAAACGACGTAAATAATGTTGTGCTACGCGCGTGCCGTAGGATACTCCATAAACACTCAATTGCTCATAACCTGCGGCCTGTCGCACCGCGTCTAAATCTTGCACCGCGACGCTGGTGGTATAAAAGCGTGGATCGGCATCCAGTGCGTCTAAACATTGTTGGCTGAGTTGTTTGATTTTTTCAGGATCAATCACATCTGTCGCTTCTTGCATGTCAGGACACGTCAAAACATTAGAACGGCCAGTGCCTCGCTGGTCTACGACGAGTATGTCTCTGTTTGCACGAATGCCGTTAAGCACGTTGCTGTAGCTGATGATCAAGTCAATTGAGGAAGAGCCTGGGCCTCCCTGAATAAGGGTGAAAGCATCTGCTTCGGGTTTAGATGAATGTGAGGGTAACTTTACAATCGAGAGTTCAATCAGTTTGCTATTAGCATCATCGGGGTTTTCATGCCGCGCTAAGGTCGCGCATTGCGCATCAATTTGATAAGCGCCTTGGCTTATTAAGCAACGTTTAAATGCTAGACTGGCGAATGCGGTCGTTGAGTGTGCTGGGCTTTCTTGGGGAGTCTCTTCAGCGCTCACCCGTGTTGAACTTAGTGCTGTAGACAAGATGAGTGATAGTGTGAAAATTGAAAACAATGATAGTGGTGCTAAGCGATAATACATCAATTTTTCTCGTTATTTTTGATTGAATATTTGTTCTAGAAATTCGATATTTAGAATTTCATCTGATTGTCTTAATAGCTCCTTTTTTGTCTTTTAATATTATCAGGACCTAAACCATTGTTTTCAATAAAGCATTATCAGTGTCAACAGTGACCCACTAATATAGCAAAATTCACTCATAAAAACCAAAAACAACTCAAGGCATTGCACCCTACGAGGTAGATTCATTTACAAGCGAGATGAACTCTTTTGGCTGTTGGGATGAAGTTAGAGGATGCTAAAGCGTATATAGCATTCATGCACAGTGAGCATCGCGTAGAAAAGAGCTTAGACCAGAAAATTAAACAACAAAAGCAGTCGCTAATTCATAAAAGAGCATATAAATTCCGCCGCAGACTATTGTAAACAACAAGCTGTAAAGTGTTTTTACTATGCCTTTTTTCGCTCCAAAAGCTCTGAAAAAGTATAACGGCACACCAAATATACCTATAAATCCGCATAATAACGCGGAGCCTGTAGGTTCTTTTATTTCTGATATAAGTGCTGGCTAGAGGTCTTTTCTTAATGTTCTACTGTACAATTTAGTACAAAAAATAACATATACTTTATCATTAACTACCAAAAAAGCCCCACACTAGCTGCTGGAATTTTATTTATAACGACAACGAACCCCAATAAATCAGCGCAGAACAGACAAACCAAAATACCCAATGCCCTAGAAAGAAATACTCCTTCGCTTTTTGCTTTAAAAAGACCAACTGCAATAACCAAACGCAGCCCCATAAGAAGTAAAAACCTGATAAGGCAAAACCAAACAGCTGCTTTTGCGCAATGACATCGGTAAACGCTAAGGTAAATAACAACACAGATAAAACCAATAAGTCGATACTGACCAACTGAAAGGCGCACATCATCTGCACCCAGTTTCGCTGGACAAGGCTACCTTTCGAGTCACTAGACACTTTCGCAGGTTCAACACTCAGCGATTGAATAATACCTCCAAATAAGTGCGCTAGCAGTGCCAACACAGTTAAACACCCAACGATAACAATAGGATAATTCATATTAAGACTCCCAGAAACGCGCTTCCCACCCATAATCACGGTACTTACAGGTATACAGTAAACCTAAAGTAAGCTCACCAACAATGGCTAGAAAAATACCAACACCCGAGTTACCCATCATAAACTCCAATACACCCAACGCTGCCAGCGACAGCATCATCACTGCCATACTCAAGCAAACTGACTGGCGTACTTTCATGTTATTCACATCTTTTAAGGAGTATACGAATATAGATAACCCTAAAAATAGCACCGCCGCTCGATGTGTGAAGAAGATTGCAGAAGCCGTTTCTTCTACGTCAAACAGCTTGAAGATAACCATCGGCGTGAATAGCAGCGTCAAGCACAAGGTAAACATGACCGCCGTACTCACCAAACTAAGTTGTTTAAACGTCATTAGAAGCTCCCTTTAAGAGTAACGACCACACCCATTTTTTCAAATATTTGGTACAAACCATGTAGTGTTCGATTGTGGAACACCATTTCCTCAGCGAACTGATCAACATCGATATGTTTTTGCAGGTTCATAATCGCTGGCTTCCCCTGTTGCGTATAGTCAGAGTGGCCGAAGTCAAAAGACTCTGATAGGTAAGGCAAAGCAACCCACTGCCCAAATGGACGTAATACGTCCTGATAAAACTTATCAGTCGATTCAGCATGGGCCATTCCCATCCCTCGATAAGCGTCGAAAACCGCCTCCGCATCATCTTCAATATAACCACGCATACATTTAGGAAACTCATTGGAGAATCTGTCTGAGAATTTTCGAATACAGCCAAAATCAATCAAAGTGATCGTGCCGTCTTCATGAAACAGGAAGTTTCCTGGGTTTGGGTCTGAGTGAATTTGCTTTAGGGTCTTAAATGAATACATAAAAAAATCATACAACAACTGTGCAGCTTGATTACGCTGTGCTTGAGATGGATTGGTTGCTAACCAGTCATTAAGGTGTAAGCCCTCTACAAACTCAGAAGTAATAATATGTTCGGTGCTTAGTTCGTCATAAACCGTTGGAACATTTATCCCTTCGAGGTTTATATTTTGCTTAAACCAGCGCGTATTTTCGGCCTCAATACGGTAGTCAACCTCTTCCATCAGACGTGCTTCAATCTCATCTAGAGACTGCAAGATTAAATGCGTATTGGCTAGCCCACGAGCAACGCCGCGCATAATGGTCATGTCACTTTTTATGGACGTGCCAATACTCGGATACTGTACTTTCACCGCAACATTTGTACCGTCCTCTAACGTCGCTTTATGCACTTGTCCCAAGCTGGCTGCGGCAAATGCGTCCGACTCGAACCGACTAAAGGCTTGCTCAGGCGTACGCTGAAGCTCGGCTATAAATGCTTTTCTCAACAAGACACGATTTAATGGTGGGACTTTATGAAACGACCTTGATAATTCTTTTTGATAAGACTCAGGCAACATGCCCTGCTCCATTCCTAACATTTGAGCAATTTTAAGTGCTGTGCCTCGTAGCTGTGTCAGCGCACTAAATAGTACCTTGGCATTTTTTTCATCGAGTAGGTCTTTGTCTTTTTCTTGCGCTGCTTTAGATAAAAAAGGACGTTTTATCTTATGTTTTAACTCACCCACACCCACTCTAGCAGCAGCTAAACCTGCAACACCTGTTCGCGCTAGTTTCCCATTTGGTATTGAATCCGTCATGAGTTACTCCCCACGTGCTTGCATAAACGGACGTTTCTTGGAAACCTTGTTCTCTTCACCTTCTTGACCAAAATTAAGAGAACCCAAACCTGCCATCACATGTGTTCGGAATAAGAAAGAAATAAGGTCGAGTGATTTACCGATTAAACCTTGGTGTAATAGGCTGGACACGATATCCATGCTCTTATTAATGACTTGGCTGGTATTGGCAAAACCTTCAGAGTCATCTTTTAACCAGTAAGCCAATAGACCCGTTTGATAGTCCCAAAATAGGCGTGGTAACAGTTCGGTGTAAGGCTGATCGGGTATTTCACCGGCTTCGATCGCAGCTTCCAACATGTCCGTCACCATCAACGTATAAAGCTCGCGCGTTTTGGTTAAGTGTAAAGACCCTGTCGTTGGCGAGTGGTAAGTCAGCTTAAACACTTCAGTTAAAAACTCACGTGCAGGTAGCCAGACTTCAAGCTGTAACTCGACTAGCTGCTGCAACTGCTCATGCAGTGTGTACTCGTGAAAGTCTTCAATACCTTGCAACGACTCCATCACTTGCTGTTGGATGTATTCACAGTAGCCGTATAGCAATTTCTCTTTAGAGGGGAAGTAGTTATAGATAGTCGCATCACCAACGCCTGCTCGCTTGGCAATCTCCCTCATAGACGCTGATTTAAAGCCTTTCTCGATAATTACATCGACCGAAGCCTCTAATATTTTTATCCGCGTTTTCGCTTTTTCTTGTTCAGTTACTTTCATAGGAAACCACCAGATAGAATTTACCATACATTAAAATCAATTTTTATAATTTTAATATATAGTAATTTCACATTAAGTGGAATCGTTTTTATTTTCCGTAGCCTGACTACTCTTTAGCGAATGATGCGAGTGCTTATTTAAGTCCATGCAAAGTGGAGACATAGCTTTACCCTGCTTCATTTCCTGTGGTGACTTGTGATACAGAAAAACCATCTTGATTTAATTGATGAATCTCACGCTGAAAATCCTGAGCTAAACGCTTACCATCAATGACGCTTTCAGAAAATTCAACCTGAGACGTAACAACCTATTATCTGTTCGGCTCCCAGTACTCATCAATTATTTCGGTTTCACCAGCACTATGAAACGTTACGGTAAACCAATCTTCATTTTTCCCTGCTACAGGGTAATGCCAAGTATTTTCAGGCACAACATCCCAGCTTTTATCAAAAGATGAAGTAAGGTTTTTGTCAGGACTTACGACTGCGCATTCTTTAAATGACATATCAACACCACCCGGAGAAGCGGAGTGAATTGCTCCCTCACCCGTGAATGAAACAAGTCGCTGAATACTATTGCGATGTATTTCAGGACGAGGCATTTTACAACCTGCACGTAAAATAAAGACTCGGCACAAGCCAACCATTCCTTTCTGTTCATCAGGGATTTTATTGGCAAAGTGATCAATAGAAATATTGTAAGATGCGAAAGGCAGAGAATATTCTAGGTCTTCAAAAACAGCTAAGGCAGCCTTGAATCCTGAGTCAATAATATCTCTAGTACCAGGGTCATTAAACACTAAAGAATGTAGCCTTTCTATTAAAGCAGTATCGAAATTATTGACTTTTGGCATGAAAAACGCTCCTATTAAGTACACATAGCGCTGCCATAGGCAGCTAAATCGATGTTAGCATAGCCAACTTCTATTTCCCCTTCGCAGCTTGTTCCAACGACACTAGTTACTACTGTAACAACCAACGAACCCGTTTATAAGAAACAGCGTAATGCACTAAAACAATAACCACGAAAACCCAAGCAATAGATGATTCATTCAAATACATAAACGAACCAAAACCTGCTGCGAAAAACAGAAACTCTAACAGTAATCGCAAAGCTCCTGAAATAGGAACGGGCGCATTTCCCGATCGACTAGGGTCGTTTGGAACCGCAAACACACCCCAGAATGTGGCGGCTGCGATGGGGATTGCACCAGCTAAGACATAACCTAGCAAGCCCTCACCTAAGCTCCAGCCCAACATTCCCATTGCTATTAAAGCGGCTATTTCGAGAAAAAATCTGACCACTAAATTGATCGCATTTACACTAGGCATTACACATCCTTTTCAGTCTGTTTAACATTATTAGGATCAAAGCTAACAAAGTCATCTTGTAAGTCATACTCTTTCCTTAGCATTTATTTTGAGACTTTCTCCATGCCCCAGATCATTAACCCACCGACAACCATCAAACCCAATGCCAAGCGAATGTGACTGAGTTTATCCCTTGCTAGTTTTATACGTTGAGCAAAGGCTTCACCGCATCAGGGTAGCGGCAATATTCTCACTGAGTTGCGCCTGACTGCGTATACCAGGAATAGGAATGATAGTCGCTTCGTGCTGCATTAGCCAAGCAAGTGATAACTGCGCAGGCGTACATTGTTTGTCACTTGCCAAGGTTTGTAAGCATTCAACTATTTTCAGATTTTCATCGGAGTTTTCTTCCAAAAAACGCGGACTCACTAAGCGCCAATCGCCCTCTTCTAAGTCACTTCGTATCTGGATTGCACCTGTTAAAAAACCTCGTCCGAGCGGACTGTAAGCCACCAAACCAATACCTAACTCCTAACAAAACAATAACGTTACACCAACAGACACTACAATTTCGCAATATTACTCTGTACACACATCAAAAACACAGAGTAACCCTATGATCTTTCAAAACTATCTTTCACTCACAAGCACGCTAACATTGACGGTGCTGCTAACTGCTTGCAATAGCAGTCTAAAGGCTGAGTTCGACGAAAAAACTGACTATGAAAAAGCGCATGGCATTTGGGAGAAGCAAGGCTACGGCGACATCTATCAACTGACTGACGTTAATGCCAAGGTCTACGAATATAATAGCCATAGTTGTATGTTGAGCGATGTACTAACGATTGAGGAAGCAGAAGAAGCAATCATCGATAGTTTTGAAATTAGCCAAGGTGGACGCTCAGCAGTAATAACAACAGCACAGGCTGGTGTTTTCCCGGTCAACCTTCAACTACGTGATGCTTTGCCGGAGACATGCGAAGAAGACAAGCTACTCGAAACGTCAGACCCTGAAATAGCATTCGAACACCTCTGGCATACCTTTAACGACTACTATGCATTTTTTGAAATACGTGAGGTGGATTGGCAAACACAGTACCAAACCTATCGCCCGCTCGTATCCAGTGACACAACGGATGAGCAGCTATTCACTCTCATATCCGCAATGTTAGCGCCTTTACAAGATGGCCATATTGGACTTACTGCCGGTGATGAAGATTTTTCACCGGAACCTGACAGTCAGCTTGAAATAGATTTGTACAAGGCATTCACTCAGCAAAATGATGTAGACAACTTCTCTCAATTTGCCTATAGCATGCTTGACCAAATAAATGATATTACACTGAGTAACGTGTCAAACCTCAAGCATGCTGGTGGAGAGGATGAAGACACCATATCCTGGGGTACGCTATCGGGCAATCTAGGTTATCTAAATATAGCCAGTATGATCAATGTCGTTACTGATGGTGATATCGAAGATAGCCATAAAGAAGCTGAAGCAGCTAACACCATCTTAAGCCAAGCATTTGAAGACTTAAAAGACACGGATGGTATTGTTATTGATGTCCGCCTTAACTCTGGTGGGCATGACGCAGTTGGCTTGGCAATCGCGAGTCACTTTTTCTCTTGAGGGCTTTGCTGATGGGAGAGATCTTGCGCTAGAGGCCGCTATGGAAGCAATTTCAGAATAGCGTAACGCCGTTTTTCTAACCCCTAGCTAGTTGAAAACAATAGCTAGGGTTTTAATCCAACCTTGCTGACTGCTGTAAAAGACTTTCAAGATATGAAAAATCAATATCACCAGCGCTTTTGAAGTTTACGTGTCTTCTCTTTTTCCCAGTGCCACTTAATAGCTTGCTTGGGTCTTTCAAGTTTGCTCCCTGACTAAAAGACACTTGGACATGTTCAGTGTAAATAAACACACCACAGAACTGTCCTTCTTTTTCATCTGGCTTAACAGTAAACAGTGTTCCGCCGTATTTACTATGACTGGTGCAATCAGGTACGGAGTGGTGAATCAAGGCTTCCAACTCATTCGCTAAAGAAATAAGGCTCAAAGGCTCGGTGCTCATAATTAACTCTCCACAATGCTTGGTTTTTACAGACTATAAAACAATCGGTGTGGGCTCACCAACTAAGCTTATTATTGGCGCGCCCGACTCATTCCAGCGAAAAAGTGTGACATGCCATGCTTTAGGATCTTTACGTGATGGGTCGATTAAACCAATTTCTTGATGTGTTCTTAGCAAATCAGACACCTCCCAGCTAGTAGGTTCATCATCTTTGGCAATAGCCGCTTGCCGGTCTTGGCTGGCCTTCTCTCGGTAATCACTATTTCCTAATCTAACGCGCAAACTCTTACCAATATTCCGGAGACTTCCGTGTATGTATTTTCAAACATGTTATTCCCTATTTTTTGCTAACGATGCTTAGGCTCTTATGCCTTAGTTGGTGTGTGCGGCTTGCGCTTCATAAAGTAGTGAATATCATTTTCTGAAGTGACCTCAAAACCGTAACGCTTATACAATGTTCCGACTGGATTCCACTTCAAAAACTCAAGCACAACGCATTGCGATTTTTCATCACATTCCTCAAGAAATGTTTTTAAGATTTGAGTACCGATACCTTTATCTCTATATTCATCAAGCAAGTAAAACTCACCAAACCTTGTATGCTCTGGTAGTTCGTGAATGGACACTGTACCTATGGGCTTACTTTCCAAATGAATAATAAACCAAGGTTTTTCTGAGTAGCGTTGCTTATGTAGGTTTCTTTGGAAGGACTCATCCCAGCCCCATTTTGTTGTAATGTGCGGCCCCATCGCTTGGCGTTTTGCTTCGAAAGCGAAGTCAGTATCACTTTCTAATGCAGCTACTAATTCAATTTTCATAATAAACACTAATCCTCTAACATTGCCCTGACTTACTAGTCAAAGTTCACTTACTACAAAGCTTTAAACGAAGCCGTTAAGCCTGAACTTGACGGCTTACATTCCGCAAAATCGTACTTTATAGTGTGGACTTTGCTAAATCGAAGCGCTCCAGCACAAAGTTGCGAGGGATGAAACAGCAGTGATCTTATCTGATGCAGCTAAAGCAGTGGAAGCCGGTGGCGCGGATTTTTTAATGAATAATTTTAAAAATTACTCATTTTCTCCAGCCCCAACAACCTCTCCTTCCGCTCAACCCCACCCGCATAGCCCGTCAACTTTCCATTCTTCCCAATCACCCGATGGCAAGGCACGATAATCGAAATAGGATTCCTCCCATTAGTCATACCCACCGCCCTCACCGCTTTTGGGTTATCAATAGCAATCGCCAAGTCCTGATAACTCCACGTTTCACCATAAGGAATCTTCTTTAACATCGCCCAAACCTGCTTCTGAAAATCAGTCCCATCAGCAACCGTAGTCACATCAAACTGCGTTCGTTTTCCAGCAAAGTACTCGCTCAATTCAGTCACTGCTTGCGTCAGTATCGGATGATCATCTTGCTGCATTCCAAAGTCATCAGGTGCGGTGGTTTGTACTTCAAACCAAGCGCCAGTCAGTCCAGCGTCACGGGCTTGCAACGTCATTTGTCCTAAAGGGCTTGGGTAGCGAGTAAAATACTTCATGATTGTGAGTTCCAACAGTTAAAGGTGGCGTAGCTACCCCATGGCGATAGGGATTCGATAAGTTGTTTTTGGTCATCAACATCGGCAATGGCTTTCTTAATCACCAAGTCAGTTGATAAGAAACAATCAGGCTGTGACAGGCCGCGTAATTTGGCATAGCTCACCGTCCAAGGCCCAATGCCTTTTAACGCCAACCAGTCCTCTGGCGGCGCATCCATGTGATCAACCATGTAGTCAGCAAAGCGCTTTAAGGTATCTTTGCGGGTTTGCGGCATTCTCAACACGCTAAAGTCGGCATTGACAATCTCGGTGGGTGTTGGGAAATAACGCCTAGAAGCCACGCCACTTTCCTCAGTTTCATCCAGACTACTAACAAAACCATTCAGTACCGTGATCGCTGCGGTAATAGACACCTGTTGCCCAAATATCGCTCGAACACCTGCCTCCCAAGCGCTCCATACTCCCGGAATACGCAGTCCACTAGTCATCAAAGGCCCGATAGCGGTTTGTTGCAGATGTTGCTCTATCACGGCGATATCCGCATCCAAGTCAAACAAACGACGAATCTGCGACACCATGTGTTTAAGCTGTGTGATGTCATCAATATCAAAGGTGATTTCTAGTGTGTTTTTAGCGCCTAGCTCCGCTTTAAACCAACCTTGCGAATGAGTGGATACAAAGGTTCGGGCGTAATAATCTTCACCTACCTCTTCGATACTTTGAATCGCGCGTTTGCGATAAAACGCTAATAAGTGATCCCAATTAAATGGGGGGCGGTAGCTCAGACGTAGGTGCTTATCGACAGTGGCATCGGCTGCATTAGTATCAGCTCGTGTAGTTTTTCGAGTGTCGCTAGGTGTGAGTTTTAGCTTCTTTTGGAAGGCGTCATTAAATCGACGCACACTGTTAAAACCACTAGCAATCGCGATATCACCGATGCTCATATTGCTGGTATGAAGCAGTTGCTTGGCGAACATGAGCTGCTGATACTGCGCGTATTGTTTGGGTGACATACCAAGGTATTGTTGAAACAGTTGTCGTAGGTAGCGGTCACTAATACCGAGGCGACTACTCAACTCTGGGAGATTACTACTTTGCAATTCACCTTGATCAATCAGATTCACCGCTCGCTGAAAGGTTGTCTCTACTCCTTTCCAAGCCCACGAACCCGGCGCACTGTCTGGACGGCAACGCAGGCAAGGCCGATAGCCTGACTGTAAGGCCTGAACTTGTTTCGCGAAGTATTCCACATTGGCTTCTTTCGGCAAATTGGCAGGACAGATTGGCCGACAGAAAATACCGGTGGTTTTGACGGCAACAAAGAAGCGACCATCAAAACGGTTATCACGAGCGAGTCTGGCGCTTTGGCATTGCTCAAGCGTCAAGCCAGACAAATGTGTGGAGTGATGTGTTGTATCCGCCTCTAGCATAACGGCTTCTGCCCTGTCATTGATATGAACGAATAGTGTAACGCCTCTGGGCGGTGAAACTAGCCATTTTCGGCACTAGAGGTTTTGACGTTATCGCATGAACAGAACCACCGCAATTTTGTTCAATACTTTGCACAACCACTGGCGCACACTTCTGGCCTTGTTACAGAGCAGAGAGTAAAGAATGACTATTTCAATGATGCTACCTATGGCCGCGTTTGCGCTAGCGGCATCCATTTCGCCGGGGCCAGTTAATCTCATATGCCTCAGCAGTGGCTCGCGTTATCCACTATCCAAAGGTTTGATCTTCGTAACGGGTGCGACGCTGGGCTTTATCTGTCTTTTCGTTGCTATCGGTCTAGGGCTTTATTCAGTGCTGTCAGTCATCCCCAATCTCAACGTCATCTTGCGCTGGGCAGGCATCTCATTTTTACTTTACCTTAGTCTTCAGCTGTTTCGTGATAACGGGCGAATAGATGCGAGCGAATACGATAATGCGCCAGGGTTTATGACAGGTGCGATCATGCAATGGGTCAACCCTAAAGCATGGATAGCTTCCGCATCAGGGATTGGTGCTTATACCAATGGGCAAAACTTTGGTGATGTCACGATTTTTGCAGCATTGTATCTACCAATTTGCTGGCTATCATTGAGTTGCTGGGTTTACGCAGGCGCTTTTCTACGACGCTTTATCACCCAACCAAAAGTACTCGTTACTCTCAACCGAACGCTTGCACTTTTACTGCTCGCTAGCTGTGTCTTTCTGATTATTGAGTAATGACTGCCGATACTGTTTTGGCGTCACTGCTAGTAGCTTTTTGAAGGTACGTTGAAAATGTGGCTGATCCGCAAAGCCATTATCTACCGCTGCCTCAGCAATAGGATTCCCATTTTTCAAATCTTGTTGTCCACATTGAATACGGTGGTTGACTAGATAAGCATGTGGCGTGAGGCCAAAATACTGTTTAAAAGATCGAATCAGGTGCCCAGAGCTATATCCAGAAAGCTCACACATTGTTTCCAAAGGCACATCTTCAGAAGCATTTTCCTTTAAATAATCCGCAAGTACCAGCATAGCTGTCGGTATGTTCGAGGTCGGTGATACTTGCCCAGATAGCTCCACCATCAATTCACTCAAGTACTCCGTTACAGCGGCCTGTTTATCTAGTAACGCTCGATCTGTATCGAGTAGGCATTCCACCATCTGACAATAGCCCGAATACCACTTGGTAGTTGACAGCGTTGCGACAGGTATATCTTGCCAACTAGCCACTTTAACAAGGCCTAGCTCATATCTAAGGTTGCTTAACCAATCAGCATCGATATACAACATCAGGTAGCTCCAATGCTGGTTATCAATAGGATTACAAGCATGTACCCAGTTTGGATTCATAATAACCAAAGTGCCTTCACTCACCTGATACTGGTCATCCCTGTAAATAAACGTGCTCTGGCCCTTGGTGATAGCACCGAGAGACCATTGCGTATGACTATGTGGCGCGTAGTGGAGCTTTCGGCCGTCCTGAACCCTTCGCAACTCTACATGAGGCATGCGGGTGTCTCGCCAAAACATGGGCGTGCTAGCCGTTGTGGTCTGCTTATTTGTTTGGTCTAAGATTAACGTCATAATAATTTTTGCGCCCTAACGCATTCCAAGCCGAATGACACCTTCAGTAAGCACACTAATGACACAACGTAACGGCTGATAAAACATATTATTAGCACCGCCCGATTGAAAGCCAGTATCTCGATGGTTTTGCTCATCTTCTAAAATATCCTGCACCGCTTTTAGTGCTTCTACATCTTGCTTGCTTTGAAGGTACTCAATCTGATTATGTAGGTGATTTATCACAACACTCTCCACTGCCCAAGTGCATGCCATAATCCCTCTTCTACCCACTAGTGCTGAAGTAAACCCCATCGCGTAACCACCAAGGCCACACAAATAATAGCTCTTACACTTCACGCCATTTCGCCGCTGTATTTCCTGCCAGAACACATCCAAATGACGTTTTTCATCGGCAAGAAAATCTTCGAGAACAGGTACCAGATCTTTCATGAAAATGTTAGCTAAAAAAAGCTGCGAACGATAGATATTGACCGCACCAAACTCTCCCGCATGATTCACTTTAAGGATCTTGGTGGAAGTGGGTAAGCCGGTGTTGCTCTCACGATATTTCATAGTCTATGCACTTTTCGAGTTATATCAGCGCTTGGCTGACTCGCTCCAAGTATGGCATTTCCTTATCCGACCTAACCAATCTAAGCACAAAATCAAACTTGTTTACATCAGTACAGTATTCAAAGTCAGACATCGGGCTCCAAGGCTTTTCAGCATCTAAGAATCGTTCAGCACATGGCGATGCTATTAAACGGTTTCTAATCTCAGTTTCATCAAATGCTTTATCCAACAAGAGGCTTTCCAAGTAGTCTGCACAAAGATCATCTTCATCCGTGGACTCAGCCGCGCCAAGCCCCATCCTAACCAGACTGACGCATTCAGGTTTCTGCTGCTTGATATAGTCTGCCGTCGCCTTTGCATTCACTAATGCGCCTGTTAACACCTCCGAGGCATTACGGGTATTGACCAAGCCTTGAGTCCCAGCATGAGTAGTTTGGACGACCACTTTATTTTTTAGATCTTCTAGCTGGATTTCTGTCGGAGAATTACCAAAGTCAAAACCCGACAACTTCTTACCGCCTCTTTCGCCAATACGGACAACTGTGTTGCTTTCATCTTTATACGAGAGCGCATCCGTAAACTCACCAACAGGAATAACCTTGGTAACGCCTTTATCGAAGCAATAGCAGGCAACAGAAAAAGCTCTGAAGACATCGATAATAACAGTGATACCTTCTGCTTGTTTAGCGCCTTCTACGAAGTCTAGTTTTTGTATTTTCATGAGGTAGCTTCTTATTTGATTGTGTTTGTAAGTAATTGGTAGCGAGCCACTCGGAACTCACCT
This sequence comes from Leucothrix arctica, assembly GCF_003172895.1. Taxonomy (GTDB): domain Bacteria; phylum Pseudomonadota; class Gammaproteobacteria; order Thiotrichales; family Thiotrichaceae; genus Leucothrix; species Leucothrix arctica. The sequence continues at coordinate 62,901 of NZ_QGKL01000042.1, read as the reverse complement.
ACGTCTTTTATATCTAACATTTCAAAGCCATAATTTTGGTAAAAACGATGAAGTTCAGGCCTGTCGTCGCAGTCCAAACGCACCCAACTAAAGCCTCTAATTTTCGCTTGATCAATAATAGCCGTCAGTGCTTTCTGGCCGAGCTGCTCACCAGCACGAACTGGGTCTATTGCGAGTTTGTGAATATACAGGCTATCGTGCTCTGTCATCTCAGGCCAAAATAACGGGTCACTCTTCTGTAGAAATACCACCCCTACAAAAGTAGTCTCGATTAAAAAATTAAGTTCGTCTAATCGATAAGACTGTTGAACGCTAGCAACAGACACCTGATCTTTTGCCCATAATGTACGGTCTAAACCATTCAGCCGGTCAACGACTTGTGACAATAAACTAGACGCCTTTTCCCAGTCCTGTTCACTGTTAGCTTTTTCTAGCTTCATGTTATGCATCAAACCTAATTTGAAACCCTGTTTTATTACCCACGAAACCTGCTGACTCATAGAACTTGTGAGTTGACTCCTTTTTAGAACCAGTCATCAAAGCGACTTTATAACACCCAGCTTTCTCAGCGAAGTCTCTGGCGAAACCTAGAACCGCTTTACCAACACCGCAGTTACGATGCTTTTTTGACACAATAACGTTTTCAATAATAGCAAACGGGCGACCTGACCAACTAAAGTTTGAACACATATTTACAGTACAAGTACCAACAAGCTCACCGTTAATAAAAGCACCAACGACACAACCGCCACTTTCAATCAGCGATAAATATATTGACGCTATTTGATGGTCATTTGGCCTAGAAAAACTGGCGTTTTTAAGCTCATCAATCAGTGATAAAACGGCTTTAACTTCATTGTAAGTTACCGCTCTTATTTCCATGTTATAAATCCTTCATACAAAATTAATCTCTTTCCAAGGCGTGTTTTTAACGCATACTCCTCGCGTTGTAATATCATCTCAAAACAGCCAACTCCGCACCCTTAACGCCACTGTAAATAACTCATGAAAAACTCAACACTGCTATTACTGATAACCGTACCGCTATTACTGACTGCTCTGTTTTATCTGTGGTTTCGCGAGGGAACGGTGGTTTACCAAGCATTGGGTTTAAGTAGTCAACAGCTGCATTTTTTTGATAATAATTTCATCAACTCTCTTCCCAGCTTTGCGCATGTCTATTCGCTATCTCTCTTAAGCTGGTGGGCTAATGGTAAAAAATATGGCTTGTTTTCAATTATATTATGGGTGATCATAAACATTATTTTTGAGCTAGGCCAGCTAATAAATCATGATCAAGCGAGTTATTTTCCCCCATTACTCGCAGACTATTTTGCAAATGGTCATTTTAGTGTCTTCGATGTAATCGCGATTTTATTTGGCGCACTGGCCGCTTACATCACCATAAACAAATTCAAAGGGACTTGAGATAACTATGAAAGGAAGCATTTTTCAACTAACTGCAATTGCGCTGGGTATATTCCTAATTATCGGTTCAGGTGGATCAGGAAGTAGTAGCTCAGATGACTCTACGGAAGAAGAAGTAATAGAGCCTAGTGAACCGGAAGTACCAGAAGAGCCTGTTGATTTAACGCCGGGTATACCGTCTAACTTCAGAGCCGTTTCAGCTTATGAAGGAGCTTTACTGTCATGGAAAGAAACCGCCAATGCCAATAGCTATGAACTGTGCTACGCAATGGAAACGATTACCAATTTTAACGACTGCGCTGACTACAGTGGTGGCACGAGTTTTAGCGTCGGTACAGCAACATCAGCAGCAGTGAGTGCATTAACCGCAGGTACGCCTTACTACTTCCAAGTACGTGCTACCAATAGCGAAGGCACGACTGGTACGGCAAGTGAACTCGTCATCGCCACACCAGGGCTTGGCCTAAACGATACAGGTATTACGGTCTGTCGTGGTAATGACTCTGTCGATCTCGACTGCACATCAGGCTTATTCACTAACCAAGATGCGGACCACGGTTTAGATTTTACTGCAACAGACGACATTGATGGGCATACTGGTTTTACCTTCACACGATTAGATGAGACTGGCGCAGAAATTGATAGCAGCGCACTAGACTGGTCATGCGCAAAAGACCAAAACACAGGTTTAATCTGGGAAGGAAAACACCGCAACATTAGTACTGAAACTGCTAGTAGTGATAGTTTGCACGAAGCAAGTGACTCTTTCACTTGGTACAACTCAAACGCCCAAAACAATGCAGGAACCGCTGGCGAACAGAATAGCGTAAACGACTCATGTTATGGTTATGATGCTTCTAACGTTACAAGCTACTGCAACACTGAAGCATTCATCGAGCGAGTGAATACAGCGGGCTACTGCGGCCTAAACAACTGGCGCTTACCTAACCGCCATGAGCTAAATTCGATTGTAAATTATGATGCGGTTGAGCCAGCAGCAGACTTGAGTGTTTTCCAATACACAACGTCTGATGTGTTCTGGAGCGCAACACCTGTCTACTCGGCATCCTTTTCAGGTGAGCAAGCTTGGGCAACTAACTTTAACTATGGTGGCAGCAGTAAAGTACATAAAACTGAAAGCCACAGTGTTCGCTTAGTCAGTGATGGACAATAATAATTTAAGATCTGCAGATCAGGAAATGATGATGAAAACAATTATAATAATCGCGTTGACCTTCGGTTTTTTATCAGGCGTTGCACATGCACAGTCTTGTAGTAGCACTATTGATAAAAGTACGCCAGACGTCCGCTTTATTACCTCAAATGACGAGGTCAAAGATCTCGTTACAAATCTAACGTGGAAGCGTTGCGCACAAGGTCAAACATGGAACTCTGATGATGCTAGTTGCACTGACGCATCTTTAACATTCACATGGAGCCAAGCGCTGTCTGAAGCGTATGACGGATGGCGCGTACCCAACATCAAAGAACTTCACAGCATTGTTGAAGTCTCTTGTCGCTCACCCGCAATAAACGAAATGATCTTTCCTAATACGGACAGCGACAACTTCTGGACAGCCTCTCCCTACATCAATAATGCACACACGTGGTCTGTGTCATTTACCGATGGTAATGATCAAGGCTTTAGTAAAAGTGAAGGGATGTTCGTTCGCCTAGTGAAGGACGCAAGCTAAGGCGCTTATAGATACATTAGCTGTTATAGGCAAACCAGTCAGGGCGGCATTCTCAAAGCCGCCCTAACCTCAACACTAAGCGACTACAACGTAAATTCAACCACAAAAGACTTGTGTCGATACTCCCCCAGCTCCGAAATATCATACTCTTTCTCAAAGCTTTCTTTATTAGCCACAATCTCACGTAACGCCGAACATAGTGCATCAACATCGTCACGTGTGTTGTACAGGCTAAAACTCGCCCTCACCATGCCACGCTTACGATTAATCATCGCTGCTTGCTGTTCCTCGGGCACACTATCAAGGTCTAAATCCCACAGTGCTTCTTTCACCATAGAGCTAACATAAGGGTGCGCACAGAAGCACTCGTTTCGCACAGCAATTCCGAAATAATCACTCAACACTGCCGCGACCAAACCGTGATCAACGTCTTCAATATTAAACGACAACGCACCTAAGCGAGTTTGCTCAGTCTGACCATAAACTACTAAGCCTTGAATGGAAGCCAACTGCTCAGCAGCGTACTGCCACAACTCAACACCATGCGCTTGAACCTTATCCAGCCCATAGCCTTGTAAAGCCGCCATCACTTTAGCTAGTGAGTAAATACCCAATATATCTTTTGTGCCAGCTTGCTCGCGTTGAGGGTAGCTATTGAGGTAGTCCACACTGTCATAGTCAACGCGCTCAACCACGCCACCACCGACTTCATCACTTGGGTAATGTGCTAGCAACTCAGACTTAGCGATGAGGATACCGGGCGAACCTGCGCAGTAAACTTTGTGACCTGAAAACGCTACAAAGTCGACATCGTACTCAGCGATATTAAGACTCATGTGAGCGGCACTTTGTGCAGCATCAAGCACTGCCAAAGCATCGTATTGATGCGCTAATGCCACGATCTCAGCAACAGGATTTACAATACCCGTGACGTTACTTACACCAGAAAAAGACACATAGTTTACGCGTCCTGGGTGCTCTTTAAGTAAAGCCTCAAGCGCAACTAAATCAATCTCACCTTGCTGCGCTGACTCACCTACCAAGGGGATATGAATCACTTCTGCGTTTACTAAAGCTGTCTGCTCTCGATGAGGCAAATCATTCGCGTGGTGTTCCATTGCCGAAACCAGCACGATTGGTTTTTCTGAAGCACGTTTCGTTAAACGGCGAGCAATATTATTCATCACACCCGTTGTGCCATTGCCTAAGGAGACAAGGCTATATTGCTCATCAGCACCACAGGTATCTAAAATTGTTTGCTTCGCCCACGTGTGTGCCTGACTGCAAACGTGCGCTGAGGCATGAGAAAAACTGTGACTATTGGAATAATGGGGTAACAGCGCATCTCTAGCATCGATTGCCGTTTTCATCACAAGCGGTGACGCTGCACCGTCCAAATGAATACGACGCTTGGTCGACCCGCTAGCGAGTTTGTATTCTGTATCTAGACCAATAAAGTCATTAATCAAATCAGGCATAAGTGCACTTTTCCTAAAGAGTCGGGTTGCTAATGGAAGCAATGTATTCACCATACGCTCTATAGTCAATTTAGACGCGTTTTGGAGGGTTTATTCACAGCATAAATACCTTGTTAACAAGCTTTTTAGCCACAACAAGCCCACGGTACTTGCTATCAACAATCTGTACTCTTGGCAACTTTCCAAATGATAATCCAACCAAGCTTAATACTGATATGGGCTAAAGCTTTCAGTCGCTGAATGTTTAATAACGCTGAATCCTATTGAGGGATGCTGTACTGCATATCTATCATCTATAATTGCATACGCTGGATATCTACTTTTGTAAGTGACCTTAAGGAACGCATGAAACGAACAGTATTTTATATAAAGCCAAACGAAGAAAGCGCTAATTTACTTCAGTCAGTCGTTAATGATTTAGCTAAGTCATGTGATGGACCAAGCTTTTCCCCACACCTTACTTTTTACACAGGAAAGATATCTGAAGACGAGTCACCAGGAGAGCTTCTAAGGGAGTCAATAAAAGGTATAGAGCCACTTTTGTTAACGCCTAAAGAGATCAAGTTTGAAGACTTTTTCACACGAAGTTTCTACTTGTCTTTTGAACTTTCAGAAAGTTTAAAGGACTTGAACAGCAAGCTCAAAGGTCAAACTAAATACCCAGCAGATTATGAACTAAACCCACATCTGAGCTTAGCCTATACGTCTATTCCAGTAGATATTAGGAGAGCTTTGGCAAAGACAATAGATAAATTTAACGAACCGATACTGTTTGATCGTGTGGGTGCATTAGAAACACCAGACACCGTCAATAGCTACGAAGACATTAAAAATAGCAAAAATATTGCTACTTTTAGTTTTGATTAATATGCCAAGAATAACAACGTGTAAGCTTCATTGCGAAGTTAGCTATTGAGAAATACCACTGACCACCCTAGTTGACGCTATTTCTAGTCTTACACTTCAGTTTTTTTAGCAATACGCTTACGCTTTACGAAAGCAATAAGGATAAGCATGAAAGGTGAGAAATAATAGTAAGCAACTTCAGTATCCAACCCATCGGATAGATAAATCAAACCAAGGCTGATGCCGTAAACAAAGAGACTTATGACAGAAAACCACGCTCAACTTGCTTTACCAACTAGCCAAACTCCAACAAAGTAAGGTAATAAGTAAAAGCACAAAATTCCAAAAAGAACGCTGTCAGGCGGAGCACCATGCGCATACGCAGGTTGACTAACTAATATTAAAAGTACGAAGCGCGTAAGATTGGACACAGGGGGAATTCCTTTTACACAATAATAGAGCCACAATGTCGTCAAACAACTATGACTACAAGGGTTAACGCATGGCTTACCAAAAAACAATCACCTACAACACAAGTGGCCGCGGCACGTACGATATCACTGATGATATCAATCAGCTAATCGCCAAAAGCGGCGTGGATATTGGGCTGTGCAATGTGTTTATCCAACATACCAGCGCCTCGCTAATCATCACTGAAAATGCAGATAGCGCGGTACGCCATGACTTAGAAACGGTACTTAAGAGACTCGCGCCAGATGGCGACCCTGAGTATCGGCATGACTACGAAGGAGACGATGATATGTCAGCCCATATTCGTTGCATGTTAACCAATGATAGCCTGACGATACCGATCAGTAACGGTTGTGCGGCTCTTGGGACTTGGCAAGGTATTTATCTTTATGAACATCGCACGAGTCGCTTTAGTCGAAGTATTGTTGTTACGGTTATGGGGTAAGTTTAGTCTTCTGTGGAGTAGATGAAATCTTCAGCCCACATTTTTGACAAGGTCCACTGCCTTATTTTCTTGGATGAAGCAGGTTATTTATGTTAAATCATTGGATTGATAATGAAAAAACCTTATTGTATATTCACTTAAAATGAAAAAAATTGTTATATTTTCATTTCACGTGTTTAAGAACGCCACTCCTTATTAAGGCTGCGACTATGTCAAAATCAACGTTTGAATGTATCTCACCCATAGACGACACCGTCGTTTACACAGGCCAATATAGTGCCACTACTGATGTGGATAAGGCCTTGAGCCTCGCACTGGATGGACAAAAACAGTGGCGGGCCCTTTCTCTTAGTGAGCGTATTGCAACACTAAAAATTGCCGTTGAGTACCTTCATGATAATCGTGAACCGCTTGGGCTTGAAATAACGCAACAAATGGGACGCCCTATTCGTTATACCGCGGGAGAACTTGCTGGTCTAAAAGAGCGCGCTGACATGATGTTTGAGCTTGCGCCTGAGGCCCTAAAAGATCATGTTCCGCCTTTAAAAGATGGCTTTGAAAGACGCATTAGCAGAGAACCTTTAGGTATCGTTGCAGTGCTTGCACCTTGGAACTACCCCTATTTAACGTCGGTAAACGCCATTATCCCAGCGCTAATTGCGGGTAACGCGGTTATTTTGAAACCAGCGTCACAGACGCCGATGACGGCATTGCGATATAGCGAAGCATTTGAAAAAGCAGGATTGCCTGAGGGCGTGTTTCAGCACTTATTCCTAACCCATGACACGACGGCAACACTTATAGGCGACCCACGCGTTGACTATGTTGCCTTTACGGGTTCTGTCGGTGGTGGACATGCTGTTAGCAAAGCGATAGCTCATAAATTTATTGGCGCAGGCCTAGAGCTTGGCGGTAAAGACCCTGCTTATGTACGCGCTGACACCGATACCGTTGAAGCAGCAGTCTCTCTAGCCGACGGTGCATTCTTTAACAGTGGCCAATCCTGCTGCGGTATTGAACGAATCTATGTCGATGAAAGCCAGTTCGATATTTTCGTCGATACGGTGATTACAGAAGCCAAAGTACTCACCCTCGGAAATCCAACGGACACTGATATTTCAATGGGGCCAATGGCTACTGCCAGAGGCGCTGATGGCGTTCGTACACAAATTAAAACCGCAATAAATGCTGGCGCGACAGCGCATCTTCCAGTGGATGAAAACTGGGGCAGCCCTTATTTAAAGCCGCAAGTCCTAACCAATGTCAGTCATGACATGGCGATCATGCATGACGAAACCTTCGGCCCTGTTGTCGGCATTATGGCTGTATCTGGAGACGATGAAGCCATTACGTTGATGAATGATAGCGAGTTTGGATTGACGGCTTCGATTTGGACGCAAGATACCGACGCTGCACGAACTATCGGTCAGCAGCTTGAAACAGGCACTGTCTTTATGAACCGCTGTGACTATCTTGACCCAGCACTGGCGTGGACGGGTGTTAAAAACTCTGGACGTGGTGCAACGCTTTCTTCTCTTGGTTTTGAGCACCTAACTCGACCAAAGTCTTACCATTTCAAACTACCAGTTTCTGGATAAGGAGATCATTATGAGTACGCTTACTTTCGATACAATCACGGTCAAACCTTTGACCGGTGCAATGGGCGCGATGATATCGGGCATCGATTTATCCGGTGACATTTCAGCTAAGCAAATAGACGAAATTAAAACGGCTTTATTTACCTATGGTGCTATTAGTTTTCGCGACCAAGAGCTGTCATTTGCCGCTCACCAAAAGTTTGCCCAAATGTTTGGAACACTAGAGATTCATCCCATCGTCAATAGCATGGAAGAGTATCCAGAGATCATCCGCATGCATAAACCAGCAGGTACGCAAGCAAGCTTTGGTGTCGGCTGGCATACGGATAATTCGTTCTTTGAAAAGCCAAGTCTAGGCTCAATCCTGTTTGCAGAAGTCATCCCTGAAGTTGGTGGCGATACCTTGTTTGCTAATCAGCAAATGGCTTATGAGCACTTATCAGACGGCATGAAGAAAACCCTTGAAGGTTTGACTGCCGTGCATTCAGCTAAAGATGCTTATACGTCACCAACGGCGCTAGAAAAGTATGATGGTGATGGCCCTATCACTTATAAAAAATCTGACATCATTGCTGCCAGTGTAGAGCACCCAGTTATTATCAAGCATCCTGTGACGGGTAAAAAAGCGCTCTATGTAAACCCTATGTTCACCAGTCACTTCAAAGGTTGGACTGTTGAGGAGAGTAGCCCACTGATTAAGTATCTATGTGAGCATGCTGTGCGTATCGACTTTCAATGCCGCCTCACATGGGAAAAAGGCACGGTCGCAATGTGGGATAACCGCATCGTGCAACATGCCGCCCTTAATGATTACGAAAAATATGAGCGCCTAATTTATCGAATTACAGTCAATGGAGACACACTTGGAGGTGCATTATGACGCGCCTACTTGTCATTGATGGATATGACACAGGTGGTAAAACGTTACTGAAAGGTGCCGGTGCAACTCAAGCTGGAGAGCTGTATAAAAAGATGCTGTCCGACTTTTTGCCCAGCGATCAAATTGATATTGCAGAAATATCGCTAGCGCAAGCAGTTGATATTGATCTCAGCCAATATGACGGTGTGTGCTGGACAGGGTCGAACTTGTTTTTCTCTGAGAAGGATGAGGTCGTCCAACGCCATATCGACTTATGTAAGCAATTATTTGACGCAGGCATTCCACAGTTTGGTAGTTGCTGGGCGGCACAATTGGCTGCAAATACGGCGGGCGGGGCTGTGACAGCCAATCCCAAAGGACGTGAGTTTGGCGTAGCCCGAAAGATTGGACTGACGGACGCTGGAAAAGCGCATCCGATGTATAAAGGAAAGCCGCCAATATTTGACGGTTTCACCTCGCACTCGGATCATATTACGACCATGCCCGAAACGGGAACACGGTTAGCGGGTAACTCATTTTCACCCGTGCAAGCGGTGGAAGTGAAATTTTCTAATGGCGAGTTTTGGGCTGTCCAATATCATCCTGAGTATGATTTTTCAGAGATTGCAGCGCTTACAGTCGTACGCCAAGACGGACTGATTTCACAAGGCACGTTCCGAGACTCGGCGGCAGTTGAGGACTTTGTGTCCGAGCTTCGCGCACTGAATGACGATGATAGTCGTGAGGATATTGCTTGGAAATTAGGTCTTGATACAGATCTGCGCAACCAATCTATAAAAACGCTCGAAGTCAGAAACTGGCTCTCACACTTTTTCAATATATGATGTGAATTTGTAAGCTGCTTCGCCGTTATTACCCGACTACACAGCCTGTTTTGCTTAACGCAAACAGGCTGTGATAAAAGCTTTCATCTATCTAAATATCGATCAGTAACGGTTATGGTCTAGAGGCTTGGTAGTGTAATTACAAATACTTCTCCCACCAAGCCCCATCACTGGCTTTATCAACCGTAAACACCTCACCCACAATAGGTGTTGTGAGCTTTACACCTTGTGCTTCCGCCTCAACAGTCACTCGCTTTAACGGCTCATACCAAGGGTGAAACGACAGATCAAACGTACTGTTATGAATCGGTAACATCGTCACGCCACGCAAATCAATATGCGCCTGCACTGACTCCTTCGGAAACATGTGAACGTCTGGCCAGTCTTCGTTATAAGCACCCGTTTCAATCATCGTTAAGTCAAATGGGCCGTACTTTTCACCAATCTTTTTAAAGCCGTCAAAGTACCCAGAGTCACCACTAAAATAAAGACTCTTACCAGCGGTTTGAATAACCCAAGAACCCCACAAAGTAGTATTGCCATCCCCTAGCCCACGTCCAGAGAAGTGTTGAGAGGGCGTAAACGCAAATAAGGTGTCGCCAACCTTTAGCTCCTGCCACCAGTTAAAACGTGTGACTTGGCTTTTATCAGCACCCCACTTTTGCAAGTCACCTTCAACACCCATAGGCACTAAAAACTGCTTGGTTTTACCTATCAGTTTTTTGATAGCTGCTTTGTCTAAGTGGTCATAGTGGTTATGCGAGATCAGCACCTTATCAATCGGTGGTAATTCGTCAATCGTGATTGGTGTTGGTTGAAAACGCTTAGGCCCTAAAAAGCTAAAAGGCGACGCACGATCTGCAAACACAGGGTCTATTAGCCAGTATTCACCGTTCGCTTTAATTAGTATCGACGAGTGTCCTAGTTTGACTAAGTGAAGTTCGTCATCACTTAATGCATCTAACTGAGCACGTGTTACTTGCTGAATAGGCAGGCCATTTTTAGGCTCTGGGTCTATTTTCTTTTCAGTGATATAACGCTTTAGCACGTACATCATTTCACCAAAGCTAGGTTTGCTTTTTGGTGTTGCGTTGTGAAATTTCCCATCACGATAGTTTTCGGATGCTTCCAGTGGCTGAACGATATTTGCTTCTATGTTTTTAGTCACAGCACAAGATCCTATTATGATGACAGCGCCTGTTATTAGCGCCCATTTGAGTAGTTTTTTTAATTTCATTGCGCGACTATACAACAGTCTTGATGCAGAGGTTCGCACCTTGTTTAGCAAGCTGTATCACAAACTCTCTCCCTATGACCAAGGACTCATCTGTCATTAAAAACGTTCTAACTTTAAAACTCATTGATTCTACTCTTTCATTAATAAAGGGCCACACTATAAACCTTGCTCCTAGGGGTAGAGTCAAGACAGAATTTTCAATAAATAAGCTTTAAAGTTTCCTATGTGAAGTGTATTCGCTATGTCTTCAGTGACCAATATTTAATTCATTCATCATTGTTTTATATAAAACCTAGCTGTAATGTGGATAGGCGAGCCAAAGCGTTTTTAACGCACACTTGATAGTAAAAATAACAAGGAGGTTAGACATGAAACGAGCAATAACATTATTGGCAACGGCAGTTAGTTGCGCACTGATCAGCAGTGTCGTCATTGCAAAAGAAGCACGCTATCCCGAGTTCGGCAACGGCCGTATTGAACAAAATCTAGTAAAAGCCAGCGAATACATGGTGTCCTCCGCAAACCCCTACGCCAGTGAAGCGGGTATGCGTATTATCGAAAAAGGCGGTAGCGCGATAGATGCGGCTATTGCAGTGCAATTGGTGCTTAACCTCGTCGAGCCTGAGTCTAGTGGTATCGGTGGCGGTGCGTTTTCACTGTATTGGGATAATGAAAAAAAGGCGTTATCAAGCTACGACGGTCGTGAAAAAGCGCCAATGTTAGCCGATGGCAAACTGTTCCAAGAGAACGGCAAAAACATGAGCTGGTGGGAAGCACTGGCCGGTGGTCGTGCAGTCGGTGTACCAGGCGTGATCGCGATGATGGAAAAAGTCCACAAGCAACACGGTGTTCTCCCTTGGGCGGATCTTTTTGAAGATGCTATCAAACTGTCTGAAGAAGGCTTTGAAGTCTCTCCTAAACTTGCAGCTTCTATCGCCAATAAAACAAATCCAGCACTCGGTCGCTATGGCGACACTTGGCGCTATTTCTTCCCAGACGGTAAGCCGCTACAAGCGGGCGTCATGAAGAAAAATCCTGAGTTTGCAATGACGTTACGACGCATCTCATTACTAGGCGCAAAGGGGTTTTATAAAGGCGACATAGCCTTATCCATCGTTGGTGCAGTACGCATTACCGCTGCGGACAACCCTGGTTTATTAACCACTAGTGACATGGCTAACTACCAAGCTATCGAGCGCCCTCCGGTGTGTGCACCCTACAAAGCATTTAAAGTGTGTGGCATGGGGCCACCAACGTCGGGTGGTATGACGGTTATCCAAATACTAAAGTTATTGGAAGACAAAGACCTCGCACAATATGAGCCGCTATCCGTCGAAGCCGCTCACCTATTCGCGCAAGCAGGTAAATTAGCTTACGCAGATCGTGCTAAGTACATGGCTGATGCAGACTTTGTAGATGTGCCTGTTGAAGGCCTGATTGATGGTGACTACCTAAAAGAGCGTGCCAAGCTGATCGGCGATAAAGACATGGGTAAAGCTACCGCGGGTACGCCGCCTAATGCTAATACCAACTGGCTAGAATCGACGTCACCTGAGCAACCTAGTACCACTCACTTTAGTATCGTTGATAAGCAAGGTAATGCTTTCTCAATGACCTCTAGTATCGAGATGGCGTTTGGCTCCACAGTAATGGTGCGTGGATTCTTACTTAATAACCAGTTAACTGACTTCTCGTTTAGCGAAGCAAGTGATGGCGAGTTAATTGCTAACCGCGTTCAACCGGGTAAACGCCCTCGTAGCTCTATGTCACCGTTTATGGTGTTTGATAAGGATGACAACTTGGTGATGGCGATTGGTTCGCCGGGTGGAAGTCGCATTATCAACTACGTGGCTAAAACAATGCTGGGTGTGATGGAGTGGGATATGGATATTCAACAAGCCATTAGCATGCCGCACTATGTGAACCGTAACGGTGGCACTGACCTTGAGCAAGGCACTAAAGCAGCTGAGCTTAAAGAAGGTTTGGAAGCGCTAGGTCACAAGGTGAGTGTTAGAGATCTTAACTCTGGTTTACACGGGATTACCATTGGTAAAGATGGCATGGAAGGTGGTGCTGACCCTCGTCGTGTTGGACGAGCACTGGGTAAGTAGACTAGCGAAATACCCCTAGCTTAACCACCCTACTTAACCGTTTCCAACTTGGTAAATCAGTTGGAAACGGTTAACAGTGGATATGCAGTTTACTGCCCTTCTGGACACCCTATTACTTTAGCAGGACGTGAATTGTAAACTACCTGATTACGCCCATTTCGTTTTGCCGTATATAGATTCTCATCAGCCTGTTTAAATAAGTCATCAAAGGTATCACCTACCTTGCTAGCAGCTACACCGATGCTAACCGTGGCCACTATTGATTTATCAGCGCCAAAGTTGCTCTCTTCCACTTTCGCCCTAATTTTTTCGGCTAAAATATATTCTGACCCTTGGCTTTGCATGCGCGCTAAAATGATGAACTCTTCACCTCCCCAACGCGCAAAAACATCTTCCGCACGAATAATGGTCGCAACCCTTTCAGCAAACTCTTTTAAAACTACGTCACCCATAAAATGACCATGTTCATCATTTATGTGTTTGAAGTGATCTAAGTCTAAAACCAGCAAGGCATAACAATGTAATTGGCAATATTTGTCATTGCTTATCAGTTCCATTTTTTTCGAAAAACCACTACGGTTAGCCACACCCGTCAGCGAATCGGTGCTAGACAATTCCTTATATTTCTCTGATTCTACTTCTAGGGCAGAGAGTCGATTGATGTTCTCTCGACTTCTATCTCGCTGCCTTAAGAGCCAGCTAATCGCCTCAAATGCTAAAATAAACAGCCAGCCAATAATAATTGAAATATATAAGGTTTCCGCACTTAGCCAGTCACCCGTAAAACGCATACTAACGAGTTTGTATTCATGCTCGCCAAAGACTTCTGGAACAGCTTGCTCAATACCTATAGACACCAAACCACTAAATTCAGGTGTCGATAATGAGCGAGGAATATCGTACTTATCCTTCCACCAATCTGCGACGGAAAACTCGTGCATGCTAATGGTTGTTTCAGAGGTTAACTCAGTAGTGAGTACATTGACGGAATGAAATTTTGCTGTCTCTATAACATTTTTCTCTGAGTACAAGGCGTTATAATTACGTAATGAAATGCGGATTTTTTTTGCAGCTCCTTTGTACTCAAGCTCTAGTTGCATCGCATTATACTTCTCAGCATCAATCGTCTCATAAGGAACCTGAGAGAAGCTTATTGATAAACCACAGATTGGGTATACTTCACTTTTTATAAGATGGCACTTCCAATGCCCGCTCTTTTCATCGATCCAAGAAGCTTCACTTTTTCCACCTGAACCGCTATCAGAATACAAGGTGTACAGCACGTTATTGGTAGGGTCGATATCTAGCGTTTTTTGAGGGAAATGCTTTTGGGCAAAAATAAGAATGATCGTTAGAATAAACGCGGTTATTCGAACAATATTATAATACTGGGGTTTCATATTCCGTTACTTCAATACAAATTCGATCTACGACTAAAATTAAACATCCTGTTTATCAGCACTTTGTCACCCCCAATCGACTTGAGACTTACTGATCTTCTTAGTTATGACTAACACATGCTAAGTCGCGGGATTATTACACAGCGTGGCCAATAGAAATATCAATTTCTCTACGTCAATACTCTATCTGTACACTCACTAGTCGGAGTGTCTCAAGTGTAGGCTCAACCACCACATAAAATAAAAATATACTTAAATAAAAACCTAGCGAAAAAATGAACTATTTGATTAGATAAAGGACAAAATAAACCTTAAATCAACTAACGCTATTAAAAGGATTTTATGAAACGATTTGCACTAGCTCTTCCTGCGCTACTCCTCGCCGATGCAGCATTGTCTTGCACACCAGTAAGGCCAATGGCTGCAACTATCGACACAGTAAAGACACTGAACTCAAGACAATCAAGCATTCTAACTTCACCAAATCAACACTTTTTTCTAAAGCTGGTACCAAGCAAATGGGCCTTAGAGAAAGGTAGGCTCGTTAAGAAAAGGGACTCATATGGCTTAGCATTTGAAGCAATGCCGTTTGGTCAAATAAAGCAGCTTTGGAGCTTTAAGCACTGGGAAGGTATAAAGGGGAAAAATAGAATGTACTTAGCTAACAGCGGTTTAAATTTGATTACATTTAACAACACCGTGAGAAGTAACCAAGATAAAAGCGCTGTTGTCACCTATTACAAAGGTAAGGTTGGAAAAGCATATTCCCCTATCGATTTGGGCGTAACTCAACCGATTCGCAAGAGCACTTGCGGTACTGGCTTATGGGCCAACTCTTTGCTCACCACTAACCTTAACATATACACAATCAATAATGTGCGCTGGGTAGTTAACACACAAAATATGACCATTAAACGGATATAGTTCCGCATTACAATCAGCACAAAGCATGTCATTCAGTAGTGCCAGTTATTGAAGGGTGGCAGAATTGCCACCCTGAATAATTAGTAACCCAATGAAACACAATGCATCAAGCCGTCTTCAACTTCTTATACTTAATACGCTCAGGGTTCAGCTCTTTGTTCCCATGACGGCGCTTATAGTCTTCTTCATAGTCACTATAGTTACCCTCAAACCACGTCGCTTGTGAGTCACCCTCAAATGCTAGAATATGAGTCGAAATTCTGTCTAAGAACCAGCGATCATGAGAGATAACAACGGCACAACCTGGGAAGTTCAATAGAGCTTCTTCCAGCGCTCGCAAGGTTTCCACATCCAGGTCATTGGTTGGCTCATCGAGCAGCATTAAGTTGCCGCCTGATTTAAGCAGTTTCGCCAAATGCACTCGGTTACGTTCACCACCCGACAAGTCGCCAACACGTTTCTGTTGAGAGTCACCCTTGAAGTTGAAACGTCCACAATACGCACGAGATGAAATCTGATAACCACCTACGGTAATAATCTCTTGGCCATCGGCAATTTCTTCCCAGACCGATCTATCATCAGCAAGCGAGTCACGTGATTGATCGACATAACCAATCTGCACACTTTCACCGACCGTAAACTCACCTTTATCAGGCGTTTCTTCACCCGTAATCATGCGGAACAGCGTGGTCTTACCCGCACCATTAGGCCCGATAATACCGACGATGCCACCTCTAGGTAGATTGAAGTTTAGGTCTTCATACAGCATTCGCTCACCAAAGGATTTACTAATGCCTTTAGCTTCAATAACCAAATCACCCAGACGTGGGCCGGGAGCAATGTAAATCTCATTGGTCTCTGAACGCGCCTGATAATCACTAGAAGATAGCTCCTCAAAACGCTGCATACGCGCTTTGCTTTTTTGCATTTGACGGGATGACTTGAGTAGCCTGAGAAGCTATCTGTATGGAAAGCTCGATATTAGATTCCGTTAGGTTGTTTTTCAACCTACAATGCGTGAGCCATGTCTTTTAAATACAGCAAGGAAAAATCCGTGTTAAAGGTATTTCTATCCCATAGTTCTGCTGACAAGCCACTTGTTGAAAAATTAGCCTTGCAACTGCGCAAAGAAGGTTTCGATCCATGGTTAGATAAATGGGATTTGATACCTGGTGAAAAGTGGCAAGAAGGTCTAGAGCAGGCTTTAAAGACCAGTGATGTTTGTCTGATTTTTATTGGTAATCATGGTGAGGGGCCATGGCATCAGGCCGAAATGCGAGTAGCGTTGGATCGGAGTATCACCCAGCAGGGTTTGCGGGTGATACCTGTGTTGTTGCCAGATGCACCAGAGGATGCAATAGCTAAACTTCCGCCTTTTTTGCAGGCTTATAATGGTGTTCGCTTTCATGGATCTGTAGAAGAAACTAATACTTATAGTCGCCTTGTAGCAGGCATTAGAAATGAAAAGCCGGGTTCGGGTGACAATACTGATAACCTGGAAAATCCTTATCGTGGTCTACAGTATTTTGATATTGAACATGCTCCGTTTTTCTTCGGGCGTGGTGAGGTCACCCAGTTATTACTCCGGCATATTCAGCCTGTGGATAAGCTAATATCACCGTGTGAAGAGTTTGAGCCAAGGTTTCTTGCCATTATTGGTGCTTCAGGGAGTGGGAAGTCTTCGTTAGCTCGTGCAGGTTTATTAGCCGCTTTGCAAAATAGTGCCTTGCCTGATAGCAATGATTGGCCTCAACTAGTTTTCAAACCCGGCGAAAAACCACTACAGAGTCTTGCGGTTGCAATTAATGCGCACCTAAGTCTAAAAAGTCGCTGGGATACACGCGAGCTAATAGAGAAATTTCACAAAGAGCCACTGCAGTTACATGACTTGGGTTTGGAATGGTTGCATGGTGATGACAGTCGTTATTTAGTGATATTGGCTGATCAGTTTGAGGAAGTATTTACCTTATGCCATGACGAGAAGGAGCGTCAATCCTTACTAAATAACTTGTTGTCAGCTGCGGCGGAATCGACTGGCCGGATCATTGTGGTACTGACATTGCGTGCTGATTTTTATGCAAACTGTAGTGCTTATCCTCAGCTGTCACGCTGTCTTGAGAGTCAGCAATACTTGCTTAATACGATGAATGAGGATGAGTTACGGGAGGCGATTGTGCTTCCTACACGGCGTATGGGTTGTGAGCTGGAAGCGGGTTTAATTCAGGTTATTTTGCAGGATGTGAAGCAACAGCCTAGTAGTTTACCTTTATTGCAGTATGCGTTGATGCAGTTATGGGAGCAGCGGAAGTCACGTACTTTACGGTTGGAGGATTATCAGCAGTTTGGTGGTTTGGTGGGTGCGTTGGAGCAGCGCGCAAATCAGATTTATGAGGGTTTTTCGCCTGAGTTTCAGAAGCAATGCCGATTAATTTTCCGGCGGTTGGTACAGCCGGGAGCAGGCACGGAGGACACTCGACGACGATCGAAGTTGGAAGAGTTTGAAGGGCAAGATGATTCTCAATGGGTTATTCAGACTTTAACAGATGCGCGGTTGCTGACTACGCAGCGAAAAGATGGGCTAGCGTTTGTTGAGGTTTCTCATGAGGCTTTGATTCGGGGATGGTCACAGCTGAGAGAATGGATTGATGAAGATAGGGAGCAGCTGCGGTTACAGCATCAGGTTAGTAGTGCGACTCAAGATTGGGTCAAGCATGGGGAGAAGAACTCTTGGTTATTTACAGGGTCGCGATTGGCTGTTGCGGAGGAGTGGTTAAGTAGTGGTATTTGTGCGGCTAATGATTTGGAGCAGCGGTTTATCGCGGCTAGTCTTGACTTAAGAGACACTGAAAAGCGAGAGGAGTTGAGGAAGCAGAAACAGTTGAAGTGGTTGGCAGTGACTATGGCCGTTTTTGCTGTAGTAATGTTTGCGGCTACATTTTTTGCTGTTCAATCTGAAAGAAAGGCCCAGCAAGCAAAAGCCGAAGTTGAAAAGAGTATAAAAATCGCGAATTTTAATTTATCAAAAGCTTTAGAAGAAAAAGCACTGTCAGCTTTGGCTAATAGTAAAAACATGAGTGATACAGATAGTTTGCGATCAGCAATACTTTATACACTAGGAGCTGAAAACCTTGAAATCCCCAAAAACAAAGTGGCTATTCGCCCTTCAGTTTTTAGTGAACTGAGCCTCATGAGTTCCGATAGCCTTGAACCACAAAGATTCACTACAGATTCTGCAAACCTGGGCGAGGCGGTGGACGCGTTGGCATACAGCCCCGATGGAAAAACACTAGCATCACCCGGTGAAGACGACTCTATAAATCTTTGGGACGCTCAAAATGGGGAGCATATCAAAGTATTAAAGGGGCATAGCTCTATCGTAACAGCTTTAATTTACAGCCCGAATGGAAAGACTTTGGCTTCCGGTTCTTGGGATGAAACGGTGCGCCTTTGGGATGCTAAAACAGGTGAGGTAATTAAAGTTCTGAAGGGGCATTCAGATTGGGTGATGACGTTGGCATATAGCCCCGATGGAAAGGTATTGGCCTCTGCTGGAAAAGATAAAACTGTGCGCCTTTGGGAGGTGGCCAGTGGCAAAGAAATCAAAATAATAAAGGGGCATACTGAGCGGATTAAAACTCTTGAATATCACCCTAATGGAGAGATGTTAGCTTCTGCCGGAGAAGATAAAGCGGTGCATCTTTGGGATGCAAGTAGCGGTGAATCATTGAAGATTTTAACTAATCACGGTTCTGAGATTCATGTACTAAAATATAGTCCAAATGGCAAGGTCTTGGCATCTGGTTCTCAGGACGGAGCCGTGCGTCTCTGGGATGCAACTAGTGGAAAAGAGATGAAGACTTTAATTGGCCATGTTTCTAACGTGTATGCGCTGACATATAGCCCTAACGGTAAAGTTCTGCTTTCTGCTGGGGAAGACAAGACTATGCGCTTTTGGGACGTAACCAATGGTGAGCTACTAAAAACATTACAGGTTAATGGGGCCTCATTAGCAACACTTGTGTACAGTCCTAATGGTAAAGTGTTCGCCTCTGGATCTTGGGACAATAAATTACGTCTTTGGGATGCTACGTCTCGGGAGGAGCTAAAAACGATTCAGGGGCATCAGGCTTCAGTTTTTGCAATGGCATATAACCCAAACGGTAAGGTCTTGGCTTCAGGGGGAGAGGATAAAACTGTACGTCTTTGGAGTACTACAACTGGTGAGGAGTTGAATGTTTTTAAAGGACACTCAAAAGAGGTGCTTGGGTTATCGTATAGTCCGAGCGGCAAAACCCTAGCTTCAGCATCAAAAGATAAAACAATTCGACTCTGGGATGTTGCAACTGGTGAGGTATTAAAAACACTGATTGGTCATAAATCTGGTGTGCATGCTGTGGCTTATAACCCGGACGGTAGTATGTTGGCTTCTGCTGGAGATAGCCTAGTGCGTCTTTGAGATGCCACAACTGGTCAGCTACTAAAAACTCTCAAAGGTCACTCTGGGCTGATAAGTGGGTTAGCTTATAGCCCGAATGGTAAAATATTAGCTTCAGCCGGTGAGGATAAAGCAATTCTTCTTTGGGATATTAAAACCGGAGAGAAACTGAAGACCCTCAGCGGGCACTCCAGCAGCATACAAGCATTAGCCTACAGTCCAGATGGTAAAGTTTTAGCAACAGGTTCAGTAAATAATACGATACGTCTATGGGATGCAGTGAGTGGTAAGAAATTAAAGGTATTGGAAGGTCATGATGTTAATGTGTTTGCGCTTGCCTTTAGTCCGGATGGCAAAATATTAGCTTCTGCTGGGGGAGCAACAGCTGGGGGAAGAAACACGGTTCGTCTTTGGAGCGTTGAAAATGGAAAGGAATTGAATACCTTGGAGGGTCATAAGAGTCAAGTGCAAGTCTTGAGGTTCAGTCCAGATGGTAAGGTGTTGGCGTCCGGCTCGATGGATCAAACAGTGCGTTTTTGGGATATAGCAACCAACAAAAAAGTTAAGACATTGCAAGGCTTTGGTATGAACTTATCTGCTTTGGCTTACAGTCCAGATGGAAAGATCTTAGCTTCGGGTACGGGCTCGTCAGACGTAATTCTTTGGAGCCTGGCTAGTGGTGAGAAATTAAAAACCTTGAAAGGAGCTGCTTATCCAAGCACTGCATTAGCTTATAGCCCTGATGGAAAAATTTTGGCCTCAGGTTCAATGGATAAAACTCTACACCTTTGGAATACAGAGAGTGGTAAGAAAATAAAGGTTTTGGAAGGTCATGATGGCAGAGTATCTACCTTGGCGTTTAGCCCGGATGGAAAGGTACTGGCATCAGGTTCAAGTGAGAGTATACGGCTCTGGGATGTTGTTACTGGTGATGAGATGAAAATGCTTAAAGTAGATAACTTTTATATTTCTCTGGCATACAGCCCGGATGGCAAAGTACTAGCTTTTTCTGGGGGAAGTCATTCAGTGCATCTATGGGATATTGAGAATGATCAGAAACTGAAGATTCTTGAAGGGCATAAAGGTTCAGTTTCTACTCTTGCATATAGTCCAGATGGCAAGGTACTGGCATCAGGTTCAAGTGAGAGTATACGGCTCTGGGATGCTATCAGTGGTGAGAAACTGAAGACACTGGAAGGATATAACGCTTCAAATGGGTTGGCATACAGCCCAGATGGTAAAGTATTGGCTTTTGCTGGAGGTGTAAATGTACGCTTTTTGGATGTCTTTGATGATAGAGAACTTAAGTTTTTAGGAGGACACTTAACGGGGATAGCTGCCCTAGCGTACAGCCCAAATGGTAGCATGCTGGCCTCAGTTTCAGAGGGGTTTAATAAAATACGCATTTGGGAGTTAAACTCAGCTGTTCATCGTTTATTATATGAATTTTCACCTGACGAGGTTGAGGCAGCTTTGAACTTCCTTTGGGAAATAAAGCTTGATGGTTTGGAAATAATAAAAGCTGAGACATTGAGGCCAGCGCTCTTCCCTCATCTCGGTCGTCATATTACATGGACAGATGAAACACGCAAATTTCGTCCACTACTGGAGATGCCTAGACTCAACGAAACGAAACTGGATCAACTAGTTCGGTGGTTAGAAGGGAGAAAAGCCTACCGAAAAACGCCTGCTGGTTTACCCGCACACTAAAAATTTCAACCTTTTGAAAAATCACTAGTATGCGTAAAACATTAATGAGCTATCTGCTCTGAGATATTAGCTGTCATTCCTTTGCCGCGCTGCCCTCCGTTTAACTTAGGCAATACGATCATAAGGTACGGGCTGTCTTAGCTAGCTTTCCTAGTATTAGCAACAGCATTGCTAACAAAGCAACTAGCATTATGGAGATGGTGGCTTTTGGCACAATGATTTGAGTAGCTGTGTGGCCAGTGCAGTTTTTAATAAGCATGATGGCCTGTTGGTGGTTCATTAATAATGGCTACTCTGCAACAACAGGTAGGCATGATATTCAATCCCACAAAAAGTAGATCGTCAGAAAGTAATGCAAATTATAGAATTGGTAATATAGCCGAAGCCGCTGAAAGAGCAGGTAGACCACTAACTTATGCTCAATAAGCAAATATAAGAAAGTAGTCATGTGCAGTATTTCTACTTATACGGGAGATATCAGGCCGTTTTTAGCTTTTTATATTTGATGCGTTCAGGGTTCAGCTCTTTATTACCATGACGGCGCTTATAGTCTTCTTCATAGTCACTATAGTTACCTTCAAACCACGTCGCTTGTGAGTCACCCTCAAACGCTAGAATATGGGTAGCAATTCTGTCCAAGAACCAGCGATCATGCGAGATAACCACCGCACAACCAGGGAAGTTCAACAATGCTTCTTCCAGTGCACGCAAGGTTTCCACATCAAGGTCATTGGTCGGTTCATCAAGCAGCATTAGGTTGCCGCCTGACTTGAGCAGTTTCGCCAAATGCACTCGGTTACGCTCACCACCCGACAAATCACCAACACGCTTTTGCTGCGAGTCACCCTTAAAGTTAAAGCGACCACAATACGCGCGAGACGAAATCTGATAACCACCTACGGTAATAATTTCTTGGCCATCAGCAATTTCTTCCCAGACCGATCGATCATCAGCAAGCGAGTCACGTGATTGATCGACATAACCGATCTCTACACTTTCACCAACAGTGAACTCACCTTTATCTGGCGTTTCTTCACCGGTAATCATGCGGAACAGCGTGGTCTTGCCCGCACCATTTGGCCCGATAATACCGACGATTCCACCTCTAGGGAGATTGAAGTTAAGGTCTTCATACAGCATTCGCTCACCAAACGATTTACTAATACCTTTGGCTTCAATCACCAAGTCTCCCAGACGTGGGCCGGGCGCAATGTATATCTCATTGGTTTCTGAACGCGCCTGATAATCGCTAGAAGATAGCTCTTCAAAACGCTGCATACGCGCTTTGCTTTTCGCCTGACGCCCCTTAGGGTTTGAGCGCACCCATTCCAATTCTTCCTTCATGGCTTTGAGGCGGCCTTGCTCGGATTTTTTTTCCAGCGTCAGGCGGTTTTCTTTCTGCTCTAGCCAAGAGGAGTAGTTACCTTCCCATGGAATACCTTGTCCGCGATCCAATTCCAGAATCCAGCCAGCCACATTATCCAAGAAGTAGCGATCATGGGTTACCGCAACCACAGTACCCGCGAAGTCCTGTAGGAAACGCTCCAGCCAAGCCACTGACTCTGCATCAAGGTGGTTAGTTGGCTCATCGAGAATCAACATATCAGGCGATGACAATAACAAACGGCACAGTGCCACACGGCGCTTCTCACCACCGGATAACGTCCTGACATCCGCATCCCAAGGCGGTAGACGCAACGCATCCGCTGCAACTTCAAGCGTATGCTCAAGGTTTTGCACGTCAGATGCTTGTAGGATATTTTCCAGACGGCCCTGCTCTGCTGCCAGCGCATCAAAATCTGCATCAGGTTCAGCATAAGCCTCGTAAACAGCATCCAGCTTTCCCTGTGCTTCCAGAATCACAGCTAAGCCTTCTTCAACATTACCACGCACATCTTTGTCGGGGTTTAGCTGTGGTTCCTGTGCCAGATAACCGATATTAATACCGGGTTGTGGACGGGCCTCACCTATTATGTCGGTATCTAGTCCAGCCATAATGCGCAGCAAGGTTGACTTACCCGCACCGTTATAACCAAGCACACCGATTTTGGCACCGGGGAAAAAGTTAAGGTAGATGTCTTTGAGGATGTGCTTACCGGGTGGGACAACTTTGCCCACCCCATTCATTGTGTAAATGTACTGAGCCATTTGCAGTGATTTCCTATTATCTGTATCAATAGGATTATGCCGTATCGCGGTTGTTGTTCCTAGGGTCACACAAAACTATGTGACCCGTTTGACTCTCCTTTAGCTCTTTGAATTGATTAAGCAGCCTAGTGGTTGTTTTATGTAAACGGGGGAAAGGCAGGTACTTATTTACATATTTCGCCACTTGAAATAGAAATTTTTTCATATCAAACTAGATATGGCGGGTTCTCTATGGTTATTTGTTATACTACTAATAACTACCACACAAGAGCTCTTTCATGTCCACAGACTCCCGTCATGTATTCCTCTCCCATGCCTCCCAAGATGATGGTTTCGTCAGACTGCTTCGTAAAAAATTAGAAGATCACAGGATTAATGTTTGGGCAGACTCACGCAATTTAAGAGGTGGAGATAAACTCAGCCCTGAGATAGAAACGGCAATTCGTACTGCCAGTAACTTTTTGGTTGTTATAAGTCCCAACACCATCAATTCCGACTGGGTTTTTGATGAGATCAAAATAGCTGAACAAGTAGAAAAAGAAAACCCAGACTACCGTGCAATACCTTTAATGCTTCCCGGCATTAAACCTGCGGCCCTAAAGCGCTATTTCAGTGAAGAGCCTGCGGGTGAAATAATAGAAACAGAGGTTGGCAAACTCGACGAGCAACTTCCTCATATTATGGCAGCATTGGGCCATCGCGCACCTGATCATGATTTGCCAAAAGCAGATGAAGTCGAAAACAAGCCCATGGCTGAATTACTACTAGAGCTATCAGAACCCTGTCTAACTACTGATAACAATGGAGCTGAAAAACTAAGCGCCCGTGCTGAACTGACGTATATCCCCCATGATATTAGCAAAGAGCGCGAGGTAAAAAGCCGCCCATTCCGTTTCACTGCGCCTATTGGAAAAAAAGAACAGGAAGAAATTAGCTGGTATCTTGAGCAGTATTTGCTCTGGCCAGTAGGCTCGTTTCGAAACCGGGCTGAGAAGACAGAGTCGCAATTAGCAGAGTGGGGACAGGCATTATTCACTACTGCGCTTGGGCAAGATGTTTGTCAACAGCCACTTACCGCATGGCAACAAGCACGCAATGAAGTTGAGCGACGTTTTTCGGTACAGGTAGACGCCAGTACTCTTGAGCATGGTCAGGAAGCAATACTCAAAGCCAATGAAGCCGCCAGTCGCTTACAAAGCCTGCCTTGGGAGCTATTGCATGATGACTCTTACCTTAGCGATGGTGCTAATCCCGTACGCATACGCCGTCGTTTGCCAAATTATAAACAGCAAGTGCCTAGCCTCACCGACCTCCCAATTCGAATCTTACTGTTGAGTCCACGTCCTGAAGAAAAAGGCATTGGGTATATCGACCACCGCGCTAGTGCCCTGCCTTTAGTTGAAGCGGTAGAGAAACTGGGTGATTTGGTGCAATTGAAAATATTGAGTCCACCAACCTTAGCTGCTTTGGAAAAGGAATTACAAAGCGCTCGCGACGCTAAAATGCCTTATCACGTTCTACATTTTGATGGGCATGGCATTTATGATAAACAACATGGTTTGGGAGCGCTGTGTTTTGAAAATCCGAACGATGCAAATAAGTTGGAAGGCCGCCAAAATGAGCTGGTTCATGCCGATAAGCTGGCGAAGCTTCTGAAAGACTTCAGCATTCCACTAGTGTTTCTGGAAGCCTGCCAAACAGCACAGTCAGAGGAAAACCCTAATGCTTCAGTAGCAGCAAGTCTCCTAGAAGAAGGTATTACTTCGGTAGTCGCTATGTCACATAGCGTCTTAGTGGAAACGGCCAAACGCTTTGTAACTAAATTTTACCAAGCATTGGCCAAGGGTCAGCGTGTTGGTGCAGCAATGTTGGCAGGACAAAAGGAATTAATGCGCAATACCTACCGCCTGCCGATTCAAGGCGCTGGTGATTTTCATCTACAAGATTGGTTTGTACCAATTCTGTATCAGGAGCAGCATGACCTACAGCTGTTTGCTTGGATTCCATCTGAAGCTGCACAGAAAATGCAAAAGCAGCAACGACAAACTCGCTTAGGTAGGTTACCAGAACCTCCTGAACATTCTTTCATAGGGCGTAGCCGTGATTTGCTCAAAGCCGAGCGCTTGCTAACACATCAGTCTTATGTGGTGATTCGCGGTCAAGGTGGCGCGGGTAAAACTACCGTGGCTGTGGAGCTAACGCGCTGGTTAGTTAAGAGTCGCCGTTTTAATCGTTGTGCTTTCGTTAGTGTTAAGGAGTACACCCATGACAGCGCCGTTGTGGAGATATTGCTTCAGCAGCTTGTGAATGCAAATTACAACCTAGCGGCGGAATATGGTGGTAACGTCGACCAAGCCTTGCAAGCAATTCAACGTACATTGGAAAACGAGCGCACCTTGATTGTCATCGACAATATGGAATCATTGTTGGCGGATACAACGAATAAGCAAGCTGTACTGGATATGTTGGCGAGGCTGCCAGAGGCTAAGTTATTATTTACTACCCGTGAAGCCCTGCCTGAACCATTTCACCACAAAGCTCGTGAAATCAAATTGGGTGAGTTGGGCTTGAACGACGCAAAGTCATTGGTTATGAAGGTAATGAATAACGAAGGGCTGAGTTTACGTCATGATGATGCTGGCAATACGCCTCAGGAAGTGAATGACCTGGTGCAGTCTGTTGGTTGTCATGCGCGGGCTTTGGTTTTACTGGCGCGCGAGCTGGCGCAACGTGGAGTAACCGCGACCACTGAAAATGTTCGCGAGATTATGCAGGATTTGGAACGACGTTATCCTGAACAAAGAGAGAACTCTTTGTTCGCTAGTGTAGAATTGTCATTGCGCCGACTGTCACCAAAGATACGTAAACAGATTTACGGATTATCAACCTTTAAAGGAGGTGGTGTAATTTGGGCAATTGGTGTTGTGTTAGAGCTGGATAGAAATGAAACAATTTCAATTTTAAGTAAGCTGGTTGAGGTTGGACTGGCTTCTTCCGCAGGTACTGACTACTACAAGTTTGACCCAAGTTTTTCCTTTTATTTAGATACTTCTATCGACAAAGAGCAGCGTTATGGATTCAAAAGGAAATGTCTGGCCGTAACAGAAAAATTATTTGATTTCATTTATGAAAATTTTTCAAAAGATACCAATCTTTCGTATAAATTGATCCACTTGGATTTACTAAACATACTTTCAATGTTTGACGAGCTCGCTAATGATTTCATATCAGGCACATGCGATGAAGATCTGTTTATTGACAAATTATTTCGCTTTGAACAGCTATTGATGAGCCTTAATTATCAGGAGGCTTTGGGTAAAGTTAAAGAATGGCAAAAACTCGTTAACACCTTAAATGATGGATCAGTTTCTTATAGTCGTGAAAGGTTTTTTGCAGACCAAGTAAAAATAGAACGACTTCAGCGGCAAGGGGCTTTGGATCTTTCACTTATCGAATCAAAAGCTTTACTCAATAAAATTGAAAGCAGTGATTTTGAGGCTACTGATAAAGATTTTTCTATAGCTCATGCGCTACTCGGAAGGAGCCTCCGACACTTGTCAAAACTCAAGGAGGGGGAGGCGAATATTGAAAAGGCTATTGACTATGCTGAAAAAGCAAAAGCAAAGGAATTAACCGCCTTGTTTTATACTGACCTTGGGGACTGCTTGAGAGACGGTAACAGTCTTCAGGATGCAGAGCTGGCATATAAGAAAAGTGCTTTCTTATGCAAAGAAGCAGGGAATTTTGGGGGTAATTTGATTGCTAATTTTCAACGCGGGTCTGCATTATTAGACATGAAAAAGCTAAATGAAGCGCTTGAAGTGTATGACCTCTGCTGGAACTTAGTTAATGATTTAGGTGAACATCAGCTGGCTGCACCAATATGGCATCAAATAGGGTCAGTGCATAGTGAGATTGGTAATCTTGATGCAGCAGAACAAGCCTATAGAAAGTCACTGTCAATCAATAATAAAAATCCAAATAAAAATGGTGAAGCAAAAACCCTGCATAGACTATGTAAGCTTTATAAACTTAGAAATAGCTTGAAGGAATCAGTAGATATCGGCTGGAAAGCAGCCGATATCTACAAAGAAATTGCCGATGTTTGGTATGAGGGAGGAATTCGTAATAGCATCGCTAATTCCCTGATCAAACTCGAACGATACGATGAAGCCAGAACCGATCTGGTACGTGCGATTGAATGTAAAAAACCGTATGTGCACGATGCTCAGATATGGAATACATGGTCTGCTTTGTATGATCTAGAGCAAACATGTGGAAAAACTGAGGCTGCCTTACTAGCCCGTAAAGAAGCAACGGATGCCTATTTGGCCTATCGACGAGATGGAGGTGAAAATAATTCAGTTGCGGGATGCTTGGTTTTGGAGATAGGCCGGTTGATACTCAATGGAAACATAACCGATGCTCAACAATTGATTGAAGATACACTAATCGATGACTCATGGGATGAACACAAAAATTTTCTACAAAAGCTGCAAGCGATAGTTGTAGGAAATCGAAACTTGGCCTTAGTAAAAGATGAGAGGTTCAATTATATTCTGGAGGTCGAACTAATATTGCTACTGGAATTTCTTGGCTAATACGGTATACTAAAAAATCTAATTAGAACCGAATTAAGACTTATGAGCGAACAAATTATTAGCCTCACCGAGTTCAAAGCCTCTGCCAGCAGGCTACTTGAAGACACCCGTTCAGGCGCAAATCTCGTCCTGACGCAAAACGGCTCAGCCAGCGCTGTCGTTCAAGACTACGCGACTTATCAGCGACAAAAGCAGGCTTTTCTAATGCTCAAGCTGCTGATTCAAGGTGAGTCAGATATCCAAAATAACAGAACTCAACCCCAAGAAACAGTATTCAGTGAGCTACGTGAGTCACTCAAAGCAAGAGCCAAACAGGAATGAGTCAACCGGTAGAATGGACGTCAACCGCCCGATATGACATTGAAGAAATTATCGAATACATTGCTCAGGATAATATCAATACTGCACTTGATGTGCTAGGTCGTATCGAAAATAGAGCAGCGAAGCTAGCCGATTTAACACTGAGAGGTAGGTTAATTCCAGAATTGTTAGACACTGGTATTTCACACTATCGAGAGCTGATTGAATCGCCGTGGCGTATTATCTATCGCCAGATTGACAAGACTGTGTATATTGTAGCAGTACTGGATTCCAGACGAGATTTAGAAGCCTTACTCCTTAATCGCTTTGGTCGTGGCACTTAAGTGCTTTCTAGAAATGGATTCATATAGAATTCAGACTGATATAGCCCCCGTATAATATTAATGGGTATTAACCGTTCAGTTAGCAAAGCTTTATTTATTTCGTGAAGTATTTACCTTCGTAGATGCCAGTCATTTGGTCAGTAAATTAACGAATTGGGGTTGTTAGCCTTGGTTTGGCAGGCTATGAAGCATTTACCAGAAAGCTGCATAAAATAACCAGTGTCAAAGATATTCATACGCATTTATCAGTCAGAAAAGTGGTTCCTAAGAAGCAGTTACCTTTATACCTTTAAATTCCAACTAACTTTATTAACGGTTGCATTCTGTTAACTAATTACGCTACCATCCACAAAAATTCGCCAAACACCTCGTTTTGGCACTTCAACTAACTTACTGCTAAGGAGAAAATACAATGATAAATACTCAAACATCCTTCGCAGGTGTTACCCGCTAAGAAACGCGTCACTTAGTTTAATCTCGTTAAACCAAGACAGCTTTAAGTTACTTAAACATATTCTGTTTGAGCCTGTTTCAATGCGCTAGTAGTCCCTGCCAATACGCATCGCGTTTTAAATTCCTTATTTTCTAAATATAGAAAAGGTATTGGTACTATGGGCACATCCGTCCAAAAAATTAAAGAAAACGTTAGCCTCATTGCGTCCAAAAACACTTGGATTGAAGGGTTAGCGATCGATCAACTGGTCAAAACAGCACAATTAACAGGTATGCACCGCGTTGCGGGAATGCCTGACTTGCACCCCGGTCGCGGTTATCCGATTGGTGCAGCATTTTTTACAACAAACAAGATCTACCCTGCACTGGTAGGAAATGATATTGGCTGCGGTATGTCGTTGTGGCAAACCTCAGCAAAAGTGTCGAAGGTCAATCTCGATAAATGGGTTAAGAGGTTTGTAAACGTTGAACAGCCGCTTGATGACAGCTGGTCTTCAATTATTGAAAGTCAAAAACTTGAAAAAGACATTACAACCGACCGATACGATCGTGCATTGGGCACTATTGGCGGCGGTAATCACTTTGCAGAATTTCAGGCGATTGATGAAGTCTATGACCAAACTGCGCTCGATGAGTTAGGGCTGAATAAAAAGCACCTACAACTGCTGGTTCACTCAGGCTCTAGAGGCTTGGGTCAGTCCATTTTGGTTGAGCATATTACAAAGCACAATCACGATGGCTTGCAGCTTGATAATGAAGACTTTCAAGATTACCTGCAAAAGCATGACGAAGCTGTACGTTGGGCTGAGTTAAACAGAGAGCTAATTGCGAGACGTTTTCTCGACACGATTCGCGCTAATGGAAACTGCACCTTAGACATTAATCACAACTTGGTTTCACCCAAAACGATTGATGACACCGAGGGTTGGTTGCACCGCAAAGGCGCAACACCTAGTGACGCAGGTTACGTGGTTATTCCCGGTTCACGCGGCGATTACAGTTACCTTGTGAAGCCACTAACAGGTGACGACTCGTCGGTAGCAAACATGTCGACTAGTCTTTATTCACTTGCACATGGCGCAGGTAGAAAGTGGAAACGCGGTGAGTGTCATGGTCGCTTAGGCCACAAGTATAAGCGTGAAGACTTATACCGAACGGCTTTAGGTAGTCGCGTGATCTGTGGCAATAAAGAGTTACTTTATGATGAAGCGCCCGAAGCCTATAAAAAGTGCGAAACGGTAATCAGCGATATGTTTGATGCGGGTTTAATTGAGGTCGTAGCAAAATTACGCCCTGTTTTAACCTTTAAAACCAATGGAGATTGCTCATCATGATTTTACTCCAATTATCCGCAGGACAAGGGCCTGTTGAATGCTGCCAAGCAGTTGGTTTGGCGTTGAAGACGATTGAAAAACAATGCCAAGAGTTAGCAATCACACTCGATATTGTGGAGGCAGTTAAGACGAAAGAGCGAGCTTGTTTTAAGTCGTTATTGATACAGCTAGATACGACTGATGACTCGGCTAAGCAACTAGCTGAGTCATGGCATGGCGCTATGTTATGGGTTTGTCAAAGTCAGCACCGACCAAAGCATAAACGTAAAAACTGGTTTTTCAGCGGTCAAATGTATGAGATCAATGAGGCTCAGCTTGATAAAAGCGTGACGTTTCAAACATGCAGAGCGTCTGGTGCCGGTGGCCAACACGTCAATAAAACAGACTCTGCGGTTCGAGCGACACATACTGCAACGGGAACTTCTGTGCGTGTAGAAAGTGAACGAAGCCAACATGCTAATAAGCGGTTGGCGAGAGCGTTATTGTTTCAAAAACTGGAAACTACGAAGTTAGAGACAATGACGCAGCAAGAGAAAGTGCGCTGGCAACAGCATTGGGAAGTTGAGCGAGGTAATCCTGTTAAGACATTTACAGGTGATAAATTTACGTTGAGAGAGTTACAGTGAAGTCTCAATCGTAAAAGTTCTCTAGCTAAGCTTGCGGTTGATCATAACCGCAAGCTTTAAGGGCTGGAGCAATAGAATAAGTGCAACACATATCTCATTAAAAAGAGTCAACTTGTGTTACCACAAAGGCTTTGCCTCTGGGCTCAATCCATACATTTCAGGGAAAAATAACATCGATAATACCACTGCAACTTGAATCAAAATGAAGGGTATCACGCCTTTATAGATATCAAAGGTACTGACGCCTTCGGGGGCAACACCTTTAAAATAAAAGAGCGCAAAACCAAATGGAGGCGTTAAAAATGATGTTTGTAAATTCATCGCCATCAATATCGCAAACCAAATCGGATTAATTTGTAACGTTTCGACAACAACATAAACCAGCGGTAAGACAATATAAGAAATTTCTATATAGTCTAAGAAGAAGCCAAGCAGCATCACTAACAGCATGGTAAATATGAGGAACCCCCATTTATCACCCGGAATGTTTAGCAGCAATTCAGCTATTTCTTCTTCGCCTCCTGTGTAAGAAAAACCCATTGCAAAGATCGAAGCGCCGATGATGACAGCAAATACCATCGCTGTAATTTTAATCGTTTCTTCAGCACTCTCCCAAAGCATTCTAAGCGAAAACTTCCTGTAAATGATCGCCAATAAAACAGCACCAATACAGCCTAATGCAGAAGACTCAGTGGCGGTAGCCACACCAAAAAAGATAGATCCTAGAACCACTAAAATTAATAGCAGTGGCGGAATAACAGCAGACAACGCATCCAAAATAGCTTTAGAGCGAGAAATATTACTATCTTCCATTGGGATCACAGGTGCAGCTTCTGGTTTAATCCAGCAATAAATCACTATGTAAGCAATATAACATCCAATTAACACCAAACCTGGCTTGATGGCGGCTCTGAAGAGGTCACCAACAGGTATGCTTAATACGTCTCCCAACACAATCAAAACAATGGATGGTGGTATTAATTGCCCAAGCGTTCCGGCGGCACAAATTGTTCCTGCTGATAATGACTTGTTATAACCATATCGCATCATAATCGGCATGGAGATAAGTCCCATCGCCACCACACTTGCCCCGACCACACCTGTTGAGGCCGCAAGCAATGCACCTACCAATATAGTTGATATTGCCAAGCCACCACGCAGCGAACCAAATAGACGGCCCATAGAGACGAGTAATTGTTCAGCTAATTTGGTTCGTTGTAAAATCAGTCCCATAAAAACAAATAAAGGAATCGCCATGAGCACGGTTCCGCCACCATTTTCACCCATATTTGCATAAATACGATAAGGAATTTGAGCGAGTTGACTAGGATCTGCAAATAAAACAACGAATAAAATGCCAATACCAGCAAAAGTGAAAGCAACAGGAAAACCAATTAACAATAGCACTAACGCCAACATAAAAATTGAAGCACCAATCATTTTTGTACCTTATAACTCTTTTAATATTAAAAATATCACCTAACATATTGTTATAAAATATAACGTTAAGTGTTTCAGTTGGTTTTACAGTGAGCTATTTAACTTGTTCACTGCGTGTTTCAATCAATAATCGAATGTTTTTGATGATAAAAGAAACCGTACTTAATCCTAAAAATAAAAAGGATAAAGGCACCATTCCTTTGATTACAAAGCGATTTAACAAACCACCAGGATCAGAACTTTTCTCTCCTATTCCTGTTGTCATAAATTGCTGTATTAAACCTGAAATTGAATCAGCGTGAGGTCCCCATTGGTAGGACTCTCTCATGAAAATGAAGCCGTAATAAACTACGATTGCGCAAATTGGAAGCAGTACAAACAATCCACCAATGCTGTTTATGATGGCTTGAGTGCGAGCAGATAGACGTTCAAATATTATATCGACCCTGACGTGTGACTCAGTCTTTAGCGCATAGGAGATGCTTAATAAAAATACTGTTGAATATAAATGCCAAGAAAACTCTTCTAAACCGACAGATGATTTGCCAAATGCATAACGACCTATGACGTTATATGAAATGACTATGACTAATATAATTAATAAAAAACTGGATAACGCACCTAACATATCCATTAATTTATTAATTTTTTTCTCTATCCCAAAGAACATGAAAATTATTCCTAAAAAAGCATTTAAAGTTGAAATGACAACACAAAAAAGGCGCTAAATTTTCTTAGCGCCCTTGTACTTCACATACTAGTTATCTAAATAAGCTTTATCTGAAATATTCGTCCATGCACGTGCTTTACGCATATATTCTCTTTGAGACTCAACAATTTCAGCCGTTAAGCCACCTTTTTCTTCTAAGTCACTGATAAGCTCTTTGTTCGCCTCTTTTAGTGCACTCATTACTTCCGGTGGGAAGGTTTTGATTTTTATACCTGGGTATTCTTTTTTGATCAAATCCCAATTTTCAGCATGAGCATTCGTCATTTTATTGGAAATATTAAATGCTGAATTTTTCATTGCTGACTTAACGATTTCTTGTAAATCAGCCGGTAGTTTATCGAAAGCCTTATCATTGACCATGTACTGAAGACCAGAACCAGGCTCATGCCAACCCGTATAGTAGAATGGCGCTATTTTGTGGAAGCCCATGCGTAAATCCATTGCAGGACCCACCCACTCTAAGGCATCAATAGTGTTACGCTCTAATGCGGTATATAGCTCACCTGGCGGGATGTTTACAACAGTTCCACCCACTTTAGACATCACTTCACCGGCAAAACCAGGAATGCGCATTTTTAAGCTTTTAATATCATCTAGACTGTTAATTTCTTTTTTAAACCAACCACCCATTTGGTTACCACCATTACCACCTGGATATTGCGTAATACCATATTCGCCATATACTTTTTTAGCCAATTCAGCACCACCGCCATAGTAATACCAAGCAAAGCGTTCAGAGGTGATCATGCCAAAAGGCATGGTCGTGAAAAACAAGGTATTTATATCTTTACCCTTCCAATAGTAGGACGCCGAGTGTCCCATTTCATATTGACCAGTTTTTACAAAATCAAAAACACCAAATGGCGCTTTATGTTTGTTAGCAGAATCAATCGAAATAATTAAACGTCCATTGGACATTTTTTTGACTTCTTCTGCAAACTCATGGCTACCTTCACTGTAAATAGGTAAGCCTGCTGGCCAAGTTTCTGCTAGACGCCATTTAATGGGTTTATCAGCAGCCATAATAGCTGTAGAGAAAGAACTTACGGCTAATACCGCAAGAAAAGATACAATCGTTTTTTTCACAGTTAATCTCCTAATTATTCAACTGAAACATGTCGGAATGACCATTCATTAATTGATTTTTTTAACACTCGTAAAACTAAAATAAACATCGCACGCTAAACACTCGCATAAACCAACCAAGTCACAATTTTGGGGAAGAATGTGATAATCGCAGTTGCCAATATCATCAGTAGAAAGAAGGGAAATACCATCTTAGATATTTCGAAGATGTTCTTTCCCGTCAGTCCCTGAATCACAAACAAGTTAAACCCTAGAGGTGGTGTGATCTGCGCCATCTCAACTACAAAAACTAGATAAATACCAAACCACAGTGGGTCTATCCCAACCGCTTTTACTGCAGGCAAGATGACGGCAGTAGTCAATACCACTATCGAAATACCATCTAAAAAGCAGCCCAAGATAATGAAGAAAACCGTTAACACCGCAATCAATGCGTAATTGCTTAAACCAAGGCTAGAGATCCAAGTAGCCAAGTCTGCTGGTAGACCTGAGAAGGTCATTGCACTGGTTAAGAATGCCGCGCCAATCAGGATAAATGCAATCATGCAAGACGTTTTGGTCGCACCATACAGGCTTTCTTGGAACGATTTTATGGTTAATGAGCCAGAAAACCCTGCAATAACTAAAGCACCAAACACACCTAACGCAGCAGCTTCTGTGGCTGTTGCAACCCCGGAGTAAATTGACCCAATCACCGCAACGATAAGCAGCACAACAGGTAACAGCAGCTTTAAGCGACTAAAACGGTCTCTCCAAGTGGCCACTTGAACGTCGTGAGGAATACCGTTTTTGTTTCGTAGTGACCAAATCATGATATAGGCTGAAAACAGCAGCATTAGCATAATTCCAGGGATTACCCCTGCGATAAACAGTCTGTTAATCGACACCTGTGCCGCTACGCCGTAAACAATCATGATGATCGATGGTGGGATCAGTAAACCCAGTGTTCCAGAACCTGCCAGCGTACCAATCGCAAGCGCTTCGTTATAACCACGCTTTTTAAGCTCGGGCAGAGAAATGCGTCCTATGGTTGCTGTCGTAGCTGCTGAAGAGCCACTCACTGCTGCAAAAATACCGCAGCCAACCACGTTCACATGTACTAATCGTCCCGGCAGGTTTTGTACCCAAGGTGATAAACCAGAGAACATGTCTTTGGCTAAGCTGGTCCTAAACAGGATTTCCCCCATCCAAATAAACAAAGGAAGTGCAGTCAATGTCCAGTTGGCGGTGCTTCCCCAAGCGATGGTCGCAAATACCGGCCCACTGCTGGTTGAAGTAAAAAAGGTGATAACAACCAAACCCACAGCGATTAGGCTAACACCCACCCAAACACCGAGACCTAATAATGTAAATAGCACCACTGCAATGGTAATGGCTTGTACTAAATTTTCCATTATTTGACCTCCTCTGTAACGTCTTCATCAGGGAATGTCTCACCGCCCTTAAGCAAGGTGATTAGGTGTTCGATCAAAGCTATAGTCATTAATAAAATACCTACAAACATTGCGCACTGAGGTATCCAAAGCGGTACCGCGACGATTCCCTGTGACACGTCATGATAAATGTAGGACTCGAACACATATTCACCGACAAACCAGGTTCCCCACGCCAGTATTCCAATGGCAACCAGAGTAGAGATCACATCTAAAACACGGGTAACGTTAGGGCCAAATGCCTTGAATAAAATGGTGACACGGATGTGTCCATTGGCATTAAAGGTTGCTGGTAACGCTAAAAACACGGAGCCAGCCATCGACCATGCCGCAAAGTCATCCGCTGACGGGATTTGTGACCCCACTAGACGAGAGACGATTTGAGCAAGGATTAGTAGCCCTATTCCTGCTAAAAACATAGCCGAAAGAACAGCTGATATGCGATACAGTGTCTGCGTGAATTTCATAAAAACCTGTCATAGAAAAAGAGGCACATGGACGTGCCCCTTTGTTTGCTTAAGAGGGTTATTTCATGCCTTTAATGATGGCGGTAGCGTCATCACCCGCACTCTCTTTCCACTCTTCTAACATTGTCGCGCCAACTGTTTTAAAGTCGCTGGCTAGCTTCTCTGGTGTTCCAGAAACAGTCATACCATTCTCTTTCAACGTATCCGTCGCATCGGTAGTGGCTTTAATCGCCATTTCCCAACCTCGTGTTTGAGCAACTTTAGCGGCTTCAGTCAGCGCTTTTTGCGACTTTTCAGATAACTTTGCAAAGGCTCTTTTATTGACGATAACGAAGTTCTTTGGGATGAACGCTTTAACGTCGTAGTAGTTCTTAACAAAATCCCAAGACTGGCTATCAACACCTGTCGTTGGTGAGGTGATCATTCCTGAAATAACACCCGTTGAGAACGCTTGAGAAATTTCACTGGATGAAATGGTCGCTGGTACAGCACCGAGTAGCTCAGCAAGACGCGCTGTCGATGCATTGTAAGCACGAAACTTTACACCCTTAAAATCAGCACCACTGGTAATTTCATCTTTCATATAAATACCCTGTGGTGGCCATGGCACAGAGTACAACGACATCAAACCACTCTTATCTAGCTTTGCATCATAAAGTGGCTTTGAGGCATCCCAGAGCTTCTCTGCATCATCAAAAGTAGTCGCTAGTAATGGCACAGCATCCGCAGAGTAAGCAGCATCTTCGTTACCCAGTGCTGATATCAATACATCACCAATAGGTACCAAACCTTTTTGAACACCACGCTTCAATTCTGGACGCTTTAGTAAGGCCCCACTTGAAGTTACTTTTATGGTGAGTTCACCTTCAGATAGTCGTGCAACATCTTCTGCAAACTTTACTGCATTCTGCGTATGGTAGTTGCCGTCTGGTTCATTCAGTGACATGTTCCATTCTTCGGCAAGTGCTACAGTTGTAAGTCCAGTTAGCGCTAGCGTTAAAAGAGTCTGTTTAAACATAGGTAATCTCCAAAGGTGTTTTAGTATTGATTAAGAAAGGTCTTCTGAGCGTAACTCCCACATAAAATCGAAAATAGCAGCACGCTCCTCAGCAAGGCTGAGTTGTTGCAATATTGACTTGGCTGCAAGCTCAGCTGAGTCTTGACTAGTTGTATCGATAACCAGTGATGCTTCAAGCTTGCGTGTTGATGGGTCTTCAGAGGGTAATGGCGTTGATAGTGCTTCATCTGGTTTCAGATAATGAACAGCCAATACACCTTGAATTTGGGTAATGTCATCGATGACAGCGTTAACCGCTTTATAGTTAAAATCCGCTGTGTCCAACGTTATAAGAGCTATAGCCGCCCCATTTCCAAAGCCAACTTCATGGGTAACATGCATGACGCGCCGATTGGTATTGGTCATGCGTTCGAAGTTGGTATTTGACCAATTTGTTTGGTTTTGAAAAGCGTTTTGATAGCTTTGAGTTGAGAAGGTTTTTATGTTTTCGGTGCGGTATAAAGCGAGATATCGTCGTGCAGTAGCGGATGTAGATCGGTATCGTCGGGCCCATTGGAAGCCTTCTATAGCGACTCGCTCCGCCATATGCTCACGGTCATACCACTCATTAAAGTCATCTTCATAAGTGGAATCAACATCTGTCCAAACAAATAGCTCTGCGGCATTGGAAGGATTGATTTTCATTTATAACTACTCCTAGTTGATGACCCTTATTAGTAAAGGTTTCTAGGAGCATTTTGGCAAACGGTATAACTTGATCAGTATTGATCAGAATTTCTGTTTTAAGCTATTATTGGTAGTGACTTGACGCTTCTTTCGCCAGCAAAATAATATCTTCAATGGCGCTATTGGTTGAGTAACGATACCAGCATGCGACCAACTTTAAAGGTCTTGGTACATCTGGGGTATTTATGACGACAATACGCTCATCAATCGGCTCAGATTCCAGTGCTTTCGCGGGTACTGTCGCTACACCTAAGCCTTGCGCCACCAACACATTAATAGCAGAAATGGAGGTAATACAGTGGATTTGTGGCGGCTTAATATCTCTCTCAGCAAACTGAGTCAACATCGATAAATGAGGCTGTGAACCTCGCGCAAAAGTGATAATTTGCTGCTGACCAATCTCAGATAATCTGACTTCTTTTTCTGCAATTTGATTATCAATCCTACAAGCCCAAATCATCTGAAGATCAGATAACGGTGTGTTATTAACCCCTTCGTCAAGCACGGAGTCTGTTTGTAAAATCAAGTCGAGAGCGCCTTTGGCAAACAAGTTTTGCAAGGAAGGGGAGGGTTCTATGGTTAGCTCAAACTCAAGTTTCGGGTACTTTTGAGTGATCTTGGCAAGAAAACTGCCCAGCCAAGTATGTACCACTGACTCTATCGCCCCAATTCTAAGCCGTCCTACTAACTCAACACGACCTGCCATATTGCTTTTTAGTGTTCTCTCGGCTGCTAAAACACGATCAGCATCTTCAAGTAACATTAAACCCTTATCACTAATATTAATTTCGTTTCGGGTTCTATCGAACAACTTACAATCCAGCTCGGCTTCAAGGGTTGAGATTCTGCTTGAAATTGTCGCTTGCGATACATTCAGCTTCTCCGCCGCCGCTCTAAAACCTTTTAAGCGCGCCACCCAAACAAATGCTTCTAAAAACCTGATATTCATCACTTGCTTCCTATTGAGAAAAGGCTATTGCGATAGTAAAAATAGTCTCACATAAATATACCAATCACTGTTGCCGATAGCTAACCATCATAGTCATTAAAAGCAAAAACATCCAAGCCAATAAAAGCCACGTAAAACAACTATCTACCTTAAGCATTTAAAAGGTTCAACCGATGAAATTCACACCCGATTTGAAAAAGACGTTACTCATAGGTACCCTCGCACTGACGGCAGCATTTGCCGTGTTGCAAGTAGGTGCAAAAGATCAATTACCCACTTACCAAGGACTAAGCAGCCACCTCACCACGGTGCTTAGCGCTAATTCGCCAGATGTCATCAACCAATCAATCGAGACACTATCGAATAACTGGCAACGACAAAATATCCCACCAGTACTGGAAGCGCTCACATACGTTCAAAGCCCTGTCGCAAGGCAGCAGCTAATCTCTCTACTAGAAGCAAAAACGGGTCAGCGTTTTGGCCGTAATACCAACAGCTGGTACAAGTGGCTTTGGAACCAGCCAGAAGCCATTCAACCTGACTACGCCAACTTTAAAGCTGATCTATATAAAAATATGGATCCTAAGTTTGATCGCTACTTCCGCTACCGTCAAAGCTCAGCAAGGGTTCGTTTAGACGAAATTAGATGGGGCGGCGTTGAGCAAGATGGCATACCACCACTGCGATACCCAGCGATGATTTCAGCCAATCAAGCTAGCTACCTAGATGACAGTAACGTGGTGTTTGGTGTTGAAGTAAATGGTGACGCACGTGCTTACCCGAAGCGTATCTTGGCATGGCACGAGATGTTTGTAGATACCATCGGCGGTGTTGAAGTTGCAGGGGTTTATTGTACGCTTTGCGGTACGGTTATTCCTTACAAAACAACGTTTAAAGGCAAGAAATACAACCTCGGCACTAGTGGGTTTTTGTACCGCTCAAATAAGCTAATGTACGACAAAGCTACCCAGTCACTATGGAATACCATCAAAGGTGAACCGGTACTTGGGCCACTTGTTGACCAAGGTATCGCATTGGAGCACTTGCGCGTGGTAACGACCACTTGGGGCGAATGGAAACGCAGACATCCTAGTACCACCGTGCTGTCACCAAACACAGGACATAATCGAAACTATGGTGAAGGCGTTGCCTACAGTCAGTACTTCGCAACTAACGAATTGATGTTTAATACGCCTTTTTCAGATACGCGCCTGAAAAACAAACAGGAAGTATTGGCGCTCCGTTTCTCTGCTGCGCCTAACCAACAGCTGGCAATTGATACCGCGTTTCTGAACAAAAATCCGTTGTACAAAAATAAAATTGGTCTGCAAGAGCTGTTGGTTCTGACTGATAGATCGGGCGCTAACCGAGTTTACGATCCTAAAGACGTCAACTTTGTGAACTATGACCGTGATAGCACGCTAATAGACAGCACTGGGCAAAAGTGGCGCTTGTCAGAGAGTGATTTAACTGCTGAAATAGACGGCAGACGTTTAGCCGCTTTACCGTACCATCGTGCGTTTTGGTTTGGCTGGCATGCCACTTACCCTGAGACTCGGTTAATCAAATAAACTATGCCCATCAATGCGCTGATCATCGTCGGAATGACGACCTTACTTTGGGGTTTCACCGGAGTCTTTATTCGACTGTTACCTGATTATCCGCCATTGACTGTTACGGCAGGCAGAATCATTGCAGCAATGCTATTTCTCCTGCCGATCTTGGTATTCACTAGCAAAAACAGACGGGCATTTAAAAACACGATCAAACGCCCTATTGCCTACTTATTGGCGCTGCACTTTGTAGTTTACTACCTGCTAAGCACCATTGCTTTCCAAATAGCACCGATTGCAGAAGTGGCGCTATTAGTCGGTACTTCGCCGGTATTTGTGTTTGTTTTTCGGATTTTGAAAAACGATATTCCGAATCGTCGTGAAGTCCTCGGAGCCTCCTCGGCCATTATTGGTATCGTTATTATTATGGGGCCTAATATTTCATTTAATGGCGATATGTCATGGCAGCGTCTAACGGGGGATGTTTTAGGTATTTTGGCTGCTATAACCGCTGCGTCTTACGCCACTATTTACCGTGGTCTCAATGAGAGAAACACGGCTCCTGATACGTTAAGCGTGTCACTACTCACCTTTATATTGGGCAGTATAATTGTGCCCGTATTAGTCTCGCTTATTTCAACACCTTCACACGTAGAAGCAATCGACGGTTTTGCACTACTCATGTTGGTCTGCCTTGGCGTTATTTGCACCGCACTCACCACTTACGGCTTTGCCATTGCATCAAAAGAGTTACCCTCGGTAGTCACCGCAACTGTCATGCTAGCGACTCCCTGCTTTGCAGGTTTGTTTGCCTACCTGATTGTCGATGAAACCTTGTCGCCGTTATTTATCCCGGGTGGTTTGTTAGTACTTGGCGGGATTGCATTGATCGTAACTACTTCAAAACTGAAGCAGCCAACGACCAAAGCAGTTACCTAAACAGCTAATTACTTAAACTTGCTTTCTAAAACCATAAATCCATCGCACTAGCAAACCTGCAATCAAGCCCCAAAAAGCAGAACCGATACCCCCAAGTACAATGCCTGAAGCCGTGACTAAAAATGTAATTAGCGCGGCTTCTCGTTCGCTATCTACAGAAAGTGCGGTCACAAGTCCGTTAGCAATCGTGCCAAATAACGCGATACCCGCAATCGCCAATACTAGCTCTTGTGGAATTGAAGAAAAGAACACCACCACCGCAGCACCTAACAAACCAACAATGATGTAAAACACGCCTGCCATAAACGATGCTAGGTAACGTTTCTTAGGATCAGTATCGGTATCTTCACCCATGCAAATGGCAGCGGTAATCGCCGCAAGATTAAACGCAAAACCACCAAATGGCGCAAGCACTAAGGATGCTACACCCGTCCAACTAATTGCTGAAGATAACGGGGCCTTGTAGTTATGCGCCTTAAGAATGGCAATACCCGGTAGGTTTTGCGAAGTCATGGTAACGATAAATAACGGTATACCAACACTCAGCAACGCCAACCAGTTAAAGGTAGGAAATACAAACTCTGGCCTAGCCAAAGTCAGTGTTAATGCGTCAAAACGAATACTGCCTTGCAAGCCTGCGTAAACCAACCCAACGATCAATACCAACATAATGGCAAAGCGTGGCAAGAAACGCTTTCCCAGCAAGTAGGTCACGAACATCAGCGATACCATGACTAGTTCAGTCTCCATTGAGACAAACACATCTACCCCAAAGCGAAACAACACACCTGCGAGCATAGCTGCGGCTATCGGTACGGGAATAATGTCGGTGAGTCTCTGGAACCAGCCGGTGACACCACTCAAGATAGTTAGCAAGGCTGAGAATATGAAAATACCAATCGCATCTGACATCGGTAAACCGACTAAACCTGTGGCTAACAAAGCCGCACCGGGTGTTGACCATGCGGTCAAAAGCGGCATGCGATAGTATAGTGATAAGCCAATACTGGTTGCGCCCATGCCGATACAGAGCGCCAACATCCATGAAGTCACTTGTGATGGTGTTGCACCCGCTGCACTTGCCGCCTGAAAGATGATGGCAACGGAGCTGGTAAAACCCACTAAAACAGCGATAAACCCTGAGATGAAATGCCGTAACGCTAGACCCTGTAACATAGTAAATGCAGCCGATTATGATGAAAGATGCGCAATCATAACGTCAAATTTACACACGACACAATCAATTGATTTAAACTACAAATACCAGTATTTTTACTGAATTATTATCACAACAATTAGGACTATCTACTGGGTCTAAATAGAAAAACAGGTTTCCCCCTGAAAACATCTAGATATTATTTACAATAGCAGGCCGCTCTGTCTTCGCTAGCTAGCAACGAATGGCGTATCAGCAGTTTAACTGGAGCAATAGCTTGGTGAAAAATACCGTTTAGAAACGGTTTCCATATCACAACGGTATGAAGCATTTTCCCTCATGCGATCCGGGTATCATGGCTAACGGTAAAAAGTATTGGTCAAAACTGTAATTATTCGCAATCTTATGCAATAAACATGAGTCACAACAACACAGAGAAATTTTATGACAGCGATACGCCTTGGGATGACAAATAACCGTGCGGTACTAATTGTGGAGGGGCGAGCTATCGACATCGAAACACGTTCTGACAATCAATTTTCCACAGACCCAATGAAACTTTATGAGCACTGGGATAACTTTGGTGAGTGGGCCCGTCAGCAAACACTAAACGGTGATGAGCCAACACTAACCAACGCGGACCTTCAATGCCCTGTTCCACATCCTCGCGCAGTTTACGGCATCGGTTTGAACTACAAAGATCACGCTGAAGAAGCAGGTTTAGAAATGCCTAAGCAACCGATGGTGTTTACTAAATTCCCAAGCTGCATTGCAGGGCCAACAGCTGAGATACCACTAACTTCTAACCGTGTTGATTGGGAAGCAGAATTGGTAGTTGTGATTGGACGTGGTGGAAGTGATATCGCAGAGAGTGATGCAATGTCTCATGTCGCAGGCTATAGCGTTGGGCAGGATATTTCTGATCGTAGACAACAATTTGCAGACCGCCCTCCTCAATTTAACCTTGGAAAGTCAGCGACTAATTATGGCCCTATCGGCCCCGTTGTTGTGACCACTGATGCCTTTGATGACCCTGACGCTCTGCCACTCTCTTGCGAAATAGATGGTGAAGAAGTTCAATCTAGTACAACCGCTAATTTGATTTTCTCTGTCACGGAGTTAGTTTCTTTTCTATCAAAATGGACTGAGCTTATGCCTGGCGATGTCATCTTTACAGGTACACCGGCTGGGGTTGGTTCCGTGCGTGATCCGCGCCGTTATTTGATCGAGGGAGAAGTGATTACTACAACAATTCCTGGTATTGGGACGCTAACTAATAAGTGCGTGGCAAAATAACTAACTGCGCACCCGTTTCACTTTAGTTGTGAAGCGGGTATCGCAACGTTGTTGCAAAGAACTAATATTTAACAGTCGACTGTAGGTTTGAACGCTTTCCGCCACCTGATCAGCAAGCTCACGCCTTGGTGCAAGAACTAGAATACCCTACTCCTCAACAGTTTTGATAGCTCATCACACAGACCCAACTCAGCAAATGTCATAGCAAAGCGTTCCTTGGTTTAATTTCTTGGGTTGATGCATTTGGCATTTCATTTCTTTCGTTTAAATTAGTCACTGACAGGCAAGGTAGTATTGCTGGTATTGAAGCACTTTGTCATGCTAAGTCAAAGAGTTTAATTGCCTTGTGGTTTAAAAAGAGTCGCTCACTATCGGAGTCGGCCATTTGATAGCGCAATTAACACATCACCTTCAAATATCTCATTTTCAAACTTGAGAAAAATCTGGACGAATGCTCCCACTACGATAACAATGCCCTTCCCATCAAGGCAGAGTGACTGCCCCTCCACCAATAAGGAAATCTCCCTTGGACAATACCCGCGGTAGTCTCTACATGATTATGGCAATGGCTGCCTTCACTATGGAAGACATGTTCATTCGCCTAGCCACTGCCACCATTCCGCTAGGAGAGATTTTATTACTTTTTGGAATTGGTGGCACCGCAACATTCCTCGTGCTTACTCTGCGCCGTGGC
Source organism: Leucothrix arctica (assembly GCF_003172895.1). GTDB lineage: Bacteria > Pseudomonadota > Gammaproteobacteria > Thiotrichales > Thiotrichaceae > Leucothrix > Leucothrix arctica. The sequence goes on along the minus strand of NZ_QGKL01000042.1, from coordinate 18,127 downwards.
GAAGTCATTTTTCACAAAGCTATCCTGTCAAAGCCCATCCTCATCAGAATGTTCTGTGAACTAATCGGGCGGATGTGCTTTATCTCAGCGTTGGTTATCATCCCTTTCTCAACCGCTTCCGCTATCTTACAAGCAACCCCATTGGTCGTTGTTGGCGGCGCTGCGCTAATGTTTGGAGAGAAAGTTGGCTGGCGTCGTTGGAGCGCCATTCTATTTGGATTTATCGGCGTACTTATGGTAATTCAACCGGGTATGGATAGCTTCGACCCTCTGTCATTACTGGCAGTGGTTGGCATGTTAGGACTTGCAGGAAGAGATTTAGCAACCCGCGCCGCATCATCTGAACTGTCCAGTATGCAATTAAGCACCTACGGGTTCTTTGTGCTAATTCCAGTAGGAATTATATTACTAATGTATAGCGGCGGTGCAAGTGTAACCGATGCTAAAACGTCACTGTATATACTGGCGACCATAGCTTGTGGCTGTATCGCCTATTACTCACTCACTCTGGCCATGCGCACAGGCGAAGTGTCTATAGTCACGCCGTTTCGATATTCACGAATGGTATTTTCACTAGCCGTTGCCATGGTCATGTTTGGCGAAAGGCCGGATTGGGTAACACTCACGGGAATAATGATTATTATCAGTGGAGGGATTTATACACTGTTGCGAAGTCGCCAGACTTAATAGTCTACTTACTTTTTATCAGACTTATTTATTGCTACGCTGCTGCAAAATAGCACCACCACAACATTGATTGCCTCCACTTTTTTAAATCAGAGGTAATCAGTGTCGGGCTACATTTATCACAACCTGAAGTAACTTCTAAGACTTTAGTCTCAATAATTCGTCAATCGCCCTACTCACCGAAAGTACTCTATCATCTTGATCAAGTGGCGCTGAAATTAGCACTCCAATAGGCAGTTCATCAGCATCATCACCGATTGAAAGACTAACTCCAGGCATACCTAGGTAATTACCCAACATGGTATTACGAAGTGCTTTCAAATTAGTACTGGCAAACAGCTCATCCGATGCCTCTAACTCGGCTATATCTGGAGCAGTAATAGGCGTTGTTGGAAATAGTAAAAACGCGTCTCCCAGCATCTCAACCGTCTCTTTCTGAAGTCGCTCACGTGCCCACTGGAGCCTAATATAATCAGTGGTACTCATCTGTTTAGCCGTAAGCATACGATTACGAACACGTTGATCCATATCCTCAGCTTGAGCGCTCAACAGTAGTTGCTCGTGGTTAGCATAGGCCTCTGCAACCGTCAGTGTTCCATGGTTTTTAAATAGCTGGTTTACTTCATCAAACAATGGAAAGTGCTGTACTTTTATGGTTGCGCCAGCTGCTTTCAGATTCTCTAATAACTGATTAAACGCATTTTTTATATCACTGCTAATATCATCAAAAACAATATTTTCTGGCACTAAGAACGTTGCGTTTTTAAGATCTGTAATTGGTACAGAAGTAGAGACTTTGCCACGCATGAAAGCATCAATTTGAATCAAGTCATCTACCGTATTAGCAAATGAACCGAGTGAATCAAGGCTGCTAGATAACGGAAATACGCCTTTATTTGAGTATCGCTTTTGCGACGATTTAAAACCCGCAATACCACAAAAGCTCGCTGGCACTCTGACAGACCCAGCAGTATCAGTACCGATAGCTAAAGGGGTAAAACCTTGCGCCACCGCTACCGCAGAACCCGCTGAAGAACCACCGGGTGCTTTTGGGCTAGCCGAGCTATTTGGGTTAACAGGAGTACCATAGTGAGGGTTTAAACCAAGACCCGAGTAGGCAAACTCAGATAGATTTGTCTTTCCTAAACAAACCAAGCCTAAAGCACTACAGTTACTAACCACTTCTGCATCCTGTTTTGCAGGCGCGGCATCTTTATAAACTTTAGAGCCAGCTGTCGTGGGTAGTCCTTCAAGATCAAACAGATCTTTCCAAACAATAGGTACACCGTCCCAGTCACTCAGAAGCTGACCATTTTTGCGTCTTTCATCACTGGCTATCGCCTCATCCATTGCACGTTTTTCTGTGACATTGATAAAGATAGATTGATCAGAACAGTTTCGTATCGCTTCAAGTGCCTCAGTGACTAACGCTTCAGAGGTGAATTCATTAGTACTAAGCCCAGTGGCAATCTCTGCCGCTGTTTTATTAATGATTAAAGGGTTCATAAAAGCACCAATACGATTGAAGGAAAGACAATTAATAGGATTAGAATAAAAATATAAGCGGCAATAAACGGTAAAGTACTTTTAGAAATTTCTTCTATCTTGGTACCAGAAAGTCGGGCTGCGATGAATAAATTAAGCCCTACCGGTGGTGTAAAGTTACCAACAGCCAAAGCAATTACGGTAAACACACCAAAGAATACTGGATCAATGCTACTAGCAGACACTAACGTTCCCAATGTTGGAACTAACAGTACCAATGCGCCGACGTTATCTAAAAATGTGCCTGCAACTAGCAGTAGCAACATCACTAAAAACATAATCAGCATTGGCTCTTGGGTTAGCCCCATAATGCCACCAGCAATAGCTTGAGGAACCTGTTCAGCGGTTATGATGAAGGAGAATGCATTAGCCGTTCCCATAAGGTACATAACCACTGCCGAGCTTATAGCCGTGCGAACAAAAATAGGCCCCAAACTACTGAATGACATGTTTCGGTAAACAAACAAGCCAATGATCAAGCCATAAAGACAAGCAACCGCTGCTGACTCGGTCGGTGTAAAAATACCACCATAAATACCGCCTAAAATAATCATTGGCATCAGTAGCGCGAGTCCACTCTCAGTCACAACTTTACGAATATCCTTACGATCTAAAACAGGCTCTCGTTCCAGCTTATTTCTTCGAGCATAAATATAATTTACCAGCCCTAATGAAAGCGCAATCAAAAAGCCCGGTATGATGCCGGCTATGAACAAATCACCAATCGAGACTTCTGCAATGGTTCCGTAAACGACCATAGTCAAACTCGGTGGAATAATAAGTCCTAACGCACCAGAAGAAGCTACAACGGCTCCAGCAAATGGTGCTGGGTATCCACGCTTAACCATGGATGGAATGAGAATCGAGCCAATAGCCGATGTGGTCGCAGGCGCTGAGCCTGAGATAGCGCCAAAGAAGGCAGAAGCTCCTGTAGACATCTGAGCAAGACCGCCCGGATAACGTCCTAGTAGTAGTCCTGATAACTTTACTAGGCGATCAGAAATTTGTGCAGCAGCCATGATATTTCCCGCCAATAAAAACAGCGGAATCGCTAAAAAGGGAAAACTATTGAGGCCATTAAAAAGCTTCTGAGGCATTATAATTAAAGGAATAGAGCTACCGAAATAAAGCGCAGCGATCGACGCTAAACCCAATGCAAAAGCAATAGGCGTTCCGATGAGTAATAAGACAAGTAAAGTCCCAAACAGTATCTCAGTCATTGTTAGCACCTACCCAGAGTTGCTTGATCGCGTGTTCCGTCATAAATATCAGAGCCAACACTGAACAAATCGGCATGGCCATTGAGATATACCCAACCGGCAAGCCTGATGCAGTCGATACTTGCTTCATCGCACGAAGAGATAAGTCGTATCCTTTAAATACAATAATGACCAAAAACAGTGTCACCGAGAGATAAACGATGATTGAGAAAATAAGTTTTAACCGTTTTGGTAAGCCATTTAGGATGAAGTCCATGGCAATGTGGTCACCATGGCGAAACGCAACGGCTGCGGCTAAGAACACACACCAAATCATCGCGTAAATCGATAATTCACTAGCGGCCGCAAGAGAGAAATTGAATAAAAAACGACTAGCAACCTGCGCGATCATCAGCGCTAACACCGACGCTAGACATAAACCAGCTAGACCTTTAATTAGCAGCTCCAGACTATCGAGGACTTTCGTCATACAGGCTTCTCCGAATAAGACTCCCGCCATTAACGGGAGTCGTGTTACGACTCTTTACTTAGACAATGTTGATTGAATTTCCTCAATAATGCTCGCGTCTAAGGTTCCTTTAAACTTTTCAATCACTGGCGCAGTAGCCGCTTTAAATGGGGCTGTATCAACATCGTTGATCTTATTGCCCAGCTTAGCAAGCTCTTCCCACTGTCCTTTTTCCAGGTCATTCACCATTTTTAGGTGAACGCCTGCCATTTCAGTCGCTGTATCTAATAGTATTTTTCTATCAGCTTCAGGGATTGACTCTAACTTTGCCTGATTCATAATCAATGGTGAACCAAGGTAAATATGAGCTGTTTTAGTTGTGTATGCCTGAACTTCATAGAACTTTTTGGTTAATATATGAGCTGGTGGGTTCTCCTGAGCATCCGCCGTTCCTAATTGCAGTGCAGAGTAAAGCTCGCCAAACGATATAACGACTGGGTTTGCGCCCATTGCCTTAAAGGTTTCAACAAACACATTACCTTCTGGCACACGAATCTTAACGCCCTTGAGGTCTTCTGGTTTAGTAATCGGTTGCTTGTTATTGGTAATGTTACGCAATCCACCCATCCACCAACCAATGACTAGAGCACCACTACCTTCCATTTTTGCTTCTAACTTGTCACCAACTGGACCTTCAAGTACCTCATGGACATCATCAAGCGACGAGAACAAGAAAGGTAAGTTTAAGATTCCCATATCTGGAATCCAGTTAGACAGCACCGTGTCTGATACTAGGAAAATGTCCTGTGTTCCTAACATCGTTCCTTCAACAGCTTCTAGTTGTTTTCCTAGCTGATCAGCTGGAAATACTTTGATGTTGATTCGACCATCGGTGCGTTCTTTAACAGCTTCAGCAAACTGAAGTGAAATAGTTTGATAGTGATGATTGGGAGCGCCAGTGTGGCCCAGATTGAGATCAATAGTTTCAGCGGAGACTGAAGTGCTTAATGCCACTGCCAGTGCAATTGAAGTTAAAACGTTAGACACTTTCATACAGATTACCTCTAGATTTATTTAGATGCTTTCAAAGTAGCTCGTGTGGTTGCAAATCGCCCTGCTGCTAAGTGCCTCTTAAATTTATATTTGTAGAGGCTTTAGGAGTATGGCTTTCAACTCTTGTTGACTAGAGTATCTCACTCGAAATTCATATTCCGGAAGCGCTATCTTGAGATGGTAGCGTTGCCATATCGGCAACGTGCTGCTAGGGTATTCATTGAAACGTCATATTTTAACTACTTGGAATCCTATGAATTTAAATGCACTGCGGTACTTTTTAGAAGTCGCTAAATGCAAATCAATTCGCCGCGCTTCAGAGCGCTTACACGTCGCTGCTTCTGCCATTAGTAGGCAAATTTCATCGCTTGAACATCAGCTAAATTGTACTTTACTAGAGAGGCGTTCAGATGGTGTGACGCTTACCGAAGCAGGTAAACGATTGCAGGCTCATGGCTTAAAAATTGATGCACAGCTACAGTTAGTCCAGTCTGATATCGATGAGCTTCGCTCTTTACAGCGGGGCGCTATTAGAATTGCGACCGTAGAAGGTATTACAGAACACTACCTGCCTAAGGTAATGACTAAATTCCTTAAAAAATACCCTGATGTTTCTTTCGATGTATCAGTGCTAAGTCGTGATGAAACAGTCGATGCTTTAGATCGATATGAATGTGATATTGGCTTTCTATATGACTATCAGCATCATCATGCGGTCGATATTCTGGCAAATTATAACCAGCCTTTACACGCTTTTGTTCCAGCAGAGCACCCGCTAGCGCAAGGTAAAAAAGTGAGTTTAGCGCAATTACTTGTCTATGATCATGTCATGCCAAGTACAGACTTTGGGATTAATCAACTAGTCACAAGAGTGGCAAAGCAGTGCAAAGTTGAGGTATCACCAAAAATTGTTAGTAACCGGCTGCACTTTTTATCCGCTTATGCAGTGCTGAATAATGCGGTGGTATTTATGCCCGTGCAGGCCGTTTATTCAGGGGTTGAATACGGCAAGCTTATCCCTGTTAATCTGGACTGCAAACCGTTCATGAGTCGTCATTTGTCGATGGCGACTCGTAGGCAGCGAGTACTTTCCTCTGCGGCATCTTTATTTGCAGAACATGCACAAGAGCAGTTTTCATATTGGGAAGGCTTGGATAAAAGAATCCTTGAGTCTGCACAAGCAAAGTGGCTTGATTCTGAACTCAAGGAAAACTGACTCTTAAAGATATTTAAACTTTTATTTGGACAGTCATTTCAGCTTCAACCGGAGCATTCACCCCTAGCTCATGTTGCGTCAATGCCGCACGTGCATGCTTACCAGAAGCCTCACCAAATAACTCCACATAGAGATCCGATGCACCGTTTAACACCAAGTGTGGCTCTGTAAAACCCGGTGCGCAATTGACATAACCGATCATTTTAACAATACGTTCTATGCGATCCAAATCACCTAATACTGCTTTCATCAATGCTAAATGGTTGATCGCCATATAACGTGCTGATTGATAGCCTTCTTCGATAGTAACGTCTGTACCAACTTTACCGGCGATTGGCATAGTGTCGTTGTCATTTTCATCGGGTACAGTTCCTAGCGTGCCTGATAAATACAGAATCTCTCCAACCACAACACCCGGTAAATAGTTACCAATTGGTTTAGGGGGTCTTGGCAAAATGATTCCCATATCAGCTAGGCGTTGCTCTATTACTCCAGTAGTCTCAGACATCACGGTTTTCCTTGTTCATTGATTGTCTGTTCAGACTAGCTAAGTCAATAAACCTAAGGAAGCACCGTTTAAGCAAGGATGAGTTGCCGATTCAGCAACAATAGAAAACGGTGAACCGCGCACTCAACCATACCTAACGATGTAACGACTCGGCTTATGGTTCATCGCCAAGATTAGGTTAAGCACGATAGCGCCAATGATTGAATAGAAAATAATCCAAGGTGAAACGAAAAACGAAGAGAAGACTAAAATCACGCAATCTATGGCGAGCTGTGTCTTACCTACTGATAGTCCAAACCTATCTTGAATGTATAGACACAAAATATTAAACCCACCAAGACTAGATCTGTGTCTAAACAAAATCAGCATTCCAAGACCAATTAACAGCCCCCCTAACACAGCATTGTAGAGGTCGTTGACGGTGCTGATCTGCATAAACTTCCCGATGTGATCCGTAAAGATGGACACTAGCGCACCTGACACCACACTTCTAATCGCAAACTGTTTACCGAAACGCTTCCACGCCATTAGGTAAAAAGGACAATTGATGAGGAAGAACAAAGTACCAAAACTGAGCGATGTAACCTGAGTAATGATAAGCGTCAGCCCCGCAACACCGCCAGTAAGCAGTGACGCTGACTGCAAAAAAAAGAGACCCTGTGCGGTAAGAAAAGTACCGATCAGAATAGCAATCCAGTCTTCTTGCGTAGTGTGGTGTTCCATAAGCCTATGCTCTTCACGCTAAATAGTAACCGGTAATGTTCTCACACCAAGCCATCATCTGCGGCTCAGTTTGTTTCGATTAGGGTTATTTTTTCTTACCTTCACGTTTACTTCACGACAGACATGCAACGCTTCGGGCAATACATCTATTTTATTAAGACTTATTGGGAGCTACAGATATGAAAAGCTTACGCTACAAAATTAAGTCAGCTTTGGTTGTTGGACTCATATCCATCCTTTACACAGGTGCATCTATGGCTGCCATCGAAGGGCCCGCTTTTACTCTGATTGAGAAGTCAGGTGCATTCGAATTACGCGAATACGAACCAAAAATCATCGCTGAAGTAGAAGTGTCCGGCACGATGAAACAGGCTTCAAACAAAGGCTTTAAAATGATTGCTGGCTATATCTTTGGCGGCAATACATCACAACAAGGCGCTGCTGAAAAAATCAGTATGACCGCCCCAGTAACGATGAAGACAGGTGTCTCAGAGAAAATCAGCATGACTGCGCCCGTGACAATGCAGCAAAGCGATAGCCAATGGCGGATGAACTTCGTGATGCCTAGCAAGTACACCATGGAAACATTGCCTACGCCTAATAACGCGGCGGTGACACTTAGGGAAATACCTAAGCAAAAGTATGCTGTTATTCGGTTTTCTGGGTTGGCTCGCGCACCGAAAGTTGCTTACATGACAACAACGCTTGAGAACTGGCTCAAGACTAAGAACATTACGCCTACAGGAAAGCCGGAGTTGTCACGTTATGATCCACCTTGGACGCTACCGCTATTCCGTCGTAATGAGGTTATGATCGCTTATTAGAGGCTTCTCAAAAGGTTTTCTCTATTTACTCTCGGCTACCTCACCTACTCACTAGTTGAGGTAGTTCACTTGCTGAGTTGGCGAGTTTTCAATCTCGTCAATATTGAGGTGCCCTTCTAGATTTGAAAGAGCATGATGCAATGAGCTAGTACAACGAGTACTGTCACCCTTAATCTTAGATCTAGATAATAGTCGGGTCTTTTCATCTGCTTCATGACAAACGCCTCCAGCACATAAAGTGCGACAAACCCCAGCGCTGATACTATCAACCCCAACGATGGGACAGCTAATAAGTACCCAAACCATGCTGCAAGTGTGATGCCATTAGTCGCCAAGGCAACTCCTTTGACAACAGCACTCTCATTAACAACTTGTCCCCATAAAGTCCCTGCCATAAAACTTAGGATTACAAAGCCGTAAGTCATAAACCAGGTAAGAGAATCAATATCAAACAAACGAATATTAGCTAGCTCAAGTAGATTGGCCAGAAAAAATGGCGCTGCACCTAGATATGTTAGTAATGGGATTAAAATAGAATTTTTCATAGCAAACCTTTCTTACTTCTCTGTTATTGGCATACGTGGTGATTACCGGCGTTTGATGAGGCACTAAATACTACCTCGTAGTATGACGCATTAAATGTGCGACCTTTAAAAACCATTTATTTGTTAAGTTACCAAAAAACTGTTCAGCCTGCTAACAACTATAAAACGCCTACCAGTAAGTTAAACTTTTTTAATGTGGTAATTAATAGTTTTTTCATAAATATACCTTTACAGAATTATGGCCTCTGGTTTCTATTTGTTTTTTTAAACAATAATAGCCTCAACAAGCAATAACGTTGATTTGCTTGTACGTAACTTAGGCTTTTTTATTATTGAGGAACATAAAATGAAAGTAGGAATTATTACAGGGATTTTAAGTGCAGCAATGTTAGTAGGTGTTGGTAGCGTGCAGGCAGGTAGCCACAGCGCTGGTGAAGAAAAAGCCGGTATGCACGCAGAAATGAAAGCTGACATCATCGATACAGCAGTTGCAGCCGGTAGTTTTAAAACATTAGCAACAGCACTAGAAGCTGCTGATCTTATCGACGCTCTGAAGGCTGAAGGCCCTTTCACTGTCTTTGCGCCAACTGATGAAGCGTTTGCAAAAATCCCCGAAGAAACACTTAACGCTATCCTTGCTGATAAAGAAAGGTTAACAGCTATTCTTACCTATCACGTCATCTCTGGTAGCGTACCCGCGAAAGATGTCGCAGGCTTAAAAAGTGCTAAGACATTATCGGGTGCTGAAGTAATGATTGATACGTCTGACGGTGTTAAGATTAATGATGCAACAGTGATAAAAGCTGACATTATGACAAGCAACGGCATCATTCATGTAATTGATACAGTGCTGTTACCACCTGCGGAGTAATTAGAATATTTAAATAAATATTAATCAGTTTTTTTAGTTAGTAGTTAATAAAAGGGCGAGAGATATTATTTTTTTCGCCCTTTCTATTTAAAATAAATAATTAAATACCTACTTGTTTAGATATCTAGAAATGAATGATTATAAACTTTTTTTTGAATAAAACAGGCTTGTCTAACTGCCACTGTTTGATGCTTTGAATAGGTGTCAAATGTCCAAGATTTCTTTGAATAACGTGATGATTGTACGTGGTTAAGTAACGTTTTAGTGTTGTTTCCACTTCCTCGGCAGAAGCAAAATAAGTTAATTTAATCACATCTGATATTCGACCGTTAAAGCGTTCCACCATCCCATTTTTTTGTGGGTGTTTTGGTAGAATTAAACGGTGTTCTATCGCCAATGAGTCGCACATTTTATCAAATAAGTGTTCCCCTGTGGGCTCACGCTCGCCAGTGGTACAGAATCAGTCAGTAAACTCTTTACCATTATCCATGAGTATTTTTGTAATCTTAATAGGATATTTAGCGACCAATATCTCGATGAATTTGGCGGCTGTCTTCGCTGTTTTATCCGTGATCACTTCCATATAAACCCAACGTGTCGCACGGTCAATACCTACTAATACATCACGTTTTTGCATATCTTCGGGCATATTAGGGGTGGTACGAGCATTACGATGAACATTCATGCTTGCTTTCCAGGGTTTAAAAGATCTTTCATCACTTGAAGAGCATGGTATAGCTTATCAAATTTTGAGAGCCCATAACTAACTGGATCTAAAAAATTAAGTAAATACCATGTCACAAACTCTGCATCGACCTAAGCTCACCCAAACCAACAATCAATTAAGTCGTTCAACTAAAAAGTCTACCGCCGCTTTCACTTTAGGTACCAAGTAACGCTGTTTTTGATACAGCAAATAAACCGCCAGATCAGAATACTGAGTGACCGTTAGCTCATGTTCAAACTTAAGCTCCTGCAACTGCCCTGACTCAAGGTACGACGCTAACGCCCATCGTGTTGACATCAAAATACCTTCGCCGTTACACGCTTTTCTCGCAAGCCAAGACCCATTATTTGAAATCGCTACTGCTGGCCCAGTTACGTCATGCCACTGGCCGTTTACATGGCATAACCAAGGCATAGGCCCTGTCGGTGCTTTAAAATAAAGGCCGCCATGTTCTTTTAGCGCCATCACATTACTTGGTAGGCCATGCTTCTCAATGTAACTAGGCGAAGCAACTGGAATAAACCCATTATCCATGAGCCTGATTGCCAGTACGCGCTCATTGGGCGCGTAGCCACCGCGAATAGCAATATCAACATCGTCACGTCCAAGCGTTGATAGCTCATCACTTAAACTCACATCTAAAACGATCTCAGGATATAAGATGCTGAACTCATCTAGTAAAGGTAGCAATATCCTCTCACCAAAACCCACCATCGAACTGATGCTCAAACGCCCCATTGGCGTTGTTTGATAACTACGAACAGTCTCATTACTCTGCGCTAGTTGGTTCAGTATTTTCTGAACATCATTATAGTAAATTTGCCCTACTTCAGTCAGTTTAACGACTCGGGTCGAGCGCTTTAACAAAGTCGCCCCCAGACTCTTTTCTAAATCAGCAACGCGTCTCGACAATGATGATGGCGGCACATTAAAGGTACTCGCCGCTTTGGTGAAACTGCCCGTTTCGACAACTTTACTGAAATACCGCATCGCACGTAGTTGATCCAAGTCAATTCTCCATTAAAAAAAACCTGTAGTATTCTTGCTTCATTGTTGTCATTAAAGCAATAGTGATTAGCATTTGCCGCCATATATAACCTAATTAAAAAGGGTAATAATGACCTCAAGTTAAACGTTGCAGCCTTGCTCTTGCTGCAACAGATGAGATACAGCGCCAACCCTTCACACTAATGATGGACACTGACTAATGATTACTCTGCACGGTTTTGCGGCTAGCAACTATTACAACCTAGTGAAACATGTACTTCTCTACAAAGAACTGCCGTTTCAAGAAAACCTACTCTACGGTGGTAGTGAAGAGTTACTCGCAATCAGCCCAGCGGGAAAAGTTCCTGTTATCACAACGAATGAAGGACTCAATCTTTCAGAGTCGAGTGTCATTTGTGACTATCTCGAAGAGACTTACCCTGACATTGCGCTATACCCCGAAAACAGTAGCGAGCGCGCTGTTGTTCGACAAATTATGAAAGTAGCCGAGCTGTATTTTGAGCTACCGAGTAGACGACTTATCCCTTATGCATTCTCAGGTACTGAAATACCTGAATCGATTAAAGATGAAGTACGCCAAGCATTAGACGTTGGAGTTATCGCTATAAGCCGCTTATGTCAGTTTTCACCTTGGGTTGCGGGTGACAAATTCACAATGGCCGACATCTACGTTTATTACGTAAACATCGTTGCCAGCTTCGGTGCGAGCCAGCTTGACTGGGATGTACCTGCAGAGATCCACGGCATGAAAACGTGGAATGACTCAATGAGTCAGTTAGCCATTACCCAAAATATAGAAGCAGATCGTCAGGCAAACATGCCTGAGTTCATGCAAAAAGTAACCGCTCAGATACAAGCAGACAATGCTAAATAGCATCGAACGATAAAAACAATAGAACTAAATCAATCAAATGATTGGTTATAGAATTTAATGATTTAAAAGAGAATATTAAAATGACACATACAAACATTCAGCTGACTTCAATAATCAGCGACGACAACAAATTAACACTAGCGCTACAAAACATTGAAGTGCCACAACCCGGTGCTGATGAAGTTATTATTCGCATTGAAGCAGCGCCATTAAACCCGTCTGATTTAGGTGTTATGTTCAGCGCTGCTGATATGACAACAGCCACACAATCAGGCACCGACCAAAGCCCAGTGATTACAGCTGATGTTCCTGTGCAGTTTATGGAAGGCCTTAAAACGCGTGTTGGTGTTGTAACGCCAGTTGGAAACGAAGGCGCTGGAACAGTGATCGCGGCTGGCTCATCATCTGAGGCACAAACACTAATAGGTAAGACTGTTGCTGTGATTGGTGGAGGCACTTATCGTCAATACCTATGTGCAAACGTACAAAGCTGCTTACCAATGAAAGACGGAACAACCGCGAAAGAAGCGGCTTCTTCGTTCGTGAACCCGCTGACGGCGTTGGCAATGGTTGCAACCATGCGTGCTGAAGGTCACAAAGCCATTATTCATGCCGCAGCTGCCTCTAACCTTGGTCAGATGCTAAACCGCATTTGTATTGCTGATGGTGTTGATCTAATCAACATCGTTCGTAAAGAAGAGCAAGAAACATTGCTACGGGATATGGGCGCAAAATACGTTGTTAACTCAAGCAGTAACTCGTTCATTGATGACTTAACGGCTGCGATTATTGAAACCGGTGCAACGATTGCGTTTGACCCAATTGGCGGCGGCGAGCTAACCAGTGACATTTTGAACTGCATGGAAGTTGCAGCGGCACGTGACATGAAAGAACACAGCGTTTATGGCTCTGATACGTTCAAACAAGTTTACATATATGGCGCACTAAACCGTGGCCCTATTACGCTAAACCGTAACTTCGGTTTTGCTTGGGCTGTCACTGGGTTCTTATTATTCAATGTGCTAAGCAAGCTAGGTAATGAGACTGTTGTTGCGATGCGTAAACGTGTTGCCGATGAGATCACTACAACGTTTGCAAGTAACTACACACATGAAGTGTCGTTGACTGAGACACTGAAACTACAATCAATCGCGGGCTATGCTAAGCAAGCGACTGGTGAAAAGTACTTGATTACACCTCAGAAGTAATGACTTTGTAGATGATTGAATAAAGCAGATACTGATTGTTGGTATCTGCTTTATTGCTTTGGGTATTTAACTTCACGCAAAGTGATCAGAGAGGCAGTTATATAAAAAAGTTAAATAACAACCGTCCCTACTTCTAGAACTATCCTCACAACAAAAATTAACAATCCTAGACTTCATGTTATTAACGATTTGATTCAATAATCAATAGGTAGGCACTTCTGCACCTTCCTAAAAAGTAAGAATCAAAGGTAATAATGTTATTTACTATGCTAGCTATAGCGGGCGGTACTGCTACGGTAAAATATTACGTTAGTAAAAAGAAAGCTAAGAAAACACGCCGCTCCCTAAGCAGGTCCATTGAAAAGCTTAACGACAAACTGCAGCTAGATGTTCTAGTACCACAGCGCCAATCAGATCATGATGAAGTACAAACCCATGTTGCTTTGTGGAAGCGAGATAAACCCCTTGTTCCAGAAAAACAGTCTGCTCACTCGTTCAAAAAAGAAGGCAAGTTATTCAACCGTTACCTAAGGAAGTATGGTGCACCTTATTGGCGTCCAGCACTACTTAGTGGAGCCGGCCTTGTCAGCTTTGGGTTATATGAAATCGGCTTTACGCGTGCCCTTAAAAACATAATCAATAGTAGCGCTTCTGGAAAAGGGCTGCTGTTAGCTAAACCTATATTAGCCAAGCTTTTATTAGTATTCCCAGCAGTCGCATTATTAGTTCTGATGGGAGAACGTATCTCTGCAGCCATCACGAGCAAAGTTGTTAAAGATCTTAACAGCGACATGTATCAACACCTGCAGAAACTACCTGTCAGCTATTACAAAGACACAAAATTAGGTGACATCCTCACTCGATTTTCGTCAGATATGATCTATGTGCGTCTAGGTATCACGCAAATTATTCCAACAGTCGCAGATCTTTTAATTGTAGTACTTAACATTATTATGCTCTTCATGTTATCCGTGCCGATGGCATTGGTAACCATGACATCTTTACCAGTACTAATTTACATACTGCGTGATTTTTCTCCATCACTTTCAAAAGCTAATTACGCACTGAAAGATGAGGAAGCAATGGTTATGCAAGCGGTTCAAGAAAGTACTCAAGCACAAGCAATGATCAAGAGTTTCAGCATTCAACCTTCGATGCAAAGTGGCTTTGTTAATCAACTCGAGCGTTTGCAGAAAGTATCCACAAATGCATTATTTAATCGTACTGCATTTGAACGGACTGTTATCAGTTCTTTATTTTTCACTCAGTTGCTTTCTATTTCTACTGGACTAATTCTACTCGGCGCCGGCACGCTCTCTATCGGTGGCCTTGTTTCATTCATTATGATGCAGGGTATTTTTGTCAGTTACATGCGTAAGCTGTTTAGAAACCGTATTGATGAGGTACTTACATCATTAATAGGCATTCGCCGTGTAGACACACTATTCCAAAGTCAAAGCGATATTATCGATATTCCCGGTGCGATTGTGTTACCCACATTTAGGGAAGGCGTATGTTTTGAAAATGTTTCCTTTGGCTACACGGATGACAATTTACAATTACGTAATACGAGTTTTTCCATACAGCCCGGTAGCTTTGTCGCCTTTGTCGGCCCAAGTGGTGCAGGAAAAAGTACTATTCTAAACCTGTTATTACGCTTTTATGATGTTTCAGCGGGAAGAGTCACCGTCGATGGACATGATATCCGTCACCTCACCATAAGCTCATTGCGCCAAAAAATTGGCATCGTGTTGCAAGACACCTTCGTGTTCAATGCCAGTATTGCTGACAATATTCGTGTTGCCAAACCAAATGCTACCGATGATGAAATTATGCAGGCCGCACAAGCTGCTGAACTGCATGAGTTCATCACTGATCTTCCACAAGGCTATGAAACCAATGCTGGTGAAGCGGGTAAACGCCTTTCTGGTGGTCAGAAGCAACGTGTTGCCATTGCACGTGCGATTCTTTGTGATCCTGCCATCCTAATTTTAGATGAAGCGACTAGCAGTCTAGATGCTGAAACAGCTGCCGCAATTGACGCAACCGTCCACAAGCTTCGCCATAAATGCACAGTGATCTCAATTTCACATAATCTTCGCGCTATCGCTAAAGCTGACAATATTTTTGTTTTGGATAAAGGCAGTGTGATGGAACAAGGTAGCCATGACGAGCTCATGTTGCTAAATGGACTTTACGTCCAGTTATGGAATGCGCAAACCAGTACTGCTCATGAAACGCCGTTACTTGAAGCCCCCTTAAGCTGAAAAAGTATAAGTTGCCGTTCAACACACCGTATTTGAAGTATCACCAAAAGAAGGAAAGTGAAGCCCATGAAAATAGTAATTATTAATAGCGTCGGATTTTGGTCCATGGGTTGGACAACCGATGTAGAAAGCCAGCAAGATGTTCTCCACTCATTGCAACGCGCACATATTGATCTCGAAGTGCACGATGTGGATTGCCTTAAAATGCTTTCTGATGTGCTATCCAAGCTAAACCCAAGCGATTGCCTTGTCTGGCCAAATGCCTATCAAGTTTATGCTAATAAAGGCGCTACAGAGGCTCTCTGGCTTGCTGACGTAATTGAAGAGCGTGGGTTTTCAATTATTGGCAACAATGCAAAAGTCCTAAAAAGTGTGCTTTCAAAAGACCAATGCCAAAGCTTGCTAGCAGATAAAAATACAGCTGTACCACGGTTTGCCGCCATTCATGAAGAGAATCTTCAGCAACTCCCTGAAATACTCAAACAACGTCAACTAACGTTCCCGCTCTTTACAAAACCTAGTGACCTTTCGACCAGTAAAGGCATCACACAGGACTGTATAACAAACGATTTAGAGGAGCTTTATAAACAAACCAAGCAATTAGGCGATACCTACGGTTACCCCGTGATGGTTGAAGATTACCTACCTGGTAGAGACATTACCGTTGCTATCTTTATGACACCAGAAAAGCCAATAATTTTGCCGACTTACTACGACATTGATATCTATGACAACCCTGGAGCAGTCCTAGATTATAGTATTCGCCAAAGAGATTGGGATGATGGTAAATGGCTTACTGTTGTGAATGACCCAGAAGTACTTAAAGCAATCGAAGCAGAGGTGTTACCGATTTGTGATGCTTTGGGTATTTGCGAATTTACTCGTGTCGATTGTCGTTTTGATCAGCATGGGTCTCTTAAAGTCTTTGATGTTAATGGCTTACCGGGCTTGGAACTGCCATTCAGTACCACTGTATGGCAGATGATTGTAAAAATGCATGACAAACCACAAATCGAAGCCTTTGACACACTCGTTGCATTAATTATCTACTGCAGTTGCCGCCGTTACCATATTCCCGTACCTACGCGTATCCGACAACTCGCGGAACAGTACATCGCTTTAGATAGTACCGTAACCTCGTTACCAGCAAATGATGCTATAGATATTACTGTTGCTCATTTAGATCCAGAAACATCAAGTTACGCAGTAGCTGCTCACTAAACATTTTTCGTTGATCTAGCACCCGGAAACCAGAACGCTTTAGGCTCTTTATGCTTGGTGTGTTTTCTGGGTGCACCGTTGAGAATAAATAACGCAGCCCTTGCTCGCGAGCCAAAGTGATGCGGCCTTGATTAAGTAGCTTTGCAATACCTTGTCCACGCCAACTAGGGTCTACCATGTTGTGTAGCATCAAAGCACACTCACTCTCGGGGTACTCAACTTTCTCCAAATAAGCCGGCCAAGGGCTCATACGTCTTAGTGCGGCATACCCTATAACGTCCTCATCATTGAGCGCGAGTATGTTATAGCACTCCCCTGCCAAACATTGACGATAAAAGTCTTTGGTTTTTGGATAAAGATAAGGAGCAGCATCCTTTTCCCGCACTCTCTGGTCAAGCGCAGTAAGCACATCGGTATAACGAATATCTAGTTCGGGCTGGTCAAGCAAATGAATATTAATCATCAAAGCTACCTTGGCTAATTTATAAGACTACCTGATTAGCGACAAGAACGTCGGCTAAACAAATTATCTATATTTTTCCTTACGTTTCTGGAGAGGCTAGTTTCTTGATAACCTTTTTATTGCGCCTTTTTTCGGTAAATAATGGTGATACAGCGTAACCTAAACTAAGACCGACACCTGTCATGTAACCGACAATGGCAATTGACACACTAATATTAAAGACAAACACACCAGCAATAATCCCTACTGTTGGTATGACACCGGATAACAACGTTTTACGATGGGTTTTCTGAAGTTGTTTGGCTAGATCTAGAACATCAATTAAGTTGATAAGCTTGTCATTCATTAAAACGATTTTTGCAGTATCTGTGGCGATCATTTCACCATTGCTTAAGGATACTGAAATCTCTGCTTGTTTGAGAGAAATGGTGTCTGTTGTGGTCAACTAAAACTGGCCACCTCTTTAGAGGTTAATCCAAATTTTTCTTCTGCCATTATTGGCGATAGCCCGCCATTGTTAGCATGTGGGCGGTAACGATTATAATACTGATTAATGTATTGAGTAATCGCCTGAGCACCTTCGTTAAATGAAACGTAACCTGATTTTGGCATCCACTCGGTTTTAAAGCTTCTAAAGAACCGTTCTACGGGTGAATTATCCCAACAGTTTCCTCGTCGGCTAAGGCTTTGCCTCATGCCAAAATGCCACAGGCATTGAC